>CAWGNT010000022.1:0-175524 GCA_963824085.1 uncultured Gammaproteobacteria bacterium
GCCACCTTCCCCGCGCTGACGCAGAATCGGGTGCCCGCTGGCTTCAGCGTGTGCCCGGCGGGTCGCGGCGAGCGCCGGCGCCTGATCGCCAATCTGCTCACGGACGCCGATCCCCGTGCCATCGGCATCGAGGGCCTGGCCGAGCGGCTGCGGCGGCTCGAGACCCACATGGGCCAGCTCTCCGCCGGGCTCGACAAGCTTGGCCTCACCAAGGGGGCGGATCCCGAGCGCGACCCCCTGATCGCACGCCTGCGCCAGGAGAATGCCCACGAGCTCCAGGAGCTGCGCCGGCAACAGGAGGCACTGCGTGAGCAACTCGCGGCGGGAAGGACAGCGCCCGCGCCCCCGGCCGCCGAGGTTCCTCAGCCCCCGGCCGCGCTGCCGACGGAAAGGCCGTCACCCCCCGCCGCGCGCCCAACGCCCGCTCACCCAGCTCTTCGACCGGACTCCCGAGCCCCAACCCGGACCACCGGGGATGGCACGCCTGCCGGGGGTCGGATCCGAGCCCGCGCACGGCGCCAAGGCACTGACGATCCGCCTGGTTGCCGCCGAGGAGAAGGCGGCGGAGGGTCACGCGCTCCCCGAGGATGCGGTCCTCATCCCGGCCGGCAGCATCCTGCGCGGGGTCCTGCTCTCGGGCATGGACGCGCCCACGGGCCGCCAGTCCCGGCGTGACCTTTATCCCGCGCTCGCGCGCATCAAGCACGATGCCATCCTACCCAACCGCTTCCGGGCCGACGTGCGCGAGTGCGTCCTCGTGCTCGCGGGCTATGGGGACCTGGGGAGCGAGCGGGCGTATCTGCGCACCGAAGCCATCACCTGTGTGCGTCAGGACGGCGGTGCCATCGAGGTCCCAATTGATGCCTACGCCACCGGCGAGGACGGCAAGGTCGGGGAGCGCGGGCGTGTCAGTTGACGCCGAGACCGTACGGATGTTGGCGAGATGGCGAGAGTGGCGAACGTCCCGTCGAAGCATGCTCGGTGTCCGGTAGCAGATGGCCCTGCGCACGCGCCTGACGCGGCAAGTTGTACAGCGACGCCTTGCTGATGCCTTCCTCAGCCGCTCGCTCGCTGAGTGGAGGACTGTGCGATAGCAGCATCTTGCGCAACACTGCCTCTTTGCGCTCTTCGGAACACCTCCGCGCCTAGATCCCGTCTGCGCGCCCTGGCGCCCTTACAGTCTTCCACGATCTGAGTGAGGACTCACCTGAACGAACACAGGGGGTCTTACCCGCATCGCGTGGAGCCCGGAATAGCGGGTCGGGAACAGGTCCGCCTGCCGGCCGCTCGGCCGCCGGGCCGTCAAGGACGCACCCATAACCGCTCGAAGGATTGGCCGCCGGGGGTGCGAAGCATGTCGAAATCGCGCCGGTCGGTCGTCAGCACTCGCTGCGTGCGTTCGACTTCGGCCAGCCAAGCCAGCGTGGCATCAGCGAGATCGATGTTGTGCTCGGCGAAGCGCGCGATCACGCCGCTGACGGCTGCCAGGTCGCCGATCTCGATGGGGCGCAAGCGCATGGCGCCGCGCTCGATCCACTGAAGCAGAGCGCACTTGCCGCGAGGATCGAGAAAAAAACAGGTTTCCACGATTGTCGGCCACACACTCACCAGCGTCGTGCGACGATCACGCACCAGCGCCGCCAGCATCTGTTTGGCGCTTTCGTGCAGCGTATCGGTGCGGTCGAACAGGGCGATCAGGAACCCTGTGTCAACCAGGACGGTGCTTCGCACGCAGGCGCTCCCATATCTCGCGGCGCTGAGGATCGCTCGGTGGGCCGGCCGCGGCGCCTTGATCGAACAGATCGGTTCCCAGCTCGAAGGCATCGGGCGCCGGCTCGAAACTGTCGAGCCACTGTTCAAGGCTGCGCTTGACCGCCTCGGTCTTGCTCAAGCCGAGACGACGGCAGGTGGCCTGCAAGCGGGCCTCGGTCTGCTCATCAAGCCTTAACGACAACACGGAGAACCCCTCGATCGGCTGGTGTATGACAGTACTACAGCAGAGTTTGATTGAACTAGCAAGGCATGGTTTCAAGGATGTCGCCAACCTCGAGTTGACCCGCTTTCGTGGACACCCGAGCCGTTGGGAACGGAGGGATGGCAGGTTCAAGCGTGTCGCCGGTGTGCCGGGGACCGCATCCAAGTTGACTCAAAGTCGGTGCGGATCAACGGCGCCACCGTCGGCGAGGGGCTGGCCCTCGCGCGCACGCTGAACCGACCCCCCGAGGATTTCCTGCGCGACGACATCGTCCCGGCGGGGCACCTCTGGGTGATGGGCGCCACCGCCGACAGCTTCGACTCGCGTTACTGGGGATTCCTCCCCGACGGTCAAGTCACCGGACGGGCCTATGCGTTGTGGTAGGGCTGGGTGGCTAGTGCTCGCGCTGATCCTGGCGCCTCTCGCGGCAGTCGGCGATGGTGATCGCGACGCGGCGCTGCGGGCGATCCGCGATCGGGCGGCAGCGATTGAGCAATGGGCCGAGTCTGCGGAGACACCGGCGTGGATCGCGACCAACCCTCATGACAGAGCGAGCGCTGCGGGAGAGGCCCTTGGCCAGGAGCAGCGGGAACGCTTCCGCGAGGGCCTTCCCAAGGTCTCGGCGTGCCGGGATCTGGGACGGCTCTGTCCGACTGGGACGCCGCGTGAAACAGGCGCGTCGAGAGACCGCGCCCTGGTCACCGTCCACGTCAGACCGCCTGCCGAGCCGGGTACCGATGCGGGCCCGACAGCGACCGCGCTTCACGCGCAGGACGTCACCATCACCGTCCTCGCCTCCCGCTCCCTCGGCCCCGCCCAGCTCAAGGAGATCTTCGCCTTCGCCGCCGACACCCCGCGGGTGCGGGTGGCCTTCCGCGGGGTGGCCGAGGACGAGTCCCTGATGGACTTCGTCCGCGAGGTCCATGGGCTCCTCGCCGGCATCGAGCCGGTGCCGGAGGTGGTGCTCGATCCCACGCCCTTCGCCGCGGCCGGGATGGACATCGCCCCCGTGCTCCTGGCCCACGGCCCGGACGGCGAGCTGGCACGCGTGGCGGGGCTCGCCGATCCCCTCTGGCTGCGGTCGCGCGTGCTGGCCGGCGAGCGCGGGGATCTGGGGGTGCTGGGGCCGGTGAAGCCGGTGACCGAGCCGGATCTGATCGAGGAGCTGCAGCGCCGCCTGGCCGCCCTGGATCTGGACAAGCTGCGCGAGCGGGCACTCGAGCGCTACTGGCGCCACGTCGGCTTCGAGGAGCTGCCCGTCGCCGCCGAGCCCCGCACCCGCGAGATCGACCCCACCATCACCGCACCCCGCGACCTGCGTACGGCCGACGGCACCCTCCTGGTCCAGGCGGGGGAACGCGTGAACCCCCTCGACCGGCTGCCCTTCACCCAGCGCCTGGTGGTGTTCGATGCCACCGACCAGCGCCAGCTCGCCACCGCCAAGCGCCTCGGAAGAGAGGCGGGCGAGCGGCGCGTGCTCTACCTCGCGACCCAACTCGAGCGGAGCAGGGGGTGGGAGGGCCTCGCCTCGGTGGAGGATGCCCTCGACGCCCCGGTCTACCTCCTGACGCCCGATGTGCGCCAACGGTTCGCCCTGGAGCGGGTGCCGGCTTTCGTCGAGGCCCGCGGGCGGGTCTTCATCGTGGCCGAGGTGCCGCCGGAGGCTGGGCGATGAGCCAACGTGTGCGTGTCTTTCTCGCGGTTCTGCTCGTCGTCTGCCTGCGACCCCTCCAGGCCGCCGACCCCGGCTGCCCCGACGCCGAGCTCTTCTCCGGCAAGCTCATCACCGACATCTGCTGGGGCTGCCTCTTCCCGATCCGCATCGCGGGCCTCACCATCGGCGGCGGCGACCGCCCGGCCGCGGCCTCCAACCAGGTCGTCTGCGCCTGCAACGACGGGCTCGGCATCCCGCACCCCGGCTTCGTGGTGTCGATGTGGGAGCCGGCGCGCATCGTGGAGCTCACCCGCGCCCCGGCCTGCTCACCGGCCCTGGGTGGCATCCGCCTGCCGCTCGGCAGTCGGCGACTGCTCGGCACCGCCGGGAAGTCCGAGTGGGACGCCTCGGACATCAGCTTCTACAACTACCACTGGTACGCCTTCCCGCTGCTGACCCTGCTCGACCTCTTCTTCGAGGACCGCTGCAACTTTGAGGCGATGGTCGACTTCGACATCCTCTACCTCTCCGAGCTCGATCCCACCTGGAACAGCGGGGAGCTGGCCTTCTTCACCAACCCCGAGGCGGCCTGGCTCGCCAACCCGGTGGCCCTGGCCGCCTGTCTGGCGGACGCCGCGGCGGCGAGCGCCGGCACGCCCATCGACTCGCTCTTCTGGTGCGCCGGCACCTGGGGTCTGCTCTATCCCTTCAGCGGCGCCATGCCCAACTACGGCTCGCGCCCGAGCGAGACCAGCCTGTCGGCGGCGCGGGCCCTGGCCGCCCTGCACCGGCGGGGGCTCGCCCGGCGCACCATGGGCGACGAGGCCCTGTGCAGTGCCCCGATCGAGCCTTTCCTCACCAAGTCCCAGTACCGGATGTCCATGTTCTACCCCCTGCCGGAGACGCAGACGAACCACGTCATCGGCGAGAGCGCCTTCCGCTGGGGGGAGTGGCGCTCGCTCCCGGGTGCGGGGGAGGACCACCTGTATCTCCTGTGGCGCTGGAATGACTGCTGCGCGACCTTCTGAGGTGTTGTCGCTCGGCTTCGACCGTCACGGCTGGCCGATGCGGGTCCTCGCCGGCCTGCTCTGCGTCACCACGGCCTGGGTGCCCTGGGCACTGGCCTGGGGCGATGCGGTCAGCGACGCCGGGCGGGCGGCGCAGGGGGAGGGCAGGGCGCTGGCCAACGCCGTGACCCTGCCGGCGGTCAACGGCAACAGCCTGACGCTCTTCCCCGGCCAGCCCGACCAGACCCAGCTCGACTTCGAAGCGGTCTTCCCCGGATCCGCGGGCGGCAACCGCGCCGACTACACGAGCCTCTTCGGCGATGACCTGGGTGTGGTGAACGCCGGCCGCGCGGCCCAGACCGATCTGCTGCTGGACGACTCGGCGACCGGTGCCGCCTACCAGACCCTGCGCGGGAGCGTGGACCGCTCGCGGCCGGACATGGGGAACGACCCCCTGTGGTCCCAGACCGATAACGTGCTGGACAACTTCGCGGACCTGGCCGCCAGCTTCGCCGACTGCAGCCTCGACACCCGCTTCACCGAGGGCGAGCGCCGCACCCACGTGCCGGACATCCGCACCTGCGAGCGGGTGGCGGACTACTCCGGGGCCTGCGACATCCGCCACGCCTACACCATCGAAGAGATCCTGGAGAACGGGTCCGGCGGCAGCTTCGCCGCGTGCGGCAACGGCTGCATCCTCTGGACCGTGGGTCAGGCCTTCCCCACCGGTCCCTGCTATCAGGAGCTGACGGGCACGCTGCGGGTCCTCAAGCCCGAGGCCATCCTCAGCGCCCAGGTCGAGGACCTCTGGTACGAGGACTATATCGCCGGGCTCTGGATCGACGGGGTGAATCATTACTCGCACATGGCCGGCGAGTGCGAGAACGACGATTCCCCCACGGTCTGGCTCGGGCACGATGTCAGCGCCTACTTCAAGACGGCGGGGGAGAAGCGGGTGCTGCTCGCCCTGATCCAGGGCGGTAGTCAGGGCGGCGGCACGGTGCGCATCCGCATCCGCTTCGACCCCTCCAAGGCCCTGGTGGCCGACGCCTGGGAGGACGACCCGGCCTGTCTCGATCTGGTGCGGGCCATCGGCGACGGGGCCTGCGAGGGTCCCATCCAGTGCGCCGCCATGCCGGCCCTGACCGACGGCTGCATCCCCATCACCGGCGGGAGCATCTGTGCCGGGGACCTGCGGCCCTCGCCAGTCGCCCGGGATCTCCAGCTTCTGCCAAAACATCACCGTGAGCGCCGACTGCTCCGGCTTCTACCAGGGTCAGATGGACTGCTGGACCGACCCCCAGGGGGTGCTGCGCTGTCCTTACAACCACGGGGGCGTGGAGACGGACTGCACCGCCCTGGAGGACGACCCCAACTGCGGCTTCCTCTCCAGCAGCTGCGTCAAGTATGCCCAGGGGGAGAGCGGGCTCTGCTACGTCTTCGAGGAGCGGTGGGACTGCGGGACCCTGCACGGTATCCCGGTGCTGGAGCGGACCTCAAGCATGGACTGTGCGGGTCCCGTGCGCTGCATGGGGGAGGACTGCCTGGACGCGGCCGAGGAGCAGTCCGGCGACTTCGCCAAGGCCGCCGCGGCCCTGCAGGCGGCGCAGATGGCCGCCTCGGACATGGACTGCTCGAGCGGGAGCTGTGTCGTCTTCTCCGGCGAGGCCATGGAGTGCAAGAAGGCGGTGGGCGGCATCGTCAACTGCTGCACCACCCCGGACGGGATCTCGCTCGCGGACTACATCTCGCTCGTGTTCGCCGTCGGGAAGATCGACAACGCCCTGATGGGGCTCGACCAGGGCAATGCACTTCGGGGCTCCTGGGAGACGCTTCGCGACCAGCCGGTCGACACCTGGAGCGCGGTGACGGAGCGCTTCACCTCAGTTGCCAACAACCTGATGGGCAAGACCGCGGCGGATGCGACCGATGCCGCGGCACGGCTCTCGCTCGATGCCTTCAAGCAGGCGCTCATGCAGGAGACGGCCCGATGGGTTTCGGAGATCTTCGGCGAGGCGGCGGCCAATGCGCTCTTCACCGTCAACGGCGGGGCGGCCTTCGTCGGCGGCAACCTGCAGGCGGGCACCATCCAGCTCGGGGGACTGGTGGGCACGGCGCTCTCCTGGGTGATGACCGCCTACATGATCTACACCATCGCGGTGATCCTGATCCAGCTGATCTGGACCTGCGAGCAGGAGGAGTTCGAGCTGGGGGCGAAGCGGGAGCTCCGCTCCTGTCACGACGTGGGCTCCTACTGCAAGACCAAGGTGCTCACCGCCTGCATCGAGCGGCGGAGCAGCTACTGCTGCTTCAACACCCCGCTGGCGCGGATCCTCAACGAGCAGATCCGTCCCGCAGCTCGGGCGCGGGTGGGGCGAGGCGGACGCGCCGGACTGCGCGGGGATCAACGTCGTCGACTTCGGGCGCGTCGATTGGGACCGGGTCAACCTCGACGAGTGGCTGGCGATCCTGGCCGAGACAGGGCATTTCCCGAGCCTCGACAATCTCAACCTTGACGCCCTGACCGGCACCGGGAGCGAATTCGACATATCCGGTGCAAGGCCGGATGCCGCCGCGCGCAGTCAGACCCGATCGGACGGGCTCGACAGCGACGCGGCACGCCCGGAGGCTGAGACGGAGCTGTGGGAGTCGGCGCTGCCGGCATTGCCGTGAGGGGTGGAGGCTGGCGCTGGACGAATCCACCAGCCCCGCAATCCGCCCAGGCGCTTCAGTTCCCCGTCAGCGCACGTCCATGGGTGACCAGCGAACCACCTCGGCGAGTCCAGCCGCTTCCCCACGATCGGTATTGCCACCGCCTCATCCGGCTGATTCCGCCTCACCGGCCAGGCGCAAGACCTCACTGACCAACGCGTCCGAGAGCCGGTACCCCTCTAGGGACAGGTCCGCCAGCGCCGAGGCGACCGACGAGAGCCGCCCTGTGCGCTTGGCGGCCAGCAATACGCCAGCCAGACCGACTACGGGGATGCCGCGCGCCCGGGCGATCTGCCGCCCCCGACGCTCGTCGATCAACAAGAAGCGACACTTGGTCTGCTCAGCCAGCAGGATCGCAGACGCCTCCCCGGCGTCGAGCAACAAACCCAGGCGCGCCAGCACGGTCGCGCTGTGGTCGGGAAGCGCCTGCTGTCGGATCGTGCCTTGAGCCAACGCAGCGGACAGGGCCCGTGCCCCGGGCCGATCCGAATCGACGTGGAGCTCGGCCAGAACCAGCTCGGGAACCAGGACGGATCCGTACAGGGTGGCGAGAACGGACAGACGATCGATCCGGGCCAGACCGATCAAAGGCCCGGCGTCGGCCACGACGACAGCCGTCACAGGGCGGCATCCAGCTCGCCGGCCAGCTCCTCGGGGGGATAGTCGACAGCGGCGACGCCGAGGGCACCGAGGAGGTCGATGAACCCGTCCAGGGACAATCCGGCGACCTTCGCGGCCTGGGCGAGGGTCAGGTGTTGGCCCTCGTACAGGCTCAAGGCCAAGGCGCGGTGGACACCCTGATCGAGCAGGCGCCCATCGAACGGCACGGCGAGGATCGCCGGGCGGCCGTGTTTCGTGATGAGGGATAGCTGACCCAGCTCCGCGTCCCGCAGCAGGTCGCCGGAGCGCGTGCGCAGATCCCGTACCGAAAAGATGTCGAGTGGTTCCATGACATGTCAGACATTACTTGTGCCCACAGATCGTAGCACACCTTAGGCTGCCCGGTGGCCGCGACCGCGCTTCGCGTAAGCATTGCGAGCTTTCGGCGGTGGGCTGCAGACTCACCCCGTGAGCCTTCCGATGTGGCAACATCTCGCGCTGACCTTCTCGGCAGTTAAGGCCAGCGAGCGACCCGAGATGCCAGAATCCCCGAATCCACTTTATTTCGACACGGCGGCAACAACATGCGTCGCGCCGGAAGTGTGTTCGGAGATGATGCAGGTTCTCGAAGGATCTCACGGATTTGTGAACCCTTCGTCTGCCCGGCACCTGCCTGGGCAAGCGGCATTGGCCCTAGTCGAAGCGGCCCGGCGAGAGATTGCAACAGAGCTGAGATGCCTTGAAAGTGAGGTCGTCTTCACGTCCGGGGCCACCGAGAGTATCAATCTGGCGCTGAGCGGCGTCGCCTACGCCCATGCTGACGTGGGCCGGCACATCGTGACCACTCAGATCGAGCACAGGGCAGCTCTGGGCTGTTGCGAGTCGCTGATAGAGAACGGCTTTGAAATCAGCTTTGTGCCCCCCGAGTCCAATGGGCGAGTCTCGCCGGATGCCATTGCTAAGCCGCTGAGGCCAGACACCTTGTTGATCTCTGTCATGCACGCCAACAACGAGACGGGCGTCATCCAACCCATCGAGGCGATTGCCGCTGTTGCCGGCGTAGAGGGTATCCTGCTGCATGTCGACGCCGCCCAGGCGGCGGGAAAGCTCCCGCTGGACCTGGAAAAAGTGCCCATTGATTTGCTGTCGCTGTCGGCACACAAATTCCACGGTCGGAAGGGTGTCGGCTGTCTGGTCGTGCGCGACCGCCCGCGCCTGCGGCTACGACCGCTCACCTTTGGCGGTGGGCAGGAGTTCGGTTTGCGGCCCGGAACCCTGCCGACGCAGCAGATTGTCGGACTCGCCACCGCGCTGAAGCTCGTCGCGACGACTCGTGACCGGAGAGTATTCATGGACAGACCCTGAGATATCCCCACAAATCCGGCCGCCCGGAGTCAGTCGGCGAGCAGGGCGGCGTGATCACTCGCAACCCATTGGTCCAGTGGTCCGATGGCATCGGCCAGGTCCACCGCGGCCGCTTTGCAGTGCTCCACCGTCAGCAACAGCCGAGCCAGGAACAGGCGCGAGTAGGCGCGGCGTTTACCACTGCACGGACGCAACCGCTCGTGCAGCCCCGTGCGCTCGGCTGCCGTCCCGATCAGCCAGAGCAGGATTGCCGCCAGCGAGGCGATCAGCACCAGCACGGTGAACCGACCGGTACCGCTGGAGGCGCTGCGCTCAAGGCCCTCGCCGAAGTGCTCGCTCTTCATGTCGCGAAAGCTGAGTTCAATTTGCATCCGCTGGCGATAGACCCGCACCAGCCGCTTCGCCGGCCAGTCGGCAAAGCGCGTGGAGGCCACCAGCAACCAAGGCTCGCGGGCCGAGCGTGCGGCCTGCTGGCTCTTCTTGGAGCGTGCCCGCTTGCCGGCAGCGGTCTTGGCCTGGCGTCCCTGCTTGGGCCGGCGCACCAGCACGAAGAGCGCGTGCAGCGGGTTGCTGCGCACCCACTGCCCGCTGCCGAGGCAGCTCGGCGTGGTGGTCGCTTCCGCGAACAGGCGCTTGCAGCTGCGCCAACGCCACTTGAGCTTGATGTAGTCGCGCCCGCGTACCCGCCCGACCCAACGCCAACCCAGCCGCTCGACCTCGCGGAAGAACGGCACCTTGAAGCCGGAGTCGGCGACGATGATCGGCTCGGCAGAGGCCGGCAGCATCTGGGCCAGACGCTGCAGGAACCGATGCTGCACTTGGCGATTGCCCAGCTTGCCTTGCGGGTGGACCTCCTCGTACAGCGTCAGGCTACGACCGCCCACCGGCACTGAGGCGCGCAGCAGATGCAGCGACTGGTCCGCCTTCAAATCCGACCAGTCGATGACGATCAGCGGCGCGGCGAGCCCGCGCAGCAGCACCGGGGCGAGCGCGCCATAGATCGTTCGTGCCTGACCCTGTAGATGGCGGTTGCCGAGCAGCCGATCCGAGCGCTTGATCTTGTTGCGCAGGCTCGCCTCCCCGCCCAAGCGCCGGCCGATGTCGGTCAGCGTCAGTCGAGGGCCACACACCGTTGCCGCCACCGCCTCCAGCAGCGCCGCCAGTCGCCGCGCGTGGATGCCGGTGAGCAGCGGGCCAAGGCAGCGTTGTAGAATCGTCAGCGCATGCATGGGGGCGGTCCTCCGAAGGTTTTGTCGCCTGGAGTGGACCACATCCCCCCATGTATGCTCAATCCTTTGCGAAAAATGCGCTACAGGCTATTATTTTAATTGAATATATTTTTGGGATATCTCAGGGACAGACCACGATATTGGTGGCCCATGATGAGTGGGTTCTGGACGGCTCAGATGCCCTGTTGATGCGATTCACGGGACAAAGTCGCCGACGAGGTCGTTGGGTGTCTGACCTGAACATCGACTACTACCAGCAGAACGCGGGGACGTTCTTCGCCGATACCGTCGAAGTCGACATGACCCCGCTCTATCGCCGCTTCCTGCCGCTCTTGCCGGAGCGGGCGCATATCCTCGACGCAGGTTGCGGCTCCGGCCGCGATGCCCGAGCCTTCGGGAAGCTTGGCCACGGAGTCACCGCCTTCGACGCCTCTTCGGCCCTCGTCGCATTGGCCAAACACCACCTTGGCCAATCCGTGCATTGCCTGCGCTTCCAGGACATTGCCTGGCAGGACGAGTTCGACGGCATCTGGGCCTGCGCCAGTCTGCTGCATGTGCCTTCTGCCGAGCTGCCCGACGTGATTCAGCGGCTGTGCCAGGCGCTGAAGCTGGGCGGCGTTCTCTACGCCTCCTTCAAGTACGGCATCGGGGAGCGTGAGCACTATGGCCGGCGCTTCACCGATCTGGACGAGTCGGGCTTGGCGGAGCTGCTGCCGCAGGTGCGCGGCCTGGAGCCCGTGGAGACCTGGATCGCCGCCGACCTTCGCCCTCGCCGCGAGGCGGAGAGTTGGCTGAATACGTTGCTACGAAGCACGGTGGCGGCTTGAGCCAGTTCCTGACCACGGGCGGCGCGTCCGATCCGTTTCTGCCGCGACTGCTGGCTGCAATTCGCCGGGCCGACCGCATTGATCTCGCGGTGGCCTTCATCAAGAGCAGCGGTCTGGCGCTGGTCTATCCGGCCCTGGTGGATGCGGCCGAGACCCGCGGCGCGCGGCTGCGCGTGCTGACCAGCGACTATCTCGACGTGACCGATCCCCAGGCCCTGCGGCGGCTGATGCTGCTGGCGGAGCGCGGTGCGGTTATCCGGGTGTTCCTGTGCGAGCAGCAGAGCTTCCACCTGAAGGCGTACATCTGTATGCGGAGCAGCGGCGGCGAGACGGTCTGGGGCGCGGCCTTCATCGGTTCCAGCAACCTGAGCCGCACTGCGCTGACCGACGGCCTGGAGTGGAACCTGCGGGTGGAGCCTACGGACGACGCCGATTCACCGGACAGCCGCCGTTTCCGGGAGATCCGCGCGCGGTACGAGACCTTGTTCGCCCACCCGAACGTGCTCCCACTGGATCACGACTGGATCGAGCAGTACGAGCAACGCCGGCGGCTGGTGCAGCATCTGCCCATCGCCGCCGGCTGCGAGGAGCCGGAGGAGCCGCCGCCGGAACCGTCCGAGGTGCAGCAGGAGGCATTGGCCGCGCTGGCGGCTAGCCGTGGGTTGGGCTACCGGCGGGGCCTGGTGGTGATGGCCACCGGGCTCGGCAAGACCTACCTGGCCGCTTTCGACAGCCAACGCATGGCGGCCGGGCGCGTGCTGTTCGTGGCCCACCGCGAGGAGATCTTGCTGCAGGCGGAGACTAGCTTTCTGCGCGTGTATCCGGGCACACGGGTGGGCCGCTATACCGGCGCTCACAAGCAGACCGATGTCGATCTGCTTGTGAGCGTCGGTGCAAACGCTCGGGCAGGCGGAACACCTGAAGCGCTTCGCACCCGACCACTTCGATTACGTGGTCGTGGATGAATTCCACCACGCCGCAGCGCCCACCTACAGGCGCCTGCCGCAACACCTGCGCCCGCGCTTCCTGCTGGGGCTCACGGCCACGCCGGAGCGCACGGATCAGTCGGATATCCTGAGCCTGTGCGACGACAACCTGGTCTACAGCCGGCACCTGTTCGACGGCATCGAGCTCGGGCTGCTCTGCCCGTTCCACTACTTCGGCATCTTTGACGAGACGGTCGATTACCGGGAGATCCCCTGGCGCAACGGCCGCTTCGACCCGCACACCCTGGAGCACAAGCTCGCCACCCAGGGCCGCGCCCGCCACGCGCTGCGGCATTGGCACGAGCAGGGCCGGCAACGCACACTGGCCTTCTGCGTGTCGCGCAGCCATGCGGACTTCATGGCGGAGCGGTTTCGCCGCGAGGGCATCCGCGCCGAGGCCGTCTACCACGGCTCGACCCTGGAGCGTAGCGCCGCGCTGGAGCAACTGGACCAGGGCGACCTTCAGGTCATCTTCTCGGTGGACCTGTTCAACGAGGGCGTGGACCTGCCCGCCATCGACACCGTGACGATGCTGCGCCCCACCGAATCGAAGGTGCTGTTCCTGCAACAGCTCGGTCGCGGGCTGCGACTTCACCCGGACAAGGAGCGCCTGATCGTGCTGGACTTCATCGGCAACCATCAGGGTTTCCTGAACAAGCCCCAGGCGCTGTTCGAGGTGGGCAGCAGCTACCGCCAGCTCGCCGAGTTCGGCCGCCACGCCCGCGACGGGCAGCTCAAGCTGCCGCCCGGCTGCTTCGCCAACTACGACCTGGCCATCATCGACTTCCTGATCCGCCTACAGGGCAAGGGGCCGGCCACCGACTACCAGGCCGTGCGCGACTCCCTGAGTCGGCGGCCGACCCTGGCGGAGTTCTACCGCAGCGGGTCGAGCCCCCAGGACCTTCGGCGCCAACATGGCCAGTGGTGGGCACTGGTGGCTGAACTGGGCGACCTAACGCCGGCCGAAGCCGACTGTCTGGAGCGGCACGCGGACTTCTTTCGCGAGGTGGAGACGACCAGCATGAGCAAGTGCTTCAAGGCCGTGCCAATGGAGTCGATGCTGGACCTGGACGGATTCCACCAGCCGCCGGTCGTCGAAGACCTGGCCGCACAGGCGCTGGAGGTTTTTCGCCGTCGCCGCCGGTTCATCCCCGACATCCGGAAGGACCTCCAACAGATCGACGATGTCGACGAGCGCAAATGGCTCAGCTATTGGAAGGGCAACCCGATCAACGCCTGGGCCGGCGGCAACCGCGCTGGCGATGCAAAGCGCTGGTTTGAGGTGGCGGAGGGGCGGTTCCAGGCGACCTTCGCGGTCGCCGGCGAGGAGCGCGACACCTTCCAGGCAATGGTGCAGGAACTGGTCGATTACCGGCTCGCTGCCTATGAGCCGCGCCTGCCCCAGCGGGCGACGGGCGATGCCGGGGAACCGACCGCCAAGGGCGCGCAGATCCTGCCCTTCCCGCAGCGTCCAACTGCCGAAGACACCGAGCGCACCGAAAGCATCGAGGTGCCGTACTTCCCGGATCTACGCATCGCCTGCGGTCACTTCCGCGCCGGTCGCAGGGACGTTGAAGAGACCTACCGGGTCCCGCCCGGCCACGGCAACATCGACCCCGGCCGCCACTTCGTCGCCCGCGCAACCGGCAACTCAATGGAGGGCGGCAAGAATCCGGTGCGCGACGGCGACTACCTGCTGCTGGAGCTGGTCGATTCCGACAAGGGGCCGGCGCCATCACGGGCGACGTGATGGCCATCGAGCGACAGGACGCCAGCGGTGACGATCAGTACGTGCTCCGCCTGGTCACCAAGCAGCCGGATGGACGTTACGTGCTCAAAGCGGCGAATCCCGACTATCCAGACTTCCAGGCGAACGACGAGATGCGACCGTTGGCTCGGGTGCGGGCCGTGTGGAGCGGAGAAGGGTAAGGGGAAGATATTGGGCGCGTTGAGACCGCAGGTGCGCGACGCACGCGCTTGCAGATGTGGTGGTCGTGCTTCGGCCTTGATCATAACTTCGGCCAGAGGCTTCCTGCCGTGGGAGCGTCGTCCTCGCCTCTACGCGGTGCTCATCGCGCCGCGAACGGCGCTCCCACAGCGGTGAACGCACTTACGATCAAGGCCCGCGCTTGTTTGCCAGAAGCCGACCGCTGCACTGTTTGATCACGTGGCACGACTCGGCGTTACCAGCCGTGGGGCGGCGCCGCGGGCCTCAACCGATGGAGCTCGTAGTCCGCTGATGTTATCGCCAGGCGGCACGGTGCAGAGCGTCTGGAGAGGCGTGACACCGGGTAGCGGCGTCACGAGTGCGGTCGGATCGAGGCGAATGGTGATCGGTTCCTTCTGGACGCGGCGGCGGCCGAGGCGCTGGTTGGCGCCGGTCTTGACCGAGGAGGCAAGGTGGGCCGGGAGCGATATCCGTAGCCCCTTGGTGCTCGGGATCCGGATGCGAACCCGCGTTACCTGCTCGAAGCGCGTCAGGTGCGGATGTCGTCACCATCCGCTGCGTCCATCCGATGGTGAAGGTAATAGATATTCAGCTCGACGATGGTGACATTGAGCAGCACTAGATGCAGCTCGAAGCGCGGCGTGTGGTCCGCCAGATAGCGGTCCCAATTGATCCGCAGCTCCAGCAGCGACAGCCCGTCGGAGAAGGCCCGAAGCTTGTGGAGAATGGTGATCTCCCAGCCGTAATCCTGGCTGAGCTTGCCGCCGGTCGTATTCATCGCTCGTAGGTTCTCGTTGCCATCGCGACATCGCCGCGCGTGTCGGTCGAGTAGGTCGATCCGGGGGGGCGACAGCGACTTCTGGGTTCAGTGGACGACACCGAGATGGGCGCAGGACTGCGGCTTAGGACGCTTTTCGCCGGGCCTGGTCGAGCTTTCGGTGCCATATTGGGTCCGCGTCGCGGGTGGCCTGACGCAGGTGCTCGAAGTCCGCGGCGCCCTTTCGGAGATAAGCATCGATGATCTCACGATGGGCGAGATAGTAGGCGAGTGCACTATAGACCTGTTCGAGGCGCAGCAAGGGAAATGCCTGGGAAATGGGTTCGGCGGTTTGACCGTTGAGGTAGGCGTAGACCAGGGAATCGAGTGAGATGACGAAGTCGCGCAGGTCGTCCGGCAAGAACTAGACTACGAGACACCGGCACAACGATTTGCCGCATGTGTTGCGTCGATCGGTTGAATCCACAACGCGAAGCGGACGCTCAGCTTTTGGCCCAGGAGTAGGCGCAAACGACCCGTAGCGGACACGCGAGGCCGCAGGGGGAGGTGTTAGGTTTTCGCAACAAGCGGCTCTGTGGAGGGGCCTATTGAAGCTGGCACTTTTGATCCTACGCTGATGTTGGCTTGTAGCGGAGACTGACCGCTGAGTCGCATCGGACCAAGACGTCGAAAGGGTGCAGCTCTTGGTACCATTTGCTGATGCCCAATCGAAGCGGTTGCGAGTATGGCCGGTTCACGGCCCATACCGGAAGGTCAGAATCGGCAGGAGCCGAGGCGGCGCATACTGATTGCACTACGCGTCCGTCTCGGAGGGAGGTCGATGGACGCGCACCTTTACCTCGGTCGCAAGCACGAAGCACCCGCGCCACAGGTCCGGGTCGTGGTCTTTGAACAGGGAGATGACACGCGTATAGACCGCGCCGCGCCCCGGCTGCTTCAAACGCACCAGAAGAAGCCCGTGGTGGGTTCCCGGCGCATACCGCCGCAAATCAGAGAAGTCGAGATCCTGTGTGATCAGAAACCGCCCGCATCCTTGTGCGCCGCTCCAGACATCCGGATCCGGCTTGCCGGTCAGTCCTTCTTGCGTGACCGAGTCGACGTCGTGCCCGAGCGCATCGAGTGCAGTCACCAGGCTAACGGGAATATTCTCGTCCAGCTTGATCCTCATGCGACCTTGGGCATGGGAGGAATCGGCAGATCTTCCTCCGCGGAAGCGGCTGCAAATGCGATGACGGCTTGGACGTCCTCTGCGGACACCGAAGGAAAGTCCGCCAGGATCTCGTCGACGGTGGCGCCTTCGGCGAGACTCGCCAACACCGTGCGCAGCGTGACGCGCGTTCCACGAATTATGGTCTCGCCTCCGCAGATGTCCTGCTTGGTATCGAAGTGGGATAGGTAATTCATGGCAGCGCTTTCGTCTGAGAACATCTATCGAGAATACCGTCTCGGTGAAATATCGCAACAACAGGGTATCGCGAGATAGCGAGGGGCCCGGGAACAAATCTCGTGGTCGACGGATGGTCGCTTGAGGCGCTGCGACGAGTGAGTCACATCCGGATAGTCACGTCACAGTTGAGCGCCTTCGTTTCCCGGACTCGGCAGCGACAAGCCGGCCGCCAATGAACTGCCATCAGCTCTGACGGATGGGTGCAACCCGCCTTCCGCGCATCCAACCCATTGAGTCATCGTCGACTGGTGCAAGGGGGCGACCCGTCGCGAGCGGCCTATTCGGGAGCGTAAAGACAGGCTCGAAAAGAGCGGACTAGACAACGGGGCTCCTTCCCGCCAAGCTATGGCGGGAAGTTAGGTCGAGTAACCGGGGGAGCCCACGATGAGGAGCATGAACGAGGCAGCGAGCGAGATCAAGAGTCAGGCACTGTTGGACGAATTCGACGAGATCCTGGCGTTTGTGCAGACCGCGTTCCAACAAGGGCGAACGGCGCACGAAGTGGAGACGGGGCTGTGGGAGCGGATGCTGCAACTGGGTCGCAGCATCTTCGGGGCCTGGTTGGATCTGTTCGGCGATGGCGATGCGGGGGAGCGGATCGTCCTGGAGGATGGCCGCGAGGTGCGTCGGCTCGTTGACTTGCATCGACGTGAAATCCAGAACGTGTTCGGTCTGTTCGAGCTGATGCGGGCGGTCTACGGGACGCGCGAGGGCCAGAAGATCGAGGCGGTCCCGCTGGATGAACGTCTCGGGCTACCGCGGGGCAAGAGCTCGTACCTGCTGCAGGACTGGGATCAGCACCTGGCGGTGGAGATGCCCTATGCGACGGTCAGCGCCACACTTGCCCGGATCCTCGGCTTTAGCCAATCGGTGCACACCCTGGAGCGCAACCAGCGCGAGATGGCCACGGCGGTCGGGGATTTCTGGGAAGAGCGCCCGATCCCGGCGGCGGCGCAGGAAGGGGAGATCCTGGTCTGCACGGCTGACGGCAAGGGGGTTGCGATGCGCGGTGGCGGCCAAGCACCCACGGGGGCCGAGCCTCCCGCCACGGAAGGGATGCGTGCCGGAACCAAGAAAATGGCCTTGCTCGGGGCGGCCTATACAGTGGACCCGTTCGTTCGCACACCCGAGCAGGTGTTGGATGCCCTGTTTGAGGCATCGCCCCCCGAGCAGCCACCGTCACGCCCCAAGCCCTGCTTCAAGTATGTCCGGGCGGCCTTGCAGCGCGATGACATGGACTCGACCGAGCCGCAAGTTCAAGCGATCTTCGGTTGGCTGGCCGAGCAGATGACCCAGCGCAACCCCGAGGGCAACAAGCAGGTCGTCCTGCTCATGGACGGCCAGGACTCGCTCTGGAAAGCAGGCTGGGACTACCTGCCCGAGGAGCTTGCCGAGGTCACCGAGATCCTCGATCTGCTCCACGCCCTCGGTTACCTGTGGCAGGCCGCGTTCCTGTTCCATCCCACCGGCAGCGACGCCGCCCGCGCCTTCGTCAAAGCGCAGGCCCGACGCATGCTCCACGGCGAGATCGCCGCCGTGATCCACGCCTTGCGCTGGCTCGGCACGCACCACAAGCTCAAGGGTAAGCGCAGCGAGACGCTGGAGCGTATCTGTGGATACTTCCGCAACAATGCCCATCGTATGGCCTACGACGCCTACCTCGAGCACGGCTTCCCCATCGCCTCCGGTGTCATCGAAGGGGCCTGCCGATGTGTCGTCAAAGACCGCATGGAACGTTCCGGCATGCGCTGGGTCATCTCCGGCGCCCGCGCCATGCTCGACATGCGTTGTATCTACCTGAGCGGCCTCTGGGAGGAATTCACCGCGTTTCGCATCGATCACGAATCCCGGCGCCTGTACCCGGGATATGCCGCCAACGATGCGGATTTCAGCCAGCCACTCGCCGCGTAGCGGGCGCGGACGACGGGTTGCACCCGTCAGCCAACAGCAAAGGGGGGCGATCAATTATGCAAGATCGTACGCGGCGTAGCCACCCCTCTGGCCTACAAGATTCTCTGTGTACGCTTCACCTCTGTTGTTCACGTTGGCTACAGTCTCCCTACCATTGGCAACGCTGTCCGCCAGAGGCGCAACACTCGATACGGGTGGGTGGTTAGCCCTTACGAGCAATCTTCCTGATTGCGCTCCCGGCCGGGACTTGCACCCGGCAAGAAGCGCCAAGCTTTGCTTGGCGCACTAAGTGTTGGATAGTTTGGACAGAAGGCGGAGGGCGAGTCACTGGTCTCGCCCTTAAGGTAGCAATCGCAATCGTGCGTGGCGCGACACTGCTCGCAGGTGAGGAGTCGGTATTCAAACTCGACGTCGCCCGCCTCGCGCTGGAGTCGCGTCAACCTGATGCCCAGGCGCTCAGCCATCGCACTGAAGCGTAGCCTCATCGCGCGTGCGGCGACTTTCTGTCGATACCTGCGAATGTGAACGCAATCGTGGACGAGGCGTACCACCATCCATACGAAGAAGGCGCCGATAACAACTACCCAGGCGATGAGCGACAGAGCGTCGATGTAGAGACTCGGCATGGCCTCTTCTCCCGTTGTGGCAGATTGTGGACTTCCTCCGGATGGGCTCACGGCGCCCATTGTTCGTGTTCACCGCTGACGATATCCGCCGTATGAGGAACCCACAATCCGTAGTGCTACGGTCAGCCAACACTTCAAGAATGCGGCATCGTCGTACCCATCCATCGCCCGTCACGTCGATCGACTTCGTTCCCAGGAGGAACGCGCAATGCGACACCCGAGCGGTCACCTTGAAGCGCGCTTTGGCGCCAGCCGCAAATGGCGCATCGGGGCTGTGTAGTCCCCGCTCCTCACCCCGGACCGCCACGCCCCTGCTCCGATCGCATCCACATCCAGCTCGCCGAACAGAACCGGATGACAACGTAATCAGCGACACACCGAAAACCCCAACGACGTCATGTGTCGTTGAGCATCAGACCGACTATTTTTCGGTGTGAGTCCTCGGCCACCGTCCGTCGCGGGACTCGAAGGCCGAACTTCCAGCCCGGGAAGCTCCGGCCTTCATCGTTTCTGGGGTGCGGAGTTCTTCGAGGGCGCCCGGGTGGTTGCTGAGCGAGCCGGCTGGGGGCGAATCGCTTCTTAAAAAAGCGCGGTCAGGCACAGCCTCCGCCTAACTGCGTTCGTTGGCCCATTGGTAGCCGAAGGTACAGCTTGATCGAGGGATACTCGCTGCCGAAGCAGAACCTTGAGTCTAGGCGCTGGGCGGCAGGATAGTCACGACGTATCTGGGCTATCGCGCAGTCCCCGCGTCCCTCGCACGGATTCCGGCGGTGCGGAGGCGGACCCGTGAATTCGGCGCGTGCACCACACCCAATTTGCTATCACCCGGCGTGGGTGTAGAAGGGATGGACACCCTGCCCGTTTCGGACATCCGCTCTTTGGCGTCCGGCCGGAGCCAGCCGGTCGCCTTGATCCCCTTTCCTCACCGACGCCGGGCACGACTGCAATTGCCGATCGGGCAAGCGTGGGCAGGCTTGGGGTGACACCGCGCGCCCGGGCGGGGAATAAAGGCGGTCCCCCGGAAGGTGCCTGCCGGGAGACTGAGAGTGGCTGTAAGTGCCTTGTCGGGAGTGCGGAGCCCTGGACGCAGATGTGAAGGATAGTTCGAGCATGCTCACCATGCCGGGACGGGAGCAGCGATCGGCCTGCGTGGTGGCACTGTCACTCCCCAACGTAACGCCGCACCGCCACGACGTCGGGCAGGCGAAAGCGCTGGGAGCGAATGTCGAGCAGCCGCTTGGTGCGAAGCACCTTGAGGGTGCGGCTCAGGGTCTCGGGCGTGATCTTCAGAAACAACGCCACATCACACTTGTGCATGGGCATCGCGTAGTAGCCCCCTTGGGGTCTTTGCCGGATCTCGAGGCGCTGCTGCAAATCGAGGAAGAAGCTCAGAAGCCGCGCCTGCATCTCGCGCTGCGAGTTCCAGCGGCTCACCGCCTCCTGGGCCTTCAGTTGCCCACCCAGGCGGCTGAGCAACCAGTGCTGCAGCGGTGGGATGTGCGGACAGAGCCTTTCAAAGGCCCGATAGGGCAGCTCGCACACGGTCGTTGGCATAAGCGCCACCGCCTCGGACGGATAGGTCTCGGATCCGATCGCATCCAGGCCGAAGAGATCGCCTTCGAGGTGAAAGCCGGTGAGGTTCACCTCACCCTGGACGGTCACCTGCTGGGTCTTGACCGCGCCGTTTTGCACGATATAGAGGGCGGTGAAGGGCGCCCCCAGGCGAACGATGCGCTCGCCGCGCCCGTAGGGGACGGTCCGCCGGATGAGGGTGCGAAGTTGCCGGTCCTCTTCCGCGTCGAGATTGCACGGCAGACACAAGTGCTCCGTCGTGCAGGCATGGCACGGGCGCCTGAATGCGACCAGCTGTGCGCGCTCGGGAAGTGCCGCCGTCTCACTCACGCCGCTTGTCCGAGGATCTCCCATGAACGGTTTGTCATGTATAGCAGACGCGTGTTCCTGCGGGAACGCGTATCGATCGCGGTGAACTCCGCAGAGGTCTCCCCGGCGTGCTTTACTGGGGGTAGCGGACCGCCGCCGCTCCATGGGCGACGGAGCACGCATGGCATAGAGGACAGGTCAGGAGACGACGATGAGCGACACACCGCTACCCGACCGCTTCTCCGCGCTCAGGGAGCGCTATCCGAAACTCTTCGCGGCGGTGGAGGCCCTCGGACAGGCCGTCCGCGAGGAAGGACCGCTCCCCGAGAAGACGACCCAGCTGGTTCAGCGCGCCGCCGCCTGTGCCCTGCGCTCAGAGGGCGCGGTGCACAGCCATGTCAGACGGGCGCGCGCCGCGGGGGCGAGGCCTGAGGAGATTTATCAGGCCATTGTGGTGCTCGCGAGCACGATCGGGTTTCCGAACGTGGTCGCTGCGCTCACCTGGGCGGACGACATCCTGCAGGACAAGAACGAAGGTTAGGCGGCTGGGGCGAAGCCGGAAGGCCGCGCCGGACAATGTTGGTTCCACGGCCCGGGCCGGCGGATAGTGATCCAGGTCACTTCGCGGTCAAAAAATGGCCCCGCGCGCGAGCTCCGACCGCTCGCGCGGCGCCCATACTGAATACACAAAGCGGTGGCTTGCGTGATCAAGCCTTCCCTTTCGGACTCGGTGCGGGCGATCGGGGCTCGACAGGCACGGGGGCCGGCCCGGGTTCAGTTGCACCACCAAAGCGTGCGAGGAGACACCATGAACATCCAGCTTGCCGACATTACCGTCCACATTGACCAGGAGTTGGGACCCGAGCGGCGCGCGCAGATCGAGAGCGCCGTGCGCGAGATCGAGGGGGTGGTGGGCTTCCACAATCCGAGTGAGCGCCCGCACCTCAACGTCGTCGAGTACAACCCCGACAAGACGAATAGCACGGCCATCCTGAGCGCGGTCACACGCCAAGGCGTGCACGCGGAGCTGGTTGGCCTCTGAGCGGAGAGTCAGCGACAGCGACAACCGAGGCCTAAAGCGCGCGCGGGGAGACGACCCCGCGCCCGGTCGATATCAGGGCTCACCAAAGCACGCGGAAGCCCTTGGGGGGAGGAGAGCCTAACTTACCCGGGAGAGTGATTGGTTCGGCGCTGGAGGGAGCCTCTCACGCGTCGTCGTCCTGTTTGGGGATGACCTCGACCTTCACCTTGGCCGTGCCCAAGCGGAGCATGCGGAGCTTACGTGCTGCGCCCTTGGACAGATCGATGATGCGCCCTCTGCCGTAGGGACCGCGGTCGTTGATCTTGACCTCGACGCTCTCGCCGCTGTGCAGGTTGGTGACGCGCACTTTGGTCCCCAAGGGGAGGGTCTTGTGGGCAACGGTCATGGCTTCCTGATTGAAGCGCTCACCGCTGGCCGTGCGGCGGCCGTGGAACTTGGCTCCGTAGTAGGACGCAGTGCCCTTTCAGGACTTGGGTGTGATCGCTACGGGCGGTGCTGCTAAGGGGGGAGAGCGCCAGGATCGCCAGGACCCCGGCGGCAAAATGGTGGATGGACATGATCGCCGTTCCTCATGTGGCTGAGTGAAGGCCCTGCCGCCCACGGGCGATCGCGGGGCGAGCCTAAACACAAGAGGTTGGCATATGATCATCTTCTGATATAAGGGAAAACCCTTGGCTTCTCCTACCGCCGTAACTGTTTCTGCTAACCGACTGGAGGCTGGAGATAAAACAATATTCCTATCACTCCACGCTTGGCGATAGGGGGGTCTTTCGTGAGGTGACCCTGCGTCGGCGCCGCCGTGGGAGGCGCGGTATCGAGATCCCACCCTCTCCTGGAGCATGATGCGCCCCGGAGGTTTAATGCCTGGAATCCGATCCAAGCGGTCCGCTATTTTGACGATACCGGCGGCGGCGTCCGCTTCAGGATAGGTTGCGGCCACACCATTGCTCGACACGGGGGGGTAGTTTCGGGTCGTTTTCGCCTGGCGCCGGGCAGTAAGGAGGGCGTCCGCAATGCGTCCTTTGCGGACGGTCCAGAGAGTGCATCGCTCGGTTGCACTGGCGTCGTTGACGCCAGGCCCGGGCAAGAAACTGGGCGCCGGTAGTTGATCTGCCGCAGAGCCGTCGGCAGGGAGTGGCCGTCTTGGTCGAGGATCGGTTCAGGGTAGCCGTTGAGCGGATAGACTCGCGCTGCGGCGGGCAGCAGGCGTAGAACCAGCGCATTGAGCATGCCGTGTCTTGGGCGAGATCTATGACATTGACTTGATGTTGCCGGCGGATCAGCGCGCTCTTGATGCAGGATGCGCGCGAAAGGGAATGCTCATTCACCGCCCCAGCGGGTATTGTCACCGCGGGTTGTCGGGCTTTGCGCCAATCGAAGCGGTCCCTGCGCGCGATGGTGCAGCCGGAAGGGCAGGGGGCGTGAGCCCAAAAGGGCCACGTGGAGGGACGCGTTCTACCGCGCAAGCTTTCTTACCCACACGGATCCTCTTCCCTCGAGCGGCGTTCGGCGACCTCCCGCACCAGCTTCGCGTGCTGGCGAACGGCCATCCGAAATCGGGAGACGTTGTGCGCGACGCGGCGGATTGGGGCGAAGCTTTCTTCCAGTGCCTCGGCGAGCTCAAGCTCCCAGGGCTCGGCGGCTGCCGCCAGCGTCGACCCTGCGTAGCGCTCCCCGGCCCCCCAGCGGAGGCATTGGCTTAACGCACGGCGGCCACTGCGGTTGGCCCAGTGCAGCACCTACCACTCGATCGTGAAGGCACGGGGCGCGGCGCGGGCGGCGCGCTGCCGGCGCACCCGCACCCCAAGCCTTCTCCATTCACGGCGGGTCCGCATGGCCCGCTCTTGCGCCACCCGTTGCCAATAGTCCGTCGCCAAAGCTGGTGCAGCCATGTTGTCTGGCCCGGCCGTAATCACAGCGCTGGCCAATTGACACCGCCGATGGCCTCCCGCGCACGCCCGGGTCTTCACCCATTTGCCGGTCGGTAATTCTGGCTTTGCCCAGCGCCCCGCGCGTCGGCGATGCGGGACATGTGTTCGTTGCCCCGAAGCGCGTCTCTGTCGCCGCTTGCCGGGCGTCGTGTCTTGCCCGCCTTGCGCGCTCAACGCAGCCGGACCTCCCGCGGCTGTGGCGCTCCCCCGCCGTCTTTGCCCGACCGGAAGCGCGGCGACGCCGTCAGTTGAACACAAGAGGTGCTGGTTCACACCGGTGAAAGCTGACCCGTTGCGGGCCGCTTTCCCGGCGTAGCGGACAGTCCTACGCCGCCGCTGCTCGCTGTGCACCGTCTGTTGCTCTTGGCCGGATGGCTTCTCGAGGCTGGCGCGCTGACGCGCTCCGCCGCGCGAAAGCGCCCATTTTCAAGGGACCTATCGGTACTGATTCGCGGGACCCTTTCGGGCATGCTCCACAGCCGGTGGTGTTCCAGCGGGTGACAACCGGGAACACCGGGAACTTTGGGATCCGCCCCAGATGGCCACTGCCCGCGCGTCGGCTCGGGCTGTTTGGGCCAACCAGGCGTGTCGTTGTCTGCCGTGGAGAACCGTGATGGGTGATGAGCGATCGAAGGGGGTCTACTTGGATTCCGCCAATCGAAGCAGTGACGAAGACGGCTTTGCCGATCTCGCGGAGACCCGCCGCTTTGCGGGCGCGCCCTCGCGCACCACACTCTGGCGCTGGTGCCGCCAGGGGCGCTTCCCGAAGCCGCTGAAGCTCGGCCCGAACCGGCGCGGCTGGCGGCGCAGCGAGCTGCGCGCCTGGGCCCGCGACCCCGAAGGCTGGGCCGCGCGTGCGGCCAAGGCGGGTGAGCCCGGTGACCGGGAGGACTGAGGCGCCGTCGCCTGCTTGTCATCTGCCTGTCCCAGCACCCGCCGTGCGGATCTCCAGCGGTGGCGGTGAGGCCAGCGCCGCGCGCCCGGCCCTCGTGCCGGACGTGGCAATGGCGCGTCAGTTCCTGGGTATCCTGGATCGGACGGCCGCGGACTTTCACTTTCAGGCCTTCGCCGACCAGAAGAGCGCCCCCAGCGCGGTGGCCGCGCCGCTGGCCCAAGGCATATACGGTGCGCTCGATGCGATAGCCGGGCACCTCAGTGCGCGCAACCGGCAAGGCGCCGGCATCTTCGTGGCCGTCAACGCGCTCGTTCCCGACAAGCCGCGGCGCAAGGCGCATGTCCAGAGGGTGCGGGCGGTCTTACTCGATCTCGACGCGCCGCAAGACACGCTCCCGCCGTTTCCTCTGGAGCCACACCTGGTGGTGGAGAGCTCTCCTGGCCGCCACCACGTCTACTGGCTCGTTGAGGGGCTACCGGTGGACCAGTTCGCCCCGCTTCAAAAGTCGCTCGCCCGCCGGTACCAGGGCGACCCGGTGGTCTCGGACGCCTGCCGCGTCATGCGCCTGCCGGGCTTCTACCATCGCAAGGACCCATCGCGCCCCGTAATGGCGCGCCTGATCGCTCACCGACTGCACCCGCCCTATGCGCCCGGGCAGATCCGCGAGACCCTCCTTGGCGAAGCCGCCGGCGCCCCGCTGTCGGCGAGCATTCAGGAATCCACACCGGCGGCGACGCCGGCGACACTCGACCACGCACGCCGTCTGGCCCAGGAGGCGGCGCGGCGCACCCGCGAAGACCCCCGACTGTCGCGTCACGCCGAGGTCGTGCGGCTGGGGCACTATCTGCGCCGCGACGGCATCCCGCTCACCCGGCGGGTCGGGCAGCTGGTGCTCGATGAGCTTCTGGCACACCTGCGTCCCACGGCCGCGGGGTCGGGCGAGCCCGCGCCATTCCCCCGCGAGGAGGCTGCGCGGGCGCTGCGCGATGCCTACCGCATGCCGAGCGACCCCGATCGGCCGCGGGCGGTCCTGCCGGCACTGACAGCCGGCAGCGGCGGCGAGGAAGACTGGCCCGATCCCGGGATCATCTCCCTTGCCCCGGCAGGGCGCGCCTTCCCCCTGGAGGCCTTGCCGCCGAGCGCACGGGCGGCAGTCGCGCGAATGCCAGCGCTACGGCCAGCAGCCCCTGCCGCTCGTGGCCGGAGCGGCGCTCGGGGCAATGGCGCTCGCCACGCAGGGCCATGCAGACGTGGCCCGTGATGCACTGCTGTGCGGCCCCTCGTCGCTCAATCTCCTGATCCTCGGGGAGAGCGGGGAGCGCAAGTCGGCCGCCGACGCCTGGTTCACCGGTCCGTTGCGGGCGTGGCAGGAAGAGAAGGCCCAGGCCCTCGCCGGCAAGCGGCGCCAGGATGCGGCCCGCATCCAGCTCAACGAGGAGCGGCGCCGCAGCGTGCGGACCCAGCTCGCCCAGCTGGAAATCAAGCCGGCCCCCGAGCACAGAGACGGAGCGCGCGCGGCTCCAGGCCCGGCTGGACGAGCTTGAAGCGGAGGCGGCAGCGCTCGTGCTGCAGCCGCTGCCGACCCTCACCTATGAGGAGGCCACGCCCGAGGGCCTCGCCTTTGCCGTGGCCACCGGCTGGCCGAGCGCGGCGCTGATCTCCGATGAGGCGGGACTCATCATCGGCGGGCGCGGGATGAGCGACGAGAACGCCCTCGGCTTTCTCTCGCTCCTCAATCGCCTATGGGACGGGCGTCCCTACCGGCCGACCCGCAAGGTTGCCGCCGCCCCCGAGATCCGTGGCCGGCGTTTCTCCTCGAGCCTGATGCTGCAGCCGGAGCTGCTCGGCAAGATCAGCGAGAAAGGCGGGCGCGGCGTCGGGTTCCTCGCGCGCTACCTGATCTGCCACCCGCCCTCGACCATGGGCACCCGCTTGTACATGCCGCCCCCGAGTGGGCCGGGCGCGCTCGCCGCCTTTCACGCCCGTCTCATCGCGTTGCTGGACCGCGAGCTTCCCGTCAACGACCGCTTCGAGCTCAAGCCCCCGGTGATTGCGGCAAGCCGCGGCGCCCACGAGATCTGGCGGGCCTACCACGACGCCACCGAGCGGGAGCTCGGGAAGTTCGGCCTCTATGCGAACGTCAAGGACGTGGGTGCCAAGAGCGCCGAGAACGCCGCCCGCCTCGCCTGCAGCTTCCAGGTGTGGGAGCGCGGTCCGGGTGGTGAGCTTCTGCCAGAGTCTATGGCCGCTGGGGTCGCCGTCGCCCAGTGGTTCCTGGACGACACCAACCGCTTGCTGTTCGAGGCGCAGAAGCCGGTGGAGTTGAGCGATGCGGAGCTCTTGAGCGAATGGCTGACGAGCGTGGCGCCGACCCTCACCCGCGGGGGTGCGCCCGTGATGGTTGATGGCCGCCTGGCGCTCGGCGACATCCTGCGGCTCGGTCCCTACCGGCTGCGCGACAAGGGGCGGCGCGACCAGGCCCTGCGTCTGCTGAGCCCCGAGGGCATGGACGACTTTCATCTCCGCCTGGAGGAGCAGGGGCGGCGTAAGGAGCTCGTGCTCAATCCCAAGCTACTTCCTCAACGCCCACGCTGACGGCAGCGGACTTTCGCAACCTTTCGCAAGCGGCCTGCGAAAGTTGGCCGCGACCCCTCCCTTTTCCCGGATGCAGGGACGTGCGAGCAGCATTGCTCTTTCGCACGTCGGATCCCCCAGCGCGACCCGCGCGACTCAATCCAAGCCGTATCAGCGACAAGGTGCGGTGCAAGGCGCTGGTGCGCAACCCCAAACGACTGGACGTCCTCGCCAACGGAAGCGAACTTTCGCAATCGTTCGCAACGCACCTGCGAAAGTTCGCCGCGTTCATCCTGTTCCCGGACGCGGGGAAGCGCGTGCGGTATCGCTTCGTTCGCAACTTTCGCAACTTTCGCAGCCTTCCGCAAAAGTGTTCCCAAGCCTTCTTTTTCTTAGGGTCGGACCGGCTTCCGCCGATGCCAGTCCCCCTGCGAAAGTTGCGAAAGTTGCGAAACACGTGCTCGCCCATGGCGTCCCACAGCAGTTGTGCGCCCCGTGGATGAACCATGGCGGAGGCAGAGACTGCTTGCGCCGAACGCATCGCGGTGCTCTCCCGCCGTACGGCAGCGTCACTGCGCGGTTGTCCACGCGTGCTCGCGGCCTCGGTTTTTCTCCATGGCCGCGGAGGCCGACTTGGCTTCACGCACGGCACAGGAGTGGCCCCTCAGAGCCGGCCGGCCGATCGGACCACCCAAATCCGCTTCTCGATGAGGGTTTGCGGCTTCAGAAGGCCACATCCAGAACAATGTTCCTTGTGATGTAAGACGATGTCTTATACATTGAGCGCGGTGAGAGGAGGGTAAGCATCATGGCCAGAACCCAAACCGTAACCCTTGGCGAGCACTGGAACGCGTTTGTCGCCAGGCTCGTGGACAGCGGGCGCTATGCCTCGGTGAGCGAAGTCCTGCGCGACTCCCTGCGCCTGCTCGAAGAGCAGGAGGCGGGGTCCAGGCTGGAGGCCTTGCGTCAAGCCCTGATCGAGGGCGAGAACAGCGGTTCCGCCGGGCCGCTCGATATGGACGCCATCAAGCGCCGGGCCAGGCGGGAGGCGGGACTGCGCTGAGCCCGGACTATGCGTGCAATTCACAAGTAGACTGCCGCTGAAGGCGACCTGGTCGATATTTGGCAGTACTCCTTCGAGACCTGGGGAGCTGATCAGGCTGACCTCTATCTCGATGCCCTGAATGAAGACATTGCCGGACTTGCGGACAATCCCCGGCTTGGAGCCGACTGCAGCCACATCCGCGCGGGCTACAGGCGCCTTCGTATCCGTCATCACATCGTCTACTACCGCGAGCAGGCTGACCGCATCGAGATCGTCCGCGTCCTGCACGAAAGGATGGACCCGGACCGACACCTGACCCCGCCGACCGGCCGCTCCTGAACATTCACCCGGGGGCGGTCCTGCGGAGCCTACAGGACGGCACGGCCGGCAAGCGCGTCGACAAGTCGGAAGGGTAGGGCAAGCAAACTACAAGAGTGCTCAGAGCTGGTAAGGCTTCATCAAGAAACGATGCCCTGCAGAACTTCGTTCTTGACATATTTGTCATTTCGCACCGACGCCTACCGGGCGGTCTATGCGGTGAGCCTGGGGGGAGGATATTTGGGTTATCCATGTCTTCCAGAAGAAATCCCGGAGTGGCATCAAGACCCCGCAGCACGAGGTCGATTTGATCCGGGATCGCCTCAAGCGGTTGAAGGAACAGCTGTAATGAGCGATTTCACCCGCAATGGCAACGGGAGCAAGGAATCATGAACGACGACATTGAGGTTGTGCGCGGCAGCGGCAACGTGTTCCGCGACTTCGGACACGCCAGCGCCGATGTCGAGCAAACCAAGGCCATACTGGCATCGAAGATTGTCGGCGTTCTCGACGACGAGGCGCTTTCCACGCGTGGGGCCGAGGCGGTGACGGGCGTGAGTCATAGCGAGTTCGCGCGCATTCGCGGGGTCAAGCTGGACCGCTTTACCATCGACCGACTGATTACCATCCTCAACCGGCTCCATCGGCGCGTCGAGCTCGATGTCACTATCCGGCCGATCCCGGAGAAAGAGCGGCCCTCGCTCGGCGTGGATTGAAAGCACGCCAAAGTGACCTCCTTGCCGCTGCCGGCGCCCGCCAGGCCATTGAGCAGGAACGCCCCCAGACGCTCGAGGAGATCGCCCGGCTCGATGCGGAGCTTGAGGCCGCCCGCGACACGATCCGCGCCCGCGACGAGGCCCTTGAAACCGAGCGCCCGGCCCACGAGCAGACAAAGAGCGACGCCCGCGAGGCTGAGATATAGGGTGTGCTGGTGGGACAGATGCGGTCCTTTCGTTGTTCACTGGACAGGTCGTGGGACCGGGGGGTTAACGCGGTGCAGACTCTCGTCGTAGCGGCGCGCGATCTGGGGCGTCCGTACCCGGACTCTACGTCGCGTCAACGATTGGCTCGCAAGTCCGCTAGCGTGATCATCAAGGTCATCGGGTCGAGAGGCGACGGGTCGAAACCGAGGCGCTGATAGAAGGCCTTCGCAGTCTCATCGAGCGCATGGACGAGCAAACCCCGGATACCGATCTCATCGGCGGCGTGGAGAACCCGCCGGCCGGCATCCTGCAGGAGGGCCCGGCCCAGACCGTGGCCTTGGTAGGCGACATCGACTGCCAGCCGACCAAGGACGACGACGGGAATCGGATCGGGCATGTTTCGCCGTAGCTTGCCGGTAGCGCCGTCCATAGCGACGGCACTGGACGCCAGGGCATAGTAGGCGATGACCCGACTATCATCGCAGACGACGAAGGCACGCGAGGCGCCACTGGCCTGATTGCGCAGTGCGTGTTTCCTGAGCCAGTCATTCAGTGATGGTGAGCCGCAGTCGAAATCGTCGACGCGATGTCGCGCGTCGAGCGGCTCGGGTGCGGAAACCGTCAAGCCTCTTCCCAGGGGGGCGTCGCCTGCATCGTTTTGCGCAGCCGCTCATTCGGCTGCGGCGGCGCGTCGAGACGGGCCAAGAAGGCCTTGAAGGCTTGCGGACCGACACGGATCAACGCCTGTTCGAGCAGGGTAGTCTCGGCAGCACGGCGGGCGGCATCGAGGATGAAGTCGGTTCGCGTCTTACCGCAGGCACGGGCGGCGCGATCGATCAGGCCACGTTCCTCGGCCTTGATGCGGATGTTGAGCGTCTGTCGCTTGGATGGCTGTTCATTTGTGGAGTGCATGACGATTTCCTCCGTGGACAGATGCTAGCACGGACGTAATGACATTGTCACTGCATCTACGGGAAGCTGTGGTTTCCGTCGATCGCCTTGCGGGAGATCAGGATCACCAGTCTTCATGGTGCGAGGGTCCCGGAAAGCGGCCAGATCGTTGGCGAATCAGGGAGGAGCGCATGCGGGAGTTTTGCGGGGATTAGTCATGCGTAGTCCTGCATTTGTGGCAACGGCGTCCCTTCCCGGACAAGTTGCCTAAAAACAGTGCCTTAAGTCATATCCCCCGGAAAGGGGTTCAGGTGGTCGGAGGTTCAAATCCTCTCGCCCAGACCAACAAAATACCAAGAAAACAAGCGGTTGCGATGTCTATCCAACTGCTTGTTCTTTGGGTGCGACTCTTTTGGAACGACGCCAAGCAGTTAGGACACAAAGGCTTAGCGAGTCGGGGCGGGAAGACATTGAAGAAGGGGCCTCGTTTTGGGTATGAAACGCGAGAGCCGAAACTTTTGCAGCACACCCAAGGAGGCCCCTTCGATGCCAGGTTATCCGATCACGGCCACTGCGATCGAGCACTACGCGGATGCGGTGACCCAGTTTGAGTACCTGGTCGGGCGGCTCACACACGCGGACACCTAGCGGGTGAGCCACGGTGAGCTGGAGGCGCTGGTGCAAGCGGAAGGGAGCGAGTTGTTGCGCCGTCTGATCCAGGGGCACCTCAACCAGCGTAGTTGTGAGGAGCCGCTGCGCGAGTGTGTGGTGGGCGCGGATGGAATGCCGCGGACCCAGCGGCGGGAAGGCCGCAAGCGGTGTCTGGAGACGCGCTTCGGGGAGGTGATCGTCACCCGCCGCGGCTATGGGGGACGAGGCATGGACAGTGTCTTCCCCCTGGATGCAGAGCTCAACCTGCCAGCGGACAAGTACTCGCACGGCCTGCGTGAGGTGGTGGTGCAGGAGGTTGTTGGCGGCTCGTTGGATGAGGCGGTGGAGCAGCTCACGCGCGCCGGCGGCGGGCGCGTGGCCAAGCGGCAAGCCGAGGATGTGGCGGTGCACCTGAGCCAGGATTTCGATGCCTTCTAAGCGCAGCCGCTTGCACCGCCCCAAGCGGGCGCAACTGAGGGCAAGCTCCTGGTGATCAGCGCCGATGGCAAGGACATCGTCATGCACCGCAACGGTCCGCGCGAGGCCACCCGCCGGGCCATGGAGCGAGCGGCGCATAAACAGCACACGCGGCTTAGTCCCGGGGAGAAGAGAAACCGCAAACGTATGGCCACGGTGGTCTCGGTCTACGAGGTCGCTCCCTACCCGCGCACCCCCGCGCAGATCCTTGATCCAAAAAGAGCAGTTCACCCCGCAATCGGGGTGGTCTAGCGAGCGTCGGCGCTCACCCGGCGCGGTCAAAAGGGAGGCTAAGCAGGGGCGGGTAAGAGCGTCGGCGGTCGCAGCTGGCGGCCGTTGAGGTACTTCACCAGGGCGCGTGAGAGCACGCAGCACCAGCGCTGGAAGGCCGTCAACTGCTCCGCAGTTTGGCGCAACGTCTTGAAGAACCCCGCGATCTCGCGGCAGGCCGCCTCCACCCAGGCCACCTCGGCGTGGGTATGGCTGGTGGTCAGGCGGGTCTGTCCCCCACGGCGGGTTTGCCGCGCGGGGGCATGCAGCAAAAGCGGTCGGCTGGTGATGGCCTCGGTGTGCTGGTTGGGGTCGGCGAGACGCACGAACAGGCTCCACCAGTTGTAGACCAGGGCGGTCGTGCACGCCATGAACCGACAGCGCTTGAGGTCGCGGGTGGTGAACCCGCCCCAGCCCCAGTGGGTTTTGCGGCATTATGTACTACATAATGCCGCTCAAGTCAGTGTTGTCGACGTCGCGCATTCAACGGCTTCGGCCTCTCAATGATGACCAGTGAAAGCGTTAGCTTGAAGCCGGCGTGTGCCGACTCCGCCCCGCTATTTGCTCGGTGCAGGCCCCTCGCGGCCACCTCAGGGATCTGGTCGCAGCTTTATCTGAACGATTCAGGCAAGGAGTACTGCGCGGGTGCATGGATAGATTGACCGCAGTCCCCGAGATGTCGGCAGAGACCGAACCGGCCGCCCTTCCACCTCCGCATCTCCTCACATTGCTCCGCGCAACGTTTCTGCCCACAAGGCAGCTTTGAGATTCAGGGCCTCAGCTGCCCGGCACCACAACGGACGCTTCCATTAGCGCCCCGTACCCGCTGACGAGGCGGTACGAGTTGCGCCGTGCCCGCTATACTCAGCAATGACTGGGAGAGGATCCCATGACGAAAGAACGCCAAAGCCACAGGGAACCCCGAAAGCAACCCACCATGACCGTGAAAGAAAAGAGGAATGCGAAGAAATCCTAAGGAGGCGGCCAAGACCGTTCGGGGGGACGGCAAACCGACCTGATGGTTGTCGGCGTGGAACCACCGGTTTCTCTTGAGGCCGCCCAGTCGCCGGCCGGTACTCCTGCGTGACTGGTAACCTGTAAACGTGAAGCACTGACGAGGAAAACACATGAACAATCGAATGATCTTGCGGCGAACGTTAGCCCTGATTCTGGGAAGCACGATGATGTGCGGTGCGGGGATCGGCTTCGCCTTCGACATGGGCAATATGATGAACCCTTCCAAATGGATGGGAGGCAACAGAGACCGCGGCTACGGTGACGATGGTCCTGGCTATGGCGGACCGCGTGGCTACGGCGGCGGACCGGGTGGCTACGGCGGCGGACCGGGTGGCTACGGCGGCGGGCCGGGCGGCTACGGCGGCGGACCGGGCGGCTACGGTGGCGGGCCGGGCGGCTACGGTGGCGGGCCGGGCGGACCGGGTGGCTACGGCGGCGGGCCGGGTGGCTACGGCGGCGGGCCGGGCGGCTACGGCGGCGGGCCGGGCGGCTACGGTGGCGGGCCGGGCGGACCGGGTGGCTACGGCGGCGGACCGGGTGGCTACGGCGGCGGGCCGGGCGGACCGGGTGGCTACGGCGGCGGACCGGGTGGCTACGGCGGTGGCCCCGGTGGCTACGGCCGCGGACCGGGCGGCTACGGCGGCGGGCCGGGTGGTTATCGCGGCGGGCCGGGTGGCGGCTAAGGGCCGGGCGGCTATGGCCCCGAATATCCGAATATGACCTTCCTCGAGCGCGACAAGAGTGGGCTCAATCCCATGGAGATAACGCCCAACCCGGGGAAGATGTTCGGCGGCGGCAAGGACTGAATGGGGCGGAGTCAGGTTCGGAATGTCGGGACACTCCGTGAATACATCCATGTAGCTCGACGGCGCCTTCTTTGGCGCCGAGGGTCCCGCCGAACCGCCCGACACAGTCGTACTTGAGGTTCGATACTAATCGCCATGGGCGGAGGGGCGTGCGCGAGCGGGCGCGCCCCTTTTTGCGTCATGGGGCGAGACTTCCAATGTCGACGGTCGTACGCCGCGTTCCCCGAAAGACGGCAGTCTCTTAGCCGGGTGGGTTGAGGCCATAGCTTATGTGCGGCCGAGGCAGTGGCCTTGGACATGACCGAGGAAATGGGCGCGGACGCGCTGGCTTTAACGTCGAAAGGACCGTTGCAGTGATCGGCGCCGGCCCGGCGGGCCTGATGACCGCCGAGGTGTAAAGGGGACCGGCATATTCGTCAAGGTGTCCGAAGCCATGCCCGCGCTCGAACGCAAGTCCCTGATGGCCGGAAAGAACGGCCTCCACCTGACCCACTCCAAACCGCCACAAGCCTTCCTGTCAAGCTGCGGTGCGCACTGCGCCGAGATCGAACCGATGCGCACGGCCTTCGGCCCCGAAGCGTTGCGGGCCTGGGCACATGGAGGGATAGGGATACGAAATTCAAACGTCCTAGCCGAGATAGAGGGTGAGGCTAGCCACGACGTCGGGGACTGCGGTCAAGGCCGTCTGAGACGGTGCGTGGCGTCGGGATGATGCTCCCGGAAGGGGGGGGATCGGCAGTCGACCAGCAGGACGGAGGAGGGTGGGCTAAGGGCACTGCAGCAAACAGACTCGACACGAACGAATCTTAACCGGCCCTGTGGCGCGGTATCGGAGACGGTACCAGTTGACGCGCTGATCGAGCTCGTATTCGGGCATCCTCGAGGCGCTCGTACTTGCACGGAGCCCGATACCGATCGCTTGGACTCGCCGGACTACCCCGCCCAACTCCCCAGTGACCTGCACTTCACGATTAATCGTTAGGGCACTACAGGGCGAGCGCATGCGCATACGACGGCGAGGCGTCGTCTCATAAGGCGGGCCGGGGGCAGCACCCGGAATCTCCCGATCAAGAACGTCGGCCAGCGAGGCACGCCCAGTGTGTATCTTTGTCGCTGGCGCGGGCGTCCAATGTCCACGCTCAAGCGCTACACGCTATAGGAGAAACCCATGTCGTCGCCGTCCCGTGATCAAGCCAAGCGCTTATACACTGCCGGAGTTCAAGCCTTGTTGGACGGGTTTCGCGCGGACGCGCAGAACGACGTCCCGGAGACGGTCCAGAAGGCGATCCATGTCGCCCGCACGCTCCAGCAGCGGGCATCTGAGGTCCAGACCGCGCAGGAGAGGCGGCAGCAGGACGAGCTCGAGCGCATCATGCGGAGCCCCCACGACAAGGCGACCCTGGTGCAGATCACCGATCAGGCCCTGCGCGCGCGACGCGCCCCGCGGGCGGCGGACCAGCTCATTCACATCCTGGATGTGCAGGGGATTCCGCGCTTCTTCTCAGCGCTCGACAAGGCGCTGCTTCAGGGATTCCGCTCCTTCGGCAGCTACCTACCGGGTGTGGTGATGCCCATGGTCCAAGAGAAGCTGCGCGAGGAGACGGCCAACGTCATCCTGCCGGCCGAGGACGAGCACCTGCTCCCTCATCTGCGGGCGCGCCGGGATGCGGGGGTGCGGATGAACCTCAACCTCCTCGGCGAGGCGATGCTCGGCGAGAAGGCGGTGGAGCAGCGCCTCGAGACGTACCTGGAGCTCTTGCAACGTCTAGAGATCGAGTGCATCTCGGTCAAGATATCGACCATCTACTCCCAGATCTCACCCCTCGCCTGGGACGAGACCATTGCCGTCCTGTGCGACCGCCTGGAGCTTCTGTACCGGGAGGCCGCCCGCTTGCGGTTTGTCCGTGCCGACGGCAGCGAGGTGCCGAAGTTCGTCTACCTGGACATGGAAGAGTACCGGGACATGCGCATCACGGCGGAGGCATTCATGCGCACGCTCGACCGCCCGGGCCTCGAACGGGTTGACGCCGGGATCGCCCTCCAGGCGTATCTGCCTGACGCCTACGCCGTGCAGCAGCGGATCAGCATTTGGGCCAGGGCGCGGGTGCAGGCGGGAGGCTCCCCAGTCACGATCCGCCTGGTCAAAGGCGCCAACATGGAGATGGAGCGAGTCGACGCGGCGCTGCACGGCTGGCCGCTGGCTCCTTTCCAGACCAAGGCGGAGACGGACGCCAACTACAAGCGGATGCTGCACTTAGGTCTGCAGAACGAGAACATCGCCGCGGTGCGCCTGGGGCTCGCCTCGCACAACCTCTTCGACGTGGCCTACGGACTCGTCCTGGCACACGAGCTGGGTGTGCTCGACCGGATCCAAGTCGAGATGCTCGAAGGCATGGCGAACCACCAGCGCCGCGCGCTGAGCGAGGTCGTGGACAACGTTTTGCTCTACGCCCCTGCCACCCGCCGCGAGCACTTCGTGCACGCCATCGGCTATCTGGTACGGCGGTTGGATGAGAACACAGGCCCGGACAACTACCTGAGCCATGCCTTTAAGCTTCAGGTCGACAGCGACGCCTGGCGACACCTCGCGAACCGGTTCGTTGCCTCTTTCCGGCTGCTGGAGTCGCTCCGCGACGGGCCGCGCCGCACGCAGGACCGGCGGCGGTCAGCGCAACGGCCGGTCGCCGAGGATCTGAGCTTGGATGGCTTCGCGAACGAGCCCGATACGGATTTCTCGCTGCCCGCCAACCTCGAGTGGGCGCGGCAGATCATCGCACGTTGGCGCCCGCGCTGCGCCGATCGGGCCGCCGATATCCCGCTGGTGATCGCCGCTCGGGAGATTCGGGACGGGAGGGAGCTCCGCAGCTGCCTCGACCCCTCGTGTTCAGGTACTGTCGTCGGCCGTTACCGCGAGGCGTGCGAGGCGGACCTCGCCGAGGCGGTGGATTGTGCACGAGCGGACCGCGCCGGCTGGCGCTCCCTGACGCCGGAACGGCGCGCCGCCGTTCTGGGCGGCGTCGCCCAGGTCTTTCGCGCGCGGCGCGCCGAGCTGATGGGCGCCGCCATGGCCGACGGCGGCAAGACCTTCCCCGAGTCAGACCCCGAGGTCTCGGAAGCCATCGACTTCCTCGAGCTCTACCGGCGCAGCGCCCTCTTCTTTCAGCGCATGCCAACGCTGAGCGCACGACCAAAGGGTGTGGTCGCGGTGACCCCACCCTGGAATTTCCCCATCGCTATCCCCGCGGGCGGTGTGGCCGCCGCCCTGGCGGCGGGCAACTGCGTGATCCTGAAGCCGGCCTCGGACACCGTGCTGGTGGCCTGGGAGGTCGCCAAGTGCTTCTGGGACGGCGGCGTACCCCGCGAGGCGCTGCAGTTCATGCCCTGTGCAGGAAGCGGCGTAGGGGCCAAGCTTGCGGCACACCCCGGGGTCGATGCCGTCATTCTCACCGGCAGCACCGAGACGGCGCTGCGAATGCTCGCGGTACGCCCCGACATGAATCTGCTGGCGGAGACCGGCGGCAAGGATGCGACGATCGTCACCGGCTTGGGTGACCGCGACCAGGCCATCAACCATGTGCTCCACTCGGCGTTCAGCCACAGCGGCCAGAAATGCTCCGCCACCTCGCTGCTTATCCTGGAGGCGGAGGTCTACGACGATCCCGGCTTTCGGGAGGCGCTCTGCGATGCGGTCGAGAGCCTGCCGGTCGGCCCCGCCTGGGAGCGGAGCACCCGCATCGGTCCGGTCATTCGCCCGCCGCGCGGTGCCCTGGAGCGTGGCCTGAAGGAGCTCGAGCCAGGCGAGCGGTGGGCGGTCATGCCAAAGCGGCACGCGCACAACCCCCAGCTCTGGTCCCCGGGGGTCAAGTGGGACGTCCAGCCTGGCGGGTTCACCCACACCACCGAGCTTTTCGGCCCCGTGCTGGGGGTCATGCGGGCGCGGGACCTGGAGGAGGCTATTGATCTGGTCAACCAAACCGGCTACGGGCTGACCTCGGGCATCGAGAGTCTGGACGAGCGGGAGCAGGAGACCTGGAGCGCACGCATTCGGGCCGGGAACCTGTACATCAACCGGGTGACCACGGGCGCGGTGGTGCTGCGCCAGCCTTTCGGCGGGATGGGCAAGTCAGCCTTTGGTCCGGGCATCAAGGCCGGCGGCCCCAATTATGTCGCGCAGCTCATGGATTTCGAGGGTCGTGCGCCCGCGGTCCCTCACCACGATGGCACCGCGCCTGAGGAGATGGAGGTCTCGGCCCCCTTGCTGGCGGGACTCGTCGAGCATTTGCGCGCGGAGCGCAGGCGCACCCCGGGGGTACGGCAGGAGGAAACAGACCGGGTGCTAGCGGCCATTGCCAGCTACCAGCGCGCGGTGAACGCGGAGTTTGGGCGCGAGCATGATCACTTCCGGCTCGTCGGCCAGGACAACATCCGCCGCTACCTCCCGATCCGGGAGATCCGGATTCGCCTGCATGACGACGACGGCTTCTTCGATCTGGTCGCGCGGATTGCGGCGGCGCGCACCGTCGGCTGCCGAATCACGCTGAGTGTGTCGCCTGGCGGCTCGGCGGTCGTCCTCGCCCGGTTCGCGGCGGCCGTCGAGGACTGGAGAGATGAGCTTGCAATCGTCACCGAGGACGACGCGACGCTCGCAGAGGTTATCCGCAATCATCAGACTGAACGGGTGCGTTATGCGGCCCCTGAGCGTGTCCCCTTGGCGATCCGCTCGGCCGCTCGCGACTCCGGCATCTACCTGGCGGCCCGGCCTGTGGTCGCCGAGGGCCGGGTCGAACTTCTGTGGTATCTGCGCGAGCAAAGCCTCAGCTGCGATTACCACCGCTACGGCAACCTCGGCGAGCGGAGCTTGGAGCGCTGTGCCCCCGTTTCATGACCGGTGGCGCGGCTCAGTTCATGTGAACTGCCCGCGAACAGATTTTCGCCGACGCGATGGGGGATCCTCGGCCTACCCCGTCCGGATGCCCGCCAGCAGCAGATCCTCGACGCCCTCGGGGTGACGCTCGTCGCCCCTTAGACCCGCCCGCTTTAGCCAGGCAGTGCGCCTTGGCTATTCTCATACGCGACTGATTCCACTGCTGTTCTTGCGGAAACGTCGCTGGCGTAGAGGCGGAAGATAAGCCAGACAATCCAGCCATGGCATCACCTGGCTGTGAACCGTCGCGCGGCGCCGATCGTGAACGGTCAGACGATGGCGACATAAGAGCTCCCGGTGGGCACATCGGCTTGACAGTTGGCAGCAGAGACGGGCTCTCCTCATTGTGACCTAGACAAACGCCAGGTTTTTCCCCAACACCAAGGACGACGGCCATGAATGAAGAGACCGAAATCCTTGAGTCTTACCGCCCCGGCAGCCGCCTGCATGCGTTCATCAACAATCCGGTCACGGAATGTATGGACGAAGGCTGAATTGTCGCGGAGGCTAAGGAAGGAACCTTCAACAGCGCGTCCCGAGAGGGGCCGGAAGCCCCTCGAAGGATTGAGGTGCGACTTGCAAGATTGGCGCGCCCCACCGTGCTGGGACTGCTTCCAACTCACATGATGGGCCGCAGTGATAGACGCCGGTCTCATCACGACGCCGGGGTTGACCCGACCTGGCGGTGGGCCAGGCCAGCGACCGACGCACTGCCCCCTACTTCACGGGCTGCCTCTCTCTGCCAAGGTGCGTGGGATGGTTGCCTCGCCAACGCGCTATTGCGCCAGGGAGTTTCGCCAGGGACTCGACGACCACAATCCCGCGATCCGGGCGGGCCGAACGCACCGCGCCCTCACCGCCGACCCATATCTCCACGTTGTCCGGCAGCATCTCCCTGAGCTGAGCCAGCGCAGGAGCGACCGCGCGGGCGGGGAAGTTGGCGCTGAACGATAAGGCCACGATGTCGATCGCCCTAACCTCCGCGGCGCTGCGGATATCCTGAAGCGGTGTCTGTGTGCCCAGGGACAGGCAGTACGCCGTCTCCAGCGAGGCCAGGGCTGCAACCATCAGCAACCCCAACCCATGGAGCTCGCCCGGCAAGGTAGTGAGGAGGATGCGCGGCTGTCCCAGGGGGTCGTTGAGCTCGTCGACGATGCCGCGGAGCGTGCCCTGGACGATCTCGGAAAAGAGGTGCTCCTCATGGATGTCCAGCTCACCGCGAGCCCAGGCTTCGCCGATGCGTCGTATCAGAGTAGCGAGTTTATCCTGGACAAAAGTCTGTAACCCGTCTCCCCGCAGGAGTCGATTGAGGCTCTGGCGCAGTACCGGCGCGTCATGCGCCCGCAGGGCTTGCAGGAAGGTCTCGCCGAGCTCGTCCGGCTCCTCCGCGGCAGACCGCGATTGTCGGCTCTCGGCGAGATCGGCCAGAACCTCTGGTCTCTGCGCGACGACCTGTGAGGGGCGCATGCCAGAGTCCAAGAGCCGCTTGATGAGGCGGAGCCTGGCCACCTGATCGGCAGGATAGACACGCTCACCAGAGCCATCGCGCTCTGGCACGGGAAATCCATAACGGGTCTCCCACTTACGCAGGACATCCTTGGAGAGTCCGGTTTCCCGCTCTACGACGCCGATCGGCACGAGCGTGCCGACCTGGATATCCTGACTCGACATATTGCGTTGTGTCCTGGACAGAATACTTGACGAAGCCAGTCAGCGGCCATATCTTAGCCGCACACGCTAATTTGTCCAGGACACCATGATGCAGACTGTCCGTTCTCGCGTATGCCACAGATCCGCTCTGATGGAGCTTGCCAGCCTGCTCCTGGTGCTGGCGGCCGTCGTCTACGCCCAGCGCGCTCAAGCCGAGAGCTGTCCCGAGCTCCTTCAGGACAGCCCCATCGATCGCAGTGTCGAGCGGGTCCTCTCATTCGATTCGGGCGTGCTGCTTGGTGACTCGCATATGGTCGAGGAGCTGCAGAAGATGCTCGACGCGCCCGATGCGACTGTGGGTGCTGCGCCCCGGACCGTAAGCGACACAGAGCGCGTCAGCGCCTAGGCCAGGGAGAAGAACCGATGGGCGGTGCAGAGAAATTCGCAATCGATTGGGTGGAGCAGGGCCTGGTGCCCGACCTGGTCGTTCGCCAGGGCATCAAGCGCCTTTGTCGGCGTCGGTTGGACGAGATTGCCGCTTGCGACTGCGAGTCGGCGATAGACGGCCTCAATGCCTTTGTCAGCGCCATGGATGTGGCGCAGGTAGCCCTCATGCCGGAGCGCGCCAACGACCAGCACTACGAGCTGCCGGCGGCCTTCTTCGAGCGGGTTCTGGGGCAGCGGCGCAAGTACAGCTGCTGCTACTGGCCGAACGGCGTTACAGACCTGGACGCGGCCGAGGAGGCGGCGCTGCGTCTGACTTGCGAGCGTGCGGGCCTCGCTGATGGGCAGTCCATTCTCGAGCTGGGCTGCGGCTGGGGAAGCTTGTCACTTTGGATGGCAGAGCGTTACCCGAGCGCCCGTATCTCGGCCGTCTCCAATTCCAGCTCCCAACGCCACTACATCGAGTTGACCGCGGCCGAGCGCGGCTTGACGAACCTGTCGGTTGTGACCGCCGATATGAACGAATTCCATAGCGCCGACCGTTTCGATCGCGTCGTCTCCGTGGAAATGTTCGAGCACATGCGCAACTGGCGGGCCCTGTTCCAGCGGATCAATCAGTGGTTGAGGCCCGGCGGGCGGTTCTTCCTGCACGTCTTCTGCCACCGAGACACGCCTTATCTGTTCCAGGAACGAAGCGGGGACGATTGGATGAGTCGGCACTTCTTCAGCGGCGGCATGATGCCCAGCGATGGTTTGGCGTTGCGGTTTCAAGACCGACTCACCCTGAAGCAGCAATGGCGCTGGTCCGGATTGCACTACGAGAAGACGGCGAATGCTTGGCTGGCGACCATGGATCGCCGGCGGGAGGCCATTCTGCCGATCCTCTCCGAGACCTACGGCAACGACCAAGCCGCTCTTTGGTGGCAACGCTGGCGGCTGTTCTTCATGGCGTGCGCCGAGACCTTCGCCTATGACGCGGGCGAACGGTGGTGGGTCAGCCACTACCTGTTCGAGCGGCGGGAGGCGCAGCGCTGATGCTGAGCAGCACCCTGACACAAGCTCCAGCAGTGCGGGAGCCTAGTTGGATCGCCAACCTGGTCCTGTTCCAGGTTGGGTGGTGGACCCTCGTCTTGACTGCAGCCCACGGTCAGCCGGGGCTAGGCATCGGGTTAGTCAGCCTGTCCCTAGCCTGGCACCTCGCCGTTGCGCGAGCGCCTCTTGCCGAGGCGGCGCTGGTCGGGCTCACCGGTGTCGTTGGCCTCGTATCCGACAGCCTCTTGCTTGCGACCGGTTGGGTCGATTTTGCTGGCGGCGCGCTCGCCGGGCAGCTCGCCCCGCCGTGGATGGTCGCCCTCTGGGTCAACTTTGCCCTCACCCTGAACGTCGCCCTCCGGCCGCTACAAGCGCGGCCGCTGCTCGCGGCGGGACTCGGCTTAATTGGTGGACCCGCGGCCTACTGGGGCGGTGCCGAGCTGGGGGCCATGACCTTTTCGAACGCCCCGGCGGCACTTGGCGCCTTGGCGGTCGAATGGGCGGTGTTGACGCCCCTGCTATTGGCCCTCGCGAGGGCCTTGGACGAGAGGTCTACATCATGACTAGTCATTTCGTATGGGATACGGCGGTCACCGCCCTTGCTGCCATAACCGCCGCTGCCTTCGTGACCTGGGTCCTGAGCGTCGTGCGCCGGGATGTCAGCATCGTCGATAGTCTGTGGGGAATCATGATTGCGCTGAGTGGGTGGACCTACGCCCTGACTGCGCCCCACGTCGGCCCGCGCACTGCGCTGGTGCTGCTCTTGGTTACGGTCTGGGCCGCTCGGCTTTCCTGGCACATCACGCGCCGAAATTGGGGTCATGGTGAAGACCGGCGCTACCAGGCGATCCGCGCCCGCAATGAGCCGAATTTCGAGCTCAAGAGCCTATACCTCGTCTTCGGACTCCAGGCGGTCTTGGCGTGGGTCGTCTCTCTTCCGCTGATGGCCGCCGTGGCAAGCGGCGCCCCGTTGGCTCCGGTTGGCCTGGTCGGCGCCGCGCTTTGGATGTTCGGGATCGCCTTTGAGGCCATCGCCGACCGGCAGCTCGTCCGATTCAAGGCCGATCCGGCCAACGCCCGCCAAGTGATGGACCGCGGCCTCTGGCGCTACAGCCGTCACCCGAACTACTTCGGCGAATTCTGCGTCTGGTGGGGGGCTTGGCTGGTCGCCGCCAGTGCTGGCGGCGCCTGGACCATCGTCTCGCCCGTACTAATGACCGTGCTGTTGCTCAAGGTCTCGGGTGTGACGCTCTTGGAGAAGGACATCGGTTGGCGCCGCCCCGGTTACCTGGGCTACATCGGACGTACCAGTGCCTTCTTTCCCTGGCCTCCCCGCCGGGAGACACCCAAGCTCCACCGTCAGGTGACCCCATGAAGCGGCTGATTCCTTTGGCTTGCGCCGGGCTTCTCGCGGGCTGTCAGACGACCACGTCACCACCCATGGAGACGGTCGACCGCGTCGATTTGCCCCGCTTCATGGGGAATTGGTACCTCATCGCGCATATTCCGACCTTCCCGGAGCGCAACGCCTACAACGCCGTTGAGTCCTACGCGCTCAACGCGAACGGCAGCGTCGCCACGACCTTCACCTTCCGTGAGGGCAGCTTCGACGGCAAGGCGCGGCGAATGACGGCCACCGGGTACATCACCGACCGCAACACCAATGCGACCTGGGGCATGCAGTTCATCTGGCCGTTCAAGGCAGATTACCGCATCACCTATCTGACGCCAGACTATGGCATCACCGTCATTGCGCGCCAGAAGCGCGACTACGTCTGGGTGATGGCCCGCAAGCCGCAGATCAGCGACGCCGAGCGCAAGGCCGTGGAGGCCCATATCGCGGGGCTCGGGTACGACCTGGGCGAGCTGCGGTATGTCCCCCAGCGCTGGGGGGCCGCGACATGAAGATCGCCATCGTCGGCAGCGGCATCGCGGGCCTCACGGCCGCGCACCACCTCCACGGGCAGCACGAGATCACCCTGTTCGAGGCGGGCGGCCGTGCTGGCGGCCACGTACACACACACGATGTGGAGCTGGGCGGAGCCGAGTACCGGATCGATACCGGATTCATCGTCTTCAACCGGCGCACCTACCCGCACTTCACCGCGCTGCTGGCCGAGCTGGGCGTCGCCAGCCATGACAGCGACATGAGCTTCAGCGTCTCCTGCGGTGCCAGTGGATTGGAATACAACGGGACGAGCCTCAACGCCCTGTTCGCCCAGCGCGAAAACCTGCTGCGTCCTGGTTTCTGGGGGATGCTGCGGGAGATTCTGCGCTTCAACCGCGAGGCACCGCGCCTTCTGCAGGGCGAAGGCAACGAGGTCTCGCTTGGAGACTACCTGGATTCCGGGGGATACGGGCGCCTCTTCCGCGACTACTACATCCTGCCTATGGGGGCCGCCATCTGGTCCACCGACCCGGCACGGATGCTCGGTTTCCCGGCCCGGTTGTTCGTGCGTTTCTTCCAGAACCACGGACTCTTGTCGGTGAGCGATCGGCCCGTGTGGCGGGTGGTGACGGGCGGATCCAAGGCCTACGTCGAGCGGCTGATCGCCCCCTTCCGCGATCGTGTGCGGCTCCTCAGCCCGGTCGAGCGCATCACCCGCCATGACGGTTACAACACCGTCTGCACGCGGGCCGCAGGTGCGGAGCAATTCGACGCGGTCGTCCTCGCCTGCCACAGTGACCAGGCGCTGGCGCTGCTGGCCGACCCGACAACCGCCGAGCGGGAGGTCCTGTCGGCCATCCCGTACCAGGCCAACGAGGCGGTGCTGCACACCGACATCCGCCTGCTGCCTCGCCGCCGTCGTGCCTGGGCCGCCTGGAACTACCTCATGCCGGAGGGGCCAGGCGGGCGTCTCTCGCTGACCTACGATATGAACATCCTGCAGGGGCTGGCGGCACCCGAGACCTTCTGCGTAACGCTCAACGCCAGCGAGCGCATCGACCCCGCCAAGGTGATCGCTCGGATGACGTACCACCACCCCCTGTTCACACCCGAGGGCGCGGCCGCCCAGGCCCGCCACCGCGAGATCGACGGGACTCGCCGCACCTACTACTGCGGTGCCTGGTGGCGCAACGGCTTCCACGAGGACGGGCTCGTCAGCGCCCTGGACGCCATAAGCCACTTCCGGGAGGACTTCCGCGTCGACCTGCAATACGAGCGCGAGAGGCGAGCCTAATGGAAAGCTGCCTCTACGAGGGTTGGGTCCGCCATCGGCGCCACACGCCGCGTCGGCACGGGTTCCGCTACCCCCTGTTCATGCTCTGGCTCGACCTGTCCGAGCTGGACGAGGTCTTTGCCGGGCGCTGGCTCTGGTCTACGCGCGGCCCCAACCTAGCGTGGTTCCGGCGCGCCGACTATTGCGGCGACCCGGCACTGCCGCTCGACGAGGCAGTGCGGCAGGAGGTGCTACGGCAGACGGGACAGCGCCCCGCCGGGCCGATCCGCCTGCTCACCCACCCCCGCTACTTTGGCTACGGATTCAATCCCATCAGCCTCTATTACTGCTACGGGTCGGACGGCTCCAGCCTGGTCGCCGTGGTGGGTGAGGTGACCAACACCCCCTGGGGTGAGCGCCGCCTCTATGTCCTGCCGATGACCGGCAACCGCGGTCGGTCGGAGCGCCCCGAATTTCGCTTTGCCAAGACCCTGCACGTCTCCCCCTTCCTGCCCATGGACATGGAGTACCGCTGGCGTCTGACGCTGCCGGGCGAGCGACTGGTTGTGCACATGGACGATATCCGCGACGACAAGACCATGGTCGACGCAACACTGAGCCTGACGCGCAGAGCGATCGACGGCGCCAGTCTCGCCCGAGTCCTGTGGCGTTACCCGCTGATGACGGCCCAAGTCATGTTCGGCATCCATTGGCAGGCCCTGCGGCTCTGGATGAAGGGCATCCCCGTGTTCGACCACCCACCCCACGCGACCCAGAAAGAGGTGCCCGGACGGGCATAGGCACCATGCAAGAGCAGACCCTCGCCTCATCGCTACCCTGGAACCCGACCAAGCAGGGTCGCCTGTTGCACCGGCTCAGCCGACGGCTCGTGCTTGACAGACTGGCAGGTCTCCAGCAGGGTCGCCTGGATCTGACCGAGTCCGGCCAGGGCTGGCAGCTCGGTGACGGGGACTTGCCGGTCCGGGTGGATGTTGCCGATCCCGCCTTCTGGCCCGCCGTCGCATTCGGAGGCAGCGTGGGCGCCGGCGAGGCCTACATGAACGGCGCTTGGCGTTGCGACGACCTGACCCGTCTGGTGCGCCTGCTGCTGCGCAACCGCCAGGTCGCAGACGGTATGGAAGGGGGGGCGGCCCTCCTGTCCTCACCTCTGCGCGGACTCCTGCACCGACTCCGCCGCAACACCCGGACGGGTAGCCGCCGCAACATCGCGGCCCACTACGATTTGGGCAACGACTTCTATCGGCTCTGGCTGGACGAGACGCTGATGTACTCCTGCGCCCTGTTCGAGCGGCCGGGGATGACCCTGGCCGAGGCCTCGACGGCGAAGCTGGAGCACATCTGCCGCAAGCTGGATCTGGGCCCGGGCGACCATGTCCTGGAGATCGGGACCGGCTGGGGCGGCTTCGCCCTGCATGCGGCCGGCACGTATGGCTGCCGCGTGACCACCGTCACCCTCTCGCGCCGGCAGCTCGAGCTGGCGCGCGAGCGGATCGAGTCGGCCGGCCTGGCGGATCGGATCGAGGTGCGCCTGGCGGACTATCGGGACCTGGACGGGCAGTACGACAAGCTTGTCTCCATCGAGATGGTGGAGGCCGTTGGCGCCGACCATCTGGGGACCTACTTTCGGCAATGCAGCCGGCTGCTCAAGGCCGGCGGCGCCATGCTCCTGCAGGCGATCACCATCGCGGATCAGCGTTACGCCTCGGCACTGCGTGAGGTCGATTTCATCCAGAAGCACATCTTCCCCGGCGGCTTCCTGCCCAGCGTCACCGCCCTGACCGCGGCCATGACCGGGGCCTCCGATCTGAGGACGGTTCACCTGGAGGACATCGGCCCGCACTATGCCGAGACCCTCGCCCGCTGGCGGAGCAACTTCTTCGCGCACCTGGACGCGGTGCGCGCCCTGGGTTTCGACGAGCGCTTCATCCGCATGTGGGAGTTCTATTTGTGCTATTGCGAGGCCGGCTTCCGCGAGCGCCACATCGGCACCGCACAGATGCTGCTGGTCAAGCCGCAGTGGCGGGGCGAGGTGCCGGGATGATCACCCGTGCCGATTCCGGGCTCCGGCCCCCGCTGCCGAACGCCGGTGCGGGCGGTCCAGATCTCGCCTCGCAGACCCTCAAGCCCGTGGTGCTCTATGACGGCGGCTGCCCGCTGTGTCGCAGGGAGATCGACTACTACCGCAGGCTCGACCGGGCCGGTCGGCTCGTATGGGTCGACATTGCCCGCCAGGGCGCGGAGCTGGACCGCCACGGCATCACGCCCGAGCAGGCGATGGCGCGCTTCCATGTCCGGGACGCCCGGGGGCGGTGGCAAACGGGGGCCTGGGGCTTTGCGGAGCTCTGGTCGCATCTGCCGTACTTTTCCGTGCTCGGGCGGCTCCTGCATCGGCTCCGGCTCGTGGGCCCCTTGGATCTCGCCTACCGGCGGTTTGCCCGCTGGCGCCTGCGGCGGCGCCAGGGCTGCGCGTCCGGTATCTGCGGCAGCGGGGGGCAAGACACGTGATCACGCGAAGGCTTCGCTTCTGCCAGGTCGTGCCCCGGGATCGGGATCGCGTCTTCCCGTTCTTCGAAAAGGCCGAAAACCTCGCGCTCATTACGCCGCGCTGGCTGGGTTTTCAAGTGCTGACACCAACCCGGGTGCGCATGGCGGAAGGTTGTATCATCGACTACCGTATTCGGCTCTTCGGTTTGCCCGTGCACTGGCGCAGCCTCGTCTCCCACTACGAGCCGCCGCTCGCGTTCGTCGACGAGCAGCTCAGCGGACCCTACGGCCGCTGGCGGCACTTGCACCGGTTCGAGGCCGTGTCTGGGGGCACCAGGCTCATCGACGAGGTCGAATACCAACTGCCGCTCTGGCTCCCGCAAACCGCCGCCGCCTTGATCGACCGAATCCGGGTCCGGCCGCGGGTCGAGGAGATCTTCGCCTGCCGAAGGGCCGTCTTCACCGACATGTTCGGCGGTGTGCCCGAGCCATTGCACGGCACCCGAGCCATCTCTGATCCGGAGGCACAACCATGCGGGTAAGCATCCTCGGCGGTACAGGCTTCGTGGGCAGCTATCTGGTGGACGCCTTGTTGGCGAAGGGCCACCAGCCCGTGGTCCTGGTCCGCCCCGGGTCCGAGGATCGGGTCCGCTGGCGCGAGCGCTGCGAGCTGGTTCCCGGCGAGGTTGCCGATGACGGCGCCGTGCGCGCCCTGGTGGAGCGCAGCGATGCCGTGATCTACAACATCGGCATCCTGCGCGAGCTGCCAAGTCGCGGCATTACGTTCGACGCGCTGCACTGGCGTGCCGCGAAGGTCGCCATGGACCTGGCGGTGGACGCGGGGGGCACACGCTTCCTGCTGATGAGCGCCAACGGCGTGCGCGCCGACGGCTCGGTCTACCAGCGCACCAAGTACCAGGCGGAGGAGTACCTTCGCACCACGGGTCTCCCCTTCACCATCTATCGCCCTTCGGTCATCTTCGGACCGCCGCGGGGGCGCATGGAGATCGCCACCCAGCTCTACCGGGACATCATCCGGCCACCATTGCCGGCGCCCCTCTTCTACCAGGGCCTACTCCCGTTGGACGCCGGGGCCTTCCGCTTGGCGCCCATTCATGCCGAGGAGGTGGCCAGTGCCTTTGTGCATGGTTTGGAGGATCCACAGGCCATCGGCAAGACCCTCCTGCTCTGCGGGCCCGAGGACCTGACCTGGCGCGAGATGCTGCGCCGTATCGCCGCCGCGGCCGGGCACCCGCGCAAGTTGATGGTCCCGGTGCCGGCCGCGCCCCTGGGTCTGGCGGCCCGGTTGCTGGAGCGCTTTCCCGCGTTCCCGATCACCGCCGATCAGCTGCGGATGCTGCTCGAGGGCAACACCTGCGAGGCGGGCGGCGGCGACATCGTCAGGGGCTTGCGCCGTTTCGACGAGACAAACCTTTCCTACCTGGCAAGCGCCGCTTGAGGAGACTCCACATGGAGCAGCAAAGGGCCGTACCCACTTCGCGCCTCGGTCGACTCCTGCACCTGGGCAGGCTGGGCTCCGGCATCGCTGGCGGGGCCATCGGCGAGGGGCTGCGGCAGCTCGGGGCAGGCCGGCGTCCCAGCGCAGCAGACCTCCTGCTGACACCGGCCAATGCCCACCGGCTGGCCGAGCGGTTGTCTGAGATGCGCGGGGCGGCGATGAAGCTGGGTCAATTGCTGTCCATGGAGGCCGGCGATTTTCTCCCTGATCCCCTACCCGACATCCTGGCGCGATTGCGCGAAGATGCCCACCCCATGCCGCTGGGCCAGGTCGCGCAGGTCCTGGACGCGGCCTGGGGTCGGGGATGGAACGTCTGGTTCCGCCGCTTTCGCTTCACCCCACTGGCCGCCGCTTCCATCGGCCAGGTCCATGAGGCCGAGACCAAGGACGGCCGGCGGCTCGCCATCAAGATCCAGTATCCCGGGATTGCGCACAGCATCGACAGCGACCTCGAAAACGTCGCTGCCCTGCTGCGCCTGTTCCGGCTGCTGCCACCGGGGCTGGCGCTCGCCCCCCTGCTGGAGGAGGCCAAGCGTCAGCTGCACCAGGAGGCCGACTACCTCCTCGAGGCGGAGCAGATGCGGGCCTACGGTTCCGCCGTGGGCGGTCAAACCGGCCTGCGGGTGCCGGAGGTGGCCGATGACCTGACCACCCCGACGGTCTTGGCCATGGAGCTTACCGAGGGCGCGCCCATCGAGTCACTCGCGACGGCCCCGCGGGTGCTTCGCGATCGAACGGCGACCCGCATGGTTGACCTGGCCCTGCGCGAGCTCTTCGACTGGGGACTAGTGCAGACCGACCCCAACTTCGCCAACTTCCGCTACCGCGCCGAGGGCGACGAGATCGTGCTCCTCGACTTCGGCGCGGTTCGACACTATGTCCCGGAGCGGACCGCGGCGCTTCGGGCGCTCCTCTCCGCGACGCTCGCCGACGGGGAAGCGGGGATACAGGACGCCGCCATCGCGGTGGGCTATTTGGGAGCCGATGACCCGCCGGCCATGCGAGATGGCGTCCTCGGTCTGATCAAGACGGGGGCGGAGCCCGCCAGGCACCCAGGCCCCTTCGATTTTTCCACCGCGGACCTCAGCGAGCGGCTCAGCGAACAGGTTCTGTCGCTGCGACTCGAGCGTGGATTCGGCCGCTTACCGCCGGCCGACGTCCTCTACCTGCACCGTAAGCTCGGCGGTCTTTATCTGCTGTGCAAGCGCTTGCGGGCACGGGTCCCCGTTTCAGAGCTGATTCGACAGCGGCTCAACTGATGAACCAGGGGCCTCCGCGGTGTTGGTTCGGCCGAAGGTCTCCTCCTTCGCCTTGGTATATGCCTCCCAGCGCACGCGCAGATCGTGGGGCAACACCAGGAGCTTGCCATGGGATGGACAGGGAATGCCGCCAGTCAACTCGTTGAAGACGGCAGCGGCGTGGGACGGCAGCTCCGGATCGCCGGTGAGCAGTCCCAGGTCCTCGTAGAGCCGTGCCGTGCCGGTGTGGTAGTTCCCTGTCCCGACATGGACATAACGGCGGATGCCGTCGGCCTCCTCGCGCACGACCAGCGCCAGCTTGATATGGGTCTTGAGGCGTTCGACACCGTAGGCGACATGGGCCCCCGCCTGCTCCAGCTCCCGCCCCCAGTCGATATTGGGCGCCTCGTCGAAGCGGGCGGTGATCTCGACGAGCACGGACGCGCGCTGCCCGCCAAGGAAGCGCGAAGAGCACGAGGCGGGTAGTCGCTAGGCGCAGGTGCGGGCGTATGGCCGCAGTGGCGAAGGGGCCACAGGTTCCCGCAGCCGCGGGGGCCATATGCAAGCGCATCAGAGGGGACGATTCTTGCCATCGTGCTTGGATAGCTATGGATGCCGCGTAGGGTGCTCTGTTGATGCAAGAAGCCTCGGTGGTGCTGGGGCTTACACCAGGACGATACAATCGAGGATGAGCCTCTCCATGCAGATTCGATATGCACTCGGCCGCAAGCTGTTCGCTCTGTGCCTGCTCTCGCTGCTGCTTGCCGGCTGCACCGGCATGCCCGAGGGGGTTCGCCCGGTCACCGGCTTCCAGTTGGACCGCTACCTGGGTACCTGGTACGAGATTGCCCGGCTCGACCATTCCTTCGAGCGCGGTCTCACCGATGTCAGCGCCACCTACAGCCGGCGCCCGGACGGCGGGGTGGACGTGCTGAACCGCGGCTATGATGCGGCGAAGGGCCAGTGGAAGGAAGCACGGGGCCGTGCCTATTTCCTCGATAGCCCGGCGGTCGGAAGCCTCAAGGTGAGCTTTTTCGGGCCCTTCTATGGCGGCTACCACGTCTTCGCGCTAGACCCGGGCTATCGCTGGGCCCTGGTGGCGGGCTATGACCACGACTATCTCTGGATCCTGGCCCGCGAGAGGCCGTTGCCCCCAGACGTGTTGCAGGACGTGTTGGCCAGAGCCCGGACGGCGGGGTTTGCCACCGATGCGCTGATCTTCCCTGGCGGCGCGGCGCCTTGACGGCGACCGCGTGGCCCACGCCTTCCAATCACGACCGACGCCCGTTGCGCCGATGTTGGCGAGATTGCACGAACACTTCCCGTTGCGCGAATTGAACACCTTCGGCGTCGACGCGCGGGCGCGCTGGTTCTGCCGGGTGCGCAGCGCCGAGGATCTCGCCGCGCTGAGCGCCGATCCCCGGCTCGCTGGGTTGCCGCGGCTGGTGCTTGGCGGCGGCAGCAACCTGCTGCTGAGCGGCGACTTCGACGGCTTGGTGATCAAGGTGGAGGTCCCGGGATTGCGGGAGCTTGGCGAATCGGGCGACGCCTGGAACGTGGAGGTCGGCGCCGGCGAGAACTGGCACGCGACCGTCGAGCGGCTGCTGGCGATGGGGCGTCCCGGGCTCGAGAACCTGGCGCTCATTCCTGGCAGTTGCGGCGCCGCCCCGGTCCAGAACATCGGCGCTTATGGCCTGGAGCTGGCCCAGCGTTTCGACTCGCTGGCGGCTTGGGATTTCGCGTCCCAGCGCCTCGTGCGCATGACGGCCGCCGAGTGCGCCTTCGGCTATCGCGACAGCCTGTTCAAGCACGCCCCCGCCGGCCGCCGCCTGATCCTCTCGGTGACGCTCGCGTTGCCCAAACGGTGGCGGCCGATGGACGGCTACACGGACCTGGCCCGGGAGCTGAAGGAGCGGGGCATGGCGCGTCCGGATGCGCGCGCTGTCTTCGACGCCGTGGTGGCGATCCGGCGCCGCAAGCTGCCCGACCCCGCGGTCATCGGCAACGCCGGCAGCTTCTTCAAGAACCCGATCGTCTCGCGTGAGGAGCACCAGGCGCTGATCGCGCGGTACCCCTCGCTCGTCGGCTATCCGCAGCCCGGCGGGAGCGTCAAGCTCGCCGCCGGGTGGCTGATCGAAGCGGTGGGCCTGAAGGGCGCCACGCGGGGCCGCGTAGGCATTTACGAGAAACAGGCACTGGTGCTGGTCAACCGCGGCGGCGCGACCGGGGCCGAGATCCTGGCCATGGCGCGGGAGGTGCAGGAAAAGGTGGCCGAGGCGTTCGGGGTCTGGCTGGAACCGGAGCCGGTGATCGTTTGAGCCGCGAACGTCTGGCCGGGATCAGGAAACGCGCCAGGCACTGACCCGGGCAAGCCTGAAGGCCAAGGGAATCATCGAGTAGAGCGGAGGGACGGGCGCGGCGTTCCGCGAGGGCACGGGGACGCTGAACTAGCCCGCCGGTGGCGCGACCAGGATTCTTTTGGTCAACGGCGATTGGATCGCCGCGCGGCTACAATTGGCAATCGAGCCCCGCTTGCGCAGAAAAGCCGGTCGAGCCTCAATCTGCTCCATGACCCGCGTTGTCATGCACGTCGACCTCGACGCCTTCTACGCCGCGATCGAGCAGCGCGACCATCCCGAGTGGCGGGGAGTCCCGGTCGTTGTCGGCGCCGAGCCCGGCAAGCGGGGCGTCGTCGCCACCTGCTCGTACGAGGCCCGCCGGTACGGCGTCCACTCGGCCATGCCGATCTCCGAGGCGGTGCGCCGCCTGCCGCCGGAGACCGTCTACGTTCGCCCGCGCATGGAGGCTTACGCGCGGGTCTCGCGGCAGGTGATGGCGGCGCTCGAGAGCATCGCTCCCGTGGTCGAGAAGGTCTCGATCGACGAGGCCTATCTCGATGTCTCCGGACTGGCGCGTCTGGTTGGTCCGCCGGAGGTCATCGGTCAGCGGGCGAAAACCGCAATCCGGAAAGCGGTGACCCTCACAGCCTCGGTTGGCATCGGGCCGAACCGGCTCATCGCCAAGCTGGCGTCGGATTACCGCAAGCCCGACGGACTCACGGTGGTCCTGCCCGAGCGGGTGCGCGCGTTCCTCGACCCCATGCCGCTCACGGTGCTGCGCGGGGTGGGGGAAAAGACCGCACCGCGCCTGCAGCGGTTGGACCTGAAGAGCGTCGGCGACGTTCGGCGCCTGTCCCTCGAGGAGTTGCGGCGCCACCTTGGGGCGCGGGCGGCCACCCAGGTCTACAGCCAGGCCCGGGGGATCGCCGATGACCAGGTGTATCCCGCAAGCGAGCGAAAATCGATCTCGAAGGAGACCACCTTCGCGGAGGACATCACCGACCCCGCCATCCTCAAGGACACGCTGCGCTGGGCGGCACAGGAGGTCGGGTTCATCGCCCGCTACGAGGGCCGCCACGGAGCAGTCGTGACGCTCAAGATCCGCTTCCGCCCATTCGAGACCCATACGCGTTCACGCACCCTCCCGCTGCGAACCGCGCGCGATGTCGACCTCTTCCGGACAGCATGGTCCCTGTTCGAGGCGGAACCCTGGGCCGGGAAGCCGGTGCGGCTGATCGGACTGGGTCTGTCCGGCTGGGAGGGGGAGGGCGGTGTGCAGGGAGACTTGTTCGGTACCGAGGCGCCGGAAGCGCAGCCGCGGGAGCGACGGCTCGACGAGACGCTCGACGCGATCCGGCGCAAGTTCGGCAACGGCTACCTCCGGCGGGGACTGAGCCGGCGGAGATAGCTCACCGGGAGGGGACCTCGGTGGCGGGTCTCCAACACCCTGGAGGCCGGGTTCTGCGTGGCCTGCCTGGAAGAGGCCCTGCGTGCCCACGGCAGGCCCGAGGTGTGCAACTGCCCGTTGATAATCTCGCCGGTCAGTCCTTCCGGCAGGGCCATCAACTGCTCGTAGAGAGACGGCTTTTGCACGGCTTTTGGGCTCATAGGTGACGTGCTCCCGAAGACTACGAAGACGCGCGAAAAGCGTAGCATCCCGCCGCGTCGGTCGAAAATGCACCTTGCGACCTGGCCAGTTGTGCCTTTCGCTGGGAACCCCGCACGCCTATCGCTCCCGCGACTCCGCCATGAAGGAAAGCGATGCGTTCCTCGGCGCGCATTACGTGACGGCGAGCCCGGCGGTTCGCGGAAGCGGTCTTTCGCGCCCGGCGTGGGACTGGTAGAGAAGCACCGAAGTGCGGGCAACGATGCTGCGCCGACCGGCTGCAACTTTTCATCTCTAGCCCGAGGGGTCGGGTTGCCGGCGTGGGGGTGTCGGCAGCAGTGATGCTGCCGACAAGACTAATGGAGGTAGTGCGGCGTCTCCCGACGCCCGTAACCCAATCCCGGAAAGCCGACGCCCCTGTGGCCCTCCGCCGGCTAGCTTTCCGACACGGCCTCGGCGGCACTCTCGCCGGGGATCGCCCGGCTCGCCCTGGGGGAAAGCAGCATGTAGAAGGCGGGCACCACGAACAGGGTAAAGACGGTGCCGATTCCGAGCCCGGTGGCGATGACCAGACCGATGTCGAAACGACTGACGGCCCCGGGTCCGGTCGCGATGAGAAGGGGCACCATGGCCACGATCATGGACACGGTGGTCATGAGGATCGGACGCAACCGTATCTGGGCGGCCTGCTCGACGGCTGTTCGTTTGTCCAGGCCCTCTCGGATGCGAAGCTGGTTGGCGAATTCCACAATAAGGATGCCGTTCTTCGCGATCAGCCCGATGAGCGTGATCAGTCCCACCTGCGTATAGATGTTGATGGTGGCGAAGCCCAAGGTCAGGAACGCCAAGGCCCCCGCGATCGACATGGGCACCGAGATCAGGATGATGAAGGGGTCGCGCCAGCTCTCGAACTGTGCGGCGAGGACCAGGTAGATCACCAGCAGGGACATGAAGAAGGTGATCACCAGCGCGCTGCCTTGCTTTGCGTACTGGCGGGACTCGCCCATGTAGTCCCAGGAGAAGCCGCGGGGGAAGATGTCCCTCGCCTGCTGTTCCAGGTAGCCGATGGCGTCCCCGAGCGGGACACCGGGTGCCATGATGCCCTCGACCGTGAGGGAGTTGAGCTGTTGGAACTGGGTGCGCTTGCTGGGCTCGATGGTGTCTTTGAAGTGCACCAGGTTTCCCAGCGGAACCAGCTCACCGGAGGCGGAGCGAAGGTAATAGTCGTTGAGCATCGCCGGGTCGAGTCGGAATTTCCGCGCGACCTGCGGAATCACCTCGTAGCTGCGCTCCGCGAGGCTGAAGCGGTTCACGTAGCCGTTCCCGAGCATGACCGACAGGCTGCGGCCAATCTCTCGCATGCCGATTCCCAAGTCTCCTGCGCGGTCGCGATCAATGACGATCGTCGTCTTCGGTCGTGTGAGCTCCACCGCCTTGCGCAGGAAAAGGAACTTGCCGCTGCCCATGGCGCGGCCGACCAGCTCGCCGGCAACGCGGTCGAGGTCCTCGTAGCTCGCATCGGTGATGATGACAAACTGCATCGGGAGTCCGCGTCCAGCTCCCGGTAGGCTGGGACGAGGAAAGGCGGCCGCGTTGAGCCCGGTCACCTGTCCAAGCTTCGCCTGTAGCTCGGGCTGGATCTCCATCTGTGAACGCTCCCGTTTGGTGGTGGACACCATCTTGAATCCACCGAAGATCACGCTTGGGTCGCCGCCGAAGCCCACCAGCACGAAGCTCTCGTTGTACTCCGGGATGCTTTCGAAGAGCTTGACGATCTGGTCGGCGTAGACCTTGTCATACTCCACGGTCGCGGTCTGGGGCGCGACCGCTTGAAAGAAGAGGATGCTCTGGTCTTCCGTGGGGGCGAGCTCGCTGCGGGTCGTCACGAACATGAAGTAGATACTGAGCAGCACGATGACGGCAAAGACAAGCATCACCGGCGGATAGGCCAGTACCCCGTGCAGCGCGCGCTCGTAACGGTCCGCCAGCCAGTTGAAGAAGTGCTCCACGTAGCGTTCGAAGCGGCCGGTGCTAGCCGCTGGCCTCAGTACCAGCCCACTCAGCATCGGGGACAAAGTCAGCGCGACCACGCCGGAGATCAGTACCGCTCCGGCAAGTGAGAATGCGAATTCGGTGAACAGGGTCCCCACTAAGCCGCCCATGAAGCCAATGGGGGCGTACACGGCCACCAGCGTGGTGGTCATGGCAATTATGGGGACTGCAAGCTCCCTGGCACCGTTGATCGCTGCCTGAAACTTCGATTCGCCCTGCTCGAGGTGGCGATGCACGTTCTCCACGACCACGATGGCGTCATCCACGACCAACCCTATGGCCAGCACCATCGCCAGCAGGGTGAGCAGGTTGACGGAGAAGCCCATGAGGAGCATCAGGAAGGCGCCGCCGATGAGGGAGAGGGGAACGGCGACGGCGGGCACAATGGCCGCGCGCAGGGAGCCGAGGCTGAGGAAGATCACCAGCAGCACGATCAGAACGGCCTCGGCCAGGGTGCGGAAGACCTCATTGATGGAGTCCTGGATAAAGACGCTTGCGTCGTACGGGATGTGGGCATTCAGTCCGGCGGGGAGCTGGGCGCGGATGTCCGGCATCAGCTCGTGCACCCGTTGGGCGACGGACAAGGGGTTCTCGCCGGGGGCCGGCTCGATGCCCACGAAGATCGCGGGAATGCCCTTGTACAAGGTCGTCGTCTCGTAGTCCTTGGCGCCAAGCTCGACGTCGGCCACGTCCCCGAGGCGCACCAGCGTGGTCCCGTCGGACAGCACCACAAGATTGCGGAAGTCCTGAGCACCGCTCACATCCGTTGTTGCGGCCAGATCCACCGCGACGTAACGGTCCTTGAGCTTGCCCACGCCCGAGAGGTAATTGTTGCGCCGCAGGACCTCCTCCACGTCCGTCGGCGTCACCCCCAGCGAGGCCATGCGCTTGGGGTCGAGCCAGATGCGCATGGCGAAGGTCTTGTTGCCAATAAGCTGCGCCTTGGCGACGCCGGGGACGGCCTGGAGCTGCGGCTGGACGACGCGCAGCAGATAGTCGGTGATCTGCGATTGGCTCATGTTCTCGCTGTAGAAGGCGAGATACATGAGAGCAGTCGGATCACCGGTGGTGGAGTCGATGACGGGGTCCTCCGCCTCCGCCGGCAGAACGTTGCGCTGGCTTGCGACCTTGGCCTGGATCTCAGCGATGGCAGCCTTAGGGTCGTAGTTGAGCGCCATGTGGGCCTCGATGGTGGAGAGCCCTTGCACGCTCGTGGACGAGAGGTAGTCGATGCCGTCGGCCTCGGCGATGGCCTGCTGCAAGGGCGTGGTGATGAAGCTCTTGACCAGTCCGCTCCCGGCGCCCGGGTAGCTCGTGGTCACAGTCACCACCGTGTCCTTCGTCTCCGGATACTGTCGAACCTCGAGACTCGCAACGGCGCGCAAGCCCACCACTAGGATCAGCAGGCTGACTACGCTTGCCAGCACCGGCCGGCGGATGAAGATATCGGTGAACTTCATGGGCCGAGCGGTCCGCCGGTGGGAGGGACCACGGAGTTGTCGATCTTCACCGACTGGCCGTTGCGCAGCTTGTTCTGCCCTGCAAGGACCACTAGGTCTCCCTTCGCGAGGCCCTTGATGATCTCGATCCGCCCGCCCTGGACCTGTCCGGTGGTCACGGGCTGGCGCTCAACCGTCCGTTGGCCGTTCTTCTCTTGGATCATGAACACGCTGTCGCCGTAAGGGGCGAAGGTGATCGCGGTGCGCGGCAGGGTCATGAGGTTGTCGCGGGCGGGGAGCAGGGTGGCAACCTCGGCGAACATGCCGGGACGCAGCAGGTGGTCCGGGTTGTCGAGCAGGGCGCGGACTTTGACGGTACGCGTCTTTTCCTCGATGCCGGTGTTTATGGCGCTGATGGTGCCTTCGAACTCTCGCCCCGGATAGCCCGCGACCTTCACCACAACCTTTTTACCGACGGCAAGCTCCTGCAGATGGCGCTCCGGGAGCGCGTAGTCGACGAAGATCGGCTCCAAGGCATCGAGGGGCACGATCCGGGACCCCGGTGCGAGATATTCACCGAGGTCCGTGAGGCGAATCCCGAGCTGACCGTCGAAGGGGGCTGCGACGCGTTTCTTCGCGATCAGAGCGCGCTTGCTCGCCGCGGCCGCCTCCGCGCTGTCGAGCTGTGCCTTCGCTTCGTCGTAGTCGGACTGCGAGGCGGAGCGGTCCTTCAAGAGCTTGGCGAATCGATTGAGCTTGATCTCTGCGAGATTGCGCTGGGCGACCAGTCCCTGCAGATCTGCCTGATCCACGCTGTCGTCGAGCTGAATGAGAACGTCCCCCTTGGCGACCGTTTGTCCAGACTCGAACTCGATGTCGCGGACCTTGCCGGCTACCTCGTTGGTGACGAAGATGCCTTGGGTCGCGACCAGGCTGCCGACCGCAGTGAGCCTCGGCTGCCAGTTCTCCTCCTCGACCCGCGCCGTGGCGACGGCAGTCGGCGGGGGCGGCCCGCCCATGCCTGCCGATTGGTGCATCTGGTAGTACTTCCAGCCGAAGATGCCTGCGAAGATGACACCGAGAAACACGAGGACGAGGAGGCTGCGGAGGAACATGAGGGATGGGGCGCGCTCTGGCGGGACTGACACAAACGGCGCCAAATTATACACTCCAGGGTCGTGGCGGACGTGCGCAGCAAGCGTTTTATGCGCGGGTTTGAGCAGCGCCGGCAGAGGCACCATGCTCACCGCGAGTCCTGGGTGGGGTGGGCCGCCTCCTGGATCAATCCGTGCCGGTGCGCACAGCGCACCCTACCGAAGCGTCCGAGATGTCAATCGAGTCCAAGCCCCTGTCATGACTGGAACACCCATGAAGATCAACGACGTGGATGCCTACCGCACGGCTACCGAGGTCGAGGTGATCTTGTCCCTCATAGACCTGAGAGGGCAACGCGTCCTGGAGCTCGGCTGCGGTGGTGCCTGGATGACCCGATTGCTTGCCCGGGAGCTCGCGCCCGCCCACATCGTCGCGACCGAGGTGGACCGCATCCAGCTCGAGAAGAACCTGAGTATTACGGATCTGCCCACCGTCACTTTCCGCTATGGTGGGGCGGAGTCAATCGCCGACGCCGACGAGACCTACGACGCGGTCTTCATGTTCAAGTCGCTTCACCACGTTCCGATGGACCTGATGGCACAGGCCCTCGGCGAGATCCACCGGGTACTTAAGCCGGGCGGCAAGGCCTATTTCTCGGAGCCCGTGTACTGGGGTCCTTTCAACGACTTGCTGCGCCTGGTGCACGACGAATGTGAGGTACGCGAGGCGGCCTTCGCCGCGTTGACGCATGCGGTGGAGTCGGGCCGTTTCGACCTGGAGGCGGAGGTCTTCTTTCAGGTGCCGGACAGCTACGAGAGCTGGGAGGTGTTCGAAAACCGCTTCCTCAAGGTCACCCACACGGCGCTCGACATCGATTCCGCGCGTTACGAGGCGATCCGGCAGGCATTCTCGAGACACCTGACGCCGACCGGCGCCTATTTTCTCAAGCCCCACCGGACGGACCTGCTCCGTAAGCCCCACTTGCCGGAACAAGGTAACCCGTCGTAGGAGTTATTTGACCACGAAGAACACGAAGGGCACGAGGGACTTGGAGAACAAAGTGCTTGATTCCTCCCCGTAGTTTCGTGCCGTCGCATGGCCCTACTGGATCGGTCACGCCGCACCGCGGTCATCCTGCGCGCATGGCGTCCTCGACGGCGGCTGCGAGCTCACGCTCGCCGATGGGTTTGCTGAGAAATCTGGAGTGCTCCGGGAGAATATCGGCACCCTTTAGGTCGTCCACGGAGTATGCGGTCACGAATACGATCGGGGTCCCCATGCGCTTGTGAATGACAGTGGCCGCCTCGATGCCGTTCATTTCGCCCTTTAGGCGTATGTCCATTAGGACGAGATCCGGGCGGTCGCGCGCGGCTGCCTCGATGGCGTCCTTGCCACTGTCGACGACGCCGGTGACGGTGCAGCCGATGCGCTCGAGCATGACACCCGCGGCGCGGGCGGAGATGGCCTCATCCTCCACGATTAGCACGCGCGTTCCAGTGGCCATGGTCAGTCTGCCGGGAAGCAGATTTCGAAGCGCGTGCCCGAGCTGCTGTCGAGCAGCACCTCGCCCTTGATCTGATCCACGAGGTCGGCCACCAGCTGCAGTCCCAACGTGTGGCTGTCGCGCCAGTCCCATCCCCGCGGGAAACCAATGCCATCGTCCGCAACCGTGAGCCGAAGCAGCCCGCCTAACAGTTCCTCGAGGCCCACCTCGATCATGCCGTGTCGGGCTTTGGGAAAGCCGTGTTTGAGGGAGTTGGCCACGAGCTCGTTCACGATGAGTCCACAGGGGATGGCGAGATCGACGCCGAGTCGCGCGCTGTGCGGCCGGACTTGGATGTGGACCTCGTTGACCGTGCTGTAAGACTGCTTCAGGTCCGGAATGAGCGCCTGAAGGTAGTCGCGGAAGTCGATGCCCGAGAGGTCGCCGGAGCGGTAGAGCCGGTCATGGATGGTCGCCATCGACTTGATGCGCCCCTGGCTTTGTTGAAAGGCCTCCAGTGCTGCCGGCCCCACCTGGTCGCGGACGGCATTGGCCTGAAGGTAGAGGAGGCTGTGTACAATTTGCAGGTTGTTCTTGACGCGGTGGTGGATTTCGCGCAGCAGGACGTCCTTGTCCTGCAGTGAGACCTGAAGGCGCTCCTCCGCTGCCTTGCGCTGCAGCGCGTTGGAGAAGATCTCCGCGACCAGCCTGAGGAGGCGGATATCGTCGTCCGACCAGGTGATCTGCGCATGTACTGCGTCGAAGCCGAGAAATCCGATCATTCGCCCTTGCACCATGATCGGGACGTTTATAAGCGTCCGGATCCCCTCGCGCTCGAACTCCTCCCTTTCTGCCGTCGCGTCCGGGGGCAGCTCTGAGACCCTCGGCACATGGAAGACCTTCCCCCTCATCATCCGGGCCATCGCATAGCCGAACTCATCGATCGGAAATCCTTGGAGTCGGTCGATCTGCGCCTCGGTCCCCGGTGCGCACCACTCGTGGGTATTGCTCATGGTCCGACCGTCGCGAGAGAACAGGAACACGTAGCTCCGGTCGGCCTCGGTGAAGCGGCCGATCTTTTCGATCGCCGCGGTGATCTCGCGGTCGAGCTGCACCGTCGGCACGTTGATGAAGCAGGTCGAGATGTGGGCGACGAGCATCTCCATCTTCACCCGGCGGGTGAGGGCGGCGGTGGCACGCTCGCGCTCGAGCGCGCCCGCGATGATCTCGCCGACCACTTTGAGGAGCTTGATGTGGTCCTCACGCCAGCTCTTCTGGCTGCGCACGGAGTCGAATCCGACAAACCCCAGCACCTCGCCGGCGCAGGTCAGCGGCACGTTGAGGAGAGATTGGATGCGTTGCTGTTGGAACTCACGTTTGACGTTTCCTGCATCCGCCGGAAGGTCCGCTACGCTCTCGACGTACAGAACCTCGCCTTGCTGCAGTACCCGCAGTGCCCACCGATACTCGTCCACGGGGGTGTTCTGGAGACGTTGGGCGGTCGCCTCGATCCCCGGCGCGCACCACTCATGGGTGTTTGTCATCCGGGTGCCGTCCGGGGAGAACTGGAAGATGTAGCTGCGGTCGACGTCGGCGCAGTTCCCGAGGGCCTGCAAGGCGTGGTCGATCTCGAGATCGATGGTGTCGGCACGGACGTTTATAAAGCGTCCCGACAGATTGATGATCAGCCGCTCGAAGTTTGCGAGGTAGCGTAGCGCCTGAACCGATCGGTTTGCCTCGCGGGGCCGCGAAGGATTGGTTTCCGACGCGTCCGGGGTCGGCGTGGCTGCGGACGTCCGCTCGTGAGTGTCGGTGGCCATGAGCCTACAACGGCCGGCAAGTCGTTGCTGCGGAAGTGATCCTGGTTCATTTCGACCATAGCACAATCTGGGCCGATCCGCTCAAGGCCGAAGGCGCAAAGTGCCCTCTGTCAGCCCCTCAGTGGCTGCGCAGTGCTGGGCGGCTCGCCTGGCAGTGGCTCAATCCAACCAATACCTGCCGCGATCCGGCAAGGCTAGACCGACGCGCGCCGGCGCAGGGGTTTCGCGCGGCGGAAGGTCGCGGGCTCTTCGGGGGGTGCTGGCTCGAAATTGCCCAGGGCCTGCCACACCGGTTGGTGGCTCCAGGGCAGCGGGCGCGGGCTGAAAAAGGTCTGCTCCAACATAAGGATATGACCGCGAAGGGGCTCGTTGCAGCGCTGGGCGAGGCGGGCCAGATTGCTCGGCGGATTCTCCGGGAAGATCTCTTTGGCCCACGTCAAGAGCGCCTCGCGGGCGGTCGCCGCATTCTCCGCCTCATAGGCGGTGCGCACCGCGGTAATCGCATCGCTGGCGGGCTCGGCATCCTGCGGCTCCGACGGCGCCACGGTTTCGGGTGTCGGCACGGGCGTGGCGCGCTCCGGGCGGTGCCTGCTGCGCCACCAGGCGAGCATGGTGGCGACCCAGGCCAAGCCCAGTACGAGGGTGACCCAGATCGAGGCACCCCATCCCGTGTCTCTTCGCGCCGGCCTTTCGGTCTCGGTGGGATGGGGAGCATCGGCCGCGGCCGGCGGCGAGCCTGAGACCCAGTCGGTTCCACTGCCTGCTGTGACCACCAGGTCCCGCGCCGGCAACATGGCGCTCTCCCAGCCCCCGCTCTTGGTGTTCCACCACTCGAGGCTGAAGGGCGGCAGCCGGTAGCGACCGGGGGTGTTCGTCGCCAGCCGGATCACCTCCTGGCGCACGCCGACGACACCTTCCGGGTGCCGCTCGTCCCACAGCCGGGGCGGCGCCGGCCGTTTGACGAGCTCATAGGGTGCCGGGACCGCGATTGCGGGCAGGTCGCTGGCCCTGATGCCGTCCACGCGCAAGGTGATCTGCCGCTCGACGGGCTGGCCGGCGCCCACGCGATAGGTCGCGGGGCCCGTCTCGGTCAAGGACACGCTGCGCGCAGGGAGCCAGCCCGCCGACCTCTTGCCCTGCGGTGCCGGCAACACCTGGATGCCCAACGGCTTCGACTCCGCACGCACCGTCTGCCCACCGTAGCCGTAGGACGAAGTTGTTATGCCTGCAGTGTCGCCGGACCAGCCCTCGAGCTCCAACGGCGGGATCTTCAAGTATCCGGCATCCTGAGGAAAGACGGCGTAGCGCCGCTCGTAGACACTGTAGTCCTGTCCGTCGCGGGTCGCCGTATAACGGTCCTCGCCCAAGGGCAGGACGGTCGCATGGGGGATCTCGGGGTCGTGTAGCTGCATACCCGCAACCGGTGCGCCCATTAAGACCCTGGCTGTCAACACCACCTGCTGCCTTATCCAGACCTTCGGCGCATCGACCTCGGTCTCCAGCACGACCGGCGGCGTTGCCGGCGCGCTCTCGTCCGCGGCAGGGGCGGGCTGTTGCTCGGCGCTGGCGCCTGTCACTGCGAGGCGCAGCGGTTGGGTAGCCGTATCGCCGAAGGGAATCGCCGGGATCTGCAGCGCCCCGGCTCGGCGCGGACGCAGGATGAGGGTCAGCATGTACCTCTCGGAGCGCTGACCATTGATGACAGAGACGCTGCGTTGCGCGCGGCGGTTGACGATGTCGAAGTCCCCCCTTAGTACGGACAGGTCGGGACTGGACGAGAGCTGTCCGTTTGCCTCCAACGTGAGATTCAGGGTTTGGCCAAGCGGAATGCTGCTTGCGCTGATTCGCGCGTTCACTTCCGCGGCAACGGAAAGGGCCGGCACCCAGAGGACCAGAAAGGCGAGGAGGACGGGCCATGGGAATGCGCGGGCCGACACCATGAGATGCACGAGGGAAGAGCGGACGGGGTGTTTCATCTCTCCAGAGAGGGGGCGAGGTGGTGCTTTAGCCATTTCTAATAGACAAAACCTTAGTTGACCAGTTCCTATTTTGCCAGCGTCAGCCCACCCGACACGGGCATGATAAGCTCTCGCGCGAACGCCGCCGATAGCTTGGGGACGATCATCGCCAACAGCCCACAACCTTTCGCGATACCGGTCACTGTCCGGCGGCGCGCCGATAGCGACGTTGCCCAGGGCCTGCCGGGAGGAGATCTCCATCCCTTGCTGCGCCGGCTCTATGGGGCGCGTGGTGTGCGCTCAGAGGCGGGGTACAGCCTCCCGCTATCCGCGTTGCATTCGTTCGATCTTCTCGGCGATATCGGCCGTGCCGCCGAAATTCTCGCGTCCTGCATCGAGAGCGGGGGCTCCGTCTTGGTCATCGGAGATTATGACGCAGACGGGGCAACCGGCAGTGCCCTGGCGGTGCGTGGGCTGCGGGCGCTCGGGGCGGCGAGCGTCTCCTACCTAGTACCCAGCCGATTCGCCTTCGGCTACGGCTTGAGCCCTCCGGTGGTGGATGCGGCGGCGTCCTTTCGCCCGGACCTCATACTGACCGTGGACAATGGCATTGCCAGCGTGGCGGGCGTTCGCCGGGCGAGCGAGCTCGGCATCCCTGTAATCGTCACCGACCACCACCTCCCGGGCGCCGAGCTCCCGGCTGCCGCTGCCATCGTCAATCCGAATGTCCCGGGGGATCCTTTCCCGAGCAAACATCTCGCCGGTGTGGGAGTCGTCTTCTATCTCCTTGCCGCTGTGCGAGCACAGCTACGGTCGGGGGGGAGGTTTCGCCGCGCTCGACCGGAGCCGAACCTCGCCGAGCTGCTGGATCTGGTCGCGCTGGGCACTGTGGCGGACGTGGTCACCCTGGACGAAAACAACCGCATCCTGGTGGAGCAGGGGCTGCGGCGGATCCGCGCCGGGCGTTGCTGCCCGGGCGTACGCGCGCTCCTGGAGGTCGCAGGGCGCCGTTCCGACGAGGCTACCGCGCGGGATCTGGGCTTTGCCGCGGGACCGAGGCTCAATGCCGCGGGCAGACTTACGGACATGTCACTCGGCGTTGAGTGCCTTCTGACAGACGACTTGGAGCGGGCCGCGACAATGGCCCTGGAGCTCGATGCGCTCAATGCGCGCCGGCGCGAGATCGAGGCAGAGATGCAGGATCAGGCAGAAACGATGCTCGATGCGCTCGAACCGGGCGAGGAGGGGCTTCCCCCCGCGTTCTGTCTGTTCGAAGAAGGGTGGCATCAGGGTGTGAGCGGAATCGTCGCGGCGCGCATTCGAGAACGCTACCATCGCCCTGTGATCGCATTCGCGGAGGCGGATGACGGCTTGCTCCGGGGCTCGGCGCGTTCCGTGGATGGGGTGCACATCCGGGATCTGATCGACCGCGTTGCCAAGCGCCATCCAGATCTGATTGTCCGCTATGGCGGACATGCGATGGCCGCCGGACTCACCCTGCGGCGGGTGGTGCTCGACACCTTTCGGGATGCCTTCGCGGACGAGGTCCGCCGGGAGCTCGGTGACGCGCCGGTGGTGCGCGAGCTTGTGTCGGACGGCGAGCTGTCGGCCGATGCTCTGGATCTGCCCACTGCAGAGCTTCTCCGGACGGCGGGACCTTGGGGAAAGGGGTTTCCGGAGCCGTTGTTCGACGGGCGGTTCCAGGTCCTCCATCGGCGCCTGGTGGGGGAGCGGCATCTGCGCCTGCGGCTGCGGGCCGATGAGGGCGGTAGCGCGATCGATGGCATCGGGTTCCGCCTCGGCCAGCACGCGGCGACGGGGAGCGACCAGGTACATCTCGCCTATCGGTTGGACGTCAACGAGTTTCGCGGGATCAAGTCGGCCCAGCTGATCGTGGAGCATCTGGAGTGGATCAGCTAGAGGGCCGGGCGGATGATCGCCCGGAAGGGCCAAGCAAGAGCCAGGTCAAGCGGGATTTCCTCGCGCTGCAGGTCTTGGCGGAGCGCGTCGTCTCCCTTCCGAGGGAGCAGCTTGAGCCGCTCAACTTGAGTGAGGCAACCTGGGCGGCCATCGACGAGACGGCGCGGATCAAGGACCTGCGGGCGCGGCGGCGTCACTTCAAGCGGATCGCGAAGCTTCTGGCGCGTGAGGACCTGGATGCGGTGCGCGCGTTGGTGCACGAGGACGCAGCGGTCAAGGGTGCGGCGGCGGCTCGTCACCACCGGGTTGAGCGCTGGCGCGAACGACTGATCGAAGAGGGCGACGCCTGCCTGGCGGAGCTGGTCGCGCTATGTCCGGACGTCGACCGTCAGCAGCTCAGGCAGCTGATTCGCGCAGCACGGGCGGGGCGTGATCAGGGTCGGCGCGATGCCGCGCGCAAGCTTTTCCGGATGCTGCGAGAGGTACTGGCAGACGTTGAGCTTGCGGAATAGGAACATTCCGACGTTGATCGTTCTCGAATCTTCCCTATACTCTGTTGCGGTGCACAATAGGTGGAGCAGTCCGCGATTAATCGCCCAGCATTCCGCATCCACTCCGTGCCGGGAAGGTCCCCGGGGCGCCTTGCGAGATTCGAGCGGAGAATGAAGAAGAATCGGCCCGTTTTCCTGGATCTTCGGCAGATCCGACTTCCCATCACCGGATGGGTGTCCATCCTCCACCGCATCAGCGGGGTCCTGCTCGTCCTCACGATCCCGTACGCCGTTTACCTCTTCGGCCTGTCGTTGTCCGGCCACGAGGGATTCGCGGCGGCGGCGTCCGCTCTGAGCTCGGTCTTCGCTCGGCTGGTGTTGCTGGCGCTCGGTTGGTCGTTCCTTCACCATCTGTTTGCCGGCGTCCGTTTCCTGGCGCTGGATCTGGGGCTTGGCATCGATCGCCCGACGGCACGCAAGACCGCCTGGCTCGCCGTCTCGGCGGCGGCGGTGGCGGCGGCGCTGATCGGTGGGGGGATACTCCTGTGAGCCGTCGCGGCGCCGGACTCAAGGCATGGGTCGTCCAGCGGATCACTGCGGTCTATCTGGCGGTCTTTACGGTTTATTTGGTGCTCCACTTGTTGTACGCCGCACCGGTCGACTATTCGGCCTGGAGAGCCTGGGTCGCTCGTCCGGCGGTTAGCGTCGGATTCCTGATGTTTGTCCCTGCACTGTTGGCGCACGCCTGGGTGGGCATCCGCGACGTATTGATCGATTATGTCAAACGGATCGGCGCGCGTGTCTTCCTGCTCGCGCTCGTTGCGTTTGCCTTCATCGCCTGCGGGCTATGGGCCTTGCAGGCGCTGTTTCTCCTGAGGATGGGATAATCGCCGCCATGAATCTTCCGAAGCGACGTTTCGACACCCTCATCCTCGGGGCTGGCGGCGCCGGCTTGAATGCAGCACTGAGACTTTCGGGCGCCGACGTCCGTGTGGCGGTCGTGTCCAAGGTCTTTCCAACCCGCTCTCACACCGTGGCGGCTCAGGGGGGCGTGAATGCCGCCCTGGCAAACGTGGTGCCGGACAACTGGCACTGGCACATGTTCGACACGGTGAAGGGCTCCGATTACCTGGGTGACCAGGACGCCATTGAGTACATGTGCCGGGAGGCCATCCCGACCGTCTACGAGCTCGAGCACGCGGGCGTACCTTTCTCGCGCCTCGACACTGGGCGCATCTACCAACGTGCCTTCGGGGGGCAGAGTCAGGACTTTGGCGGTGACCAGGCGGCCCGCACCTGCGCGGCGGCGGACCGCACGGGCCACGCGATCTTGCATACGCTCTACCAACAGAACCTGCGGGCGCGCACACACTTCTTCGACGAGTTCTTTGCGGTCGACCTGCTGCGCGACGAGGAGGGTTACATCCTTGGCGCCCTGATCCTGGAGATCGAGACCGGCGAGCCCCTGATCATCGAGGCCAAGACCACGCTGGTCGCCACCGGCGGTTACGGCCAGGTGTTTCGCACCAGTACCAATGCCTACATTAACACGGGGGACGGCACGGCCATGGCCCTGCGGGCGGGGATACCCCTGCAGGACATGGAGTTTTATCAGTTTCACCCGACGGGCGTCGCCGGAAAAGGCATGCTCATAACGGAGGGCGCGCGCGGCGAAGGGGGCTACCTGATAAACGTCCGCGGCGAGCGGTTCATGCAGCGCTACGCCCCCCACGCGATGGACCTCGCGAGCCGCGACGTGGTGAGCCGCGCCATCGCTACTGAGATCCGGGAGGGTCGCGGCTGCGGTGACGAGGGCGACTTCGTCCTGCTCAAGGTCGATCATCTAGGGCCGGATGTCGTGCACGGGCGCTTGCCGGGGATCAGCGAGATCTGCCAGATTTTTCTTGGCATCGACCCGGCGCGTGATCCGATCCCTGTATTCCCGACTGCGCACTATGCCATGGGCGGCATCCCGACCGATCGCTTCGCTCGTGTCGTCGCTCCAGCCCGTCATGGCCCAGAGGAGGTGGTGCCCGGCCTCTACGCCGCCGGGGAGTGCGCCTGTGTCTCGGTGCACGGAGCGAACCGCCTGGGGGGGAACTCCTTGCTGGATATCTTGGTGTTCGGAAGGTCTGCTGGCAACGACATCGTGCACTACCTCACGGAGAACCCGAACCACCGTGCGCTGACGGATGTGGCCACGGAGCCCGCGCTGACACGACTGGCGCGCTGGGAACGCCAAGGGAAGGGCGAGAGCGTTCAGTCAGTCAAGGCGGAGCTGCGCAAGTTGATGGAGGATCACTGCGGTGTCTTCCGCACCGAGGAGTACATGACCGAGGGCGTCGAGAAGCTCAAGGCATTACGCGAGCACATGGACCGCGTGCGCCTTAAGGATCACTCGAAGACCTTCAACACCGCCCGCATCGAAGCCCTGGAGCTCGACAACCTGATGGACGTGGCCATGGCAACCCTAATGTCGGCCCTGCATCGGAAGGAGAGCCGGGGCGCGCACTCGCGAGTGGACTACTCGGAGCGCGACGATCTCAACTGGATGAAGCACAGCCTTTATTTTCTTGCCGGCGATCGCATGGACTTCAAGCCGGTGCGCACCAAGCCCCTGACGGTCGAGAGCTTCCCGCCGAAGGCGCGGGTGTATTGAAGAAGCCGCCAGCCAACAGCCTCCAGCAGGAAAGTCATGAGGCCAGGAGCTGGAAGCAGAGGCTTGAGGTTGCCAGCTGGTTGGCGCTAACAGAATCTGAGTACTCCTGACCGCTGACGACGGTTCATTGACTAACTGCGAACGGCTAGCTACTACCCGCTGGAGGCCGGCGGCTGGAAGCTGGAGGCTGTCAACATGAAGCTGCGCGTTTACCGCTACAATCCGGATACGGACCCCCGTCCTCACATGCAGGAGTTCGACGTCGAGCCGGCGCCCGGCATGATGCTTCGCGAGGCCCTGCTGGAAGTGAAGCGGCAGGACGAGAGCTTCGCCTTTCGTCACTCGTGCGGTGAGGGGGTTTGCGGCTCCGACGGGATGAACGTCAATGGCCGCAATCGACTCGCCTGCATCACACCCGTCGCCGAGCTCAAAGAGCCGATCGAGGTCCGCCCTTTTCCGGGTCGCCCGGTGATCCGCGACCTGGTCGTGGACATGACCCAGTTCTACGAGCAGTACCGCAGTGTCAAGCCCTATCTGGTGCGCAACGACCCGCTGCCCGAGGCGGAGATCGCGCAGTCGCCTGCAGACCGGGAGAAGCTCGATGGTCTCTACGAGTGCATCCTCTGCGGCTGTTGCTCCATGGCCTGCCCCTCTTTTTGGTGGAACCCGGAACGGTTCTATGGTCCCGCAGCCCTTCTGCAGGCCTGGCGCTTCCTCGCCGATACCCGCGATCAGGCGACCGACGAGCGCCTCGACGACCTGGAAGGACCGTATAAGCTGTTTCGCTGCCACACGATCATGAACTGTGTGGACGTGTGCCCCAAGGGCCTCAATCCGACCAGGGCGATCAATAAGATAAAGGAGCTGATGCTCGAGAAGGCCGTGTGATCGACGCGGAATTGGACCCGGATCTCCAGCGCCTGCGGTGGCAGTGCAGGCGCGGCATGCTGGAGCTCGACCTGTTGCTCGGCCGATTTCTGGAAACGAGCTACAAGGCGCTAACCGAAAGAGAAAAAGTCGCCTTCAATCGGCTGCTCGGCTACCAGGACCAGATCCTCTACGATTGGCTGATGGGTTATGCGGTCGCCGCCGACCGCGAGCTGCGGGAGCTCGTGCCGCGCATCCGCGACGCCGCTCACTGCTGATGTCGCGCCGCTTGGGTTTTCCCATCCGGCCAGCTGCGCGAACTCGCGACCGCGCATTTGCCTGGGAAGGTCAACGGCCGTGATTGCCCCGCGCGGCGCCTGATCCATGTCCGACTGGATGTCCCAGAGATGGCCTTGGGTTTCGAGGGGAGTCCGGTGACTGATGGCGCTCGGATAGCGGCGAATGGCGCGGTCCGATGGGCTCTCAACGTAGGCTTGGGCGCGACTTCCAAACTACGAGAGAATACTCGCGCTCGCCTTTGAGCGTGGGCAGGTTTCGATCGCACATGACGGGACGCCATGATAGATCACACCCAGCGCGCCCCACTCTTGGTTCGGCCCGGGTTTTCGCGCCGCCTCGCGGCCTTTGTATGCGTCACTCACGCGGCCGCACTCGCCGTGTCGGTTGTCGTCCCGCTTGCCTGGTACTGGCGGGCCGGTGTGGTCATGGCCATCCTGGGGAGCCTTGTCTACCAGATCAGGCTCCATCTCCTCCATCGTGCGGCGCGGGCGGTCCGGCACGCAGAGTGGGCAGCTGACGGGACCTGGACTCTGATGCTCGGATCGGGTCGCGAAGTCGAAGGCACCTTGGCGCCGTCGACTTTTGTCGGCACCTCGCTTGTCGTGCTCAACTTCCGCAGCGGTCGCTGGCGCCGATGTGCGCTGGTGCTGTTGCCGGACAATGTGGACCCGACGCTTCTGCGGCGGTTGCGGCTGCGCCTGAGGCTCACCGGCGGGAGCGGCGCCGCCGCGACCGCAATTCAGCCATGATTCCACTACACTAGCGGCCCATTGTTGGACGGCGCGACCGGGAGGAAGGATGAAGGTCTTGGTGACGGGCGGAGCAGGCTATATCGGAAGCCACACCTGCGTGGAACTGCTCGATACCGGCTTTGACGTGGTGGTGGTCGACAATCTCGCCAACAGCAAGGAGGAGTCGCTGCGGCGGGTGCGCGAGATCACCCAGCGCGAGCTCATATTCGTGAATGCGGACCTGCGGGATCGAGGTGCCCTGGAGTCCGTGTTTCGCGCGCACCGTTTCGACGCGGTGGTCCATTTTGCGGGACTCAAGGCCGTGGGCGAGTCGACGCAGATCCCGCTGGATTACTACGAGAACAATGTCGGTGGCACTATCACCCTGTGCAAGGTGATGGCCGGCGCCGGCGTCAAGGACATCGTCTTCAGCTCGTCCGCCACCGTCTACGGGGACCCCGCCTCAGTACCGATCAGAGAGGACTTCCCGACCTCGGCGACCAACCCCTACGGCCGCTCCAAGCTCTTCATCGAGGAGATTCTTCGCGACCTGCATGTCTCTGATCAGGAGTGGAACGTCGCCCTCCTGCGCTACTTCAACCCGGTCGGCGCTCATGCGAGTGGGCGCATCGGAGAAGACCCCAACGGAATCCCTAACAACCTGATGCCCTATGTCTCTCAGGTAGCGGTCGGGAAGCTGCCGCGACTGCAGGTCTTCGGAGACGACTACGACACCCCAGACGGCACCGGCGTGCGCGACTACATTCACGTAGTGGACCTCGCGCGCGGGCACCTTTCGGCACTGGAAAGACTGCGCTTGAGACCAGGCGTCGTCACCTACAACCTCGGTACCGGCCGCGGCTACAGCGTGCTGGAGATGGTGCGTGCCTTCGAGGAGGCGAGCGGCCGGCCGGTGCCCCACGACATCGTCGACCGTCGCCCGGGAGACATCGCTAGCTGCTACGCGGACCCGACCCTGGCGAAACAAGAGTTGGGGTGGGCCGCCGAGTACGGAATCCACGAGATGGTTCGAGACACCTGGCGATGGCAGTCGGAGAATCCGAACGGCTTCGACTGATCGCTTGAGGACCGATGGGGACCCGGCTGCGGTAAGGTGCTCTGGGTCGGGTCACGATATACGTTTCGCACTTGGATTTTTCTTTTTTCCGGCCCGTTAGGCGGAGAACTGGAAAAGCCATGTGAGGTACGTATACCTTCGCAGACAGTCCATCCAGATTCTTGAGCGGCAGCTCCTCTACTACGCAGCTTCGCCCTCCGCGGGCGGCTTGGTGGATTCTCTCCTCGCAATACCCGTCTCGCTTTGAGCCGACGCGGTACGAGCAGGTGACAGCCCGGCCTCGTACCAGCCCTTGGAGCGGTTGACGATGGCGACAACCGAGAGCATCACTGGGACCTCGATCAACACGCCGACGACGGTTGCCAGTGCCGCTCCGGACTGGAAGCCGTAAAGCGAGATCGCCGCTGCCACTGCAAGCTCGAAGAAATTTGAGGCACCGATCAGGGCCGAGGGACCGGCCACGCAGTGCGCCTCACCGACCTTGCGGTTGAGCCAGTAGGCAAGCATCGAGTTGAAATAGACCTGGATCAGGATCGGCAGCGCGAGCATCGCGATGATCAGGGGCTGCCCCAGGATGGCCTCGCCCTGGAAGGCGAACAGCAGTACCAGAGTGGCGAGCAACGCACCGATGCCCACCGGGTGCAGCCGAGCTAGCACCGCATCGAGGTGATCCCGGCGCAGCAGCAGCCAGCGCAGAGTCTGGGCGATCGCGAGCGGGATGACGATGTACATCACGACGGACAGGAACAGCGTGTCCCAGGGCACCGATATCGATGCCACCCCTAAGAGCAGGGCGACGATGGGTGCGAAGGCGAACACCATGATGCTGTCGTTCAGCGCCACCTGGGTGAGGGTGAAAAGGGGCTCGCCCTTCGCCAGGTGGCTCCAGACGAAGACCATGGCCGTGCAGGGCGCTGCGGCTAGCAGAATCAGGCCGGCGACATAGCTGTCGATCTGCTCGGGCGGCAGGTAAGGCGCGAACAGGCCGCGGATGAAGAGCCAGCCCAGCAGGGCCATGGAGAAGGGCTTGACGGCCCAGTTCACGAACAGCGTCACCCCGATGCCCCGCCAGTGACGGCGCACTTGCCCGAGGGCCGAGAAGTCGATCTTCATCAGCATCGGGACGATCATGAGCCAGATCAGTAGTCCCACTGGGAGGTTGACCTGCGCAATCTCCAGTCCGCCAAGGAACTGCACTGGGCCGGTTGCGAGCTGCCCGGCCGCGATCCCGACGAGGATCGAGAGGAACACCCACAGCGTCAGCCAGCGCTCGAAGAAGCCAAGCTCGGCGCCTGCGGATTGCCGAGCGATCGTTTCGCATTGGACGGTCATGGTGCCTCCTTACAGGCCGAGCGCCGAGCGCACTGTGGGCACGAGCTGGGCGCGGATCTCATCGCGCACGCGGAGAAAGGACTCAAGGGCCTCGCCGTGAGGGTCGTGGAAGGGCAGATGGATCGTCCGGACCGGTCGCGGAAAGATCGGGCAGGACTCCTTCGCGTTGTCGCAAACCGTGACCACCAGGTCGATCGGCTCATCGAGGACCGTGTCCACGTCCTTCGGATGGAGGCCCTCCGCGGACAGGCCCGCGGCCTCGAGGGCGGCGATCGCGCCGTCTGCCACCCGCGGCTGAGGGCGCGTGCCGGCCGAGAGTGCCCGCACCTTCCCGGCCAGGTCGTGATTAAGCAGCACCTCGGCCATCTGGGAGCGGCACGAGTTGCCGGTGCACAGCACCAGCACGGTGGGTGGACCTGGGTTCATCGCGAAGGGCCTCCGGTTGGCGGATTGGACAGACACAGCTCAGGCCGGCCGCCGCAGCACTCCTCGCTCAGATAGTCGAGGAGCGCGCGCATGGCACGGAAATCGGCGCAATAGATGACGAAGCGCCCCTCGCTGCGGCTGGTCACCAGCCCGGCGTAGGTCAGCTCCTTTAGGTGGAACGACAAAGTGGTGGATGCCACCCCGACGCGTGCGGCGATCTCGCCCGCTGGCAGCCCCGCCTCGCCCGCGGCTACCAGAGCGCGGAACGCGGACAAGCGCGTCTCTTGAGCCAAGGCAGCGAGAGCGACTACAGCCTGTTTGAGCTCCATATTTCTATAGTTCTCGAAATGTGGATATGTTGTCAATCCCGGATCTTGGGCGGATGTCGGCGGGCCTTGGTCGGGGCGCTCGTCGCCGCGTTGGGCGCGAGCAGACGAGCTCGAGTCGACCCTGCGCCAGCAACGGATTCGGGCGAGCGTCGCTGACGACGGCAGCGGAGGTGTCGATTACAACGGCCGAGTGTGGGGGTCGACAACCTCTTCCTGGCGACGGACGGCTTGACCCCGACCTGAATTGCAGTCAATCCGACGCTCACAGGGGGTCGCGCTGGCTGCGAGAATCGCCGATGGGATCGTGAATGGCTAGTCGTGCGACGCGATGCTCAGTAGTGCAGCACGCTCCGTCGCGCCCTCGTTCTTGGGCGCAGCCTCGCCCTGCCGGCAGGCGTGTGGGCGGCGACCGAGAGGAATTCAAGGGCTTTACGATAGGGCGCGACCTGTGACTTGTCGTCGATTCGCCTGCGCCTCTAATGCGTCTAGGCTGTCCTGCCAGCGGGGACATCGAAAGAGCGGGTCGCACTGATAGAAGAACACAAGGAAACAGCTCCTGTACTTCAGCCTGGTGACCCTAACCACCGTGGGCTACGGGGACATCAGTCCCCAATCAGCGTTCGTCCAGGCGTTGGCGAACGTCGAGGCAATCCTGGGACAGATCTACCTTACGGTCTTGGTGGCGCGCCTGGTGGGCATACAGGTCGCGCAGGGTATGAGCGCAGCAAGAGCGGACCGTTGCGATCGGCCGGGGCGGGGCGGGGATGATTTTGCCCAGCAAGAACGGACACGGTTTCAAGAAAAGGATCGGGTCTCATAGTCGGCCGGGCGGAGGAAGCTGTTGGCTCGCTGCTGCACGATTGCGTACCTTACTTGAGCTCCCTCGTGAAGTACGCGGCGGCGTTTCTTGTGGAAGCCAGCTCGTGTTCCTTCTCGGCCAACGGGCGCTTGAGGCATAGAAGTCGCGGCCTGACAAACACTCCCAAGGAACCGGCAACTGTCAGATTGCGTCGCGACTTCTACAGTTAAACGCTGAGGTAGCCAGAGCAACTCAGTGTTCGCCTTCGGGAGCCTATGCAACTCCGTCATCATCTGACCCCAGCGGCGGCTATACGACAATTTCCCGCCTCTCGATAGCCGGAGGTCAAGCGACTGGAATCAGCGTCTATGTGAAGTTCAAGACTATGTGAAGCTCCGGCGCTGGCCGAAAGAGCTCGGCGGCTTGGTGCGGCTCCAGAACAGTTTCTTATCGGCAGCCGCCGGGCCGTCACAGGTTGTCCGTGCATCCTAGCTTGCCACCATTCAACGCCTGACCTCGGAATTGTTCAGCTTGGGCTCTCGGAAGCAGAGGAGCGCTTGGGAGCATCAACCTGAAGGGGGAGTCAATACGGAAATGCCAAGCGAAATTGACACCTACAGCCCCTGCGGAGTAACAATGCAAATGCCCGCGTCACTTCGCTTCGTCTGACGGCATGCATCCCTTGGAACGGGTAGCAGACTTAGCCCGGAATTAGTTGGCAGCTTTCAGCGGAATCGGCAAACTGAATCAATGACCGACCGTGGACACCGCGCGACCTTGCCTGCGCCGCGGCCCTGGGACGCCGAGGTAATGTCGTGCACGTGACCATTCGCCGGGGCCTCGACCTGCCCCTCGTCGGCGTCCCCCAGCAGCGCATCCATGCCGCCAGGCGGGGCGGCAGTGTTGCCTTGCTGGGGGCAGACTATGTCGGCCTTGTACCATCCATGACCGTTCAGGAGGGCGATCGGGTGGCCCTCGGGGAAACGCTGTTTGTCGACAAGCGCTCTCCGCAGGTGCGGTACACCGCCCCAGGTGCTGGGATCGTGAGGTCGATCCGCCGCGGGGTGCGCCGCGCCCTGCAGGCCGTGATCGTGGATCTCGATGGCGAGGACGAGATCCATTTCAACGCATATGCGGCGGAGGCACTTGGAAGCCTTTCCCGCGATCAGGTGGTGGAGAACTTGACCACGTCGGGCCTGTGGACGGCTCTGCGCACGCGTCCCTACGGCAAGATCCCCGATCCGGCGAGCGAGCCTGCAGCGCTATTCGTCAACGCAATGGATACCAATCCCCTGGCGGCGCGGCCCGCCGTGGTGCTTGCCGAGACCGGCGAGGACTTTGCTCACGGCCTCGCCGTGCTCGCCAGACTCACCGCCGGGCGCCTATTTGTCTGCTGCGACCCGGAGACCACCCCGCCTTTGCCCGCGGCCGAGAACGTGGTGCGGGCGAGCTTCGCCGGGCCGCACCCGGCAGGCCTGGTGGGCACGCACATCCATTTCCTCGCGCCGGTCGGCGCGCAGCGCACCGTTTGGTATCTCGACTACCAGGACGTGATTGCCGTCGGCCGCCTCTTCACCACCGGCCGATTGGTGCCCGAGCGCGTCGTTGCGCTCGGCGGGCCGACCGTCATGAAGCCGCGGCTGCTGCGCACCCAGCTCGGGGCGAGTGTCCGCGAGCTGACCGCCGGCGAGCTCGATGCGGTGGAGTGTCGTGTGCTCTCAGGCTCGGCGCTCTCGGGTCGCCGTGCTACGGACTGGGCTGCCTACCTGGGGCGCTACCACTCGCAGATTACGGTCCTCCCGGAGGGCCGCGAGCGCGAGCTGTTCGGCTGGCTGAGTCCCGGCAGGAGCAAGTTTTCGGCCTCCCGTGTGCTCCTATCAAATCTCCTGCGCCCACGGAGCTTCCGCATGACTACCTCGCAGAACGGCAGCCCGCGCGCCATGGTGCCGATCGGCGCCTACGAGCGTGTGATGCCGCTCGACCTCCTGGCCACGCCGCTGCTGCGCGCGCTACTCGTCCACGACACCGACCGCGCGCAGGCCCTGGGCGCGCTGGAGCTTGAGGAGGAGGATCTCGCGCTGCTCTCCTTCGTCTGTCCGAGCAAGCACGACTTCGGCCCGGTGCTGCGCGCCAATCTCGAGCTGATCGAACGGGAGGGATGATGATCAGCCTGCGGCGCCTGCTCGATGGAGTGCATCCGCTGTTCGCGAAAGGCGGGCGGCTCGAGAAATTCAGCGCGCTCTACGAGATGGTGGACACGCTGCTTTACACACCGGCGGATGTCACGCGCGCCGCACCGCACCTGCGCGATGCCATCGACCTCAAGCGCGTGATGATCTACGTGGTCTTCGCTAGCACGCCGGCGGTGCTCGTGGGCATCTACAACGTCGGCCTGCAGGCCAATCTGGCCATGGCCTCACTCGGCGTGGACGCCGCTCCAGGTTGGCGTGGCACGGTGCTCGCGGTGCTCGGGGTGGGCTACGATCCAAACGCGGGCGTGGCCGCTTTCGTCCACGGGCTACTGTACTTCCTCCCCATCTACCTGGTGACGCTGGCGGTGGGCGGCATCTGGGAGGTCCTCTTCGCGCTGGTGCGAAACCACGAGATCAACGAAGGCTTTCTGGTCACCTCCTGGTTGTTCGCGGCTATCCTGCCGGCGACGACGCCGCTCTGGCAGGTCGCGCTCGGCATCTCCTTCGGCGTGGTGATCGGCAAGGAAATCTTCGGCGGCACGGGCAAGAACTTCCTGAATCCCGCGCTCGTGGGGCGCGCGTTCCTCTTCTTCGCCTACCCCGGCCAGATATCGGGCGATTCGGTCTGGGTGCCGGTCGACGCTTACAGTGGCGCTACGCCGCTCGCGTTGGCTGGTCAGGGCGGCGTGGATGCGCTTGCGGCGCACGGGGTGAGCTGGTCGGATGCCTTCCTCGGCGCGGTTCAAGGGTCGATCGGCGAGGTCTCGGCGCTCGCCTGTCTGCTCGGAGGAGCCTTCCTGCTCGCGACCGGCATTGCCTCCTGGCGTATCGTCTCCGGCGTTTTCCTCGGCATGCTCGCCACCGTGCTTCTGTTCAACACGCTGAGCCCAGCGGACGCACCGTTCGCGCACCTGCCCTGGTACTGGCATCTGGTGCTGGGCGGCTTCGCCTTCGGCATGATGTTCATGGCCACCGACCCGGTTTCCGCGGCCATGACGCAGACAGGGATGTGGATCTACGGCGCGCTCATCGGCCTCATGGTGGTGGTTATCCGCGTGGCCAATCCGGCCTATCCCGAGGGTGTGATGCTCGCTATCCTGTTCGGCAATGTGTTCGCACCGCTCATCGATCACTTCGTCGTCCAGTCCCACGTGCGGCGCAGGAGACGGCGCAGTGGCGGCTGATCCGGCGGTCCGGAGCCAGAGCGCATGGGCGCGGTTCCTCGCCCTTCCCAAGGACAGCCCGGCAAAGGTCGTGGCCGTCACGGTCGCGGTGTGCTTGGTGTGCTCGGTGCTGGTCTCCACCGCCGCCGTGATCCTCAAACCCGTCCAGATGCGCAACGCGGAGCTGGCGCGCCAGAAGGAGATCCTCAAGGTGGCGGGGCTGTATGGGCTCGGCGTGGATGTGACACAGGCGTTCACCGCCATCGAGACGCGCTACGTCGACCTGGACACCGGACGTGAATCGCGGGAGCTGCCTGCCGACGCGCTCGCTCGGAGTACGCCGCTTGCGCCGGACGCGGACATCGCCGGCATCGGGAGGCGTCCGGTGTACCGCCCGGTGTATTGGGTCAGACGCGGCGCGAACGTCGAGACCTTGGTGGTGCCGGTGTACGGCAAGGGCCTTTGGTCGACGGTGCATGGCTTTGTCGCTCTCACGCCCGATGGGCGCTCGGTCAAGGACGTGACCTTCTACGATCACGGCGAGACCCCCGGGCTGGGCGGGGAGATCAGCAATCCGTCCTGGCAAGCGAAGTGGGAGGGCAAGCGGATCTATGGCGACGACGGCAGCGTTGCGCTGCGCGTGATCAAGGGCGAACCGAGACCGGGCTCGCAGGATGCCGCCCACCAGATCGACGGACTCTCCGGAGCGACGCTCACGGGCAACGGCATCACGCATCTGGTCCGGTTCTGGTTCGGCGCCCAGGGCTACGGCCCCTTTCTCACACGCCTCGCGCAAAGCGCCGACGCAGGAGGTTAGGCTATGAATGCTGAGAGCAAACGCATCCTCTTCGAGCCGGTGCTGGACAACAACCCGATCACCCTGCAGATCCTCGGTATCTGCTCGGCGCTCGCGGTCACCACCAAGCTCGCCCCCGCGCTGGTCATGGGCCTTGCGCTTACCAGCGTGCTGATCGGCTCGAACCTCGCCATCAGCCTCATCCGCGGGCATGTCCCCACCCACATCCGCATGATCGTCTTCATGACGATCATCGCCTCGCTGGTGATCGTGGTGGATGAGTTTCTGCGGGCCTACGCCTATGATCTGAGCAAGCATCTCTCGGTGTTCGTCGGCCTGATCATCACCAACTGCATCGTGCTCGGGCGTGCCGAGGCCTTTGCGGTGCAGAACCCCGTGTGGCCGAGCGTTCTCGACGCGCTCGGCCACGGCCTGGGCTACAGCCTGATCCTCCTGGTCGTCGCCACGCTGCGTGAGTTGCTGGGGTCGGGCAGTCTGCTCGGTCTGCAGATGCTGCCCCTGGCGAGCACGGGCGGCTGGTACCAGCCCAACGGGCTCATGCTGCTCGCGCCCAGCGCGTTCCTAATCATCGGGCTGATGATCTGGATCATTCGCAGCCTCAAGCCCGAGCAACGCGAGAAGGTCGAGTACCGCATCCACGTGGTTCACCGGATGGAAGCGATTTGATGGGGGCCTACCTCAACCTATTCATACAGTCGGCGCTGGTCGAGAACCTGGCGCTCTCATTCTTCCTCGGCATGTGCACCTTCCTCGCCGTGTCGAAGAAGACCGAGACCGCACTCGGGCTCGGCGCGGCAGTGGTCGTGGTCCAGGCGATCACCGTGCCGGTGAACAACCTGATCGACACCCATCTGCTGCGCGAGGGCGCACTCGCCTGGGCGGGACTCCCGGAGGTGGACCTCAGCTTCCTCGGCCTGGTGACCTACATCGGCGTGATCGCCGCCCTGGTGCAGATCCTGGAAATGACGCTCGATCGCTACTTTCCCGCGCTCTACAACGCGCTCGGGATCTTCTTGCCGCTGATCACGGTGAACTGCGCCATCCTCGGCGGCTCGCTCTTCATGGTCGAGCGCAACTACGACTTCGGCGAGAGCGTCGTCTACGGGCTGGGCAGCGGTTTCGGCTGGGCGCTCGCCATTATGGCGCTGGCCGCCATCCGTGAGAAGCTCAAGTACAGCGACGTTCCCGTCGGGCTGCAGGGGCTGGGCATTACCTTCATCACCGCGGGCCTGATGTCTCTCGCCTTCATGGGTTTCTCAGGTATCCAGCTCTAGGAGGGATGGGCTATGACCGAGATCGCCGTGGGCGTGGGGATGTTCACGGGGATTGTCCTGACGCTCGTCTTCATCATCCTGTTCGCCCGCTCACGCCTGGTGCCCTCGGGTGAGGTACACATCCGCGTCAACGCCGAGCGCGATGTGGCAACGCCGGTCGGCCCCAAGCTCGTGAACGCGCTGGCCAACGCGCAGCTTTTTCTGCCCTCGGCCTGCGGTGGCGGCGGCACCTGCGGCCAATGCCGGGTGAAGGTACTCAAGGGCGGCGGCGCGATCCTGCCCACCGAGACGGCGCACATCACCAAGCGCGAGGCTGCTGAGGGCGCGCGGCTCGCGTGCCAGGTGACGGTCAAGGAGGATATGGAAGTCGAGGTACCGCGCCAGGTGTTCGGTATCCGCAAGTGGCGCTGTCACGTCCGTTCCAATCGCAACGTGGCGACTTTCATCAAGGAGCTCGTGCTGGAGCTCCCGGCGGGCGAAGCAGTGGATTTCCGCGCGGGCGGCTACATCCAGATCGAATGCCCGCCGCATCGGGCACGCTACGCCGACTTCGACATCGAGGAGCGCTTTCGCGCCGACTGGGACCGTTTTGACCTCTGGCGCTACGTCTCGGAGGTCGAGGAGCCCGTGAGCCGCGCCTACTCCATGGCGAACTACCCGGAGGAGCGGGGCGTCATCATGCTCAACGTGCGCATTGCCACTCCGCCTCCGAGCAGCCCAGACGTGCCGCCGGGCGTGATGTCGTCCTACATCTTTGGGCTCAAACCGGGCGACGCGGTGACCATATCTGGGCCCTACGGTGAGTTCTTGGCCAAGGACAGCAACGCGGAGATGATTTTCGTTGGCGGTGGCGCGGGCATGGCGCCAATGCGCGCGCACATCTTCGATCAATTGAAGCGCCTGAAGAGCACGCGCAAGATCAGTTACTGGTACGGGGCGCGCAGCCGCAAGGAGATGTTCTACGGCGAGCAATTCACCGACCTCGCGGCCGTGCACCCCAACTTCCGCTGGCACGTCGCGCTCTCGGACCCGCAAACAGAAGACCGGTGGACGGGCTACACTGGGTTCATACACGAAGTCCTCTACGAGAGTTACCTCAAGGATCACCCCGCCCCGGAGGACTGCGAGTACTACCTGTGCGGGCCGCCGATGATGACCGCCGCGGTGACTAAGATGCTGGACAACCTGGGTGTTCCGCGGGAAAACATTCTGATGGACGATTTCGGAGGCTGAGTGCGGTTGATGACAGTGTTTCTTATCAGCTTCGGCGTGTTTCTGCTCACCGCCATGGCCCTGGGCCTGGGGTTGTTGCTGGGGCGCATGGGTATCAGCGGGAGCTGCGGCGGACTGAACCGCATCCCGGGCCTCGAAGGGGCCTGCCGCGCCTGCGAGCGGCCCTGCCCGCGTCGCAGTGCTGCGATCGATCAGCGGATGCGCACATGACCACCCCCACTTCCGTGCAGGACTATATGGCGGCGAACCTGGTCACGCTGCGCCCCGACATGGACATCGTCGAGGCCATGCGGCTGCTGGTCGAGCGGCGCATCTCGGGCGCGCCGGTGGTCGACCTGCAGGGCAACCTCGTGGGCGTGCTCTCGGAGCAGGATTGCCTCAAGTTGGCCCTCGAGGCAGGCTACCACGAGCAGTGGGGTGGACGCGTCTCGGAGACCATGTCGGGCGAGGTTCGCACGGTGGAATCCGAGAGCAGCATCCTCGACGCGGCACGCCTGTTCGTCGAGGGACACTACCGGCGTTTTCCCGTCGTCAAGGATGGGCGCCTGGTGGGCCAACTGAGCCGCCGGGATGTGTTGCGGGCCTTGCTTGCACTGGCCCAGTCACGCGGTTAGGGAGACAGGTCCATGCGGTTCGAACAGACCAAGGAGATCCTCGAGCACATCAGTAACTTCCACTCGTCGACCGCCGCGTGCTACCGCGCCTTGGAGGACCGTGCGACGCAGAGGCGCGTGAAGCTGTTCCTCGACTACCTCTCCGAGCGTCAGAACGAGCTCGCGGCGGCCGTCGACGGCTTCCTGGCCGAGGCCCAGACTGATGTCCTGGACACCTGGTTCCAGTTCGCCGACGAAGACGAGTACCTCGACTTGGTTTGCCCGGACGCCGCGCTCCACCCCGACATGTCGGTGGAGGAGGTGATGGCTGTTGCGCATGAGGTGCACGATTGCCTGATGGGCGCATATCGCGCGATCGTGGCCAACAGCGAATCGCAAGCCGTGCGCGAAGTCTTCGAGAATCTGCTCCAGGGCGGCGAGCGCCAGTGGAAGACCCTCGTGCGAAACGTTCAGCTCCTCTCCGACCTCTGAAGCGGGACGCGTCCTCGGCACGGGCTTGAGGGTTTACTCAAGCTCGCCATCTGTCTCGCGATCGCCTTGCCGTTGCAGTCGCAACCACCGCCGACATCACAAATCGCAAGAGCGTGCTCAGTACCTTCCATGCTCTCGCGCAATATAGTTCGTCATCTCCACATACTGGATGTTCATGCGGCGCAGGATCGCGTGAACGGTTCGGACGATCGCGCGCATCACCTTGTAGACCAGGTCCGGATCTTCCCGCAACAATTCCTCGAGATCCTTGCGGTGAAGCGTAAACAGCTCACAGTTGGTGAGCGCCCGTACGCCGGCACTGTGCTCGACACCGTCAATGAAACCCAGCTGGCCGATCATGTCTCCTTCGTGCAGGACATGCAGTGAAACCAGGGCACCACCGCCCGCAACCTTGACCACGTCGAAGGTCCCTCGGGTGACTACGTGAAGCGAATCGTCTTTGTGGCCCTCTTCGACCAGAAGCTCCCCCTTTTCCAAGCCGCTTGCCGTAACGACGCTCGCCAAGCGCTTGCACTGCGCATCGGACAATTCCACTCCCAATGGAGACCCCTTGATCACATCGGGACTGACGGTGAGCTCGCCACTTGTCGCTTCAGACATCTAAGCTTCCTCTCCCTGCCGTGCTAATGAAACACTCGTAACATTGGGGCCTGGCCGCCGGTTCAGACCGCGGCTGACCTGCAACTATCGCCAAGGGAGGTCCGCCGTGGGCTTCCCGAGGTCGTGCCAAGGCCCCGCAAGACCTGCAGCGAGATGCGAGGGGGCTCTTAAGGCAGCCAGCTATGGCGTGCGCTGCCGGGTAATGGGTTCCGCAAAGCCTACTGGTCTCCCTTCCCCCGGGCAAGGCGAAGGAGCTTTTCTCTGGGCTCGACTGGTGAGTGGACCAGGTTGTAGTGACACACGATACAGGTGATGCCTTCCTGCAAGGCCATCTTGTGCTCGCGACGGCCGCGGCGGAATCCGGGATCGATGGCCGATTCATCCGAGTGGCAGCGCCTGCAGGTGGCGCTGTCGGTCTCGACCAGCCAGTCACGCACGGCGTAGGCCAGCTCGGCGCGTCTGGACTCCCACACACTGGGATCCGTGAAATCATTGGTCGCCTCGGCGATGGAGTCTTTGATGCCTCCCCTGATGTGCGCCCAAGTGGCGGGCAGGAGCATCTCGGGGATGTGGCAGTCGGCGCAGCCGGCATGGACTCCGGTCCAGGATGTGCGGTGCGCGGAAGTGGTATACGCGGGGTCCGTGGCCACGTAAGCCTCCATCGAATGGCATGTGGTCCCGCAGAACGCATCGCTCGAGGTGTAATGGTGCACCTTCTCGGCGGCCAGGGCACCCAGCACCCCGAGTGCGACGCCGACGAGCCCCGCTGAGAGGATCAGGCGTTTGGAACTATTGGCCATTTGTTCTCTCCCACGTCGAATCGCCCCGTCACCTCATCCCCCCGCTCGGCAGTCCGGCTGCTGGGTTCGGTTCTCCCGGGCAGTTGTGCTGCCAGGGCTGCCTTGGCACGGCAGGCGGGGCACATACTCAGCAGCCCACCAAGTCGGCCGGCCAGCAATGAATTGCCCTGGACCCGTGCTGTCGCCGCGTTGAGCAGGGCCAGAGGCAGAAAGGGGGTGCCGCACTCGCTGCAGGCCGCGGCCTCCGTTTTGATTAGGGAGGCTGGAGCCGAGCGAGCTCCGAACGCGGTCAGCCACCGCGGAGCCAGACGAATAGCCTGCTCCGGGCACCCCGCCTGACACAGACCGCATTGAACGCAAGCCTCTTCGCTAAACTGAAGGCTCGTGCCGCGCTCGCCTCCCTGCAGGGCCTTTGTCGGACACAGCCGCGTGCACGCCAAGCACAGGGTGCACCGGGATGTATCCAGGTCTACGCCGCCCACAGGCGCACCGTGGGGCAAGGTGATCTCGGCTTGGGGCACCGGCCGTCCTTCTCTGCGCAGATGCTCCAAGCAGCTCAGAAGCCCCGTGGGGTCCTCTGGCGCAACCGCAGTCACCGCGGATGCCCCTCCCGCAAGGGGGGTGCTCGACCGCGGCGCGAGCGTGTCCTCGCCCGACGGCTCGGCAATCAGGGAGATTCGTTCAGGCCGGGCGCCCACGCCCCAAAGCAGCAGCTGTGCCAGGCGCTGCTGCGCCCGCAGCACCCTGAGGCGTTTCGACGGGCCGTCGGGGGAGGGGAGCAGCTCAACTCTCTGCGCACCCAACGCCAGGGCATAGAGCCAGACGTCCACCCCGACGGAGGCGATCGAACGCACCGCCACGGGAAGCGTAGAGGGCTGGAGGCGAATCTCGACGGACTTCTCGGGAACGGCCTCGTCATGCAGAAGCAGACAGGGGTCCCTGCCGCCGGCCTCGACGGATGCCTCAAGTGCCACGCGTATCCGGCGGCGCACCTCCGTCGCTGGCTGGGCCGCATACGTAATGGCTCCAGTAGGACAGACACCGGCGCAGCCACCGCAGCCCTGACAAAGATAGGCGTCGAAGCTCGCGGCCCGATCGCTAGGGGCCAGGGCTCCGGCCGGACAGGCATCGATACATCGCGTGCACCCTGTCACACCCTGCCGGCGATGGACGCAGCGTTTCGCGTCAAGGGCAAGATACTTCGGTTTGTCGCGGCGGCCGACCCAGCTCGGTGCCTCGCGGAGGACGCGCCCCAGGCCCGTCTCGTCCGTGCCAGGCGCGAAGTAACCGAGGGGAAGGACCTCATGGTTGATCAGAGGAGGCGAACCCAGGTCGACGACCAGATCGAACCAACCGTCCGGGTTGGGGCTCAAGGCCGAGAGGTCCAGCTCGCCTTCCGGCCCCTCGGCGGTGGCCCGAAACCGACCCAGATGTCCGCTTAGTCGGACCACTCGGCCGGGTGCAACCAGCATGTCACGGGGGTGCTCATGGTCCTGAGGCAGACCGGTGACCACGGCCACGACCTTGTGAGCCTTGGCCAGGGACTCCGCCGCGGGTAAGGCACGCCCCGCCTCACCCAAGACCAGCACACTGCCCCTCGAGTGGTAAACGATGGGGGCGGGCCTGGCCGTGGGGACGGCGGCCAGGGCGCGCAGCGCCGCCGACCGCACCGCGGATCCTTCGTCACGGACCACCCGAGCGCCAGGGGTCATTCGGACGCCCCTTGCTTCAGCGCAGCGGTCATGCCGGCGTATTGCGGCGTCGAATCCAAGGCAGTTAGCTGATCGGCCGTGGCGCGGAGGAACTGACGGTCCTCGCGCAATGTCTCCTCTGTCAGCTCCGCGACGGTCCGATAGAAGGGCTCGGCAGTCATACCGCCCATCAGCCGGCAATACGCCGGCACCCACGCGAGAAGATGCTCGTCGAGAAAAGCGGTCTGTTCCTGACGGCGCCGCACCGCTGCGGCAGAGTCCTCCACAGACCAGGCCTCCGCCTCGCTGAAACACAGCAAAGCCATGAACCGCAGCTCCGCCCCGACGTGATCGGGGGGGCCCGCCTCCGGTGCAATGTCGGCGAAGCCTGCCGCCTTCATCCGAGCGGCGACGGCCAGAGCGGTTCCGTCCATCAGGCGGCCCCCCCGATAAATCGATTCGTATGGCGGAGCGGGGCCGAGCTGCTCACCCAGCCCACGCAACAACCGGGTGTATTCACGGGCAAGCCGTTCGGCCAGCGGCTCGGGCGCGGAGTCTCCCAGCGAGTCCCGGAGTCGCATAGCGCCCCCCGCTGGCTCGTCGGCCCGGCCCGCTGCGGAGCGGCTTTGGATCTCCTCGACCAACGCGACGTCGGGGCGAGTGAGGAAGAACCGGCTTAGTGCCCAATAAGCTTGGCTGCGGCGTTCGGCGATCTCGCGATCAATCGAATCCGTCACCGTTTTACGGCCTTGTCCAGCTTCTCGCCGGTCCGCCGCATGTAGAACGTCGTGGCGATGCCGCCCTTCTGATGGCAGGCCAGACAGGCCTCGTGCGTGGCCTGTCCCTTGGCCCGGCGCCGCAGCTGTTCGTCCTTGCGCAGCAGCTGGTAGTCGTCCTGATACTTGTCGCCAAAATGGCAGGTCCCGCAGCCCAGGCCGAGGAGGTCGACGTGGATGGTGTGAAAGCGTCCCTTGCGATAGTCCATGGAGAGGTCGCCATAGACGGTCTCCTCTCCACTTCGGATTCGCGTGGCGAGGGTCTCCAGGTCAGTCGCAGTGTCCTGGTCGATATCCTCTTTTGCGATGGCGGGCGCGACAAGCAGCAGCGCCAGGATGAGCACCGTCAGTCTCTTCATCAGTAGTCGCCCCCCTCGAGCACGTAGTACACCTGCGGGCTCGTTCCATACTCTTTCTTGAGCTGGGTCGCCTTCCTGGCGCCGACGGCCTTGGCGACGGGACTGGTGGGGTCTTCGATGTCTCCGAACAGGCGGGCGTTCACGGGACAGACCAGATCGCAGGCCGGCGTGTATTCAGGGACCTTGCCCACCTGGTCCAACTTGCCGTTCGTCACCGCGGGCTCCAGGCGGTGCCAGCAGAATGTGCACTTCTCGACCACATTCGCGCGCTTGCGGTGGGTGGGGTCGCGCTTCTCCGGCGGAATCTCCTCGTAGGGAGTTAGCCCATCCTTGGCCTCGGGATACAGGCGCTCGACATCCCGGTTGTACTGGGGCACGCCGTAAGGACACACCGCGGCGCAGTACTGGCAGCCGATGCACTTGTCGTAATCCACCAGGACCACGCCGAACTCGTTCTTGCTGATGGCGTGCACCCCGATCGCGTCGCAGACCATCTTGCAAGGAGCATCTTCGCAGTGCATGCAGTTCATGGTCGCGAACACTGTACGGGCGTTGGGGTAAGTGCCCACCTCATACTCGTTCATCACGTTCCAGGGCGCCTCCGGCGTGTAATAGTTTTCCACGTAGCAGGCGGCTATGCAGGCACGGCAGCCCATGCACCGGTTCATGTCTATCAGACGGACGAACTTTGCCATGATCAGACCTCCGCACGCGTTGCCGGGTAGACCTTGCACTTGGTGTCGTTGAAGCTGTTCATGCCCGACACCCGGTCCGGGTGCAGCTCCAGCACCGAGTTGATCCAGATCCCCTTCTTGGCGTACTGCGGCAGATCGGGGCTCTGCTGCCCGTAGTTGTACGACACTGCCACCGTGTCCGGGCGTATGCCTTCGGTGAGCTTGGCCGCGCCCTTCACTTTGCCGATGCGCGATTCGACGATCAGGAAATCACCCTGGGCGACGCCGAGCGACTGTGCGGTGGCGCGGTTGATCAGCACGAAATTGGTATCGGTGTCCGGCCCCAAGGCATTCAGGATGGGGTTGAGGGAGGTATTGCCGGACTGGTTTCGGTACATCCGCTTGTAGGTGATGAGGTAGAAGGGATAGTCCTTCGCCTCCCGATGCGGTGTGGGGAAGGCGTGCTCCTTGCGCGGCAGGGGCGAAAGGGCGATCTCGTACACGGCGGGATCGATGCCCTTGAGGTCATGCTTCTTGGCCGTTTCCTTGATCTTGGCAAAGCTCCCGGGCAGTTGGTCGGCATAAAAGAACATCTTGGGTTTGTCCGGGCCCTTGAACTTGTCCTCTACGCCCTTGAGGTAGGTGTCTTCGACGCTGAGCATCTTCCCCTTGAAACCGTGATCGATGGCGTACTGGAAATCCAAACCCTTGGTCTTCTCCTTCCAGATCAGTTCCACCGTCTCGCGGTCCTGGTAATCCCGGCCCGGCTCCAGCGGATAGGTCTTCAGCCCCCACGCCTTGTTGATGGCTTCGATATAGTCGTCCCGCATACCCAGGCGTTTCGACAACTCCCAAAGGACTGAATAGGCGTCGTGGGGGATGTTGTAGACGTTGGCTACCGGCTGGCGAATGGCCGTGTGCTTCGCTTGGGGCGTGTAGCGCGTGGGCGACAGGTGCCAGGCCTCTAGGAACGTGAGGTCCGGCAGCACGATATCTGCCATGGTCGCGTTCTCGGTCATCACGATGTCGATGACCACGTTGTAGGTCTTGGCCAGCGCCGCGAACTGCTTGGCCGTCTCCGAAGTCGAGAACGGCCGGTTGGTCCCATAGAAGATCTGCATCTCCGGCACGTATTCCAGCCCGAAACCCTTCGGATCGAGCACGGTGAGTGCGACCTGCTGGCATATGTTGTGGGTGGAGTGAGGAAAGAACACGCTCTGCTGCAGGTCCACGCGGCTGGGCGGATACTCGCACTCGGATGGCTCGAGGTAGGCGGGCTTGTGGTAGACGCTGTGCAGGTTCAGCCCGCCCACCGCGTCGACATTGCCCACCAGCATCTGCAGCACCAACCCGGCGCGCCAGTTCTGCACCCCATACTCCTTCGCCGCCAGACCGCGGAAGGTGTGCACCGCCACCGGCCGGTAGCGCAAGCTGTGCCCGTCCATGACCACAGTCGCGCCGATCATGGCGGCCTTGCCGAACGCCAGGGCGGTCCGCCGCACCGTCTCGGCCGGTACGTCCGCCACTTCCTGGGCGTACTCCGGGGTCACTTCGGCGAGGCTGTCGACCAACACCTGGAAGGCGGTCTTACGCTGCTTACCATCCACTTTGTAGACGCCTTTCAGGGCCGGGACGACGCCTGCGGTGTAGGGTTTCGCCATGTTGGTCGCCGTATCCCACACCAAGGGATTGCCGTCCTTGTCCCGGAGCAGCCGCCCCTCGTCGCCCACCAGGTCCGGCGCGTTCGTGTAAGTGGTGAGGAACGCCTCGTCGATGAGCCCTTCGTCGATGAGCACCTTGGCCATGGCCAGGATCAGCACCGGATCCTTGCCGGGGCGCACCGGTATCCATTCGTCGGCCTTGGACGCGCAATGGGACAGGCGCGGCTCCACGCTGATGATCCTCATGCCGCGTTCCTGGGCGGAAACCGTGGCATGGTCGAGCCATCGCGACCACTGCTCCGCTTCGTAGTAGTTGCCGCCGAAATTGAGCAGCAGATTGCAGTGCTCGAGGTCGGGCAGGAAGCCGTGATAGCCCCAGGTGACCTCGTCGGCAACGTGGCGGGCCGCCTCACAGGTGGTGGTGCGATGCACCACGTTGGGTGTGCCGAACGCCTTGCAGAAAGCTTTCGGAAACTGGTCCCCGATGAGGTACTTGCCGTGACCGTGCTGCCAGATGAGCTTGCGGGGGTCTTCCTTCTTGATCTTGGCCAGGCGCTTGCCGATGGTGTCGAACGCCTCGTCCCAGGAGATTTCCACCCAGCCGGGGTCTTGGTCCAGACCCTTTTTCGGGTTGGTACGCTTGAGCGGTGTTTTGACCCGGTATGGATTGTATGTGTTGAATCCAGCGGCGACGCCCTTGGGGCATAGACCCACGTTGTAGTAAGGCGCGCGGTCCTTGTCCGGATACACCGCGCGGATCACCCCGTCCTTCAGTTCCACATCGATGCCGCAAAAATTGACGCAGTGGACGCAGGTGGATTTCACGTGCCGGACCGCCGACCCACCGGAAGCGGCGGCCGCCTCGGAAGACTGGCGGACCGCCGCCGCGATGGTTGGGAGAGGCGCGCCAAGGGCGGCCAGCCCACCGATGGCGCCTGTACCCTTCAGAAAGTCTCTGCGGGAAATGAACACGTCGCCAACCCTCCTCCTTGCCCTGGGACCCTGGACCATTGGACTTCTCGCGGAGGAGGAGAGCCTGCCTGGGCCGCCGGACGGTTATATAAGTGTTTGTTGCTGTGCTAAATTAGCGTCCGCTGCGCTTCGTGCCTGACCTAGCTTGCGCAGTAAAAGCAATTATGGACGCTCCGTGCATAAGTGCAATGCTTCTCCGAATTGACTCATCCCGCGACGTCATTAGCACGATAGCTCAGCTGCCGGGCCAGGGTCGGGTGCGGGCCGTCGGGACACGCCGTGAATACGTCCATGTAGGCTCGACGGCGCCGTCCCTGGCGCCGACGGTCCCGCCGACCCACACCCGACCCGCCTAATGGACGTTCCGGCTGAGGCACGACGCTGATCACCTCCCGCGATGAGGTGTCTGTCGATCCCCGCAGATCCAACGCCTGCAAGTGATCGAGCCAATCAGAGAATGTCTGCTGGCAAATGCAAGACACGCGCTGCGCCGCAAGAGCCTGGCCCTAGCGAGCGGTTGGGCTCCGTCGGCCACAGCAGCCATGCCAGGCGGAAACGAGGCGCCGCACCGACTGGGACGTGCCCGCCCATGGCCCCCCGGACGATGCCAGCGGTTGCGGCTTGGCTTCCGTTGACCTGAGGACCAAAGCTTCAGCGGTCTCTATGCTGGTCCCTCAGCGGTGTCCCGCCCACGATGCAACTGTCGCATCGCCTCGAGGCGGGCAGCGATGTCGCGATAGCTTGCGGCCAGCTCCAACATGTCCCCACGGGTAATTCGTACCAGGATACAAGGTTGGCTGGCGCGCACGGTGGCCGTCCGAACTTGGTCCTCAAGCAGGGCGATCTCGCCGAAGAAATCGCCTGGCTCCAAGTGCGCGACGACAGTTTCGGCTGCTCCCTGACCCCGGCGGGAGACTGTGGCGCGGCCGCGTACCAGCACGTAGAGGGCGTCACCGCGCTCGTCTTGTCCGATAATAGTGTCCCCGAGCAGATAGCCGACCACGGCGGCACGTTCCGCGATCCTCGCGAGGGAAGACGCCGACAGCCCGCGCAGCAGCGGAAGTTCGGCGATGCGTCTTCCGATTTCCGCTTCCGGCACGGGGCGCGTGAGCGAGGGGACGTGCTCCTGCGCCTTGTCAATCTGTCGGCGGATGATGGTGTGTGGTTTGGCGCCAATGGTGCCGCGCAGACGCGCCTCGTCGGCAGCTTGCCGGGCCCGTGACAATGCCGCTTGCAAGGCGAGGCGTGCCTCGAAGCCCTTGTAGAACGCCGGGTAGCTGCGGCGCACCTCCTCAACTGCGCGCTGCGAGCGGGCCACCTGTTCCTGGTAGAGCGACGCGAGTCGCTCACGGTCGGTAGTCGCCAACGCCCTCTGCTCCCGCAGGTGATTCAGGGCGGCCTCGGCCATCAACAGCCGGGCGATGTCCCGCAGCAGGTGTTCGGAGCCGCGCAGATTCTGATAGCGAGCGACCAGCCGCGCGGCCCAGTCCCGCTCGCGTAGTAAGTGCAGCACCCCGTCCTCTAGGCGCAGAAAGGGATTCGCCCGCCGGCGGGATCGGTTCGGGCCTTGCGGAGCCTGGCCGGCCTCGACATGATCGCGCTCGCGCTGCAATTCACCCTTGAGGTCGAAATAGATGTACTGAGGTACGACATGCTCGCGAAGCAGCCGCTCAAGAGTTTTCAACTCCACGCCCAAGGCATCTAACCGCGCGCGCCGGAGCCGGTCCTCTCGCTCCAGCTGGCAGGTTTCGGCGTGCAGGCTTCGCTCCAGGGATTCCTCGACCCGCCGGCGCCCTGGCGCGGAGAGCAGGTTCCAATGGGTGAAGTCGCGAAGCGCCTCGCCGCTCTGCGTGCGAACTAGCCGCATGCCAGTCTCAAGATCCGCGCACTCCCCCGGACTCAGGCGGTCGATGCCCAAGCGGCGGATCAGCGGCCGGATCGTAGTGGCGTTGACCAGCAAGGAGAACAGCACCACCCCGACGGTGAGGTCGACCAGCAACTGCCGCCCGTCCATATCCGGCGGGATCGACAGCACCATGGCGATCGCCAAACCGCCCTTGAGACCGCCCCACCACATAACGTGCCGCTCAGCGAGGCCCACGTTGGGCAAGTGGAACAGCCGTGTGGCGGCCGGCACCAGGGAATAGATTGTCGCGGCGCGGGCGATCAGCACCAGCAGCACGGCCCACAGCAGCGCATCCAGCCGGTCGACCAGGGAACCGAGGTCGACCGTCAGCCCGATCATGATGAACAGCAAGGTGTTGCTGACGTGGGCGAGGAATTCCCAGACCTCGCGCAGCGCGTGGGCGGTCTCGGCAGCGAGCCGCGGGATGCCGAGCACGCCCAGAGTGAGCGCCGCGGCCCCCACCGCCATGACACCCGAAAAGCCCAGCTGGTGATCGGCGACGATGAAACCGGCATAGGCTGTGGCTGCGGACAGGCCCAGGACCTCGGCGGTGCCGGCGTGCAGGCGCAGCATCAGCCAGCTGGCCGCGAGTCCAAAGGCGACGCCCACCAGCGCCCCGCCGAAGAACACCTCAAGGAACTCCGTGGCCGCGCGACCCGCCTCGGCGACAGAGAGTCCCCCGAACAGCGCTAGGCCCAGGAGGATCTTGAACACGACCACCGCGGTGGCGTCGTTGAGAAGCGACTCGCCCTCCACCAGTACCAACAGGCGCTGGGGGACGCCAAGCTCCCGGAAAAGGGCGACGACGGCCACCGGGTCGGTGGCAGAGATCAGGGCGCCGAACAGTAGGGCGGTCGCCAGCGGGATGCGCAGCCCGAGCCATACGCCCAAGCCCACCAAGACAGTGGACAGCAACAGCGCAAAGACCGCCAGGATCATCACCGGGGCGACGTCCTTGATCAGTTGCCGTGCGTTGAGGCTGAGGCCAGACTCGAAGATCAGCGTGGGCAGGAAGATGAAGAGGACGACATCCGGCGTCAGCCGGAAACCGCGCAGTGCCTGTGCGGGCGCCCAGCCATCCGCCAGGCGGCCGAGGCCCAGGCCGATCACCACCAGCAGCACTGTGTAGGGCAACGGGAGCTTGCGCAGCAGCCCTGCGCTGATCATGCCCAGCGTCAACAGCAGGGCGATGACCAGGATGGATTCCGAAAGCGACACGGGCGTTCAGCCCCCCGGAGCAGCCGCCCGGTCTCGATAATGGGAATTGACCGGACCGAGCCGGATGTGGCGACCTTGATCGGCTGGTCGGCGCGAAGGGTCAAGGGGCCAAGTCTTGAGCTTCATCCATCGGACCGTGCGGAGTCGTCGATTGCCACCCCGACATTCGACAGCGAGCGGCAGCCGAACACAAGTCGGGCGCGCCGCATTGAGCTGCATATACCGTTGCCATCGGCTCGCGGCTCGCCCTCACCGGACCGCTGGTCCCGGAGACGTTGAGCCGCGGCCTAGGGGCTTACAATCGGGCGCGGCTGTCGATCCGGTTCTCGGAGAGGTCACGCAGGATGCGCTTGATGATGTCGCGACAGGCGTCTTCCCGGTCGGATCCCTTGCCGCGTCGCGCGGCGGAGAAGAACTTGGCCAGCTCGCGCTGCTCGGCGACGCTGAGCTCCTCCGTGAATCCCTTGCCTGGGATCGCCCCCTCCGGGACCCTGTCCGGGGCCTCCTCGTTCGCGGCTTGGCGACCGTGTGCCCAGTTCATGGCCCGGGCGCTATACAGGATGATGCGGTCGAGAAGGATGAAGGGGAACTTGGGGTTGGACACCGGTCCGGCGGTAAAGCGCTGGGTGCCGGGCTTGGTCTCGATGTCGAGCTTGGCGAGGGTTCGGCCCCCCGCGAGGCCCAGCAGCCCGCCGGCGGCCGCGCCTAAGAGGGCGGCGGTTCCCAGGGAGCTGCCGGCAAGCGCCAGGTCGACGCCGGCCCCGGTTGCCGCCCCTGCGGTCACTCCAGCGATGGCGAGCTGGCGCCTGGAGAGCCCCAGGGCACGACTCACGTCCTCGGAGAGCAGATCCTTGGCCAACAAGGAGTCCGGAGGTTGGTCCCATACGTGGTGCCTGAATTGGGTGCGGATCTGCTGCTGGGCCTGGGTCTCCAGCCGGCGCAGCCCGTCCTCCAGCTCGGCCATAACCTCTGCCTTGACTCGGTCCCGCCCGCTCTGCAGGACAAGCTTCGACCCCTTGAACGTCTTGCTGGCCCGGCAGGAGAGTGCGTCTTTGAGCAGATTGATGATGGTGTCCGTCGCCTGATCCATGCGCCGGTCCCAGTCTCGCTCGAATGCGTCGATGGTCCGCGCCAGCCGATCCTCCCAACGCTGGTCGATGCTCTTCAAGGCATTGAGGAGCTTGATGCGCTCTGCGTACGTCGCCCGATGGGCATTAAACTCGCGCACCGAGTTGAATGCCTTGCTCAGCGTATTCCGCCATTGGGACATATAGCGCGTTTGGCGGGTGAGGTTATTTAATATCACCATGCGCGGGCGGGCGGTGAGGCGCATAAGCTCGATCTCGATGCGGTCCTTCTCCTTGATGCGCTTTGAGCCGTCAACCACCAGGAGCATACCCGCCCCTTCCGCCACCGGCTCCAGGAGCTCGCAGTCGTGGGCGAACAGAGGGTCGTCTTTATGGGACCTTACGAACTCTTTAGCCAGGTCACGGATCTCCGGGTGTGCCTGGAACCACTCCAGGATGGCGCTTGGATTCTGAAAGCCTGGGGTGTCGATGAACTCGATCACCGGCTCGCCGTCGATGATGACAGGGTAGAAGTCGCACTCGGTGGTGGTGCCCGCGCGCTTGTCGATGGCGATCCGGTCGTTTTCCGTCAGAGTCGCCACCACGGAGGACTTTCCCGCATTCGGGTGGCCCATGATTGCCAGTTTAGGGACCTGAACCGTCTCCGCCGCCATCACCGGTGTTCGTTCTCGTTCGGCGGGGCCAGCATTTCGAGGCGCAGATAGGGGTCGCCCATCGCATCGATCTTTCGCTGCCAGTCTGTAAAGTCGAAGGTCCGGACGGGCGGGAGGGGGTCGTCGTCCTCAGGATCCCCGACCAGAGCGAGCAGGATCTGGGCGCGGGCCCCGACCGCGGCGCGCAGCTCGCGCAGGAACTGCAGGTTCTCGGTGATGGGAGGCTGGGACCCGTCCATGACGATGGCGACCCGCGGGGGCGGGGACTTCCAATCCTGCTCTTCCACCCAGCGGACCACTCCCTTGGTCATGGCGCTGCCGGACCCGAAAGAGGCCGCGCCGGCCACCCGCCAGCCGGTGTGGGTCATGAGCATCCGGGCGAGCCTCGGCCGGTCGTCGTCCTCTACTAGCTCGTCCACGTCGACGTGGATCAGGAGCAGACAGGCGTCCGTCGCGATCCCCCCGGGGACCTCCAGGGCGCCAGTCTCCGGCTCGGAATCGGGTTGCGCGGCGAGCTCGTGTTCCGGCGCCGAGGCAGGCTTTGCGATGGGTTCGGGGTGCCTCTGCGGTTCGGGCTCGATCCCGAGCTCGGCTTCCGGTACGGCCTTCCGCTTCGGTCCGGTAATAGGCTTCGCTTCGGGTTCGGATGCCGGAACGGCCTCGCGCCGTTGCGTAACCTCGGGTCCTGTCACCGGCCCCGGTGCGGGCGAAGGCTGTAGCTCCGGCGCGACTACCGGTGGCGGTGCTGGCTCAGGCTTGGGGCGTTCCAGCCGGACTGCCGGCGCCTCGAAGTGGACCTCCGAAGCGGTCGGCTCCACCGGCTCGGCCGCCGCGGGCTCTGTTGTCGGGGGTGCCGCGGGCGCGGGTTCCTGCGCCCGGGTTGGTGCCAGCGCGGGGGCGAGGACTCGCGTGGGCGGCAGGGTCGGCTTCCCCGGCTGGGCCGTCGGCTCGGGTCGAGCCGCTGCCGAGGGCGCACCCGCAGCAGGCCCGGCAGCGCGCTCGAACAGGTGCCCGTGGGGCGCGATGGGCGCGGGGATCGGCATCTCGGGTCCATGTCCGCTGACGGCGGCCGCTGTCTCCAGGTGCGGAGTAATCATGCGCGCATAGAGGGCCTGGGTGCGCCCGTGGGTGAAGGACAGGCGCCCGACGATGTGTCGCTGGGCATAGATGGCCGCGCCAAGCAACGCCAGCCGGGGCAGCATTCCGTAAGTGAACACCGCGAGCACCAGGAACCAGCGCCAGGAGCGCAGGTGCTCGGCACGGAGCAGGGAGAGCGGGTCCTTCAGGTTGATTCGGCTCCCGGCTACCTGGTCGAGCGTGGGAAAGCCCACACCCTCGCCGAATAGCCAGCGCCACGGGGTCGCGATGCCCCGAGCCAGGTGGTAGACCGACTGGGGGTCTATATCAAGGGTGGAGCCCCATCCGAATGCTAGGTCCGAGAACCACACCAGCGAGATGGTCGCGAGCACGACCCCCAGGTTGAAGGCGACCCCGAACACCTGTACTGGAACCAGCACCGGGATGTAAGACGCGGGTCCGTAAAGGGCGTAATGGGCCTTGAGCATCCCGGTGCCGGCCCGCGCTCGGTCCCGTACCTCCTGGCTTACGTGGGCGAGGCGCTGATGCTGAAGCCAGCGCCCCACCCGGGTGAACATCGGCCGGACGAGCCGGCCGAGCATCGTTATGTCCTGAACCGCGCTATCCACGGCGCGGGACTTTCGTACGGTCCAGGCAAGCGCGCCCCCCGCGACGATCAAGAACTGGACGCCAACCAGTAGAAAAATGAACCAGGCGACGTTAACCGGCTGCCGTCCCTCGTAGCTCAGAAGCGCAGAGGCGGCACCGCTCCCCAGCACGAAGCCGAGCACTGCCAGAGCGACGATCACCAGCTGCTGGGCACGCGCGAACGCAGCGCCGGGCAAGAGGGCGCGCATCTCCGGGGCCTCCGATTCGCGCCTCGCCTCCAGCCAGCGCCTGAGACTCCAGCGCCGGTGCAGCGGGGTGTGGGGCTTGGTGCCGGCGACGACGGGGGCGATGCGGTGCAGGTAAATGGAGCGGTCCCGGTCCGTAAGCGTCTTTCGGGCGGCCGGGTGCTCGCGCAGCTCCGTCTCGTCGAGGTCGAGGTAATACTCAAAGTCGATCAGGTCCGGAACGGCCCAGCGGTCCTCGGGCCCGGGCTCAGTCGCATCCGGAGTCGGCTGGGGCCTGGCGCCTGGGTCGTATGCGGCGTGTTGGTGGTCCATACGTTCCGTTACCACTCGGAGACAAGGGTCCGCGCATCGGGCCTCGGATAGGTGCTGTCGGGATGTGAGGGTCACCCTCGGCGGCGGGGGACACAGCAGGCCGCACCGCCGAAATTGCGTATCGCCAGGGCCGAGGCCCCGTGGATTTCGCCGCGGACCGGTCCTTCCCGTTCGCGTATCGGGCGGAAAATATCCCATAGAAGGATGCGCAATTCACGCCTCCGCTGCATATCCGCACCGAATAGACCTGGAACCGCCTCCTTATCAGCCGCTAGAGATACCCTCCTCACCGGGGTTTTCGGTTTGTCGACGTCGGGTTGCCGCCGTCGGGGGGCGCCGTGGATGCATCCACAGAAGGTTTGACGGCAGCCATCCCGGCTGCCGATACCCCCGCCTGCAAACCGACCCCTCAAGGCCGGAGCCGAGACGCTGCGGGCGACGGGTATATGACGGGAAGGTGGCGCCGCGGTTGCGGACCCTGCAGGCAGGCAACAGGCGCCGGCGAGATCGAGGGGGCTGTCGATCAGTATCCGGGACCGGCTGAACAGGTGGAACTGCGCAACCGGGAGGTCGACGAGGGATTGGGGGCTGATATGAATGAAGAGGCGAGCTCGTGAGCCGCGAGGCTATGACGGGGGTTTTGGCCCAAGCCGCCGAAAAATATGCAGTAGAAATTGATCGTCTCCGCCGTTCTTGGGACGAAGGGCTGCAACAAACGCTTCATGTTTCTCGTTGCATTGGACGACGAAACGGCTTTCGATGACTTCGTTGATACGCCGCGACGAGCGCCACGGATCTGGCGTGAGTCAGCCTCACAACGGCTTACGAGTCGGGTGTGCAGATCCAGTATGCTCTCGAACAGGCCGGTATCCATCTTATCTATCTTGATGGATCCAGCGCGCTGACCCGCCGCCTCCCTTAGTGCAGAAAATTGGCGGTTCCGGCCAAAGCCCCCTTCCTGGAGCAACACACCGATCGCCAACTGATCGACATGTTCCATGTCACAGAATACGTTGCAAAGATTGCTCAGGGGCTCAACCGCAACGCCACGCCGAGGGTGAGCGTGCGCGCTGGCACCACGAGCACTGCAAGATGCTCAAGAGCGACCCCGACGTTCTGTAGCTGCTCATTGACGAGGCCGGATCCACAGAACTGTATGGTTGCTGGGGGCCGGGTCGGCGTGTGCTTGGGACTTGTAGTCGTACTCGTCACAGGTCGTAACAACCTGTTACATATAAGCAGATAAGCATATGCTAATATATAGCTTGTAGGGGATCGTTTCTCTCCATTGGCTGCGTGGAAGCTGTCTTCCAAGACGGCAGGGTCAGTGGGCGAGACCGAGCGCAGTGGGCGCAGCCCCGTATAACCTGGACGAGAGGCACGATTATGATCTTTGACGCATTGACCATTGCCGGTATGTTGGCCGCTGCGCTTTCGGGCGGGTTCCTTCTTGCCGCGGCAACGATGCAGGCCCCGCGGGGGTCTGCACGTCGCGAGACGAACAGCGGTGATCCGCACCAGCGTTCCTCGGGAGCAAGCCCGTTGGTCCACAGTGGTGGCTACACACCCCATCACCGCGGCTTGGTTTGATACCACGATGAACACGTTCACCCGTCTGCCCGCGGTGCGGGCGGACGACGACGAGCTTTTCGCCTGAGCTTGGGTTTTGTCGTCGGTACGGAATTCTGTGTTGCCGTAATGCAGCGCTTCCTGCATTGCGCGACGGTAGCACTACTGATTGTGACTGACTCGCTGTGCCGATATCGTCGGCGGTGAGTCGCGTTCCCTAATGCGCAGCTCACCTACAGTGCTCCCTGTTGTGTGCCCGGCGACCCCGCCGGGTTTTCTTTGCGCGCCAGTTCTGTAATTGCGGGTTTCGGTATTTACGGAGATGTGGTCGGGGCCACGGTCGCTGATCGCGACTGGTTCGACGCCCGAAGGGCATAAATATCTGAGGAAAAAAATCAGAAAAGGCGCATACTCTCCGTGGGGCGCGTGGGCGCACAAAAACTGCCGCGCGTGCCGCATCAGAGACAACACAGGAGAGATCAGATGAAGAAGCTTGCTACTGCAGCGGCGATTGCCGCCCTGCTTGGTGTGTCCGCCACGGCGAGTGCTTGGTGGGGTGGCGGCCCTTGGGGCGGCGGCCCTGGGTACGGCGGCGGCGGCAACGACTGGTGGAACGACATGATGGGTGACGGCTACGGCGACTTCAACATGAACATGTCCGGCGGAGGGCATGGGTCGGGTCGCGGCTATAACCGCTACCGCAATAACTACGGCTACGGCTACGGCCCGTACGGTTGGGGCGGTGGATACCCAGGTGGCTGGGGCGGCGGATATCCCGGGTACGGTGGCTACCCGTACGCTGCTCCGGTTGCCCCCGTTGTCCCGGCAGTTCCGGTCGCCCCAGCCGGGACGAAGTAAAGGATTCTCGTTGATCTAAGCGCGCTGTGATGCACATGGACGTGCATCCATGTTTTGGCGGTCGGTGGAGGGTAGCGAGTAGCGCGCAGCAAGCACTCTCGCGGTAGCAAAGCCTCCCTCCGGCGCCAACCTCTTCATGCGGTGGTGACCGGCACACCTTCTCCCGTCCTCGCCGAGCACCATTCACCCTGAGAAGAAGCAGTACCGGTCGCCGTCCGTATCACGCGCCTCTGATACCGAACGAGCGACGGGTACCCTCAGCTGAGTTTCTGGGTAGCAAGCCTAGTGGGCCGCTGCGGCTGAGGCGCTCCTTGCCGTAGCAGCCTTTTTTTGGCGCCACGGTTTATGGATTCGACTGGCTAGCCGCGGTGCGGACGACGACGGGCTGTTCGCCCGTGCTTGGGATTTGTAGTTGTTTGGCCCCGTCACGAGGGCTTCTTGGGGGGCGGGTCTTGCCTTGGGCTTCGGTTCGTCCTTCTCCTCACCCTTCTTCTCTGCAATGCGCGCGAGCTCGCCCTCTAGGCGGGTGACCCGGTCGCGGAGTTCGTTGGCGCGACGCTCGGTGTTCGCGATGCGCGCTTCGAGGCGGGCGTTCGCGATCTTGAGGTCGCTCATCTTCTCCTTTGCCTCGCGGTGACGCCTCTTTTTCTCCGCTTTGGTTACCCGTTCCCCGTCACCATCTTGGTGATGGTCGTCTCGTACTCGCGAAAGTATCGGCCTATGACGGGCAGCTGAAACGAGCGCAGGATGCTTGCGTTGCTCTCCCGTTCGAGAAGGAGCTCAAAGGACTTCTCAACCAACACTTCCGGCGTGACCCGTTTCCCCGTGAGCTTCTCGTAGCAGGAGCGGCTCAGAGTGACTGCGAACCAGCGGGCGACTCCGGGGTGCGGTTTACGCTTCTTGAGCTCCGACAGGGCGTTGGTGTCGATCAACCAGGTCACAAATCGACCTCTCGGGTCAGGCTCTCATCGTGCGGAAACTCGATGTCGTCCGCCCCGTACAGCGGCGAGCGACGCATGAACTCCACGAACGACTCGCGTGGCTTGGTCAGCCGGTCGAAATCCGCTCGCGACAGCACCACCACCGCGGGTTCTCCGCGCAGGGGTGATCTCTTGCGGCTCGTGGTCGGACGCGAGCCGTACCAGCTCGCTTAGACGGGCCTTCGCGTCTTGTAGCGCCCATTGCCTCATGTCGACCTCCAGAAGAAACTGGTCAGGATAGAGTCTCGGCGGGGCTTCACTCCACCACGAAACGGAGCTGGGTTGTGTCCTTTCCCTTGCAGCGCTCGGCGAGGAATGCCTCAAATCGCTTGCGCAGCTCCTCCGGCGCGGCCGGCGACCCACCGGCTAGCAGCGCCTGCTTGATGTCGTCTCCGCTGACGCTGATTTTTTCTAGGCCGGACAGCGCCTCCTGTATGGCGCTGACGAACCCCGGTGCGCCCGAATGTTTCAGCCGCTTCTCGTTGCATTGGACGACGAAGCGGGTTTCGATGACTTCGTTGATACGCCGCAACGAGCGCCGCGGATCTGGGGTAAGACACCTCACATCGGCTTACGAGTCGGGTGTGCAGACCCAGGATGCTCTCCGAACAGGCCGGTAAGCATCTGATCTATCGTGACGGATCAAGCGCGTTGACCCATCGCCTCCGTTATTGCAGAAAATTGGCGGTTCGGGAACCCCCCCTAAAAGCAGCGCGCTGGGGTTGTCGAGGCACCTGTGTTACGCCGCCGGGGCCGTATTTGACGTTCGCAGGCTCACCCCGGCCTGCGAACCGCGCATTCAGCCGGTCGGTTGGCCGCGCGGACGTTCCGCATGTGGCTGCTCCGCGGCTTCCAGCTCGGCGGCTGAGCCGACCTTCCCCTCGCGTTCGAGCTTCTCGTACCAGCGGTCGTGGTGGGTCCGCATCCATTCCTTACTGACGTGCCCCTTGATCATGCCTTCCAGGGAGCCGGGCGTTCCCAGCGTCCCGATGTAGATGTGGCCCAGCGCGATGCCGGTCCAGAGGATTGCCAGGCTGGAGTGCACCAGGTTGGCGATCTGCATGGTCCCGCGGCCCTGGTCGAAGTTTGGGAAGTCCATGATCAGACCGGATACGCACACACCGATTAGCCCGATCGTGGCGATGACCCAGAACCACGCCTTTTCGCCCCCGTTGGTGCGGCCCGCGTGGGTATGGCCGCCGCCAAGCAGTCCGCCAAAATGCCGCAGCCAGTTCCAGTCCGTTCGGGTAAAGATGTTCCAACGTATCCAGACAACGACCTCCACAAGCACGCCTGCCAGGAAGAACGGCCCCAGGTAGTTGTGGAGGAGCTTGGCCACCGCGGCATAGGCGGCAAATCCCTCTAGACCCAGCACCGGAATGAGCGCCGCCCGCCCAAACAGCAGGCTGAGTCCGGTGATCGCCATCACGATGAACAGGATGGCCGTGTACCAATGCATCACGCGCTCACCTGCGGACCAGCGCGGCATCCGGTCTCCGGAGAGTGGCTCGTCGAGGCGCTGCGGCCCTACGCCAAGGTGGAACAAGGCAATGATGGCGACAGAGCCAGCAAGCACCCAGACGCCGATGGTGGCCACCGGCCCGTTGCGGAGCTCGCGCCAGCTCTCGCCGCCGTTTTGGATGAGAACGTCGGCAGATTGGCCGGGGACGGCGCTGTAGCCCGCCTGACCGTCCCGCACGGCCCGCCAGTAGTTGGCGCGCGGATTGGTCTCATGCTGGGCCGCAGCGGCGTCCGTGCTGGCAAGCTCCGCGTAGAGGTAGCCGCTCAGTGGGAACGCCAGCGTCCCCGTGACCAGCAGGGCCAGGGTCCAGAGGAAGATCCGGCGCCTGCGCTTTACGTCTCCCATCTCGCTCGATGTACGGGTCATTGTTGGGTCCTCCTCACCGGTCCTGCTGAACCGTGAACAGCCGCTGGCGAAGCTCGTCCTCCTGCGAGGCCGAGCGGTGCCTTTCCTGGGCATACTGGTTTCCGCTTACCCATGGGTCCTGCACCTGGTGTGTGCAGGCACAGGCACTGACGAGCGCGAGGGCTCCCACAAACATGCGCAAGCTGGTGCTCATTGTCCGTCTCTCAACACTTGTCCTGCCTGTCGGAATCCGCCGCTATCGATCGGTCTGCACCAGGTCGAACCGCGCCTTCAGCCGTTGCTGCTGCTGCGGCGAGCGTTCCTTTTCCAGCAGGGGATCACGGGCGCCCTTGTAGACGCCGGGCTCGAAGATGGTGACCTCCGGGTCCTGATAGCAGGCCGACAGTGCAAGAAGACACACAGTACCGGCCGCAGCGAGACCGGCTGCCCTGAACCAAGAGGTCATGACTTCGGCTCCGGACCTGTCGTCAGGTACGCGCGCTCCCAGCCCCAGGTCTGGGGACGGCCGCCGCGCTTCAGTACCCGCTTGCGGTAGATGTCGGCGACCGCGTCGCCGTCTCCAGCGAGCAGGGCCTTGGTGGAGCACATCTCGGCGCACATCGGCAGCTTGCCCTCGGCGATGCGGTTGCTGCCGTACTTCGCGTACTCTGCATTGGAGTCGTCGGGGAGCGGGCCGCCCGCGCAGAAGGTGCACTTGTCCATCTTGCCGCGCACCGCGAAGGCCTCCTTCTGCGGATACTGGGGTGCTCCGAACGGGCAGGCATAGAAGCAGTAGCCGCAGCCGATGCAAAGGTCCTTGTCGTGCAGGACGATGCCGTCGTCCGTGGTGTAGAAGCAGTCGACCGGGCAAACGGCGGCGCAGGGAGCGTCCGTGCAGTGCATGCAGGCCACCGAGATGGACTTCTCGCCCGGCTCGCCGTCCTTGAGCGTCACCACCCGCCGGCGGTTGACGCCCCAGGGGACGTCGTTCTCGTTCTTGCAGGCCGTAACACAGGCGTTGCACTCGATGCAGCGCTCGGCGTCGCACAGAAATTTCATTCGTGCCATCGGACGTCTCCTAACTGGTTTCGGCCGCGCTGATGCGACAGAGGGTGGCCTTGGTCTCCTGCATCTGGGTCACCGAGTCGTATCCATAGGTGGTGGCGGTGTTGCACGCCTCGCCGCGTACGTAGGGCGCGGTATCTTCGGGATACTTGTCCTTCAGGTCCTTGCCCTCGAACCAGCCGCCGAAGTGAAACGGCGTCCACACGACACCGCGGCCGACCCTGGGCGTCACCATGGCCATCACCTTGATGCGGCCGCCTTCGGGTCCCTCCAGCCAGACCATCTGGCGATCCCGCACACCGCGGTCGTTGGCGTCGGCCGGGTTGATCTCGACGAACATGTGCTGCTGCAGCTCCGCCAGCCACCGGTTGGAGCGCGTCTCGGCGCCGCCGCCCTCGTACTCGACGAGCCGCCCGCTGATGAAGACAAGCGGGTACTCGCCGGAGTAATCCTTGGCCTGGATGCTCTTGTACAGGGTCGGGAGGCGCCAGAATGCCTTGCGGTCCTCGTAGGTGGGGTATTGCTGCACCAGGTCGTAGCGCGGGGTATAGAGGGGCTCGCGGTGCACGGGTACCGGGTCCGGAAACTGCCAGACGACGCAGCGTGCCTTGGCGTTGCCGAAGGGGGCGGTGCCGTGCTTGATCGCCACGCGCTGGATACCGCCGGAGAGGTCAGTCTTCCAATTCTTTCCGTCGGCGGCGGTCTGCTCCTCGGGTGTGAGCTCCTTCCACCAGCCGAGCTGCTTGAGCATGTCCGCGGTAAGCTCCGGATAGCCGTCCTTGATCTCGGAGCCTACCGGGTAGGAGCCCTCGGCCAGCAGGGTTACGCCATTGCGCTCCACGCCGAAACGGGCGCGGAAGCACAGTCCGCCCTCGGCCACCGGCTTGCTCGTGTCATACAAGACAGGGGTGCCCGGGTGCTTGAGCTCGTCCGTGCCCCAGCACGGCCAGGGCAGACCATAGTAATCCCCATCCACCGGCCCGCCCTCGGCGCGCAGCGTTGTCGTGTTGAAGGTATGCCGGTACTTGGCGTGGTCCTTTAGCCGCTCTGGGCTTTGACCCGTGTAGCCGATGGTCCAGGTGCCGCGGTTGATCTCGCGCAGGGTATCCTCGATGGAAGGCTCGTCGTTCTCGACCTTGATGTGCTTGAACATCTGGTCGGCGAAGCCTAGCTTCTTGGCGAGCTTATAGAGGATAACGTGGTCGGGCAGGGACTCGAACAGGGGCTCGATCAGCCGTTCCCGCCACTGGAGTGACCGGTTGGAGGCCGTCACCGACCCAAAAGTCTCGAACTGGGTGCAGGTCGGCAGCAGGTAGACCCCGTTCTTGCGGTCGCTCATGACGGCGAGATGGGTCGGGTAGGGGTCGGCGATGACCACCAGCTCCAGCTTGTCGCTCTCCAGCGCCCGCTTCATGTCCGGCCCGCGAGTCTGGCTGTTCACCGCGTGACCCTGGAACATTATGGCGTGGAAGTTGTCGGCCTGCTGAAAGTCAGTCTGGTCCTCCAGGATGCCGTCTATCCAGCGTGAGACCGGCACCCCGGGGGTGTTCATGGTGTAAGACTCCTTGTCGCCCTCCAGGTATTTCTTGCGCGTGTCGAAGCGGCCCCGCAGCCAGTTGTAGTCCACGTCCCAGACCCGCGCCCAGTGCTTCCAGGCGCCCTCGGACAGGCCGTAGTAGCCGGGCAGGGTGTGGCAGTTCGGTCCCACGTCGGTGGCGCCCTGCACGTTGTCGTGCCCGCGGAAGATGTTGGCCCCGCCGCCGGAGACCCCGACGTTGCCGAGCGCGAGCTGGAAGATGCAGTCGGCGCGGGTGTTGTTGTTCCCGATGTGGTGCTGGGTGTGCCCCATACACCAGACGATGGTGCCCGGCCGGTTTTCGGCCATGGTCTTGGCGGCCTGGTACATCTCGTTCTCCGGCACGCCGGTCACGTTCTCCACCGTCTTCGGGTCCCACTTGGCGACCTCCTTGCGCACCTCGTCCATGCCGTAGACGCGCTGGGCGATGTACTCCTTGTCCTCCCAACCGTTCTGGAAGACATGCCACAGCAGGCCCCAGATGAAGGCGGTATCGGTGCCGGGGCGCAGCCGAACGTACTGGTCGGCGTGGGCGGCGGTGCGCGTGAAGCGCGGATCCACCACGATCATCTTGGCGCCGTTCTCCTTGCCGCGCAGGATGTGCTGCATGGCCACCGGGTGCGCCTCGGCGGCGTTGGAGCCGCAGAAGAGCATGGCCTTGCAGTTGTGCATGTCGTTGTAGGAGTTGGTCATGGCGCCGTAGCCCCAGGTGTTGGCCACGCCCGCCACTGTGGTCGAGTGGCAGATGCGCGCCTGGTGGTCCACGTTGTTCGAGCCCCAGAAGGCGGCGAACTTGCGCTGCAGGTAGCTGCCCTCGTTGCTCGCCTTCGACGAGCCGCAGAAGAAGAAGGAGTCGGGTCCGGACTTCTCCCGGATCTCCAGGAGCTTGTCGCCGATCTCGCCGATGGCGGTGTCCCAGTGGATACGCTGCCACTTGCCGTCCACCAGCTTCATGGGGTACTTGACGCGCTTGTCGCCGTGACCGTGCTCGCGAACCGAGGCCCCCTTGGCGCAGTGCGAGCCGAGATTGATCGGCGACTCGTAGTCCGGCTCCTGGCCCGTCCAGACGCCGTTCTGGATCTCCGCGATGACCCCGCAGCCGACCGAGCAATGGGTGCAGATCGAGCGGCGCCGCTCGGTCTCTACGCCGGCCTCGGGCGGGTTGATTGGCTCTTCAGCAGCGGCCCGGCGCATCAGCCTGGGCGCCAGCATGCCGGTGGCGACGGCACTGCCGACCGCAAGTCCGGAGCGCTTGAGCAGGGTGCGCCGGTCGATGGGATGGGATAGGATCGCGATCGCGGCGGGACCGGTCGCGCCCTGGGTTTGGGGTTGTCGCTTGGTCAGCTTCATCGCTCGCTCCTCCGGCGAAGGGCCACCTCACAGGGACGCCTTCGCGTAGTACGTACGCACGTGCTCCGTCTCGCGGTAGCCAGGCCGCTTGGCCGGTGTGGTCTTCGTCTGCGCGCCGGGAACCGACGTCTCGGCGGCGACATCGAGGTTCACGCCGGTGCCGAGCGCACCGCCCGCCAACAGGAACCCTTTCAGGAAGTCGCGGCGACTTTGCTTTGCCGCCTCAGTGGTCTTTCTCATCATCTACCTCTCACTCGGCTCTTGCCGCTTTGCCGCGGGATAAGCGCTTATTCGCACGGGCTCGGAGCTCAGGGACAGGTAACGCCGCTCCAGCTCCAGGATTTGCTCGCCCAGGTCCCCGACGGCGGCGTAGAGAACCGCCGCGGGCGCCCGCTGTAGGTCCAGGAAGAAGGCCGGCATCCAGGCGGCGAGGTGCGCTTGGAAGAAGTCCCGCACGGTCTCGTCCCCGGCTGAGTCCTCGGCCTGCAGGATGAGCATGCCCATCACCTCGCACAGGGCCGCCGCATGATCCTCCGGCTCGCGTACGCCCTCCTGGCGTGCGAAGCCGAGGCGCACCAGGTCGGAGCGCAGCTGCACCAGCGGCCGGTCCATGAGGAAGCCGGTCTCGTACCAGGAGGCGTAAGGCACCACCTCGCCCTCGGTCACGCCGATGAAGAGGGCGTGATACTCCTCCGATGCGGCCTGGGGGCCGATATTGCGTGCCGCACGACCTATCCTTCTCCAGGCCCGGCCGAGTGGGGTCTCGTCCTCGTCGCCGTCGTCCGCGATCTCCGCCAGACGTCCCAGTAGGGCCGCTGACGGGGGCTCGGCCAGCAATGCGGCCAGGAGACCGTATGCGTCGGCGCGTCGGCCGACGTCCGCATCTGGCGCATGCGCCGGGCGGAGGGGCGAGGCCCTGGAGGCAGCGGCGAGCCGGTCGGAGATCAATGTGGTTTCCTTCATGGTGTCGGCCTTGGAGCTCGGCGGCGGCCACGGCTTGCGATGCCGGTTGCCTGGGCGCAATGACCCCTGGGCTCTCACAGGTGCTCCTCCTCCTCCGCAAACAGGTCCCTGACGCGGCACTCGTCGCACATCTGCAGTCGGCGCACCGCCCTGTCGTTCTGGTACATCCAGTGGGCCGCAAGCTTCTCGGTGACAGTGCGGATCATGTTCTTAGTCGCGAACGGCTTGCCGCAGCTCACGCAGCAGAAGGGCTGCTCTTCGTGCAAGGTGTGCGGGCGCCGGCGAAGCTCGGGCACGAAGGTCATGCGCGCGGTAAGCGCGAGGGCGTCCTCGGGGCATGCGGTCGCGCACAGACCGCACTGCACGCAGTTGCCCTCGATGAATTGCAGACGGGGGGTGCCGGCGCCGTCATTTAGGGCCTTGGCTGGGCAGACGGCGACGCAAGACATACACAGGGTGCAGGCACGCGTGTCGATCTCTAGGGCACCGAAGGGAGCCCCTGTGGGCAGCGCCGCGCGCTCCGTCCGCCGCGGGGCCTGCTCGTAGAGGTGATCCAGGGCCAAGTAGAGGTTGGTGCGCTTCTCGTCGAACGTCTGGAATGCGGCCGCCGGCAAGTCTCCCGGGAGCCGGCGCCCGTCTGCCAACGCATTCAGGGCCGCGTCGTCGGCCTCCAGGCGACGCAGCCCACCGGCCGGGTAGCCCAGCGCCTCCAGCAGGGTTCGGCCGAGCTCCACCTCTGCAGTCAGCGCCCGGCGCACCGAGGGCGGGGCGTCGGGGGTGATCAGCAGGGCGACCGAGCCGGCGCCGAAGGCCAGCGCGGAGAGCCAGACCTCGAGCCCCGCCGACCCGACCTCTTCCAGCTCCACGGGGATGACCGGCTCGGGAATGCCGGGACCGACGGACTCTAGCCACGCGCGTCCTGCATCGCCCCCATGCAGCAGTACGACCGGCGGTGTCTCGGACAGGTCGCGGTAGGCACGGAGGGCATCCCGGAGCGCAGTCAGCAAGACCGACGGAGGAGGGCAGTCGTAACGTACCGCGCCGGTCGGACAGACCGTGCTGCATGTGCCGCCGCCCTGGCAGAGATAGGGGTCGACCTCGATCAGCTCGCCCAGGTCGCGGATCGCCCGGGTCGGGCATGCGTCCAGGCAGCGGGTGCAGCCAGTGAGGCCGCGCGCGCCGTGGGCACAGATCGCGGGGTCGTAATTGAAGAACTTGGGCTTGTCGAAGTCGCCGACCAGCTCTGGCAGCTCCGCGACGGCCGCCTCGAGCCGTTCCGGGTCGGCGCCGGGGGCAGAGTACCCCGGCGGGGTGATCTCCATGTCGAGGAGGGGCGGGGCGCTGAGGTCCAGGACCAGATCGAAGACGCCGTCGTCTCCGCCGGCCAGCGGTCCCAGGTCCAGGGGGCCCTTGGGGCCGGAGGCCGTGACTCGGAAGGCGCCCAGGTGACCCTGGAGCGACGCACCATCGGCCCGCAGCACCGCGATCCCTTCCGGTCGCGAGGGCGAGGCGGCCTGCTTGCCGAGAGGCTCCGCGCTGGTCGCCAGCACGACAGGGTGGAGACCGGCCTGCTGCAGGCGCACCGCAGCGCTCATCGCGGCGGATTCGGGTCCTACGATCAGGACACGGCCGCGGCTGCTGTACGTGACGCCCATCGGTCGATTGGCCAGTACCTCCGCGAGGACCGCTTGGGCGGCATTGCGCGCCTCCTCGTGACGGGAAAGCGCGCGGTGACCTGGCGAAGCTAGTGCGTGGGCGGCGGCGGGTAGCATGCCGGTCTCCTCCGTCAGGCGCTCCGGCCGGGATCGGCTTCCGTCGGCTGTCCCTCTTGCTGGGACTCCCCGGTCGGAGTGCTCGCGTCGGTTGACGTCGGCTCCGCTCGTGTCCGGGCGCCTGTGTGCGCCGCCAGTCGGTCGCGGTGCCGGCGCAGACCCGCGGTGACCAGCTCGCCTAGCGGACGATAGGCGGTGTAGTCTTCGGCGTAGTCGTCCAGCCCGTCCGTCAGGTTGTAGCGCGGGAGCGCGAACACACGCCGCAGGGCCTCGCGGCGCAGGTCCTCGCTAACGTCCGGCGAGAAGAAATCCGACAGGTCGCTGTCCGCCGTGAGGAGGTCGAGCAGCGGCATGTCCGCGTCGGTCTTGCATGGCCGCGGAAGAGCGACCGCGCGATCCCCGGTTTCGATGTACGGCTCGGCGGGGGCGTGGAGCACGGGAGCCTGTTGGGGCGCGCGACGCGCCGCTTGCTTGCGCCGTGACCAGCGCTTCAGCGGTCCGGAGGGCTCGGACTCAGTCCGCGGGTCGTCGTCGTGTCTCATGCGCGGTGTCCTCGGTCCAGCGTTTGCGCTGGCGTTTCGTGGGCGGCGCCGGGTGGTAGTTGGCCATCACGTATTCTTCCAGCCAGCGGTGGATCTCGGGGGGCATGGGGAGCGCGAATACGGTGTCGTCGGCCTCCATGTAGGCCCCTGCCTCGTCGTAGTCGGCGGAAACCACCCAGGGTGTCAGCTCGCCGTCAGGGTCCGCCCGGCAGGCGATGAACAATGAGGGCTGCTTGCCCACCAGGTTGTACCAGTAGCTCTCGGCTGCGTCCCGGTGGAGAGCCAGGCGGAGCCCCGACCAAAGGACCTGCTCTGCGCCGTCGTCGTCCAGACGCACCCGGCGGCGGCCGGTACCCGTTCCGATTGCCTCGCCCGCGACTACCCCCACCGCAGTCCAGCGGGGATAAGACCAAGGGCCCTGGTGCGCCAGCCGTCGCTCCATGACCACAGAAACGGGGAACTGGCACTCCTCTGTCCGCCTCACCTGTGGACCTCCTCCTCGACGATAGTTGACAAAAAAAGATAGTTAACAAAAAAGATAGGAAATCCCGTGCGAGTTGTCCAATGTCGGCGGAGACGCAACTCTCGGGGCGAATAACCCGCAAAGGTGGTGGCTATGAGCCGGTTGGGTGTGCCGAGTTCTGCGCACGGAGCGGCAGATCCGGACGTTGTGGTTTTCGTCGGTCAGTGGGCGCAGGGGAACCGCTTGGCTGTCTAGCACAGCCGCGCCGAAATCCCGCAACTACACGATTCTCTTCTCGGTGGTCGGTTTTCCTGGCTTGGGTTACGGGCGGTGGGGGACGCCGTGAATACCTCCATGTAGCTTGACGGCAGCATTCCTGCCGCCGACACCCCTGTCACCCGCGACCCAACCCCTCGGGCAAGAGTCGAAAAGTTGCAGTCAACGGGTACGGCGTTGTGACCGGCGCTTCGGTGCCGGACCATTAGGCCGCGGATGTTGTGACAGCACGGCTACTACGAGAAGCTGGGCTTCGTCGTCGTCTAAGAGCCGGTGGGGAGGAACGGTATCATTGCCGTGCCGACGAGGCTCCGGTCTCGGCTGTGACCGGCGACGGTGCAGCTCTCCGCGTCGCATCCTCCGAGCTCGGCGTCCTCCCCAACTGTAGGGTGCGGCGCAGCGCCCCGAAGCGGCGGCGATACCGGGCCGGGGTCATGCCCACCTTGCGCCGGAAGAGCCGACCGAAGTAGCTCGCGTCCTCGTAGCCTACCTCGTTCGCCACCGCTTCCACCGGCAGGTCGCCGCCCTCCAGTATCTGCTTCGCCTCCTCCAGCCGCAGGGTGTGGACGTACTCCATGGGCGGCATGCCGGTGGCTTGACTGAAGCGGCGACTGAAGGAGCGGTCCGAGAGTCCGCTGAGGCGGGTCATGGCTGCCACTGGCGCAGGCTCGTCGTAGTGCTCGGCAATCCATGCCTGGCAGCGGCGGATGAGGTTGTCTTCCACTTGCCGTGCGCCGGTCAGGGCAGCGTAAGGCTGCTGGCCCATGTCGTGCCAATCGATGAGGTAGACCCGCGCCAGCCGCATCGCTTCCTCTACGCCCGCGAAGCGGGCTACCAGGAAGAGCACCAGGTCCTGCCACGAGGTGCCACCGCCAGCGGTAACGATCCGCTGACCGTCCCCGCTCACCACCAGGGCACGGTTAGCCTGAACCCGCAAGCCGGGGTAGGCCGCGGCCAGGCTGGCGCAATAGCCCCAATGCGTGGTCACGTCTTGGCCGTCGAGCAGGCCCGACTCGGCGAGCAGCAGCGCGCCCGAGCAGGCCGTGGCCAGGAGAGCGCCGGCGGCGTAGGTCGAGCGCAGCCACTCGGTCTCAGCCCGGTAGCGGCCGGTGAGCTGCTCTTGCGGTGCCACGAACAGGTCGGGAATACAGACAATGTCCGGAGCCGGACAGTCCGCGAGGGCATAGTGGGGCTCGATGGGGATGGCGTTGGCGGCGCGTAGGCGGCGGCCATCGGTGCTGACGATGAGAGGCCGGAATCGTGCCTCGCCCGGCCTGCCGGTCATGATGAACGCCCAGTCCCGCCCGGCGGCGGTAAACAGCTCGTACATCCCGTACAGCGTGGAGGCGGTCGCCTCGGGCGTCGCGAGCAAGGCAACGGTGATCCGACTTTCGCTCTCGGACATGGCGGAATCGTCCGGTTTGTGTCCTAAACGACTTTAGCATCGGCAGTCCGGCAGGGTCATCCTGTAGCCGCGAATAGCCCAATCCGAGGAGGTCTTTATGCAACCGCAAATGACACCCGCTCTTCGTGCCGCGGCCCTGACGACGGCCCTAGCCAGCCCGGCCGGGCTTTCGGCCGCGGGGGCAGATCAACCCATCGCCCCGCTCCTGAAGGGGATGGGCGACTACCATCTGGCGGTAACCACGGGCTCGGCGCAGGCGCAGCGCTACTTCGACCAGGGGATGGTGCTGGCCTTTGGCTTCAACCATCGCGAGGCGGCTCGCTCGTTTCGCCAGGCCCAGGCTCTGGACCCCGAGTGCGCCATGTGCTTCTGGGGTGAGGCACTGGTCCTGGGACCCAACATCAACGCCAAGATGGATGCCGGCGATAACCCACGAGCCTACGCGGCCGTTCAGCAGGCGCTCGCTCTGGCCGACAGCGGCGGGGCACGCGAACGGGCGCTCATCGAGGCCATCGCCGCTCGCTACGAGAAAGGGGCGTCTGAGGACCGCAGCGTCCTCGACAAGGCGTACGCGAAGGCGATGGGTGCGGTGGCGCGGCGCTTCCCAGACGACCCCGACGTCGGGAGCCTCTACGCCGAGGCACTGATGGATACCACACCGTGGGACTACTGGGAGGCCGACGGCAGTCCGAAGCCCGTCACCAAGACCATCCTGACAACCCTGGAGCGGGTCATGACCAGTCACCCCGCGCATCCCCTTGCCAACCACCTGTACATCCACGCCGTGGAGAAGGAGCATCCCGAGCAGGGGCTAGCTGCCGCAGATCGGTTGCGCGGGCTGGTACCGGGGGCGGGCCATCTGGTCCACATGCCCGGGCACATCTATATTCGCGTCGGGCGTTACCAGGACGCCATCGAGGTGAACGAGCAGGCTGCCGCCGCCGACAACAGGTACATTGCCCAGTGCCATGCCCAGGGCCTCTACCCGGTGGCGTACGTGCCCCACAATCATCACTTCCTGGCCGCCGCGGCGGGCTTTGCCGGCGAGAGCGGCAAGGCGATAGCCGCAGCCAGACACATACGCGCTCACCAGGACCTAGAACGGATGCGCGAGCCCGGCTATACCACGTTGCAGCAGTATTGGGTGATGCCCTATTTCGCCCTCGTGCGCTTCGGTCACTGGAAGGAGATTCTCGCCGAGCCGAAACCGGCGCCGGATCTCATCTACCCGACGGGCATCTGGCACTATGCGCGCGGGCTGGCCCTGTTGCGCACCGGTGATCTCGCCGGTGCCGACGCATCGCTCGCTGCGCTCGCCGAGATTGCGGAGGACCCGGAGATGGCGGCCACCCGGATCTGGGAGACCAACACCATGGCCCAGCTGCTGGTCATCGCCCGCGATGTGCTGGCCGGAGAGATCGCCCTTGTCCGCGGCGACACCGAGGGCAGCGTCGAACGGCTGCGCGCCGCGGTGGCCGCGGAAGATCGGCTCATTTATGAGGAGCCTTCGGATTGGTACGTGCCGGCCCGGCACAACCTGGGGGCCGCCCTCCTGCAAGCGGGCCGTGCAGCGGAGGCGGAGCTGGTCTATCGGCGGGATCTCGAGATCTACCCCGACAACGGCTGGTCTCTCCGGGGACTCGCCCGCAGCCTTGAGGCGCAGGACCGGATAGAGGAGGCGAAGCCGGTGCGGGATCGCTTTGCGCAGGTTTGGTCGGTAGCAGACCTGGAGATCACAAGCTCGCGGCTGTGATGCCGGAAGAGCGCCGCCGGCATCGTCCCGGCGGCGTGCGGGCGCCCGTACGGAGTTGGACAGGCGGGCGCCCGGGGAGAGATCTACCGTCCGGCCTGCTCACGCGACCAGTCGACCCTCCTGATAGTCGGCTACGGCCCGCTCGATCTCTTCCCGGGTATTCATCACGAAGGGGCCGAAGTGAGCGATCGGCTCGCGCAGCGGTCGCGCCGCCAGGACCAACGCCCTGGCCTCCTCGCCTCCTGCGGTGAGATCGATTGCGTCCCCGTCGCCGAGCACCGCCATCTGCCGCTGGGACAAGGCTCGACCGCCGATCTTGAGGCCGCCCTGGTAAAGGTACACCAGGGCGGTGTGGTCGGGGACCACAGGCACTCTGAGCGAGGCGTTGGCGGGAAGCGTCGCATCCAGATACAGCGGCTCGGTGCTGATCCCCTGAACGGGCCCGGTGACCGTGTTCGGTGCATGCTGGAAGCGCCCCGCGATCACCCGTACCTCCACGCCAGGAGCCGGCTTTACGATCGGTATCTCCTCGGCAGGGATGTCCCGGTACGCGGGGTCCTTCATCTTCTCCCGCGCAGGCAGGTTCAGCCAAAGCTGGAATCCGTGCATGCGTCCGCGATCCTGCTGGGGCATCTCCGAGTGGATCACCCCGCGCCCGGCGGTCATCCACTGTACGCCGCCGGGCCTCAAGAGGCCGCGATTCCCGAGGTGGTCCTCGTGCAGCATCGTGCCCTCCAGCATATAGGTCACCGTTTCGAAGCCGCGGTGTGGATGGGACGGGAAACCGGCGATGTAATCGGCGGCCTCATCCGAGCCGAGCTCATCGAGCATCAGAAAGGGGTCCAGCCGCCGCATCCCGTTGGGGCCGACGATGCGGTAGAGCTTCACGCCGCCGCCATCGGAGGCGGGGTGCGCCGTAAGAACGGTTTGGACGGTGCGTGTTCCCATGTTCGTGACCTCCTCGGTTCAGGCTGCGGCTAGCTGGTGGAGCTCCGCCGCGGCAGACCTCAGGGCTTGCCGCCGCGGCGCCTCTCCCAAATTGAGTCCTTCCGCGTAGACGACCTCGATGTCGGCGATCCCCAAGAACTCGAGCATCGTCGTCAGGAAGGCCGTCTGACTGTCGCTGGGCCGGCCTCGGTGCAGCCCGCCGCGGCTGGTGAATATCACTGCCTTCTTCCCCTTGAGCAGGCCCTCGGGACCATCGGCGGTGTAGCGGAAGGTGACCCCCGCACGTGCCACGTGGTCGAACCACGCCTTGAGCTGGGTCGGCACCGCGAAGTTGTACATGGGAGCACCGAGCACGAGGACGTCGGCCTCCTGAAGCTCCCGGGTCAGGCGCTCGGTCTCCTCCGCGATCTGCTGCTGCTCGGGTGAGCGCTCCCCCGGCGGCGCATTAATGGCGTTCAGGCGCTTGGCGTCCAAGTGCGGGATCGGTTCGCGCCCGAGGTCCCGGTGGCGGACGCGGATGTCCCGATCGTGTTCGGCGAGGGTCTCGACGAACTGCCGGGCCAGGGTCGACGAGACCCCGTCTCCGGAGAAGATGCTGCTGTCGATGTGCAGGATGTTGGACATGGATAGTTTCCTCAACTTGTGGGCGTTTCGTGTGAGGAACAGAATAGGAGCGGTCAACCGATGTTTGTATGCGAATATCGGCGGTAATAGATCGGATTGGTAGATGAATCATGGCGACGGATCTCCCTCGAACCACGCTGGAGCAGTGGGCCGCCTTGCGTGCCGTGGTGGACCACGGGGGCTTCGAGGCGGCAGCAGAATCACTGAACCGGAGCCAGTCCTCTGTCAGCTACGCCGTCAAGCGTCTCCAGGAGCAGCTCCGCGTAGCCCTATTGGAGCCTCAGGGCCGTCGGAGCGTTTTGACCGGTCCGGGAGAGCTGATCCTGCAGCGCGCCCGCTTGGTGATCGATGAGATGCGCAGCCTCGAGCGCCTGGCGGCGACCCTGGCGCAAGGTTGGGAGCCCGAGGTGCGGCTCGCGGTAGAGAACGTCGTACCGCCGGAGCTCTTGCTCTGCAGCCTTGCCCGCTTTAGCGAGCGTGCGCCCCAGACCCGAGTGCAGCTCATCGAGTCCGTGCTCTCGGGCACCTGCGAGACGCTCTTGCAGCGCCAGGCCGACCTCGTGGTGACCGGCCAGATACCGCCGGGTTTCCTCGGTGACCCCCTGATCCAGGTCGAGTTCATCGCCGTCGCCCACCGCGACCATGCGCTCCATCGCCAGGGCTGCACACTGAGCCAGAGCGACCTGAAGAATCATCGGCAGGTGGTGATCCGGGACACGGGCCGCTACCGCCAGGTCGACAGCGGCTGGTTAGGGGCCGATGAGCGCTGGACCGTCTCGCACCTGCGAACCGCCATCGCGATCATCAAACGCGGCCTGGCCTTCGCGTGGGTGCCAAGGGACTTCATCCGAGATGAGCTCGAGGCGGGCGAGCTGAAGGCTCTGCCGCTGCAGCAAGGCGGCGCTCGCGTCGAGACCCTGTACCTCGTTTATGCGGACCGCGGCGGCGCAGGCCCGGCGACCCGCACTCTGGCAGAGATGCTGTTCGAGCAAGCGGGGCGCCAGAAGAGCACCGTATGAGGGTCGACGCCGACGCTCACCTTGGGCGTGGGACCAAAAAAAGGGGGGAAGATGAAAAACCCAGAGCTGATGCTCCGGCTCGACACCTTCGAGATTGGCGCCGGCGATTGCGCCCTGCCGTTTGCGGCGCGTCTGGCGCGAGAGAACGGTTGGCGGCACGACTACGCCGAGTGCGTGATTGCCGAATACAAGCGCTTCATCTATCTGGTTGCGGTGGGCGACCGTGAGCTCACGCCGTCGGACCAGGTGGATCAGGCCTGGCACCTGCACCTGCTCTACACGCGTTCCTACTGGAAGCACCTGTGCGGCGAGCTGCTCGGCCGCGAGCTGCACCACGTGCCGACCCAGGGGGGAGCGGCGGAGCGGACGCGCTTCGCCGCTCAGTATCGTGAGACGCTGGCATTCTACGAGTCGGAGCTGGGTCAGCCGCCGCCCACCGACATCTGGCCGGATGTGGCGTCCCGTTTCCGGAATGCCGACCGCTTTGTACGGGTGAATGCTGCGCACCATGTCGTGCTGCGACGGCCGCCTTCCTGGAGTGGCAGCTTGTTGGCGGTGGCGTTCATGATGGCGGCTCTCGCCTCCTGTTCGTCTCAGGGTGAGGGACGGGACCCGTGGTTTTGGATCAAGACGGGGATAGGTGTCGCCGCGGTGATCTATCTTGCGAAAAAGCTGAACGACTGGCTGGGCGGCAGCCGCGGTGGAAGCGGTTGCGGCGGGGATACGGGGTGCGGCTCCTGGCACGACGACGGCGGTGACGGCGGCTGTGGGGACAGCGGCTGCGGTGGGTGCGGCGGCGATTGAGCCCGCCGATGGGGCTCGGCAGTGCGGCCGTATTTCCCGCCTCCAGCCGAAGATGGGCCGATCCGGACGCTTATCGCGCTGTACCGGTTCTCATCGTCGCAGTCCGAACGGACAAACGATAGGTGATATTGTCCGGAACCTTGGTCCCCTCGGTATTCTTGCAGATCACCTCGAATGGCCGCGTGCTCCGCGCGGGCACGTAGCGAAGGTCGCTCCAACAGTACGTCATGTAGGCACTGCCGGCATAGATGCCGGCGACGATCTTCACCGTATCCCAGCCCGTATCACCTGAGTTTCTGATCGTGCCCCTTACCGTGAAGCGCGCTTGGTCGCGTACCCGTTCGTGGGTCGGAAAGTCGAATCCTTGGGGAAAATCGACCGTGGCCGGTGCGAGCGTTGCCTTGACCTCTCTGTAAATCGCAACCGAGGTCAGCACCCCTGCGCCGAAGCAAAGCCCGGTGATCAAGGACCACAGGGCGTTCTTCAAGAGCCGTCTCACCAAGGAAGTTCCACCCATTAGAGCAGCCATTGGCTTCAAGTCACCGGTGGGCGAGATCGAGCGCTCGGCGCGCCACCGGCCGTGGGCATACGATGGGCGCCTCTGGGCGGCGCGAGCCACAGCTGGATCTTCCCGCGTCCTCCGACGGTTTGGTCATCACCGCCCGCGACGAGCAGGTCTCCGTCCCGCGAAAACGTGAGGTCCCTGATCTGGCGCATGTCGGCGCGCAAGCGTACGAGCTCGTTCCCGGTCGCGGTTTGCCAGAGTACGACCTAGCGGCTCTACTGGCAGGTATGCACGGCGGCCCCGGCGCCCGCAACCGGGCCCCGGAAACCGGAAAAACCAAGCGCGACCGATATATCAGCGCTGCTGCCTGACGACCTCCGCCGTCACGGGTGGTGCCTTGTTTCCCCAGGCATCGCGGACGTAGCTCGCCACCGCTGCAATCTCCGCATCGCTCAGCCCCTGTTGGGTGCCGATCGGGGGCATGATGGCATTAAAGACCTTGTCGTGGACGGTAATCGCACCCTTGCGCCCATGAATGATGGTGTGGGCGACGAAGCTGCCATCGCCTTCCACGACACGGGGATTGCCTGCCAGCGGCGGGAAGACGCCCGGCACACCCTTGCCGTCGGCTTGGTGACAGTTGATGCAGGTGGCCTTGCCCTGGAACAACGCCTTGCCGTCCTGTCCTGCAGCCGCGTTCACTGGTCTCACCCAGTCTTCCATCCGAATCTCCGGCAGCGGGCCGCGTAGCGCCATTAGAAATGCCTTGAGGTCCTGCTTCTCGGAATCACTAAGATCGAGCGGTTTGATGCGAGGGTCCTGATTGCGGACGCCGTCGCCGCCGCGGTTGTAGTGCTCGATCACCTCATCCAGGGTTCGGTAACGCCCGTCGTGCATGTAGGGCGGTGTGTCGGCCAGATTGCGCAGCGTCGGCGTCTTGAAGCGCCCCCAATCCGCCCCATCGTGCGTGATCAGATAACGGCCGGGATCGGTCGTGATGGTTTCCCAGTCCGCATTCTTCGTACGCTTGGCGTCGAACTTGAGGACTTGCTGATGGGCCTCGTCGTCGAGGATCGGGTTGTGCTTGAGTCCGACGTTGTAGAACCCCGAGTCCGTGAAGTTCGGTCCGTTATGGCAGGCGATGCAGTTGCCCTTGCCCTTGAAGACGGCCATGCCGCGCACCGCTACGGCGTCCATGGCCGAGCTGTCGCCCTCCATGTAGCGGTCGAAGGGGCTGGGTCCAGTGACGATGAAATGACGCTGAAAGACGGCCAACGCCTTGCCGTAGTCCTTTGGGTTGGGCGCGCTTCCGTACGCATCCTTGAACATCTTGACCATCTTCGGATCGGCTTCGAGCACCGCCATCAGCTTGTCGATGTCCTGGCCCTTGTGCAGTGGGTTCTTGGTCGAGCCAATAGCCTGCTTCTCGAGCGGCCAGGCTCGCCCGTCCCAGATCAGAGCCTTGTTGTAGCCGACATTGATTAGGGTCGGCGAATTGCGCCGCTCGACACGGCCAGGGTTGGCGGGCGACAGGGGCGTCTGCACCGTCCACCCCTGGCGGGGCAGGTGACAGGTCGCACAGTTCATGGTGCCGCTGGCCGAGATCCGGTTGTCGAAGAAGAGGGCCCGCCCGAGGGCAATTCGCGCCTCGTTCGGCTGGTTTTCGGGGTTCGCCGCCACCGGCGGCAACGGCCCAATGTCTGGTACCTTACTGCCGTCTTGGGTGGCTACGGTTGCGGCGGTGGCACCGAATACCCAGAGCGCGGCCAGCGGTAAGAGCAGGATTCTTGTCTTTGGCCCCGGTAATGTCGTCATGTCTCCTCCTTTGGAATTCTTGGGCGGTGACAACGGACTGTCGCGCAGCCGCTGCTGCCAGCGTCGTTCATCATCCAGCGCGGGCATGTCCGATAACTGTAGTCCGGTTTGATGCGGCCCAACAGTCCGCACCTCATCTAGGTCCCGGCAACCCCCTCGGACCCACCTCCGTCGTACCGGCCGTGCGGACCGATCCCGGACAATCCCGGATCTCTTCGAGCGCACCGTTCACCAGTCGGTGGATGGCAAAGCCGTCCTCCATGCCGAGCGCCACGTCGGCGAGTAGGCGCGCGCGCTCCCGGCTGCAGCAGCGGATGGTGCGTTTGACCGCGGGAAGCAGCGCGGGACTCATACTGAGGCTGTCGACCCCCATGCCCAGAAGGAGCAGGGCGCCTGCCGGGTCGCCCGCCATCTCCCCGCAGACGCTGACGGGCTTGCCGTTCCGGTGCGCGGTCTCGACGACCCGGCGAATGGCGTCGAGAACCGCGGGATGCAGGCCGTCGTAGGGGGTTACGACGTGCGCATTGTTCCGGTCGACGGCCAGCATGTACTGGGTGAGGTCGTTGGTGCCAATCGAGAAGAAATCGACACGCCGTGCGAACGCCCCGGTCAGGTAAACCGAAGCGGGCACCTCGATCATCACCCCGACGCGAGGTCCCGCCGCCTCCAGCCCCTCGGCCGCGAGCTCACGGTGCGCCCGCGCCAAAAGCCCCCGGGCCTCGTCCAGCTCGCCGACCGTGCCGATCATGGGAAACAGCACCTGAAGGTTGTTTAATCCGGCGTTGGCCCGCAGCATGGCCCGCAACTGCATCAGGAACAGCTCCGGTTGGTCCAACGAAAAGCGTATGCCGCGGCGCCCGAGGAATGGGTTGTCTTCCTGCACCGGGAAATAGGACAAAATCTTGTCGCCGCCCACGTCCAGCGTGCGCAGCGTCACGGGCATCGGGGCGAAGAACGCCAGCACCTCGCGATAGGACTGGAGCTGCTCCTCCTCGAGTGGGAGGGCCTCACCGAGCAGAAAGCTGTACTCCGTGCGATACAGACCGATGCCCTCGGCACCACTCGCCGCGGCCGCCGCGCTGTCGGCCGGCAGACCGATGTTGGCATACAGGGGCACGCGGGTACCGTCCAGGGTCTGGGCCGGCAGGTCGCGAAGCGAGGCGAGATGCTCGGCGCGGACGCGCGCTTCCTGCATGCGTCGCTCAAGAGTGCGAAGGAGCGCGGGCGACGGCTGAACGTAGAGGCGCCCTTCATCGCCATCGACCACCATCTCACGACCCTCCCAGCGTGCGGCGGGCAAGCGCGCGAGATCGACAACGGCGGGGATGCCCAGCGCCCGCGCGAGCACCGCCGTATGCGAGAGGGGCGAGCCCCGCATGGTGACGATCCCGGCGAGGCATCCCGCGGGAACGGCGGCAATCTGCGCCAACCCGATCGCGTCCCCCATTAGGATGCAGCGCTGTGGGGACTGCCTGGCGGCCTTCATCTGGGCCCGGAGATGCACTAGGACGTGCTGGCCGATCTCGCGGATATCGGCGGCGCGTTCGCGCAGGTAAGGGTCCTCCATCTGCTCGAATACCACTGCGTGCCTGGCGATGGTCTCGCGCCATGCCCCAGGTGCCCAACTCCCCGCGCGGATGAGCTCGATGGTGTCCCCCACCAGACTAACATCGCCCAAAAGCATGGCCTGGACATCGAACAACGCCCGCACAGCGTCCGGTAACGCCTCGGACATCCGTTCACCGGCGCGGCGCAGTTCCTGTTGGGCAGCAGCGACCGCAGCCGTGAAGGCATGCTCCTCGGCGACAACGTCGCGGCTCGCGCGATCGGGTATCGACTCGAGCCTGGTCTGTGCCTCGACCAATACCGCCTGACCGATAGCCAATCCTGTGGCCGCCGCCACGCCCTGGATGAAGGCGTCGGGATGCGGGTTCCCGCGCAGCAATTCGCCCACCGCATCGATCGCCTCGGCATCGTGAACGGCCTTGGCCAATTGCGCCCCCAGACTGAGAAAGAACGTCACCTCGTCGCTGGCGTAGGGGTGGCCCTGCGGCTTCCATGCCACCAACACGCCCAGGAGCTTGCGGTAATGAATCAGCGGCGTGCCAAGGAAGCTGCCATCAGACTCTTGGGTTGGATCTGGGGATAACCCGTGGCCCCGGTGAAACCTAGCGACCGTTTCGACGACCAACTCCTGCCGCTCCCCCACGATGCCCACGAGACCTTCCCCCGGCCTGACCCTGACGTCTTCGATCGGGTGGGGACTAAGCCCGTCGGAGGCGACCAGGGCGTACTCGTCATGCGCCACATCCGTCAGATAGATCGCACAGGCGTCAACCTGCACGGCCTTTCTCACCTGTTGCACGGCGATGTCCAAGGCTTCGCGCAGAGTGGGCGCGACGCCGACTAGTTGCATGATCTGCCGCAGCGTGACAAGCATGTCGTAAACATCCTCACCCGTCCGGAGCGGGCGCTCTAGCACAACCGGAAGGAGATGCCTAATACCCGGCCCGGGGGCGTCGGCGGGCCCGAGGAAGCGTCAACCCATGACATGGAGGCGCAATCACCGGGTGCCAGGGTCAGCGTAGGATATTCTCTCTTCCATCACCCTGCGGCGCACAGGCGAGCGTCGTACGCCGAGCGGGAGAGCGAGCTCGGATGTCCCCGGTTCGAGGCGCACCCTCGCGCTATGTCACGACAGCTGTCCGGAGGATGGACAGCTGCCACAATGGCGCGGTCGGTGCGGACCTCATCCGGCAGGGTCTTACAGGGATGTCACGCTTACCTGCACGTGCAGTGACGGGGATGCCGTGCTCGGGCCCATAAAGGTCCCTGCCACGGGTGGTACCGCGTCGGGACGGCGGGCCAGCGCTACAGGGATGTGGTCGCTGCCGGTCAGCCTGCCAATGGTGGGATCAAATCCTTTCCACCCTGCCCCAGGGAGATAGACCTCGGCCCAGGCATGCGTCGCGCCACTGTCGGTGTTTGCCAGCGGGGTCGCCAGGTAGCCGCTGACGAAACGAGCGGCGAGCCCAAGTGCGCGTGCGAGCGCGATAAACAGGGCCGCAAAATCCCGACATGAGCCGCCGCTCAGGGCGAGGGTGCGCGACGGCGACTGCACGCCGGGCGCTTCGCGCACGCGATAGGTCAGACCTGCGGCGATTCCCGCGCACAGTCGCTCCAGCAGGACATAGGTCTGCACCCTTTCCGGGGGCCGCCAAAAACGGGCCAACCAGTCGCGCAGTGCCTCATCCCCGGGCACCGCGGATGGCTGTAAGTAGGGTCCAAGGTCGAGAGCATCATCGGGTGTATAGGCGAAGGGAAAATAGAGCGCCTCATCGGAAACCAGGAAATCCAGGGGCGCCTCGTCGTAATGCTGAATGACGACCTCGCTGGTAATGAGCAGTTGCTGCGTGCGCCCGGAGAAGCTCGCTGTCGCGACCGAGTTGTCGTGCGTATCGCGTTGCCAGGAGATCTGCGGCAGCGGCGTGATGAGCAGCTTAGAGTACTCGATGCGTACGTCATGTCGCTCCCGCGGGCGCAGCATCAGCTTGTGGTCCTGGAGCTGTACGGGGCTGGCGAAGTCGTAACGCGTCTCGTGCCATATCCGCAACCGCCGCATGAGCTCGTCCTACATCGGTGGGGGGTGGGGGGAACCGAGCATAGAGCAGCCCGACGTCCGTGTGCTTGCGCCTCCTTCGGGCAGCACGCTGAGTTGGGCACCCTGAGCTGCGCTGAAATCTACCATACCTGACGCCGCGGCGGCTGGATCCGGTACGCCCGCTAACTTCTCGTGCATTTACCCCTCACACCTGCTAGTGTGATACTTGAGAGGACAAACCGATCTCCCGATCGGGACAAGGCGCCTGCCTATTTCGACGAAATCTCACCGATTTCCCGCGAGACTCGTAGCCCCCCTGCCTCCCTGTGCCGATCCAACGGCACTCCGCTGTCGAAGAAAATCTCGTGCTTGGTGTTTTTCGATAGTGTCAAGTTAATCCAATGCACGAAATTTCGAGAGACAGATTAGAGATGAACATCTACGTAGGCAACCTTCCGTACAGTGTCACCGACGCCGATCTGCGCCAGACCTTCTCCCGTTTCGGTGAGGTGTCCCAGGTCAACCTGATCAGCGACAAGTTCAGCGGCGAATCCAAAGGCTTCGGCTTCGTGGAGATGGCGAACAATTCGCAGGCGGATACGGCGATCAAGGCCCTCAACGGCACCGACATGAAGGGCCGCAACATCACGGTCAACCAGGCCAAGCCCAAGACCGATCGCCCCTCACACGGGCAGCGTTACTAAGACCCCGACGGTCTGCCCCGCCGACCGGATTCCGAACCCTGTTCCGTCACCGCCAAGAGAACAGCCCGGCTTCGGCCGGGCTTTTCGTCTGACAGGAGCAATGCTCGGCCTTCCATGGCCGAATCTGGGCGTTTCGCGATCAGTGTTGCCCCCAAACTTCCAGGATTCTGGCCCGCTCTTTAAGCTTGTCGATGTCCGACTGCTCCCCTCCGCGGGGATGCGGTGAGCCATAGACCGAAGGCCTAGCGCTCGGCGGTGGCGGAGTTCCGCGGCTGGCCGGAGCACCCGGACCGCCGTAGCCGCCCGGAGCGCCATAGCCGCCCGGAGCGCCATAGCCGCCCGGAGCGCCATAGCCGCCCGGAGCGCCATAGCCGCCCGGAGCGCCATAGCCGCCCGGAGCGCCATAGCCGCCCGGAGCGCCATAGCCGCCCGGAGCGCCATAGCCGCCCGGAGCGCCATAGCCGCCCGGAGCGCCATAGCCGCCCGGAGCGCCATAACCGCCCGGGCCACCATAGCCGCCCGGACCGCCGTAGCCGCCCGGACCGCCGTAGCCGTAACCAGGCCCATCGTCACCGTAACCGCGGTCTCTGTTGCCTCCCATCCATTTAGAAGGGTTCATCATATTGCCCATGTCGAAGGCGAAGCCGCTCCCCACACCGCAGATCATGGCGCTTCCCAGAATCAGGGCTAGTGTTCGCGGCAAGGCTTTTCGATTGTTCATGTCTCCTCCTCGTCAGTGTTGAGGGTTCCCAGTCAGGCGGGAGTACCGGCCTGCGACAGGGCGGCTCTAAATCAAGCCGGTGATTTCAAGCCGAAGGGCATCAGGTCGGTTTCCCGTCGCCTAGAATGGTCTTGGCCGCCTCTTTGGCTTTCTTCGCGTTTCTCTTTTCTTTCATGGTCATGGAGGGTCGCTTTCTGGCTTCCCGGTGGCTTTGACGTTCTTTTGTCATGGCATTCTCTCCTGGCTATTGCCGAGTGCTGGACGGGCCGAACTGCCTTCCGTCTCGTCAGCGCATAAGGCCCGCTCGAAGGAGCGTCGGATCGATTGGCGGGCAGGTGAGGCCGTACGCTTCGAGGCCGCCCTGTGAGAAGGGGCGTTGCGCGGGCGGCGTGAGGAAATCCGCAGGTGAGGGGCGGCCGGTTTGGCCGCTGCAGGCATTTCGGGGGGCTGTGGTCAGTCTATCCAGGTACCCGCGCAACCTCCTTACCGGACTCATTCATTACGTAATGCCTATCGCTGCCTCCCGGTTGCCCTTCTCGCACGCCGCTACCGCGTCGTCGAACGCCGTATACTTGGCCAGTTCCTTTTGAGTATGAACTCGGGATCCCCTTGTTCCATTTTCAAGCGTGGTTGGCTGGGATTTCATCAGGGTGTACATGTGTCGTCGGCGATACTCCTGCAGTATGAGCTCAGTCAGTCGTCCGCCAAGCGTTTATTTCGGAATTGTCCTTAGAGTATAGGCGCAGGACAGCTCATGCCGGATTTATATTTCGGCATCCAGCTCGAGGCAGCGCCGAGCTACAGCGCTTGGCGTCCGGCTAGCTCTGACCGAACGCTTTGTCTTTGGCCCGGCGCTGGTTCCGATCGACATGGGGATGCCCTTCCGTCATCGGCCGCTATTGCGCGCCTTTACTAGTAACCCAATTCACATAATATTGCTAACACAGGTTGTTGGGCGTTTCGCTTGATGTGGTCTATCAAGGTATGAGCGAATGAAGAAATGCATCGTGCGACTGACTGAAGAAGAGCGCGTTGTGCTGGGTGACCAAGTCAGTGAGGGCGTTGAAGGGATCGTTCCAGTTGACCTTGGTAATGCGCCGCTCCAGCTCCTCCGGCGACAGTCCGGCCGCGTAGCTGCCGCCCACCAGGGAGCCCATGCTGGTCCCCGCCAGCGCGTCGATGGGGATACGCAACTTCTCCAGCATGTTGAGCGCCCCGATATGGGCCGCGCCTCGCCCTCGATCAACGCCGGGCCGATGAGCGGATGTTGCGTACCGGCGCGCCGGGCGGCCTCCGATGTGGTCAACGGCTTGGCCAACGACAGGGTGCAATCGCGGTACCGAGCAGGGCTGACAGGTCCCGTCTCATGGGGGGCTCGTGTGAATCCGCCGGGGGACGCTGCCTGCAAATGTACCGACAGGTTACCCAAGTTGACAGAGACCCCCGACCCGCAAGAACGTCTGAACCGTCTGCTGGGGAAGCTCGGCGCCATCTGGCGGTTGGGAAATCGGGGACGCACCACCATCCCCTTGCGCCACCGCGGTGGCGGGCGGATCCTCGACCAAGACCCGAGGAGATGAGATCTGGAGCCAGGCTGTCGAATGCCTAGGGGAACCCACGTCGGGTTAGGATTCCATTGCGGTCGGCGTACAAGGCGCCATCAGTGACTGCAATTGGCCGGTTGCGTCCGTTCGGCCGAGTCGAGCCGGTCGAAAGGCTGGGAGTGGCAGGACCCGACCCACAGCTCCCGCTCGGGGCGAGCCTCTTGACTGACCGCAAAGGACGCAAAGCGGACTTCAACAGCTCTCTCCGTCACTGACCTCAACTGTCCCAGGTGGCACGCACTCGATGGAGAGGTCAAACCGGAAGTCCGTCGGCCAAATTCTGGCAACCGCCCCTGAGCGACGCGAGCGTCGGGTGAACGCTGGAAAGCCGACGCTTGCCTCCTCTGATCCAGGGAGACGCTTGCGATCGGGCGCGGTCACAACTGTGACGTCAACTGCCGACAGGTATCTACGCGAAATCCCAGGCTGCGCCCCGCTCGGCGTTGCCCATGGCGTTTCGAATATTTCGATTATGTGCTCGGCTGCGCTACACTTCAGCTGGACGTGAGTGAACGGAGGACTTGATCGATGAGTAACGCTCCACTGGCCTATCGTGGGGTGCGGATGCCAACGGAGGAAGAGGCTTCGTTGGCGCTGGAGAGTAGTCGTTTGCTTGCCGCCTGCATTGGGCGAGGCAAGTCGGCCCGGTTGCGCCTGATCGATGGCGATGCGGATGTGACTGTGCCTGTCTCGGCGATCCACATGCTGGTCGACATCTTGAATCAGATGGCACAGGGAAACGCTGTGTCACTGGTTCCAATTCACGCGGAGCTGACGACCCAGCAGGCTGCCGATCTGCTCAACGTATCCCGGCCCTTCTTGGTCAAGCAATTGGAAGCCGGTGTAATTCCCTTCTATAAAGTGGGTCGGCATCGTCGGATCCGATTCTCTGATCTGATGACCTATCGCGAACCACTTGATCAGCAAACCGCGGAGGCCGCGGATGAGCTCGCGGCTCAGGCTCAGGAAATGGGTCTGGGATATTAGGTGGCCAGCTTCGCGGTCATCTACGACGCGTGCCTCTTCTATCCCGCACCCCTGCGGGATTTGCTGCTTCGTCTGGCACAGACGCGCCTGTTTCAAGCCCGCTGGTCAGAAGAAATCCAGCGAGAATGGTTGACGGCTCTGCTGCGCCACCGGCCCGACCTCGATGAAGCCAAACTCCGGCGGACAATGGCGCTGATCAACCAGTCCGTACCGGATTGCCTGGTCACGGGCTACGCGCACTTGATCGACCGACTCTCGCTTCCAGATCCGAACGATAGGCATGTGCTGGCAGCCGCAATCCGCTGTGGTGCCCAGACGATCGTGACGAAGAACATCAAGGACTTCCCCCGGCAAGTTCTCGCTGAATTTAACATCGCTCCGTGCCATCCAGACGAGTTCATCCTCGATCTGGCGGATCTCGCCCCGGCGCTCGTGACGACAGCGGCGAAACTCCAACGCGCCGCGCTCAAGCGTCCACCGCTCTCGCCAGAGACCTTCGTCGACACGCTTCGGCGCCAAGGCCTACCAGGCGTGGCGGGGTTCCTCCAAAGTCAGATTGAGCTGATCTGAGCCTTGTCTTCCTTCACGACAGAGACTCTCTCGGAGCCTGACGAGCCAGTCGTGAATCGCATCGATTGTGCTTGTTCTAGCGATCTCAAATCACTTGCGTTGCCTGTGATCGAAGCACGCGGGAGTGTCAGCTGTGGCCCAGAGTGTCGCTCCCATCATTGATCCGGACGAGCTCGTTGCGCTCCGGGCAGAGAACACGCGTCTGATCGCCCTCCTCGAGGCGCATGGCATCGAGTGGCGTCTGCCGCCCCAGATCCACTCGCATGACTCTGAGCAAGCGGAATCACGGCTCTCAACAGCGGAAAAAGTGGCCCTGTTTCGCCGCCTCTTCCGTGGGCGCGACGACGTCTATGCGGTCCGCTGGGAGAGCAAGAAGAGCGGCAAGTCGGGTTACGCACCGGCCTGTGCGAACGAGTGGCGCGATGGCGTTTGCGACAAGCCAACTGTTAAATGCGCGGATTGCAGCCACCGCCAGCTCCTCCCGCTTACCGATGCCGTCATCTACGACCACTTGGCGGGCAAGCGCACTGTCGGCATCTACCCGCTGCTTGAAGATGACAGCTGTCATTTTCTCGCAGTGGATTTCGACGAGGCGGAATGGCGCTTAGACGCCTTGGCCTTCGCTCAGTCATGCGACGAGCTTGGCGTCCCCGTCGCGCTCGAGATCTCGCGCTCGGGCGAAGGTGCCCATGCCTGGATCTTCTTCTGCAACTGCCTTCCGGCCTGCGATGCCCGCCGCTTAGGTGCTGCCCTCATCAGCCACACCTGCGCTAGGACGCGACAGCTCACCCTGACCTCCTACGACAGGCTGTTTCCGAACCAGGACCGGCTCCCCAAAGGCGGATTCGGCAACCTGATCGCTTTGCCGTTGCAGAAAGAGCCACGGGCGCATCAGCGCAGCCTATTCGTCGATCGCGCCTGGCGGGCCTATCCGGACCCATGGGCTTTCCTGGCTTCCATCCGACAGATGACGCCGCAGGACATCGAGCCAACGATCCTGCGGGCCGTCGGCGGTGCCCAACCTTTGGATGTGGGCTTCATCAATGAGGAGGACCTGGCCCAGCCGTGGAAGCCGCCAGCGCCGCTGAGCAAGACGCTTCCCGGTAGACTGCCCAAGCAGATCAACATCACGCTGGCCAATGGCGTCTATTTCGAGAAGGCGCAACTGCCGCAGCCGCTCGCCAACCGCCTGATCCGGCTTGCCGCCTTCCAGAATCCGGAGTTTTATCGGGCTCAGGCGATGCGCCTGTCGGTTTGGAGCAAGCCACGGGTGATCGGCTGCGCCGAGAGCTATCCGCAGCACCTCGCGCTGCCGCGCGGCTGCCTGAATGCCGCGCTGGAGCTTCTGAGCGACAACGGGATCGCGGTCGACCTGCGTGACGAGCGGTTTCCCGGGCAATCCATTGCGGTTGAGTTCCGTGGTGACCTGCGCCCCGACCAGGAAGACGCCGTAGCGGCAATGCTGAATCATGAGACCGGCGTGCTCTGCGCGCCGACCGCGTTCGGCAAGACGGTCGTGGCGGCGGCGATGATCGCCCGTCGGGGAATCAACACGCTGATCCTGGTTCAGCGAACGGACCTGCTCAAACAATGGCAGGAGCGTCTGCAGGCGTTCCTGGGAGTCGGGAAGGACATGGTTGGTACCATCGGTGGCGGGAAGGCCAAGCCCACCGGTCAGATCGACGTCGCCGTGATGCAGTCCCTCTCGCACAACGGTGAAGTCAAGCCGTTCGTGGAAGACTATGGCCAGGTGATAATCGATGAGTGTCATCACATCAGCGCGCGGTCCTTTGAAGCCATCCTGAAACGAGTCCAAGCGAGATATGTCCTGGGACTGACCGCGACGCCGACACGCCGCGACGGAAAGGATCCCATCATCTTCATGCAGTGTGGACCGCTGCGGTACAGCGCGGCCAAGCCCGCCAGTGCGCCGCACGACCTCGCGGTCTTGCCGCGCGAGCTGCTCGCGCCAATCGACCTGCCGGCAGAATCCGGAATTCAGACGATCTTCCGGCATCTGGCGATGGACCTGGGCCGCACGGAAGCGATCGCTGCTGTCGTTCGTGAGCTCACCTCACAAGGACGCAAGATACTTGTGTTGACCGAGCGAGCCGATCATTTGGCGGCGCTGTGGGCGGCATTGCAAGGTGCTGCTCCGGTGCCTTTGATGCTCCACGGAAGGATGTCGCGTCGGCAGCGGTCCGAGACAGTTGAAGCGCTCGATGCGCTGCCGCCAGACACCCCACGGGTGGTATTGGCGACTGGCAGACTGGTCGGAGAAGGCTTCGACCATCCTCCACTCGACACGTTGGTCCTGGCCATGCCTATTTCCTGGAAGGGAACACTTCAGCAGTACGCCGGTCGTCTGCATCGTGAGCACGCCACAAAGAGCGACGTGCGCATCATCGATTTCGTGGACACGGGCCACGCGACGCTGCTGCGCATGTGGCATAGACGGCAAAATGGCTACCGGGCGATGGGTTATCGCATCGCGCTGCAACCTGAGTTGAGTGGCTGGTGATAACTCGTTAGCAGTCGCTCGGTCTTCGCTGGCCCGTAACTTTTTGAAGCGAATCAGCACGTTCCCCGGTTACGGCTGGTAGAGACCGCTTCAGCGTGGAGCAATCGTTGGAGCAGGGCCAATCCTCGGGGGCCGCTCTGCGCGTGAACCTGCCGCCGGAGCGACTCGGCCCAGCGGCAGGTTTTGTCCGTTATGTAGAGGTCGCACTTATGTAGAGTTGTCGCGCTGATGCCGCTGCTGCTGGGCATCGGCGCGATCATGGCTCTACACAATTACAGGCGCGATAGGCCGGGGAGTACAGATAGGGGCTGAGCGCATAGCGCAGTCGCACGTTGGCGAGGTTGCTCGCGACGTCGCCGATCAGGTCCGGGCCGTTCGTGGCAGTTGCCCGTCGGTGGGCTCGGCGGCGGGTAGGGGCAGTTGCTGTTGTTGGTGTGGGGACGGCCGGGGATGTCGCGCAGCATGCCGTTGGCGAACCACTGGGCGTAGACGGTGCCCAGATCCTCCCCGTTGAGGGCCGAGCGGCGGAAGCCGCCGATGTCGGAGCCGAAGTAATCAATGCCCGGCAGGGACATGTGCATTTGGGCGTTCATGTGCGCTGCCAGATTCTCCAGGTTCGAGCCGATGTCTCCCGACCACATGCTCGCCCCGAAGCGCTGAATGCCGGGTGCCCCGGAGCGGGCCATCATGAAGGGTCGGCGGGCAACATGATTGCACGCATAGCTGCGGGCGATGCTCTCGGCCCACTTGAAGTTATAGAGGTTGTGATAATCGGCGTGGGCGTGTCGGCCCGGGAGGACGCCGGCGGTCCAGTCGGGCTAACCTGCCTGCAGGGCTGTATTGCTCGGGCTCGCTGAGGTCGATCCAGTGGGCCAGGTACCCCCGGCGTCGATGTCGGTCAGGGCAATACAGAGGTTGCCCGGGTTCACGCCAACCCGCATCTGCGCCGTCTCGATGGTGTCGCCGTCGACTCCGGACTGGGCGAAGCGAGCGAGACCGGCATAGTCCGTCTTGGCGACTTGGGGCGTTGTAAATAGGGCGGTTGTGGTGTCCCGCCCGGGTCCGATGGCGGAGACCTCGAAGTGCAGCAGGTCGTCCCGCAACACCTCCAGCACCAGGTAGCCGTTGCCCGCCTTAAACTTGACCCGCTGGACGGCAGCGAGCCCGGCCTGCGGCAGACTAAAGAATCAGAAGGACGATCAGGCCGCGCGCCCCGGCGCGGGTGGGAGCTGTTCTGATGGGTCGTTTCATCATGTCCCTCGCTCCTTTGGTTTGGTGGTTCCATGTCCGGAATCGGAGAGCCTGGAAGCTCCCGGCGAGGTGACACGTGCATCAACCCGCCCTTGGGACGGCAGCGTCGACCTTCAAGACAAGAGGAGCCGCCCCGGCAAGATCCTCGTCTTGCGCCAACGGGGCGCCGTGCCCCGGGCAGCGCCCAAAGCGCCCCCAGATTGCCAGTGCCGGGGAGCAAAGACGCCGGGTTGAATTGACCTCCAATCGGCCGAGAAACCGCCTCACCTCCTGTTGCCGCAGCACACCGAATCGTCCTCGCGGGGGCCGGTCATGGCGAGATCGCGCTCCCTTGTGCAGCTTCTGCTCTATGGGGTTGCCCGTTTTTCTGGATGTCTCCCCTTTCGCTCGACAGCAGCCGTCCCCAGCTTTGCAACTCCGACCGACGGGGACGCCCAGATGACATTTGCATTCGATAACACCTACGCTCGGCTGCCGGACCGCTTCTTCGCCCGGCTTGCGCCGATTCCGGTTGCCCATCCACGGCTTATCAAGCTGAACGAAGCCCTCGCCAGAGAGCTCAGGCTCAACCCCGAAGCATTGCACGGACCCGAGGGTCTGGCCGTGCTCGCGGGCAATCGGGTGCCCGAGGGTGCGGCCCCGTTGGCCATGGCCTATGCCGGCCACCAATTCGGCGGCTTCGTGCCGCAGCTCGGTGATGGCCGGGCAATTCTTCTGGGCGAGATCCTGGACCCGGCCGGCGAGCGCTTCGACATCCAGCTCAAGGGCTCCGGCCGCACGCCCTTCTCCCGTGGGGGTGACGGGCGGGCCTGGCTCGGGCCGGTCCTGCGGGAGTACATCTTGAGCGAGGCTATGCACGCGCTGGGCATACCGACGACGCGGTCCCTCGCGGCAGTGGCGACCGGCGAGCCGGTCTTTCGCGAGAGCGTGCTGCCGGGGGCAGTGTTGGTGCGCGTCGCACGCGGCCATGTGCGGGTGGGGACCTTCGAGTACTTTGAGGCGCGCCAGGATACCGACGCGCTCCGCCACCTTGCCGATTACGTGATTGCGCGGCACTACCAGGAGGCGAAGGCGTCCGATCGGCCCTATCGGGTGCTCCTCGATGCGGTTATTGCACGCCAGGCGGAGCTCGTCGCCAGGTGGCTCGGCGTCGGCTTCATCCACGGCGTCATGAATACCGACAACATGTCAATTGCGGGCGAGACCATCGACTACGGCCCCTGCGCCTTCATGGATGCTTACCACCCTGGCACGGTCTACAGCTCGATCGACCGTGCGGGGCGTTACGCCTACGGCAACCAGCCCCGGATCGCCCACTGGAATCTCTCGCGCCTGGCCCAGTCGCTGCTGCCGCTGCTCGACGATGACGCGGATAAGGCCGTGCAGGAAGCCCAAGCCGCTATCGACGGGTTCGGCGAACGCTTCGAGCGCGCCTATCTCGCCTGCTTCCGGGTCAAGCTTGGTCTCTTGGAAGCGCACGAGGGCGATGCCGAGCTGATCGACACCCTCTTGCAGGCGATGTCCGAGACCAGCGCCGACTTCACCAACACCTTCCGCTCCTTGTGCGATGCCGCCGAGGGAGCGGACGGTCCGTTCCGGGCGCAGCTTGGCGAGGATGCTGCCCTGGACGTCTGGCTCGCGCGCTGGCATGCACGCCTGGCACAAGAATCGGCCAACTCGAACGTACGGGCGGCCGCCATGCGCCGCGCGAATCCGGCGGTCATTGCCAGGAACCACCGCGTCGAGGCGGCGCTCGACGCGGCAGTCGCGGGCGACCTCGATCCGGTCGACGCGCTGTTGCAGGCGCTCGCCAATCCCTGGGACGAGCGCCCCGAGGCCGACTATTACACGCGGCCGCCCGAACCACATGAGGTTGTGCAGCAGACATTTTGCGGAACCTGAAGCCCCGCGGGTCGCCCTGGGTTGGTATTCGTAGTCAACCGGCAGGTCGTCAGTGACGTCGGACCGACCGCTCTTTGGTCGGCAAGCGCCGATCGCCTCGAGAGTCCGCGACCGGTGGAAACCGAGCGACGGTCACCGACCCTGTGCAGACCGAACAACCCGGGGTGGTTGACTGTTTGCTTTTCGCCACAGACGACTGCGACTATCCGATTTGAACGATCAGCGTTTCGCTTCCTGTGTTGCTCACCGGGTCCCCGACGTCTCCGGCAGGAGTGTCCCACTGGCCGACCTTGACCGCTGCCTTCCAGAGCGGCAGGGTTCGGCCAGGAACGGCCGGTCGATTCAGATCGGCGTGAGGCTGCAACGGGATCCGAAGCCGCCGGAGGGGCGGCTACCCCCTCGCAATCCACCAGAACTTTAAGTTTGCAAGCCCAAGCTGACCCGACGCATTGCTGGCTAATTGTTTGATCCAGAACAACGTTACTCTCTCGAGTCCGGTTAGATACTAAAATTTTGGAGCATTCGTCAAACTATGCTAGGGTCCGTGGCCTCACTCGAGTACAGCGCCTGGTCCGATGAATCGATGACCAGAATGTTCTCGCGGGTCGCTGATACTTTTGCGTGCGATGGTGACTATGCTGTCTGGTTCGTTGCGGCTAGGGCCTAAAGAGAAGCGGCCCTGGCATCCAATGGGGCCACTATTCGGACTTGGACACGATTTTGGATCCAGGTCTGGCGTCCTTGCTCCAAATGGCTAAAGTATCATGGAGAATTTTATTCCAAAGAGGTTCGCATATATGAAAAAAACGGTCGCAAAATTAGTAAAGCTATCAGCATACGGAATAAGTGCGGTGGCGCTGCTTTTGACAGTTGCGCTAGGGACGTCCGTTGGAGCGAGCGCCGATGAGGCGTATGCCAAAAACCAGCTAAAGGCCATGTCCGATTACCTGGCATCGCAGAAGGCTATCTCATTTGGCTACGATGCGACCCTTGAGGTCGTCACTAAAGATGACCAGAAACTCGGGCTGGCGGCTTCGGGAATCGTCACCCTCAAACGGCCTGACAAGATTCGCGCAACGCGCTCCGCTGGCTTTGCGAATATCGAAATGCTGTTTGACGGGAAGACACTGACGTTACTGGGCAAGAACGCAAAGCTCTACACCCAGGTGGAGCTCCCCGGTACGCTTGACAAGCTGATTGACGAATTGCGGGAAAAATATAAGAGACCGCTGCCTGCCGCAGATTTGCTGTTGTCAAACCCCTACGCTGAGCTGATGCGCGATGTTATCGATACGAAGGATTTGGGCAGCGGCGTCATCGATGGCGTTGAATGTGATCACTTCGCCTTCAGAAAAGAGGACGTCGATTGGCAAATCTGGATCGCACAGGGCGATCGCCCCTATCCTTGCCGATATGTCATTACCGCCAAGGATGTTGCGCAAGGGCCCGAGTACACCATCCAGGTCAGGGACTGGAAGACCGGCGATGACGTGGCAGCAGACGATTTTAGCTTCAATAATACCATGAACGCCAAAAAAGTTGATTTGAAAGATCTGCAGGAAAAACTGCGTGACTTACCCAAAAATTTCGTTATAGGAGGCAAACAATGATCCTATCGAAAAAGCTCGGCATCATTATGATCACCGGTATTGTGACAATTACCGGACTCGAACTAGGAGAGTGGCTTTCAATCCCAGGAGTACCCGGCTTTATTCCGACTGCCGAAGCGAGAATCGGGCGTCCGCTAACACCGGTGAGCGTTGCGGGGGTGGGTCGGCGTACGGTGAGACGTTGCGCGGTAGGAGTATATAATTGTTAGCGCTTGTCCAACGAATCGTCGTCTTCACGAGGTAACGATAGCGTAACCGTCAAGTCTTGGCGTCGTTGCCCTTCTGGTGTCTGAAGGGCAGCACCTTATGCGGAATCAATCGTCCGCCGTGCCGCGGAGACCGGGCACAGAATATCGGTTAGTTAGCAAGGGGGCGGACTGTGCAGCGATCCTCAGCCTCGGTTAACGCATAGGCCGCTTTTCAGCGTAGACCGGCCGCTAGAGCGACACGGGCGGGTGGTTGGTTTTGGCCGACTGCTGCCGCTCGTCTTCCGGCATCGAAGGGGCCCGGAGCGGGCCCTCGCCGTGGCGATTCTGTTTGCCCTCTTCGGAACCCAGGGGCTGCGTGCGGCACAGGAAGGAGAGGGCGGCAATCGCTGCGAACAAGGCGGTCGTAGAGCCTTCACATTTGCCTTCGGACGATCGTGCTGGCCGAGATGGGGGACAAGACCCGGTTGGCAGTAACGGGCTTGGCGTTGGACTGCACGTGACCTCGGTCTGGATCGGCGCCACCCTCGGGCTCTTGGCGGCCAGCGCTGTCGGGGTGATGGTCGGGCGAAGGCTGCTGCGGCGCATCTTGGGTCGCCGCGTTCAGCAGGCGGGTGGGGTGGTTTTCCTCTTGCTCGCGGCCTTTGCGCTGACCGGGTGGTTTGACGCTCGATAGCCGCACACTGCGCGTGTCGTTCGTGGCGCGGTGCGTTCCTGTGCCGCGCGCAGGGATTCCCGTTCTAACGGTCAAGGCGCGCCAGTGATGGTGCGATCTGGTATCGCGGTCAATCGCCGTGCCGGTTGGCCCGGCTGTCGGCTTCGAATAGCGGTCGCGCGGATCGTCTCGGAGACGGCCCGGTTCGAAAGTGGTGCGGCTCGACGGTACGTTGTCTTACCATGTTGTGATCGAGCTTCGACCACCAGGAACCCTCGTTGTGTATCCGCGACTTCACTCCCTCCGCTCAACCACGCAACTATCCGTATGCATCCTGCTGCCAACGCTGTTGGCCAGCGGCTGTTCTAAAGGCGAGGAGCCGACCGCCGTCGAGGGGCCGAGACCGGTCAAGACCATCGTCGTCGCGGCGCCCGATGCGGGCGCGGCGCGCATGCGGCAGTTTCCGGCCCGCATCGACGCGATGAACAAGGCGGAGCTCGCGTTCCGGGTGCCGGGCACGATCAAGGAGCTGCCGATCAAGGAGGGCGATCGTGTGGAGCCCGGGCAGCTGCTCGCGGCGCTAGACCCGACCGACTACGAGATCGCGGTCAAGGACGCCCAGGCAACCTTTAATCGCGCAAGCAACGATTTCGACCGCGCCAAGGAGCTCGTGGACAAGGGGTTCATCTCGCGCACCGACTTCGACGCGAAGGAGGCAGAGTACAAGAATGCGGAGGCGGCCCTGGAGCGAGCCAAACAGGACCTGTCGTACACCCGCCTCACCGCCTCATTTGTCGGCACCATCGCGAAGCGCTATGTGCAGCGCTTCGAGGAGGTGCAGGCCAAGCAGCCGGTGCTGGCGATCCATGACGCCTCGCTGCTCGAGGTCAAGATTGATGTTCCGGAGAGCGTCATCCTGCAGATTCGGCCCTCGGGCTCGGGTCGGGTCGAGTCGGGACGGATTCCGGTCACGGCCGCGTTCGACAACTGGCCGGGCCGGAAATTCGACCTGACTCTGCGCGAGGTGGCGACCCGCGCCGATCCCAAGACGCAGACCTTCGAGGTCACGTTCACGATGCCGGCTCCTAAGGCCTTCCAAGTCTTGCCGGGGATGACGGCGACGGTCACCGCCGATCTGCGCAAGGTCGCGACGAGCGAGCCGGTCGTCTACCTGCCGGCGACGGCAGTGACCGCCGACGAGTCGCTTAAGCCTTTCGTCTGGGTCGTCGACGAGCAGACGATGACGGTGCACCGCAAGCCGGTGAAGGTGGGGCGTCTGCGGGGCTCGTCGATCGAGATCGAGGACGGCCTTGAGCCCGGAAGTCGGGTGGTGACTGCGGGGGTCGGCCAGCTGGTCGAGGGCATGAAGGTGCGCCTGCTTCCCCAGCGCGAGGAGGCCGAGCCGAGGAGCGATGAGGCCCCGACCCCATCGTCGATCAAGCCACCGATCTCGGCGGCGAGCAGCGGCTGAGGGCGAGGGCTCGGCAGCATGAACATCGGCGAGTACTCGATCCGTAATCCGGTCGTCTCCTGGCTTCTGGTCATCATCCTGGTGGGCGGCGGGCTCTGGGGCTTTCAAAGCATGGGCAAGCTGGAGGACCCGGCCTTCACGGTCAAGGTGGCCAAGATCATCACCTACTATCCGGGCGCCTCCGCCCAGCAGGTTCAGGACGAGGTGACTTACCACATCGAGGAGGCCCTGCAGCTGATGGAGCAGGTGAAGTGGATCAAGCGCTCCGTCTCGCGGCCCGGCGTCTCCGATATCACCGTCGAGTTCAAGGACAAGTACCGCGGTCCAGACTTCCCGAACATCTACGACGAGCTGCGGCGCAAGCTTGCCGACATGCAGCACAAGCTCCCGCCCGGCGCTCAGGCGCCGATCGTCTTCGACAGCTTTGCCGATGTCTACGGGGTCTATCTCAGTCTGAGCGGTGAGGGCTACACCTGGCGTGACCTCCGGGACACGGCGGACTTTCTGAAGAAGCGGCTGATCCTGGTGCCGGGCGTGCGCAAGATCGTCATCGACGGCGAGCAGCCGGAGGTCGCCTATCTGGAGATCTCCCGTGCCCGTCTTGGCGAGCTGGGCATCCCGCTGAAGAACATCGCGAACGTGCTGAAATCGCAGAACGTGGTCGCGGATGCCGGCAACGTTGCGGTGGGGGACGAATACCTGCGCATCTGGCCCACCGGCGAGGCCTCGTCGGTGCAATCCATCGGCGATGTCTTGGTGGGCTCGGACGAAAAGAAGCTGGTGCGCTTGGGCGACATCGCCAAGATTCGCCGCGCCTACAAGGAGGTCCCGGCGAAGTACTACTACAGCGACGGCCGCCCGGCGCTGGTCTTGGGCCTTTCGATGCAGTCCGGACAGAACGTCGTCGAGGTCGGTCGGTCGCTCGATCGGCTCATTGCCGAGCTTCGATCGGACATACCGATCGGCATGGAGCTCACGGCGATCTACGACCAGCCCAAGGAGGTAGAGACCTCGGTCAACGGCTTCATCATCAGCGTCGCCCAGGCGGTCGCGATCGTGCTGGTGGTGCTGCTGCTGTTCATGGGGCTGCGCGTGGGCATTATCATCGGTGCCGCATTGCTGATCACCGTGGCCGGCACGCTGTTCGTCATGGCGATCTACGGCATCGAGCTGCAGCGCATCTCCCTCGGTGCCCTGGTCATCGCACTCGGCATGCTGGTCGACAATGCCATCGTCGTCGCCGAGGGCATGCTGGTGCGCATGCGCGCCGGCATGCGGGCCCCGGAGGCGGCCCGGGAGACCGTCGGCAAGACGATCTGGGCGCTGCTCGGCGGCACCGTCATCGGCATCCTCGCCTTCGCCGGGATCGGCTTCTCCCAGGACAGCACCGGCGAGTTCGCCGGGTCCCTGTTCTATGTGATTCTGATCTCGCTCAGCCTGTCCTGGATCACCGCCATCAGCACCACGCCGCTGCTGAGCGGCCTGTTGCTGAAGCCGGGCGGAGCCGGGGGCGACGCCGACGATGCCTACGGTGCGCTGCCGTTTCGCATGTACCGCGGATTATTGGCCCAGGCACTGCGCTTCCGCTGGCTGACCATCGGGGCCGTCCTCGGGCTGTTCGTCCTCTCGCTCTGGGGCTTCGGCTTCGTCAAGCAGGCATTCTTCCCGTCGGCGAACACGCCCCTGTTCTTCGTCGACATCTGGGAGCCGCAAGGCACCGACATCCGCAAGACGCGCGACGATACACTGCGCGTTTCGGAGCTCCTGCGCGGCCTCGAAGGCGTGGAGCAGACCACGAGCGTCGTCGGCGGACCGCATCAGCGCTTCACGCTGGTCTACGATGCCAAAGACGCGAGCTCGGCCTATGCACAGATCATCGTTCGGACTGACACGCGCGACCGCATCGACGAGGTGCGGAATAAGGTCGACGCATTTCTGAAAGATAAGCTGTATTGGACCGACCCCATCCTGAAGGGGATGATGATCGGCCCAGGGCGCGACAGTAAGATCGAGGCGCGCTTCCACGGACCGGATGCGACGGTGCTCCGGAAGCTGGCCGAGGAGGCCAAGGCCATCCTGCGCGCCGATCCGGGCACGAAAGAGGTCCGTGACGACTGGCGCGAGCCGGTCAAGGTAATCCGGCCCGTGTTCGACGAGCAAGCGGGCCGCCAGCTCGGCGTCACCCGGGAGGACCTGGCGGGGGCACTGGAATACGCCTTCGACGGTATCCAGGTGGGGCTGTACCGCGATGGCGAGCGCTTGCTGCCGATCCTGATCCGGGCGCCGGAGACGGAGCGCTTGGATGTCACGATGATCCAGGACATCCAGGTCTGGAGTCCGGTGATGCAGCGCGCCGTCTCCGTGGCGCAGGTCGTCAAGGATTTCGAGACCGTTTGGGAGAACCAGGTCATCGGGGGACGCGACCGGATGCAGACCATTATCGCCTCCTGCAACCCGACGGGGCCCCTGGCGCGTCCGTTGTTTGAGCGCTTGCGCCCGCAGATCGAGGCCATCAAGCTGCCGCCCGGCTACAGCCTCTCCTGGGGCGGCGAGTACGAGGACCAGACCAAGGCCCAGTCCTCGCTGTTCGGCGTGCTGCCCCCGTCCTTCCTGGCCATGATACTGGTGAGCATCCTGTTGTTCGGCAAGCTGAAGCAGCCGTTGATCATCTGGCTCACAGTACCGCTGGCGATCGTCGGCGTCACGGCGGGCCTGCTCGCCGCCGATGCCGCCTTCGATTTCATGTCCCTGCTCGGCGCCCTGTCGCTCGTCGGGCTGCTCATCAAGAACGCCATCGTGCTCATCGATGAGATCGATCAGCAGATCGACTCCGGCAAGGAGCCCTACACGGCCATCCTCGACTCCGGCGTCAGCCGCATGCGTCCCGTGGTGCTGGCCGCGGCGACGACGATCCTCGGCCTGATCCCGCTGCTGCCGGACGTGTTCTTCGTCAACATGGCCATCACCATGATGGCGGGGCTCGGCTTTGCGACGTTATTGACGCTGGTCGTGGTGCCGACGCTTTATGCGATGCTGTTTCACATCCATGTGCCGGCTGACAGCGCAGCATCCGCTCGGGATCTGCGCTTGTCCGATGCCGAGGCGCATCACGGCCGTGCGTAGCTGGGACCAGCGCCGCGCGGCGATCGCTGGGGCGCCCCAACGGCTGAGGAAGGTGCCGTGGCCACTTGGCGCGCGGCCCTAACCGCATGCCGGGAGTGGAGCCACGCGCGCGAGCACTTGGCTCCGGTGCTCGTCTCGAACCGATGAGGTGACCCGCATTGGAACTGCAGGATGGCGTACTTCACATCGGCGCATTTCTGGCCGTGACCCTCGGGATCATCGTGCTGTTCGTCGGCAAGCGTCTGAATGACGCATTTGGGTTTCTACGCGAGCTCAGTATTCCGGAGCCCGTGACCGGTGGGCTCTTGTTCTCGGTCCTCTTCGGTCTGCTCTACTGGGCAACCGGTGCGGCTGTCGAGTTCGATCTCGGTGCCCGCGACGTGCTGCTTGTCTACTTCTTCACCACCATCGGCATCAATGCGAGTCTGGCCGATCTGCGCGCCGGCGGCCGGCCGCTGCTCATCCTGCTGGCGATCACGATCGCCTACATGTTCCTGCAGAACCTCACCGGAATCTCGGTGGCGGCGTTGTTCGGGCTGCCGGCAGCGGTGGGTATGCTCGGCGGTACCGTGTCCCTGATCGGCGGCCACGGTACCGCGATCGCCTGGGCGCCGCAGATCGCCGAGGGCTACGGTGTCGCGAATGCGATGGAGATCGGCATCGCCTGCGCGACCTTTGGCCTGATCCTCGCCAGTCTGATGGGCGGTCCGATCGCCAAGTTTCTGATTTCTCGGTACCGACTTGAGCCCGCCACGCGCGACGTCCAGGACGTCGGTGTAGCCGAGGATCAGCGCACGACGGGGATCGGCCATCTGGACTTCCTCGATGCCGTGCTGGCAATCCACATCAGCGTCATTGTCGGCCTGGTGTTGAACAACGTCGTCGCCAAGTTGGGTCTTCAGCTTCCGCTGTTCGTCACCTGCCTGTTCGCAGGCATCATCCTGACTAACCTGGTGCCGAAGGGCTTTCCGCGTTTGAGCGGCCGCCACTGGCCGACGCGGACACCGGCAATGGCGCTGATCGCCGACATCGCGCTGGGCGCCTTTCTCGCGATGTCCCTGATGAGCATGCAGCTTTGGACCCTGATCGACCTGGCCGGCCCGATCTTCACGATCCTCAGCGCGCAGTTCGTGTTGGCCGTGGCCGTGAACATCTTCATCGTCTTCCGCGCCATGGGCCGCAACTATGACGCGGCCGTGGTCTGTTCCGGCTTCGGCGGCATCTCGCTGGGGTCCACGCCCACGGCCATGGCCAATATGGCCGCCGTCACCCAGCGCTACGGCGCCTCACACCTGGCCTTCATTATCGTGCCGCTGGTGTGCGCCTTCTTCATCGATCTGGTCAACGCGATGCTCATTCCATTCTTTTTGGGAGCATTTTGACCCTTGTCTTTTCGCAGGCCGTCGGCGTTGGCCGTTCAGAAACCGGCGGATGTCGATGTTCTTGTCGCCGACCTCATATTCGCGAACCGGAATACGATGTAACGGGGTATTGCGCTGAGATCGCGGAAGCGCAAGACGCTCGGGTGCCGACCTACCCTAGAGCTGGACCCCAGCCGTGGGCCAGGGGAAGGCGGTTTGCTCGTCTTTGAACGCAATCACGATCAAGTCGCTCGTGTGTCACCTCGAATGTCGGCCAAAAAAAGGAGATCTCGGGCAGACCCGTGGGTGCCTGGGTCGTCAGTAGCTGATGGGAGAGCGTTCCTGAAACACGGCCGCTTCCCGGCGGGGTTAGAGGGTGAATTGCATGTTGAATCCGGCGAAGACCTGCCAGTCAGGCTGCCCCGGGCCACGATAGGCAACCGATGCCTGGGGCTCGAGGAAGAGGTTGAAGACGGTCTTGCCCCGCTTGATGACCTGGCCGATGCCGAGCCCCAGCGGGATGCTGTAGGCGTCGTTCTCGAAGTTGTAGACCCAGATTGGTGCCGAACGGAGATAGAGACCTTTCCCGAGCTGGTAGAAGGCAAAGGGCTGAAAGGCGCCGGTATTGACATCGGAGCCATCATCGCTGCCGGCGAAGCTGGCCTGCCAGGTCAAGAGATCGCCGTACTGGAACCTCTTAGAACGCCCGTCGAAAAGCACGTTGGCGAGGCCAGCGGGCCACTTCTCGGAGCCGAGCCCTGGTGGGGGAGTTGCCACCCTGACTACCGCGGAATCGAAGCGCGCCGGCACCCTGGGGTGCCGGCGCGGGGCTCTCCGAGCCGCCTCCCTGTCGCTTAGTTTCCGCTCGGCATCGGCAGGTTGACGCCGTCCTTGTCGAGCTCATCCCTCACCCACTTGAACTTCTGGTACTTCGAGAGGGTCATCGGTCCCGTGTAGACCTCGCTCTGCATCTTCCGCGGCGGGTACTTGATATAGGTCTTCATCAGGTCCGAGACTGCCTGGTTGAAGGTGACCAGGGTCCAGGTGTGCTCGGTCCAGTTGGTCATGAAGATGTCGTAGCGCTCCTGCGGGTCCTGCCAGAGATCGAAGATCTGCGGCACCGTGGCGACATACTTCTCCGAGCCCTTCCAGCCGAGGTTGGTGTCGACCGCGAGACCGCCGGTCGGCTGCCCGTCGTCGCCACGCAGGTTGAAGACGGCCTTGTAGTGGCCGACCCGGGCAGCCCCCGGGCTCAGCTCGTCCTCGGTGAAGTAAAACCACGCCTTACGCTCACTCTTACCGGTGCCGAACAGCACGGGTGACATATCGTAGCTGTCGAAGATGATCGGCTGCCCTTCGCGATCCTTCTCCGGCAGCTTCTCGCCCGCGACCGAGGCGAACGTCGCCATCAGATCGAGACCGCCGAGGATGTCGTGGTTGCGCACACCGCCCTTGATCTTGCCTGGCCACACGGCGATCGCCGGCACCACGTTGCCACCCTCGCGGACCGTGCCCTTGGTGCCGCGGAGTGGCGTGTAGCCTGCATCGGGATAGACGTCCTGCCAGGCGCCGTTGTCCGTCGTGTAGAACACCAGGGTATTCTTGTCCAGACCCAGCTCCTTGAGCTTGTCCATGACATGGCCGATGCGGGTGTCGAGCTCAACCACGGAGTCGGCGTACTTGGTCTTGGAGAGCGACTTATGCTCGAACTCGGGCGCCGGGAGATTCGGCTGGTGAACCTTCATGAAGTTGATGTTGATGAAAAACGGCTCATGGGGGTGCTTCGCGGCCTCCTCCAGGAACTTCAGGCCCGCCTGCTCCACGTACTTGTCCAGGAAGGGGATGCCGACGACGCCCTTCTCTGGCGTGTCCACGTACTCACCGTTGACTTTCCAATCCTGGTGAGCCTTCTCACCGGCCTTGCCGGACAGGGAGCCCTTGGTCACCTTGTCGAACATCTCGCGCAGCTTCGGATCCATGTCCGGGAACCACTTCGGATCGCCGTACGTATACGCGTTGAGATGGTACAGGAAGGCGTGCTCCATCACGTCGTAGCCCTGGGCATTGGGCAGGGCGTAGTCGGCTTCGCCCAGGTGCCACTTGCCGGTGAAGTAGGTCTTGTAGCCCGCCTTCTTGAGTACCGAGGCCAGGGTCCATTCCGCCTTCGGCAATCCACCGCCCTGGCCCTGGAAGGCTACCGTCGTCATGCCGCTGCGGTTCGGGATGCGGCCGGTCTGAATCGCGGCGCGGCCCGGCGTACAGCTCGGCTGGGCATAGAAGGAGAAGAAGGTCATTCCCTCATCGGCCATCTTGTCGAGGTTGGGGGTCGGCATGCCGCGCCCTTCTCCTCCACCGTAGGCGCCGAGGTCACCATAGCCGGTGTCGTCGGACACGATCAGGAGGATGTTGGGCTTCGACGCGGCGAAGGCGAAGCAAGGGGCGACCTGATTACCCACGAGACTCAGCCATCCCCATGGGCAACTTCGGCCCCAAGTGGTTGTTTGGCGGTTGGCGACCCGGCTGAGAACGCATTGCGGGCGGTTCTGCGAGCCCCATCGTGTGCCCCCACGAGGTCGGCGCGCTACTGCCGAAAATATAAAGTTTTATAAAAACAGAATGTTACGAAGGTGCTGAGCGAGCTGAGTTTGGTTGGTAATCAGGAGGGGCGATTGCCACCAGGAGTGCGAGGAGTCCTGCCGCGGATAACGATTTATTTCTGTTCATTGCGATCTCCGTGTTTCCGTGTGGATGTTTCGCAGCCAGCTAATGGTCGCTTCGTTGAGTACACCTCCTTTTCATTTTTCGAAGCCAAAGACACGCGCCCAGTCGTTCTTCATGCTGATGACGACCCAGCCTTTCTTCCTGGCCTCTTTCATGAGTGACTCGGGGAATGTGCCGAAGTTGGTGTCGGGCAGCCCGTTGGCCGGACCATAGGCATACTCGCGCTCGGCGTCGTCGTGGAGCACCAGCATCATCAGCCTGGCGCCATTGCCCGCACCGGTCCACTCGAGCATCTGGCGGTCGCCATCCGAATTGCCGAAGGCCGCGACGGGTCGCCTGCCGATGAACTGGTTGATGCCCACGGGCTTGCCGGCCTTGTCATCGATGAAATTGATCTCCGGCAGACGCATCAGCACAGGCTTGCCGTCCACCATCTCGTACTTGGTCTTGATGGTCGAGCCGATCACCTGCTCGGGCGGAACCCCGTAGACCGCCTCGGTCATCGGACGCATGAATTCGACGCCGCCGCCGGAGACGATATAGGTCTTGAAGCCGTTGGTCCGCAGGTACGCAAGCAACTCGAGCATCGGCTGGTAGGCGAGCTCGGTGTAGGGCCGCTTGAAGCGCGGATGACGCGCGGTCTTGAACCACTCGGTCACGATCTTCTCGAAATCGGCCGTGCTCATGCCGGCATGTGAGGCCATGATGAGTTCAACCAGCCCTTTCTCGCCTGCCGCCGCGAGGGCCTTGAGATCGTTGTTGAGCACCGCCTTGAAGGGCTGTTTGGTCTTCCACCCCGGGTGCTGGGGCGCCAGTGCCTTGATTCGGTCCAGTGCAAAGGCGAGCTGGGTGTACATCGGGTGCGACGGCCACAGGGTGCCGTCGTTGTCGAAGGTGGCGATGCGCTCCGCGGGCGGCACGAACGTCGGGCTCGACTTATCGGTCGTGGCGTGCACGAACTCGATGATCTCCTGTTTGACGGGTCCGTCGTTCCATGAGTGCAGCGGATCGGACTCGGCAAGGGCCCGGGTACCGAAGGCGAGGCCCGTAGCTAATGCGAGTACGGAAGCCAAGAAGATGCGTAGATGGGATCTCATAGCTACATTTCCTGAAACAAACGGGAGGAATATGTGGGTCTCAGCCGACAAGACGCGCGGGTGAAATCTTTATCAGTGTTCCCTCGCCTCCGCCCGCAGCGGATATCGCCTTGCCGAGCATTCGGGTGAGGGCCGTTCGTGCGTGGCCGTATGAACGCTAGCTAAAGCCGGCAGATATACCCATCCGCCCGATTGCCTACGTGCGTAGCCCGGAAAGAAATCACTCGTTCGCGTCCGCGTCCGGTCCCGCCGCGGTCGCCGTCTTGATGCGCTCCAGCAGGTTTGTGCGCCTCAAAGGCTTCTCCAAGACATCATCGAGCGTCTCGACTTCGATGTCGATCCGCAGATCCGGTGCCGAGGCGAAGCCGTGTACGATCCCTCTGTACCAGTCCATGTTTACCGGCAGGCTGTGTCGGTAGGAGTGAAGCACCAGCACTCGGAAGTGCTTATCCGCTACCGGCGCCCCAGGCACGGCGACGCAACAAAGTATCAGGACCAGCGTCAGAAGTGCCCTGGCGGTGATTGGGGTGTGGCTACCCGCGCGCATGCCGTCGCGATAAACGAGTGTCCTATCTGATACCTGCTCAGGGGTTCCCTGATCCTGTCGTCACCGCGAGAGTCATAGCGACAAAGCGGTCCGCAAAACTGCACGGCATTGGCGCGGGGGCGGGAAAGGGAATCGCCCGACCGTTGGAATGGCGGGAACGCTACCATCGGGTGAAACCTCCAGCAAGGCGTTCGCGGAGGCTTAGGGTGGCGGCAGCGAGAGATCCGCGGTGCGGATGCACGTGGGCGGACCTTGATTATGGGGTCAAGAGCGGCAGGCGAGCTGGGGCTGGCAGACCGGCCGGAGAGCGAGACGACGGGAAAGGCTACGAGTGCGCTTCCTGAACAGAAGTGCGGACTCTGCATCCACCAATGATTACCTGCGAGGACGGGCGGCGGCCGGTGTCTGTGCGGTCGGCGGCCACGGATCACATCCCGTCGACCTTGATGCCGGGGCTGGTTCCCCGAGTGTCGCCCCCTGTGCTCCCGAAACTGCACGCCCACTTGCGCGCGAGCGACCGTGGTCCGTGGTGCGGTTCTTTCCCGCCGCTTTGGCGTCGTACAGCATCGCATCCGCCTTCTCGAAGAGCGCGAATGCGCTCCCCGAATGGCTCGGTATGACTGTGCAGACGCCAAAGCTCAGGGTGGGGAACTGCCATGCTTTGAAGGTGTTCTGGGCCAAGAGATCGCGATTCCTGATGATGTTCGCCACGATGGTGGAGGCGCCCGCACGATCGGTTTCGGGCGCGAGCAGCGCAAACTCGTCGCCGCCGATCCGGGCCGCGAGATCGCTTCCGCGGCGAGCCCCCTGTCGAAATAGGCTTGCGACCGAGCGCAGAACCGAATCGCCGACTGCGTGCCCGAACCCGTCGTTGTACTGCTTGAACTTATCGATATCGCACAGGATAAGTGTCAGTGGACGTCTGGTTCGGATTCCGCGCAACCACTCCTTCTGCAGGGATTCCTCGAAGGCGCGTCGGTTCGGGATAGCCGTCAAGTGGTCTATCAAGGCGTGGCGTTCGCGGACCAGCGCGGTAACGATGGCCTGGTGGGAGAACCGGTAGATCTGTCGCGACAGTATCCATAACAGAGAGAAGTACACAGGGATCACCAGCGCGACCGCTATTTGCGCGGGTGCATCGGCGCCGGCCAGCTGAACGGCGAGGGGAAGGACGACCGGTACGATGAATACTGGATAGGCAAAGCGATGAAACGACAACAAGCCTGTCGACGCCGCGGTCATGGCGATGAGAATCAAGGCAAGAAACATGCTCGCGGCGGGCTGGTCGGGCACGTAGAAGAGGAGCGCGGCGCTACCCCAGAGCAACCCTGATACGAACGTAACAACGAGAAGAAAGATCTCCTGGTGCCGAACCGCCGCAGTCTTTGGCGGTTTCCCGGCAAGCTGGCTGGCGATCACCCAGCGCGTGACGTGAAAAAACACTATGACAGTCAGCCAGGCGAGAAGGCGGTCCGTGGGTAGTATTGACCAGAGTCCGGCGGCCAGCGTTGCGCTGCCCGAGAGATTTGCGAGGAGAACGAGGGGGGCATTCTTGAAGATCACCCGGAGATGTTCGGCTCGTGCAACGAGCTCCAGCTCACCCTCCGAATCGGACCCGCTCTCCGGCACTTGCGGGGTGTTGCTGGCAAGTGTTACCGAACTGTGCGTTTGCAAGGTTGGCGCGACCTCTGTGGCGCCCAAGTGGCTCGTAGCCCCTCGGGATCTATCAGGTGAGTCCGGGGATTCGGCTTCCTGCGATGTCGGACCAGTTTAGCGCTACACCGGTAACCGAACATGTGTCCGCGGCCGAAAGGGTGAACACGGTGGCATTTCTTCGATCGACCGTCGCTCGCGACGTTCACGGCGAAACCGCGCAGCTCGCTGGGGAACCAAGCAGCAGTATTCCCGTGGGAACGGCACACAGTCGTTCGCTCGTATCCACTTTGCGGCATGCGGTCCTTTGCCGAGGACGTGTTAGTCGCGACCACCCTCCGCGAAGCGGCCGGTTCGGTGGGCATCCCGCCCCGAGACCGCATCTCCGTCGCGTCCCGCCGTCGTTTGTTCGGGCGTTCTCGGACCAGCATGCGATGCAAACCGCTGGCGAAACCGACGCGATACCGTCCCGGTGGCCGACTCGCCGAGACACAAGCGGGCACAGTCAACGCCGGGACTTGTGCGCTGCATCGAGCTTGACTGAACGGCAAGGGCGAGAGGAAGAGACGGTTGATTGCCCGCGGCGGAAGTGAGACAGCAGACGATGGGTCAATACCTCCCCATGCGGGCGTCCCCGAGAGCCCGGGTGGTCTACTCTTGCGTTGTTCTTGTGACCACGCCAGAGGCAGCCGGCGTGCTGGCTGTCCCTGGGGGCGCCACGGCGGGCACTGCACTCGGCGATCGGCTGGTGTGACCCCGTGATTGCATGACGTCCATGTTCAGGCTGGGGAAGGGGCTAGCGTTCGGCAAATCCGCATAGACTACCCCATAGCCCATCCGCACGCGGTAGACCTTGACATGGTCTCCGCGGAGATTCACGAACACGTTAGCGCTAGCCGGTTTGAACGGCCCGGCGACGCGCCGTTTGGCCGACACGAACGGCATTGCCTCGGTGTCGCGGGTCCGATAGGGGAGGGGTGAGCGCATGCCGTCTGGGTCGATCTCGCTCAGGATGACGTTAGCGGATCGCCGTGCGTGCCCCTCCGCCACAAAGGTCGGTTTCGGAGGTTGGGCGGTACAGGACGCTACGCACGTGCCGCTTGGCCACGCCAACGCCAAGCCTGTGATCAGTGCAACACCAGAAGGGGTGGCCATGGTTAGACATTTCATCGTGTTGTTGCCCTGTTCCGTGCGAGGCGCCCTCGCGGGCCCTCTCGCTGCTCAAGCGCGCCTATTGCAGATCGCGCCGCTGATACTTTGCCGTCGCCGCAGCGCCCGCTACCCGCGCTCACGTGCTGAGAGTGTCAGCACTTTCCGCACCACCTGGTCTAACTGGCTGAACCATTGCAGTTTCAACCCTACGGGGGTTCGTCGCACGGTCGATGAGACAGAGCCAAAACCGTCGCTAGATAGTGACAGATTCTGAGGAGTATTCTGCAGCGATATGAGTTTTTTGGGTTATTTTAGGTGTCGCCTTGGAGCGACTTGGATTGAGCGAGGGTCCGGCGAGACCCCGCGCCCTGGGCGGGAATCCCTCGACCCCTCGGAAGCTGGCAGGTGTCCAGAACCCTTGCGGCGTCTGCGTTCATGGCCGGTCAGCACGCTCTTGAGGAGCATGGCTTTGCGCGGCGGCCACCGAGAAACTGGGCAGTGGTGCCACACGGCTACACCGAGCGTGCGGCCCATATCTGCTCCGACGCTCGCTTGGCTCGTGATTGAGAGGCGCTCCGGACAGAGGAGGGGGACGCCCCTACCACTTGCCAGGCTTTTTGGGCTGCGCAATGGGCGGATCAAGCGCCGCGGAGGTGGATTGAAAGACAGCCATCCCTGAGTTGGGCATCGCCGTCTTGCTCCTTTCGCTATCATTGGTGGGAAACCACAAGCGCAACATCGTCGTCATGCGTCTCTCTACCGCTGACATCGCCATCATCCGGTCCGTTGTGGAAGGACGCTTCGGACGGAATTCCGGCATCTGGCTATTCGGCTCCCGGCTAGACGACAACTCCCGCGGCGGTGACATCGACTTGTACATCGAGCCGGAGGCTGTGCGCGATGAGAATCTATTTCTCGCTCGGCATGCGATTCAACGCGACCTGCAGCGACAGCTGCGGCAGCCGGTGGACTTGGTGATCAACGCGGGGCACACCACTGCCTTTATGTGCCAAGCCCGGGACGAGGGCTGCCGCCTGTGAGCCGGCGCATCGACGTTCTCGCCGAAGCCCTCGCAGCCTTGACTGACGCAGCGGAGCGTCTTGCGTCGACGCACGATGGTGTCGCCGCCCTGTTCCCCCTTTCGCCCCCTGCTTTCATTGGCCTGTCGGAGGCCGTCCGAGAGCGCCTGGATGCCTATGCGATTCGCTACGCTCGATGCCAAGACCTGCTGTTTCCCGCCATGCGTGCCCTGGGCCGCGCCCAGCTGGAGCCGAAGGCTGAGGAGGGCTTTCTTGAGCTCTTCGCCCTGATGCAGAAACAGGGCGTTGCGACGAACCGCGACGACTGGGAGCGCCAGCGGAGTCTGCGCAATGCGGTGAGTCACGAATACCCGGATGCATCTGCGATCGTCGACGTCCTAAATGGCATTCGATCGGCGGTACCGGAGATCCTGGACTGCGTAAAGCGGCTCAAGGCTCGGGCAGCAGAGGTGCCGACCTCTTAACCAAACCACATTAGCCAGCGCTCGCCTAAATCGCGCATCGAGCTCCGTTTTATACACAGCTCACCTCACTTTTCGCTTCGCCGCCGTAGGGGCCGGGTTGCACCTGCCGGGGGTGTCGGCAGCAAGGAAGCTGCTGCCAAGGTTACAGGGATGTACACGCCGTCCCCCGGCGGGTGCAACCCGGCCCCGAAAAACGAAAAACTCGGATGAGAACGGTATAGTCCTGAAACTCAGCCGGAACACTTTCCACCCTATCCATGGGGGCTGGAGCCCGGCACTCCGTGCCGGGATGATGGACAGGCTCGGATCAACGTCGTCGTTCCGGCAAAAAATCCCGAAAACCAGGTGCGAAGCTACACATAGACGGTGAAGGCGGAGATTGGAACCGTGATCGGGGAGTGACGGGTGCGCGACACCGAGGAAGGGTTCGGTGACCTCCCCCTCATCCCGGTCGTGCTTGGCTGGAAGGAGGGTTCCTGGCAGTACCGCCTGGCACTCTCGATCTATGTCCCCGACGGGGGACTACGACGTAGGTCGCCTTGCCAATTCCGGGCTGAAATGCTAGTGAAGCAGCAACCCCATCGCCGGCGTCGCACACGGCAATCCGAAGACCGCCTTCAAGGCGGCCGTGCACGGCGGGGGACAAGTTGGCCTCGGGGCATTGGCGAGAGACGCTGAAAACGGTGCCGAGATCGGAACCAAGGTCGACACCGTTTATCCAATTCTCGATTGAGACCTGATCGGACACCCACTCGGAGGAATTCGCGGCTTTCTCCCGGGCGTAGGGAGGAGAGGACCGCCCCCCCCTACGCGATCGGTACAACCGCCCTAGTTTGCTGCCGCAACCCCGTCTGGTCCATTCGGACACTCAACGAGCACTGAGGAGAAACACGACGATGACTAGCTTCAAACCGCTGATGATCTGCCTGGCATTCGCTGTCGCAATGCCGGTGCTGGCCGCCGGGGAAGCCACCGGGGAATACTCCAGCCTGCGCCCGAAGAGCCAGATGGAGACCGCGCCCTCGGCCCTTGGGCAGGGCGTGCTGGTGGAGATGACCGCGACGGTGGAGGACGTCGACATGGCGAGCCGCCTGGTCACGCTCAAGGGGCCCGAAGGCCGCATGGTGACCGTCCAGGCCGGGCCTGAGGTGAAGAACCTCGGGCAGGTCAAGAAGGGCGATCAGGTCAATGTCAGCTACTACAAGGCCATAGCGGTCGACGTCGTCGTCCCGGGCACAGCGCCAAAATCCGGGTCCGAAACCGCCACGGTTCGTGCTGCGCCCGGCGCCAAGCCGGCGGGCGCGGTCGGCCGCCAGACGCGCACGACCGTCAAGATTCTCTCGGTCGATCCCTACAAGAAGGCGATCTCCTTCCGTGACGCCGATGGCCGTTGGCGGGAGGTGTCCATGGACCGGCCCGACCTTGAGCACTACCTCAAGGAGCTCAAGGACGGGGACACGGTTGACGTGACCTTCACCGAGGCGCTGGCGGTTTCCATCACCAAGCCATAGGGGTCGAACAGCCAACCGGCGGGCGGCTGTTGATCCGAGGCGCCCCGCCAGATCCACGAGAGAAGCCATGATCATGCAAGCGCAAGGAGGCGGCGCGCATCGCCTGGGCACCTCGCCACTGCCCAGACACGCGACCGCCAGACACCTCCATCAGCCGTCGATGCCCCGGGTCTGCTGTTTGCCGGCTGCGCGAGCGCGCTCAAGGGTTATCCGCGGTGTCGGCAACAGCCCCCACCCTGCGCTTCGCCAGTGCCGTTGGGGCTTGTGTGGAGATTTGTCGCCTTCGGACACCATCGAGCGGGAGATGCTGGTGTTTCGCGCCGCCCAGGCCGCGATCTGGGGTATCCCGGCGGTCGGGATCTAGCACATTCGTTGTCAACACCCACCGGGATTGCCGCCGCGACAGCGGGGTGGTGTCATCTACTTCTCCAAGCCAATGGAATCGCGGCAAGGCCACCGAGAAGGCGAGCTATTCCAACAATGCATCCGAATAAGTCAGACTTGAACTTATAGGGAACGTTGGTGGCGCCAAGAGTTCAGGTTCAAAATGGGATAACGCAAACCGGGAGGGAAGGCTCAATGCTTACAGAGCAAACATGAACGGTCCAATATCACCGTGCCTAGTATGAATGTGACTTTCAGGAGAGATCTCTCATGCTTAAAGACGCCCACCAAACTGCTCGGCGAACTCTGGCCATTTCGGTGACGACGCTCGCAGTCGTAGCGACCACTCCGTCTGGAGCCATTGCCGATGCGGATTTCGCAAAAGCATCCCTTAAGAAGATGTCGGATTATCTCGCATCGCAAGATGTGATCTCGTTCGATTATGACGCTACCTTACAGGTGGTGACCAAAGAGGATCAGAAGCTTGGCCTCGCCTCTTCGGGCACCGTGACACTCGATCGGCCGAACAAGATTCGCGCCACGCGGGCAGGCGGCTTCGTCAATCTCGAGATGATCTTTGACGGCAAGACGCTGACATTGTTAGGCAAGAACGCGAATCTCTATACGCAGGTTGAAGAGCCTGGCACGATTGATCACTTGGTGGATACTCTGCGCGATAAATATGGTCGACCGCTTCCGGCCGCCGATCTTCTCATGTCGAACCCCTATGACGCGCTGATGAGCGAGGTGCAGGATGTTAAGGACCTCGGAAGCGGTGTTGTTGGCGGAGTAGAATGCGACACTTTTGCCTTCCGGACCGAGCAAGTCGACTGGCAGATCTGGATCGCTCAGGGCGAACATCCCTATCCCTGCCGCTACGTCATATCTGCCAAGGGCGTGAAGCTCTCGCCAGAGTACACAATCCAGGTCCGGAACTGGCGAGCGGGAGGGACGCTTGCCAACGACACTTTCAAGTTCAGCAACCCGACGGGGGCCACGAAGGTCGAGCCGGAGGAGCTGCGGAAGAAAGTGAGAGAATTTCCCAAGAACTTCATGATGGGAGAACAGCAATGAGCATTTCGAAGACTTCCAAGGTCCTGTTCGCATTGATCGTTGTTTTCGGGGTGGCGGAACTTGCGGGCCAGCTGTCGGGATCGGGCTCACACGGGCTCGTCTCGGAAGCGCAGGCCATCGTCGGCCGCCCCCTCACCCCGGTCAGTATCGCTGGCGTAGGGCGGCGCACGGTGCGACGCTGCGCAGTCGGAATCTATAACTGTTAGGCCGCGGATAACCGGGGCAGGAATCGCGGAGCAGCGGCCATGACGACCATCATTGGCGGCGCGCTGTTCCTGCTCCCGGCGCTCTTCCGCGCAATTATTCTATCTTTTGCACCGCCCAATTGTTTTCGCGCCGCCTTCCGCAAGGTAGTAACAAGTACCTTCCGCTGTCGGCTGACCGCAGTTCAGCGGTCACTCGTTTTTGCCTGCTCCTGGCCGCTATGGGTCGGCTGCGTGTCTCGGGACGCTCCTCCAGCCCCTAGAATCCCCGAGTGGGCGCAACCAGCCCACCCGCCCCGGGTGGCTCCAGTGGTGGCTCGACGCTGAAGCCGAACATTGTCAGGGTATCGAACGAGACGTCGTCTACTTACCGATTTGGCGTCCCAACGCACCACCGGCGCCAGCCCCCAGCGCGGCACCACCAACACCACCTGCTTTGGCACCAGCCGCACCGCCTACGGCCCCACCAACGACGGCCCCGGTCTTTCCTTTCTTCTTGGTAGTGACAGCCGCTCCCGTAGCGCCACCCACAGCGCCGCCGATGACCTCGCCGGTGCTTCCACCGACACTTTTCCCGACGGCTGCTCCAGCAGCACCTCCAACCGCGCTGCCGATCGCCGACTTAACGTTGCTGTCGCCAGCCACCGCGTTCGTCAGCAGGAGTCCACTGCACAAACCAATGACCACCGGAATGTAGTTTTTCATCAGTACAAACCCCCGACAGATCGATCGTTGTCTACCTTAGCGAAACCGAAAACTTCGCATCGTGGTGCGTCATATCTTAGCGGAATGCGGCCGCCAGTCGGTTCGGATTGGGGACCGCTTAGGTGTCGATTCCGGGCCCTTCCGTCAACTGTGGGACAGTGCCGCATCGTGGGAAGGATGGGCGGTGGCGAGGTCGACGAATCTTGGAAGTTCACGGCGAAATGCTGTTAGAAGCAACAATGGCGAAACCGAAAGTCCTCTGAGCGATTTCGCCCGGCGCACTCACTGCCTGCTGTCCTCGAATCGCTGTTTCGCCGCTTGCCGTCCCTCGCGATGCCGTTCCAGAAGCCTATATCCAACGTAGTATTTGAAGATGTTCGGCATTATGTAGCAGTTGCACACGCCTTTTTGATCAATGGCTTACCCGTGCTGCTGCCGTCTAAGCTGCTCCCAGCAGCCGCAGACTTTTCAAGAAGTTGCCACACTTGCCCGACCTGGCTCGGGTGGATCATGTGCAGTTGCTACATAATGCCGAAGATGTTGGAGACATAGGTCACCGGCTCGGCACCCACCTTCTCAGCGACCAGCAACTCGACGTTACCGAACCAGACGTTCGGATCGAGTCCCCGTTTCTGCGTTTCGCTCCGCAAGCGAACAATCCGGCTCGGTCCCATGTTGTAGGCAGCAAAGGCGAACAGGGTCTTGTTGAGGGTCATCTGCAGCGTCCTCGGCGAAATAGGTGTCGATGAGGCGGCGAATGTATTTCGCGCCGGCGTGGATGTTCGCCGCTAGCTCGCGGACATCGCCGACATCCAGCTCTTTGCCGGTGGAGGGCAGCACCTGCATGATGCCGACAGCGCCGGCAGGGCTGCGTGTCGGCTGGTCCAGGCGGGATTCCTGGTAGCCCTGGGCCATCAGAAGCAGAGGGTCCAGATCGTACTGAGCGCCGTATTCTCGAAACAGCGCCGCGAGCCGGTCAAACTTCGCCACATCCTCGGGCGCCGTCGCCCGCTTCACGAACGCGGTGCTCCCGAGATACCGCTTGATCACGGTATTGCCGAAGGTAGTCCCTGCCCTGTGGTTCTCGATGAAGGCGTTGATCGCCTTCTCGAGGAGGGGGCTTCCCTTGCGCATCATCCAAGCAAATTGCCCGCCCGAGTTGATAACGATTTCCGGGTGCAGCCTGATCTCGGGAAGGATCTGCGCCCACAGCTCGACCTTGTAGTCGTCGACGACGATGGCCTCCAGGAGTCCGGCATTGACCATCTCCATCAGGTCCTCGTCCTGAAGCGCTTCCGGCGCGGGCACGAGACTGACCGGCTCTTTGCCTTCCGCCCGAAAGCGCTCGTTGAGCCGCTGCAAGTGCTCCCAGTAGCTTGATGATCGGCGTGCCATAACCTCCTTTCCAGCCAGGTCCGCCAAGGCGGCGAGCGCTGGCGAAGAGGTCCGGTGACGATGATCTCGTTGACCTCTTTGCTCGTCGGCTCCGAGAAATCGATCTGCGCCTCCCGAGCTGGAGTGATGGTCAGGTTGGCTGCGGCGATGTCCCCGCGTCCCTCGAGCAACGCCGGCACCAGGTCATCGCGGTGAGTCGGCACTACGGCGACGCTGGTCTTGAGGTGCTTCGCCTGCGGCGGGAATCGCTTGTTGATGAAGCTCTCGAAGGCACGCTGGAACTCGGCGACGATCCCGCGCGGTGTGCCCTGCTCGAGGAAGTACATGGTCCGCGACGGGACGATCAGCACCCGGATCAGCCGCCGTTCCAGCATTCCGTCCAGGTCTCCCACCCACGGAGTGCGCACCAGATCGAGGAGAGGCTCCTCGGCAGGCGTATCCGCCGACTCATCGATACCTTCGGCCTTGGCTGCAGCTTCGGGCATTCGCCTCAGAATGGACCTTCTGCGAAGGCGACTCTTGCGTTCCGGCCGTCTATTCGTCGCGCTGGAAATACACCACTGTTCCGGCGAGGAGCGCGATCAGAAGGACCGATCCCAAGAGCCAGCGCGCTTTCTCTTGCATGCTTCACCTCCTCTAGGGGTGCGATGCACTCGATCCGGTAACTGTGTCAGCTGCCAGACCTCCTGCGCCGTATTCAGCGGAAAAGGAAGGCTACGGCGGCAATCGTCCCGACATAGGCCAATGGATAGAAGGTGATCACATAGCGATCGACCTTCGCCACGAAGGCCTTCCGGCCCTTCATGTCCTGGCGCCGCAGATAGACCGACAGGATGAGGACGACTGCGGTGACCAGGAAGGCACTGATCAAGAGCGTGTCGAGAAAGGTCAGATAGCCCAGACGCGGGAGGTCGCTGGAGATCGTGAAATTGAAGGCGATGAAGAGCAGGAGATTGGCACCGGCGGCATCCACCCGCTTCGCGTAGTCTTTGAGAAAGAACAAGATCCAAGAGACAGCAATGATGATGGCGAGCGGCAGCAGGATGCGGAAGAAGTAGTACGCCAAGTGCCGCTTGGCGTGGAACTCGAAGGTAAACCGCGAGACCGGGCGCTTCAGGATATCCCCCTCGGAAAAGCTCGTGTCGTAATCCGTGACGATCCATTCCTCTTCGCCGAGCTTTTTGCCGACCTCGCTGTAGTCCTCGATATCACGCAGCAGATACATCCACTGAGGCGTCAGCAGGTCGATCCGAAGAAAGAACCTCTGCGCATCGAAAGGGAAGTCCCGAAAGTCGAAGTCCGGGGCCTGGAGCGTTGTGGAAAACCGCTCGAGATAGGCCGTCTCGCCATCAGGCCGAATCACTACGACGCGATTCTGCACCCAGCGGTTGCCCTGCTGGTTGACCACCGTGTATTGCGGCCAGAGCTGCCCCCGCCGACTCATCTCGGCGCTGAATGCATCGCCCGTAAAGACCTTGAATCGGTCCTGCGCCGTCTCGGGATCGAAAGCAAGGGCAGGGTCGCGCCAGTGCATCACGAGTGTACCGACGACGCCGAAGTTCTCCGCCTTCTGATCCACACCGGTGATCTGCTGCAGCTTGAAGCCAATGCGCACGGGGATCGGCTCCCGGAGCAGCTCCCGACCCGTCGGACGTCCCTTCGCCCCGCAAGCACCTCGGGGGCGTTGAGGCCCATCAGAAGCCGGAAATTGCCGGCCGTTGCCTTGTCGGCAGGACCCTGGCTGGAGATTAGGAGCCGGTAGCCTTCGGCCTTCTGCGGTAGCCGATACTCGAGCGCCGCTTGGGAGTCGGTCGCTGCAAAGTTCGCGTAGGCCACTGGCTTATCGCTGTAGTCATAGAGGGTGAGGACCGGCTTGAGCTCGCCGGTCATCGCCTCCGCATAGGCATAGAAGGTTTGATGCGCGGGTAGATCTGCCAGGTGGTAGAACCGGAGTGCGTGATCTGATGTCAGCTCACCGGTGACAAGAACGATCCCCCGTTCCTGGAGGCCGATGTCTTTGTCGGCAAAGACGAACGCCGGACCGCTACTCTCCGGGCGACCAGAAAGAACGTCAGGTTCCTCGATGCCGACCGACAAGCCGAAAGGTGCCGACGGACGTGCGGACCAGGGAACTGCCAATGACCAGCCAATAGTCCCCATCCGCCGGGATCTCCACGCTAAAGGCGGCGGAGTAATGCCCTTCGTAGTCGTCGTTTCCCGCCAGCGCGTATCGGTGCAGGATTTCACGAGTGACTGCAATGGGGTCATGCTCGCGGGATAAGGTCTTGATCAACTTCCCCAGCGGCTCCCTTGCGAGCTCTTCGAGGTTGACGTTCGGGCTTGAGGAGAGCGACCAAGGGGTCAAGGTTGCCGGAGGTGGTCTTGGCGTGGACGTAAAGGATCTGTCCCTGCTTCAGGCCGGTGACGCGATAAGGTTGCAGGGCGCCCGTGGAGATACGGCCCTCGAGAACCTGGACACGGGCAATCGCCTCCCCGGTTTCCGACTGAGAAGCATCCAGCGTCTGTGTCTGTCCGGCTCGGGGAAGGACAACCGCTAGCAGCAGGAGCGAGAGCCAAAACCAGCGGCGGGTCGCCGCAGCCATGAGTCGGCTCCCAGCTAATCTTTCCTTTAATGCGATCCCCATCGACACCTTCTTGCGGGCGCGTTTGGCGCGTGGAGAGGATATTACCTCAACTTGCCGTGGCTTCCTTTACGCACCAACTGAGGAGGCACCGTTGAGAGAAAGCGCTCGAAAAGTCATGAACAAATCGGCGCGCTATAACGGCGCTGCGATTGGCGCCGTCGAGTGTAGGCTGCGTCAGAGCGCTGATGCTGCCTCGAGCCGCACGGGAGACTCTCCGAGCCAAAGGTGCACGACGGGTTGTCGTCTTAGTGGAGCCCGCGGCTTCTCAAACCGGCTCGTAGGGCACGTAATGAGGGTGGTACATCCGCTCGCGGATGAAGTCCTCCAGATCGTCGGGGCGCTCGATGCCCGCCAGACCCTGTTCGAAGGCCACCTCGCATACCGCCATGCCGATGCGGGTGGAGATCTCCCGGATCAGGGTGAGGTCCGGATATACGCTCCCCACGCTCAGGCTGTCCTCCCCGACCTGATCCGCCAGGGTGCGCGCCGCGGCGTAAAACATGGCATCCGTCACGTGACGCGCACGACAGCTCACCGCTCCCAGGCCGACCCCAGGAAAAATATACATGTTGTTGCACTGGCCGGGAACGAACAGGCGCCCACCGCGGGCCACCGGCTGGAATGGGCTGCCGCTGGCGAAGATGGCCGCTCCCGCGGTCCACTCGTACGCCTGTGCAGCTGTGCACTCGGCGTTGGCGGTAGGGTTGGAGAGGGGAAAGATGATGGGCTGCGCGCAGTAGTGATGCATCGTGCGCAAGGCGTCCTCCGTGAACGCGCCGGGCTGCCCGCATACGCCGATCAAGATCGTCGGGCGGACATGGCGGACGACCTCCCCAAGCTTGGTGAGGGGTGGCTCGTCGCGAGCGAAAGGGCGCTTGTGCTCGGCCAGAGTCGCAAGGCGTTCCCGGGTGACCAGGCCCTTGCTGTCCACCATCCAGATGTGCTCGAGTGCCTGCTCCGGGCTCAGGAGTCCTTGCGCTGTCATTCCGGTAATGATGGCGTCGGCGATGCCGCGGGCGGCAGCGCCGGCCCCAAGGATGACCACGCGTTGCTCGGAGAGCGTCTGACCGGTAATCCGCAGGGCGCTCAGAATGCCTGCCAAGGCGGCGGCACCCGTGCCTTGGATGTCATCGTTGAAGCAGAGGACATCGTTTCGGTAGCGCGCGAGCAGCGCGAAGGCGTGATCGTGGGAGAAGTCCTCGAACTGGATCAGGGCACCTGGCCAACGGGCGTGCACCGCGCGGACGAAGGCACCCGCCGCCGCGTAGAAGGCCTCGCCCTTGAGGCGGGGGATGCGCTCGCCTAGGTACAAAGGGTCTCCACGCAGAGCGGTGTTGTCGGTTCCCAGGTCCAGCATGACCGGCAGGGTGCGGTCGGGTTGGATGCCGCCGCCCACCACGTACAGGGAGAGCTTGCCGATGGGGATACCCATGCCGTTGGCTCCGAGGTCCCCGAGGCCGAGGATGCGGCTGCCGTCCGTGACCACCACGATATCCACCTCGTTCTCAGGCCAATTCTGGACCATGTCCTGGAAGGAAGGCACCTCGGCGGCGCTGAAGTACATGCCCCGAGCGCGCCGGTAGATGTGGCCGAATTGGCTGCACGCCTTGCCCACGACAGGGGTGTAAATGATGGGTGCGAGCTCGCGAATGTGGGTGAGAAGGACCCGGTAGTAGAGCGTCTCGTTGCGGTCGTGCAGGGCCTCCAGGTGATCGTAGCGCTGCAGGTCGCTGTCCTGCCGATGGAAGTTCCCCATGACCCGCGTCACTTGGTCGTCGATGCTCACGACCTGCGGGGGCACCAGGCCGCGGATGCCAAAGGCGTCCCGCTCGCTGTCGGGGAACCCGCTGCCTTTGTTGAGCATCGGGTCGCTCAGGAGCTCCTTGCCGCGCTTGGCAACGGGCAATACCGGGCCGTCCACGACATCATCGATCTGGCGGCGTGCTTGCGGTGGTCTCACGGCTTTGTCTCCCGGTCTGATGGCGAGCTGCTGGTGTGCCCGCCGACTCACATGGCGGGTACGTCCCTTTCCACCAATGACCATAGGCCCGGTAGCCGGAACCTCCTTTGACCCGGATCACCTGACCTCAAGATGCCGGCTGGGACGGGCGCTGTACGCGGTGGGGAAAACAAGACCCTACGGCCGACCGCCACTGCCCATGCACCGCGAACCCCGGCTCGCGATAAGGCATTCCGCGCGCTGAGTGACTCACTCAGACGTGTGAGACCTCCGTCAGGTATTGCGCATAGAGACTCGCCGCCTGCTTCGCATCGATTTGCCCCGTCTGCAGCAAAAGGTGTAGGCCTTCGAGTTTAGAGTCGCAGCCTCGCGCACTGGCGATCTTCGAATTCAGATTGTGCGCGGCTCTGAGCCGGGGTTCAGGCTTGCTGGACGCATTAATTTGTTCCGCCTACAGTGACGTCGTCCTTGTCAAAGGTCGGTGCGTGCGCCTCGCGCGTTGATGCGCAATAAGGGTGCGTACCCGGAATCGGCGCGTGTCACCTTGCCGCTTCAGGCGATTCTCCAACCGGCCCGTTCCTCCAGGCGGGCGATCAGGTCCGGTCGGGAGATGTCGGGTCGGGCTCGCAACGCCAGGGCCAGCGCGGCCTGGATGTTGAGGGCGCTGCCCTCCTGGCGCATTCGATCATAGCGACGGGCGAAGTCCGGGGGAACGCGGAGGGTCCAGTTGTTCCCGTTTACCGTCCCTGGCGTGTTGTAGGTCTCCTCCAGCCCGAGCAAATCGGCAAAGGACACCATAAGGTTCCGGGCATGACTCAGGAATAAGTCTGCAACCTTCGCGTGGGCGAGCCGGCGGTGGTCGGCGGCCAACGCGCCAGGGTCGGCGAGTCCGAGTCGCTGGGCCAGGTATTCGGCCTGACTGCGCCCCGCCTCTTGTCCGGCCCAGGCCCGGGACAGGCGCCAGATGGACGGCGTGTCGTGATTACCCACCATGACCCAGTCCTCGGGCTGCGCGTTCTCGCTGCGGTAGACGTCGTAGGGGTTCTCCAGGTCCGCCTTCTGGGTGACGCGGAACCGTCCCAGGTCATGGCGCCGCCGCACCCGGTTGAGCGGCAGGGGCTCGGTCGAGAGCACCTCACACAGGATGTCCTCCCGTTGCAGGCCGTGGGCGCGCACCTGCTCCATGAGGGCGTCCATGAGCAGAGCGTAGCGGTCTTCCTGCGCGGGCGTGAGGTCGCGCACCCAGTCGTCGGCGTAGCGGAGCCGGTCCCGGTTGAGCTGGTCCCGGTGCACGATCGCGTATTGGGCGAGCGTCGGATGGTCCGGCAAGTCCGGCGCGGAGAACAACCGGGTGCCGTTTTGGACCGCGTGATAGGGATTCGGGTCGTCGGCCCGGTAGACCCAAGGGCAGACCAGCCCGTGGGGATGGTCCAGGCGCAGCCCGTCGAACTCGGAAAGCATCTTGCCCAGGCGCTCGGTGATGAAGGCGAGCACCGGGCCGGGGCGGCCGTCCCCAGCGACATACTGCGCCGGGTCGAGCACCTGGTAGCTCCAAGGTTGGCCGTCGACGTTGGTGCGGCTCGGGGGGGCGCCGAGGAGGTAGCCTTCGAGCAGCAGGGAGCGGCGGCTCCACGCGTCGCGCAGGGAGAATCCTACCTGTACGTCCCCATAGATTTTCAGCCCCAGTCCCTGCATACGCTCGCGGAAGTTCTGATGCTGCTGCAGCAACAGCCACTGGACAAAAGCGTAGCGCTCCAGGACTTGGGCGTATTTCGTCTCCAGCATTCGGCGACGGGCCGCACAAGCCGACTCTGCTACCGGCGGCGGGGCGCAGAGCGCTTGGTCGTAGGCGGCCTCGCCGCGGGTCGGCCATTGCCGCCAGGGCAGCCGGCCGTGCTCCAGGCACAATGCCTCGTACAGGGCATCGTCGCGCAGCCAGACGTTGTCGTGCCAAAAGGGGGCGAGGAGTCTGCGCCGGCTCGCAGCGCGGCTCTGATCATCCCCTGCCGGGGCGGAGCCGCCCGCAGCGGCATCTAGTACGGGGGCGCCCGCTGCAAAGCGCCCGTGCATCTCTTCAACGGCGCGCGCGTACGCCTGCAGGGCGTATGCATAGGCGACCCGGCTGCCGTCGGCACGAGGGTTGCCAGCGAGGATGTCCTCCCACGTCCGTCGGCTCAGCAGACCGTCACGGACCATCCCCGCGAGGTCCAAGGAGAGGAGATTCCGGGAGAACAGGGTGCCGTCATACGGGGACGCATTGACGGGAGATGTTTGGCCCTGGGGGCCGAGCTGCAGGCCGGTGAATCCCAGAGCACGCGCAAAGCGGGCAAATGCCTCGCCGCCAGCGCCGTAAGGAGTGCCGCGTCCACTGTCCTCGCCCCCTACCGCCGGGAAGCTCGCATCGTGTGCGACAAGGAGGACGCGTTCCTTACCTAGCAGCGCCAGGGCTTCGGAGATGGCGGGATCGGCTCGCGTGTCGATAAGGGGCATGTGTGACTCGTCACCCTGGATCGGGGCGGGCAGGCGGATACGGGCGGAGCGGGGCAATGGTCGATGGGGATTTGGCGGGCATGCTAGCCTCGCCTCGGATGATCGGCAAGGTAGCTGCCGTTACGCAGCAGGAGGGCATCTCCGAACGGGCCCCTGAGACAGCGGGAAACGACACCGAACCTTTGCGGTCAGATTGGCTGGACCGCAACATGGCGTCTGTCCAAGTCCCGCTGCGAGGAGTAATCACCAGTAAGGAAATGCGAGGAAGAGCTGAAGACATGCGAAACAGCAAATACGCACCTCTCGTCCCCCTGATCCTGTTGTCCATTGTCGCCGCCCGGCCAGCCCTGGCGGACGAGGTTACGAAGGAACCCGGCCATGAGGCCAAGCTGCTTTCCCATGCACGGCAGCTCATCTTCGAAGGACTGCGCTCCGGGGAGGGATACTTCAGCGCCGACGGCTCGAAGATGATCTTCCAGAGCGAGCGGCAGACAGACAATCCCTTTTACCAGATCTATCTGATGGACCTGGACACGGGCGATACCCGGCGGATCTCCACCGGAACCGGCAAGACCACATGCGCTTGGATTCACCCATCTGGCCAGAAGGTTCTCTTCGCCTCCACTCATGAGGACCCTGATGCCGTCAAGAAGCAGCAGGAGGAGTTGGCGAAGCGCGCGGCAGGGCAGGGAAGTCGTTACTCCTGGTCATTTGACGAGCATTACGACATCTACGAGGCCGACACCCAGGGACACATCCTCCGCAAGCTGACCGATGTCCCCGGCTACGATGCCGAAGGCTCCTGGTCGCCTGACGGGAAGACCATCGTCTTCGCCTCCAACCGCCGCGCATACGAACAAGGGACACTGACCCCCGACGAGCAGAAGGTCTTGGGGAAGGACCCGTCACTCTTCATGGACATCTATCTCATGGACGCGGACGGGACGAATGTCCGCCGCCTGACCGATACCCCCGGCTACGACGGCGGCCCCTTCTTCAGCGCCGACGGCAGTCGCATCGTCTGGCGGCGCTTCGCCGAGAATGGGGTTATCGCCGAGATTTGGACCATGCGTCCCGACGGCTCGGACAAGCACCAGGTTACCCGCAGCGGGATCATGTCCTGGGCGCCTTACTTCCATCCCTCGGGCGATTACATCATCTTCGCCAGCAATGCGCAGGGCTTCGGAAACTTCGAGCTCTACTTGGTGGACACCGCGGGCCGGCACCAGCCGGTGCGGGTGACCGAGAGTCCGGGCTTCGACGGGCTGCCCGTGTTCAGCCCCGACGGTAGGCGCTTGGCCTGGGCCAGCAGCCGTACCGCGGACAAGAAGCCCCAGATCTTCATCGCGGACTGGAACGACGCGGCCGCGCGCAGGCTGCTCGCGCTCGCCGCCGCGGCATCCGGACCGCCACCCGGGGCCGGCGCTGCCCGTGCAGATCCATTCGCTCGGACCAACCCAGGCATCACCGCCAAAGACCTACGTCTGCACGTCTCCACGCTCGCGTCGGAGCGCATGGACGGTCGCCTCACGGGTACCGCAGGGGCACGACTGGCAACCGACTACGTGGCCAAAGCCATGGCTGCTGTCGGCCTGCATCCCGCCGGGGACATGGGTGGCTGGTTCCAAAGCTACGCCTTCAGCGCGGGCGTCAGCCTCGCCGACGGCAACCGGCTGAGCCTCCTCCAGGACGGGCGGGCGACCGCGCTGACCCTGGACCAGGATTGGCGGCCATTGGCCTTCTCAGGTACCGGCCCGGTCGAGCAGGCGAAAATCGTCTTTGCGGGCTACGGCCTGGTCGCCCCCGCGGAGGGCGACTTCCCGGCGTACGACAGCTATAGGGGTCTCGACGTGAAGGATAAGTGGGTCCTGGCCTTGCGCTTCCTGCCGGAGGACCTCTCTCCGGAGCGGCGGCAGCAGCTCCATGAGTACGCGGAGCTCCGCTTCAAGGCCATGGTGGCACGCGACAAGGGCGCGCGCGGGCTGATTCTGGTGAGCGGTCCCACCTCCCAGGTGGAGAAGCAGCTGGTGCCGCTCAAGTCCGAGGCAGGGGCGGGGGGCGGCAGCCTCCCGGTCGTCTCCGTCACGGATGACGCGGCCTCCAAGCTGCTCGGCGCTGCCGGCAAGGACCTGGCAGCCACGCAGAAGGCACTCGACACCGGTGAGCCCCAACCGGGATTCGCCTTGCCCGGCCTTCGCCTCTCCGCGGATATCCGGCTTATCCACGAGAAGGCCCATGACCGCAATGTCCTCGGCCGCCTGTACGCGGGCAACGGCCCGGGGAGCTCCCTGGTCGTGATAGGTGCCCATGTAGACCACATCGGGCATGGGGAGAATCTGAGCTCCCGCGACGAGCAGGCGGACGCGGGCAAGGTCCACTACGGGGCGGACGACAACGCGTCAGGCGTTGCCGCCCTGCTGGAGATAGCTCAGGACCTTGCGGCGCAGAGGGCCGCGGGGAAGCTCAGCCTCAGGCACGACATCCTGTTCGCCGCCTGGACTGGCGAGGAGCTGGGCCGTCTTGGGTCGGCCCACTTCGTTAAGACCTTCGGTGGGAAGGACGGCGAGAAGGGACTGACGCCCCCGGTGCTTGCCTATCTCAACATGGACATGGTGGGGAGGCTGGACAAACGGCTCTACGTCCAAGCAGTGGGCTCCAGCTCCCTGTGGAAGGGAGAGTTGGAGCGACGCAATGCCCCCATCGGTCTGCCGCTTCGGCTTCAGGATGACAGCTACCTGCCTACGGACACGACCTCCTTCTATCTGCAGGGCGTTCCGGTCCTCACGGTGTTCACGGGGGCACATGCGGACTACAACACCCCGCGCGATACGGCGGACCGGCTCAACTACGACGGTCTGGTCAAAGTCGCCCGCCTCATGGAGCTCATGACCCGCTCGCTCGCCATGCGCGAGGAGGCGCCCGATTACGTCGCTCAGGAGAAGCCGAGGACGGACGCCAGCCGCGCCAATCTGCGCGCCTATCTGGGGACCATTCCCGACTATACGGAGAGCGGCGTCAAGGGGGTGCTGATCAACGGGGTCGCAAAAGGGGGGCCCGCGGAGAAGGGCGGCGTGCAGGCGCATGACGTCATCGTCGCCGTGGCGGGGCGGGCGGTGGAGAACATCTACGACTACACTTATGCGCTCAATGCCCTCAAGGTTGGCCAGCCGGTCCAGATTCGGGTACTGCGCGCGGGTAGGCCGGTCGAGCTCACGGTCACGCCTGGCTCGCGGGAGTGAGGAGGAAACTGGAGAGACGAGGAGCGCGCGTGACCAACGCGCACGGATCCCGCTGATCCTGATCGACGAACGTATGATCATCGACCGGGCTTGGCGACAAACGAGAATGCCTTTGCCCTCCAGGACATGCTTGCGGGCGCAACCAGCCATGCGCCCGCTATCTCGCGTCCGACGGCTTGCATGCCCCGAGCGCTCCGTGTGGCGATCGGATCGCACCTGATCGCGACGAGGTGTGGCTCCAAGGATGCGGTGAGGGGGGAGTTGGCACGGAGAAGGCCCGACCAGGTGCATCGGCACCAAGCATTCCCCCGTGCTTGGGCCTGGATTGGGGCTTCGTGCTTGGCCCGGGACATGCGGTGGCCGAGGACTGCGTTTCGACTCCGGGGGAGGGTTTGACCGCAGTGGACTGCCGCCTTACACTTCAGCGGAGGTAAGAAGAGCGTTAGATGTAAGGATCACCCGATGCAAGCAACCGTCACCAGCAAAGGCCAGATCACCCTGCCGAAGGCCTTGCGGGACCATCTGCACCTGACGGCGGGAGACCGGGTCGAGTTCATCCTGGAGGAGAACAACGTGGTGCGGATGGTGCCGCGAACGACGTCCGTCACCCGGCTCAAGGGGATGTTGCCTAGGCCGGAACGGCCGGTGTCGCTCGAGGAGATGACGGAGGCCATCGCCAGGGGAGGCGACTGAACGGGCCCGTGATCGGCCTCGACACGAACATCCTGGTGCGCTACATCACCCAGGACGAACCGGAGCAGGCCGCGCAAGCCACCCGACTGATCGAGGCGAGCTGCACCTCCACCACCCCGGGACGCGTGGCGCACATCGTCCTATGCGAGTTGGTCTGGGTCCTGAGCCGCGCCTATGGTTACAGCAAGCCGGAGGTAGTAAGCGTGCTGGACCAAATCCTGATCACCGCAGAGCTCGCGGTCGAGAACGAGGGGGTCGCATTCCAGGCCTTGGATGCCTATCGGGAGGGGCCTGCGGACTTCTCCGACTACCTGCTGGCCCTGAGCAATCGCGCGGCGGGCTGCGAGATTACCTACAGCTTCGATACGCGCCTCTGTGAGCACCACGTCGCTCGCCTTCCACCGTGATCCGCGGTGGTAAACGCCGTGGCACATCGCAACCCGCGTGAGCCGGGGGGCCCTTGTGGCTGCCAACCAACAGACGGTCGCTCATATCACCATGCAGAAAGGGCTTCGGTGACGAAGATCTCGTCGCCGTCTCCGATGGGGTCGGCCAGCCCACAACCCCGGCACAGGCCGGTCGGGGTTGTTTTGCACTCCTGATGCGGTACCCGCGTCCCAGTTTCCAGCCGCACAGATCTCGCCACCCGATCGCCCCGATTTCTGCATCATTTAGAATTGCTGCGGTACGCGTGGTCGGTTTGCAGGCCCAGCCCTTGCGTCTTGGTGCACTGGAGTTGTCTGTCTTGACGCCCCGCAGTGATCCGCTCGGCGTGGAGCCTGGGTCTCGCGGCCGACTCGGCAATGGGCTACAGTGCTGCCCCTTTCTCGCCTGCGTTTGATTTCCCCATGAGGCGCCACCGATACCTGTCTCTCCTGTCGCTCCCAATCCTCCCGCTGGTCACCGCACTCGTGGTTGCCGGCCCGCAGACGGACGCGCCCGCGTCCGCCGCTGCGCCGCCGCAAGCCCCGCCGGGGGAGCGCGCCGTCCAGCTCGCCCCCTATGAGCCGCCACCCGTGATCAGGGCCGCTGATCTCCTGCCTGCCGCGGCGCTCTCGGGACCGCATCACCGGGTGGTGGATGCGGTTCCATCGGATGGCTTTCTGACTCGCTTCACCATCGTGTCTGACTTTGGCCCATTTGAAGCCACCTCCCCGGCCCTCGCGCTCACCCGCATCCAGGAGATCGCCGCCCTCGCCGAGCTGGAGAAGCTCAAGACCGAGGACGTGGCGCAGGGTGGATTCGAACATTCCTCAAAGCGCTTGAAAGAGAGCTTCCAACATCTGGCAGAAGACCCCGAGGGGACCTTGCAAGGGATCCCGGAGGGCGTGGGCCGCTTCTTCACGCGCGTGGGACGCGCTGCCAAGACCGGCTACCAGACCATCCAGGACCACCGGGCGCAGCCGGACGAGCCTACTGCGGTGCTTTCAGGGCCCGGCAGCCGGCTGCCCGGCGCACCCCTGAGCGAATTCAAACCCGCCGCCGATCCGGCTGGCGGTGCCGAACTCGCCGCGAAGCTCGCGGGGCGCACGGCGGCAGACATCTTCGGTTACTCGGAGCAGCGCCGGGCGATCGCCAAGCGCGTTGGCGTCGATCCGTACACGGACAACCCGGTGCTGGCCCAGCGGCTCGACGAGGTGGCGTGGGCCGCGTTCTCGGGAGGGCTCGGGGTAACCGCGCTTAAGGCCCTGGCGCCTGCGAGCACTCTCGTCACGGTCACCAGCAGCGCCTCGAACTGGGTGTGGGAGACCACCCCCGGGGATCTGCGCGTCTACAACGAGCAGACCTTGCTCGGGCTTGGGGCTTCATCGGATGACGTCGATCGGCTGCTCCGTCACCCCTTTTTCACCACCACGCTGCGAACTCGGCTGGTGAAGGCCCTCGATGCCATGTCCGGGGTCGCCGACCGTGCTGCCGTCATGCCCCTCGCGCTCTCCGTGACATCCACCGGGCAGGCCCGTTTCGTGGTGGAGTCCGCAGAGATGCTGGCGCGCATTCACGCCGTCGAGGGCGGGCTCGCGCGTGTTCTCCTCGACGGCACCCTGATCGCGCAACGCGGGGACACCCTGGTGGTGCCGGCGCCAGTCGACGCCACGTCCTGGAATGCCCAGCTCCATGGCTTTGCCGAGCGATTGGCCGGCCACGACGGCGAGCACCGGATGTACATTCGCGGCCGAGCGACCCCGCTGGCCCGGCAACAGCTGGCGGCGCTTGGCTGGACCCTGCTGGCCTGGCCGGATCCGGCCGACGCGAGCCCTCGGTAAGACCGTGCCCTTCGACTTGAGCGATTAGTCGTCGCCGCGCGCAGTGAGCGCCCCTGGGGAACACCTCTTCTATCACCCGAGCGCCGATTGAGGCGGTCCCATCGACAAGTCCCCTTGGATCGCTGATCCGACTCCGCCGTGGGTAAACGCGCATGGGTCGCGGCGCTGGCGCTGGATTTCGCGGGGATAAATTGCCGCGCCTGCCCTGTTATCCCTGGGAGGCCCGTGCCCAGAACCCCGACTGTAAAAAATCGGATGACGGCGAAAGATCACCCACTGATGCGAACTCGCTAAAGCCAAACCCTCTGTGGCGTTCGAGATCCTGGCTTCGCGGCCAATTCGCTGTCTTGGACACGCACCCCCTTCCCAGATGGGCATCCGGTCTCGCGCGTCTAGCGGTGGGGCCGCCGGCCCTACGACACCCCCTGCCCGGCCTGAGCAACTTACCGCTCTCTCGCGACCCCACCGGCAGCAATGGCCGGGAGCGACCGTCCGGCAGACTCGGAGGGGTGGAAGGGCAGCCAGCGGCAGCAGCCGGTTGCTGTCCTTCGCCTGCCCGTATTCGACGGGCAGCTTACGCGGCATTCCAGCCGCTCGACTCCCATGGCGTGGCCGGCCTGCGTGGATCACGGCAGCTTTTACGCCGCAGATACGCGGATTCTGGTCGCCGGACTCAGCCGTACATTTTCAGAATTATTTGATGCTCCGCGTCTAACTAGCTGATTGTATTATTACGCGAGGATCACGGAGAAACTTGATCCAACCCTCAAGGAACGCGCAAATCGCGTTCTTTCAAAAGGTTAGCCGGACACCCATCAGATTACCTCCTCAGGAATCCCAGATTTCCAATCAGATTCCGTGTTCAGGCTCATTTCTGCCAAATCACGTACCGCCTTGGCAAGCACCTTGTGAGGTCAGCTGATTGGGAGCCTGTAGACCTGCTGGACCCCCTTGTACGCGACCAAGAGGTGGCTTCCCTTGCTGGTCCTTTCGCCCGCCTTCCGTGTCGCGCCGGCAATCACATAGGCAAGCGATGCTCCCGCCAGCGCTCCTTGCAGGCGAATGCAAATCCGGCGCAATCTGGTACATGATTTTCCGGCAATCGCCTTAAGAATTCAGTCGCCGGGCGCGCCTGCCGCAATTTACAATTCGCAGCACATCGTGAAATGTGGCGCTCCATGACGAAGACAGCCATCCAGGTGATCGATCGGGCGGCGGCACTCCTCGATGCGCTCGCCCGCGAGGGCGGCATGGCGAGTCTCAAGGTGCTGTCCGCCGATGCCGGTCTGCACCCATCCACCGCCTCGCGCATCCTCACGTCGCTGATGGCTCATGGTTACGTCGAGCGACAAGGGAGCGGCAAGTACAAGCTTGGCGTGCGCTTGCTGCAGCTCGCGGCCAAGGTCGAGACCCAGCTTGACGTGCGCCGAGAGGCACCGCCCATCATGGAGTGGCTACGCGATCAGGTGGGCGAGACCGTGAACCTGAGCCTGCGCGACCGCGACGAGGTGGTGTACGTGGAGCGCGTGGCCTCGAGCCGCATGATGCGGGTCGAGCAGGTGGTTGGGAGCCGCGCGCCCCTGCACGTCACTGCGGTGGGTAAGCTCTTCCTGGGGATCGGAGGCGACGCCGAGGTGCGAGGCTATGCGCTGCGTACCGGGTTGCCCCAGTACACGCGAAACAGCGTCAAGGATGCAGAGACATTGGTGAAGGAAGTCCGCAAGGCGCGGGAGCTGGGCTTTGCATATGACGATGAGGAGGCGGAGCTGGGCGTCGGCTGTATCGGCGCGCTGGTCCGCAACGCGCAGGGGGAGGCCGTCGCCGGCTTGTCCGTCTCCGCCCCGCGGCATCGACGCCGGGACGAGTGGGCCGCGCTGGTCGTGGATGCCGCTAGTCGCATCTCGGGCCGGCTGGGTTTCGTTGAGGCGGAAGCCCCGGCCACGGTTTCCGATTCAGTTTAGGTCGGTCGGCGTGGGGCGCCGCCTGTCGTGACGCTCGACCCGCACGTGCGGCCGTTGCTGCAGCCGGTGCGGCTGCGGGTCGTGTGTCGGCACCTCGGTCAGCTCGCACTGGTCTTGGCGGTGCTGGTAGCGGTGCCCGCGGCAGTCGCAGGGGCGAGCGGCGATTGGCAGCTGGTCCTGCGTTCGCTGTTGGGAGCGGTGCTGCCGGCCTTACTGGTCGGAGCGTGTGCGCGCATCCCGGCGATAGAGAGCCCGCTGCGTGCCAACGAGGCCCTGGTTGTCGTGGCCCTCGCGTTCGTGCTGGCCGCGGCCCTCATGACCTATCCGCTGACGACGGCGGGGTTGTCGCCGCTGGACGCCTGGTTCGAGGCTGTCTCCGGGGTTACGACCACGGGGCTGACGATGATCTCGGACCCGGCCTTGTCATCGCCTGCTTTTCTCTTTGCTCGCAGTTGGACGCAGTGGTTTGGCGGCCTCGGGATCGTCGTGCTGTCGCTCGCCCTCGCGTACGGCCGGGCGGCCGACACGCGTCGTCTGGCCAACGCCGCGGGAGAGGAGGAGGACCTCGCGCAGGGCACCCGCATCCATGCGCGCCGAGTGTTGGCGGTCTACGCGCTGCTGACCGCGGTCGGCCTCGGACTCGTTTGGATGGCGGGGATGCCGCTTTTCCCGGCCCTGATTCACACCCTGAGCGCCATCTCCACCGGCGGCTTTTCCGGCCTCGCCGATAGCCTCGCTGGCGTCGGGCGCCCGGCCCAGTTTGCGCTCCTCGCGGTGGCCTTTCTGGGTGCCTTGCCCCTTCCGCTCTTCTACCGTGCTTACGCCCATGGCAGCAGCCAGCTCTGGCACGACCCGGAGCTGCGGGCGCTCGCAGCAGCGGTGGTGCTGGTTGCGCTGCTGCTGTGGTGCCTCGGCAGCCTCGGGCCGGCGGATGCGCTGCTTCAGGCCCTCACCGCTCAGACGGGCACGGGGTTCTCGACGGTGGACATGGCAGCGCTCGACGCCCAGTCCAAGTGGGTGCTAATCCTCTCTATGGTCACGGGCGCAGGGATTGGCTCGACCGCCGGCGGTGTGAAGCTGCTGCGGGTGGTCATCCTGATACGGATAATCCAGCTCGCCATCCTGCGTGCGCAGCTGCCCCGACATGCCGTGGTGCATCCGTCGGTGGGCGGGCGCTCCCTGGAGGCGCACCAGATCGAAAACGCGATGCTTGTCCTGCTGCTGTTTCCGCTGGTGATTGCCGCTTCCTGGACACCCTTTCTGGCCGCGGGCTATGCGCCGCTGGATGCGCTCTTCGAGGTCGTCTCGGCGATCGGCACCGTAGGGCTCTCGACCGGTATCACGGGACCCGCCCTCGAGCCGGGTCTCAAGCTCGTCTTGACCCTCGATATGCTGCTCGGGAGGGTGGAGGTCCTCGCCGTCTTGGTCCTGGTGTATCCTGGCACTTGGTATAGGCGATGACGGTGCAGCGCCGTCTTGGTCACCAAGCGGGCCGACGGATCGCCTGCGTTCGACCGAACACGAAAATATACCCAACTCGGGCGATTTTTTTTGCTGTTCGGCCCAAGGGTCGGGTTACGCGCGGCGGCGGTGTCGGCCGCAGGGAGGCGGCCGTCAAGCCTTCAGGGATGAATTGACGGCGTCCCGCGGCGGGCGCAACCCGACCCCGAAAAACGAAGAAATCAAATGCAGGCGGTATAAAGATATGCGTTTCGTCTTCGTTGGGGGCGGCAGCCTGGCGATTCTCACCGGACGGATGCTCGCAGAGCGCGGGCATGATGTCGTCATCATCGAGCGTGATCCGGGGATCATCGAAGAGCTGCGGGAGGAGATGGACGTGGGTTTCCTTCACGGTGACGGCACGCGACCGGCGATCCTCAGGGAGGCGGACCCGGCGGCCACCGACCTGCTCTTCTGCCTCACCCGCGACGATCAGGCCAACATCATTGCGAGCCTGGTTGCACATGCGTTGGGTTACCGTCGGGTGGTGACCAAGATCGAAGATGCGGAGCTTGAGCACATCTGCGCGGAGCTGGGCCTGGCCGAGGCCCTCATCCCCATGCACACGGTGGGACGCTATCTGGCGGACATGGCGGAGGGGCAGAACATCATCGAGATCTCCGACATACTCCGCGGAGAGGCACGCATCTTCTCCTTCCGTGTCACCCAGGCGGAGGCCTGCCTGATCGGGGACCTCGATTTGCCCGACACGGCCCGTGCCATCTGCCTTTACCGTAACGGCGCAGACTTTCTCTTCGCCGAGCCGGACACCCTCCTGAAGCCGAACGACGAGGTGGTGATCCTGACACGGGCCAAGAACCTGAAGGCGTTGCGGGAGCGGTTCGGCTGAAGGGCCTGCCATTCCCGCTGGTTGGGGTCGTCGGGCGCGCGGACCTCACCGCTTCCGTTTCAGCAGCTTGTTGATGTCTGCCAGCAGCTCGCGGTACGTGCGATGGAGCTTTTTGGGCGCCATCGCCGGGGTCGGCTGCTCCTTCTTGAGCGCCTCCAAGCGGAGGCGAACGGCCTCGATCTGCCCTTTGATGGCGGGGTCCGCCTCCTCCGCGCTTTCCAAGAGGTCGATGGCGGAGTCGAGCTCCTGGTGGGCCGCGCGGATCTCACTCAGCAGCTCCTCGTCATGGTCATAGGAGCGGTCGAGGTGACTCTCGGCCCGGCTGAGGGCGACCCGGGCGGGATCATAGAGATTCGGCAGGTCCTCATAGAGATCGAGGACGAGGAGGATTGCCCCGACGACCAGGGCCACCACCAGAAAGCCGCCGGCGCTGCGCAGCCCGCGTCCCTTTGTATTACTTGGCGATTCTTGCTGATTCGTCTCACCGGCCATCGCGTATCTCCTTTCGTCGGTCAGTCGCACCCGATCTTGTCCGGCACAAGCCGTCACCCTTGATGGGAATATCCCATCGTCATTGTTGCACTTCCGGCGCCAATACGTCAGCGTCCGCACGCAAGCCTTGGTCGAGAGGACTCGGTTTCGGCCAGCGGCACGGGTGGTGCCTTGACACCGAAGGGCTCGGAGGAGGGCACTGGGTGCTCGACAGCTGCGTGGGCGGCGCCTTGGCCCTTGTGAGGTGCTCGGTTTCTGGGCTCCATCGGAGCCTTACGCTAAAGTGTCCGTTTTCCTGGCGCATCCCTTCGGGCCGGCCTGCTCGTGCGGGAGAACCGTCGAAGAGCGGTGGAGTCGCCCTCAGTTTCCTGAGCACCACTGGTCAGCGACTACGATGACGAACCCCAAGCCCATTACAAACGTTAAGGCACGCAAGCCACGCCACGGCGTCCATCCCCGACTCCAGAGTACGTGTACCACTGGGACAGGGTCTTTGGCGCATTGGCGGTTCTTGTGCTGGTCATGGGGCTGACCGGCTACGGACTCTACGCATGGCTGACACCGTCCGCGCGCATCGATGGAGACGGCGCTGAGAAGGCCGCCCCCAACCGGCAGGTCACTGCAGAGGACCTGCGACCCCTCGCGCGCAAGGACAGCGAGCCAAAGCGGGCGCCGGAGCGCTTGCCCCCCCTGCAGGCGGTGCCACGGGAAAGCGCGGCGTCGGTAGCCAAGAAGCATGAGACTCCATTCGAGGTCGCTGCGACTGGTCTTCCCGGTGAGACGCCGTCCGAGGTCGCTCCCGCCGGTCCCCCGGATGAGCCGCTCGGGAAAGCCGCTGCGCCCGAGCCGTCGTCGACACCGACGCCGGCGGGAGAGCCATCTCCGGAGCCGGTGGAGCCAGTCGCACGCGCAAGTGAAGGACCGCCCTCGTCTGCCGAGGACCAGGCCGGACAGGGGGCGCCCGCGGTCTCGCCGGAGCCGGCTCGCGCCACCGTGTCGCCGCCGCGAGCCGAGGAGGCGGCGTCAGAGCTTCCGGCAGGTAAATCGGGTATGCCCCCTACGGCCCAAAAGAAGGAGACGGAGAAGGGCATCTTCCGTCTGCGAGGAATCAACATATCCTCGCCGGCGGTCAAGCGGTTCGAGCTCGCGAGAGCCGTCTGGAACAACGAGCCGCGAGGTGGACTCGAGACCATTCGCTGGAACGCGGATGGGGCCGCGGGTGTTTGCGCGTTCAGTGAGATCAAGGGTAGGGCGGGGGGTACACTGTACTACCGGTGGCTGCGCAACGGCAGGCAGGTCGCCAAAGTGCGCGTCGGCATCGGGTCCGACGGGTGGCGCAGCTATTCAAGCAAGGTGATCAACAAGGCGATGACAGGGACATGGGCCGTCGAGCTGCTCGATGCCCAAGGGCGGGTGCTTGCTCCCGCCGAGTTTACCTTTTGACCGGGTACTGCTAATCCATAGCATTACCGATCATTTCGGGACGATTCAATCGCAGAGGCGCAGAGATAAGGTGTGTTGGGGGATGTCGCACTGGAGCTTGTATTTCTTATGAAAATCGTTGACTGCTTGGAGCCGCTGCAATGGCGATCTCTCGGCGTCTTCGCGGTTCGATGCTTCCGTCTCGTGCGACT
>CAWGNT010000023.1:0-562501 GCA_963824085.1 uncultured Gammaproteobacteria bacterium
CCCTGCACAAGGTCGACGGCGCCTTCCCCGACGAAGCCCTGCTGACACGCATCGTCGCTGCCGCACAAACCGGTGCACTGGTCGGGATCGTGCTGAACACCGTGGACGACGCCCAGCGTCTTGCGCGGCACCTGCGGAACATTGCTGGTGAGATTCCCGTAGACCTGTTCCATGCCCGCTTCAGGCTGTGCGACCGTCAGGCCATCGAGCGCGACGTTCTTGCCCGCTACGGCCGCGATGCGGAACGAGCCCGCGGACGCATCCTGGTGGCAACGCAGGTCATCGAACAAAGCTTGGACCTCGATTTCGACTGGCTGGTGACGCAACTCTGCCCGGTCGATCTCTTGTTCCAGCGACTCGGCCGCCTGCATCGCCACGCACGAGCGCAACGCCCTCCGGGTTGCGAAACCCGACCTGCGCCGTCCTCAGCCCACCCGGTACCGACTACGGGCTACACGCGTTGATCTACGGAGACCCACGGCTCCTGTGGCGGACGGAGCAACTGCTCGCCTCGCGCCGGGAGATCGTCTTCCCCGCTGCCTATCGGGATTGGATCGAACTGGTCTACGGAGATGACGCATGGAACGAGGACGAGTGGGGAGTGGAGCCGGATGAGGTCGAACAGGAACACTACACCTGGATCCAGAAGCGAAAGCTGGCCGAAGCTGAAGCAAACGCCCTCACATCCACCACGATGGAGGAGTTCCGCGACGAAGACAGCCGGGCGACTTCCCTCACCCGCGACGGCGAGATGAGCCTGTCCCTGTTGCCGATGCTCGCTGACGGGGTCCCACTGGATGGCACCCGCGTAGCTGACTTGGACGAGCGCGACCCGCCGGAAACCCTGCTCCTCAATTCCGTACCCGCACCCGCGAGCTGGGGTGACCGACTTCATGGCTGCCGTGCGGACGACGATATCCACGATGGACGCTATCTCATCGAAATGACGCAGGAGGACGAAACCGTGTGGACCGATACGAAACATCAGCTGCGCTACTCGGTCAGCTACGGACTGGAGAAGACGGATGAACCTGCTTGAGGACCCCTGGATTCCCGTTCGCGCCAACGGCGGCACCGGCGAATTCCGCCTGCTCACCTTTCGGGAGCTTCTAGGCGAAGCTGGGTCCTGGCGCATCAGCTTGCCCAGGGACGACTTCGAGCTGGCCTGCCTGCAGCTGCTCGTCTCGATGACCCAGGTCCTGTTCCTGCCCCGGGACGACGACGAGCTTCGGAACCGCATGGAGCAACCGCTCGACGCCGCGAGCTTCGACGCCGGAATCGCCCCCGCCGCCGACTGGTTCGATCTGGACCACCCGACCCAGCCCTTTATGCAGACCCGCGGCGTCAAAGCGGCAGAAACCACGCCCATCCAGAAGCTGCTGATCGGCCTGCCGGAAGGAAACAATCACTGCTTCTTCAATCAGGTCGGCGAGGTCTCCGCCCTCTCCGGCGCCGCGGCAGCAATCGCCCTGTTCAACCAAGCCGTGAATTGCCCGAGCTTCGGGGGCGGTTTCAAAGGGAGCCTGCGCGGTGGCGCCCCCATCACCACCCTGGTCGACGGACCCGACCTGCGCCAACAGATCTGGCGCAACGTCCTAACCGAGGCGCGCCTGCAGGAGGAGCTGCCCGATTGGCGCCCCGACCTTTCGGCCGATCGCCCGACCTGGGTCGATCCCATCAAGGAGAAAGAAACCGTCTACTCCAACCAGATCGGCCTGATCCGCGGACTGTTCTGGCAGCCCGCCCACCTGGAGCTCATACCCAGCGACGAAGAAGCTATTTGCGATCTGCTCGGCATCCAGGCCGGCAGGGTTTACCGCGGCCTCCGCAAGGAGAAGTTCAACTACCAGATCGAGGGCACTTGGCCGCATCCGCACGGAACCTTGGGCGTCGCGGTCAAGAAGGGCAGCGGGAGTATAAGTTCGCGTCCTTTACTACCGACGCCCCCGCCTGGACACGCCTCACCGAGCTGGTGATCCGCAAGCCAGTCGACACCAAGGAGGGAAACCGGCCCGCCGGTCCGGTCACCCAAGCGAGAGCGCTGCACATCCGCCCCCTCCATCTGCTGGTCGGGGGCTATCGCAACAAGCAAGCGGCCGTGCTGGAACGTCGCCATGAGCTGATCGGCCTGGCGGCGGGGTGGGAGGACAACGAAAGTCGGCTGGATGAGCTGGTTCGGCTCGGCCTCTCTGCCAAAAAGTCCCTGCGCGGCAAACTCTATTTCGCCGTCCAGGGGAACAAGGACAAGGGATTGAAGGGAATTGCGGTGCCCATCCATGAGGTTGCGGAAAAGCTGTTCTTCGCTCGCACGGAGGCGTTGATCGTCGATACCTTCCGCAACCCCGACACCTTCGAGCAGTGGCAAGCGCGCTGCGATGCATACGTGGAAGCTCTGGCGGCCCATTGCCGCGACATCTTTCGTGAGCTCACCGATCCTTACGCCATGAAGCCCGAGCTGATCCCGATAATTGCCTGGGCACGCCGCAGCCTCGACGCAGATCTCAAGAAACTCAAGGAGGGCAAATGAGCAGCCAAACCCCGGATTTCACGGAGATCCACAAACGATTCACGGCCTTGCCTCCGGGCGGAAAGGCCGAGCTGCGGCGCGCCGCAAAACTGGACGACCTGCGTCTAACCCCGGCGCTATATCGGCTCTTCCCCGGGGCACGGCCGACGGACCAACAGCTGCGCCTGGCCTTCGTCTTGCCCTGGTGCGAGCACGCGAATGCCGCTCGAAAGCTTGCCGCCCTTTGCGCGGGAAAGGTTGCAGAGGAGCGGATCATCCAGATCGCCCGCGCCCACTCTCCAGACGACCTAATCCAATTCCGGCGGCTGGTCATGCAGCTGCGGGCCGATGTCGGCTGGGCGGATATCGCGAACACCCTTTGGTTCTGGGGACAGAGCGTGAAACGTCGCTTGGTCGAAGACTTCTACATCTCGCTGCACAAGCTCGACAAAGGAGAAAAGCAATGAACGGACGGAACTTCGTCAACTTCCATGTCCTGATCTCTCACAGCCCGTCCTGCCTCAACCGGGACGACATGAACATGCAGAAGACGGCCGTCTTCGGCGGCACGACCCGCGTGCGCGTCTCCAGCCAGTCGCTGAAACGGGCGATACGCTTCAGCGATTACTATGAGGCACGGCTCGGCACACCATCCGTTCGCACCCGCGATCTCGGGCTGCTGGAGCAGCACATGACGCGGGCGCTCGAAGGGCGCTTCGATGCCGAGCTGATCGGCAAGACCCTGGCACTTATGTCGGGAAAGGAAGGCATCGCCGAGGGCGTGGATGCAGACGCGGTCGCCCCCTGGTCCGTCGAAGAGGTCGCTCACTTCTGCGACCTGATCCAGTCCGGGGAGGACGATGCGAAGAAGCTTGAGAAACGCATCCACAATGCGGCCCAGCCGTTTCGGGAAGCCATGTCGAAGGCCGTGGATATCGCCTTGTCGGGCCGCATGGCCACCAGCGGGCTCATGACCGACCTGCCGATGGACGGCGCCCTCGCCGTCGCCCATGCCCTGACCACCCACGCGGTCGAGCCCCAGGACGTGGACTGGTTCACCGCCGTCGACGACCTGACTCAGGACGCCGGGGAGACTGGCGCCGGCCACCTGAATACTCAGCAGTTCTCCGCCGGCGTCTTCTATCGCTACGCGAGCCTCAACCTGCACCAGCTCCAGGTCAATCTTGGCCTGCTGCCGGACATGAGGGCTGAGGAATCAGCTCAATCCCGCGCCAATGCCCTGGACATCGCCCGCCATGTCCTGCACCTCATGGCCACCGTCGTCCCGTCGGCCAAGCAGCAATCCTTTGCCGCCCACAACCTTGCGGACCTGGCCATCGTCAGCCTCGCGGATCAGCCCATCTCGCTCGCCAACGCGTTCGAGGAGCCCGTCGAGCGCGACCCCAGGAAAGGCGGCTACCTGAAGCCGTCCGTTGCGCAGCTCACCGCCTATTGGTCCCGCGTCAATCAGGCATACGGCCTTAGGGAGCAAGCGCGGGCCTTCGCGTTGATGGACGGCGTGGCACTCGGCGACCAAGCGGCCTGGACTGAGCTATCCCGGCTCGAAGACTGGCTTGCCAACGACGGAACGGATTGAGGGAGCAGCGGCATGGAGCGATTCCTGATTCTGCGCCTGGACGGCCCGATGCAGGCGTGGGGCACCCACACCTTCGAGGATTACCGGCCCGCCAGTCTCTTCCCGACCCGCAGCGGACTGCTCGGCCTGCTCGGGGCCTGTCTGGGCATCGAGCGCGCCGACCAACAAGCCCTCGCCGACTTGTCACACGGCGTTTCCTTGACCGTGCGCGTCGACCAAAGTGCGCCGCGGCCGGAAAGAGACGCCGAAGACACAGCCGACCCTCGCTCAAAAGGCGCCATCAAGCTGGCGGACTTCCATACGGTGTTGAGTGCACGCAAGGTCGGCGGCAAGGTAAACAAATTCCCGATCGTCACGCACCGCGAATACCTCTTCGACGCCGCTTTCACGGTCGCCGTGGCCGAGCGCCCGGGGGCGACGGTGCATATCGACCGGCTGGCGGAGGCCCTTCGGCATCCACGCTACACACCAGTCCTCGGTCGCCGCTCTTGCCCGCTCGCCCGCCCCTTGCTGGATCAACTTTCGCCCCTGGAGGCCGACGACGCGCTCCTGGCCCTCGCCCGTGTCCCCCCAGCGGGAGGCACGATCTACGCGGAGGATGACTTGGCCTCGGACCGGTTGCTCGTCGTGCGCGACGTGCCAATCCAAGGCCGGCACCGCCAGTTCGGCACGCGCCGCGTCTACGTGCACAAGGAGGATGCGACATGAACCTCAGCCGCGCCGAGATCCCGTGGCCGGCCGCCGCGAACCGTTACGAGTATCACCGGCGGATCTGGCGCCTGTTCCCCGTCGAGGAGAGCGAGTCCCGCCGCGACGGCGCGAACGACCGCACCGGATTTCTATTCCGCGTGGAGGAGAGCCGTCCCGGACTCCCCGCGCGGGTCCTGGTGCAATCGACAAAGCCGCCGAGCCCGGCCCACGGCGTGAACCTCATCGCTACACGTACCCTTGATCCCAGACCCACCGCTGGGCAACGCCTCGCATTCATCGTCACCGCCAACCCGATCAAGAACATAAAAGACCAGCAGGTCGCGCAAAAGCCGGGCAAACGGCGCGCCACCTGCCGTGTGCCTTTGATCCGCGAAGACGATCAACGCGCCTGGCTGGCGCGCAAGCTCGACGGCGCCGCCGAGGTCGAGGCCGTGTCGGTGCTGCCGCACCAACCCGTCTTCTTTCGACGCGGCAACCGGGGCGGAAAGCTCGTGACCATCACCTACGAAGGGGTGCTGGCGGTCCAGGACCCGCAAGCGCTGGTCCGTCACCTGGCCAACGGCATCGGCCCCGCCAAGGCATTCGGCTGCGGACTGATGATGGTACGCCGCATTGGGAGCATGTAGACTGATATATCTAGACGGTCTAGCCAGGAAAGAGGTGTCGCTGTGAATTGGCAGCTCCAAGAGGCAAAAAATAAGCTCAGCCAGCTCGTTGACGAGGCTCGCAAATCCGGACCGCAGGTGATTACCGTACGCGGCAAAGAGGCAGCCGTCGTCTTGTCGATTGAAGAGTACCGCCGGATCGCGCCCAACAAGGAGAGCCTGGCGGTGTTCTTCGCCAACTCTCCTTTGCGCGGCAGTGACTTGGAGATTGAACGGATGCCGGATTTTGGCATGCACATCGACCTGTGAGGTTTCTCCTCGACACCAATGTGATCTCGGAGTTCAGGAAGCTTGAGCCAAACCCCGGCGTTTACACGTGGCTCGACCAAACTGACGAGCGCCAGGTGGCCATCAGCGTCATCTCGCTCGGAGAGATTCAGAACGGCATCGCACGGTTGGCGAACGGTAAGCGGAAGGCTGCTTTGCAAGATTGGCTCGCGAGTGACCTGATCCGGCGATTCAACGGACGTATACTCCCATTGACCCTCGAGGATATGCTGCTGTGGGGGGTGATGACAGGGGAAGCCCTAACCTCGGGCGAAGCCCTGCCGACGGCGGATGCCATGATTGCCACCGTCGCACGCAACCGGGGCCTGACCATCGTCACACGAAACGAGCGCGATTTCCGTCGCATGGGGGTCGGGCTGCTGAACCCGTTTACTGGAGGCTGAGCGCGATCCCGCCCGATGCTCCCGCCGCTCAAACCCATCGCTATGAAAGAGCGCATCTCGCTGATCTTTATCGAGCGGGGCGAGATAGACGTGCTGGATGGCGCGTTCGTCGTCATCGACAAGAATGGCGTGCGCACGCATATCCCAATCGGAAGCATCGCGTGCGTCATGTTGGAGCCCGGCACCCGTGTATCGCACCGCGCAGCTGCATTGGCCGCCCGCGTGGGTACGCTGTTGGTCTGGGTAGGCGAGGCCGGCGTACGGCTCTACGCATCGGGTCAGCCGGGAGGCGCGCGCTCGGACCGCCTCCTCTACCAGGCGAAGCTTGCGCTCGATGATCAAGCGAGGCTGAAGGTCGTGCGCAAGATGTACGAGCTGCGCTTCGGGGAGAAGCCTCCCGAGCGCCGCAGCGTGGAGCAGCTTCGCGGTATCGAAGGCGCACGAGTCAGAAAGCTTTACCAGCATATGGCGCAGCGCCATCACGTAAAGTGGAAGGGCCGGAAGTATGACGCGACCGAATGGGACGCGAGCGACCTGCCAAACATTTGCCTCTCATCCGCCACTGCCTGTCTCTACGGCATTACCGAGGCGGCTATCCTTGCCGCTGGATATGCCCCCGCGGTCGGTTTCATTCACACCGGAAAGCCCCAATCGTTCGTCTACGATATAGCGGACATCGTCAAGTTCGACACCGTCGTTCCGGTTGCCTTTCGCATCGCCGCCAAGGAGCCCCGGGAACCGGAGCGGGAGGTTCGCCTGGCCTGCCGCGATTCCTTTCGGCAAACAAATCTCCTGGGGAAGCTGATCCCGATGATCGAAGACGTGCTGGCGGCTGGAGAGCTGGAGCCGCCGAAGCCGCCGGAAGAGGCCGTTGGGCCGGCGATTCCGGAGGGCGAGCGCTTGGGCGATGTTGGTCATCGTCACTGAGAACGTGCCGCCGCGGCTGCGTGGGCGCCTAGCGGTTTGGCTGCTCGAAGTCCGGGCTGGTGTTTACATCGGGAACCCGTCCAAACGCCTGCGGGACTTCATATGGGGACAGATCAAGGAAGGCGCTGAGGACGGCAATGCGGTCATGGCCTGGAGCACCAATACCGAATCGGGCTACGACTTCGAGACAATTGGCGCCAACCGCCGCGTCCCGGTCGATTTCGATGGACTACGTCTAGTAAGTTTCCTACCCGTCGAGGATGCCTAAGACGCTCTTTAACAATGCGAATGCCTCCGGACAGCAAGAATCGCACCGTTCGGTAGAATTCTGCTCCGTTAAATTCGCTCTATAATTCCGTGTGTTATGCGAAGTGTGTTCCCCGCGCCCGCGGGGATGAACCGGCTGGCATGCGACGAAGGCAGGTCTGCGTCGGCAGTGTTCCCCGCGCCCGCGGGGATGAACCGGTGACGCATCGACGGCTCGGCGCAGTCGACGCCGGTGTTCCCCGCGCCCGCGGGGATGAACCGGTCCGGTCGAGCCGCACGATGCCGATCGCAGTGCGCAGTGTTCCCCGCGCCCGCGGGGATGAACCGTCTGAGCGACTTCGCCGCGTGAACGCGCTCTGAGTGTTCCCCGCGCCCGCGGGGATGAACCTAATCGCCCGACCCTTCGGTTCGATTAGTATGGTGTTCCCCGCGCCCGCGGGGATGAACCGCCTGATCATGACTTCAATGCCACTCTGATGATGTGTTCCTCGCTCCCGCGGGGGTCATCACAGAAAGACGGTCTCCTGGTGGGGGCCGTTGAACCTGGAGCGCCACATGCTCCAGTGCAAGGCGTTCGGGGTCCTCACTCGTCGCCGCCTCCACCTTCGGCAAGGCCGACCGGGAGCACCGACGGCATGTCCTTCTAGCACTCGGCCACGACGTCGTCGCGGTGCTAGTCGGTCAAATCGCCCCGTTCCGCCCACTGAGCACACTGGGCTTAGTGGAGGGTCAACACGTTTGCGTCATCTTTGCCCATTGCGCCGGCGGACCAGATCGGTTGCTGGGAAAACTGCTCGCTTCCGGCAAACGTCGAGGCGTGACAACGGCCGCAATGAGCACAAGCCAAGGAAGTCTGCACATTCTGAGGAGGACATTGAGTTGGTTACGGGCGATCTCGCGGGCAGCGGCGGCGGCATCTTACAAGGTGACTAGCGCTACTCCTCAGCTCCGACAAAGGGCCTGCTTTGTCACGGGGCTGCGCGCCGTCCTTGGCACCTGGTTTCCGCCTTTCCCCCGGATCAAGTCCGGGGCAGGCTCTGCCGGAACGACGACCCCAATTTTCCCCACCCTGTCATCCCGACGCGGAATGCCGGGATAAAGGGAAGGGATTCGGAGCGCCCATCTGAGCTTTCTCACTCATCACCTCCTCGAGTGAGGGATTCTGCTGTTCTGGTATTCCCTGACCGCCCTGGCCCTTCCCAGATGGCGACAATCGCTGTCGATCTTCTGCTGCACCACATCGCCGGAGCGGACCCACTTGTTATCGCTCGAGGCGCTTTCCCCGCCTGTCTGCGAGCCGTTCCGGATGCTCCCACCCCAGAAGAGCAAACCGTCGACACTACTCCCTGCCAACGACCTCACCCTCGAGCAGGTCCATCTGTCCACCCAGCTCCCCTTCTATAATCAAAGACAATAGGCCGTAGCTCACCTTCCATCGTCCTGTACCCACCAATACACCCGCTGTCTTCTGGTTCAGCTTTATCACTTCGCCAAACCGTTCATTCCCGTTTCTGTCCTTAAATGCCACCTTATCTCCAACCTTCAGGCTGTTCCGATCGAGCCTGGCCGTCGGGCTCGAGATGTCGATATCCGCGTGGTCGAGATTGATATTGTAGAAAGGGATATACCATAGCTTCCCGTCATGCCGGTCTCTTACCAGGGCTCTCGTCCTCTTCAGCTCTTCAATCGTCGCTTCGATCAACCGGTTTTGTTCAGAATCGAAATACTCGATCTCCTGGCCGACACGCAGCGAATCTTTGACGCGCTTTATTCTTACGGGATCTTCCAAGCTGCGGCGAATCGCCTGTTCCAGGCGGTAGAGATCAAACAGGGATGCGTTATTCAGCTCCTCCAATATCTTGGAATAGTTCATGAGGATCCACCTACGGGTCGGCTAGTGAAAGACCGGGCGGTAGCCGCAAGTCCCCGAAGCAGCCCGGAAAGGACGCGCCCCGAGACTTGGCCGGCCACCAGCAACTTGCCCGTGAGCTTGCCCTGAAGGGACTGTCCGAGGCAATACTCGGCACTCGGAGCTTGACACTTCTACGCCGCAGTCTTGTGCCGGCACATACACACACACCGCAATTACCATGGGAGGCACATGGAATTGCGGGCCTCTCCCTTCTGCGCGGAGCGAGGGCCCAGATATCACACCAGAAGGATCCACCTCGTGGTACTTCGCCAGTGCCCTTCGGTTGGGCGTGTGCAACAGGCTTTTGCCTCCGGCTGGCGAGCGTCGATCAGTGCCCACAGCGCCTCCGATCATATTCGCCCGCCCGATCGCGTTCGCTGGCAGTCATCGGTGAAGCCGCCAGAGTCCCTCCACCGCCGCGCGTCGAGCCAACAGCGGGAGCAGCGCAAGGCCAAGATGACGCGGAGGATCCGACCTCACGCCTTGGTAGGCGCGGGCGAAGGCTCGTCAGATGGTATCCCCGGTGCGTCGCGGACGACCTCCGTTTCCCGCAGTCCCCTGCCCTTCCACAAGAGGTAGGCGGCGGGGATCACCGCAAGCGTAAGGATGGCCACACTCAGCATCCCTCCAACCACCGGAGCGGCGATGCGCTGCATGGCCTCCGAGCCCGTGCCGCCGCCCAGCATGATGGGCAAGAGCGCGGCGATGATCGCAAGCTTTGTCATGGTGACCGGGCGAAGCCGCAGAAGCGCCCCTTCCACCACCGCCTCTCGCACGTCCTCCTGGGTGAGCGGAGTGATTCCCCGCGCGCCGCGCGCCGACGCTCCAGCGCCCGGTCCAGGTAGAGCATCATTACGACGCCGATCTCGACGGCCAGCCCGCCCAGCGCGATAAAGCCGATCGCCGCGGCCACCGAGAGGTGGTAGCCCAGCGGCGTACATCAGCCAGAACCCGCCCTACGAAGCCCAGCGGCAGGGTCGCGAGGATGATGAGGGTGCCTAACAGGGTGCGGAAGTTGAGGTAGAGCAGCACCAGGATGATGGCGAGGGTGAGCGGCACCACCAGCCACAGCCGCTCCTTGGCCCGCTCCCAGTGCTCGTAGCTGCCCGACCAGGTGAGGGAGTAGCCGGGCGGGGAGCTTCACCTGGTCGATCACCGCCCGCTTGGCCTGGGAAACATAGGAGCCGATGTCCTGGTCCTTGACATCGACGTACACCCAGCCGTTGAGCCGTGCGTCCTCGGTGCGGATCATGTCGGGGTCCGTCCACCACCTCGACACGCGCCACCGCCTCTAACGGGACCTGGGAGCCTCGGGTATCCGTGACGATCGGCAGGCGCTTGAGCTTCTCCACGGAGTCGCGGGTGTCGGGGGTGTAGCGGAGGTTCACCGGGTAGCGCTCGCGCCCCTCCACCACCTCGGTGAGGTTCATGCCGCCCACAGCGCTGGCGACGATCTCCTCGGTGTCGGCGACGGTGAGGCCGACCTTGCCCATGGCCATGCGATCGGGGGTGATCTTGATGTAGCGCCCCGAGGAGACCCGCTCGGCGAACACCGACTTGGTCGCCGGCAGGTCGGCGAGCGCCTTCTCCACCTGCTCGCCCAGGTGCTGAATCACCTTGAGGTCCGGCCCTGCGATCTTGATCCCCACTGGGGTCTTGATCCCGGTGGAGAGCATCTGCAGCCGCGCGTTGATGGGCATGAGCCAGGCGTTGGTCGGCCCGGGGAATTTCACGGTCGCGCTCCAGCTCGTCCTTGATCTTGTCGATGGTCATGCCCGGACGCCACTGGTCCCGGGGTTTGAGCTGGATGGTGGTCTCGATCATCTCCATGGGCGCGGGGTCGGTGGCGGTCTCGGCGCGCCCCACCTTGCCGAAGACGGGCTTGACCTCGGGGACGGTACGAATCAGCCGATCGGTCTGCTGCAGGAAATGGCGCGCCTTGTCTGGCGCGATCCCGGGCAAGGTCGTGGGCATGTAGAGCAGATCGCCCTCGTCCAGATCGGGCATGAACTCGGAGCCCAGCCTGAGCGCCGGCCAGGCGAAGGCGCACGGTGAGCGCGAGCGCGCCGAGCAGCACTCGGCGGGGATTGGCCAGCACCGAGTCGAGGAGCGGGCGGTAGGCGGCGATCAGCCGCGGTTGACGGGGTTGTCCTGCTCGCCGCGCACCCGCCCGCGCACGAAGAGCCCCATGAGCACCGGCACCAGGGTGATGGAGAGCAGCGCCGCGGCGGCCATGGCATAGGTCTTGGTGTAGGCGAGCGGGGAGAAGAGCCGGCCTTCCTGCACCTGCAGCGCGAGCACGGGAAGGAAGATGAGCGTGATGATGAGGAGCGAATAGAAAGAACGGCGGACCGACCTCGATGATCGCCTGCTGCACAATGGCCCAGCGGTTCTCGCGGGTCAGCGGCTCGCGCTCGATGTGCTTGTGCAGCGTTATCGATCATGAGATGGCCGATCGGCCAAGGGCCTATGGCGATGGCGTTGCCCCCCAGTGACATGTTTGGCGTTATTCCCTGCCGCTGCATGACATGAAGGCGGCAAGGATGGCGATGGGGAGGCTCAGGATCACCACGAGCGCCGAGCGCAGGTGCCAGAGAAAAAGCGCGCACACCAGGGCGACGATGATGAACTCCTCGGTGAGGCGGCTCTTCAGGGTATCGAATGGCGCGGTGGATGAGCCCGGAGCGGTCGTAGACGGGCACCAGCTCCACCCCATCGGGCAGTCCCCGCTTGAGGTCGGCGAGCTTGGTCTTGACCGCGGCGATGTTGCCGAGCCGATGTCATCCCGACGCATCAGCAGGATGCAGGCCACAACTCGCCCTCGCCGTCGAGCTCGGCAATGCCCTCGCGCATCTCGGGGCCCAAGCGCACGTCGGCAATGTCGCCAAGGCGGTAGACGGTCCGTGGGTCAAGGTCGCCGCGGGATCGTAGCCCTTTGTGCCCATCCAGGTCGTGGCGGCGTCCTGCGTGTCCTGAGGTGCATGGCGATGTTGCGCAGATCTTCGACTCCGCCCAAATAGCCCGCGACGCGGATCATGTAGCGCGCCTCGGACATCGCCACCAGCGCCCCCGCGCCAGCCTCGCCGTTGGAGCGCTTGATTGTCTGCATCAGGTTCAAAAGCGGCAGATCGTAGCCGCGCAGCACCGCGGAATACTTGATTACCACCGAAACTGCTTGACCATGCCGCCGACAGTGGCGACCTCGGAGCACCCCGGCACGGACTGCAGCTCGGCACTCCAGGAACCAGTCCTGGAGGCTAGTGAGCTGCGCCAGGTCGTGCGTCCCCGTGCGGTCCACCAGGGCGTACTGATAGACCCAGCCGACGGCGGTTGCGTCGGGTCCGAGCTCGGGGCGGGCCGACGCCGGTAGGCGCGACGTCACCTGGTTCAGGAGCTCCAGGACCCGCGAGCGCGCCCAGTAGAGGTCGGTGCCATCCCGGAAGACGACGTAGACGTTGGAGTCCCCGTCATGGAGTAGCCGCGCACGGCCACCGCTCCCGTCACCGCAGCAGCGCAGTGGTGATGGGGTAGGTCACCTGGTTCTCCACCACCTGCGGCGCCTGACCGGGGTAGGTGGTCTTGACGATGACCTGCACATCAGAGGAGGTCGGGGATGGCATCGAGAGAGCATGTTCCGCAGGGCGTGGAGGTCCCGCGCCACAATCAGTGCCGTGACGACCAGGACCAGAAAGCGGTTGCGTACCGAGCTGCGGATGACCTGGGCAATCACCGCATCGTGCCCTCGTGGCTCGTGTCTTGTCTGGGCGTCGCGGGCTCTGGCGGGACCGCCGGCGGCACCGGCCCTTCGGGGATGTTCCCCGCTGGCATTGCCGCATCATGGGTGGCCCCGTCCATCGCCACAACGTGGGCCGACTGTTCGTGCGTTGCCATGTCATGCATGGCACCCATGTGCGTCGCAGCGGGCATGGCTGCATTGGGCATCGCGCCTCCGTGCATCGCTGGCTCGGCCGTCATGTTCCCGGAGGGCTCGCCGCCGCTCAGACGATCCAGCCCGGCGTGGAGGTTGGCCTCCGAATCGAGCATAAACTGGGCTGAGACCACCACCCGCTCGCCCTCCTTGAGGCCCGAGCGGATCACGATCTCGTCCTCACCAACGTCCTCGGCCTCCACCTTCCGCGGCTGGAACCGGCCGCCGCCCTGCGCGACGATCACCCGCGCGCCTTTGCCGGTCACGATCACCGCTTCGCGCGGGACCAGGAGCGCATCCGACACGGGATCTGCCTCCACCGTCACCACGGCAGTCATCCCGCCGGGGACAGAGGCGCCCTCCGCGTCGACAGACACGCGAAACTGAAGTGTGTGGGTCGTCTGACTGATTTGGGTCTCCAGACTCGTCACCGTCCCCGTCCACTCTCTCGCACCCAGGCTCGGGAAACGCACACGCACTTTCTGGCCCTGGCGTAGCAAGGGCGCTTCGCTCTCGAAAACTTGTGCCAGCACCAACAAAGCCGAGGCCGAGGTTCCCGTGTCGTTCGCGCCGGGGATCTGGCCCCGGTAGGCGGGCCGAGGACCCCGTGCGGTGCTGCGGAGAAACACGCCGGAGCCTTCGATGTGCCGTGAAGCGTACCCCGGCGTACCTCCGCCGTACGCACCCCGAGTTGGTTAACAACCGCATCAGAGACCGTAACCGTCGGGACATCCTTAACCGCATGCATCTGCATGCTTGTCCGCCATGGAGGCCGCAGCTTTCTTCACGACCAGATCCATGCCACAGATCGGGCACCTCCCAGGCTCCGAGCGCACCACCTGCGGGTGCATAGGACAGACGTAAGTCGGGTCGAGGTGTTTCTTGGCGTGCTGGAGCGCGTTCTCTTTCTCGGGCGCCGCCTGGGCACCCTGCTCATCCTCCCGCACCCGTACAGGGAAGCGGCGACGGAAACGGCTAAGACTACTAACACGAAGAGCGCACGGGGCGGTGCGAGCAAATTTGGTGAGCTAATTGGAGGACAACAACTTCTATGGAGGTAGGATGAAGGTATTTTGCGAAGAGCGGTGGTGGGGCGGTGTAGCGCATAGAAGTGGGTCTGCTTCGGGCCACCGCTCGTGTTAGGTCGACATGATCAGTCTAGTGATGATGCGTTGGAGACAGCGACACCACAACGACGGTTTAACGCGCCCGCTTGCGGCACCGCTTACGCGGCTGGCGCATCCACGCCAAAAAAAACGGGGAAGGGATTGTCACTCCCCCGTCCAACAACTTCCTACTGAGTTATTTTCAGGTCACAGTCACCGGCGGAGTCGGCCTAATGCACTGAGCCCAGGACATTGTTTGCCCGGACTGCATGTAAACCGCCGTGCCCGCGGTACCGCGCACGTTGATCTGCTGACACGAGGTCACACCATCGACCTGGGTTGCCGGGGCCATGGTGGTACTGTCCGACCAGAGGACGCTGTAGCTGGTCGCACCAGGCACGCGGTCCAGCTCAGACCCGCCGTGCGTTGTCCAGCGGCGGTGCCGTTCGGCCGCAGTAAAGCAAGACGGCATTGCCGGAAGGGCCACGGCAATGGGCGCCGAGGTGCGAAGGACGACAGACCCGCGCCGTTCACCGCCGCCACCCGATAGGTGTAAGTGTTACCCAACGCCACGGTGGGGTCAGCGAAGGTCACGTTCCCGGTGTTGTTGCGGGCCGGGGCTGTGCCGATCTGGGTGAAGGTCACGCCGCCGTCCGAGGAACGTTCGATGACGAAGCCGTTCTCGTTGGTCGCGTTGTCCGCTCCAGCTCAGGTTGACCTGCGGCCCGGCCGCCAGGGCGGCGGTCAGGTTGGTCGGGGCTGCCGGCACGGTAGCGGTGGCGCCACCGCTGAGGACGTTGTCCGACACCGACTGGGCGCTCACGCTCGGGAAATCACCACCGTAGCCCACGGTGTTGACCGCTGCCACGCGGTAGCCGTAGATCGGACCCGGGTTGCCGCTCACACCGCTGTCGGTCAGGACGAGGCCGGTTTGCGTCGTGTTCGGCAGGTCGAGCGGCGACACGAGGGGCGTGCCAACGTTCGTCCAGGTCGTGCCGTCCGCGGTCCGCTGCAGCTGGAACGACGTCTCCGTGATGGAGTTGTCATCGAAGGTCACAGTCACCGTGCTGCCTCGCTTCGTAAGGCACGTGAACGCTCGGCGCGTTCGGCGGCATCACCACCGCTTGCGGCCGCATCATGTCCATCTCCTCATGGCTCAGGATGTGGCAGTGCCACACGTACTCCCAGCCGAAGTTGACGAGCTGGTTGGTGATCGGCGTGGTCGGGTTGCCGTTGGCGTCGATATTGTTGAAGCCCATCGTCCGCTCCGATCGGCATCACCGGGTTCAGCGGCCGGATGCTGTTGGGCAACTCGAACGGGAGCTAGGGATGACCGGCCGGAGGGCCACGATAGGTGTCCTCCAGCGGGCTCATCCGCACGGTGTCCTTCCAGCCGAGCTCGGTGGGATCCGGCGGGCTGACGATATTGTCCCAGGTCACCCGGTTGAGCAGCTGCACGTCGTACAGGTGGAAGTGGAGCGGATGCGTGTCCACGCCGTTGTGGGTGATCTTCCAGATCTGGGTCCCGTCGTCCGCCGATGGCGATCGGCGTCATCATGTACGATCCGATCATTCTTGGGCAGGTTGGTGGCGTCGATGAGCTCCGTCGGCGGGTTGACGTACGGGTACAGGATGATGTTCTGCAGCGGCCGGCGTGGCCGGAACGGCCTCGAGGCCGAGGTTGGCCGTCATCCGTGCCGAACTCGTCGAAGGCCGCGGCGTTCATCTCGTCGTGGATCGCCTTGGGCTCGAGCGGGATCGCAGCTTGTGGTCCGAGACCCGGAGCAGGGTATTGAACCCAAACAGGTCGTGCCGCCCTGATCGGTGAATCGCGCAAGAGCCCGTCGCAGGCGCTGGTGCTGACGGCGCGCTTGCAATCGCCGCTGGCGACGAAGTTGGTGCCGTAGGCCGAGTTGTAGGCGGCCTGTCCGACGATGATCGGGTGCTGGCCGGACTCGAACACGCCGGAACCATCCGCCTGGTGCGTAAAGGCGTCTTGAAGCATTGCTCAGGTTGAAGGCGGGCGCCGGGGCGGTGGCCGCGACCTTGATCTGCATGATGGTGCGGGTGTTGGGCCCGTAGCCCGGGCAGGATGGTTGGTGCGCCACCGGAGTACTGATCCGGTGCGCCGGTGTAGTAGTCGTAGGTGGACGACCCGGGCCGGAAAGGCGGCCGGGGCATCGTTGTAGAGGATCAGGGTCTTACCCGCGTACTGGGAGAAGTCAACGATCACGTCGGCCCGCTCCGCGGACGCCAGCAGCAGCGAGTGCTTGTCCACGTTGCCGACGTTGAAGCGGGTCGGGTCTATGATCCAGGTGATCGGCTGAGTTGGAACCACGACCGGGGCCGGCAGGAAACCGCCCTCGTTGCCGATCTGGATCCAGCTTGGCCCGGCCGGGCTGACGAGTGGTGTCGGGTGTCGGGAAGACATTCGGGTCGATCTGGGCAGCCGCCAGCTCACTCGAATTGAGCGCAACCTCGGTGGCCCCGATGGGCTGGCCATCTCGTTTAGGTCGGTGCTGGCGGTATTCGGATCGGCAACATACCAGCTGCAGGTTGAAGAAGCGGTCATTGGCCGCATTCAGGATGCGCAAGCGATAGGCTTTCGGCTCCACGGTGATCGTCGGATAGGCCGTCCCGTTGACGATCGGCGTGTCGTTGAACTGCTCCATCCCGGCCGAGATGTTCGGCGTGCCCGGAATCAACGGCGGCTCACAGAAGGGGTCTGTACCGGTAGGTCCAGGTGGTTGGATCATTAAGGTTGCAGCGTCCGGGATTGTAGTACGGGTTGGCGATCGGCCCGTACGGCGGAGTGCCGGCGGCCAGAACCACGGCCCATACATCCAGCGTCCATAGGCGCTCATACCGGACGGGTCGCCCGGGATTCTGCGCCGGCATATAGACGTGCTGGTACCAGAAATCGCCGTAAGCTGCCCCAGCGGGTATCGTCCCAGGTCGGGTCCTGCTCGAGCGCCAGTTGCGCGGTCGTCCGGGCACAAAGGTCCGGTCCTGGATGACCAGCGGAATCTGATCGGCAGGGATGGTTCCGTCGGCGATCAGTTTCTGCTCGGTGGCATCGGTGATCAGGTAGCCGGCAGCCTCGCCCGCATACACGTTAAGACGGGTGATCCCCCAGGCATGGTCATGGTAGAACATCAGGCGGGCGCTCTGCTGATTGGTGTAGTAGAAGGTCGAGCAGCCATCGTTGTCGCCAGAGCAGTCGGGTACACCGCAGGCTCGCTGCCGGTGGTTGACCATGTCCGGGACATTGCTGACGCTGACGCCTTCGGGCCAGCCGGTTGTCTCATTGGCTCGGAGTGATCCACTGATGCGGCGTACCGTCGCTGATCCAGGGGGTGATACCGCCATGGAGGTGCAGCGTGGCCCGATTGTCCTTAAAGCACTTCGAATACGTTCTTTGGGGACTCGTTGCACACAGGGTTACGGACCTCGTCCAGTGACGGTGCCCTGTCATCGGTGCATCATCCAGTCGGTCGGGCCAGGGCCCGAGCCCATGATCGTGGAGTCCGTGGGAAAGAACAGATCCCCACCGCTGCCGGTGGGCAACAGGTTATAGAACACGATCCGAACCGGCTTGTCTTTCTGGGCGACGATGATCGGCCCCATGAAGTGCGGATCGTCCACCCCGTAGGCCTGGGTAACCATCGGGCATCAGGACCGGAGAGGAGGTGCCGTCGGGCAGGTCAGTCATGCAGTGCGACATGTTTACTCCAGGAGGCATTGGCCGGGGTTTCGAGCTGCACATATTCACGCAGCAGGGTCCCGTTGCGCGGGCAGCGACGAGTTCATCTGCTCGCGGTGCTGAACAAGCGCGATCACGTAGTAGTCGGCATCGGCGAACGTTGTCGCCGGGAATGTCGTGGTATCGGGCACCGCCAGCGGCAGGTACTGGCCGAGGTTATTCGCGGCTGTAGGCAGCGCACAGTCCCCGGCTCGAGGGATCGCACAGCATCGGCAGGCCATCCTGGAACTTCTTGATGCCGCCCGAGGTGAGGTAGCCGGAGCCGGGACCCGCCAGGTCTGATCGACGTGACCGCGCCGGCGTTGATGGCGGCCGTGGCCGGTCGCCAGGGTCCCGACGCCGGTCGGAGATCGTTGATGGTCACCGTCGGGGCGGAGATGTAACCGGAGCCGAAGGTAGTCAAGGTACGACCGTCTGTACTGTCAGCGTCGCCGTCGCCGTAGCGCCGTGAGGTCCGCGGATCGTGTGATCGGCTTAAAGATGGTGCCGTCACGGATCACGACATTGGGAGCCGATGAATACCCGGAGCCGGGCTGGTCGACAGGATGACGTGATCGTGACGGTACCGTCTCCCAGGTTGTCGCGTCGTCATAACGGCATGCGCTACCGCCTTCACGCCGTCGAAGTAATCAGGCTGGTCGAAGTCGACGGTCGGGTTCGTGTAGCCACTCCCTGCAGTTACCAGCGTGACCCCGTGATCGTGACGCCGCCGTACGCGGTGGCGGTGGCGTCCGTCGGGGGGAACGCCGGTAGACGTGTCGAGGACCGTTGCCGCGAACGAATAGGTGCGGTTCTGTGCGAAGAGATGGGGTAATCGAGGCGTCGCCCAACCGTGATAGTCGTGCCCTGCACGGGGCGCTGACGGGGCTGGAGTAGCTGAAGATGTCCGTGCCGCGTCCGAACATCGAGCGGGATGCCCTCGCCGTAAAAGGCGATCACGTCACCCGTGGTCACCGCGACGATTGGGCACCGGGATGCTGATCACGTCGCCGACGGTAGGATCGCCAGCGCCGGGACGGTGATCTCGCCGCTGTCCCAGGCCACCGTATATTCATTCGGATGTCCCGGTCGGCTTGAAGGACATAGGCATGGAACAGATTGCCTTCAGACGGCGTAGGGCTTGACCGCGTCGTCGCCTGATTGAAATATTCGATGGACTAGCTGGCCGGGAGCCGGCATCGCCATCGGGCAGCGATCACGAGCACGGGCCCGAGGGTGCCGGGCGGTGTCGCATAATCGGTGGCGTACGTCCGCGAAATCAGCGGGTTGCCGACGTTAACGGAGGTCGCGAGCCCGCCGCCGTCCCGAGAACGCGACCGTCGGGGCGGTGTAGCCCGCGCCGCCGTCCGAGACGTCGACGGCGGTGACCGACCCGGTGGTCGTGATCGTGGCCGTTGCGGTCGCGCTGGTGTTCGTTCCGGCGGTATCGGTAATCGTTCACGGCGGGATTCGCCGCGTACCCGAAACCCGGGTTGGTGATAGTGATGCCGGTGACGGCACCGCCGGCCCCGACCGTGGCAGTGGCCGTGGCAGCGGCCGTGGGATCCGTGCCCTCAAGGGGTGAGGCGTCGATCGCCACGGTGACATCGGGAAGCGTGAACGGGCTGTTCGCCCAGTTCGGGAAGGGTCCGAAGTAGTGCGGGACCTTCGTCTCGTCCACCGGCGAAGTCGGTGCCGCCAGGCCAATCGCTGCGGCCGCGTCCTGCAGCGCGGCCTTCTGGCCGGACTTGGTCATGATCGGCTTGCGCCTGGATACCGCCCGGGGCCGCTATGCCCTGGCCTATGCCCGAGCCAACCCCAATCACTGCAGCCAGTATAAGATGCATCCATCTAGAGTACTGGCGCCTCATCCTGTTAGGTGTCAATTCAGTCTTCTTTCATTTCGAATCTCCTCTCCTCCTGTTGTGCCCAGTTTTCGGGGGACAAACGTATGCTCAGTTACTCGGTCGCTACCCATCGCTTAACCTCGTGCCGATCTCTCCGGTTGGGCACTGCGCCACCATGATCCCAATGTGTTGTTCACCGCCTCTCCGCTTCGATGGCTTAGGGTCCTGCTTTCCCCCGGTCTTCCAGCGAGGCCCAGTCACTGCCCGCGAGCCGTAACTCGGTCCTGACGAGGTTCTCGGTATCGCGCCAGAACGTGTCGCCATTCTTGGAAATGAAGTGGGCCGCCCCGCATTCGGTTGCGGCCTGCCGGTACTCCGGGAAGTCGTAGCTCGTGCAGATGCACACGACGACTTCGGGAAGCTCGTCCCGGATCCGCCGGGCGAGATGCAGGCCATTACCGTCGGGCAGGCTGACGTCCAAAAGGACGAGTCGCGGCCGGTATTCGTTGACGTGGTGGTATCCTTCCGCGACGTCCCTGGCCTCGATGACGTCGAGTCCCGGAAACCGGGTGCAGAGGGCGTTCCTAACGAGATTGCGGAAAATGTTTGCATCGTCGACGATCAGGACCTTCGCTCGTGCTCGCTCGGACATCGCGCAACAAAGCCCCGGTAAGTCAGGACATCAAGCGTCGCGCCCCCACGGCGTGCCTAGGCCTGCTTTTCTGTCTTTATCGTAATGAAATGCGTGTAATGTCATATGGGGCCTTCCCCCCATAGCGGCTTTTCGGGCACAGTATTTTTCTGGCGGCGGAGCAGAGGCTTGTGCGGAGGGGATAGGGGGTTGAACGGAGAACGTACTCACCTTGTACCGCCCGCAAGGGTGGGAGTGGCAGGCGGCATCTATTACCGTCGTTAACGCCCACCCCCATCCCGGCCTTCCCCCTTGGATGGGGAAGGGGTGAATTGGCTTAGCGGATTGTGCGATTGGAGGCCTGAGGCTTGGGCAAGGCGACGCGAATCGTGCTTGCGGAGGATCACAGGATCCTGCGTGAAGGTTTGCGTGCAATCTTTGCCGGTGAGCCCGATCTTGAGCTGGTCGGCGAGGCGACCGACGGGCGCGAGGCGATCAATCAGGCGAGGGAGCTGCAGCCGGACATTCTGATCCTCGACCTCTCGATGCCGCGGATGGATGGGCTGGCGGCGCTCAAGGAGATCAAGCGGGTGGCGCCCCCCACGCGCGTACTGGTCATGACCGTACACCGCAACGAGGAGTATGTTTTTAAGGCCATCGAAGACGGCGCCGACGGCTACCTGCTGAAGGATACGAGCGCGCCGGAGCTCTTGCTGGCGCTGCGGAGCGTTATGTCGGGCGACCGTTATCTGTGCGCGGCGGTGGCCACGCAGGTGGTCGGCGCCTTCCTCGACCGCAAGAGGACGCGCAACGGCATGACGAAACCCCGCTCGGCCTTCGACACCTTGTCGAGCCGCGAGCGCGAGGTGCTCAAGCTGGTCGCCGAGGGCTACCGCAGCCGGGAGATCGGCGAGTTTCTCTGCATCAGCGAGAAGACAGTCGAGAAGCACAGGGCCAACCTGATGCGCAAGCTCGGCATCAAGAGCGCCTCGGGCCTCACCGCGTTCGCTGTCGAAAAGGGCCTGGTTACGCGCTAACGGCCGCATCCACCGGCCAGACCACCTCGACGGTGGTCCCGGCGCCGGGGGCCGAGGCCAGAGAGAAGGTGCCGCCGGAGAGCTCGGCACGCTCTCGCATGGAGGTCAGCCCCAAACCCCCGCTGTTGGCCTCGCGGCGAGGCGCGCCGGGGTTGAAGCCAACGCCATCATCCTTTACCCGCAGCCGCACCGCACCCTCCACGATGTCGAGACCCACCACCAGACGGGAAGCGCGGCTGTGCTTGGCCACGTTGTTGGTGGCCTCCTGGAGGATGCGGAACACCGGCGTCCGCAGGCCTAGAGGGACGTCGCACTCAGCGGCGTTCAGATGCTCTTCCACCGCAAGGCGCGGGTGGCCCTTCTGGAGCTCTCTCAGGTGCCACGCCATGGTCGGCAGCAGGCCCACATCGTCCAGAATGGCCGGGCGCAGATCTGTCGAGATGCGCCGAACCTCCTCCATCGCATCCTGAATCGTCGGCACGAGGGAGCGCAGTTGCTGTATCCCCGACCGGCGCTCCTCCGGCCACGGCCCTCCCAGCGCGGCCTCGACCATGAACTTGATACCGGAGAGCGTCGGCCCGAGGCTGTCGTGGAGGTCCCGCGCAACCCGTCGCCGCTCCTCCTCCTGGATAGTAAGAAGACGGGCCGAAAGCTGATGGAGCTCCGTCTCCATGCGCTGGCGGTCCGTAACATCCTGCACGGTGCCCAAGGTGGCCAGACGTCCGCGGTAGCGGATCAGGGTGCCCCGCACGGCCGCCCCTCTTACATGCCCTGTCTTGGTGAGCAGCCGGCACTCGTACTCCTCGGCAACCGATGCGCCCGCAGCTCTCTTGGCCCCGATCTCGGCCACCTTATCCCGGTCCTCCGGATGCACGAGGAGAAGCGGATCGGTTCCCACAAGCTCATCGCTGGAGTACTGGAGCATGCGCGTGAGCTTGGGATTGACGAACGCAATCTTGTTGTCCAGAACCGCGAAGATGCCCGTGGGGGCATTCTCGACGAGGCTGCTGTACTTCTCCTCTGACTCCCCAAGGGCTTGCACCGCCTCCGTCAGCTCGGAGATGTCGACAGAGATACAGACATAGCCGCACGTTCCAGAATCAAGCGGCGAGCACACGACGTAGGCGGGGAAATGCGATGCGTCGCGCCGGACCGCATCGACCTCGCCGCTCCAGCTGACACCGTCTTTGCACTGACCAAGCACCTCCAGCGGCTGCCCGTCCGGATGTCGGAAGGCAATGACGTCCTCTAGCCTCCGCGCCTCCACCTCCTGCGCCTTCCAACCGTACAGCTGCTCGGCAAAGCGGTTCCAGTAGAGGACGCGACCTTCGGGGTCGGTCGCCGCGACCGCCTCCTCCACCGCGTCGAGAAGGCTCGCCTGAAAGGCAACGGCCTCCTGCGCGCGCCGCCTTTGTTTGGCCTCCTGGCGCAGCCTATCGTTGGATTCTTCAAGCTCTGCCGTGCGCTCTCTTACCCGTCGCTCCAAATTCTCGCCTGCGGCCAGGAGGGCGCGTTCCGCCGCTTCACGCTCGCGGACGTACTGCGCGGTCGGGAGGACGAAGAGAAACAGAAGAATTGGCAGGACGACAACGAGATCGAGGGCGGCGTCGATGAGCGGCTCCAATGGACCCGATGCCGATATCCATTCTTCCAGCGTCCACGCGTTTAGGAAATCCGCGACGAACACCACCGGTGCAATGGCGAGAAACGCGCCAGTCGGCGTCGATGCGATCCACCGGCGCAGACGCCCAATTGCAGAGTCGTCTGCGTCTAACCCTGCCGTTTCTTCTTTTTTTGGATTGACCACAAACTGGGACCTATTACCCTAAAAAGAGCAGTTCACCACGAAGAGCACGAAGAAACACGAAGTAAAACAACGGCGACATAGGGAATGGGGGTAGATCCGGCTTCACCCTCCACCTGATGGCGCAATTGGAAGTAGCTATTTGAAGCTCTTCGTGTTTTTCGTGTCCTTCGTGGTTCGACTTCCGAATCTAGGATTACAGCCGAATCGCAAGTCCACGACACGGCCACAGACCGGAACGGCCAGGAAGGCCAGCACGCCAGTTAGCGCATCGCGGACGCGTCCGTAAACTTGCCCTGAAAAGACTGTTCGATGCAATCCCCCTGACGGCAGCTCCTCAAACCCGCCCCAAGCTTGTACCGCCGGACCCTCCGCAGTAGCCTTTCGACGTGCAGGGGAATTGCGATATACACAAATCGCATCGCTTTTTCGCTTCTCGACCCGAGGGGTTGGGTTGCGCCCGCCGGGGGTGTCGGCAGCAGGGAGGCTGCCGTCAAGCCTTTTCAGGACGAATTCACGGCGTCCTCCGGCGGGCGCAACCCGGCCCCGAAAAAACGAAACACCCAGATAGGAATGGGATAACCGCATCCGTGTATCCGATGCGCGATCAGCCGAACGCGGCGCATGGCGCACCCCTCCGAGCACGATTGAATATCACCGGCATCCGGGGGCGGCGTACCTCAGTCGCAAGCGGAAATGCAACAAAACGAAAGCCAGGACAATAACGACTCCGTCCGCACGCGCGTCCTGCCCGGGGCCCTCGGTCGCGGCACCCCGGAGCTCGATCGGCTCCGCGCGGCGCTCGCCGGCCGCTACAGCGTGGAGAGGGAGATCGGGGCCGGCGGCATGGGGAGGGTCTACCTCGCCACCGACCTCGCCCTCGAGCGGCGCGTTGCCCTGAAGACTATCCTGCCCGAGATCCTGACCGACGCCACCTGGGTTGCCCGCTTTCGCCTGGAGGCCGCCTTCGCCGCGGGTCTGCAGCATCCGAACCTGGTGCAGGTGTACGAGATACTGGAGATCCATTCCAGGCCGATGCTGGTGATGGAGTACGTCGAGGGGGACAGCTTAGCCCGGGCCGTCGGCGACCGGCGATTCAGCCATGAGGACGTTTGCCGGGTGATGGGGTCAGTATGCGACGGGATCGCCCACGCTCACGCCCACGGCGTGATCCATTGCGACATCAAGCCAGGCAATATCCTGTTGAACCTCGAAGGTGTGCCCAAAGTGGGCGACTTCGGGCTCGCAGTGCGACGAGCAATCGGACACCCAGGGCAAGCCCAAGAACCGCCGGGGGAGCAGGCGGTCGTCGGCAGCCCCTCCTACATGTCGCCAGAGCAGACGTTCGGCGACCCGCGTCAGGTGAGTAACCGCACGGACATCTACTCGCTGGGAGCAACCCTCTATTTCGCGCTCACGGGCAGACCACCCATCAGGGGGACATCGGTGACGCAGGTCCTCGAGCGCGTTCAGCGCGGGGAGGTGACGCCACCCAGGCGACTCGATCCGACAATCAGCCGCGACCTGGAGGCGATCTGCCTCAAGGCGCTGCACCGCGCCCCCGAGCGGCGCTATGCGAGCGCGCGGGAGATGGGGGCCGACCTGCGCTGTGCGCTTGCGGGCCTGCCCGTCAGCGCGCGGCGCTACGGACTCTGGGAGTCCATGCGTCGGGCGGCGCGGGCGCACAAGGAGGCGTTCGCCCTCGGCCTCGCCGCGCTCCTGGTGATGACCATCGGCATGGCGAGCGCCGTGACCGCCCTGTACGCCACGGCCCACGATGCGGTGCTCGGCGAGCTGCGACGCAAGGTTATCGCTCTCGCCACCACGGCCACGATGCTGGTGGACCCGGCTCTGGTCCAGGCGGTTGACGGTCCCGACGCGCGCACGATGCCGGAGGCGCGGCAGCTGGCGGACCTTCTGAATGCAATTCGAAACCGCAACCGGAAGGATGTGCATGATGTCTGGGTGATGCGGCGGCGCGCGCCGAGCGGCGCTCGGATGGAGTATGTAGCAAGCAGTAACAGCTTCGTCCCTCCCGCGCAGTTGGATATCAACGGCAATGGCAAGATCGATGAGAACGAGTTGCGCGCACTCCCAGGCGATCTGATGGATGCGACGCTGTTGCCCGCGCTGCTGCGCGGCTTGGAGACACCGACAGCAGACCGGGATGCTACGGTCATCTCCCCGGATGGCACTGCCATCTCCGGTTACGCGCCTGTCATCGCCAAAGATGGGCGTTCGGTCGCCGTCCTGGGTGTTGATGTCGCGCAAAAGGATCTGGCGGTTCAGTTCGGCAAGCTCGATCGCGCCCGCTGGCTCGCCCTTTCGATCACGGGGGCGCTGGCTCTTCTATCCCTTTTTCTCATGCTCATGTTCCTAATCGGACTCTGGCGCCGGAGCGGCTCGACCGTCAGTCCGCCTGAGTGAAGAGCGGCGGTACGTAGCCTGGCGATGATGGCCGCAAGCGGAGGCCGGCCTCCTCCGCTCCGCAGTGTGTGGGGCGGCAATACCGTGCAGCCATCCACGCCAGGCGCGAGGCTCGGCACTCGTGCGGGGCCGCACTGGAGAAACCGTTCGGCACATCACTGGCTGCTCTCGCCCCCCCCAGCCTCTACTGTCCGTAGCGGATACGGGCGTCGCCGACTCCGTTCCAACGACCCTGGGCATCGTAGTGCAGAGGCTGTTCGCCGATGCGCCGCATGCGTCCGCCCTGGTCGTAATCGACGCGGACAGTGCCGACCTGCGTAATGCGCCCGGCGCCGTCGTAGCTCAGGCGTTCCCGCCCGATCATGACCGGACGCCCGGCGCTGTCGCGATACACCGGCTCGTCACCAAAGCGAATCACGCGCCCGGACGAGTCGTAACTCACTGCCGCACCAGAAAAACGGATGACCCGACCGCTGACATCGTACTCTACGGCCGCACTGCCGATCTGCGTGACGCGGCCGCTGGTGTCGCGGCCAAGCACGGCGCCCCCAGTCGTGATGCCCGGCTGATCGATCAGCTGCTCAAAGAGCAAAAAGGTCTCGGCCGTGCTCCGTACCCCGCTCCCTGCCCCGGCACGCTGACCGCCGGGCGGCTGGCCGAAATACCTGCCGCGGCCTGCGCCCGCCGACGGCGAGGCACCCCCCGACTGACCGTACGAGTGGGCTGGTCCGCAGACACGCCCCGGGGGGTGTCTTGCCCCTGCGCGGAGAAGGCAGCGGCAAGAAGTAGGGCGGGAAACAAGATACAGCGACGTCGTTGGTGGACGATCACTGGTCCCTCCTGGGTTGCTCAAGTGGTTGTTGGGCGGCGCCGACAAAAGAGGGCGCATAAGACGTGGATTCACTTCTGGGAGTGCTTTGCTTCCCGCAGTATCGGGCCGCTCGCCCGTCGCGACAAGCGCGCCTTCGGTCTTGCGATACGCGCCGAACAGGCTCTATCTTGGCGCCCAGCCCCGAGTCGTATGGAGTAAGACGATGACCTTCTATCTGCTGGCGTGGCTGCCCATGATCATCATAGCGATCCTCAACGGCATCGCCCGGGACCTCTGGTACGGCGGGTACATGGAAACGCTTGCGGCACATCAGGTCTCCTCACTGAGCCTGATCCTCCTGTTAGGGGTCTACATCTGGTTTCTGATGCGCCGCCGGCGGCCCGGCTCGGCGCGTCAGGCATGGGCCGTAGGGCTCGCCTGGCTCGCATTGACGGTCGCCTTCGAGTTTGGCTTCGGTCACTACGTCGCCGGTCATCCATGGGCGAGTCTGTTGGCGGATTACGACCTCACGTCCGGCAAGCTATGGGCGCTGATCCTGGTCTGGATTGCCGTCGCGCCTTATCTCTTTTACCGCCTGCAGCGCTGAGTGCCGCATTTCGCCCAATCCTGCGATCCAGAGAGACCGGCCGGCGCCGCACCGCCTGCGAACCCAAGCGGATCGGAACGGGATGTCCCCCCCTTTCGTAAAGGGGGGAAGGGGGATTTGGTGAGCCCGAAGGCGACTTCGGCGCTGCCTGCGCGGAAATCCCCCCAAGCCCCCTTTGCTAAAGGGGGAGCCGGTCGCGGTTGCCAGCAAGATTGCGCTAAACGCCGCACTGAGGATCCCGCGAGCTTAAGTTGCGAGGCCAAGATCCCGTGACCCCCGCGCTGGCTGCCGATCTGCTTGTCCTGTTGCATCTTGCCTTCATCCTGTTCGTTGCCGTCGGCGGGCTGCTGGTGCTGCGCTGGCCGCGCCTCGCCTGGCTGCACCTCCCGGCGGCGCTATGGGGTGCGCTGATCGAGCTCCACGGCTCGATCGTTTGTCCACTCACACCTTGGGAGAATGCGTTGCGGCAGGCCGCGGGCGAGGCCGGATACGCGGGCGGCTTTGTGGACCACTACGTCGTTCCCCTGGTCTATCCGCCCGGTCTCACCCGAGACATGCAAGTGTGGCTTGGGGTACTGGTTCTAGTCGTGAACGGGCTTGCCTACGGTGCGCTGATCGTGGGACGTCGGCGGGCCAGGCAGCGCTGAGCCTACGCCGGCGTTGCGCCGATCTGCGGTGACGTCAGGCCGTCTTCGGGCGCTTCCAGGTGTAGACGGCCGTCACGGCGTAGTTCCATACGGCACCGACAAGCACCCCGGCAAGCGCGGAGAGGACCCAATAGGAGTGAGCCCTGAAGAGGTAGGTCGCGATGCCGACGTTGGCCAAGGCGCCGACGCTGCAGGCGAGCACGAAGGAGAGCCAGCCCCACAGGAGCTCGCGCCCCCTGAGCCGCATGTCCCGATAGGTAAACAGATTGTTGAGGAAGAAGTTGCTGGTCATCGCCGCCAGGGTTGCGCCCGCCTGGCCCGTCACGAAGCTCAGCCCCATCGCCTTGTAGAGGGACCAGAGCACGGCCATGTGCACCACTACCCCGGAGCCGCCGATGAGCGAGAAGGCGATGAAGCGTACGGGGATGGCCGGTCCGATGGCCTTCTGCGTCAGCATCAGGAGGTATTCCCACAGCACGGCGTTGTCGAGCTTGCTGGCGCCGGCGGCGCGCTGGCGGAACTCGTAGGGGATCTCACGCAAGCGCAGGGGCCGCGGGGCGGAAGCGAAGATGTCGAGGAGGATCTTGAACCCCACCCCGCTCAGCGCCCGCACGCACTCCTGGAGGGTATCGGCCCGCAGCATGAAGAACCCGCTCATGGGGTCCTTGAGCTCCGCCTTGATCAGCGCGCGCCCGAGCCGGGCGGCAAAGCGGCTCATGGAGCGCCGTCGCTCGCCCCAGGTGCCCAGGCTCCCGCCTGCCGCGTAGCGGCTGCCCACCACGATGTCGAGGTCCTCGCGCTTCAAGGCGTCGAGCATGCGGGGGAGGAGTGCCTCGTCATGCTGGAGATCCCCGTCCATGACGGCGAGGTAAGGAGCGGAGGTGGCGAGCAGCCCCTCGATACATGCCGAAGAGAGACCCCGGCGCCCCACTCGCTGAAGCCCCCGGATACGCGAATCACGCCGCGCCAGCTCACGTACACGGAGGGAAGTGCCGTCGGGGGAGTCGTCGTCCACGAAGATCAGCTCCCAGTCGATGCCGCTCAGGCTGCGGTCGACGCGTCGCACGATCTCGTCCACGTTGTCGAGCTCGTTGTAGGTCGGAACGATCACCGCAAGCTCCGGCGCTCGACACGGACCAGACACGCTGTCTCGGTTCGGCATGGTCTCGACCTCTGGCAAAGACGCCCCGATCTCGGCTCACTCGGCTAGAATTTCGCGGCTCTCTACCGCGGCGCGCCATTCTACACGGCGCGGCGCCCCTGCAGCGGCCGCCGGCATAGCGCCACATCCCTCCGACCTGGAGCCTTTAGTGCACCAAAGCGAACATGCCCCGAACGGGCCAGATCTCGGGCGCTGGCTTTGGTCGGCCCTCGCCGTCATGACCCTCTGGAGGATTGCCGTCGCCTGGGCGCTGCCCGTAACGCTCGACGAGGCCTATTACTACGATTGGGCCCGCAACCTGGCCTGGGGCTATTTCGACCATCCGCCCGGGGTCGCCCTCCTCGGCATCGGGACCCGGCTGGTGCCCGCTTCGGCGCTGGCCGCACGCCTGGGGAATGTTCTCGCAGCGACGTTCACGCTGGTCGTACTGATCCGCTTCTATCGGGCGTGCGGGCTGCGAGCAGGAACAGAGCTAGTTCTCGCGCTTGCGCTTGCCTTCGCCACCTTGCCGGGGCTTGTCTCAGGCGTCGTGACGACGCCCGATACGGTACTCGCCCTGTGCTGGGCCATCGCCCTCAATGAGGCGCTGGCGGCGCTACGCGGGGCGCGCTGGCGGTGGCTCAGCGCGGGCCTTGCGACCGGAGTCGGGCTGCTCGGTAAGTACACCATGGTCCTTATCGGGCCGGTGTTTCTGCTGACGCTCTTATGGACAGACCCCAAGGCCCTGCGCACGCGCTGGCCCTACATCGGCGGATTGATCGCGCTCCTCGTCTTCGCGCCCAACGTCCTGTGGAATGCGGAAAACCACTGGGTCACCATGCGCTTCCAGTTTGGTCACGGCTTCTCCACCGAGACCGGCGAGCTGGTGCACAGTCCCCTGCCTGTCCCAGTGCGGGAGACGAAACCGTCCGAACCGGAAGCACCAGGCGCGGCCATGGAACGAGTCGGCCGGGTCTTCGGCTATCTGGGAACCCAGGCAGCGCTGTGGGGATTTTTGCTGATCCCGCTGATCCTGGCATTGTGGCGCCCCCGCGGTGGACCAGGGTTGCGAGCCGAGCTTAGGAGCAGGCTGGACGAGAAAGCGTTCAAGCTCCTGGTCACCGCAACCTTGTTTCCCCTCGGCTTCTTCGGGCTGATCGCGAGCTTCAGCGAGGTGGAGCCCAACTGGCCGGTGACCTATCTCCTCTCCGCCGTCCCGCTGGCGGCGATCGTGCTTCGGCGCGTGCCCCGGTGGGCAGTAGCGGCTGCGGGGCTCAATGTCCTCTTGGTCAGCGTCTACGCGCTACATGCCGCGACGGACATCGTGCCCCTCCCGTCGCACCTGGAGCGGATACTGCGGGAAACCCACGGCTACCAGGAGTTGGCGGCAAGGGCCGCGCAACTGGACGGCCCCGTGTTTGCCGACCGCTACCAACTGACTGCCATGTTGCGTTTCTACGCCCCCGGTCTGAATGCGACCCAGTGGCCTGGCATCACCCGCCCGTCGGAATATCAGCGCGGCACGATCGCCGGGCCGATACGCCAGAAGGAAATCCGCCAAGCGGGAGGATTCTGGCTGATCACCCGATACCCGACGCCACCGATTATTCCGAGCTTCCGCGCGCTCCAGCGCGAGACGCTTTATGACTGCAAATCGCTGGCGTTGACCGAGGCCGCACGGCCGGAGCGAGGTGCGGCGTGCGAGAGGCCCATCCATGTCTGGCACATCTTCCGCTACGTCGGTAACCGTGAGGCGGAGCAGCCTTGAAGCGATCGCGCGAGGCATGGATAAGGGGAATCGGAGACACTCGGATCTTGGCAAGGCTGGAGCCGACCCACTCGCTGCCCTGGCCATGCGTACCTGCGCCCGGCATGATCCCCGGGTCACACCGACGGCACGCCGCTGCAGAGAGAAGCTCCAATCTGGAATCGTCGTCGCTGGAAAGCCTCCGACGGCAGCTGTATATTGACGCTTTAGTAGTTCACCGGATGCTTGTACTCGATCCGGCGAGCGCGCAGGGAGGAAAAGGTCGCGATGGGATCACTAGCAGCTCGATTTTTGCGTAGGGTCTGCCCCGCGTGCGGTCGCTTTAGGCCCGTGCGTGAAGCCGCTCCAACATATACAGATCGACCACGCCACTCCGGAGCGGCCACCGTGACATCCAAGCTCTCGAAACCCGTCGATATACCCCACTGGTACCTTCAGATCTTTCAGGCCGTTCAGCACATCGACGGCAGCCTCCGTGAGATCGAGGTAGAGCTGTCCGACGCAATGGAAGCGGAGGCGTTGGACGTGCGCATACGCGCCGAGATGCTGCGCGTTCTGGAGGCCTTACATGCGATCAAAGGCGGTATGGTGCTCGTGGACATGACCGCACGCCAAGCGCTCGATGACACTATCAAACGCGGGGGCCGCGCCCCTGGCGAAGAGAGGGCGCTGCACATTGGCAACCCAGGAGGGGCAGAGCCACGCTTAGCGACTGGCACAGCGGGCCCACGCAAGCGTCACATGTACTGACGCGGTTGTACCACCTCGCGACTCGCCTGTTCCAGGGGCGCTGTCGCACGCTAAGTGAAAGCTCAAAACAACTTGACCATTTTTCCTGACCGCCCAACGGTAGGGCGCAATAGGCGCCAGCCGTATTGCGCCGCAGGTCGCCGTTGATCCCATTCGGTGCAATACGCTTCGCTATTGCACCCTACGCCGAGCGAAGTGTTTCGGTTATTTCCGAATCGCTCCCAACGACAGCAGCCTTCGTAACCCCAACGTCGCGAGCACCTTGTCCAGGCACTGGGCGTGACGCTGGCCCGCCCGTACTAACCAGCCCCACCGTTGGAATAGGCACGGAAGGAGACACTGCGGCACTTACAGGGACGCGGCCGTAGCGGCCAGCTTCTGTTTCAAATGTCAACGCATATTGGCATGAGCAATCCCGTGTGTTTGCGGAAATCCTGCGCTGGATCAATGATTCGCCCTCCGCGCTGTAGTAGCGTGTCTTCAAGATTTTAGTTGAATATATGTTCGTAATACGCTGAATGCTAATATGACATTCGGCGCATATGGGTTACGTGGTCAGCGAGCAGAACGCGCCTGGTCCGGCCGGCGTGTATACAACTTATGCGAGGCCGACCGCCGGGTAACGATGTCGGTCGGTAGTGCTGGATGGGGAGCACACCATGGTTCGAATGCGCATCCATCAGGTCATGTTCAGCACGGAGCAAACGGCGGAAATGGCGAAAAATGCCTTGCGCCGGGAAGGCTTGGCGGCTGTTCGCGTCGTCGGGACCCTTGTCTGTATTCCTGACGAGCATCCTAAGCTCGCCGACGTGATACCGAGCATCGCAGCAATCTTGCGGGACTTCGGGGGATCTGGGACATCTGCCTAAAGGGGGGACGATTGGCGTGTGCGACGAGATCATCATCAGTTTGACGCCCCACGAGCGCGAGTTCCTCGAGAAGCGCGCCAGGGCGAACGGCCGCGAGGCCGCAAAAGAAGCCGCGGAAATCCTGCGCGGGGAGCTCGCCGAGAGCGAGGCTGCTCGGATCCTGGGCGAGGGCCTGAACGCCGAGCTGGCGCAGGAGGGCTGACTATGCCGGAATCGCGCAACCAACTCGTTGGGGCCGACCCTTGGGAAACCCTTGATCGCTGCCGGGACGCGCTGACGATGGCCACACGCGTTCACGATCCCGTTGACGAGCCCAGCGTCGGGTTGCGGCGCCTGCTCGCAAGCATTGACGACGCCTTGCTGTTCGAGCAGCAAGCCCGCCGGCCGTGGACGACGAGGTGGGACGACGAGTACTAGCTGGCTTTGCCTTCCGGAACACAACACCCCGCTCCGGCGGGGTTTCTTGTGCCCGTTGGGATCGTCCGAAAATTCACCGGAAGAACCCGACCAAGGCGAGCGGTCAGCGACCTAACACTCGGATGCTTTTGGCGTCCCCACGCGGATTCGAACCGCGGTTGCCGCCGTGAAAGGGCGGTGTCCTAGGCCTCTAGACGATGGGGACGAGGACGGGTACCGAAAAAGGCGGCCTCTGTCGACAGCCGGCGGGTCGGAGTGTGGTGGAGCCAGGCGGGATCGAACCGCCGACCTCAACACTGCCAGTGTTGCGCTCTCCCAGCTGAGCTATGGCCCCTGTGATTAAGCCCCGGCATGTTACCGGCGGCAGGCACTGAGTGTCCAGTCTTTTTTCCCTGCTGGTCGTCCCCATGATGCGGGTGGAGTATCAATGTCGGCGTCTGAAAACTTTCTTGTGGCGACCCTGGCGCAAGTAGTTGATTGCCCGGTCACGCAAGGGCATTGTTGGCTCCCTATCATTCGGACAATTCTTGGAGTCATTTATCCATGAAACGTGTTTTCTTGTACCTGGCCACTAACGTCGCTGTCCTTTTCGTGATCAGCGTGGTGTTCAAGCTGCTCGGCTTCCAGGGTCTGCTGCAAGCCAATGGGGTCAACTTGAATCTCGGTGCGGTGCTTGTGTATGCCGCCCTCATCGGCTTTGCCGGATCGCTCGTCTCGCTCTTCATATCGAAGGGCATGGCCAAGGCATCGATGGGGGTGCAGATCATCGCGCAGCCTTCGACACCGATGGAGGACTGGCTGCTCAGGACGGTACGCCGCCAGGCCGAGAGCTATGGGATCGGCATGCCGGAGGTGGGGGTCTTCGACTCCCCGGAACCCAATGCCTTCGCTACCGGCTGGAACCGCAACGATGCGCTGGTCGCCGTCAGCACAGGGCTCCTTCGGAACATGACCAAGGATGAGGTCGAGGCCGTCCTGGGCCATGAGATGACCCATGTCTCCAACGGGGATATGGTGACGCTGACCCTGATTCAGGGCGTGGTCAACACCTTCGTGGTCTTCCTGTCCACCGTCATCGGCCACGTCGTCGACCGTGTCGTGTTCAAGACGGAAGAGGGGCACGGCCCGGCCTACTTCATCGTCTCCATCGTCTCCCAGATCCTCCTGTCCATCCTGGCGACCATGGTCGTGATGTGGTTCTCGCGCTACCGCGAGTTCCGTGCCGACGCGGGCGGCGCTGGCCTCGCCGGCACGCCGAAGATGGTCGCCGCCCTGCGTCGGTTGCAGGCCGCGCATGAGCCCCACGACCTGCCGGCCGATCAGTTCGCAGCCTTCGGCATCAGCGGCGGCATCGGCGGCGGGATTAGGCGCCTGTTCATGAGCCACCCGCCGCTCGAAGAGCGGATCGCCGCCCTCGAGGCGGCAGGTCGCTGAGCGCATCCGGGATGACCGCGACCACTTTCGCTTGCTTGGCGTCGGCAGCGGCGCTGCTCAGGCGGGGGTGGCGGCAGGGGCCCCGATCCGTGGGGCGCTGCAGCCGCGGGTTCGCGCGTAAGACCGCCCTCAAGCCCGCCGATTTCGGCGTCCGGTATGACCTGGTGCTGGGCCCACCGGAGGTGGAGGTGAGCTTGTCCGTGCACGGGGTGCGTCGGTAGACCGCGGCGGGATCTCACCGGACCTCGATTCCCCGTGCGCGCAAGTGCTCCTTCACCGCAGCGATAGGGATTTCTCTGCGGTGAAAGATGCCCGCCGCCAGGGCGGCCTCCGCATCAGTCGACTCAAACACCTCGGAGAAGTGCTCGCTGCGGCCGGCCCCGCTGGACGCAATGACCGGAATGTCGACGGCATCGCTCACGGCTCGGATCAGCTCCAGGTCGAAGCCTGCCCCGGTACCGTCTCGATCGATTGAGTTCAGCAGGATTTCCCCGGCGCCGAGGTCCTCGCACACCCGCGCAAGCTCGACCGCATCGACGTCCCGGCCCTCGCGGCCGCCCTTCACGGTGCACTGGAACCAGCAGTAACCCTCCCCATTGGGGCCAGGCACCTGCGTGCGCACCGTGTGGTGACGCGTCTCATCCGGCGAGCGCACATAGACGCGCCGCGGGTCGATGGATATGACCACGGCCTGGTTGCCGTAGACATGGGCGATCTGCTCGATCGAGCTGTCGCCGATCTTGCCGCCCCGCTCCAAGACCTGCTCTACCGTGTGCACCGCATCGCTGCCGATGGAGATCTTGTCGGCCCCAGAGCGGAAGTACTCGGCGGCGACGTCCAACGCGGAATAGTAGCGCCCCTCTGCGTCGGTGAAGGCACGGATACCGCCGCCGATGGTCAGGGGCACGAAGACGCTCTCCGAGGTGCGTCGAAGCACCTCGAGCATCGGTTGATCCTGGAGGGGGAAGTCCCGAAAGGCCGTGATGTTCAGAAAGGTGATCTCGTCGGCACCCTCTTCGTAATAGCGCTTGGCGAGCTCGACCGGCTTGCCGAGGTTGCGCACCTCGCCTCTCTCCCGCACGTCGTACTGGTCGCCTTTGGTGACCACCAGGTCTCCGGTGTCGTTCGTGCGCACGTCCAGACAGGCGATGATGCGCTTGGCAAGCTTGGTCTTGCCCCCGCCCGACGGCGGCGCGCCAAAGTTTTGCGCCGGAGCGTCCGACAGGAAGCGCGCGAGCAGCTGCAGGCCCGCGACACCGCTCTTTTCCGGGTGGAACTGAAAGGCTGCGACCTTGCCCTTTTGAACCCCGCTCACGAAGTCACCGCCGTAGTCGGTGACGGCCAGCACCCAATCCGCGTTGACCGCCTCCCGCAGCGCTCGGTACGAGTGGACGAAGTAAAGCTTCTCACCTCCATAGCTCTCGACCAGCGCCGACTCGCCCTGCAGGCGGATGCCATTCCAGCCCATGTGCGGCACGGAGAGCTTACCCGCCTCGAAGCGGCGGATGGTTCCAGGGATGAGCCCGAGACCCCCGACACCGGGAGACTCGTCACTGCCCTCGAATAGAAGCTGCAAGCCCAAGCAGATCCCGAGGAACGGCCGTCCCGCTCGCAGGTATTCACGCAAAGGTTCGACGTAGCCGTACTGATGCAGGCGCTGCATGGCGGAGCCGAAGCTGCCAACGCCAGGGAAGATCAGGCGCTCCGCGCGCAAGATGTCCTCCGGACGCTCGATGTCCGTGAGCTCGTAGCCGAGCTTGCGGACGGCATTGCGCACGCTGCGAACATTGCCCGCGCCGTAGTCGAGAAGCGAGATCATGGTCGTGCACCCGGGGTCTGCTCAAAACGACATTCTACCGCGCGTGCGCGAAAAGGTTTCCGGCTCTCCGATGTCGGGCCGCACCAGCGTAAGCGTTAGTCCTCCAGCACGATGCCCTCCGCGTCGACCACGCGTGCGAGGGCTGCCTCGATCAGCGACCGGGCCTTGGCGGCTGCGCTGTGAAAAAAGGCATGCAAGGCGGCGTCTTCGACGTCGCGCACCTCGCACTCCTCACAATAGGCCTCAAAGGCGGCGAGGTTAGAGACCAGATCCACCAGGTGCTTTGGACATTCGCAGCGCAGGATTCGTGACGACGCCGCGATTCGCGCCAGGGAAGCCTCGTCGAACCGACGCGGCGCCACGGGCTGACCCAACTCGATGCCGTTTTCCGTCTCGGGACGCGCCCCTGTCTCCGCGGTGCTTCCGGTGCAGACCGCCAGACACCATCCGCGAAGCTCCATCGTATCGAGCGGCGCGCGCCTGGGTACGATGCGGAGCGACTGCAGCCGCTCCAGCGTCACACGGGAGGCAAAACGATAAACGAGGACGGCTCGGGCAGCGCCCGACTCGGCCACCAGGGCTGCAATCCCCTTGACCTGGTCGACGTGCACCGTCGGCAACTCCAGCACCACGACGTCGGGATTCATGGAGGCTGCCTCCGCGAGGAAGCGGTTGCGGTCTTGGAACAGCCCGACGTACTCGACCCCTCGGTGCTCGCCACCCTCTCGCCGCAGCCGATCAACCAAGAGGCCACCTAGCACGACCGCACGGCACACCCGCGTGGGCGCCTGCTCCATTTGGGAGATATCGGCACCGCGCACCCGCTCGCGCAGCTGGTGGAGGGACAGCCCCGCCACGCGGCTAATGGCGTCGCCCCGGTCGACGAGCTGCTTTATCAAAGCCAGCCTACCGATATCCTCGGGATAGTAGAGACGCGTGCCTGCGTCGGACCGGGCCGGAGTGACGACCTGGTAGCGACGCTCCCACACCCTCAAGGTATCCGGGGACACCCCGGTAAGGCGCGATACCGCGCCGATTTGGTACGCCTGCACCGGTTCCTGGTCTTCCCTGTCACTCATCTTGGACACCTCCTTGTTGCAGTCGAAACGGGACGCGTGAGTCCCTGCACGAAGTCTTGCGGGCCGCGCCCTCCTTGTTAGAGTCGAGCGCGACGAGAATGACGCACGATCGCCGCAATTGATCAGCAGACGGTTCACATCTACAACTGGAACGACTACTTCGCCGAGGACACCTTCTCCGAGCTCCAGGAGCGCACCGGCATCAAGTCGGGCCTCGACCTCAACGACGCCAACGAGATTCCGGAGGCCAAGCTCGTTGCCGGTAGCGGCGGGTATGATTTCGTTTTTCCCCGGGCGCGCGCCTTCGCGCCGCGCCCCGGCGTGGTAGTGGACGTCTCACGCCGATGGCCAGATTCGCTGCGCGCCGCAGACATAGGCCGCCGATTTCGGTCTTCGTGTGGCTGCGCGTTCCCGGCGAAGGTCCGCGCTCCACTTGGACTGGCGCCTTTAGCCATTTTCCGCTGCAGGGACCAAGGTTCAACGGGTAACCGCGCCTCTCCGGGAAGTATCATTTCGACATCTCAGACCTCGAGGCGATAGTTCACAGATGCGCAGACTGCTTGTTGTCTTATTCGGCGTGATCCTTCTGGCTGGGCTTCCCGGCTGCGAGACCGTGAAGGGTGCGGGGCGCGATATTGAGAAGGCGGGCGAGGCGATCCAGCGCGCGGCGAGGTAGCGCGTTGAGGACTCCCGAAGCCTTGCGCTGGCTGCGGTCAACCGTTCCGTCGAGCGGCGCGGGCGGGACGTCTATGGCCGACTGGCCTCGCGGGCGACATCGGCTATGCTGCAGGCCACTCAGACGACAGCCTTCGAGCGCTTTCGGCGATCGCAAACGGCGACCGCGCTCCCTGATGTCGATCCTAAAAACGCGACACACAAGTGACGACATCCAGTTTCTGACCGCTGGGGCGACGATTCAATCTGAGAAGCGCATCTGAACCGCCGAAGACGCCAAGAGCACCAAGATTTTCGGATGGTTCAAAAAGCGACCCGTATCAACTGTCAGGCGAGCGTGTTTGTGACAATTACTTGAGGCGACCACCGGCAAAGCTCAACGGTGGTGTAAGCATCGGCAACGGGCCATCCGGACGCGCCGTGAAAACACTCCGCGTAGGCTCCACGCATCCTCCTTGGCGCCGAGGGGTTCAGCCGTTCCCTGCGGCATAATGTCTCGGCTGGTCGCTCGGGAGTCGCGGCGCTCTCCGGTCTGAAGCGCCCCGGTTCGCAGTGACGATCCAGCCTCGAACGGCCTCGGTGCCTTCTCTTCGCAGGACACCCGTACGCAGGGAGACGAGATTGAGGTCGGCATTCCCGATCGCCGAACGCAGGTACTCCTCGGAGTGGCTGTAGCGGCCGTTGGGCTGCAGACGCCATGGTTTGCGCTCAGGTCCGCTCTCGCGCTCAAGGGTGAAGACGAGATGCCCGTCTATGCGCAGCGCATCGGCTGCCGCGCGGAGCACGCCGTCGAGCACACCGAAATAGTTCAGGGTGTCGGCGGAGGCGATGATGTCGTAGCAATCGGGATGGCCCTGGAGAAAGCCCGTCAGCTCACCTTCCACCAGCTCATCGTAGACGCCGCGCTCGCGTGCCTTAGCGAGCATGCCGGCAGACAGATCGACACCCACGAGCCGCTTCGCACGGGGGCGCAGCAATACCCCGCAAAGGCCTGTCCCGCAGCCCGCGTCGAGGATCTGATACGGTGATTGGGCGTCGGGATAGCGCTCCGTGACGGCCGCGAACACCAACTGCGGCGCCTGGTAGTCGAGCCTGGAGAGGGTCGAATCGAAGCTGGCGGCGAACTCATCGAATAGGTCGCGAACCGTTTCGTCCGTCGCCCGCTGTGGGACACCCTCACCGGTTATTGCTGCGAGCATGTGGCGCGGAACCGGGTCACCTGGTGCGAATGCGACCCACCTTTCCAGAACGCTACGCGCCTCATCAATGTGTCCCAGGCGCCCCAGCACACTCACGAAGTTCTGGCAAGCAGGACCGGAGCGTGGTTCGATGTCAAGACAGCGCCGGTAGGATTCAACGGCCTTCTCGTAGGATCCGAGCGCGGTCAGCGCCTTGGCGAGGTCAAAATGGGCACGCGCGTCGCTCGGATCGATTTCGAGCGCCCGGTGGTAGTGCGGCAGTGCCGCCGATACGCGCCCCGAATCGAACAGGATATCACCCAGGTGGCGGTGGGCGGCGACATTCCGCGGCTCCAGCTCGAGGGTTCGGCGATACGAGGTCTCTGCCTCCTGCAAATCGCCTAATGCCTCGTGCGCCATCGCCAGATTGTGATGGGGGTCGACCCAGCTCGGGTCCAGCTCGATCGCTCGTCGATAGCCCGCGACAGCTTCGGCAAGATGCCCCTGGCGGTGCAAGATACGGGCGCGGTTACAGTGGAGGATGGCCGAATCGCTCCGCGCGGACATTGCCTGATCGAGGACGTCGCTGGCCTCCAATAAACGGCCTTCTCCCTCGAGGAGAAGTCCCAGGTTGTTCAATGCCCTGTAGTGATCAGGGTCTTCCGCGGGCACCCGCCGATAAGCTGTCATGGCCTCCTTCAGATTGCCCGCGGCATGGAGCGCCTTTGCGGCCTCGAAAGCTTGGCTCATGGGTTGACCGAATTCCTGTGCTGGATTGACCAACGAAGCGAGCGCTTCGGGATCGCCGCGACGCCTGGCGTCTGTGCCGGACCCGAGGGCCACACATTGGTCCGGTCAACACTCGCTGGCAACGCCGCAAATCGTCGGTTAACGAAAGGGTTTTCCTCATTTTAATCGGTGATGGAATAATTCGGAGGCTTCTCCCGTCTAGTCATCATCTCGGAAGAACGGCGCTCCCTCGATGCATTCAGCGAAGATTCCTTGGGCAATCACAGCAAAGCAACCGCCTTGATCTGCATCCAGAGCGATAGCCCGGGCGTCAATCCAAGCTCCTCGGCAGAGCGGCGCGTAACCCGGGCTAGCACGGCAATGCCGTCGACCTTGAGCTTGACGAGGGCCAGTGCCGGATGCTCGTCCGTCCCGATGGAAAGTACCTGGGCGGGGAGAATGTTGAGGATGCTGCTGCCCTCGGTACGCTCCCGGGCAAGACTCACGTCGCGCGCGAGGATGCGGACGCGCACCTGCCGTCCGGGAGGCCCACCGGGATCGCGCACCCAGACACCGTTGTCGCCCCAGGCTACCCGCACCAAGTGCCAGCGCTCGTCACGCTCGATGACACGGCCCTCGAGCACAACCCCGGCCTCCTCCCCCAAGCGGATCGGCAGGTCGAGACGCGTCAGGACGTCGTCCAATGCCCCGCTCGCCGTGACTCGTCCGTCATCCATGACCACAAGGTGGTCGGCGACTCGAGCCACCTCGTCGGGTGAGTGACTGACGTAGATGACCGGGATGGCGAGCTGGTCGTGAAGCCGCTCGAGGTAGGGCAGGATCTCCTGCTTGCGGGGCAGGTCGAGCGCCGCGAGGGGCTCGTCCATCAGGAGGAGGCGCGGGCTTACGGCCAACGCCCTGGCGATCCCGACCCGCTGGCGCTCCCCGCCGGACAGGCGATCGGGCTTGCGGTCGAGCAAGTGCGCGATCCCCAGGAGCTCGATCGCCTGATCCAGGCTGATCACCGCCAGAGCGCCTGTTGCCAGGACCCACTCGGGCTCTTGACCGACGCTGGCCGTAGCGCAGATTGCCGAGCACCGTGAGGTGTGGAAAGAGGCTCGCCTCCTGGAACACGTAACCGAGGGGGCGGCGGTGGGTCGGGACCCATGTGCGCGCATCCTGCCAGACCTCGCCGTTAAAGGCGAGGAAGCCCTGCGCGGCCCGTTCCAGCCCTGCGATGCAGCGCAGCAGAGTGGTCTTGCCCGAGCCAGAGTGCCCGAAAAGGGCGCTGACCCCCTTGGCGGGCAGACGCTCGTCCACGTCCAGCGTAAAGCCGGGCCAGGTCAGGCGGAAGCGGACTTCGATCATCGCGGGGCTCACACAGTCCGCGGCTGTCGTCGCCAAGCGTAGAGCGCGAGCAGCACCAGGAAGGAAAAGGCCAACAGGACGCCGGCGAGCCGATGGGCATCGCCGTACTCCATGGCCTCCACGTGATCGTAGATCTGCACGGAGGCCACCCGCGAGACGCCGGGGATGTTGCCGCCGATCATAAGGACCACGCCGAATTCTCCCACCGTGTGGGCGAAGGTGAGGATGGTAGCGGTGATGAAGCCGGGGGCCGCCAGCGGCAACGCGACCGTCAGGAAGGCATCCAGCGGCGATGCCCGCAAGGTCGCGGCAACCTCCAGCGGCCGCTCGCCCATCGCCTCGAAGGCGTTCTGCACCGGCTGGACCATGAAGGGCAGCGAGTAGAAGACCGAGCCCACGACCAGGCCCCAGAAGGTGAATGGCAGAAGCCCGAGGCCAAGGGACTGCGTCAAGTGCCCAACGGGCCCGTTCGGCCCCATCGCGGCCAAGAGATAGAAACCGAGAACCGACGGCGGCAGCACCAACGGCAGGGCGACGACCGCCCCCACCGGTCCCTTCCAGCGCGACGGCGTGCGCGCGAGCCACCAGGCGATCGGGACGCCAACGACCAACAGGATAACGGTTACCACCGTGGCCAGACGCAGCGTGAGCAGCATCGCTGCGAGATCGCTTTCGGACAAGAACATGGGCGGACATATCTCAAAGGCGAAGGCGCGGCGCCAATCGCGAACCGCGGCGAGCGGCCGCGGAGCGGCGCACGTCCGGTGATTCAGATCGCGTAGCCGAAGGAACGTATGATGGCACGCGCCTCGTCGCTCTTCAGGAACTCCATCAATGCGGCGACAGCCGGACTACCATTTCCCTTTTGCAGCACCACGGCATCCTGGCGGATCGGCGCGTGCAGCTCGGCCGGGACGATCCAGGCCGAGCCCTTGGTCATTTGGCCGTCCTTCATGACCTGCGAGAGCGCCACGAATCCCAGGTCGGCATTGCCGGAGTCGACGAACTGGAAGGCCTGGGCGATGTTTTCGCCCGTGACGAATTTAGGCTCCAAGGCATCCTTGAGACCGAGCGCCGTCATCGTCTCGATGGCGGCGACCCCGTAGGGTGCGAGCTTTGGGTTGGCGATCGCTAGCTTGTTGAAGTCGCCGCTCTTGAGCACCTTGCCTTTGCCATCCACGAAGCCGGGCTTCGCGGACCAGAGCGCCAGCGTTCCGATCGCGTAGGTGAACCGTGACCGGGCGACCGTCATACCCTCCATTTCGAGCTTCGTCGGGGTCTTGTCGTCGGCCGCCAGCAATGCCTCGAAGGGGGCGCCGTTGTTGATCTGGGCATAGAGCTTCCCGGTGGAGCCGAAGGAGGCATTGACCTTGTGGCTCGTCTTCTGCTCGAAGGCGGCGGCGATCCGCTTCATTGGCGCGGTGAAGTTGGCTGACACGGCGACCACGATCTCGTCCGCTGTGGCCACGGCGGCGGCGGCGAAGAGACCGAGTGCAATGGACAGCTTGAGGATTGGTTTCATAGCCGGAGAGCTCCTGATGGATCGGACGGAGGAAGAATCAACGGTACTTGGCCGTCCCCGACAAACGAAAACCAAATGGGAACGGTATGTGCCTCAGCCGTGGAGCCACGACGCTATACCCAACTCACGTGAACCTTCCGCTCTTCGGCCCAAGGGATCGGGTTGCGCTCGGCAGGGGTGTTGGCCGCAGGGAGGCGGCCGTCAAGCCTTCATGGAGGAATCCACGGCGTCCCTCGGCGGGCGCAACCCGACCCCGGAAAAACGAACAACTCAACTGCAAGCGGTATAGTCGGTGGGGCCGCTGCGCCTGTCCCATGCTACGACCTGTGCCGGTCGTCTTTGCGTTGTCACTAACGGAACCACGGGGCTCCAGCGCGCACCGACGCATCATTCGGCCGAATCGGGAGGCCGCGCCACCGAGGTATCCAATGAGCCGTAAGTTCGGTCCCGCTCCCAAGCGCCCTCCGCAGCGGCAATGACATCTGCGACCGGCACACCTACCCGCCGAGCCAGCGCCGCGCAGGATTCATACTCGGCGCGGCAGCGCGTGGACCGACCGCGATCGAGCGCGACCTTGACATCCACCTCTCCCCAGGGAGTCCTCACCCGCTCTGCTCGCCGCGCGAGGATACGCTTCTCCACGCGGTAGGCGCGCACCCCGAAAGTGGTCGAGTGCGTAAAGAAGGCGGCGCTTACCCCCTCCTTGGTCTCGATCCGCGTAAGCGCCCGAACCAGCTGCGCCGGCCGACCCTTCTTCGTCAGCACCGGGACGGCGTGGACGTCCAGTGCGCCGGCCTCCATCAGCCGATCAAGGAGCTCGGGGAAGAGGCGCGGCTCGAGATCGTCGAGGGTGCACTCCACGATGAGCTGATCGTCCGACCATATGGTGGGTGCATCGGCGAGCTCGCCGACGAAGGCGCGCAAGATGTTGGCCTGACCTGGATACTCGCGCGTTCCTGCACCGACACCCATCGCATTCACGCGCATCGCGGGCATGGCACCGAAGCTCGCACCCAGCCCCCGCACGATGGCTAACCCCGTGGGTGTGACCGTCTCCCCATCGACGGCGGCCTCTCGCACCGGGACGCCGACAAGCATTGCGGCAACGGCGGGAACTGGGAGCGGGAGGCGGCCATGTGCACAGTCGATGAAGCCGCGGCCCATGGGCAGGGCGCTGCAGACCACCCGCTCGACGCCAAGGGAGGCCAAGAGCTCACAGGTCCCCACGACATCGATCAGCGCGTCGACCGCCCCCACCTCGTGGAAGTGCACGGCCTCGGCTGCAACCCCATGCACCGCGGCCTCTGCCCGGGCAAGCTCCGCGAAGATGGCCGAGGCCGGGAGCCGCACCGTTTCAGGGAGGCCCGCGCCGTCGATCAGGGCCTGGACCTCACCGGGGCCGCGACGCCGGGGATGGGCGCTGGAATCGAACGAGACGCGCACACGCCGTGCCGCAAAGCCGCCGCTGCGGCCTTTTTCGACCTGCACTTGCACGTCTGGGAAGCCGAGACGTCCCGGCAGCGCGTGCAGGCGCGACACATCACCACCGGCGTCGATCAGCGCGGCGAGCAGCATGTCGCCCGCGAGGCCGCCTACGCAGTCGAGGTAGACCCCTCGACTCACGTCCCGACCCGGGCCGTAGCCACGCGGTGGGCCAGCATCGCGGCGCCGAAACCGTTGTCGATGTTCACCACACCAATGCCCGGAGCACAGGCATTCAGCATGGCGAGCAGCGCCGCGATTCCGCCAAAGCTCGCCCCGTAGCCGACCGAAGTTGGTACCGCAATCACTGGACAGGCCACGAGCCCCGCCACCACAGAGGGCAGCGCCCCCTCCATTCCGGCGACCACGACCACGGCGTGCGCTTGCCGCACGCGATCGAGGACCTGGAAAAGTCGGTGAATCCCCGCCACCCCCACATCGTAGATGCGCTCAACCTCGTGACCGAGGTAGGCAAGGACCTCGGCGGCCTCTTCACCGACGCCCTGATCGGAGCTTCCGGCAGTCAAGACCGCAATGCGTCCCGGCGCTGGATTGGGATGCATCCCGGAGCGCAACACACCCGCTGAGGCGTTGTAAGCAAGGTTGTCGAAGCACGGTGCGGCTGCCTGTGCCTGCGCCCCGCTCACGCGAGTGGCGAGCACGTGGCCCTCTCGCTCCAGACAGACCCGGAGCAGCTCCACGAGCTGCGCCTCAGTCTTACCCGCCCCGTAGATCACCTCCGCGACGCCGGTGCGGCACTCCCGGTCCGTGTCAAGCCGAGCAAACACGAGGTCAACGGTTTCCCGCGCCGCCGGCCCCTTGGCGGACCAACGGGCTGCGGCCTCGTTTGGTCCGAGCTCACCTGCGGCCACGCGTTCGAAGAGTCGCTTCAACTCCTCCTGCATTGTCTTCCCGGCCATCGATCGCTCCGAAGGTTCATTTTCTATGCCTCCAACAGTGGGACAACAACCGTCACGACGCCCGGAAACCTGAACGCACGGCGCCAACGGCGGACGGCGTCCGTCAGAACGGGAACTCGTCCGGCACCTCGACCTTCAGGACCTCGCTGCGCGGAGCCTCCGCCACCTTCTGCACCGGCTCGCCTTCCACGTAGATGGCCCGGTACGGCCGCACCGGGCACGCATGCTCACACGCGCCGCAGCCGATGCACACCGCCGTTTCCAGATCCGGGACGGTCAAGTCGCCCTCGTAGGGGATCATGTGGACCGCTTGGGTCGGGCAGTGCTCGGCGCAGGCACCGCAGGCGGTCTTTTCGGTGACAACGATGCAGTTGTCCTGGATGAAGTGGACATCGCCTACCTTGGCCAGCTTCTTGGCCGCGGGGGTCAGGTGGCGAATGGCGTCCGTCGGACAGACCTCGCCGCAACGGGTACACTCGTAGGTGCAATACGCCACCTCGTAGGCCATGCGCGGCTTCAGAAGACCAGAAAGACCGTATGCCAGAAGCGACGGCTGCAGGACCTGAGTCGGGCAGGCGCTGACGCATAGCTGGCAGGCGGTGCAGGCGCCAGTGAAGCGCTCGGTGGTTCCCGCTCCTGGTGGTGCCACCGGGTGTTGCTTTACGACTGGAAGCAAGGTCGGACTCTGGTTCCGGGGCCAGTCCTTCGCGCGACAGAGGGCCGCAGTGCCCGTCAGCGCGGCTGTCCAGGCCGCCACTCGAAGGAACCGGCGGCGACTGTTGTTACCATCCCACGTCCTGTCGTCAGCCGCCTCGCCCTCCCCGATCGCTATGCCGTATGGATTTGGGTTTTTCGCTTTTTTCGGGCGGGTCGCTGCCGCGCGGGGACGCCGTGAATACGTCCACGGAGGCTTGACGGCAGCCTCCCTGCTGCCGACACCCCCGGCGGGAGCACCACGTTCGCGCTGGTCCAGCAGCGAAAAGGCCGAGTGACTTTGGAATAACTCGCGCCGGCCCAAATCGCCATGCCCATTGGAGCCCGTCCAGGCGAGTCGGTAGCCAATACCGGACTCAGGGCACGCGGGAATACAGTTGAAGCACGCAACGCACCGGTCGAAGTCCACCCGTTTGTCCTTCAAGTGGATGCACTCCGCCTTGCATTGGATCGAGCACTTGGCGCACAGACTGCAACGCTCGGCGTCGATCCCGATACGAAACAGGGCGACACGCGAGACAATGCCGAGGAGCGCTCCAATCGGACACAGGCTGTTGCAGAAGAGCCGGCCGTGCCGCGCCGCCATCCACATCAGGATTGCCAGCACTGAGAGCGGTCCCAGAACCGTCGGCCAATGGGCGAGTGTAAAGTCGAGAGGGGCCACCACATAGGTGCCGAGCCACTCCAGCACACGGGCTGCCAGATTGTTTGCGGAGACGGCCACGGGTCTAGCCAGGAGCGCCATGATGCGCCCGAAATGGCTGAAGGGGTCGAGCTGCGCAAGCAGGAAACCCGACCCGCCGAAGGCGGTCGCCGCCACAGCAACGAGCAAGCCGTAGCGAAGGAGAGAGTGCGGATGCCGGTAACGGAATGGCGCCCGCCTCGCCCGGCGGGGCAGCCGGTTCGCCGCGCGGGTGACCAGATCCTGCAGCGTCCCCAACGGACAGACGGTCGAGCAGAACACGCGGCCAAACAGGAAGGTGAGGCCCAGGACGAAGGCAAATCCGGCCGCGGCCCACCCAGCCGCCTCGGAAAAGCGTACCAGGGACGGCCCGAGCTGGAGGTAAAGGACGGCATCGAAAGCAGGGGCCGGAAGATGGCCCTCCAGGTCGAGGAAGAGCCAAGCAGTGCCGGCGAGAAAAACCACCGCGACGATGATGCGCAGGGGTTTCAGGAGCCGCTGAGGCATACTGTCCGGGCGCCAAGTGCGCGGCCGCAAGACCCTACAGCTCAATGCGCTTGATGGAAAGGTTCTCCAGATCCATGCGCCCGGCGCCTTGCTCCGCCGCGATGCGGATGTACGGGATCTCATGCGCCTTGGCACCGAAGAGCCTGGCGGCCGCCGCGTCCGCTGTGACCATGTCCGCCGAGATGAGCTGCGACCGCATCTGCACCACGTCCTTCGCGGATATGCCGCGCGGCCCGTGACGCATCAGGACGTTGAACGCGTCCACCACATTGAGGTCAGGCTTTCGGTAGCACGCAAAGTCGGCGATGCACTGATGGAGATCGTGCCGGTGCCAGAACTGGCGATCCCAGATCACCCCCATCAGGTTCTTCATCGCGATGGTGAGACCCGCGCTGCCGTGGTGCTTGAGCACGGGGACGTTGATGAAGACGTCCGATCCGAGGATGAGCTCATGCTCCGCCGCCTGCTTTAGTGCCCTCCCGCCGACGGCCACCGGATGGAAGTAACGCTCCCCGTCCCCCGGTGCTACCGTCGCGCCCGCGTCCCTCGCCGCCGAATCGATGCCGCTCGCGCGGTAGCTGCGGCGCCAATCGTCGCAGGTGTAGTCGAATACATAGACCTTCTTCGCCCCTGCCTCGTAACAGTGCTCTACAATGCGCCGCACCAACAAGGGGTTGGTATTGGCCGCCCGCTCCGGACCCGCCTCCCAGGCGATGTTGGGCTTCACGACCACGGTCTGCCCCGGCTTCACGTAGCGCCCCATTCCGCCCAACGCGGCCATGCCTGCGTCGAAGAGCTTGTCCGGCTCTCCTCCCTTTACGGCCACCAAGTCGTAGGTCCTTCTCTCAGCCTCCGCTGCAACGAAGGCTCTTGAAATCAGGGGCTTGATAGTCACCACTGCGGCAAGTCCAGCAGCCGAGGCGTTGACAAAGACGCGCCGTTTCATGGTCGCAGCTCCCGAAACGAAAACCTACGTTAAGTATCGGCGGCCGAAAGACGTTCCGGGCTGATTTGCGTCAACCGAGCTGGCGGGTTAGCTGTGTGCGGCGGGGAATCGAGGGCCGTGGCAAACGCGGCTAGTGATTTGGGTACGCAAAGAGGCAGTTGGTGTGGTCGCTCAGCTGAAATTTAAGGTTTGGGGGGCGGGTGCCGGTCCGCGGGACCGTCGGCGCCCGGGAGTCTACATGGATATATGCACGGCATGCCCCGATGACCCGTACCCGACCCTCGTACCAGATCCTGGCTCCACAGCTGAGCTGTAGCACAAATCGCCTGCAAGAAAACGGCGCATTACCGTTGGTAATGCGCCGCAAGGACCGATGGCGGTCTGTAGTTGCTGTTACGCCGCTTAGTCGTGGAAGAACGTCATCATCCTATCCGTGATGCCGGTTCCGCTGACCAAAACGGCTATTCCAATAGCCAGCAGCGCCACCAGGCTCAGGACAGTCCAGTCATAGCCGATTAGGGCAAGAATACCGAGGACCACGCTGCCCAGTCCGATGAAGACCTGGGTGCTGCTCCCGACGGACATCGACTCGCGTGCGATCCGCTGAAGGGTATCGTCGGCACCCGACTCCTTGAGCTTCAGCGAGTTAAGCCGCGAGATGTCGCCGCTGCTTACGATGAGTGCGGCACCGAATACGATGACCGCCACCGGCAGCAACACGGTAGGACTGACCGTGAGTAGGCCGAGAACACCGAGAACAATGCCGGCAACGCCAGCAAGGACTCCAATGCTCACACCGCCGCCAACGGCCGTATTCTCCAGCTTACCGCGAGACATTTTCGATAGCAGGCCGGAGTATTCCATCGAAATCTTGCCCCCTTGGAAGATCAGGCCCGCGCCGATCGTGAGTGCAGCGATCGCAAGCATGTAGTGAGGGGCAATGTTGACTAGCCCAAGAATGGCTAGAATGACTGCGGCCAAGCCGCCGATCGACTGCGCGATCGAGCCGCCGCTTGTAAGGTCTACGGGATGTTCTTCGCTATGCACAGGCGAAGTATTCATAGCTGCCTCCTAGCCCCAGTCGGGGCTGTCTGGGGTAGTTCCTTGGATTTCGGTAGGTTGGGTTTTCATCGGCGTTACCTCATCAGCTCATTAAAGCTTGAGATTGCCACATGCGAATCTATTCCGAGGAGCACCTAGATTCACCCAATGTAACCGAGTCAGTGCTCGTGACTCAGGAGTATCTAAGCAGAAGCTGTGCCAGACGCAAATTTCCTCTGCACGCGGTGTGGTATTGGCTTCCGCAACGCAGCGGTGAATGGGGCGAGAATACGGCGTGTAATCGTCGCGAAAAAACGTTAGCCATTACGCGGAAACAGCTAACCACCTAAATAAGCGTAGCTTTCTGTGGCGTCGGCAGGATATCGATTGGGTTGAAAAAACGATTCCGACGAGTGTTGCGTTCATGGTGTCCACTCCCCACCAACCCACACCCGTGCTCTCCTGCGCGGAAGGCTTATACTACAGTTGGTTGCCAGACAGATTCACGGTTGATTTCCACCGTATTTGGTTCAAAGTGGCCACGCGTTACGCTGCTATCTTGCCGCTCGCATTCACTATCGTAAATGACCGTCAACGGATTACGTGACTAGCCCTGGAATTCAGCCGGAACACTTTGCACTCCATCCGTGAGGCCTAGATCCCGGCACTCCCTGCCGGGATGACGCTCAGGCACGGATCAACGTCGTCGTTCCGGCAGAGCCTGCCCCGGACTTGATCCGGGGGAATGCCGGAAACCAGGTGCTGGGGACGGCGCGCAGCCCTGGACAAAGCAGCCCCTTTGTCGCAGCTGAGAAATAGCGCTAATCAATTCGGAATCCGGCCGAATCTGCGCAACGAATCAGGGCATCATTGCAAAAGAAATCGGGATGAATCCGCGTCCTAGCTCTCCTCTCCGACTTTTCCTGGACCGTCAAGCACATAGATACCAACCTTATTGGCACCGACGGCAAAGACTAGAGCCCCGCCGTCAGTTTCGATCTCATTGCCGGTGACGGCATCACGGTACACTCCGGGCTTCACTCCATCCACGCTGACCTGTTCGTCGTTCCCAATGGCGAGCCCAATCACCGCATAGCTGTTCCCCTCCGAATAGTCGCGGACGAAGCTCATGCCGGTCCCCCATTCCGTGATTCGGTCCATTCGCCCTTTCTGCAAAGCCGGTATGGAGCGGCGAATCTGGTTCAGCCGCCGGACATGTCGATACACGGGATGGGCCTGAGTCTCGACTATGCGCTCCGCGGTCAAATGGTCTCCGAAGTAGGCTCGACCGGTCCGGTCGAGGGTATCGCTGGCCTCGGCGACATCCTGGGGAGCCCCCTTCATGAACTCGATCTCCTCGCCAAAGTAAAGGCAGGGGATGCCGCGAGCGGTCCACAGCAGGTTGTAAGCGGCGATCGCCATCCACTGCTCTCCCTTGAAGCGGTACTTGAAGTCGTTGTCAGGGCCGACGTCGTGGTTCTGGAGAAATGTCACCAGTTGGGTGACGTCCCCGTAGATCCAGTCCATGGACAACACCTGCGCCGTGCCCGCGTAAGTGCCGCGGCTGAGGGAGTCGCGAAAGGTGGAGAACAGGCCGAAGTCGAGGACGGAAAAGCCCGAGTCCCCGCCGGCGTCGGGGTTGCGGGGATCGTGGCCAAGACGGGTGTACCACCAAGGACGGATCTCTGACGGTCCATTGTCGCCGCCGCCAAGGTCTCCCCATCCGTAACCCTTTACCAAGTTCTCGCCGAACACGAACAATCCGGGCTTGTGCGCCTTCCATGCATTAACGTATTCGAGCAGATTTCCGCGTTCGATGTGCTTGACCGTGTCGATACGCAGCGCGTCCACGCCCATGTCCAGGTAGCGATTGATGGCCTCGACGATGTAGTCCCTTACGTTCTGGTTCTCGGTAGCCAGGTCGATGCAGTCCCCGGCGATGTGCTTGTTCTGCAAGGGGGGGGCGCTCTCCCAGTCGCCGCCCATGATGAACCCTTCCTGGTGGTACCAGGCGGGGTCGAGCGTCTGCGCGTCGATGCCGAAGAATCGGCCCGGGTCAAAGCCGGGCTTGGGCACAGTTTCGTGCGTCTTGGGGTCTACCAGCGGGTCCGTCCCCTCGGGGTCCCGCAGGTGGCGCTCGCGGTACCAGTCGGGGGCGACCGGGTTGTCGATGTCGTCCCGGTTCGGCCAAGCGTAGTTGCCCAGATTGCCTTGGTAGGGACCGTAGTCCACCTCGCCCTGACTCGAGCCATCGGGCACGTAGTACTTGATCGGCAGGTGATCGATGTGGACCTTGCCTCGGATTCCGTACTGGCAGGAATGGTTGATGACCACGTCCTGAATGATCTTGATGCCCCGGGAGTGGGCGGCATCGATCAGGTCCTGGTAGGTGGCGTCCGGCGACTCCAGCCTCGGGTCGATCCGAGTCCAGTCGTAGGGATGGTAGCCGTGATAGTCGAGCCCCGAGCGGTTCTCCACCGGCGGCGTGATCCAGATCGCAGTGAACCCCAGGTCGCGGATGTAGTCCAGCCGCTGAATCAGGCCCTTGAAATCCCCTCGCCAATGGGGGTCGGTGGGCTCTCCCGTGTGCGGGTCGAAGCGGATGCGGTCGCGGCAGAAGAAGTTGTTGGAGGGATCACCGTCGTAGAAGCGGGTGGTGATCAGAAAATAGATGGTCTCCTCGCGGAAGTCTCGGCGTTCGTGAACGGGCCGCGGCTCGACCGCCGCGACTTTCCCGCGTGCCGATGCCTTCCTCGGCTTGGGCACCACCGCATCTGGCCGGCGATCGTGCCAGCGCCCGTCGGCGCCGAGCCAACCCTCGCTGCCGCGGGTGAGGTCACCGGTCTGCCGGCCGCTGGCATCGTTGAACAGGAGGTGAACGGCGTCGGTGTCCTTGAAACGATAAACGAACCAGTCCCCGTGCTCGCGCCGCATCGGCACGCCCGGCCAGCTGCTGCCGCGGTGCTCCGGGATGGTCGCCCAGAAGTGAACATGCACACTGTCCGCCCAGTCGGCGGGCTTTTGGAAATGCACAACGAGATCGGCCATGGGAGCTGGTCTCCTGGTTAGTCGGACGAACTGCCCGGCGCGGGTTGAGGCGGACGATCGGGACGACTCAGAGCAGCGCTGAGACCAACTCGAAACGCTCCACGTCCACGAGTCCGCGATCGGTGATCTTAAGCGAAGGAATCACGGGAAGCGCGATGAAGGCGAGCTGCAGGAACGGCTCGTCCAAACGGCACCCGAGTCCGCGGGCGGCCGCCTTCAAGTCCTCCAAGCTCCGAGCGACATCCGCGGGAGGGCACTCCGTCATAAGTCCGCCGACAGGGAGCCGCAGATCCGCAAGCGCGCCGTGAGGACCGACCACTGCGATGCCGCCGTCGAGGTCTCGCAAATGGTTGACGGCAAGGGACATAGCCCCCGAATCAGCGCCGACCACGATCACGTTGTGGGAGTCATGGTTGATAGAGCATGCGATCGCGCCGTGCTGCAGGCCAAAGCCCTGGATGAAACCGACGGCGCGCCGCCCGGTCCGGCGGTGGCGCTCCAGGACCGCCACCTTGAGCACGTCCTGTGACGGGTCGGCGACGACTTCTCCGCTCTCGATCCGCAGCTGGGCCTGGCGGTGCGCGGTGAGAAGCGAGCCCGGGCGGACGCCGATCACCCGCACCGGCTGCTGCGTCATCGGGGAGGCGGCGGCGACGCGGAAGTCCGCGGGACCGACCGGATCGAGATGCAGGTTGCGCTCGAACGAGACCCCATAGCCTTGCGCCGTGCGCTCCTCGGCAGCCCGCGCGAGACGGCTCTCGTCCACCCGACGGCCCCGCTTGTAGACAGCGTCAATGGTCAAACCGGAACGCCAGTCGGCACTGTCCCGCGGACGCACGAGGCACAGATCGGCTTGATAGCCCGGCGCCACTGCCCCGCGATCCTCGAGGCCATAGGCCCTGGCCGCCGCGAAGCTGGCGGCCCGGAAGACCGCCTCCGGGCGCAAACCTGCGCGCAGGGCCTTGTCGACGATGAAGCCGATATGGCCTTCGCGCGCGATGTCCGCCGGGTTGCGGTCATCGCTGCACAGCCCGATCACCGCCGAGGAGTAGTCGTCGAGCAGGGGCAGCAGGGTATCTGCATCCTTCGCGCACGAGCCCTCGCGGATCAGCACGTGGATACCCTTGCGCAGCTTCTCCCGCGCCTCGGCGATGGTGGTCGACTCGTGGCAGCTGTGGATACCCGCTGCCCCGTAGGCGTTGAGTTCCTTGCCAACGAGGCCCGGACAATGGCCGTCGCGCCGCATCCCGGCGAAGGCGACCAGCTTGTCGAGCACCGCCGGATCGCCCGCAAGGAGCCCCGGGTAGTTCATCATCTCCGCGAGCCCGAGCACCCGCGGGTGCCCCCGGAGCTGGAGGAGATTGTCGGTCGTCAGCTCGGCACCGCTCGTTTCGAGGCCCATGTGCGGGCTGGTCGAGGGGACGCAGCTCGAGAGCATGACGAAGACGTCGAGCTCGAGCCCCTCGGATGCCTCCAGTGCCCAATGCAGCCCCTCCACGCCCCGGACATTGGCAATCTCGTGCGGATCCCAGACGACCGTCGTGGTCCCGGCCGGCAGCACGCACTGCTGAAAACGCACCGGGGTGAGGAGGCTGCTCTCGATGTGCACGTGAGCGTCGATGAAGCCGGGGACCACGAATGCACCCCTGGCATCCACGGTCTCACGACCCTCGTATGCGTCCGCCACCCCAGCGATCCGCCCCTTGTAGACGGCAACGTCTCCGGCGGCCAGCTCACCCGCGAAGACGTCGAGAAACCGTCCTCGCTTGATGACCAGGTCGGCCGGCAGATCCCCCCTGGCAACACGGATTGCCGCGGCAAGGTCAGCCGTCGAGGCGTAGTGGGCTTTGCTGGGCATGGCCTCGGTCCCTGTGTCCAAGTCAACGGTGCATGGTAGCGCCAAACGCCGCTCGAGCGCGCCTCGCCCTCGCAGGTTGATCGCGCCAACCACTCAGGGCGTCGCAAGCGCAACCGACGTGGCTCGACCACGCGCCTTGACAGCCGCCGGGCTGCCGTTCCTGCTATGCGTTCGACACCAGCTTGGGGAAACCGTTTCCGCACCCCGGATTGCTAGATATCCACCGTCTCGGCCGGGGAGAGTCCGAGCCTCGCCCTGGCATGCCGAACCGCCTCCCGCCTCGACATCGGCCCGAGAAATGCCCAGGACGACGGCCGCGCGACCCCGTCGCAGATCTGAGCTTCGATAACGGACAGGGTCTTGGTTTCGGGGTCGTAGTTGGCCACCCGCCCCCCAGGGGACCGCAGACGCTGCATCTTGCCGACGATCCGCTCCACCGCCTCGGAGGTGACGGGAAAGAAAAAGTGCACCGTGGTCACAAGGCTCCCCTCAAGGTTCTCTCTCCTGGACGCCCAGGCGTTACCGCGCTCCTCAGGCGTCAGGAGGTTGGCGGCCCACGCACGTCCAGCGTTCCGTCCGGTAAATAGGTGAAGTAGGAGTGGGAGGCGCGCAAATGGATGCCGTTGCCGGCCGCCGCCCCGACCCTGATGATGTCGGCGTCGTCGATCTCCCGCCCATCGGCGGAAGGCTCCAGGAACACTATCCAGCCGGACATCCAGTCGAGATTCCCCGAGCAAGTCCGCCCGTCCGAGCTACTGCACATGGACACGCCAACGCCCCGGCTGACGGCCTGCCCGCGCGCAAGGGCCATGTCGGTGATGAGGACGTTGCTGACCGTGTCGAGCCGCGACCTCGCGAGCAGGCCCGCGAGTGAGGGAACGGCCAAGAGGAGGACAATCCCCGCGACGACAAGAGCCGCGAGCAGCTCGACCAGAGTAAATCCCCGGCGGACCATGAAGCCCCTGCGGCGAGCAAGCGCGTCGGCGATGCGAGGAAGAGGGTGGCCGCTCCGCGCCTGTCGTCTGTCTGTTCTGAGACTCGACGGATCAGCCTGCAGCTGCCGACCGGCGATCCGGGCGTATCTCTGTCGACTCCGCTCAATCACAGCGTTGCTTCCTGTCGTCGATGCGCCCCACCCACTCGATCGTGACGACCCTTCCGGTTTCGCCCGTTCGTTCGTCACAGATGACGAATGCGACCGCGCTTGCCGTGTCGCCCGTGGCGACGCCGGCGGTTTCTCGCCCGCCCTCGGCTGGCCCTTCGTCCCTCGCCGCGTGTCCGTCGGTCCCTGTTTCGGACGTCGCCCCGGCCAGCACGAGCGGTGTGACAAATGACAAGGTGAGGACGGCTGCCCACACCCGAGGCCAAACACGGCAAGAAAGGCGTCTCATGTCTCGCTGTTCGCTCCGCTCCGGCAGGTCCGACTCAAGGCTCGCGGCCTCAGTGCCACGACGGGATCACGGCAAAGATTGGTGGCAACGGAAACTGCGTCCGGGTGCCAAACCCCGCCCAGTATGTTGGCCACGGGGCGGCAGCCTGTTTGCGAACCCCATCAAGGAACTGGGCCGCGCCCGTGGGGTCGCATCCCTGATGCGCGCAGCACGTCGCAAAGTGATGCGGGTAAAAGGCTGTCGCGCGTACGCCGTGAGGCGACCTGCGCCGAGCTCCCGCTGTGGCTGACCACGACGGTTTGGGCCAGGGGACCCGGGTGCCAGGGAACCCGCGGCGGAGCCTGTACGGATGTGCACCGTTCGCAGTTGAGTTTTTCGTTTCTTTGGCCGGATTGGGCACGGCAGGTAAGCGTCCGTCACCCGCCACGGTGTCCCCTGGCGTGCACTTGGATTGCCTTGCGGCCCGCCGATCGCTCCGTGTCTAATTCCGCTTCCGGCAATCCACTCGAGGTTCGCCCATGCCACGGGACGACACGGCAGCCGTGCTCCAGCCAGCGATCTTCGTCGATCGCTACCTGCCGTCGGCGGGCGCCTACGACGAGATGCGTACCCCCGAGGGGGAGGTGCGCCCGCACTGGAAATACCTTCTGGAGACCCTCCACGCCCTCGGCCCGGAGGGTATCGAGGAACGCTGGCGCGAGGCGCGTCGCCTCATTCGCGACAACGGCGTCACCTACAACGTCTACGGCGACCCGCTAGGGATGTCCCGTCCCTGGGACCTCGACCTGCTTCCTCTCCTGATTCGCAGCGACGAATGGGCCGACATTGAGCGCGGGCTCATGCAGCGGGCCGAGCTGCTTAACCTGATCCTCCTCGACCTGTATGGCCCGCGAAACCTGATCCGCCGCGGGTTGCTGCCCCCGGAGCTGATAGACGGCTATCCCGGCTACCTGCTTCCGTGCCACGGCATCCGCGCGGCCGGAGACCGCCTACTAATCCACTATGCGGCTGATCTCACGCGCGCTCCGGACGGGAGCTGGCGCGTGATCGACGACCGCACCCAAAGCCCCTCCGGCGCCGGCTACGCCTTGGAGAACCGGGTGGTCCTCTCCCGCGTCCTGCCGAGCCTCTTCCGCGACTCTCACGTCCACCGACTGGCAGGGTTCTACCGATCGATGCGGCGCACCCTGACCAGACTGGCCCCGCGCCGGGACGAGCACGCGCGTGTGGCCGTGTTGACCCCAGGGCCAAGCAATGAGGCTTACTTCGAGCACGCCTATCTGGCTAACTACCTTGGCTACGGCCTAGTGCAAGGGGCGGACCTGTCGGTACGCGACGGCGCCCTCTGGCTGCGAACCTTGGGGCGATTGGAGCGCATCGACGCGGTCCTGCGGCGGGTGGACGACATCTGGTGCGACCCCCTGGAGCTCAGAGAGGATTCGCTGCTTGGCGTGCCCGGCCTGGTGCAGGCGACACGGGCGGGCAATGTCACACTGGCCAATGCGCTCGGCAGTGGGGTGCTCGAGCATCCAGGACTCGCGGCCTTTCTGCCCGAGCTCTGCCGTGCCCTGCTGGGAGAGGACCTGCAGCTACCGGGCATCCAGACCTGGTGGTGCGGAAACCCTGCGGATCGCACATTCGTGCTCGCCAACCTCTCCAGCCTGATCATCAAACCGGCGGACACCGAGGTCAGCCAGCGCTGGTTATACGGGCCGGAGCTGGAGCCCGCGGAGCTCACCCGGCTGACTGCGGCGATCGAGGCCGAGCCAACCCATTATGTCGCCCAGGAGCACATCGTCCCATCCACCTCTCCCGCGCTCATTGGCAGCCACATCGAGCCGCGACCGACGATCCTGCGGAGCTTTCTCGTGAGCGAGGAGGACGGCTTCACCGTCATGCCGGGAGGTCTCAGCCGCGCATCGCTATCTCCGGACGCACCGATGGTCTCCAACCAGCTGGGAGGCCTGGGCAAGGACACATGGGTGTTGGCCTCGGAGCCGGAGCGACAGGAGAGCCTCCTTGTGAGCGCCGACCGGTTGGCGCCCGCTGTGGTGCAGGAGAGCGAGGTCTCGAGCCGGGTTGCCGACAACCTGTTCTGGATTGGGCGTTACGCCGAGCGCGCCGAGGGGCTGGTGCGCCTCTTGCGCATCATCATCTTCAAGCTCTTTGAGCGTGCCAGCTTCTCCCAGGCAAGCGACGCCAGCTGCTGCATGCGCACCCTGCTCGAGGCGCTGACGCTGCAGACACTGACCTACCCGGGCTTCGTCGGGAAACGGGCGGCGGAACGCCTGGCGGACCCGGTGCCCGAGATGCTGTCGCTCATATCCGACGCCAACCGTCTCGGAGGACTCCCCCAAACTTTACAGGCGCTGGGCCAGGCCGCCTGGTCGGTGCGTGACCGCCTCTCCACCGACACCTGGCGTGTCGTGAACGACATCGAGGTCCACCTGCGCTCACTGACGAAGCAGCCACCGGCGGAGCTGGCGGGCGCGCTGGACGAGCTGGATCCCCTGATCACGTCGCTGGTCGCCTTCTCCGCCCTGACGCAGGAGAACATGACGCACAACGAGGGCTGGCACTTCCTGGAGGCAGGGCGCCGCGTGGAACGCGGCGCCAACCTCTCGACGTTGTTAGGCGCAACGCTCGTGCCCGTAAGCGCAGAGGTGGAGGAGACCCTCGTGGTCGAGTCTGTTCTCGGCGTCACCGACAGCCTGATTACCTATCGCCGCCGCTACCAGGCCGGTACCCGAGTCGGCGCGCTGCTCGACCTGGTATTCCAGGACGAGAGCAATCCACGCGCCCTGGCCTACCAGCTGGTAAAGCTGGAGTGCTTGGTGGCGGAAATGCCACGCGCCAACTTCATCACGAGCCGAACGCCCGCGCAGCGCCTGATGCTCAAGCTTGTCACGGAGGTGCGACTCGCCGAGATCGATGAGCTAGTCCAGGCCGAGGCCCGGGGACGCCGGCGCGAGGCGCTCGACGAAGCGCTCGGGACCATCAGTAGCGGTATTGCCGCATTGTCCGATGCGCTCACCGCACAGTATTTCCGCCACGAGGAGCGGCCCCACAGCCTGCTCCACCGTGGAGATAGGGGCATCCAGTGATATTTCGCATCAACCACGTCACCCGATACCTGTATTCCGAGCCGGTCTCGCTCTGTCACAGCATCGCCCATCTGAAGCCGCGCGCGCAGTCCGGGCAGCGCACCCTGTTAGCTCAGGTTCGGGTCGATCCATGGCCCGCGGTCTCACGCGAGCACACGGACTTCTTCGGCAATCGGACGAGCTACTTCTCCATTCAGCAGTCCCACACCACGCTCGATGTCGCGGGAGTCAGTGAGGTCGAGCTCTTGCCCAAGCCCTTGCCGGACTTCGCCGACTCCCCCCCATGGGAGCTGGTCCTGGCGCAGATGCATGGGCGCCCGGATGAAGAGCTGCGCACGTCTCGCATCTTTGCTCTGCCGTCCCCGTACGTCCCCCTGGAGCCCGCCGCTGCCGCCTATGCACGGGCATCCTTCCCCCGCGAGCGCCCCGTCCTGGAGGCGGTGTCAGATCTCATGGGCCGCATCTTCCGGGAACTCGAGTACGACCCCCACTTTACGACCGTCGCCACCCCCATAGACGAGGTGCTCGCGCACCGCCGCGGCGTCTGCCAGGACTTCGCCCACCTCGGACTCGCCTGTCTGCGCAGCCTCGGACTCGCCGCCCGCTACGTGAGCGGGTATCTGGAGACTGTGCCGCCGCCCGGACAACCGAAGCTGGAGGGGGCGGACGCCTCGCATGCCTGGTTCTCGGTCTTGGTTCCCGGAACCGGATGGGTAGACTTCGACCCGACGAATGACCAGGTCCCCCGAGAGCAGCACATCACCGCTGCGGTCGGGCGCGACTTCGGGGACGTCACTCCACTGCGCGGCGTCTTCTACGGCGGCGGCGAGCACACTCTGGAGGTCGCGGTCGATGTGGATCGCATCGAGCAGTCAGAGGCAATCCGGCCGTAGCATTAACGCCCGCTGACAAGTCCCAACCTGAATGACCATCGGACCAGAATTGACGAGCCAGATGGCCGCCTTCGTCCAGGTCATCTTCATCGACCTTGTGCTGGCCGGGGACAATGCCATCGTGGTAGGCATGGCGGCGGCATCCGTGCCCGCGGAGCAGCGCCGGCGGGTTGTCGCCTGGGGCATGGCGGCGGCCGTGGTGCTGCGGATCCTGTTCGCAATACTGACCACACAGCTGCTGCAGATCATCGGCCTCACCCTGGCCGGGGGGCTGCTCCTCGCCTTTGTTGCCTACCAGATGTACCGGGAGCTGCGCAGTCATGGCCTTGACGAGCTCACCCCGGAGGACGCGTTGCACGGCGCCGAAGGCAACCGCCCCAAGAGCGTAAGCGCGGCGGTCTTGCAGGTGGCGATGGCCGACCTTTCCATGTCCCTGGACAACGTGCTCGCAGTGGCGGGAGCCGCCCACGACCACCTGATCGTCTTGGCGGCCGGGCTGCTGATCTCCATCGGAATGATGGCCTTTGCCGCGAACCTCATCGCCAAGCTCATCCACCGACACCGCTGGCTCGCCTGGGTGGGGCTAGGGATCATCACATATGTGGCCCTGAACATGGTCCTGCGGGGAACGGCGCAGGTAGCGGCGGCGATGCACTGACCATGAGCGCAAGGTGCAGGTGCTCGACACTGGTGTCCGTGGGTCATGAGTGACGTCGAACCTCAGCTGCAGACCGCTGCCGTGGGTCGGTTGGAGTAGTGGCGCGACCCTCGGCGCGACCCCGCACCCCGACCCAAGCGCCCCAGTGGCCATGCAACAGGAATCACCCCATGGGCAGACCGCTGTCTATACTGTCCCGAGTGGTAGGCGGCCGGCGGCCGGCGCAAGTGAGATTGTCTATATGCTGCGCAATTCCCGCGAGAGATGGGGACTTGTCTCCCAGCTACTGCATTGGCTGGTGGCCTGCCTCATCTTCGTCCAGCTCGGTCTGGGGCTCGCCGCAGTCGGCTGGCGCCTGTCGCCGACCAAGCTCAGCCTGTTCGTCTGGCACAAGTCCGTCGGCATGCTGGTTCTGATGCTGGTCCTAGTGCGCTTGGGTTGGCGCCTGATAAACACTGTACCAGCGCTGCCGCCCGGCACGCCGCCCTGGGAACGGCTCGCGGCGCACACCAGCCACGCCCTCCTCTACGCGCTCATGCTCGCCCTGCCCGTCACGGGATGGATCATCAATTCCGCTGCCAACATCCCGCTCAAGCTCTTCTGGCTCGTTCCGCTCCCTGACATCACGGCCCCCGACAAGGGACTGCAGGAGGCGGCGACAAACGCCCACATCAGCCTCTTCATCGCCCTGACCGCGCTGCTTTGCGTGCATGCCGGCGCGGCACTGCATCACCACTACGTCAAGCGCAACGACGTCCTACGCCGCATGCTGCCCTGGATGAGGCCAACACGATGAACAGAGTGCCACTCTCCGCATGCGTGTTAGCCCTGTGCTGGGGAGGCGCCGCTCATGCTGCCGACTGGGCCATGGATGCCGGAGCGAGCAAGCTCGAGTTCGTGGTCCGCTACGAAGGTGAGCCCACCGTCGGTCGATTTCGCAAGTTCGACACCAGGCTACAGTTTGATCCCCGACGACCGGAGGAGAGTCATCTGCGCGTAACCGTCGATGTCGAAAGCGCGGATATGGACAGTGGGGACATCAACGCTACCATCCGAGGCGCCGAATGGTTCAATGCCGCACGCTATGGGCGCGCCCGGTTTGACAGCCGCCGAATCACCCGGGAAAAGGCGGGCGACTATGTCGCCCACGGAACGCTGATGCTGAAGGGCATCGAGCGGGAGATAGCCGTGCCCTTCGCCTGGCAAAGCGCGGGTCGGTCCGCGACCATGACCGGCCGTTTCGATCTTAGGCGCACCGCGTTCAATATCGGCACCGGCGACTGGTCCGACGGCAACACCATCGGCCTCGAAGTTGAGGTCAGATTCGACGTGCACCTACGCCGGATTAACGACTGAGTATCGAGTAGTTGACGGTATCCACCCACCATCGAGCCGGCACGGCAAGCGATACATGGCTCACATGGCTTTTTCGGTTCTCCGCCTAAGGGGCCGGGTTGCAGCCGCCAGGGGTGCCGGCAGCAGGGAGGCTGCCGTCAAGTGTGCAGGGACGTATTTACGGCGTCCCGCGGCGGGAGCCTTATGCCTGCTCCTCGGGGCCTGCGCGGCCGTCCCGCCGCGCCCGCCCGTGCCGGAGCAGCCACCGGGGTTCCCGACTGCCTTCTACCGCGCAGCCGCCACCTCCGGACGGACGGTATACCGCATCGAGTCCCAAGACTCCCTGGCGACCGTCAATGCATACCGCGGCGGCTCACTCGCTAACCTCGGTCACGACCACGTGATCTCCAGCCGCCGAGTCCAAGGCTATGTGCTGGCCTCAGACGTTGCGAGCGAGGCACGCGCCGACATCTACGTCTCCCTCGCGGACCTCAAGATCGACGAGCCGCCGCTTCGGCAGGCCGCCGGGCTCGAAGGCCAACTAAAGCCCCCAGAGATCGCCGCAACGCGTCGACATATGTTGGAGGACGTGCTGCAGGCGGCGCGCTACCCATTTCTGGAGGTGCACGCCGGCTGGGCCAGCGATGCCCCGCCCCATACCGTGCTACAGGCACGCATCAGCCTCCACGGCGTAACCCGCTCGTATCGGGTCCCCGTGAGCTATTCCCGCGATGCCGAGACCGTCACGGTGACTGGGCAGCTCCGGATCCGACAGACGGAGTTCGGCATGACGCCATACAGCGTCCTCGGCGGCTCGCTCAAGGTAAAGGATGAGCTGGGGCTCCGGTTCTCTCTTGAAGCAAAGCGCATGGGGTCCGCGTGACCGGTGCCGTTCGCGGAAGGCGCGCCGAGCTAGCCGTCGCCAAGTCTTCCACGACCCCTTTATCTGGGCAAGGAGGCGCTGATCGTATGCAGCTTGGCCAGGATACCCATGGCCATCAGTCCGATTCCCACCACGAACAGTGTCCTGAGCTCAAAGCCTGCCACCTGGTACACCCCGGTGAGCCGCACGATCCCTGCAAGCAAGCAGGCAGCCACTCCGCCAATGGCGGTTAGATTTCCGGCAAGGACGAGTAATCTTTCCATTCGGCAATCCCCGAGAACAGGCGATAGTTAGTGTAGTTGTGCGACTGGCGCGGTCCGCGGACACCTTCGGCCGACGCTGCGCTACGGACCTCTGCCAGTTTGTCAGGCCGAATACGAGCGTGCAACAAGGAGGTGCCGAGCGCCGACGAACGCGAGCACGCTTTTTCGACCAGACGGAGAGCAACCGTGGCCGAGGGCGGATGACGATGCCCGGTGGGAGCGGCCCGTCCCCGCTGGTCGCGGAGCGAAAAAGTAGGGCGGGTTCATTATAAACTGACGCCAATCGACCTTGGAGGTTCGGTATGGAAGAACAGCTGCGAACGGTGGAGGAGCTGCTGCGCAAGTACGGACACACGTATCAGGCCAACCTGGCCATGATTGCGGCCGAACAGTTCACCCGTTCTCCCGAACAGACATGTCGATCGCTGAACGACGACGAATGGTGGGGTGGTCGCGGCTCTGTCGCCGCCACGGATCTCGCCGTGGACGGCGGTTTCAGCACGCGCGCCAGAGAGGACGGAAAGCGCCTGCGTGCCGCATTGATCAAGATTTACGCCACCATGAAGGCTCGTGGCGAGCATCACGAGCAGGCCGAAATCGTCACGGCGCAGTTCACTAAGTGGTTGACCTCCCACGTGTGAGTCAAGGACGCCTCGCGGCGTACTAGAGAGGTACGACCGGGGTCAAGGACCGACCGCGCAGTGTCTGCAGCGTTACGATTTGGGATGTTCGTCTTATGGGACGGACACGCTTGCCGGGCTCGCGGAACGCTCGGTAAAGGCCGTGAGTGAGCCGATCGATCTGTGGGGGACGCGACCTGCCAAGTCGGCGCGAGCATCGGAATCGCGACAGCACCCGCGAGACGGTACTGGTCCGGTGGTCGCCCGACGACGAGCTCGGTGTCGCGGTGATCGACCAACAGCACCGGCGACTGGCCGAAATGGTCAACGGACTTGCTATGGCGGTTGCCGCTGGGGAAGACACCGCGCAAGTCCAAGCCATGCTCGAAGACCTGGCCCGGTTCACCGCCCATCACTTCGAAACAGAGGAAGACCTCATGGAGAGGTACCAGACCGCGAGCGCCCGGACCCATAGAGAGCAGCACCGAAAGCTCAAGGACGAACTTGCGGCGATCGAACGGCAGATCGACTCCTCTGAGCTTTCCCGCACCCTTTCCGTCATCAACGCCTGGCTGCTCGCCCACATCCGCGGCGCCGACCGCGAGCTCACGCGCGAGCTCCGTTCCCAGGGCGTGCGCTAGCACGACCGCGGGTCAATAGGGCAGACCAGCGCCAACGGACCGCCCAACAGGCTCGCCCGTCATCCCGGACGCGGGCGGGGGCTTGTCAACGCCGCGGCCTCGTCCCTATACTCCAACCGCACATGCGGGTGTAGCTCAATGGTAGAGCAGAAGCTTCCCAAGCTTACGACGAGGGTTCGATTCCCTTCACCCGCTCCAACCCTCCCGCGATTCCCTGCGATCCCTCCCGGCCATGCCGCCGGCGGAGAGGCGTGCTGGCAACCCGGCCGCCCGGCTAATAGATTTAAGAGGTAAATCGTCCGCCGGACCCGCTGCGTGTTTTGGCGCCGGGGTAGACCGAAAGAACCGGCCCCGAGCAGGTCCGTCTGCGCTCGAAGGCGGCAGCCATCCCTCCTACCGTTCCGCAAACCCAGCCCCATCATGCGTCTGCGGTCCTCGGAAATGAGGAACGGAACTGATCGCAAAAAAAACCCGGCGGAGGAAGCCGGGGCAACGACCTGCAGGACGCAGGCTTAGAGGAGCCTTCTCCTATTCCGTCGACAGAGTGCTTAACGCAGCGTCGAGCTCCTTCTCCGCTTCGAGCCAATCGTGCATCTCGAAGCCAGGCACAAATCCCCGGCCCTTGGCCTTGAAGTACGCCGCCTCCTCAATTCTGAGGCGGCGCTCCTCGCCAGCATAGGTAGGAGCACTCGTTGGCGCCGAGGACACCCCGGAAGCCGACGAGGGCCCCTCCAATCTACCGCGCCCCGAGGGACTTCTTGCCGTGCGCTTTCTCTTGCCTTCGCTCATAGTTTCTTCCTCCGCATCGATTCCCCTTGTGGCGGATTCTGATGTCGTCTCTCACCGCGAGGCAGAGTGTAACCGAGACGTTACATGCGATGAAATAGGGCAAGGTGACGGTCGCAGCCAACGAGATGAACAGATGAACGCCGCCGTCTTGTCGAGGTGAGTCTGACGTCGAGATCGACGGCGCTCGACACCCGCCTGGCGTAGTGCAGGTCAACGTAACCGAATGTCCTCAACCTTGCCGAGGTGGTGCAAACCGGCAATACACGGGGTGATCAGCTGGATAGCTCAGCTGTCGGGCCAGGGTCGGGTACGAGGCCGTCGGGACACGCCGTGAACACGTCCACGTAGGCTCGACGGCGCCGTCCGTGGCGCCGACGGTCCCGCCGACCCGCACCCAACCCGTATAACGGACGTTACAGCTGAGGCGCGATGCTAATCGCCATACACGGAGAGCGCTCCCCGCACGCTCGAATTCCGGTAGAGTACGCCACAGCGACTCGCGCTTTGTGAAGGGAGCCGATCGGAATGGCGGTGACAGAGCTTGGGCCCAAGGAATGGTTGTTCATCATTTCCCACGTCAAGCAGTGGGTCACCAATCTGCGGCGGGCCAAACGGGAGCGAAAGGAAGAGTCGAAAGAGGCCGTGCGTGCGGTGATCGCAGCGATCAGGGAGACGACCGTCTATCTGCGCAGCCTGAGTGAGGGACATGCGAAGTCCTTCGAGAAAGAAGAGCGGCTCGCCCTGGAGTGGACTGAGCTGGGCTTCCGGCTCGAGGACCTTGGCTTGGACAAGCTTGCTAAACGGTGCAGCATCAGAGGCGTCCATTGGGCGAATCCGGACGCGTTCGACGAGGAGTTCCTCGATAAGGCGGGCGCCCGGCTGGAAGACATCGAGAAGCTGGCCCGGGCGAGCCTGTCGGATCTGCGCCAATGATCAAGGCCGACTGCCCACCAGGCGACCCGCACTCAAGACCCTTCGGAGTGCGGCATACGAGCTCGCTACATCGCTTCAGCCTGGCAATACCCCAATAGGCCGCAACGATGCCGGCGCCGCACGACCTTAGACCGACTCTCCACGACGAACGGCCCGTCGCCGGCCTCACGGCCTGGGTACAGGAGCTCGGACTTGCCGCACTGACGCTCCGCTCCTGTCTTGTCCTCTATGTCGGCATCCTCGCGGGTCGGACTCGACTCGACCTGCCCGCCTTTGCCGGTGCCCTAAGACAAGCTGGGCTATCGATCCTCCCGGCCATCACCCTGGTCAGCGCCGCCGTGGGTCTTATCCTAGGCAACCAGACCGGTTCAGTGCTCGCGCGCTTCGACCTGCCCGCCTTGGTACTACTCTCGATCGACTACACGGTGGTAATGGAGCTGGTGCCGGTACTCGTGGGTATTCTGGTGGCCGGGCGTGCCGGCGTGGCCCTCGCCGTGCGCCAGGCGAGCCTGGCGGCGCGCGGCGAAATGGACGGGCTGCTCGTCAACGGCATCAACCCGCTCCAGTACACGGTCGGTCCGGTGCTGCTGGCGATGCTGCTGATGTCGTTCGCGTTTGCGGTTTGGGGGACGTTGGTCACCTTCGGTGCCCTACTCCTGTGGCTTTGGGGGGCCGCGGGCGTCCCACCGGCCTTGGTCGTGGATTCGTTGCGCCAGGCATTAACGCCTGGAGATCTGCTCGAAGCGCTTGGCAAGCCGGTTGTCTTCGCGCTCCTCATCGCCCTGATCGCGAGCGTAAACGGGACCTCCGCCGGGCGCGACTCGGAGGGCACGTCGCGCGCCGCCACGCGCACCATGATCGCGGCGGTGACGGCAATTCTCCTCACCGATCTGGCGTTTGCCTTCTTGCGGCGCGGGTGACGCTGTGGAACCGGCGTTGGAGCTTCGCTCCGTCTTCCAGCACCTAGGCCCTCACTGTGTTCTTGCGAACATCTCCTTGCGGATGGAGCGAGGAGACTGGCTTCTGATCATAGGCCCAAATGGGGCGGGCAAGAGCTTGCTCGCACGTCTCATCCTCGGCCTCGATTCGCCCTCCGCGGGTACAATCAGAGTCCTCGGAAGTGCCCTCGAAGAGCTCGACGAGCTCGGCATGGGGCGGCTGCGCGGCCGCCTGGGCGCCGTGCTGCAGGGGGGCTCACTCCTCGAAGACTTGACGGTGCTGGACAATCTCCTGCTGCCGCTGCGCACTGCACGGCTGGACCGTCGTGAGGAGGCGCGCGCCGCGCGACTGGTAATGACTCAGCTGCAGCTCGATGGGTTGGAGAACCACGCACCCCGATCCCTGTCTCTCGGTCAGCGACGACGAGTGGAGCTCGCCCGCGCCCTCATCCACCAACCGGCCGTCGTCGTGTGGGACGGACTCACCGACGGCCTCGACCCGGTCGCGGCAGGCGAGACCCTCGACCTCCTGCGCCGCCAACAGGAGCAACGGCAACTGACGCTGATCGCCACCGACAACCGTCCCGACGCGTTGGCGGCGGGCACGGACCGGATAGCGGTGCTTGACCGCGGGCACCTGATCTTCCACGGAAACCGTACGGAACTGGCTCAAGCGGCAGCGGAGCGCCTGGAGGTGCGCTACGTGCTCGAGGGACACCCTTGAGCCGGCTCGAACGACTCTATACGCCGCCCGAAATCGGGGCTCCGGGAAAACGCGCTGCGCGCAGCCGCCGGCGGGATCTGTTGCTGGCCGGGGGATTTGTGCTGGCCATGGCTGCCATCGCCGTCCTCGCCCTGGGCCTGGTCACCCCGGGCTTGATTGGGGGGACCTACCGCGTGCATGCGTATTTCGCCGAGGCAAAAGGGCTGGACCCCGGGATACAGGTAATGCAAGAGGGGTACGTCATCGGCATGGTGGAAAGCGTGAAGCCCGTGTTTCCGGATCGGGACTCGGACGCTGCGTTTTGTCCGCCTCCGCCGCGGGCTGCCGTTGCGCGCTCGCCCGTGCTGCCGTGCTTTCGGGCCAACCTGCGCATCCGCAAGCGCTGGCCGGTGCCGGCCGACAGCAGCGCACAGCTGGGGCCGGCTGGGCTGCTCAAGGGTGATGCAATCGACCTCCGACCCGGCATTTCAGAGACGCTCCTCACGGACGGGGACCGCATCGCCGCCACCGGACGGGAAGGCGATCTTATGGCCGAGCTAAGCACGCTCACCGAATCGGTACAGACACTCGTCAATGAGACCCTGCAGCCAGCATTAGCGAGCATCCAACAGCAGATCAAGACGATCGGCGATCTGCTGGGGACCGAGACCGGGGCTGCAGGTAACCGCGAACGGCTGGCAGGGATCTTCGAGAGCCTGCAGCAGCTCGCTGCAAACATTGAGAAGGCCGTCAACCCGGATCAGTTGTCCGCGACCCTGAAATCCGTCGAGGAGCTATCGCGAAATCTGGCCCAGGTCTCCGGAACCTTGACCGCCCGCAGCGCGGATATTCAACACACAGTGCGGAGCTACGGCGACTTGGCGAAAGAGCTTCGCGGGCTGGTCAAGGAGACCAAGCCGCCGCTCCAGCGCTCCTTGGACGACACCCAGTATGCGCTCCAGCAGCTGGCGGCTGCGCTGACACCGATCCTCACCAACATCGAGGACGCCACCCGCAACCTCTCGGCGCTCTCCCGGGACCTGCGCACCAACCCGGCGGTCATCATCAAGGGACGCGAGGAGGAGAAACAGGCCCCGTGGTTCAAGTAGCTTGTCTATGGACGCGCCGCCTTAGCCCCATGCTGCTCTCACTGCTGCTAGGCGCCTGCGCCTCGGCGCCTCCGGCGCAAAGGGATCACTTCTACCGACTCGATCCGCCCACGGATGCGACAACCGGCACCGGCGCGCCCCTCCCGGCGACCCTCCGAGTGAGCGATCTCGCGGCCAGGGGCTTCCTCGGCGGACGCCAGATCGTCTTCCGGACCCAAGCCCAGCCTTTGGAGACCCGCCGCTACGTCCAATATCTGTGGGAGGAGCCCCCCGGACAAGCACTGGCCAGCGCTCTCGTGAAGGCGTTACGCGCCGCCAACCTTTTCCGCTTTGTGACCGGCCCCGGCCAGGATGCGCGCGCCCAGTACCTCCTGAGCGGAAAGATCATCCGATTCGAGCATCTGCCGACGGCACAACCACCCCGCGCAGCGCTCGCGTTCACGCTTCTCCTGGCGCAAGCGGACAGTCGGGCGCCCATCCTGGAGCGCGAGTACGAGGGCCGGGAGCCGGTGAGCGGCGACACTCCCGACGCCATGGCCCAAGCCTTCAATCGGCTGGCGGGGCGACTGATCGGGAAGGCGGTCGACGACCTGCGCGCCTTGCGTCCGCGGCTGCGAGCAGCGGGCGGTTGACCGCATAGGGGAGTCGCGACACTGTCCCAGTGGCAAGGCGTAGGCGATCCGGAATCGCGCATCTCGACAAGGGTGGCCGGGATGCGGTTAGAATCCGCCGGTGAGAAGCTCGGTGCGGCGACCTCAGCCCCACCGATCGGCGCGCCCCAGCTCGTCGTTCGTCCGACGGCGCCTGCATCCCACCAGGAGCGACCGAGATGCCACACCGCGAGACCTCCGACGCAGAGCGCATCGAACAGGTAATCCTCAACGCGGTACGCCATATCCTCCAGGACCAGGACGCCGCCAGTTTTCTCTCCTGGGCCAGAGAGAACATCCCCACGACCCTGGGCTTGGTGGAAGCGGGCCTGGAGCCCGATGAGCAGCGGCGCCTGGCTATCCTTCTCGCCACGGCGATCTGGAACGCAACCCCTTTGCCCGCAGAGAACTATCGCCCCCGGGCCTTGTCAGAACCCGCGGCGGACACCGACTGCCCATGCGGCTCTGGACTCGAGTACGCAGCATGCTGTGCGCACATCGGCCGTGTATCCGATCTGCCGTCCGACCTGATTTGGGGCGTGCTCCTCGGGGAGCTGAGTGAGCGACAGCTGCAAGAGGCGATCGCGGAAACGGCGCTGCCAAGCCATATGCTCGGCGTCGTGGCGGCGCGCTGGCTGGACGAGGACCGACCAGGACGCGCAGCAAGCCTCCTCGAGCCGATCTTTGACGGAGAGAAGGGCGACCTCGACGAGCGTTTCGATGTGGCACTCAACGTCTTGTGTGATGCCTACGACCGGCTCGATCACTACAAGAAGAAGAGGGAGTTCCTGGAGCGCATGACGCGAAGCGGAACATCCGCCATCCGTGCCGTTGCCTGGCAGCGACTGAGCACCATTCACATCGACGAAGGCGACTTCGCCCAGGCGGAAGCCGCCTTCACCCAGGCGCTACGCCACGACCCCGGCAGCCCTGGTGTCGCGATACTGGAGATCACCCTGCTCGCAGCCCAGCACAAAGAGACCCTCGCGCGCCAACGCGCCGATTTCTGGCGGCGCAAGCTCGTGCGAAAGGGCGAGCAGGACGAGGAGCTCATGGCGTTTTTCTCGCGAGCCTCCGAAGACCCGCAGGACGCGCTAGTGGCGAACCAGGCGGCAGCCATCGACCCGCTGCTGCTGCGCCTTCGTGAATGGCTCCAGGCGACCGCACCCCGCGCGCTACCATCGTATCGACTGGAGCTCCCGTCCAGCCTTGGACAACCGGCGGTGCCGGACCAGCTCTCCATCTCCGGCGCGGAAGCAGTTCCTGAAGGTCGTGCCGCGCTTCCCCGGGTATCAGCACGTCTGCGCCCTCCAGCCAAAGTCCGACGACTGGAGGCCGAGTGGCACCGGACGTTCAGGGGGCTCAAGCCATACTCCATCCAGCTGGTTCCGACCCAAGAGCAGGACGTGTGGGAAGCCGATGGCTGGTTACGCTTCCTGGTCCGTCATCCGGAAGCGGCGGACAGCCTCGATGTCCTTGACGACATTGCGACCGCACTCTTCGTCCATCCGGAGAGCAGCCTGCCGTGGATCGCCCGCGCCATCGCGGTGCCACTGCTGGAGCGCGCTCAGGGGATCGTCGCGCAAGCGCTGCCCGGTCGCGACGGCCCTGTTATCCCCTGGGTTCTGAAGGAGAACCGAGCCGCGCTTCGGCTCCTCTTTCGCCTCTATCTGCTGCAGGACGAAAGCGGGGATGCCGTAGGCGCCGCAGCAACCCTGGAGACCCTGCTGCGGCTCAATCCGGACGACAATCACGGCATCCGGGCGGAGCTAATGAACCACTACTTGCGCCACCGCGAGGACGAGCGGGCGCTCGAGCTGGCGAGCCGGTTCCCGGATGACCTGCTAGCCGATCTCGCCTATGGCGAGGTACTGGCGCTCTACCGCCTGGGCCAGCAAGCCGACGCCGAACGCGCACTCACCAGCGCCGTCGGCAGGTTGCCTCGCATCCCCCATTACCTGACGCGCAAACGGGTGCGACAGCCGACGCTGAGGACGAGCAGCGTCAAGCCGGGCGACGACGACCAGGCGTGGCTCTATCGAGAGGCAATGCGCGATGTCTGGGAGGCGGAGCCGGGCATTCTCGCATGGATGAAGAAGGTGACTGCGTGCCGCGAACGTCACGCGTAGCGCGCTCCACGTCTGCCTCCGGCTCGGACGGCCGAGGCGATGGAAACCATCATGGTGTCGGAGTCTTGCGGATAGCCGGGTGACTCTGGAGCGGTGACGGTGAGCCCGCGGACCGCACGCTTCCAGTGACGCCGGCTTATTGGCTGGGGGGGGTCAGATCGAGCTCGGGGGCAGGATCTGCCTCCGGATGCATCGCCAGCACCACGGGGGATGTGCGCACCAGAGACACGAACGCGCCCTGCGCCTCAGTCGGCGGCGGCACACTGCGCACCATTCGGTAAGCCCCAAAGAGGCCCAGCAGTGCCGCGGTTGCTGCTGAAAGGGCCGGCAGCCCCACGGGCCCGGCCTCCTGCATCGCAAGACCGCCCAGCAATGGCCCCGCCAACGCGCCGAGGCCGTACATCAAAAGCAGACCGCGTGTAGCCTCCAGCACCTGGCCCGGGTGCAGGTGATCATTGGTGTGGGCAACGCTCAAACCGTAGAGGGAGAACATGAGTCCCCCGTACAGGAACGCGGACGGGACCACCCCGGGGCGGCCCTGGACCACGATCACACCCGCGACCGTGGCCACAGCGGCGGTCGCGAAGCTGACGAAAACCAGCACCGTGCGCCGGTCGACCCGGTCCGACACGTGCCCGATGGGCCACTGCAACAGGGCGCCACCCAAGATGGTGGCGCTCATCAGGGTGGCAATTTGCCCTTCATCCAAGGCAAGGCGCTGGCCGAACACCGGCGCCATGCCCCAAAACATGCCGTTCACCGCACCTGCTCCGAGTGCACCCGCGGCGCCAAGCGGCGAGATACGGAACAGCTGACCGAGGCCAACGGCGACGGAGACATCGATGCGCGGCTCGGTGACCCTGGTCATTGCCACCGGAACCAGCCCAAGGCTGATCAGGATCGCCGAAAGGGCGAACAGCGTGAGGCCCGACGGATCGTCGGCCAAGAGAAGGATCTGACCCACGGCGAGCGCAAACAGCGTGCTCATCATGTAGGAGGCGAAGATGCGGCCCCGGGCAGGCCCTGCGCTCTGCTCGTTGAGCCAACTCTCCACTACCATGTAGAGACCCACGACGCAGATGCCGTTGACCACGCGCAGGACGAACCAGACCCAAGGGTCGACGAGCAGGCCGAAAGCCAGTGCGCAGGAGGCGCCGAGGGCCGCAAAGGCGGAAAAGGAGCGGATATGCCCCACGTTGCGCACGATTCGGGGCGCAAAGAGGGTGCCGAGGACATAGCCTGCGTAATAGCCGGCCATGATGAACCCGATCTCCAGGCTGCCGAAGAGCTCGATAGTCGCGCGGACCCCCAACAGGGTTCCGAGCAGACCCACCCCCACCAACAGCAGGCCGAGTCCACTGAGCACAATCAAGATGGTTGGCGTCACCGGCTTAGCCTGACGGAATCGCTAGGCGGAGTTGATCTCGGGCGGGGACGGCGGGAATCGGATAGGCTGCGGCCGTGTGCCGCCAACTGATTGGCGCTGCCTCCCGGCGCGTTGTACCCTGCCGTGCCTGCATCCTCCGTGGGACGATCCTTATGTCCATCAAATCCGACCGTTGGATTCGGCGTATGGCGGAAACGATCGGCATGATCGAGCCATTCGAGCCGGGCCAGGTGCGCGAGTCCAAGGCCGGCGGCCGGGTCATCTCGTACGGCACCTCCAGCTACGGTTACGACATCCGGTGTGCGGACGAATTCAAGATCTTCACCAATATCAATACGGCCATCGTCGACCCCAAGAATTTCGACGCCAAGAGCTTCGTCGACCTGAAGTCTGACGTCTGCATTATCCCGCCGAACTCCTTTGCCCTGGCGCGGACGGTGGAGTACTTTCGCATCCCGCGCAACGTGCTCACCGTCTGCCTGGGCAAGTCGACCTACGCCCGCTGCGGCATCATCGTAAACGTGACGCCGCTCGAGCCCGAATGGGAAGGTCACGTGACCCTGGAGTTCTCCAACACAACGCCCTTGCCTGCAAAGATCTACGCGAACGAGGGGGTGGCGCAGATCCTCTTCTTCGAGTCGGACGAGATCTGCGAGACATCCTACAGGGACCGAGGAGGCAAGTACCAGGGTCAGCGCGGAGTCACGCTACCCAAGCCCTGATTGGTCGTCGCCCGGAGCGTCCCCTGGCGCGACACCGCAATCTTCCGCCGCCGGGAGTTACCAAGTCTTGGTCAGGCTTACGGAGTGCGATCGGCTGAGGGCGTGCGTGGGCAAGCCAGTGCGCACATCAGATTGGCGGGAAATTGGTCGGGGTGACTGGATTCGAACCAGCGACTCCTACGTCCCGAACGTAGTGCTCTACCAGGCTGAGCTACACCCCGATTAGTAGGACCGGCTGAGCGCGAAATCCGCCAGCCTTTCGAGCGCCGTTCGATGATTCGACGGGGGAAGAAGGGCGGCAGCGGCCTTGGCCGAGTCCACGTAACGTCGTGCGAGCGCGAGAGTGTATTCGATCGCATGGGTCGATTCAATCGCCTCGGCCACCGCAGTCATCCGATCGCGGCCACCGCTCTCGATCGCCTGACGCAGCTGCTGGCGCTGCTCGCCGCTTCCCGCTTGCATCGCACGAATGACCGGCAAGGTGGGCTTGCCCTCCGCCAGGTCGTCACCGATGTTCTTCCCGAGCTCATCGCTGTCGGCCCGGTAATCGAGCGCGTCGTCCATCAGCTGGAACGCGATTCCCAGACCACGCCCATAGCGTCCCATGGCCTCTTCGATTTCGGTCGACGACTCCGCCAACACGGCGCCCAGCCGCGTCCCCGCCTCGAACAGGGTTGCCGTCTTGCGCTCGATCACCTCCATGTAGCGCTCCTCGGTCGTCTCGGGGTCATTGCAGTTCAGTAGCTGCAAGACCTCCCCCTCGGCGATGCGGTTGGTCGCATGGGAAAGGATGTCCATGACCCGCATGCTGTCCACTTCGACCATCATCTCGAAGGCGCGGGAGTAGAGAAAATCCCCGACCAGGACGCTGGCCTCATTGCCCCACACGGCGTTCGCGGTCTCGCGGTTACGACGCAGCAGCGACCCGTCCACCACGTCGTCGTGCAGCAGGGTCGCCGTGTGAATGAACTCGACAATGGCGGCTAGATCAATGTGCCGCGCTCCACCGTAGCAGCAGGCTCGGGCGGACAGCAAAACGGCCAAAGGCCGCAGGCGCTTGCCACCGCTGTTGACGATGTAGTGGCCGATCTGGTTGATCAGCACTACATCAGACTTCAGGCGCCGCAGGATCAACCGGTCGACCGCCAGGATGTCCTCGGCGACGGGCTCCCGGATCGCGGACAATTGCATCTTGAGGGGCGAGATTCAGAAGAAGAGATGTACAGTAGGGCGTTCGGATGCTAGGGGCCGTGGTTTGGGCTGTCAAGCCGGCCGTACACCGGCGAGCTGCAACACGGGCCATTGTCCGCGCGACGTTCGACGCCGGCGCCAAGGCGCTCTGCGCATTGACGCCCTACGCGCCCCCTGAGTATCATTGCCGGTCTTTTACGCCGCCCCTTTTCCGAGTGGGCGCGGATGTCAGCTCTGGGGAGTTCTATCTCATGTACGCCGTCATACAAGCCGGGGGCAAGCAGTATCGCGTCGCCGAAGGCGACACCCTCAAGGTTGAAAAGATCGCGGCAGACGAGGGCGCGAACGTCGAGCTCGACAAGGTCCTCATGGTCGCGGACGGTGACGACGTGAAGCTTGGCAAGCCGTTCCTGGAAGGCGGCAAGGTGACTGCGACCGTCAAGGCACACGGCCGCGCCAAGAAGGTCAAGATCATCAAGTTCCGCCGGCGCAAGCACCACCTCAAGCGCCAAGGGCACCGCCAGTGGTTCACGGAGCTGACGATCACCGGCATCAACGCGGGCTGAGGAGAGCAACACCATGGCACACAAGAAAGCAGGCGGCAGCTCGCGGAACGGGCGCGATTCGGAGTCCAAGCGGCTAGGCGTGAAGATTTTCGGGGGTCAGCGCGTGACGGCCGGCAGCATAATCGTCCGTCAGCGGGGAACCCAATTTCACGGAGGGGTAAACGTGGGTTGCGGCCGAGACCACACCCTTTTCGCACTGGCCGACGGGGTGGTCAAGTTCGAGGTGAAAGGCCCTAAGAACCGTAGGTTCGTCAGCATCGAAAGCGCCTGACCCACACCCTTTACGATCGTGTGAAGCCTCGCCGCTCGGCGAGGCTTTTGCGTTTCTGAGGGAACCATCCGGAAAGATCCTAGCCCCCCAAATGCCGTCGCTTGGAGCGCACTGAGTCGGGGCGGTGGGCCCCGTCCAAACAATGCCTAGATGCGACATACATTGGCACCAAGAAGAGCACGAAGGGCTCTAATGTTGTATGGGTGTCCTGGTTATCACGTTGCGGGTGGTGCTGCGCCGCGCGTTTCATCTTCAGCCCGGCGTGTTTCTTCGTGGCCTTCGTGGTGAACAGCTCTTTCTAGGATGAAATTCGTCGACGAAGCCAAAATTCGCGTCGTGGCCGGCGATGGCGGTGACGGCTGCGTAAGCTTTCGGCGGGAAAAGTACATCCCGAAGGGCGGCCCGGACGGGGGTGATGGCGGTAACGGCGGCACTATCTATCTCATCGCAGACAGTGGCCTCAATACGCTCGCGGACTTTCGCTACCATCGCCTGTTTCGGGCCGAGAGGGGCCGCAACGGCATGGGTCGCAACATGACCGGCCGCAGCGGCCAGGACCTGTTGATCCGAGTGCCTACGGGTACCCGGGTGTCCGATCAGGAAACGGGTGAGCAGATCGGCGAGCTGCTCACCAACGGCGAGCGGCTGCTCGTGGCTCAAGGCGGCTTCCACGGCATCGGAAATACCCGTTTCAAGTCGAGCACCAACCGGGCGCCGCGTCAGTCTACGCCCGGCACGCCGGGGGAGCAGCGGGATCTCCATCTCGAGCTCGTACTGCTCGCCGACGTCGGTCTCCTGGGTCTTCCCAACGTAGGAAAGTCGAGCCTGATCCGCCGGGTGTCGAGCGCACGGCCAAAGGTCGCTGACTACCCGTTCACCACGCTGTATCCCCACCTCGGCGTGGTGTACCAGGGACAGGGGCGCAGCTTCGTGATTGCAGACATACCGGGCGTGCTCGAAGGCGCGGCACAGGGAGCGGGTTTGGGAACCCGATTCCTGAAGCACCTGGAGCGCACGCGCCTCCTGCTGCACCTGGTGGACATCGCACCGCTGGATGAAGCGGCCGAGCCGGTGGATCAAGTCAGGACCGTAGAAGGGGAGCTTGCCGAGTTCTCCACCGAGCTGGCAGCGAAGGAGCGTTGGCTAGTTCTCAACAAGATCGACTTGCTCGCTGACTCCGACTACCAGCAGCGGCGAGCGCGGCTCTTGGACCAGCTCGGCTGGGAGGGTCCGGTCTTTGGCGTCTCCGCGCTCACGGGCGAGGGTACTGGGAAGCTAGCCGAGGCCCTGATGTGCCGAGTGGAGCAGGACAAGGTGGCTGCCGGCGTGCGACCCGAGGACGATGAAGCCGACGAAGTCGATTGGGATCCCCTCAGCTAGTTCCGCATCGCTATCCCCAAGCCCTCGGACAGAGACCCGCATGATTTCCCGCGACAGGATCCCGCTAACCCGCCGCTGGGTGGTGAAGATCGGCAGTGCCCTGCTCACGCGCAACGGTCAGGGGCTTGATCGGCAAGTCCTCGCGCCTTGGGTGGAACAGATGACCGAGCTGCGCCGTGCCGGCAGCGACCTTGTTCTGGTCTCCTCCGGAGCGGTTGCCGAGGGCATGTGCCGCATGGGCTGGGCACGCCGCCCGAAGTCTCTGCACGAGCTTCAGGCCGCTGCCGCAATCGGCCAGATGGGATTGGTTAGGGCCTACGAGGACTGCTTCCAGCGGCGGGGGCTGCACACCGCTCAGGTCTTGCTCACACGCGACGACCTGGCCGACCGTGAGCGTTACCTCAATGCCCGCAGTACCCTGCGCACCCTTCTCCGGCTCGGCGTGATACCCGTGGTGAATGAGAACGACACGGTGGCCACGGACGAGCTTCGCTTCGGAGACAACGACACCCTCGCCGCGCTGGTCGCCAACCTGATCGAGGCCGACCTCCTGGTGCTCCTCACCGATCAGGACGGGCTGTTCGACCACGACCCGCGGGTCGACGCCGAGGCGCGGATTATTCACGAGAGCAGAGTCGACGACCCGGATCTCGACGCCGTGGCGGGCGGAAGCGTCAGCGGGCTGGGCCGCGGCGGGATGATCACGAAGATACGCGCCGCGCGGCTGGCTGCGCGTTCCGGCACGCCCACCGTCATCGCACCTGGGCGCGGTGAGGCGGTGCTGGCGCGCGTCCGCGCCGGTGAGGTGGTCGGCACGCTAATCAAGCCCGTTCAGGAACCGCAGACTGCGCGCAAGCAATGGCTGGCGGGTCAGCTGCAGCTGCGCGGCCGCCTCACGCTCGACACCGGCGCGATCCATGCGCTGCGGACACAGGGAAAAAGCCTCCTGGCTGTTGGGGTCAAGGCCGTTAGAGGTGCGTTTAACCGCGGCGAGCTGGTGGCCTGCGTTGATGACAGCGGACGAGAGGTGGCCCGCGGGCTCGTCAACTACGACGCTCACGACACGGCCCGTGTCATGGGCAAATCGAGCGCCCGGTTCGAGGAGATCCTGGGCTATATCGATGAGCCGGAGCTGATCCACCGGGACAACCTGGTGCTCGTGTGAGCGCTCGTCCGGGTGCCCGGCGGCCAGTTGAGGCAGTCAACCGCCGAGACGCAAAGGATACTGGCAGATCGGCCACGACGCGCACGAGCTTGAGGCCCTCTGCATCCCTGCGGTCCGATCCTTCCCGCTCTGCCGAATTGTGGGGCACGGCGAACGAAGAAAAAGCCCTCAAGCGCCTGGCAGATCGAACGCCAGAATCTCCGACTCGTCCGTTGCGCTCAGCGTGATTTCCGCCTCGTCTCTCAGCGTCAGGCCGTCACCCGCCGAGAGCTCCTGGTCGTTCACCCGGGCGCACCCCCGGGCCAGGTGCACGTAACCCATGCGGCCAGGTGGGAGTCTGTGGCTCGCGCTGGCCTCGGCGGCTAGGAGGGCGCCGTACAAGAGCCCGTCCTGTTGGGTCGGAATCGACCCGTCGCGACCCTCCGGCGAGACCAGCAGCCGCAGCCGGCCCCGACGCTCTGCACTCGGGAAGTTCCTCTGGTTGTAGCCGGGCTGCACGCCGGTGCGGTTCGGCTGCAGCCAGATCTGGAGGAAGTGCACCGGCTCGCTCCGCGAGTGATTGAATTCGCTATGACGCACACCCGTGCCTGCGCTCATGTGCTGGACGTCACCGGGCCGGATGACCGAGCCGTTTCCCATGCTGTCCTTGTGCTCCAGCGCACCTTCCAGCACATAGGTCACGATCTCCATGTCGCGATGGCCATGGGTAGCGAAGCCGCCGCCGGCGGCCACCGTGTCGTCGTTGATCACACGGAGATTGGAGACTCCCATGTAGCGGGGGTCGTGATAGTCCGCGAAGGAAAAGCTGTGAAAGCTGTTCAGCCAGCTGAGGCGAGAGTGGCCCCGCTCGTCGGCGCGTCGGATCTCGATCATGGCACCTCCTCCAGACGAAGACTTCTCCCGGGAGAATGGTTCCTGTCAGGCCGGAAATACACAGGGCGAACCGAAAAAGCCGTATGAGGGCTCTATATCACCTGCTTTCGTGCTCTTCGCGGTTTCGAGTGCCGAATGTGCATTGAGCGGCTACTTTGCATCCACCGAAGGAGTGGACGGCGAACGTCGGCGCGCGTAGGCGAGTCCCAGCAAGACCGCGCCAGCCAGCAGCATGGGCAGACTCAAGAGCTGCCCCATGGTCACCCACCCGAAGGCCAGGTAGCCGAGCTGAGCGTCGGGTTGGCGGACAAACTCTATCCCGAAACGAAACAGCCCGTAGCCGAGGAGGAAGACGCCTGACACCGCCATGGTGGGACGGGGGCGGCGCGAGAAGAACCAGACGATGAGAAAGAGGACCACGCCCTCCAGAGCCGCCTCGTAAAGCTGGGAGGGGTGCAGCGGAGCACTCCACTCGGCGCCTGCCGGGAGATCGCGGCAATAGAGTGGAAAGCGCTCGCACGGGACCCTCATACCCCACGGCAGGTGGGTCTCATGCCCCCACAGCTCGCCATTGATGAAGTTGCCCAGCCGCCCGGCGAGGAGTCCGACGGGCACCAGGGGTGCGATGAAGTCGGTCACCTCGAAGAAACGCCGCCCGTGGCGGCGTGCGAAGAGCCACATGGCGGTCAGAACCCCGATCAGCCCGCCGTGAAAGGACATACCGCCCTCCCATACCTTGAAAAGGTTGAGCGGGTTAGCGGCAAGCTGATCGAACCCGTAGAAGACCATGTAGCCCAAACGGCCGCCGACGATCGTCCCCAGCACACCGTAAAAGAGCACGTCGTCCACCATCTGGACACTCCAGCCGGAATCCGGGCGTGAGGCCCTGTAGCGGCCGAGCAGCCAGAAGGCCGTGAAGCCGACCAAGTACATGAGCCCGTACCAATGGATCTTAAGCGGTCCGATGGACAGGGCGATGGGATCGATGTCGGGGTACGTCAGCATGGGGGCGCATGTTACCACGCACGCTGCGACCTTTAGCCGCGCCGGCTGGAATCACGTCGCCGTAGCACCCGCGCGCTCGATGCCCGGACAGGTCTGGCGGTCGTCCGCGTATGCCTGGATACTCTGGAGACCTCAGCCTCCTCGAGCATCCAATGAATCACCTGTCATCCGATCGACTACAGGACATTGCCGAACGCCTCGCCGGCCAGGCCCCGGCGGCAGATTACTGGTCCCTTCGACTGGTCAGCGAGGAGACGGACCTGCTCGCCGTCCGCCAAGGTGTTGCCGAGCCCAGTTTTCTGGGCTCTCAGGCGGGCGCTATGGTCACGATCGTGAAGGCTGGCGGAATCGGCTACGCGGCCACGAGCGACCTATCGCCAGCAGGGCTGCGGGCGGCCGCTGAGCGTGCGACCTACTGGGCGGGACAACATGCACGGCTGGGTCTCTTCGATGCTCAGCTGTATCCCCGTTCCGATGCTCAGACCGAGTACCGTTCGCAGACGCTGGAGCCATGGGACGCCCGCACCAGCGAGGAGAAGTTGGCCTTGCTTCAAGACGCCTGCGCAGCCCTCAAGACCGACGACCGCATCGCCGACTGGTCTGCCTGGCTCGGCCACCGGCGCGCCTGCCAGCTCCTGGTGACGAGTATCGGGGGACGCTCGCTTCAGACCTTCGAGCTCGTAAGCCCCGGGCTCGCCGCGGTGGCGAACGCCGGCAGTCAAACCCAGCGTCGCACCGGCGGAGGCGCGGACTGGAATCAGCAGGGCGGGCTCGAACGGCTGGCCGCCGTTGGGTTCCGCGACGACGCACGGCGCGTCGCGGAAGAGGCCGTTGCACTCCTGTCCGCCCCGGAATGTCCCACCGGCACCATGGACCTGGTGCTGTTGCCGAGTCAGATGGTGCTCCAGATCCACGAGAGCATCGGCCACCCCCTGGAGCTCGACCGCATCCTCGGGGATGAGCGCAATTACGCAGGGACCAGCTTCGTCACCCCCGAGATGTTCGAGCACTACCGCTATGGGTCCGAGCTCCTCAACGTCACCTTCGACCCGTCGGTGGGCGGCGAGCTTGCGACCTATGCCGCAGACGATGAGGGCACCCTGGCGGCGCGTGAGTATCTGATTCGCAACGGCGTCCTCGAACGGCCCCTCGGCGGCCGCCTGTCCCAGGCCCGTAGCGGCCTGCCCGGGGTGGCCAATTCCCGCGCAAGCGGCTGGGACCGCCCTCCGATCGATCGCATGGCCAATATCAATCTGGAGCCGGGTGACAGCAGCTTGGACGATCTCGTGCGACGCGTCGAGCGGGGTGTTCTCATGGACACCAACCGCTCCTGGTCCATCGACGACAGCCGTAACAAGTTCCAGTTCGGATGTGAGTTGGGGCGGCTGATCGAAGACGGCGAGCTCAAGAGGCTTGTGCGCAATCCCGGCTACAGGGGGATCTCCGCCAGCTTCTGGCTCAGTCTTGCCGGGGTCGGCGATCGTGAGTCCTGGCAGGTGCGCGGGGTTCGCAATTGCGGAAAGGGAGAGCCCAGCCAGGTGGTGGGTGTGGGCCACGCGGCGCCCCCCTGCCTTTTCCAAAGGGTTTCGGTGTTTGGGGGTGGTGCGTGAGGCAGTCCGATTTCTTCACCTTGACTGAGCGGCTCGCCGCCCTACTGCACGGAAACGAGGTCCTCCTGTGCAATCTCGCGGGGGAGGACTCCGATTTCGTTCGGCTGAATCACAACCGCATCCGCCAGGCGGGCAGCGTGCAGCGGCGGCGCCTCGACCTTCAGCTAGTCGCCGGCCGCCGCCAGGTGCATGGCCGGTGCGATCTCGGCGGTGACCCAGACCAAGACCCGGCCCTGACCGACGGCCTTCTGCGGCGGCTTCGCGACCGCTTGGTGCAGGTGCCGGACGATCCTTACCTCGACTACGCGGTACCGCCGACCACCAGCGAGCGTTTCGTCGGAGACCAGCTGCCGCAGCCGGCCGCGGCGGTGAGCGAGCTGATCGCCGCGGCGGACGACCTCGACCTGGTCGGAATCTGGGCCAGCGGCGCGATCTACCGCGGCTTTGCCAGCTCCCTGGGTCATCGGCACTGGCATCAGAGCACGAGCTTCAACCTGGACTGGAGCTGCTACCTGGAGGGCGACAAGGCGGTGAAGGGAGGCTACAGCGGATTCGCCTGGGACCCTGCCAGCCTGCGAGAGAAGCTGGACCGCATGCGCCAGCGGCTCGATGTGATGCGGCACCCCGCGCTCACCATCGCACCCGGACGCTATCGCGCCTACCTTACCCCCGAGGCGCTGCAGGAGGTGATGGACATGCTGGCCTGGGGCGGCTTTGGCCTCAAGAGCCACCGCACCGCCCAGACGCCGCTCCTACGCATGGTCCGCGGCGAACAGACGTTTGACCGGCGCGTGCACATCCACGAGGATCATGCCCGCGGGCTGACACCCGGGTTCACGGCTGAAGGCTTCCTCAAGCCAGAACGGGTGAGCCTGGTCACCGGCGGCACGTACCGTGACTGTCTGGTGGATAGCCGCAGCGGAAAGGAGTACGGAATCGCGGTGAACGCCGAAACCGAGGTTCCCGGATCGCTGGCTATCGAACCTGGGGACATCCCCGTCGATGAGGTGATCGGGCGGCTGGGCACCGGCCTCTACATCGGCAACCTCTGGTACCTGAACTACTCGGACCGCAACGACTGCCGCATTACCGGCATGACCCGCTTCGGCACCTTCTGGGTCGAAGGCGGCGAGCTCGTAGGACCTGTCAACGTGATGCGGTTCGACGACTCCCTGTATCACCTGCTCGGAGACCGGCTCGATGGCCTGACCCAAGAGCGAGAGCTGATCCTGTCCCCCGACACCTACGACGGGCGCTCGACGGGCAGCTCTCTCTTGCCGGGAATACTGGTCAGCGGGATAGAGCTGACCCTGTGACCGACGACCCGCGAGCGCGTACCCGTGTCATCGACAAAGCGGAACCGCAGAGACACAGCGGTTGGATACCTCAGCCGCTGCCCTTTGGGTAGGCCGCCCAGATCGTGAACCGATCAGCCTCTCAAGGCAGAATCTGGATTGGGGTTCCGTCCCGCACCAGGGACCAAATCTCGTCCATCTCCGCGTTCTTGACGGCGATGCAGCCGTTCGTCCAATCCCGCCCGTCATATTCCCTCAACAGCGCGGGCGACCGCACATAGCTCGGCTGCCCATGGATCATGATCATCCCGCCAGGGCTTACGCCCATGGCGCGGGCAAACTGCAGATCCCGCTCGTTGGGGTAGGAGACGTGGATCGCCTTGTAGTAGTTGCTGCGCGGGTTGCGCCAATCAAGGACGTACTCGCCTTCCGGGGTACGCTCATCCCCCTCCTGCATCTTGGGTCCGTACGGGTCGTCCCCAAGTGCGACCCGGTATTGACGGATGACGGTCCCATCCTTGAGGAGCACCAGCTTGCGCTCCGACTTCTTCACCACCACGCGGTCCGCCGCGAGCTTCTCCGGGGGCTTGGTGGCGCAACCGGACAGCAACGCCGATACAAGCAAGGCCACCGCTAACGGAAGAAAGCGACCACGAAGCGCGAAGGAGCCGAACGCTGTGCCAGGCTTCCGGTTCAGAGACGATATCTTGGTGCCGTTACGCAGCATTTCTTGTATCCCCCCGAAACGAGAACGGGCGCGAGTTTGAGGTAGTCTGAGAAAAAGTGTAACCAACCGCATGACAATGCGCCAGTTTATGATACCGAAAAACAGCGACTGAGACCCGTCTGCCCACGCCGATGTCGGAACAGGACCGATTGTCCCTCGCAACGTCCGTTAGGAACTGCCCATTCCTTCACAGAGCGACGCACTTCAGAAAACGTCGGGGCCACTACCTCTACAATGCACACTCGGCAGCGACAGCTGGAGGAAACGATGGAGCTGACGACAATCATTTTTTTGGCCGTTCTTGCCGTCGCCGCACTCTACGCAGTGCTCATCTACAACAACCTGGTCCGCCTCAAGCACAACGTCGCCAAGACCTGGTCGAACGTGGACGTCTCCTTGAAGCAGCGACACGACGAGCTGCCAAAGCTGGTGGACGTCTGCAAGCAGTACATGCGCTACGAGCAGGAAACGCTCGACCGGGTCATTCGGGCACGCGGGGCGGTCTTCGACGCCACCAGCCGCGGCGACTTGAAGCGCCTGGGTGCGGCCGAGGTGGAGCTTCGAGCGGGCCTCGGTCAGCTCTTTGCCCTGGCGGAGAACTACCCTGACCTCAAGGCCAACGAGAGCTTCCGGCACCTCGCCCAGCGGGTCTCCCAGCTGGAGGAGACCATCGCGGACCGGCGCGAGCTTTACAACGACAGCGTCAATCTGAACAACGTCCGCATTGAGCAGGTCCCGGACGTCTTCGTTGCGCGTCTTTTCGGATTCCGAGGATTCGATCTGCTCGAATTCGCCGAGGCGCGCGCGGACCTGGACATCGCCAAGCTCTTCGCATGATCGAGACACTGCGCCTGTCCGCCGTCAGGGCCGACCCGATCGCTTTCTGGATCTTCGGGGCCGTGGTCGCGGTTTTGGCGGTGATCTTCCTGCGCCGCGGCCTCGACGCCTTCTGGCGTCTGCGCACGGTCGCGGACACCCCGACGGCAAGGATTCGGTCCGCGACCCAGGGCTACGTCGAGCTGTGCGGCCGGGCCCTTGCCCACAACCGCGTGCTGACGGCGCCGCTGACCCGGCTCCCCTGCGTCTGGTACCGCTTCAAGGTCCAGGAGCGGCGCCGCAGCGGCAAGAACGACCGCTGGGTGACAATAGACCGCGGGGAAGCGGAGCTCCCCTTCGTCCTCGAGGACGATACCGGCCGCTGCCTCGTCGAGCCAGCGGGCGCCGACGTTCACTCGCAGGCAAAGGACACCTGGTACGGGTCCGCTCGCCACACACCCAGGCCGCGTGAGTCCGGATGGCTGCAGCTCAGCCGCCGCTACAGGTTCACGGAGGAGCGCATCCTCCGAGGCGAGCCCCTCTACCTGTTGGGCCGGTTCGAGACACCCAGACGCGGCGTCGAGGAGCGCGAGGGCGTGACTCGCCACCTCCTGGCCCGCTGGAAGCAGGACCCGGCACGCATGGCCCGGTTCGACGCGAACGGTGACGGAGAGATCAGCCTCGACGAGTGGGAGAGTGCCCGCGAGGAGGCGCAACGACTCGCCGCGCACACCGAGCGTCGGCTCGAGGCAGAGCCACCCCTCTCGCGCCTGACCAAGACCGACGACCCGCGGCGCCCGTTCGTGATCTCCACCTTCGGCGAGGGCACGCTGATCGGCAGGCTCCGCTGGCGGGCCGCCGGCGCCACCATCGGGTTCGTTGTTTTGGGGTGCGGTCTGACGTTTGCCGTCGTAGCTCGGCTAGCGGTCGTTTGAAGCGACGGGTGCAAGGCCATCTCAATGCCCGCTGCCGCGGGCGAAACCGTAAAGGATAGCGCGCCCCGGAAGGAAGCCTGGAAAACGGGCGCTGGCTCTGGAGAAGTGACCGCAACGCGCGGGAGGCAAACCGGCGGCCGTCAAGGCGATGACCACCATCATGGTCGGGTCGCGGGCTTCCCGGCCAAGACCGGCAGCAAAGCCGGCATGGGCGACCCGCAGCCGCGGTGCCCTGCCCCGCGCTCTGTTGACGCGGCTTGAACTCTTCACCAAACCGCGACTCGAACCTCAAGCCGGATGCGAATACGTGCGGTCCGGCTACTGAAGGGAAATCATCCTGGAGAGAGTAATGTGGTGGGTCCTTTTCTGGATTTGCGTTGGCATTCTCATCGGCTGGAATCTCCCGCAGCCGGCCTGGGCCAAATCGCTCCAAGACAAGACTGTCGCCGCGATCAAAGGGGCGGCGAACAAGCACGGCGCGTGAGGGGAGCCGGCGAAACCCCGGCCTGCGTCCGACGCGGCGACTGAGGTGAGGCAGCACCTCGCGCATCGCCGCAACTCCTCAGGCTCCTTTGAATCGCCGAGCCCGGCACATCGCACATCAACCCTTCAGTCCATATGTGATCCCTAGCGCTCGACGCTTTGAGGCAGATGAGCGGATCGAGCCGTGCGGACCCGACCTATGCGCCCTTCACCGACCCGCGCACACACCGTATCCGACTGGACGACCTGACCCAGGACAGGGTCCGTGAGACCCTGCGCGCCGGACTCACGCTGACCGGCATGTACGACCTGATGGAGCGGCTGCGGACCATCGATCCGGTACCACCCTCGGGAACGCCCTCGCTAACCGAGACAGGGCAGCATAGTTCCGGTGGACCCGGGCGCCTTCCCGCAGAGTTGCCCAAGAGGGAGCGGCAGATCCATACACAGGGACTGGTCTCGATCCTGCGCGAGCTCCACAACGAGCTGGACGCGGCGGTGCTCGATGCCTACGGCTGGTCGGACCTCATCCCCCATTTGGTGGGAAGGCCGGGGGCCATCACGCCGTTCCCGGGTCGGCCCGCGGAGCAGGCGGCGGCCGAGGAGGAGATCCTGGTCCGGCTCTGGGAGCGCTCAACGCCCAGCACGCGGCTGAGGAGGCAGCCGGCCTCGTGCGCTGGCTGCGGCCCGCGTTTCAGGCCCCGGAGATCGCGGCGGCAGCGGGCGTGGAAACCGCACGGACGAAAGTTGCGGTTCCCATAGCCGCGGCCGCTCCAGCGGCTGCCAAAAGCAGACCTTGGCCCAAGGCATTGCCGGAGCAAGTCCAGGCGGTGCGGGAGTTGCTCGCGGCGCAGGCGGTGCCCGCCTCGGCGGAGTGCATCGCCCGAGGATTTGCCCGCGCCCGCGCCGACCGGGTCACCGAGCTGCTGGATACCCTCGTCGCCATTGGGCACGTGCGCGCCCTGCCAGACGGTACTTACATGACCGCCTAGCAAGAACCGAGCAGGAACGCGATCCACGAGCCTGAGCTTTCAATGGGACCGTCACAAAGCCGCCGCCAACGCAAGCAAGCATGGCGTCACCTTCGAGGAGGCGGTTACCATTTTCGAAGACCCTTTGGCACGTATCTTTTCGGATGAATGGCACTCTGATTTGGAGCTTCGGGAAATCGTCATCGGGCATTCGAGCGCCGGTCGCCTTTTATTGGTTGCTTTTGCGGAGATGCCTGTTGGTACTATCCGTATTGTGAGTGCGCGGCGAGCCACCTCGAGAGAGCAACGCGGTTATGAAGAACGATCCGGAAGCTGAAGACCTTTTGCCCGAATATGATCTTGACTATTCAAAGGCAAAACCTAACCGCTTTGCGGGCCAGGGCAAGGGCGCGGTGACCCTCGACGACGATGTTCTGGCGTATCTGCAGGCGCGTGCGGACGCAAAGGGACGCAAGCTCGGCGACTTGGTTAACGAGCTGCTCAAACGCGAGATTGACCTCGTCGAAGCGTTGAAGTGAGCCCGATCAGGTCGGAGCCATAGTTTTGGCTTCGCACACTACACTGGCGGGGCCCGGTGCGGCGTCTGCCGTACCTAAGCCCCGGCTCCTGTCGCCTCAACCTGGGCCATTGATACCTCGGTGACTGCGCCGGCCAAAACGGCCGACCCCTGGCTAGTGGCTCAGCCCTTGATACAGATCAGCGGCTCAAGCCGAACGACCTTGCGCGCCAAGCCGGCCGCGTCGGCCGCATCCACCACCGCACTGACATCCTTGTAGGCCCCCGGGGCCTCCTCGGCCACGCCGCGCATGCTGGGGCTGCGGATGATGATCCCGCGTTCGGCGAGCTCGTCGACGACCTTGCGGCCCTGCCACTGGCGGGTTGCGGCATGACGGCTCATCGCCCGGCCAGCGCCGTGGCAGGCGGAGCTGAAGGCCTGGCGCTCGCTCTCCGCGGTCCCCGCCAGCACGTACGACGCGGTCCCCATGGTGCCGCCGATGAGCACCGGCTGACCGACTTGGCGCAGCGCATCGGGAACGTCCGGATGCCCCGGCCCGAGCGCCCGCGTCGCGCCCTTGCGGTGGATGAACAGCCTGCGCTTTCGGCCATCCACCTCGTGCTCCTCCACCTTGCAGGTGTTGTGGGAGACGTCGTAGAGGAGGTCGAGGCGTGCCTCGGGCAGGATGTCGGCGAACGCCTGGCGGGTGAGGTGGGTAAGGATCTGGCGGTTGGCCAGGGCGCAATTGATGCCGGCGCGCATGGCGCCGAGGTAGCTTCGGCCGACCGGCGAGTCGATGGGCACGCAGGCGAGCTCCCGATCGGGCAGCTTGATGGCGTACTGGCTCGCCGCAAGCAGCATGCGCTTCAGGAACTCCGTGCCGATCTGGTGACCCAGGCCGCGCGAGCCGCAGTGAATACTCACTACCACATCACCCTCGGCCAGCCCATAGACCGCTGCGGCTTCTGGGTCGTAGACGGTGGTCACTACCTGAATCTCCAGGTAATGATTGCCCGAGCCGAGGGTTCCCATCTCGTCTTGTTGGCGCTTCTTGGCCTTGTCCGAGACCTGTGACGCATCGGCCCCAACCATCCGGCCGCTCTCTTCGATGCGGTCCAGGTCCTCCTCGCGGCCATAGCCCCGCTCCACCGCCCAGGCGGCACCGCCCGTCAGCATGCGGTCGATCTCGCGACCGGAGAGATGAACGCGGCCGGTGCTGCCCACGCCGGCGGGGATGCGGTAGTAGAGCTCCTCCGCCAATGCCTCCCGCTCCGCCAGCACGGCCTCCCGCTTGAGACCAGTGTGCAGGGTCCGAACGCCGCAGGAGATGTCGAAACCCACCCCGCCCGCTGAGACCACGCCTCCTTCGGCAGGATCGAAGGCAGCGACACCGCCAATCGGGAAACCATAGCCCCAGTGGGCGTCGGGCATGGCATAGGACGCGGCGACGATGCCCGGCAGCCGGGCGACATTCGTCACCTGCTCCCAGACCTTGTCGTCCATCTCGCGGATCAGTCCCTCGTCGGCGAAGATGATCGCCGGCACCCGCATGTCTCCCTCGGGGCGAATGCGCCAGGCGGTGGCGGAGAGCCGCTCAAGACGGTTGATGTCCATCGGCAGGTGTCCTCAGAAAAGAAAGCCGCAGAAAGCGCGGGCTGCAAATCTCTGGCGATTAGTCCTGTCGGTCAGTTTGAACGCCCGCAGATGAGGGTGTGGATCGGCGGAATCGTCAGCGGCATCGACGCTGCCTTCGAGCAAATACGGACATATTCACAGCGCGTTCTGCCGGCCCTCCTTCACCCCGAAACCCAAGCTGGTCTGGGGAACCAATTGCTAACTCAAAGTCTATACGCAACTCACACGATCTTTTGGCTTTGCGGCCCAAGGGGTCGGGCTGCGCCCGGCGGGGGTGTCGGCCCCAGGGAGGCGGCCGTCAAGCCTTCAGGGATGAATCCTCAGCGTCCCGCGGCGGGCGCAACCCGACCCCGGAAACACGACAAGATCAAATACAAGCGGTATAGCCTCGCCGAAAGACCCTCAGCCGGGAGCCGCCCCGCCCTTCGGCCGACTGTCTGCTGCATACTCGAAGGCATCGGAGAACATATGGGCGATGTCGAGCCCGCGCGCCTCGAAGGCGATACGCCCGGCGTGGACCATGACCGGGGGCCCACTCATGTAGACATCGAATCCGATCATGTCAGGATGGTCGGCTATGACCGCCTCGTGGACGAAGCCGGTACGGCCGTTCCAGTCGACGTCGGGCTCCGAGAGCACCGGTGTATAGGTCAAGTTTGCATGCTCTCGCGCCCAACGTTCCGGCAGCTCGGCCAAATAGAGGTCCCGGCGGGACCTGACGCCCCAGTAGATGTGCATCGGTCGCTCGATACCGACGTGGAAGGCGTGCTCGATCATGCTCTTGAGCGGCGCAAACCCAGTCCCGCCGCCCATGAAGATCATCGGCCGATCGGACTCCTCGCGCAGAACGAAGGTCCCGAGCGGCGCGCGGATGCGCATTATGGTCCGATCCTTTACGCTGTCGAAGACATAGTCCGTGAACTCGCCGCCCGGCACATGGCGGATGTGCAGCTCGATCAGATCATCGTCGTGAGGGGCATTGGCGATCGAGAAGGCACGCCGCCGGCCATCGCGCAGGATGAAGTCGAGATACTGGCCGGCAAGGAAATGCAGGCGCTGAGTCTCCGGTAGCTTGACGTACAGGCGCACCACATCGTGATTGAGCTGCTGCTTCTCGACGACGCGGCAGGGAAGGATGCGGACCGGGATGTCCGCCGCCGTCTCGATTTCCGCGACATGGAGCAGCAGATCGCCCTGGGGTACGGCCTGACAGGTGAGGCATGTGTCGGGCGGCTCTCCGTCCAGGGCCTCGATGTTATCGCTGGGATAGGTCACTACGCCCTCCACGAGCTTGGCGGCGCAGGAGCCGCAACGTCCGTCGCGGCAGCCGTACGGCAATCGGATGCCCTGGCGCAGGGCGGCGTCCAACAGTCTCTCGCCGGGCTGGACCTCGAAGACGTGGTCGCCCGGATCGGTTCGTACGCGAAAACTCATGAGGCTTCTTGCGGAGGGCTCTGGTGACGGTGGAACATACGCGCTCGTATCTGACATATGCTGGTCATAATGACGCCTCTTTCCGTTAGTGCAAGCTACAGCGGGCACTCAGGGCGGACGACCCGAGGCAACGGATGATAGAGAGCGTCGACTCTTCACCTGGATGAAAAAGTCACCAATCCTCATCCTTGGCTGTGGCTACATCGGCCGCCAAGTGGCCCGCCGTTACCTGGAGCGGGGCGACTCGGTGCTCGGAGTTGTCCGGAGCACGACAAGTGCAGCCGCTCTCGAAGCCGATCACATCGCCGCACTCCCTCGGGACCTGGCCGCCAACGACTTGGGCGATCTACCGTTTGCCGACGCCAAGGTCTTCCACTTTGCGCCCCCTCCCGGACGCGGCGTGGAAGATCTGCACACGCGGCGGCTGGTGTCGGTCTTCGATCGCGTCGGTCAGCCAAGGCGTGTGGTCTATATCAGCACGACCGGTGTTTACGGCGACTGTGGAGGCGCCTGGGTCGACGAGAGCTGGCCACCCCAGCCTGCGGCCGATCGCGCGCGGCGCCGCTGGGACGCGGAGCAGGTCCTTCGCCGCTGGGCTCGAGCAAACAGCCGCGAGCTCGTCATCCTTCGAGTTGCCGGTATCTACGGTCCGGGACGCTTGCCCTTGGAGCGCATCCGCCAACAGCTGCCCTTGGTGCGGGAAGAGGAGGCGCCCTATTCCAACCGTATCCACGCGGATGACCTGGTCGATGCCTGCATCGCGGCAATGGAAGGGGCCGCCGCCACCGGTGTCTACAATGTCTGCGACGGTCACCCCACCACCATGACGGACTACTTCCAGCGGGTGGCGGACGCGGCAGGCATGCCGCGACCACCCCTGCTCTCCATGCGGGAGGCCGATGAGCAACTCTCCGCCGGGATGATGTCGTACATGCACGAGTCACGTCGGCTCAGTAACCGCCGATTGCGCGAGGAGCTCGGCGTTACCCTGCGCTATCCGACCCTCGCGGAAGGACTGAAAGCTTCGCTCTTGTAGGGGCGATCGGCCGAATGTCGAGCCCGTGCGCCCTGTCTCGCGAGACGCCTGCCATGGCGCGGAGGCTGGCTACTGGACGCCCATTTCCGCATAGCGCAGAATGCATCGCCGATGTGGCGGCATCGTGCATTTCTTCAGGTGATCAGCGTCGTGCCTCAGCTGGAAGGTCCGTTAGGCGGGTCGGGGGCGAGTCGGCGGGCCCCTCGACACCGTCGAGCCTACACGGACGTAGTCACGGCGTATCCCAACAGCGCGTATCCGACCCTGGCCCAGCACCTGAGCCATCGTGCCAATCACCTTATCTTCAAGCCCCTTGCGCGACCGACCTAGGGTCCCTCAGGCAAGTGCAACATCAACGAAAAGGGAGACTGCGAATGAAGCTAAAGTATTCATTGCCCGCATCAGTGGGCGCTGCCATTGCAATCGGGGTCTTCTCCCAGACCGCTGACGCGGTCCAGGCGAAGGACTTTTCGTTCGATACGACGCATGACCTGTACGAAGTGTGCGCGACGAACCCGGACGACGCGAACTACGTCACCGCCAGCCTCGCGTGCCGCGCCTTTATCGAGGCCACCGTCCAGTACCACGATGAGGTCACAAACCGAAAGAACCTTAAGCCTCTCATCTGTTATCCGAAGGGCACGACGATCGACGACGGCAAGGCTGCGTTCCTTGCGTGGGCGCAAAAACACGGCAGCAACAAGAGGCTGATGGCCGAGCAACCGGTTGTGGGTCTTGTGCGCTCATTGGCATCAAAGTACCCCTGCAAGCTATGAGACACCGGGGCCGATTTGCGGTCCATACTTGTGAAGGGCTGCGATCGAACCACGTCCACTTGGACCCAGTACAAACGGGGAGGCACCCCATGAAGGAGAACAATCACACGACGTCTTCTCTTTTGTCCGTCACCGTTATCGCTTGTGCTGCCTTGTCGGCGTGCGGTACGACAACGGCGGACCGAACGGTGAGCGGTGCCGCCATCGGCGCTGCCGGTGGGGCAGTCATCGGGTCCACGAGCGCAAACGCCGGCAAGGGGGCGCTGATCGGCGCCGGCGCCGGTGCGCTCGGCGGATACCTGTACGACCAGAACGAGAAGAGCAAGTATGACCGGGAGTACTACGACCGGCAGCGCGCCTATGACAGGAGGTACGACGATCGCGACTATTATGACGATAGGTACTGACGGCAGCATGCTCGAACGCGCCACCGGGTGGTGATTGCGGTTCGGGCACGTACCGATGGCGACCACACCGGAGGGTGGGCTTTTCGGCCGGGATTTCTGGGTGTCCAGTCTCTGGCCGGCTGATTTTCAACGAGTCGGGAGTCTCCGTATGAACAGAATGATTGCTTCCTGCGTCTTTGTGGTTTCCGTCGCCATCGCCGGTTGCGGCACGACCACCGGAGAGCGCGCCGGTACTGGCGCTCTGGCAGGCGCCGCCGGTGGCGCTCTTATTGGATCTCTGTCGGCGAACGCAGGCAAGGGCGCCTTGATCGGGGCTGGCGCAGGCGCACTCGGCGGATACCTATACGATCAGCACAAGAAGGGGAACATCGACTGATCCTCCAGGCGGAAGGGCGAGACGCATCTGCGTCTCGCCCATTCGACTCTAACCGCTGAAGCTTAGCTGTGGGGCGAGGACGCTAGCCGCCTTGGCACATCCCTTCGAATGACCGCAGCTGGCGTCGATTGCGCGCCCTGCTCGCAGCGAATTCTCGGATGTTGACGCACGCCCCGAGATAATCTACCGTTCGCCTAGGCTCCAGCCTGTACAAGCTCCAGGGTCCCGAAGCACTCACGGAAAGAATCAGCCGCTATTTCCGCTCCCGTTCCGCTCTGGGAAGTGTTCGTGGGACCTGACCGCCTCGTCCGCCGGGTTGTGCTTTCACCGGCAGCGTTTCTGTAGTCCACCACCCCGTCACCCCCAACATCCATCCGCTGTGCGGACCGGGCGCTTCGCCGGCGGCCTCTTTTCCACAGTTCACCCCCGGAGAGCGCTGGACGGCCGTCGGTTCCGGCGGTCGCGCTGAACACGGCAGCCTGTTGCCGTTCGCTATCGCCTGACTTGTGCGTTGGTCAGGCGACGGCGGGGATGCGAACAATGCACACCTGTATGAGAGCTAGCGATGAGGATCTACGTAGGAAATCTGCCGTACAGCGTGACCGATGACGATCTGAGAGACACCTTCGGGGAGTTTGGCGAGCTAACCAGCGCAGAGGTGGTAAAGGACAAGTTCTCCGGCCAGTCCAAGGGCTTCGGGTTCGTGGACATGCCCAGCAACTCCGAAGCCGACCAGGCAATAAAATCGCTAAACGACTCCGTGATGAAGGGGCGCAAGATTACGGTGAACGAAGCGAGACCACGGGCTGAGCGCCCCCAGCGACGCTTTACGTAACGGACCGAGATCGCATCTGAGCGGTTTCGTGTTGCCGGTCCGCGGCGAGCTCGCCGCGGATCTTTTCGTTCGCCTGGTCGCTGTCAGCCGATACCCAGGCGTTCCCAGACCGCATCCACGCGCTGCTTGACCTTCTCATCCATTCGGATGGGTCGACCCCATTCGCGCTCTGTTTCACCCTTCCACTTGTTGGTGGCGTCAAAGCCGATCTTGGACCCCAATCCAGAGACCGGAGAGGCAAAGTCGAGATAGTCAATTGGGGTGTTCTCCACCATGACGGTGTCTCGTACCGGGTCCATTCTGGTGGTCATGGCCCAGATCACGTCCTTCCAGTCGCGAACGCTCACGTCGTCGTCCACGACGATCACGAGCTTGGTGTACATGAACTGGCGCAGGAACGACCACACCCCCATCATCACGCGCTTGGCGTGGCCGGGATACTGCTTTCTAACGCTGACCACGGCCAAGCGATAGGAGCAGCCCTCGGGGGGCAGGTAAAAGTCGACGATCTCCGGAAACTGCTTCTGAAGGATGGGCACGAAGACCTCGTTTAACGCCACACCCAGGATCGCCGGCTCGTCCGGCGGCCGCCCGGTATAGGTGCTGTGATAGATCGGCTCGCGGCGGTGGGTAATCCGCTCGATGCTAAAGACGGGGAAGCGGTCCACCTCGTTGTAGTAGCCGGTGTGGTCGCCGAACGGGCCTTCCAGCGCGGTGTCGTCGGGGTGTATCCGCCCCTCCAGGACGAGCTCGGCGCTCGCCGGTACCTGGAGGTCGCCGTCCAGACAGGACGTGACCTCGGTGCGGCTTCCCCGAAGCAATCCGGCGAAGGCGTATTCCGACAGACTGTCAGGGACCGGCGTGACGGCGCCCAGGATTGTCGCCGGGTCTGCGCCCAAGGCCACGGCGATGGGGAACGGCTCCCCCGGATGCTTGAGCTGCCAGTCACGGAAATCAAGCGCTCCGCCACGGTGCGCTAGCCAGCGCATGATCACCCGGTTTGGCCCGAGGACCTGCATCCGGTAGATGCCGAGATTCTGGCGCGGCTTCTCCGGCCCGCGCGTCACCACGAGCCCCCACGTGATGAGGGGTCCTGCATCACCTGGCCAGCAAGTCTGGATGGGGAGCTGGCCCAAATCCACATCCGCGCCTTCGAGCACCACGTCCTGACAGGGTGCCCCACGGCACTCCTTCGGGGCCATGTCCATGACTTTGCGGAAGATTGGGAGCTTCTTCCAGGCGTCCTTCATACCCCGAGGGGGATCAGGCTCCTTGAGAAACGCGAGCAGCCTGCCAACCTCGCGCAACGCGTCCACAGACTCCTCACCCATGCCGAGCGCCACCCGCTTGGGCGTGCCGAACAGGTTTCCCAGCAGCGGGATGCGTGACCCCTTGGGCCGCTCGAAGAGCAGTGCCGGCCCCTGGGCGCGCAGAGTGCGGTCGCAGATCTCCGTGATCTCCAGATGAGGGTCCACCTCGAGCCCGATCCGCTTCAGCTCGCCGCGCCGCTCGAGCTGGGCGATGAAATCGCGTAGGTCTTTGTATTGCAATTCTTTGTTATTGAAACGCCAAGGCGCCAAGGTCACCAAAAAGAATCACGAGAGTTGATCGGTCCAATCGTCTACCCACGCAACACTTCCGGTCTCGGCGGAATGAAGGTTCACCTCCGACATCAGGCGGCAATCCCGGTCTGGCGCAGGAGCGCATCGACCGTGGGCTCGCGACCGCGGAAGGCAATGTAAAGGTCCATCGCCTCCGCCGAGCCACCCCTCTCCAGGATGTTCCGGCGGAAGGAGCGCCCTGCATCCGCATCGAACACGCCCCTCTCCTCAAACAGGGAGAAGGCGTCGGCGGACAGGACCTCCGCCCACTTGTAGCTGTAGTAGCCCGCCGCGTAGCCCCCTGCGAAGATGTGGGAAAAGCCGTGGGCAAAGCGGTTGAAAGGAGGCGGCTTGATGACGGCCACCTGGTCGCGGACCTCGCCGAGGACCTCGTAAATGCGCCCACCACGCTGGGCGTCGTACTCGTGGTGAATGCGGAAGTCGAAGATGGCGAACTCGAGCTGACGCACCATCTGCATCGCCGACTGGAAGTTCTTGGCGGCCCGCATGCGCTCGTACAGCTGCTCAGGTATGGGCTCCCCGGTGTCCACGTGGCCCGAGATCAGGTCCAGCGGCGCGCGCTCCCAGCACCAGTTCTCCATGAACTGGCTCGGCAGCTCCACCGCGTCCCAGGGCACACCGTTGATGCCCGCTACCGCCGGATAGTCCACCTTGGTCAGCATGTGGTGCAGGCCGTGGCCGAACTCGTGGAAGAGGGTCTCCACCTCGTCGTGCGTGAGAAGCGACGGCTTGTCCCCTACCGGCGGGCCGAAGTTGCATACCAGGTAGGCGACCGGGATCTGGTCGCAGCGCGCGGTATGGAGCCGGCTGGTGCAGGTATCCATCCAGGCCCCGCCGCGCTTCTTCGCGCGGGCGAATGGATCCAGGTAGAACTGGCCGCGTAGCTCACCGGCGGCGTCGCGGATCTCGAAGAAGCGCACGTCCGGGTGCCAGGATTCCACCCCCTCGACTTCCTGGATACGGATGTCGAACAGCCGCTCGACCACGGCGAACATGCCGGAGAGCACCCGCGGAAGCGGGAAATAGGGCCGCAGCTCCTCCTGGGTGATGGCATACCGGTGCTCGCGGAGCTTCTCCGAGTAGTAGGCGACATCCCATGGGGCAAGCTCGTCGATCCGGTAGTGGTCGCGGGCGAATTCCGTCAGCTCGGCGAGCTCCTTGCGGGCCTGGTCGACGGAACGCTCGGCGAGGTCGTTGAGGAAGTGCATTACCTCGTCCGGGGTCCGGGCCATCTTGGTGGCAAGCGAGCGATGCGCATAGCTTGCGAAGCCGAGAAGCTCCGCGAGCTCGTGCCGTAACGCAAGGATGCGCTCCATGATCTCCGTGTTGTCCCAGCGGCCGGCGTACGGACCCTGTTCCGATGCGCGCGTGCTGTAAGCGGTGTAGACCTCGCGGCGCAGCTCCCGGTCATCCGCATAGGTCATCACCGGGAGATAGGAGGGAAAGTCCAGCGTGAGTACCCACCCCTCCTCGCCTCGCTCCTCGGCAGTCTGCTTGGCGAGCGCCCGCGCGGAGTCCGGGAGACCCGCGAGGGCGCCCTCGTCAGCCACGACCTTGCTCCAGGCGTGGGTCGCATCCAGCAGATTCTCCTCGTACTTGCTGGTGAGCTGGGAAAGCTCCTGGCTGATCGCCTTGTAACGCGCCTTCTTGTCGTCGGGAAGGTCGACGCCGGAGAGGTGAAAGTCCCTCAGGGCATTCTCCAACAGCTTGCGTTGAGCGCTGTCCAAATGCTCCCCGCCCGCGACCGCTCGATAGCCCTCGTACAAAGCCCGATTCTGACCGACTTCCGTGCCGTAATCGCTAAGCTTGGGCAGACAGGCATTGTAGGCCTGCCGAAGCTCGTCGCTGTTCAGAACGGAGTTCAGGTGGCTCACCGGTGACCAGGTCCGGCTCAGCCGATCGTCCAGCTCCTCCAGCGGCTCAACGAAGCTTTCCCAAGTGCGCAGCTCGGCGCCCTTGGTTAGCTCATCGATGCGGGCGCGGCACTCGGCCAGCAATTGATCGATTGCCGGCTCCGCGTGCTCGGGGCGGATGCGGGCGAAAGGCGGTAGCCCCGCCATGTCGAGAAGGGGATTGTCCATGGATACAGTAGATGCCACGAGAATTGGGTGGAGGCGGGCTTCAGTCTGGTAAGAACCCGGCGTTGGTTCGCCGAGGCACGTGTCCCTCCAAGGCACGAATCATATCTTTCTTGGGTCGCGGCTCGAACTTGAGCGGTACGCAGAGAAGGATTCGATGCAGCGCCCGATGGTAGCGGTCGTAGCCCCTGTCCAAGATCGGCTGCCAGTCTTGGTCCACGTGCTTGAAGCTGCCGGCGCTGCCGTACGCGTAGACCTTGTAAGTGCCATTTGGCGTGCAGCGCAAGCCTTCGAACGAGACGTTGCGCATTCCGCTCGCGGACTCCACCACCAGGGTGTAGCGCACCACGCCGTCCGCACCCACGGCCAAGTGCTTGCTGTCGATGAAGTAGCGGAATGGCGAGCTCTGGCCGTCGAGCGTGAACTCCACAAGGTCGCTATCGGCGGGCCAAGGCGGCAGGCTGGTGCTCCCCTCCTTCCATGGCTCGCCCTCCTGCACTCGGCTGCTGGTGATGGGCTCCGGCTCGTCTATAAACGGTCGTTCCGCTGCGCTGCCCAGCGTGGGAAGCAGAGGAAGGACGGCGACCACCAAGGCAAGGGTGATGTTGGATGACCTCACGCGCAACAGGACTCCCGTGGTTTGATTCTTGGGTCACAATATAAGTCCGCTATCACGCGCGGACTAGTGCAGTACCCGACGATTGGGAGCAAGGCCGCGGTCGGTGTCTCCGCTGTTAGCATTTGCACCGTCGCCAAAGCGCGAGGACCCAGGAGCTCATGACGAACATCCGCCCGTTTCAGGGAAAGCATCCCCAGGTTGCCGCTGACGCCTGGATCGACCAGACCGCCGTCGTTGTGGGCGACGTGGAGGTCGGTTCGCGCTCGTCCATCTGGCCCATCTGCGTCGTGCGCGGTGATATTCACCGCATCGAGATCGGTCCGGAGACCAACATCCAGGACGGCAGCATCCTGCACGTCTCCCACGACAGCCGTTTCCTGCCCGGAGGTGCCCCCTTGATCATCCACGACCGGGTAACAGTAGGCCACCAGGCCGTTCTTCACGGCTGCGAGATCCACCAGCTGTGCCTGGTCGGGATTGGCGCACGAGTGCTCGATCGAGCGGTCCTCGAGCCCCTCACCATGCTGGGCGCGGGTGCCCTGGTGCCCCCAGGGCGCGTTCTGGAGGGAGGCTACCTATGGATCGGCGCACCGGTGAGACGCGCGCGCGCCCTCACCGACAAGGAGCTGGAGTACCTGGAGTACTCAGCTGCCAACTACGTCCGGCTGGCGGACGCCCATCGCGCCTCAGCCGAGTTTGAATAAACCTATTTCGCGCCGCGAACCACCCTGTAGCCATCGTCCTTAGGCGGCAGCTAAGTACCGGTAACAACGCCGCACCTGTCGGCCGCAACTTTTCGGCTCTCGCCGAAGGGGTTGGGTTGCGGGCGACGGGGGTCTCGGCGGCAGGAGTGCTGCCGTCAAGCTACATGGTCGTAATCACAGCGTCCCCCGACGCCCGTCACCCAGCCCCGGAAAACCGGCAACCGATAAGATAATCGTGTCGTTGCCGGAAGTTTGACGCGGCTGAACCAGGTTCACCTCAACTCACTGCACCACGAAGGACAGTTACCTCACGCACCGAGCACGTACATCCGTTCCACCTGATCACCATAGTGCTTGAGTACCTCGCTTCGCCTCACCTTGAGGGTCGGCGTGAGAAGCCCGTTTTCCACCGACCACGGCTCCAGTAACAAGGTAGCCCGTCGAATCTTGGCGTAGCCGGGAAAATCCCGCACGGTATCGCGGATACGTTTGAGCATGTCCTTGACCAGGCGCGGATCAGACAGGCTCTCGCTGCGTTCCGGATTGAGCCCGTATTCCTGAGCGAGGCCGGTCCAGAGGTCCGCGTTGAGGACCAACAGCGCACTCAGGAACGAGCGGCCCTCGCCGATCACCAGGGCCTGCTCGAACAGCGGGTCCAGAGCGATCGCCATCTCCATGTCCGCCGGCGCCACCTTCTCTCCGTTCGAGAGAACGAGAATGTCCTTTATGCGGCCTGTGATATAGACATGGCCATGTGCGCCGATGCGGGCCTGATCACCGGTATGAAGCCACCCATCGGCGTCGACCACTTTGGCGGTCGAGGCATGGTCGTTCCAGTAGCCGGCCATAATCCCCGGGCCTTTCACGAGAAGCTCTTCGCCCTCGCCGATGCGGACGTGGATGCCGCGCAGCGGCACTCCCACGCTCTCGGGGTCGTTGTCGCGCAGTCGGTTGACGCTCACCACCGGGCTAGCCTCCGTCAGCCCGTAGCCCTGTACCAGGGGAAGGCCCAAGCCGATAAAGAGGCGCGCCACCTCGTTCGGCAACGCGGCGCCTCCGCTCACCGCAATGCGCAGTCGGCCACCCAGCTTCGCGAGGACCTGGTTGGCGACCCGCTTGCGCAGGATCGGCCATACGAGCAACAGGGGATGCCAGCCGGCGCGGCCTTGCATTCGCTCGAATTGGCGCCAGCCCGCTTTGATGGCAGCCGAGAAGACCCAGCGTGTTGGCGCGGAGCGCCCTCGGACTTGGTCCATCAAGCGTTGATACACGCGCTCAAAGACCCGAGGCACAGCGATAAGCACGGTCGGGCGTACTGACTGGAGATCTTCCGCGAGCTGGCCCACGGAGCGAGCGAAGGCCACGGTAGAGCCCGCCATCATCGGCAGGTAGTAGCCTCCGGTCCGCTCCAACGTGTGGGAGAGAGGCAAGAAGGAGAGAAAAATGTCCTCCTGATAGCAGTCGATGGCGGTGAGGCTCGCGTGTGCATTGGACAGAATGTTGTGATGACTCAGCATCACACCCTTGGGGCGACCGGTGGTGCCCGACGTGTATACGATCGTCGCCAAGTCGTGCGGATCCCCCTCCCGCTGAAGGAAGGCGGGGCCTTCCGCAGGCAGCCAGTCGTCGGCGTTTACGACCCGTGAACCCGCCTGAGCAGGGTGCCTAGCCGCCCGGCTGGACTCGAAGATCACCACCCGCAAGGTGGCGGACGGGTCACCCATGACCTCCGCAAGCCGCTTCCAACGATTGGCGTCCTGAACGAGAAGCAGCTTGGCCGCCGTATCGCGCAGGATATAGGCGGCATTCTCGGGTCGGTCGTCCGTGTAGAGCGGTACGCTAACCAGACCGATCGAAAGGCATGCCTGGTCGAAGATTACCCACTCCGGACAATTGCGCAGCAGGGTGGCAACGCGGTCTCCGGCCTTGAGACCCTCCCCGAGCAGGGCTTGGCGCCAGCGACTCACCTCGCGCGCAATGTCCCTCCACATGAGCGTCCTCCATGCCTCCCCGCCTTGGCGGCTCATATAGGCCGGACGTTCCGGCGAGCGGCGCACGCGCTGAAAGAACAGACCGTCCAGCGTCCGCGCATCCTTCAGGGAAATCAGGTCTTCCGACCAACCCGCCAAGGCCCTCACTCCTTGTCTCACTCTGGTGACAATCGCAAATCGGCGCAAGAGTTTAGAGCAGTCTCTCCGCGGGGTCGATCACCCAGAAAGGCTACGTATTTTCCATGCGTTGGGAATCTGCGGCTCTGATTTTGCCACACCGATGACAAGCCGCGGGATCTGCGCGTAGGGTCTTGATCCGGTACGCGGTGGTTGCTGAAACCCAAGGCGTGAGGGCTGTTCATGGTGGAGAATGAGGTGCCTTGGGAAGAAGTGGGTGTTCTAGATTGCATTGGGATGTTCTCGTGTTAGACGGCATGGAGCGTCGTACCCAAATGCCCTAGCAGCGCCCTCTCCCAGGCATTCGGAACCAGCAGCACGAGCTCGAATGCTGTGCGGAACTCCACCGCAAACTTGCAAAATTCTGGCATTCGATGCGCGTTGGATCGGCGGGGCCAAGGTGGGTCAATGTCCGGTCCCGGCCGATTGCTGTCCCGAAAATTGGGCGAGACAACCGGTCCTGGTGGCGCTCGGCAGGTTCCAGCTTTTCGATAAACGACCTCTCGACCTCGGGTGACAGCGTCTTGGTCCTCCGCTGGTTGACTACGACGCCACCGTCCGTCAACACGACCAAGAGGGGCATATTCAATGAGACCTTGCCCCAGCGACCTGCAATGCTGAGTGTGATGGCAAGCTCATCATCAATGCGGCGCCGGGTCGGCGTAATCCCCTACCGCCTCCCACCAGGAGGAGCCGACGGCAGTAGTGCGCGTCTCTCTTGAGGAGTCAACCGAGCGACACAGGAGGAGATCATGTCCGAGGCCATGACACCGAACGGCGTCTACGACGCCCACAGCGAGTATCAGATGCGTGGGGCCTTATCGGACGCCGAGTTGGTGAGCCAGCTCGCCGATGAGCTGATTCTGAACCCTGCCACGGGCACCATCGTCATCGCGGACTATGGCTGCGCGCAGGGCCGCGTGTCGAGCGTGCTGATCCACCGGGTGATCGAGCGGCTGCGAGCGCGAGAGCCGGACGTGCCGGTCGCCGTGTACCACAATGACATGCTCGGCAATGACTGGGCCGCCCTTTTTGATCGGCTCCGTGACCCGCAGTCCTACCTGCACTTTCCCGGCGGACCGATCACGCCGCTGGCCGCCGCGACGTCCTTTTACAACCCGGTGACGCCACCCGGCGTCGTCGACTTGGGCATGAGCTTCGCCGCTACCCAGTGGTTGTCGCAACCGGGTCCCCGGGGCTGTGGTAGCGCGCTGTACTTCGACCAGCTCGACGGTCCGGCGTGCGTAGCGATGGCCGCCCAGGCCGGTCGCGACTGGACGCTGTTCCTGGCTCGGCGCGCCCGTGAGCTTGCTCCCGGCGCTCGTCTGATCGTGAACATGATGGGCGTCCCCAACGGTGGCATCGCTGCGGGACATGCAGTTTGGCAGCATTTGCGAGCAATCTGCAGCGACCTGGCAGCGTCCTTTCGCCGGAGACATTGGCGAGCAGCTCCATCTGGAAAGCCTGTCGCTTCACGAGATCCCCGATCCGGTGGCCGTGCGCTATCGCGAAAACGACGATGCAGCGGCTTTTGCCCGGGATTTCACCGGCTTCGTTCGCGCCTGGAGCGAGCCCAGCCTCCGAGAGGCATTCTCTGCCAGCGCAGCGACCATTGCTGACCTCTATCGGCGCCTAGAGTCTCGGTTGCGCGAATCGGCGCGAAGCTTCACGTTTGAGGTGCATGCGGTGCGGGCCGTCATTCGTCGTCGCGATTGAATCGGCTGCAGCGGGATATATGCCCCGCTCAAGCGATACTCGTATTGCGGACTTGTCCGTTGTTTAGATCCCGTTTTCTTGCCGGGATGATGGTCGGGGGGCGCACCGACGCCGGCAGCGCGTGTCACCACTGCAACATGAACGGTGAAAGCACGGGTTGCGCGGTTGCCGATTAAGGTCAAGGCCAGTTTTGGGTCCACGCACGATAGCCATCGTTGCCTCGCTGACTGACCGCGCTCGGGGCGTCAGAGGCGCTTCGAGAGTGCGCTACGAGAGGCTACTCTGCTTTATGAATTCAGCCGGACGCCTGCTCTCTACTTTCCCCAAATCGACCGCTGGGGGAGAGCGCGTGACGGAGTCGGTCCGCGCGCGGGGCGTTCCCAGACACGCGCTGGGGTCTCTGCCCAACGCGGTTCCGAGTCCCGAGTGTATGTATGGATGACGACCGGAGAGGATGTTCATGGGTAGTGGTTCTTCTTGGCCGGATCATCCGAGAGGTACTGGATGAATTCCCACTGAAGGCCGTCTGCGTCAAGGAAGTAGAACCGCCTTCGCCACTTCGAAACTTCCGGCTCGGAACTCTGTTGGAACCCGGCTGCTTCCAGCCGAGCGACGACTTCTCCAACGTCGTCGACCACTATCCCGACGTGATTGACTCCCAGGTCATGGTAGGCCACGCGGCCGCGCGGGTCCGTGCTCGGAGCGCGTGTCAGGGCGATGTAGGTCTCTTCCGTGCCGACGTGGAGCCATGCGCAGGGGTTGGAAATGTCCTGGCCGCGGATCTTGAACTCCGGCAGGGCGGTAGTGATGAAACCGACCGTGGCGCGCATGTCGCGTACCGTGATACTTGCATGTTCGATCCTGCAGCCCATCGCCGCTTCACTCCTTCTCCGTCAGCCCACCAGAAAGTCTAGGGTTTCCGTGCGATCCTGCCTGTCTATGATTGAGAAAGCGGAGCGGGGGCGGTGGTTCTTCTTGCGGTCCGTTCACGGAGGTTCCTAATGGCCGCCAGCGGTTTTACCTACCTCATCGTGACCGACGCGATCGACGGAACCGTCCGCCTCACCACGGACTCGCCGACCGCCCACATCGGGATGCCAATCCTGCGCATCGAGTGCGAGGAGCTCAGCGGCGACTTCGCACCCGCTGACATGCTTGGTGACCCCGAGCGTGGCGTTGCAGGCGCCGAGACGGCCGGCCGACATCGTTCACGCCTGGGCGTCGGAGCTGGGGCGCACCGGTGAGGAGATCGAAGCCGCTCGGCGGTTCTTGGTGCGGTGGCCCTATGGGCCGCAGCTGGAGGGCTGAGCACTGAAAACGGCACCCGTCACCGACGGCGGTGGCCAACTCCTCCGCCTTCCCTCGTATCTCGGTGGATAAACAACAAGTTCACTGGCAACCGAAGGGCTGCTGTCGCCGCGACGAACGCCACCATCCGGCGCCACCGGAACGACATCCGCTGCAAATACTCCCTACTGCCACGTCGTCCTGATCATCAATGACAAGCGGTATCAGAATAGTGCGAAGACCGCCTCTCGTGCACAGGCGCGTGCGTTCGAACCGAAGTGACACAACGAGCTTCTCCGCCAGGCAACGTTCGGCGAGGCGGAGGCGATCACGGTCGCGGAAGCGGCACGGTTGTTCCTCGCCGCCCACAAGGAGAACGTCAATCTCAGCAACCTCCGAGCGCACTGCAACCGGTTTGTTACGCACTTCGGCAGGCAGACAGACCTTGCCGCGATCACGACGACGGACTTCAACCGGTTTCTCGCGAGGCTCGCGGAGGAATTCCAGCCAGGGACGATCAACCAGATCTCCCAGCAGTTCCGCCAGCTTGTGACCGAGACGGCCGCACTCGGGTACGCGACGCCGAGGATCGACTACCCGAAGCGGCTGAAGGTCAAGCAGAAGACGCGGGTGTTCTCACCGGAGGAGGAGGTCGCATTGCTCAACCACCTGGCATCCTCATCGCGCCTAAGCGAGAACTACGACCTGGCGGTCTTCCTCCTCGACACCGGTGCGCGGATCAACGAGGCGCTGACGACCACCTGGGATGATGTCGACCTCGAAGGCAAGCGGATGCGGATTGTCCGCCACAAGACGAAGACAATCCTCGGAATCACAGACCGCCTCCATGCGGTCCTTCAGCGCCGGTTTGCCGAGGACAAACACCGGCCGGCGAACAACTACGTGTTCAAGAACGCCGATGCCTCCGGTCCTCGGCGGTACTCGGATGTCGCGATCGAGCGGGCGTTTACCGTCACCGGGATCAACTCGCCGGAGAACGTTGGTCGTCTAGGCAAGGCAACGATCCACACGTTCCGCCATCACTTCATCTCGAAGCTGACCGCCAACGGGTTGTTGCCGCAGCAGATCATGAAGATCAGCGGACATGCATCCATCTCCTCCCTGATGCGATACAGCCACCTCAGCCAGGATCAAGTGCTGGAGAAGGCGTTGGAGATTTTGAATGAGGGGTAAGCGCAGTCGTTTCTAGAGATCGGCCGTCCCAGAGCGGTGGACGCGTAGGGTATGGGCCTCAGGAGGACTTGGAAGAGGTGGTCGCGAACCGCAGGCATTCCATAGCGGGCCAGATCCAGACAATCCCGCAGCATCGTGGCCCTGCGACGGTCCGGTTTTGGCCGAGGGCCGCCCCCTGCACTGGTTCGTCGCGGACGCAACCCGACCTCGAAACCGTTCCCGCCCCGTCGAAGCATTCGACGTAGACCGCGGGATGGACCCGGCTGCAGGAAGTTACCCTGCCAATTTCCGACACGGTGTACCGAGGGAAAATTGCCAAGCAAGGAAGGAAGCTCCATAACAGGGATCTTGTAAGCCTAACAAGGCGCGACGACCGACGTCAGGAGGTTTTCCAAAACAAAAACGTAGACTTGCCGACTTCCTTTGTTTCTGTGTATACGGGGCTGCCCGCGATTCGGTTTTTCTGCCTTCCGGTTAAACGCAGCTGTACGAGCAACTCCCTTCAACTGGTTCCCTGGGGCTCCCCGCGAAACCTTGCAATCGTTTGCAAAATCGGTCGTGGCCAGAAGGGCCTTTTCCGCCTCGCAGAGCCGTTCTCTAGTCGCCTGAGGGTTAGCGGTATCCCCTCTTCCCTCCGGAGCCCTCGCGACCCCGGAAATGCCGAACTTTGGCGAATCTCACCCGTGTCTCTACGCTCTCCAAGCTCCCAAGTTACTGCGCCGCTGCGGAAGCCGGCGATGGCTGGGCCACGGCGGGTGTTCCCCCCACGAAATTGCTATAGGCAGGGACGCGCGCCACCTTGAGCCGATACGCGCTTAACGGATACACGGGCTTTCCTGCGCGTCTCGCACCCTCGATTTCTTGTGCATCCCGATCGAAACCGGCCGAGCAAGGAGGCGGAGGCTAAACAAACGTCCTAACCGTTGACTCCTGGCCGTGCGTCTTCGGGTGCACTCTCCAGCGACCGCGATCGGCCGGGCTGCCCCTGCTGCTATGCACGGCGAGAGCGGCGGCACTGGGGCAAACAGCGCTCGCCCCCCGGGGCCGCTGGGTGCGTCCGCTGCGCGCATGCCACTGTGGCGAAACTTTCGCCGACTGCCCGGCCCGCCGCAAGGGACGGGTTCAGGAGGCTGCCAGGCTACCCTATGAGCAACTCAATTCGGCCATTATGTAGAGGTCGCATTTATGTAGAGTTCGGGCCTGGAGATGTGCCGGAGTCAGAAGTTGTCGCGCCCCAACAGGCCTGGCCAAGGACGAGCTCAACATAATTTCCCGGCCCTCTGCAGGACCATGCCCTGGGGACCGGAGTCCGCGATGGGCGCCAAGCGCTTGGTGCCCTAACTTTTACCGAATTCCTCGAGAGGATCGGCGTGGATCGCACGTCAACGCGTTCCACCGACCCCCAATGACCGCCGTTCGCGTCCTCAGCCGCGAGCAGAAATTATGTCGCGCAACGAGCGCGCCGATAACCTGCAGCAGCGGCATCGAGGCGACAACTCTACATAAATGCGACCTCTACATAACGGGCGTTAGGCGTCACTTTGGAGCCGATGGCACAAGTCCGTAGCGGCTCATGACGGCAACCAGCGATGCTTTGTCTGGCGGGCCGCCGGCGTTTACTACCGTAGCAACATCATGAAAATACTGGGCCCCAATGTCGGGAGACAGGATGATTAGCGCTCGCGCCGCGCGACTAAACGGATTGGAGAATCCGTGAACCATGCCTCTCGGTGTGTGCATTGTCTGCCCGGGCCCGAGGTCTCGGGTATCGGAGCCCACGGTGTACCGTAGGGTGCCTTCCAGGACGTAGAGGATCTCTTCGTTGCTGGAATGGCTGTGCGGCGGCGGGACATTCGAAGCGGGTGGTACCGTCAGCTCGAGAATCCCCATGCTCGAAGTCTGTGATCCATCGACGAGATATCGGATGCCGAGTTGACCTACTTTGATTTCGATTGCGCTCATGCTGTGGTGCCGGCTGAGCTTATAGTGGTCGTTCGGGCACAACGGACGTGTTCCATGAAAATACGATCGGGAACGGAGGCAAACGCATCGCAACCCGGAACCTCGTCGGTCTGCTCGTTACGCTCGTGGTGATAACAAAAGGCGCAAGCCGACGGGATTAAACAGCTCATCTCGATGCACTCACCTTGGGCGGTGAAGGGAACAGGGCGTAGGGCGGACTGGGTTCCCGGTCAGGCGGGACATAGGCAGGTGCGGGGTTTCCTGGCGCCCCCAGCGAGCGGATGAAACGATAAAGGGCGCGCAGATCATCCTCGTGCATCTTGTTGAGCGTGTACCAAGGCATTGGAGGCCGGCGCTTCAGGGTGCGGGCCACTTGAACCCATTGGTCTTCGCTCATGTCTTTGAGGAGCAGGCGCAGGTTGGGGGCGTAGGTAGTGCCCCAGGGTCCGCGCCAGCCGAAGCTGTCGCCCAACAGCCACTGGGATTCAGGGATCTGACCGTTTCCCATTAGGTAGCCAGCCGTGTGACAGTCGTTGCAGCCGCCCACTTGGGCGAGGTAGCGACCCCGCTCGATCATCGCGGTGTCATTTTCTGTCGTGGCGGACCAACTCGACGCCGCGCCTGCAGCGAGACTGGCGACAATTGGTGCGGTGAGAAGCAGCTTGCGGGTCTTCCTTGGCATGGTCTTGCCCTTCTAACGTTGGATCCAGAAATTCGGCTTACGCCGTGCGACGGCATCCTGATGACCTGGCGTCGTCACCTCTGCTGAGACCAAGCGCCTAGGGTCACCTGGTCGCAGGCCGCTATAGGTTGATGTTGGAACTAGCTCGGAACTAGCTCCAGAGCACTCCGAAAAAGCGCCCAACTCCGCGACGAAAACTATCTGCGGACTTACGCGGTTGAGCCATTGATCACTACCAGGGCGGCGTCTGCCCGAAGCTTTCAGGCCTGGCTCCGGATATCCTGGCCCGTTGGGAGAACTCTCAACCGTGTTTCTTCCCGCAATCCAAGTATAGTGCTAGGAAATTAACAACCCGGCGGTTGTAGTAATGACGATTTAGTAACCTACCAGGACTCAGGAATTGCCCCTGCGCCAACCGCTTGCGGTCCCACGCATGGGCTTCGTACACCGCTGACTGACCGCGTAGGGTGGAACTGATCGGCTTAATTGGTTGGCTGCGAGAGTCCGCAATGCGTCCTTTGCGGTCAGTCATGACGAAGGCCCCCAGCGGCAGCTCTGGGTCGGTTACTGCCCTTGGCGACCTTTCCTGCCGTCGAACCCCTGAAAGGACGGAAAGCGCAACTCCGGCTGCTCGCGATACTTTGCTTGCTACTCTGGCCCGACGCTGGGCCAGACCAGAGGCCAGCGGGCGCCACCCGCCTCCTCACGTAGCGGCCGTCTGATCCTCGATCTTGGCCTCGGGCGCGTGCTTCATCACTGACTGCAGTCCGTTCTCGCAGGCTCGCTCCATGGTGTAGCGTTCGCTCGTGCCGAGGCCTTGGTCTAGTAAGCCTGACTCCCGAGAATGATCTGCCCGTTGCTCGCCTTCAGGCGAAAGCGGAACTTGCCGCCCTTGTCGGCATAGACCTCGAATTTTCCCGCTATGCTGCTCCCCTTCGGTGGTTGTGGTTCGGATGGGTAGGCATAGCCAATCGAATCTCCGCGTCGGGATGCCGAACCACGGTATGCCTTTTTTCAAGGGGAGCTGAGCATTGCGCCGCCCTCAATGCGGCTCGAATGTGGCGTGACCGGAACCCGTTCCGACATCGATCGCCGGGGCCAGAACTTTGTCTTCAGTCCAGTCGCCCGCGCTTGAACGCCCGTGGGTGAGGGAGGGAGCCGCAAGTTGGCTACCCGCCCTCCAGGTCTGGCATCCGACTGACAGCAAACGGCCGTTATCTGTGCAGTGCCCTATAATGTGCGGTATCTGGCCAAGCGGTGGGACAACCCCTGCCTTTGCGCCAATGTACGCATTTGGGACCAACCTACCGCCAAGGCGATGGCTGCACTGCTGTTTGCAGGACGCTCTCTGCTCGGGACCAGCGACTGCGGGCTTGGGCCGGTCACGCGACCTCAGACCCTGAATTCTTTCGCCGTCCGCCCCAGGCGGCACCGCACCCCGGAAGCCGATGTGAGGATGAACGATAGTGTCGGGGCGCTTTCGATGCCTTTGGGTTCGCGTTCGTTCATAGAGAACCCTTACGCACGCTGAGACTGGTGAGAAAGCGTCGGGAGGCCAAACTGCGCCGGGTCTGAAGCAATGGGCAGGGTGAGCGTATGAATGTCTTCTCGTTCGATGACCCCATGCTTGCACTCATCACGCGCTTCGCCGCGTGTTGCGAGGACCCCGCCGTCTCGGAGGAGGCCTTTCTGCGGCAACAATGCGACCAGATACGCGAGTACGTGAAGGGCGTCTCTGAAGATCAGAGGCACGAGCGGGCGCTCGAGTGGATCACGGGCCACGCGGAGGACTACCGGCGGAAATGGCATACCGACGTCGTGGCTCAGCAAGCGCCGGCAAGTCGTTGTCTGGACTGCCCGCTGGAAGGCCGCGGCGACGCGAGCACCTGTGAGATCCATGAACGCTGGCTCGAGCTCCTGAACCAGTACGTCGCTGGAACGATCTCGTCGAAGGACTATGTGCTTGACAACCTCAACCTGCTGCGCCGGCACAAAGAGGAGCTCAAGAAGCGCGTTTCGCAGATCGCAGCTGCCTGAACCGGCCCGAGCTGTGGCGCTCGACGGTCGCTGACGGCCACAAGCGGTTGTTGACCTCGCTTCGGCGACCGGCAGGACTGAATCTCAAAGCCGTCAGTCGGAGTCACTCACCCATCCCCGGACTGTACCCGCCGCTGGTTGCAACTGGACCTTGCTGTCGCTGAATCCAGGGGCGACGCTACACGACTGAACCCGGCGTTGCCCCGGCCCCTTGCTCCAGGTATCCCGGAACCGGGATGCGATGAAAAAGCCTTAGCCCAACTACCGGTTCGACGAGAGCGTCGACGACGGATGGCGTCGCAGCCACTCCAACGGAGAGGTGGTGTGGACGCACCGTGGCGAATCCGCCAGGTACCTTCACCTCCTCGTCTCCTGCTGCCGCACAACGCAGGTGTCCCCCCGGGGTGCGTTGCCCGCGCAAGTCTCTCTGTGACCCCCAGCAAAGCGCTTTCACGTGCCGCCGTTGACACTGCCCGGCTGGCGCGTTGAACGGAAACCTCTGGCCGAAATGCGCCGCAGGCGGTTCGATCTCCTTCCGCAAGCATCTCCGCCTAGCCGTCAACGTCCCGACGGCGCGCTTTTCAGCTTGGCTTCATCGAGCAGTGCCATGCTGTCTTTCAAGCAACCTGCGCTGTCCTAGCGCCGAAGGCAAGGACGCATCCGTATGACGGGTGGGCTGCCGTTTTCATCGCGGCAACGGACAACAGACCCTGAACAGCCGAGACATTGCTCATGAGCACCGAAACTTTAGCGCTGATCATCTTCGCCGTAGTGCTGGCGCAGGTGGCCTCGCTGGTCTTGGTCGGCCTCTACCGCCAAAGGAACAAATACCGGAACATCGGGCCGCCCCAAAATGGACTTCCGGTGGCCCCCGTCGCCGTGAAACTCCCTCTAGCTGCGGGTCAAGGGGGGGATGGGTACAAGGATTTCTTGGTCCAGCGCCGTGTCTTGGACGAAGACAATAGGACCGTCTGTTCCTTCTACCTGGTGCCTGTGGACCGCGGGCCGCTCCCCGCATACCAACCGGGCCAGTACCTCACCTTTCGGTTGCGGATCCCGGACCCGTTGACCGGCGAGTCCAAAACGGTTGTGCGTTGTTACTCCCTTTCTGACCGGCCACGACCCGACTATTACCGGGTGACCATCAAGCGGGTCCCGCCGCTGGCCAGCAACCCGAACGCTCCGCTCGGACTCGCTTCAAACTTTTTCCATGACCAGATCCAACCGGGCATGCGGCTCTCGGTGAAGCCGCCGTCCGGTCATTTTCACCTGATGGAGGATTCGACCCTGCCGATCGTCCTGGTGGCCGGGGGGATTGGCATCACGCCGATGCTGAGCATCGTCAACTCGGTCCTAGAGGGTGGCAGCTCACGTGAGGTGTGGTTGTTCTTCGGTGTTCGCAGTGGTGCCGAGCACATCATGAAGGGTCACCTGGACGCCCTGCACAAGGCCCATGCCAACTTCCACCTCCACGTCTGCTACAGCCGCCCCGGCGACGGGGATGTCCTGGGCGTCGACTATCAGCATCGGGGGCATGCGGATATCGAGCTTCTGCGCTCAACGCTCAAGTTGGCGCGTTACCAGTTCTACGTCTGCGGCCCCAAGCCCATGATGGAGACACTGATTCCCGGGCTCGAGGATTGGGGGGTAACGCCCAGTGACATCCACTATGAGTCGTTTGGCCCCGCATCCCTGGCCAAACGCGAAGGACCTGCCTTGCCCAGCGCAGCGGTCATCCGGGTCACGTTCGGCCGCTCCGGCAAGACGGTCCCCTGGGATTCCGGTACCGATTCGCTCCTCGTGCTCGCCGAGGCGAACGGTATCGCCGTCGAGTCGGGCTGCCGCGCCGGCAGTTGCGGCTACTGCCAGACTCGGCTCGAGGCCGGCGAGGTGGCGTACAGCCAGACGCCCGACGCGGAATTGGAACCCGGTCACTGCCTCCTCTGCATCACCACCCCCAAGAGCGACCTCACATTGGCCGCCTAGAGACTGCCATGGAAACCTCACTCGTCCGTAAAGAAGTCCTGCCGTTCCTCCTGATGTTCGGGTCGCTCATCGGCGCGACCGTGGTCATCGACGCCCTGCTGCATCAGTTCGCTCTGGTCTGGGTCGGGCGCTATCTGGGCATCCCGGGCACCATTCTGATCCTTTCGTCGTTCTTCTACTCCATGCGCAAGCGCAAGCTCATCAGCGTCGGTAAGCCAAAGGTCCTGCTTGCCCTCCATGAAACGCTCACATGGCTGGGGGCGTTGATGATCCTGGTGCACGCCGGCGTCCATGTCTACACCATCCTGCCGTGGCTCGCGCTCATCGCCATGCTGATCAACGTCATGAGCGGGATGACGGGCAAGTACCTGCTGGACCGCTCGCGGCGTTACCTGGCGGCGAAGAAGGCGACGTACACCGAGCGTGGCGTCACCGGAGAGGCGGTCGAGAAGGAGATCTTCTGGGATGCCGTGGCGGTTGACCTGATGAAGCAATGGCGGGCGGTGCACTTCCCTATCACCCTGGTGTTCGGCGTCCTGGGCGTCGCTCACATCCTCAGCATCTTCCTCTTCTGGCAGTGGCAATGAACCGAAAAACCGTCATTGCCATCATCCTTGTCAATCTGGCGGCGGTCCTGGTGCTCGCCTTCGTCTACCCACACCTGATGGTCAGTCCAGGAAAACTGATCGACGCCCATCTGGAGCTCACCACCGACTGCTTCGCGTGCCACACGCCCTTCAGGGGCAGCTCTCCCGAAAAGTGCATTGTCTGCCATAAGGTGGACGAGATCGGGTTGTTGACCACCAAGGGAATGCCCATCGCCGGAGAGAAGAAGAACGTCTCGTTTCACCAGAAGCTGGTCGAGCAGGACTGCGTCGCCTGCCACAGCGACCACAGGGGCGTAAAGGCCTTCCGTCCCATCGGCCAGTTCTCCCACGAGCTGCTCGACCCTTCCGTAGGGCAACGGTGCGGCGGCTGCCATGCAGGTCCAGGGGACGCCCTGCACCAGAAGATCAGGGGAAACTGCGGGCAGTGCCACACCCAGACAGGCTGGACGCCGGCGACGTTCGATCACGATCAATATTTCCGCTTCGACCAGAACCACACCACGGACTGCGTGACCTGCCACGTCGACGACAACTACGGCCGGTACACCTGTTACGGTTGCCACGAGCACTCGCGGTCAAAGATCCGGGAGGAGCACGTTGAGGAGGGCATCCTCGACTACGAAAACTGCGTGGAGTGTCACCGAAGCAGCGACAAGGACGAAGCCGAGGAACTGTGGCGTTCCGGCAGCGTGAAGTCGGGGGAAGGAGGGTCTGATTCCAGTCGCCAGAACCTCCGCGCCGGCCAAGACGGAAAGCATGACGATGACTAACCAGCGAACAGTGCAGCGGAGGCCTTGTCGGAGAAGCACAATAATCTCTCGCAGACAATGGTGCATCAGACGCCTTACGCAAAGGCTGCAGAAGAATCGGCAGTGCGGATTCGATCTGGCTTGTTGCCTATCTTCCGTCCACCGGCTCGGGAGCATAGACGGGCCGAGTCTTGGCGTCCGCTGATGTTCCTATACCGGGCATTCGTTCTTTCGGGCGTTGTGACCGCTTTGGGTCGTCAGCCGCCACTCGCCATCGGAAACGAGCCGAACACCCGCTGCAGGCTCGCCTCGTCGCGACAGAACCGGCCATGGTGATCCCCGCAGCGCGGCACACAATGAGGGTAGTGGAAACGAGCACTCGGCGAAGGGAGTTGCTCTGCTGCACAATATCATCAGCAAGGAGATGGCGAGGGAGAAGAAGCAGGAATCGCACTCTCCGTTAGAAAGCCGCGATCCAGCTTTAAGCTCAACCAGCATCTCTTCTCCCTCCTCCCTCCTGAACTCCATCCAAAAGAAACCCGTAATATCAATGTATTAGGGAGGAGAGGGAGGAGAAGGAGAAGAATTTCAAGTCATTCCATTTGCAAAATGCCTCAGATGACAAACGCAAAGGTGAGATTCGACGCAAACGTTGCGGAAATCAATTCGCTGTTAGCGGAACTCCGGCGGGAGATCAAGCGGCGCCGTGCTTCCACCAGGAACCCCGACTACGCGGATGTCGGTGACCTCGCCTACATCCGCCAGCGCTTGAACGAGGCGCTTGGCCGCGAAGACAAAGATCCGCCGGCAAAGGCCAGCGCACGGCGATAACACGGCTCCGGGTCACAACGTTCAATCCAGCCAGAACAACAATGTCCCTGATCCGCGTTCCAAGTTCTCCCTACTACCACGTCGTCCTGATCATCAACGGTAAGCGGTATCAGAGGAGTGCCAAGACCGCCTCTCGTGCACAGGCAAAGGCGTTTGAGTCGAGGTGGCACAACGAGCTTCTCCGCCAGGCAACGTTCGGCGAGGCGGAGGCGGTCGCGGAAGCGGCACGGTTGTTCCTCGCCGCCCACAAGGACAACGTCAATCTCAGCAACATCCGTGCGCACTGCAACCGGTTCGTCGACCACTTCGGTAAACAGACCGACCTTGCCGCGATCACGACGACCGATTTCAACCGGTTTCTCGCCGGGCTCGCCGAGGAGCTCCAGCCAGGGACGATCAACCAAATCACCCAACAGTTCCGCCAGCTTGTGACCGAGACGGCAGCACTCGGGTACGCGACGCCGAAGATCGACTACCCGAACCGGCTGGAGGTCAAGCAGAAGACGCGGGTGTTCTCACCGGAGGAGGAGGTGGCGCTGCTCAACCACCTCGCGTCCTCACCACGGCTGAGCGAGAACTACGACCTCGCGGTCTTCCTCCTTGATACCGGTGCGCGGATCAACGAGGCGCTGACGACCACCTGGGATGATGTGACCTCGAAGGCAAGCGGATGCGGATTGTCCGCCACAAGACGAAGACGCAGACGATCGTCGGGATCACAGACCGCCTCCATGCGGTTCTTCAGCGTCGGTTTGCCGAGGACACGCACCGGCCGACGAACAACTACGTGTTCAAGAACGGCGATGCCTCCGGTCCTCGGCGGTACTCGGATGTCGCGATCCAGCGGGCGTTTACCGTCACCGGGATCAACTCGCCGGAGAACGTTGCTCGTTTGGGCAAGGCCACGATCCACACGTTCCGCCATCACTTCATCTCGAAGCTGACCGCAAACGGGCTGTCGCCGCAGCAGATCATGAAGCTCAGCGGACAGGCCTGAGTCTCCACCCTGATGCGATACAACCACCTCAGCCAGGATGCGGTGTTGGAGAAGGCGTTGGGGATTTTGAATGAGATGTGGAGGACACCTGGCGAGAGGCATCCAGGACTGGAGCCCCACCTACTTCACGCGGCGAACGAGGTGCTGCGAGCTGGACCCTCAACCTCCTCGCCGATGCGACCGACGGCCGGTCTTCACGGCCGCCCTTAGCAACGACTTGAAACGCCCCATGGGATTAAGGCCATCGACCAATCCCTTGATTTTCTCTAATCGGCGTTCGTCTTCCTCGTCCTCCACCAGGGATTCGAGGCTCTTGAGCAATTCGGCGGCGGACTCCTTGTCGCCTTTGGCCATCTGCAGCATCGCGAGCGTCCCGTACAGGACGAACACCTCCTGGATGTGCAGGTCCTCGCGCTCCGCCAGACCTTTCAGGAGTGCGTCTGCCGCATCGAGCTTGCCGTCCTGGATCAGGAATCGGGCCAGGTTGCAGCGAGCAAACAGATAGTCCGGGTGCTTTGCGACAGCCTGCTGCAACAGGCTTCTGGCCTCGTCTTTCCGCCCCTGCTGAACGCGAACAGCGGCAAGGTTGCCGAGCACGACTGGGTGGTCGGGCACGCGTTGCAGCATGGCGTTGAGGCGAGTCTCGGCCTCCTCCGGGTGACCGGCTCGGATGCGCTCGATGGCCTCCGTCAGGAGCTCGTTGAGGTCGGGCGGCAAGCCGCTCTCCTTTGGCTCGCGGGAGATCTCCATTCCGATGAGCTTGACCTGCCTCAGCTCCTTGCCGTCCCAGTAGTCCACCAGCTCGTCCCGCGACACCAGGCCCTCGTTCTGCAGGAAGGTCAGCAGATCAAAGCGCTCATCGCGAGTCGCGATCGGTTGGGCGGCAAACCCGCGCAGGAGGCGAGCGGCCTCCTGGTCGGACTGGCGGGCGCGACGCTTGAGCACCAAGGTGACCACGCCACGGAGGATCTGGTCTCCCCCGATGTAGAGCGCGCGCAGGTAGGCGTTGGATGCACGCAGGCTGTCGAGCACCGGGTCCGGCTTCTTGTGCTGGGCGCGCAGCGTGTTGATCCAGGTGTGGGGAAGGGCCTGGTAAAGGTCCCAAGCCGCTGGGTACGCTGGCGCCTTGGCGTCGCGGTCAAATAGTCCGAGATTGACGCCGGGAAGGGTGAGACCCGCAGGCATGTCGGATGCTTCCCGCCACAGCCGGCGGGCGAGTGCCCCCTTGCCCAGCCGGGCGGCGGCACAGGCGCCGAAATGCCGCAGCGCCGCTCGGCTGGTGTCCTGGCCTTCGTCCCGCCAGTCACTGTGTTGGGCAAAATCAAATGCCTCCCAAGCGGCCTGATCCTGGCCCAGCAGGAGCAACGCATCGACCTGCGGCACGGCGTCATCCAGCCGCCGTGCCTTGGCAGCGGCCAGCGGCGTACACAGACCGCGGGCGCCCGCTTGATCCCCCCGGTAGAGCCGTAGCCGAACCGTGTACCCCAACGCGAAGAGGTTGTTCGGATCCGCTCTCCAACCCTCCATGAAGGCATCGGCGGCCTCCTCCGTCCGCCCCAGGTGAAATAGGGCGAGGGCGTGGTTATTGCGCGCAGGCACGATGCTCACGCCCTCCAGCCAACGCACCGCGCCAGCGAAATCTTGGCCCTCCAGATGGAGCTTGCCGATATCAAACCGCACCAGCTCCTCTTCACTTGCCTGGGTCCCATCCGGGCCCATCAGCAGGGATGACCTGATGGCGGGATCGATCGGGAAGCCGGGGATATCGCCCCCGAGCTTGCGCACCCTGAGGGCGGTGCGTTCAGCAAGCATGAGATGACTGGACTCGATCGCGAACCGGAGCAGCGCCTCCTGGGCACGCAGGCTGTTCGGCCGCTGCTCGGCCCACGCAAAGAGGTGCGGCCCGGTCGCACGGGGACCCCGGCTACGCTCCAGCGCCTCAATGAGCATGGCCCGCAGCCCGCTGTGCTCGGGGAAACGCCGAATCAGTGACTCGACCCGGGGGATTACCTCCGTGTAGCTCTCGGCGCTGAGCAGGCGCTCGATCGCCTTGAGCTGCGCCGGCTCGGGCTGTCGCTTGGCTTGCGACTTCGTCTTAGTGGTCTTTTTGGCCAAGAGGCGACTCGCTCCAAGGAAAGAAGACGTTACGGGGAGAGAGGATACAGAAACATCATCCTACGGGCACCAATCGCACCGAGCCGCCCTCAAACTTACACGCCACCTGGCGGTCCAGGTTCGGGTTCCCGCCAACGAGGAGAAGCGTCTTCCGCTGGCAGATGCAGAAGACTGGAGATAAGGCTTCTTGAGAGGAGGGGTCAGCGAGCAACCACAGCGCTACTTCTTCCCCGAAACACTTGTGGAACCAGCCCTGAGATCGGCTCCCTACGGAAACCCGCCGGCCTTGGCGCGGCTTGTTTCCTTCTCCTTCCCTTTCAGAGGATCATCTTCCAACTCAACAAACTCCAGCCTCACCGCAGCCAATCTCTGCTCGCTCGCCAACCCCGCCCCCGCCACCCAGAAGGCGAACGGAGGGAAGGCCTACCGGTACACAACGGATCGAGGATCAATTTTATGGTTACGAAAATGGCACATCGCAGCTCCGTCCAACCATGTGCTTCTAGTGGGAAACTGATCGGAAGTCTCGCGATCCGGGGAACTGATCCGCACTATTGTCTTGGAGCCCGCAGCTGGCGTGGTACTGGCCGGTACCGGGCTCAGGCGAGAGTTTGGTGTAGAATTTCAGCCCTAACCAAGGCACGTCGCAGTACTTAAGAGAATCATGCAGATCATGATCAACGGAACTCCAGCCGAGGTCCCTGACGGCATCCACATGGCCGCACTGATCGAACGTCTCGAGCTCGCCGGTCAGCGGCTGGCTGTAGAGGTGAACGAAGAGCTTGTGCCGCGCAGCCGGTTCACGGAGCACCGGCTGGCGCCGAGCGATCGAGTGGAGATTATCCACGCGGTCGGCGGTGGCTAACCGGCACGATTGGCCTCAATTGGTTTATCCTGTCGGCTAGTCAGCCGAACGGAAGCAGTAACGGCCATGCCCACACAGACATCCGCAGCAGATACCTTCACCGTCGCCGGCCGCGAGCTCAGCTCGCGGCTTCTGGTCGGTACCGGTAAGTACAGAGACATGGACGAGACACGCCGGGCCATCGAGGCGAGCGGGGCCGAGATCGTCACCGTTGCCGTACGCCGCACCAATTTCGGTCAGACGCCCGGGGAGCCCAACATCCTGGACGTGCTGCCGCCGGATCGCTACACCATCCTGCCCAACACCGCGGGCTGCTACGATGCCAAGACGGCCGTTCGCACCTGCCATCTCGCGCGCGAGCTCCTCGACGGCCACAACTTGGTGAAGCTGGAGGTGCTCGGGGACGAGAAAACCCTTTTCCCCGACGTGGTGGCAACACTGGAGGCGGCTCAGGAGCTTATAGCGGACGGCTTCCACGTCATGGTTTACACCAACGACGACCCGGTGATGGCCAAACGGCTGGAGGAGCTCGGCTGCTGTGCGGTGATGCCGCTTGCTGCCCCCATTGGATCGGGGCTGGGTATCCGCAATCGGCTGAATATCCTCACCATCGTCGAGAATGCCAAGGTACCCATCCTGGTCGACGCGGGCGTCGGCACTGCGTCCGATGCCGCGGTGGCCATGGAGCTCGGCTGCGACGGTGTGCTCATGAACACGGCGATTGCCGCGGCGCAGGACCCAGTGCTGATGGCCAGCGCGATGCGCAAAGCGATCGAGGCGGGACGCGATGCGTTTCTCGCGGGTCGAATGGCACCGAAGCGTTTCGCATCCGCGTCGTCTCCCGTGGAGGGGTTGTTCTTCTGAGCCGCCTTCGGGGCTTGTCCGGGGCTTGGGCGCTCGCCAGGATGTTGACGCGGCCGTTGCTCCGCCGCGCCGCGACGGCAGACCCCGGTCTGGAACGCTGATCCGCTGGCAAGCGCTGCTGCCCGTGCATCTCGGACAGGGAGATTCTCGGCGCGCGATCCGCAGCTTCGTGATACGAGGCGGACGGCTTACCAGGGCGCAGGAACGGGCGTTTCGCGACCTGTGGCCATGCTTTGGCGTCGATTGGGCGCCAGGCACCCAGCTTGACCTCACGGCCCTCTTCGGTAATCAGCACCCGGTCTTCTTGGAGATTGGCTTCGGCAACGGGGAGACCCTCGCGGAGCTTGCCGAGCGTCACCCCGAGCGCAATTTTCTCGGGGTCGAGGTGCACCCGCCCGGTATCGGCCATCTGCTCCTGGAGGCCGAGAAGCGGGCGCTGGGAAACGTGCGCATCCTGCGTCAGGACGCAGTCGAGCTGCTGGCATCCGGTTTTTCACCGGGCTGCCTTGCCGGGGTTTACCTCTTCTTTCCCGATCCCTGGCCCAAAAAGAGACATCACAAGCGGCGCCTCTTGAACCCCCGACTGGTGCGCCTGCTCGGCCGGGTGATCCGGCAAGGCGGGGCGTTTCACGCCGCTACCGATTGGGAGCCGTACGCACAGGAGATGCTGCAAGCGCTTGACCAGGCATCGGACCTCTTCGCAAACACCGCGGCCGCCGGAGGCTTCGCGCCGCGTCCGCAGGATCGCCCCTTGACCAAGTTCGAGCAGCGCGGCAGTCGTCTCGGGCATGTGGTCCGGGATCTCATCTTTTGCCGGCGCTGATGGCCGGGCTGCGGCTTCGCGGAGTGCAGCCCCGAGTGCTCGAGCCCGTGGACCTGGAGCTCGCAACCGGGGAGATCGTCTTCGTCTCCGGGCCCTCCGGGTCCGGGAAGAGCCTGCTCCTGCGGGCCGTCGCGGACCTCGATCCGCGACCTGGGGAAGTCTGGCTCGACGGCGTCGCGCGTTCGTCCATGCCCGCCCCCGAGTGGCGTCGTCGGGTGGGACTGCTCCCTGCCGAGGCTCACTGGTGGGCAGAGCATGTCGGCAATCATTTTCCATTCTTGTCCGGCGGGACAGAGCAGCCCAGCTGGCTGGAGCTCTTGGAAATTCTGGGCTTCGAATCGGACGTGCTGGAATGGGCGGTGTCCCGCCTCTCCACCGGCGAGCGCCAGCGGCTGGCCTTCGCGCGCCTGGTCGCGAATCAACCCGAAGCTCTTCTGCTCGACGAGGCGACGGCGAACCTCGACCCTGCTAACCGGGAGCGGGTAGAGGCGCTGGTGTCCGCCTATCGTGCCGAACATGCGGCGCCAGTCCTCTGGGTGAGTCACGACCCCGAGCAGCGCAGGCGTCTCGACGGGCGCTCGCTGGTCATACACGAACGCCGTCTGGAGCCCGAGGCGTGAGCCTGATCGCCCTAACCCCTTGGGATCTGGCCCTGGCGGCGGGGCTCGTACTGCTGCTCGCCATTCTGTCCTGGCGCCTTCGGCTGGGCGTCGAGCGGCGCGTGCTGATCGCGGCCGCACGCAGTGCCGTGCAGCTCATGCTGATCGGCTTTGTGCTCGAGGCCCTCTTCGCCCAGACGAGCTTACCCTTCATCGGTCTCCTGGCACTGGTCATGCTGCTGGTCGCGGGCTGGGAGGTGATGGCACGCCAGAAGCGGCGCTACGCGGGCTGGTGGGGAATGGGGATCGGGACCATCTCCATGTTCATGTCCTCCTTCAGCGTCCTGCTCCTCGCGCTCACCGTGATCATCGGGGTCAAGCCCTGGTACCAGCCACAGTACCTGATTCCGCTCCTAGGAATGCTTCTGGGTAATACCATGAGCGGGATCGCCATCGCACTGGACGGCCTTACCCGCACCGCCTGGGACGCCCGCGGCCGTATCGAGGCGCGGCTTCTCCTGGGCGCCGAGTGGCCGGTAGCGATTGCCGATATTCGCCGCGAAGCCCTGCGCTCCGGACTCATCCCCATCGTCAATGCCATGGCCGCGGCGGGCATCGTAAGTCTGCCGGGGATGATGACAGGTCAGATTCTGGCCGGAAGCCCGCCGCTGGAGGCCGCCAAGTACCAGCTCATGATCATGTTCCTGATTTCTGCCGGCACCGGGCTCGGGAGTGTCGCCGCGGTCTGGATCGGCTCGCGTCGCCTGTTCGACGAGCGCCAGCGGCTGCGGCTCGACCGGCTGCGCTGAGCCGCAGTCACCTCAATGCCGGGTAGAGGCGCTCAATAGCGTCGACCGCCTTTGCCGGACCGGCGGGAGACAGCGCACCATACGCCGTGAGCTCCCGGGCAGGCATGTAGCCGACAATCCGTTCGAGCTCGGTGAGGCGTGCCCCTTGGCGCACCAGGAAGGCCAGATAGCTGTGACGCAGCGCCTCGACGGTCACTTCCTGCGGCTGGGACAACCCTGCGTCGCTCGCCAACAAGGGAATACGTCCGACCAGCTCAGCCACGGCCCCGGCCGTGTCCTCGGCGCCGCTCCACAGCGGGAGTGGCGTTTGGTCGGCGAAGAGATCACGGATCGCCGCCGGGAGATCGACCTCGCGGGGTATGGGACCGGAAATACGCAGCTTGCCGTCAGTCAGCTCGAAGTCGTCGGCGCTCAAGGCAGCACATTCGTCGACCCCCACGCCGCATAGAAGCAAGGCCATGAGCTGCCTGTGTGCCGGTTCCGCGAGACTCCACACGGTCGAGACCTCGGCGGGTAGGAGCTCTCGCGGCAGATTTCCCGGGAGGCTCGGTGTCGGTGTCTGGGCGATGCCGGCCCAAGGCCCGCCGTCCGGCAGGGCGGCGAGGATTGGCTCTTCGAGCGCGAGGGCTCGCCCCCCGGGGTAGACCCGCACGCCGGTCAATGGGATCGACTCTTCGTCGTCGCGCGGCTTCCGCAGAAGGTACTCCAACACCCAGACGGCCAGCAGGGCGGCCAGGGCAGACCCGAGCAGAACCCACAAGGCGTCCCGCCAATAGGGCGGGGAAAAGGGAGAGCTGGGTGGGTAAGCCTTCTCGATGACGTCGACTGGGGGGTATTTGTCGCGCGCCCGTACCTCCATGTCGACCACCTGGGACTCCGCCTCGCTATACATCTTCTGCAGGCTCTCCAGCTCGCTTTGCAGCCCTTCGTACTCCGCAAAGCTCTTCGTGAAACGAGCTGCGACCTCCTTGTGCTGGGCGAGCTCTGCCTCGAGCACCTGTACGCGCCGGCGCGCCCCGGCAATCTCCTGCTTGGTCTGGGAGATGACGACCTTCTGGCCGTGAGCAATTTTTTCCTTGATGAGCTCCTCCACCTCGCGAAGCTGGGCCGGGAGCAGTCGTTTCTCCGGCTCGTTCTCGAGGAAGAACGGCGTATAGCGCGTACGCAGCTCGGTAAGCTTGGCCCGCAGGTCCGCGGCCTTTTGCTGCAGCGCGTCCAGGCCCGGCTGCTCCTGCGCGGGAACAACGGGATCTCCGCGGGCAATGGCGTCCTGGACTGCCGCCAGGCGGGCCTCCGCCTCGACGGCATCGTCGCGTGCCTTGTTCAGCCCGTCGGTCAGGGCCTTCAGCCGCGCCAAGGCTGCATTGCCGTCCCGCTCCAAGGTGACGATGTCGTTGTCGTTGCGGAACCGCTCGAGGCGCTCTTGCTTGGCTCTGATCGTCTCACCGAGGTTCTCGTGCTCCTTGCGCAGGGTCACCAAGATCTCCCCGAACTCTTGCTCCACCTGCCGCTGACGCAAGTCCAGATAGGCCGCAACCCAGCCATTAACGATGGCGGCAAGCTGCAGAGGCGCCTTGCCGACGGCGCTCAGCTCAACGATGTTCGTGTCCGGTACCTTGGTCACGCTCAGCATAGGTTGCAGCTGGTCGGCCGAGGAGACGTCGAGCTTCACCTCCTTGCCGGCCCTCTGAAGGGCGTCTTGCAGGAGCTCATGGCTCAGCAGAACGATCCCCTGGATCGCGACATGCTGCTCGTCAGGACCTGGGGGAGGCGAGCGGGGATCTCTGGGCTGGGACTTTCGGCCGGTCAACGCCGGGTCCACCGTGAGGAGCGACGCGGTCGCCCGATATTGCGCCGGGCGCAGGAAGTCCCATGCAAGCCCGGGCAGCAACAAGGCAAGGAAGACAGTCAGAAAGACCACCATCCGCCGGGCGCGATACCAGGGCGGCCGCTCACCCCTGCCGGGTCCAGCGGAACGGGTCACCACCTCAACATGCGGCAAGCCATCCCTCGACGCACCAGACCGCGGGCCGCCGATCAACTTGCCGGGGTCGTCATCCATTGCCTCCCCTCCCTCGAATGTACCGCTCAGCAACCAAAGCCTAGCACGGCACCGATGACCAGAACGGACACGTCCTGGACAAGGGCTGCGTGTGGTTCGCCGTGACGAAGCCTCTCTGTTGGCCAGACCGCCCACATGGAAGCGGTGAACCTCAACCCGGCAGTTGAACCACGAAGCACACGAAGAGCACGAAGGATTTTAATGATATGTGGAAACGTGGGGCTTCAACCTGCGGGTGCGACAAAGATCAGCCAAACTCATCTCGACGACTCTGTTCTTCTTCGTGTTTCTTCGTGCACTTCGTGGTGAACAGCTCTTTCTAGGGTGAAAGGTCACCAAAAAAGGGCCGCACGCCCGGTCGCCCGGCGTGCGGCAAAAGCGAGGGACTCACGGAGCCCCCAAGCCGCACGCCGAGCGTGGACGAGCGAGCTCCGCACAAGTGTATAAGCAAGCGCCGCGCCAACCCAGGAAGGCCGCCCAGCCACAGGGATCTTGCCCTACCCGTGCGCCGATATTGACCTATTGTGTCGTTTACTGCCGACAGCTTCCGTCCATCACACCGACCTGCCGTGATACTGTCCGCTGAAGTCATGGACAGCCTCCACGAAGACGCGGGCTCGATCGGGTTCGATATCAGGATGAATGCCGTGGCCCAGGTTGAAGACGTGCCCAGGTCCCACACCGTAGCTCGCGAGTACACGCTCGACCTCGCGCCGGACGCGCTCGGGCGAAGCGTAAAGGATGCACGGGTCCAGATTGCCCTGCAGAGCGACCCGGTCCCGGACCAGACGGCGGGCGTCCGCTAGGTCTACAGTCCAATCAACGCCCAGAGCGTCGCAGCCGCTCTCCACCATGCGGTCCAACCACTGGCCCCCGCCCTTGGTGAACAGGATTACGGGCACCCGACGCCCTTCCGACTCGCGGGACAACCCCGCCACTATCTGAGTCATGTAGGCGAGTGAGAACGTCCCGTAGTCCCGCGGGGAAAGCACCCCACCCCAGGTGTCGAAGATCATGAGCGCCTGTGCGCCTCGGGCGACCTGGGCATTGAGGTAGGCCGTAACGGCTGCGGAGACCTTCCCCAAGAGCTCGTGCATCAGCTCAGGGCGATCGAACATCATCCCCTTTGAGCGGGCAAAGGTCTTTGTGCTGCCACCCTCGATCATGTAGGTGGCAAGGGTCCAGGGACTGCCGGAGAAGCCGATGAGCGGGACTCGCCCGCCGAGAGACCGGCGGATGAGGGCTACCGCGTCCATCACATAGCCCAAGTCGTCCTCCATGTCCGGCATTCCCAGACGGCGCACGTCTGCCGCGTCCCGCACCGGCCGCTCGAAGTGGGGACCCTCGCCCTCCGCAAAGTAGAGTCCGAGCCCCATGGCGTCCGGAACCGTGAGGATGTCCGAGAATAGGATGGCGGCGTCCAAGGGAAAGCGCTCCAAGGGCTGGAGGGTGACCTCGCACGCCAATTCCGGATCTTTGCACAGCTCCATGAAGCTGCCGGCACGGGCGCGCGTGGCGCGGTATTCCGGCAGGTAGCGCCCAGCCTGGCGCATCATCCATACCGGTGTGTAGTCCACGGGCTCCCGCATGAGGGCGCGCAAGAATGTGTCGTTGCTGAGATCGGTCACGTATCAGGATTCCGGGGCGGTGGTTGGAGGGGCGCAGCTGCTTACTTGCCTGCAGAATACTACAGGGCACACGCGACAGGACATCGAGCCCGGCTGACGGGGTTGCTAGAATGCTCGAATGGATGTCTCCCACATACTCGACCCCCTCAACGACGCCCAGCGCAACGCGGTCACTGCGCCGCTCGGCAACGTGCTGGTGCTCGCCGGGGCGGGCAGCGGCAAAACGCGGGTGCTGGTCCACCGCATCGCTTGGCTCATCCAGGTAGAGCAGGTGCCGCCTTGGGGAATCCTGGCGGTCACCTTCACCAACAAGGCGGCGCGGGAGATGAAGTCGCGCATCGAGGAGATCCTGCGCGCCCCAGTGGGAGGCATGTGGGTGGGTACCTTCCACGGTCTGGCCCACCGCTTCCTGCGAGCGCATTGGCAGGACGCGGGGCTCTCCCAGCAGTTTCAGATCCTCGACTCGGACGACCAGTTCCGCCTGATCCGGCGCGTCCTCAAGGCGTTGGAGCTCGATGAGTCCCGCTGGCCGCCACGCCAGGTCCAGGGCTTCGTCAACAAGCAGAAGGACGAGGGGCTGCGGCCCCAACACCTGGACGACGGCGGCGACTTTTTCATGCGTAAGATGATCGAGATCTACCACGAGTACCAGGCCGCCTGCAGCCGCGGCGGCTTGGTCGACTTCGCGGAGCTGCTGCTGCGCTCCCATGAGCTTCTGCGCGAACGCCCAGACATCCTGCATCATTATGGCGAGCGCTTCCGCGCCATCCAGGTGGACGAGTTTCAAGACACGAACGCCATCCAGTATGCCTGGCTGCGCCTCCTCTCCGGCACGCGCGACAACCTCTTTCTGGTGGGGGACGACGACCAGTCCATCTACGGGTGGCGCGGAGCACGAGTAGAGAACATCCAGAGCGTTCAAAAGGACTACCCGGGTACGCGCATGGTGCGCCTGGAGCAGAACTACCGCTCCACCGGTAATATCCTCGATGCGGCCAACGCACTCATCGCCAACAATCCGACCCGCCTTGGTAAGAACCTGTGGACGGCGGACCGCGCGGGGGAGCCGATCCGCCGTTATGCCGCCTTCAACGAAGTGGACGAGGCGCGCTTCGTCGTGGAGCGCATCCGGCGCTTCGCGGAGGACGAGGGATACCGCCGCTCGGAGTGCGCGATCCTCTACCGCACCACGGCCCAATCGCGCGTGTTCGAGGAGACCCTGATCCAAAGCGGTATCCCCTACCGGGTTTACGGTGGGCTGCGCTTCTTCGAGCGGGCGGAGATCAAGGATGCGCTGGCCTATCTGCGTCTGACGGCGAATCCGGAGGATGACACGTCATTCGAACGTGCCGTCAACACCCCGCCCCGCGGTGTGGGCGCCAAGACCCTGGATACGATCCGCGAACAGGGCCGGCAAGGACGCACGTCCCTGTGGCGGGCGGCCGAGGACCTGCTGGCCTCGGGGGCGCTGCCGCCGCGCGCGGCAGGCTCGCTGGGCGGGTTTCTGTCCCTCGTGCAGGACCAGCGCACATCGCGCCGCGAAACCGAGCTGCCGGAATTGTGCGCCCAGGTCATAGAGGCGGCAGGTCTGGCTGCGCACTACAAGAAATCGAAGGACGGCAAGGGGGTCGACCGCGTCGAGAACCTGGAGGAGCTGGTCAACGCCACTCGCCGCTTCACCCATGAGCTGGAGGACGACGAGGGCGACCCGCTCGGCGCCTTCCTCTCCCACGCCGCCCTCGAAGCGGGAGAGGCCCAAGCCGACCAGTTCGAGGACGGTGTGCAGCTCATGACACTGCACAGCGCCAAAGGGCTGGAGTTTCCGATCGTCTTCGTCGTCGGGGTCGAGGAGGGGCTCTTCCCCCACAGCATGTCCGTCGAGGACCCAGCGCGATTGGAGGAGGAGCGACGCCTTTGCTACGTCGGCATGACGCGGGCGATGCACCAGCTCTACCTAACCCACGCGGAGACGCGGCGGCTGCACGGCAGCGAGACCTATCCTCTCCCGTCCAGGTTCCTTCGGGAGATACCGGGGGCGCTTGTGGAAGAGGTGCGGGGAGGCGGTGTCTCACGAATGGGAAGGGGCAGGGTGGCGCCGGAGGAGACGACTGACGGTTTTCGCCTCGGTCAGCGGGTATTGCACCCGAAGTTCGGCGAGGGCGTGGTGCTCAACACGGAGGGCAAGGGAACGAGCGCGCGCATCCAGGTCAACTTCGAAGGCATTGGCAGCAAGTGGCTGGTGTTGGCTTATGCCCGCCTCGAGCCGGTCGTTTGACCACGCATCAACCCGCGGGCATTGTGTATCGTTCGCATTTGGGTTTTCGTTTTTCGGGGATTGCTTGCCGGAGCACTCGGCTTCCGCTCTGATGCGCCCAGTCACCACCGAATGCGGGCTGGTCTTTCCCGACGGCCCTCCCCCGCTCACCCTCTACGTCCATATCCCGTGGTGCGTGCGCAAGTGCCCCTATTGTGATTTCAACTCTCATCCGCTACGGGATACTTTGCCCGAAACGGCTTATGTTGACGCCCTCCTGCTGGACCTGGATCAGGATCTTCAAGACCTCGATACACCCCGCCCTCTAACCTCCATCTTCATCGGCGGCGGGACCCCGAGCCTGCTCTCCGGACGGGCCATCCGCCGCCTGCTCCTGGGCATCCGCAACCGTATCGAGCTTTTGCCCGGGGCGGAGATCACGCTCGAAGCAAATCCGGGGGCGGCGGAAGGACGCCGCCTCGTCGAGTATCGGGAGGCTGGGGTGAACCGCGTCTCCATCGGCGCCCAAAGCCTCTCGGATGCTCATCTGGGGCGGATCGGGCGCATCCACGAAGCGAGCGACGTACGGGAATCGGTGGCCCAGGCCCGTGCGGCCGGATTCGCCAACCTCAACCTGGACCTGATGTACGCCCTACCGGAGCAGAGCCTGGAGCAAGCACGCCGAGACCTTGAGGAAGCCTTCGCCCTCGAACCCGAGCATCTGTCGTACTACCAACTCACGCTGGAGCCCAACACCGCTTTTCATGTCATGCCTCCACCCCTGCCCGGGCATGACCTGGCCGCCGATATGCATCTGCAGGGCATAGAGATGCTGGCAGGGTCGGGTTACCAGCGGTATGAGGTCTCCGCTTACGCTCAAGGGTCGGCCTTGCGCTGCCGGCACAACCTGAACTATTGGCGGTTCGGCGACTATCTCGGTATCGGGGCCGGGGCGCACGGCAAGCTAACGCTCGCATCGCTTGGACGGGTCGCGCGGCGCTGGAAGCTCCGCCATCCGCACGCGTACCTCGCTGCTGCCGAGCATGGCCAGAGACTGCGGGCCGGGGAGGGCAGCCTGGAGAGCGGTGACCTGGTGCTGGAGTTTGCGCTGAACACCCTGCGCTTGAGGGATGGCTTCGACCCGGTCCTGTTCGAGTGCCGCACCGGACTTCCGATTGGACGGATCGAGGCCGCCATTGAGGGCGCGGTTGCGGATGGCCTGCTGTGCCGTGAGCGAGCTGGAATCCGGCCTACCGAGCGAGGGCGGATGTTCCTCGACGATCTCGTCGGGTACTTCGCAGCCGAGTGAGGACCGAGCGCCGTGAGCCCCTATACCGTCCCTGTTTCAGTTTTTCGTTTGCTGAGGTCCGGTTGGCGCATCCTGGTTGCGGGTCCGGGACCTGGGTGATAGATTGATACGTTTTTCGCGGCTTGTGCGCGCCGATTGGGTGCGCAAGAAAGGGTTGTATGAAAGAAGCAATTCACCCGGAATACTCCGAGATCAAGGTCGTCTGTAGCTGCGGCAACGAGTTCACGACCCGTTCGACGCTGGGCAAGAATCTGCACGTGGAGGTATGCTCCAACTGCCACCCGTTCTACACGGGGAAGCAGAAGATCGTTGACACGGCCGGCCGGGTCGACAAATTCCGGCGCAAGTACGGCCGCTGAGACCAGGTGCCACCAGGGCTGGATCGCGGGCGCGTATAGCGACAACGCTCGCGCTGTTGCCGCTATGCCTCCCGGCGACGGCCGGTTGCCCGGTTCCGCGAGAGGCCGAAACGACGCGAATCGCATTTGTCATCGACGGCGACACGGCGGCGTTGAGGGGCGGGGAAAGGGTACGGCTAATCGGCATCGATGCGCCGGAGATCGGGCACGACGGCGCCCCTGACAAGCCCTATGCGCAGGCGGCCACGGATGAGCTGAAGCGGGCCCTCGCCATGTCGGCGTGGAGCGTCCGGATCGTTCCCGGCAGGCAAAGATTCGATCGCTATGGCCGTGAGCTCGTGCACCTTTATGATCGCTCTGGCCACAACCTGAGCGAGCGCCTCCTCAGCCTCGGTTTGGCCTACCAGGTGACCATCCCGCCCAACGACCGCTTTCGCACCTGTTATCAGGAAGCCGAGTCGGGAGCACGTCGCCATGGCCGAGGCCTGTGGCGCCTGCCCCCTCTCGATGCGGCTAAGCTGCCGCCGGATGCCGAGGGATTCGCCCGCCTGGAAGGCCAAGTGCGAAAGGTTCGCGTCGGGGCTCGCGCCGCTTGGATCGACCTTGCGGGAGCCCTGAAGCTGCGCATCGCTGCAGACGACCTGACCCGGTTCGACCTGAGTGATCTTTCCGCGCTGTCGGGCGCTCGCGTCGAGGTCCTGGGCTGGATCTATCGTTTCCGCGGGAAACCACGAATACGCGTGCGCGATCCCAGCGCATTGCGCCGCATTGCACCGGCGGCGGACTGAGCGCCGACAAGTCGTGCCGGCCTGCGCCCCATCGAGAGGTTCCGACCATGAGCAACCCTGAAAGCTTCGCCCATGCCGACGCCGAGCTGAACCGCGAGGCCCTCCTGTACCATGCAGAGCCGGTACCCGGGAAGACGAGCATCGCTATAACGAAGCCGGCGGAGACGCAACAGGATCTCTCGCTCGCCTACACCCCAGGCGTAGCCGAGCCGGTCCGGCGCATTGCCGAGCATCCGGACGCCGCCTATCGCTATACCAACAAGGGTAACCTGGTCGCCGTTATCACCGACGGCAGCGCCGTGCTCGGGCTGGGCGGCGTCGGCCCCCTGGCAGGGAAACCGGTCATGGAGGGAAAGGCCGTCCTGTTCAAGCACTTCGCCGGGATCGACGTCTTTGACATCGAGGTCCATGCGCGACACCCGCAGGAGTTCGTGGAGACGGTGCGGCGCATTGCGCCTACCTTCGGCGGAATCAATCTCGAAGACATCGCCGCACCGCACTGCTTCGAGATCGAGCAGCTGCTGATCGAGGAGCTGGACATCCCCGTCTTCCATGACGACCAGCACGGGACTGCGATCATCATCGCTGCCGGCCTATTGAACGCCCTCGAGCTGCAGGGAAAACGCCTGGAGGAGGCGAAGATCGTCGTGCTCGGTGCGGGCGCCGCCGGCATCGCCGGGGTCCGCCTCCTGCTGACCCTAGGCGCCCACCGCAACAACATCGTGGCCGTCGACCGTCAGGGCGTCATCCACACCGGGCGCAAGGACCTCAACCCGTACAAGTTCGGGATTGCCGCAGACACACAGAAACGTACACTGCGCGAGGCAATGGACGGGGCGGACGTCTTCATCGGCGTCTCCGGTCCCGACCTTGTAGACCCAGAAATGCTCGCCGCTATGGCCCCCCGCCCCGTCGTTTTCGCGCTCTCCAATCCCGTGCCGGAGATCCGGCCCGAGACAGCGGCCAGGGTGCGCAGCGACCTCATCATGGCCACGGGGCGGACCGACTACCCGAACCAGGTTAACAACGTCCTCGGATTTCCCTATATCTTCCGCGGAGCACTGGACGTGCGCGCCACGCGCATCAACGAGGACATGCAGATCGCGGCCGTCTACGCGCTCCGTGACCTCGCCCGCGCACCAGTTCCGGCGTCCGTCCTCAATGCCTACCGCCTCGACCGGCTCGCCTTCGGACCCGACTATATTATCCCCAAGCCGCTCGATCCGAGACTGCGCGACCTGGTTCCGCCCGCCGTCGCGAGGGCGGCGGTCGAAACCGGCGTCGCCCGGGTTCCCTATCCCGCCCACTATCCGCGATAATCGCCCCGTGCCAGCCGAGGATCGCTCTCGGCACCAGAAGGCACGGTGGCTGCGCCTCGCGCCGGCAGTCCAGCTGCCGGCTGATGGCGAAGGCCGTAACCGCCGCGGTACGCCCACCGAGCGGCTCATTGGGTTGCTCGACCTGCGAGTACGGTGGCTCGCTCTCCGCTTCGGAGCGACCACGGACAGTTCGGCGCGGGACCGCGGCCCACCTCAGCGCCACCAGACCTCGGGTCACCCGCTTCAGGTCAAGCCCCACCAACTGGAGGATACCGTCATGCGAAAGATTACCATCGTGGGTGCAGGCCGAGTGGGCGAGACGGCCGCACAAATCCTCGCCGAAGAGGAGCTCTGCCGAGAGGTCGCCCTGCTTGACGTGCGCGATGACGTACCCGAGGGCGTGGCTCTGGACATCTGCCAAACGGCCCCTTTCTTCGAGTTCGACGCCCGGGTCACCGGCAGCAACGACGCCCAGATCATGAAGGGTTCGGAGCTGATCGTGATCACGGCGGGCTTTCCACGCAAGCCGGGCATGTCCCGCTCCGACGTCCTGGAGGCGAACGTACGCATCATCGACGAGGTGGTTGACAACGCCGTGCGCTACGCACCGGACGCCATGCTCCTGATGGTCACCAATCCGGTTGACACCCTCACCTACCGCGCAAGCCAACGCAGCGGCTGGCCGCGCGGGCGCGTGTTCGGCCAGGCCGGCGTTCTGGATGCGTCGCGCATGGCAAGTTTCATTGCCCTGGAGACCGGCTTCTCCACGCTCGACATAACGACTCTCGTCCTTGGCGGACACGGCGACACTATGGTGCCCATACCACGCTATTGCACCATCAACGGCGTGCCCGTCTCTCAGTTTCTGTCCAAGGAACGGATGGCAGCCATCATCGCCCGTACCCGCCAGGGGGGAGCCGAGATACTCGCCCTGCGCAAAAACTCCAGCGCCTACGATGCCCCGGGCGCAGCGGTGGCGACCATGGTCGACGCCATCAGCAACAATCGCCGACGTCTACTTCCATGCGTTGCACTATTGGAGGGCGAGTACGGGGAAGCGGACGTCGCCATGGGAGTTCCTTGCATTTTGGGTGAGCGTGGAGTCGAAGCAGTTGTGGAACTGGACCTCAACGACGAAGAGAGGGCCGCCTTTGCGGCCTCGGTGGCGGCGGTACGGCACGACATCGAGCGCCTCAAGGAGCTTGGCTGACCGAATGCGGTTAACGGAAATAGCCATTCGGCCTATAGCTTGCTAAGCGCAAGCCAGACGCGGCGGATCAACGAGCCCCGTTGCCGGCGCCCCGCAAACGAGTGCGCAGAGGCGCGAACACGCCGCTTCTTGTAAACCCCAGCCAGGAGCGATCCCATGGCGAACGACACCATCACCATCACCAGAAACGCTACCGGCGAGAGCTACGAGCTCCCCCTCAAGGAAGGCACGATTGGTCCAGCCGCGGTAGATATCTCCTCCCTCTACAAGGAGGCGAGGATATTCACGTACGACCCGGGATTCATGGCGACCGCGAGCTGCCACAGCGCAATCACCTACATCGACGGCGAGCAGGGAATCCTGCTCTATCGCGGCTACCCGATCGAGCAGCTTGCCACCAAGGCAAGCTTTCTCGAGGTTGCGTATCTGCTCCTCTACGGAGAGCTTCCCAACAGCGGCGAGCTGAACAAGCTCGAGGAGGTCATTACCTACCACACAATGCTGAACGAAAACCTCAAGAACTTCCTTGATGGTTTCCACTACGACGCACACCCGATGGCGATCCTGTGCGGCGTCGTAGGATCGCTCTCCGCCTTTTACCATGACTCAGTCGATGTGCATAGCACGCGGCATAGAGAGGTCTCGGCTCACCGGCTCATCGCCAAGGTACCGACCATCGCAGCAGCGGCCTACAAGCACAATGTGGGCGAGCCCATCATGTACCCGCGCAACGATCTGCGGTATTGCGCGAACTTCATGCACATGATGTTCGCGACCCCATGCGAGGACTATGACCCCGGCCTGATCGCGGAGAAGGCACTGAACCTCCTCTTCATTCTCCACGCCGACCACGAGCAGAACGCGAGCACGTCGACGGTGCGCCTTGCCGGGAGCTCCGGCGCGAATCCGTACGCGTGCATCGCCGCGGGCATCGCCTCGCTGTGGGGACCCGCTCACGGCGGTGCGAATGAGGCGGTGCTCGATATGCTGGAGGAAATCGGAGACGTCAAGAATGCTCCAAAGTACATGGATAAGGCCAAAGACAAGGATGATCCGTTCCGGCTGATGGGTTTCGGCCATCGCGTGTACAAGAACTACGATCCGCGCGCCAAAATCATTCGCGAGGTTTGTCACCAGGTCCTTGAGGAGCTGGCGGACAGCGAAAACCCCCTCTTCGAGCTCGCCCTCAAGCTCGAGGAGATCGCGCTCAGCGACGAGTACTTCGTCGAACGAAAGCTCTACCCCAACGTGGACTTTTATTCAGGCATCATCTACCAGGCGCTCGGGATCCCGCGCAACATGTTCACGGTGATGTTCGCAATCGCGCGCACGGTAGGCTGGCTGTCGCACTGGATGGAGATGATGAGCGACCCCAATAACCGCATCGGCCGCCCACGGCAGATCTACCATGGCCCTACCCTGCGCGACTACGTCCCGATCTCTCAACGTTAGGTGACGGTGCTGCTGGGATTCGCGGAAGCTTCCGGCGCCAACCGACGACGGGTTCAGCCGGCAGCCAGGGAGACGCCGATTTGATCAGCGTCTCCCCGCAGGGCAGGACGCCGGCCACCTCCAGCACCAGGCAGGTGCTGCGGACTAATGCATCGGGACCCCACGCCTTGCGGATGTAGTGCGGCGAGAAACCCAGGGGACTTAGGCGATTTCTGTCAAATCATGTACCACCTTGCTGGGCCTTTCGCCCGCCTTCGGCGTCGCGCCGGCAGTCACGTAGCCCCGCTACGCTCCTGCCAGCGCTCCTTGAAAGCGAACGAAAATCCTGCGCAATCTGGTGCATGATTTTCCGGCAATCGCCTTATGCGGCGCTTCCCTAGGGAACGATTCGGAAACAACTGAACCACTTCGTTCGGCGTAGGGTGCAATAGCGGAGCGTATTGCACCGACTGGGATCAACCGCGACCTGCGGCGCAATACGGCTGGGGCCTATTGCGCCCTACCGTTGGGTGGTCAGAAAAAATGGTCAAGTTGTTCTTGAATCGTCACTAGGGGAGCGCCGTGTCGTTTGGCATACCAGAGATGAGCTCAGCCAACTCCGCGGGACCGGCACCTTTCTGGGGCCGCTCACTCACCGGATCGAGAGGCGGGTTGCGCATCGCCGAACGGGAAAGTACGACCAGCTCGAAGGGGACATCTCCCGCAACGAACTTGAAGACGGGATGGATGCGCCTGGTTGCCCCGCCGTAGCGTAGGGTCTCATCCCTCTGCTTCCAGGGTACACCCTGGTCCAACAACGCCAGCACCAAGTCCTCCGGGTTGTCGGCGAAGACGTACAGCCGCACGCCCTGACTCCGATCCCCCGTCCCGTGGAGCACGGGGCCTACAAGCCTCGGGGCGAAGTCGGCAAAGGTCCGCATCGCCGCCAGCGCCTGCTCGCGCAGATGCCGCAGCTCCATCATCTGGCGCTTTCCATGAAACAGTCGACGTTGCTGCAACAACGCCTCCTGAATCTCCTCGTTGTTCGGCCACCGCCGCCTGTCCCCGACCCCCGTCCGCTGAGCGGCCTTGTGGCGCGCACGATCGAATTCATCCAGATTTTGCTCGATCATGATTCGTGCCGCCTCGTACGCGAGGCGCTGACGCTGTGCGCTGGAACGACTGCGAACGCCCATATGAAGGCACATGCTCCCGTGTCATGCAGGAGGGCGACCGGTCACGAGCCTCACCCACGCGTACCACGCCGCATTGGGCGGGTCGCCTCTGCCGCACTCCGCTCAGATACCGGCATCCTATCCGATGTGATGAGAAACCGGAAAGTTCCAGGAAATCGCATTTACCTGACAGGGTTGACGAACTAAGGTGGTGCAATATCGCTCCGGCCTGTTTCTGTGACAGGTCGCACAACGACCTCCGCGAGGCGAGGGATATACTCCTGGCCGAAAGCAATGGAGATGATAGGTTTTGCCAATAAAACGCGGAAATGTTAAATAGTTAGCGCCGGTTTGAAGAAGTCGTCTAATAACCCGGCTCGCGGGGGGCATCTCGGCATCAATCATGTTCAGTTTTTCCCGAAAAAGACCCACCCTGCTGGGGGTCGACATCAGCTCAACCGCCATCAAGCTCGTTGAGCTGAGCCAGACCAACAGTGGCACCCCCTCCCTCTTTCGAGTAGAAAACTACGCCGTCGAGCCGTTGCCGCCAAACGCCGTCGTCGAAAAGAAGATTGCGGACGTCCAAGCGGTAGGCGAGGCGATACAGAAGGCGGTGAACCGCTCCGGGACAAAGGCGAAGCACGCGGCGGTGGCCGTCTCGGGATCGGCCGTGATCACCAAGATCATCTCCATGTCGGCAACCCTCAGCGACGCGGAGATGGAGACCCAGATCCAGCTTGAAGCCGATCAGTACATCCCCTATCCGCTCGAAGAGGTCAACATCGACTTCGATGTCCTCGGGCCATCCGCTTCGGGCGGCGAGCTCGTCGACGTCCTGCTTGCGGCCTCGCGGCGCGAGAATGTCGACGACCGCGTGGCTGCCCTCGAGATCGCCGGACTCACCCCGGAGGTGGTCGACGTCGAGGCCTATGCGATGGAAAGCGCGTGCGCACTCCTGCTGCGCAGCCATGGCGAGAGTCCGGAGCGCAATGTGGCAATCGCTGACATCGGGGCGACCACGACGACCCTGCATGTCCTGCACGACGGGCACACCGTCTACACCAGAGAACAGAATTTCGGCGGCCAGCAGCTCATCGAGGACGTGCAAAGGAGATACGGGATACCCAGGGCCCAGGCTTTGCAGCAAGTGATCGAGGGCGGGCTTCCAGACAATTACGAGGCGGAAGTGCTCAGCCCCTTCAAAGAGGCCCTCGCGCAACAGATCAGCCGAGCCCTACAGTTCTTCTACTCCGCCAGCACGTTCAACCGAGTCGACCAAGTCATCTTGGCCGGCGGGTCGGCCGGCATTCACGGGATTGATGAGCTGGTGGAGGAGCGCCTCAGCATCCCGACCAGCGTCGCCAATCCATTCAGCCACATGTCGCTCTCACCGACGATCCAGCCCCAGACGTTGAGCCGTGACGCCCCGGCGCTGATTATTTCGGTGGGGCTGGCGCTGAGAGGGTTTGACTAATGGCACGTATCAACTTACTGCCGTGGCGCGAGGCCGAGCGAAAGCGCAGACAGCGGGACTTTGCCGTCATGACGGCAACGGGTCTGGCGGTCACCATCATCGTCGGCCTTACAGTCCATCTTCAGGTCGAGCGGATAATTTCGCTCCAGCAAAGCCGGAACCAGTTCCTGGAGAACCAGATCAGCCTGCTTGATCGTCAAATCGCGGAAATTAGCCAGCTGGAAAAGACCAAGGCGAACCTCCTTGCCAGAATGAATGTGATACAGCGGCTGCAGGAAAGCCGCCCAGAGGTGGTCCACCTATTCGACGAGCTGGTCAAGACCATTCCGGAGGGCGTGTACCTGACGAAGGCAACCCAAAGCGGCCGCTCCATCGTAGTCGAAGGGCAGGCGCAGTCCAACGCCAGAGTCTCCGCCTTCATGCGCAGTATTGAGGCGTCCAAATGGCTGGGCAACCCCCGTCTACTCCTTATCGAGCAGAAGGGAAAGGCTGCCAGCGGCCTCAGTCGTTTCCAGTTGCGCTTCGACCAAAAGGAACAGAGTCAGACCGACGACGGAGCCAAGACGAAAAAGACTGGCGCCGGCGGCAACAGGGGGCGGAAAGGCGACCGCCTGCGCAAGTCGGCATCGCGCTGGCCAGCAAGTCACGGCGATGAAGACGCGGACTCCGCACAGTCCGGCTAGGTCAGAAGGACGCAACCCCTGGCGCCGAGAGAGCGCACCTCATGGATCACACAAGACGGCGCGTTCGTACCGATCCAGGCGGACCAGTATCCGGCAGTTTCGCACACCCTTAATAGAGACGGCAGGTACCAGTAGTGGACCTCAAACGGCTGAACGAGCTCGACTTCAACAACATGGGCGATTGGCCCAATGGCATCAAGGCCGTCGCCATCGCACTGCTGTGCGGCGCCCTGGCTGGGGCTTGGTACTACTTCGATACCAAAGACCAGGTGTCGCGTCTCGAAACGGCTCAGCGCAAAGAGGCGGAGCTGCGGACCAGCTTCGAGACAAAGCAGCGCAAGGCGGCAAGCCTGGAGGCGTATCGTCAGCAGCTCGAGGAGATGAAGCAGTCCTTTGGCGCCATGCTCCGCCAGCTGCCGGACAAGACCGAGGTTGCGGCCCTGCTCGTCGATGTCTCGCAGACCGGCCTGGCGGCAGGGCTGGAATTCGAGCTGTTCCAACCGTCAGGAGAGCAGCTGAAGGACTTTTATGCCGAGCTTCCGATCCAGGTCCGAGTGAATGGCCAGTACCACGAGTTCGGTCGGTTCATCAGCGGGCTCGCCGCCCTGCCGCGCATCGTAACCATTCACAATGTCAACATCGGCTCCCCGTCCCAGAAGCGCGGCGGGGGCAGCGGGCCCGAAGACCTGACCCTCAGTGCAACGGTCCGGACCTATCGCTATCTTGATGAGCCGAGCGGAGGCGCGGCCAAGAACGCCAAGCACAAGGGACGGAACAAGAAGGGAGGAAAGAGATGAAACAGCGTTATCCCCTTTTCGTCCTCACGTGCTTCATGCTTGCCGCGTGCGGCAACGGCAAAATGGCCGACCTGGAACAGTACGTACAACAAGTCAAGAAACGCGAGCCGGCGCCGATCGAGCCGCTCCCTGACGTCAAACCCATCGACACCTTCGTCTACGAGGCTGGCGAGCGCCGCGACCCGTTTGTGATGGACGCCCAGACCGCGGAGGCTGCCTCGACCGGGATCAATAGCGGAATCCAGGCGCCCGAACCGCGCCGCAAGGAGGAGCTGGAGCAATTCTCGCTCGACTCGCTCAAGATGGTGGGAACCCTGGAGCAAGACGACAACACTTGGGGGCTGGTGAAGGGCCCGGGTGGCACCTTATACCGCGTGCGCGTCGGAAATTACATGGGCATGAATAACGGACAGATCACGCGTATTACCGAAGATGAGATCGAGCTCACCGAGATCGTCGCCGAAAAACCGGGGGACTGGCGTGAGCGTCAGGCCGCTATCGCATTGAGCCAATAAGCTGCGGGGGACCACGGCGTGATAAACAGCTTGCCACCTAGATCCATGTCACTCTCGGCACACATTGTCCATTCGGCCGCACAATGTCTCCGCGCCTCTCTGCTCCTGTTGGCCGGGCTCGCTCCCTGCGCTCCCGTCATGGCCGCCACCGAGCTGCGGGACGTGCAGTTCGCGGCGCTGCCCGGAAACCAGGTTCGCATCGACCTCATCCTTTCCGGGGCCACCAAGCCGCCGGCCGTGTTCTCCACGGAGTCACCCGCGCGCATCGCACTGGATTTCGAGGGCGTGAAGAGCGACCTGGCGAAGAAATCGGTTGCTATCGGCATCGGACCCGTCCAGGGCCTGACCGCTGTGGAGGCGAGCGACCGCACGCGCGTGGTGATCAACCTCACCGACTCGGTACCCTATCAGGTCGATACCAAGGGTGACCGGGTCACCGTCGCCATCAACACGGCGGGCGGAGCTGCGCCGAGGTCCTCCGTGCAGCGCAGTACCCACGCCCGGTCCGCAGCAGCTTCCAGGGCGCCGTCCGGTGGCGTCAGAGACATCGACTTCCAGCGCGGGTCCGCCGGGCAAGGACGTGTAAAGATCAGCCTGCCCAGCAGCGACACGCCAGTCTCCGTGACGGAGAAAGGCCGGCACGTGATCGTGGACATCGCCAATGCCCCTCTTCCGCCGCGCCTGCTGAGGCGGCTCGACGTGACGGACTTCGGCACGCCGGTCGTTGCTGTCGAGTCTCGGCCGAAGGGCAAGGGTACCGAGGTCGATATCCAGACGACCGACGAGTACGACTATCTGGCCTACCAGGCGGACGACCAGTTTGTCCTGGAGTTTCGCCCAATCACCAAGGCGAAGAAACAGGAGCAAGACCGGAGAAACAAGGTCTACTCCGGGGACCGCCTGTCGCTGAATTTCCAAGATATCGAGGTCCGGGCCGTGCTGCAGCTGCTGGCGGACTTCACCGGACTCAACCTGGTGGCGAGTGATACCGTACGCGGCAACATCACCTTGCGTCTGAAGAACGTGCCCTGGGATCAGGCCCTGGACATCATCCTGAAATCCAAGGGGTTATCCATGCGGCAGACCGGCAACGTCATCATGGTTGCCCCGACTCAGGAGATCGTCGCCCAGGAGAAGCTCGAGCTGCAGGCGGACAACGAGATCCAGGAGCTGGCACCGCTGCGCTCCGAGTTCATCCAGATCAACTACGCGAAGGCGACCGAGCTCGCGACGCTCCTCAAGTCACAGGAGAACAAGCTCCTGTCAGAGCGCGGAAGCGTCACCGTCGACACCCGCACCAACACCCTGCTGGTCCAAGACACGGTCGCCAAGCTGGAAGACATACGTCGGATTGTCAGCGAGCTCGACGTCGCGGTCCGCCAGGTCATGATCGAATCGCGGGTCGTCATCGCCAACAACGACTTCGCGCGAGACCTTGGCGTGCGCTTCGGGTTTAACGGCTCCGTCGGGCGTGAAGGACACAACGAGCTGCTCGTGGGCGGCGGCACTGCTCCGCAACAAGCGGGACAAATACCTGGCACAGCAACCATAAACACCGGCCCATTCATGCAAGACGTTCAGACGGGCCTGCCTTACAACTCCTCGATTGAGAACCCCGTTGGCTCCGGCGCCGAGGCCCTGATGGTCAGCCTGCCTGCCATAGCCCCCTCGGGAGCGATCAACTTCCTCCTGGGGAAGGTCGGCTCCTACCTGCTACAGCTCGAGCTCTCGGCCATGCAGACCGAGGGTCGCGGGGAGATCGTCTCCAGTCCCAGGGTAATCACCTCCGATCAGCACAAGGCCACGATCAAGGTCGGTCAGGAGATTCCATATCAGGAGTCTTCCGCCTCCGGGCGCACCACAGTCGCCTTCAAGGAGGCCGTGTTGCAGCTGGATGTCACGCCCCACATCACGCCTGACGACCGCATCATCATGGACCTCAAGGTCAACAAGGACAGCGCGAACTTCTCGCAGTCGGTGCTCGGCGTGCCGCCGGTGGATACTCGGTCCGTGGAAACGTCCGTTCTCGTGGACAACGGAGAGACCGTCGTCCTCGGCGGTGTCTACGAGCGTACCAAGAGCTTCAACAAGGAGCAGGTACCCTGGCTGGGCGACCTGCCGATTGTCGGCAACCTGTTCAAGACGACCGCGAAGAAAGACAACAACACCGAGCTTCTGATCTTCGTTACCCCGAAGATCCTCAAGCAGGAGCTCGTCAGACGCTGAAGCCGCCCGTCGGTCCAGCGACAAAGCCCCGGTCCGATCTTGCCCGGGCCGGGGAAATCTGGCATACCTGTATGGCATGATGCGGCTTCAAAATGTCTTTCTCATCGGCCCGATGGGTGCCGGCAAGAGCACCGTCGGGCGCCAGCTCGCCGAGGCCCTTTCGTTTGAGTTCCACGACAGCGACCAAGAGATCCAGCGTCGCACGGGCGTCGACATCCCCACCATCTTCGAGTACGAAGGCGAAGAAGGCTTCCGAACGCGCGAACGCCAGATCATCGAAGAGCTGAGCCAGGCAGACGGCATCGTCTTGGCCACCGGCGGCGGCGTGGTGCTGCGCGCCGACAATCGCCAGGACTTAGCGGCGCGCGGGGTGGTGATCTACCTGCACTGCAGTCCGGAGCAGCAGTACGCGCGTACCTCGCGCGACCGCAATCGCCCGTTGCTTGCCACAGACGACCCGCTGGGGCGTCTGCGCGAGCTCATGGCTGAACGGGATCCGCTCTATCGTCAGGTTGCGGACATGGTAGTCTCGACCGAGAAGCGCGGGACCTCATCCGTGGTCAAAGAGATCCGCCGGCGGCTCGAAGCCGACGCCCCGTGAGCGCTAACCGGACTCTCGCCGTCGAGCTCGGCGAGCGCGGCTACCCGATCTATGTCGGGTACGGGCTCATCGCCGACCCCGATCTCTACCGGCCCCACGTCGTCGGCAGCCAGGTCATGATCGTCACCAACGAGACGGTGGCTCCGCTCTACCTCGAGACCGTCGAACAGGCGCTCTCGTCCCGGCACGTGGAGAAGGTCATCCTTCCGGACGGCGAGCGGTACAAGAACATCGAGGTGTGGAATCGTATCTTCGATGGCCTCCTGCAAAACCGATTCGGGCGCGACTGTACGCTGATCGCGCTGGGCGGGGGCGTTATCGGCGACATGGCCGGTTTCGCCGCGGCCTGCTACCAACGAGGCGTCGCCTTCATTCAGGTACCCACGACGCTCCTTGCCCAAGTGGACTCGTCCGTCGGCGGAAAGACCGGGGTCAACCATCCCTTGGGCAAGAATATGATCGGGGCCTTCCATCAGCCCCGCGCTGTCGTCGCCGACACCGCCACGCTCCGTACGCTCCCGGATCGGGAGCTGTCCGCGGGTATCGCCGAGGTCGTCAAGTACGGTCTGATCCGCGACCGCGATTTCTTCGGTTGGCTGGAGACGAGTATGGACACGCTCCTTGGGCGTGACGACGAGGCGCTAGCCTACGCGATCGAGCGCTCCTGCCGTAACAAGGCGGAGGTGGTTGCTGCAGACGAGCTCGAAACAGGCCAAAGGGCTATGCTCAATCTCGGTCATACCTTCGGCCACGCCATCGAGACCGGTGTCGGCTATGGCGCATGGCTGCACGGCGAGGCGGTCGCGGTTGGAATGTGCATGGCAGCGGATTTGTCTCACCGCCTGGGCTGGCTGGACAGCGGCTCCGTCGCCCGAATTCGCGCCTTACTCCGGAGTGCACGACTCCCGATAGAGCCGCCCGCGGGGCTTTCCCCCCAGACGGTGCGCAACCTGATGGCCGTGGACAAGAAAGTGCTTGCCGGCCGTTTGCGCCTCGTGCTGCTGCGAGGCATCGGACACGCCGTGGTGACGAGTGAGTTCACACCCGAGGCGCTAGACGCGGCGCTGGAGGGCGCCTACACCATCTGACCCACGCGGCCCTCTCCTGCAAGAGACCGCATCATCCGGCCGCAATGCACACACGCAGGGCAGTTGGCGTCGCTCGCGCACCGCATTGGAGCGCCCACATCCCTAGGTCGTCCTCGCCGACGTCTCACAACGCCAACGACCGCATCCGGCCCTGCCCCTCCGAGGCGGCAGATCTTCGCCCCGCGTTGTACTGTCGGCTCCATTCTGAGCCCTTCCGGGAACGCTCTTCGGCAATTTGAGCTTGATCGCTAGTCGCTTGGACAACCGCACCGGGCTCAGGCAAGTGGCATAGGACCTGCGTATCCTGTAAATTTGCGGGCTCGCTCAAACTGAAGGCGCCGGCGCGTTGCCCGTGCGTCTCGTCGAGCCCTTCTCCCCAGGGACGGCGCCGGGGTGACCGCTAACGAGATTGCCCGCGATTCACAGGATGCTTGCCGGCCATGACCGGCCGGAATTGCCGGCCCGAGCCTCCCGGGCCAGTGTGGAAAACCCGATCTGTCGCGGGTGGTAGCCGGCGCCAGGGGAAGCCACAATCTGCCGACCAGGGACCAAGAACCAGCGAGATTTGCGATGAGCCTTCGTGCCTTACCCCCAGTGCAGGGACTCTATGATCCTGCCAACGAGCGCGACGCCTGCGGCGTCGGCTTCATCTGCAACATTAAGAACCGCAAGAGCCACCAGCTCATCGAGCAGGGACTCGAGCTTCTGGATCGGCTCACCCATCGGGGCGCTGTCGGCGCCGATCCCAAGGCCGGGGATGGGGCGGGCATTCTGGTGCAGATCCCGGACGCCTTCTTTCGCACGGTCGCGAGCTTTGAGCTTCCGCCCGCCGGCCATTACGGCGTGGGCATGGTATTTCTCCCCAAGGACGAGACGGCCCAGCAGGAGATGCAGGCCACCGTCAACCGCCACGTCGAAGAGGGCGGGCAGATGGTTCTCGGCTGGCGGGACGTGCCGGTAGACAACAGCGATCTGGGCGACAGCGTGCGACCGACCGAGCCTGTCATTCAGCAGGTGTTTATTGGACGAGGAGAGGACTGCGCGGATCAGGAAAGCTTCGAGCGCAAGCTCTTCGTGATCCGCAAGCGCATGGACAACGCTATCCGAGAGGCCGGATACGGAAAGACCTCCTACTACGTCACGTCCATGTCCTCGCGCACCATCGTCTACAAGGGCATGCTGCTCGCCTATCAGGTGGGCCAGTACTATCTGGACCTGCAGGACCCGCGCTTCGAGTCCGCGCTCGCCTTGGTGCATCAACGCTTCTCCACCAATACCTTCCCGACCTGGGATCTGGCGCATCCGTTCCGCATGATCTGCCACAACGGCGAGATCAACACCCTGCGCGGCAACGTGAACTGGATGGCGGCGCGTCGTCACACCATGCGCTCGGAGGTCCTCGGCGAAGATTTAGACACCATCTGGCCCTTGATCCCCGAGGGCCAGTCGGACTCGGCCTGCTTCGACAATGCCCTTGAGCTCCTGGTCATGGGCGGCTACACCCTGGCTCACGCCATGATGCTGTTGATCCCGGAAGCCTGGTCCGGCAACCGGCTGATGGACGATAAGCGCCGCGCCTTCTATGAGTACCATGCCGCCTTGATGGAGCCCTGGGACGGACCTGCGGCGGTGGCCTTTACGGACGGGCGGCAGATTGGCGCGACCCTGGACCGTAATGGGCTTCGACCTGCGCGCTATCTGGTCACCAATGACGACATGGTGATCATGGCATCCGAAATGGGTGTGCTCGATGTGCCCGAGGAGCGGATCATCAAGAAGTGGCGCTTGCAGCCCGGGAAGATGTTCCTCATCGACCTCGAGCAGGGCCGCATCATCGATGACGCCGAGATCAAGGCAGCGCTCGCCGACGCACAGCCCTACCAGCAGTGGCTGAATCGGACCCAGATCCACCTCGACGAGCTGCCGACGGACGTGGCTCCCATGGCGCCGGACGAGGACACTCTGCTCGACGCCCAGCAGGCATTCGGCTATACGCAGGAAGACCTGAGGTTCCTCCTTACGCCCATGGTCGTCACCGGCCAAGAGGCAGTCGGTTCCATGGGCGCAGACAACCCGCCGTCGGTGCTGTCGTCCCGCTCGAAGCACCTGTCAACCTACTTCAAGCAAAACTTCGCGCAGGTGACCAACCCCCCGATCGACCCGATCAGGGAGGAGCTGGTCATGTCCCTCGTCTCGCTGATCGGACCCCGCCCGAACCTTCTCGGCCTCAACGAGGCGGGGACGCACTGGCGCCTGGAGGTCAACCAGCCGGTGCTTACCAACGAGGATCTGGAGAGGGTGCGCCATATCGAGGACAACTCGGGGAGTGCGTTTCGCACCAAGACCCTGAACATGGTCTACTCGGCGCGGGAGGGCGCTGACGGCATGGCCCCGGCTCTCGACCGCTTGTGCCAAGAGGCCGAGCAAGCGGTGCTCGCGGGCTACAACATCCTCATCCTCTCGGATCGCAACACGAACGGAGACTACATCCCGATCCCGGCCCTGCTCGCCACGTCAGCGGTACACCACCATTTAATTCGCCGCGGGCTGCGCACGAGCTCCGGCCTGGTCGTCGAAACGGGCGCGGCGCTCGAAGTGCACCACTTCGCCGCCCTGGCGGGCTATGGCGCCGAGGCCATCAACCCCTATCTGGCCTTTGACACCATCCAGATCCTGCTCCCGCACCTCGCGGAAAAGCTGAGCTTCGAGGAGGGCCAGACGCGCTATATCAAGGCGGTCGGAAAGGGCCTGCTCAAGGTGATGTCGAAGATGGGCATCTCCACTTTTCAGTCCTATTGCGGGGCACAGATCTTCGACGCCGTGGGGCTCAACAGCGGCTTCGTCGCCAAGTACTTCACAGGGACGCAGACGACGGTGGAGGGCATCGGCCTTGCGGAGATCGCCTGCGAAGCCGTCCGCTGGCACCAGCAGGGCTACGGGGAAGAGCTCATCTACCGCAAGCACCTGGACGCAGGCGGCGACTACGCCTTCCGGCTGCGCGGCGAAGATCACGCCTGGACCCCGGACACCATCGCCAAGCTCCAGCACGCAACCCGTGCCAATAGCTGGGGGACATACGAAGACTATGCCCGGATGATCAATGAGCAGAACGAGCGGCTGCTCACCTTACGCGGGCTGATGGACTTCAAGTGGGCCGACGAGCCCCTTCCCCTCGATGAGGTGGAACCGGCCAAGGAGATCGTCAAGCGCTTCGCGACGGGCGCCATGTCCTTCGGCTCCATCTCCTACGAAGCCCATTCCACCCTGGCGCGAGCGATGAACACCCTCGGCGGCAAGTCGAACACCGGCGAGGGCGGCGAGGAGCCCGAGCGCTACGCGCCGTTGGCGGACGGCTCGCGCAACCCCGAGCGCTCGGCCATCAAGCAGGTCGCCTCCGGACGCTTCGGCGTGACGACCGAGTACCTCGTGAACGCGGACGACATCCAGATCAAGATCGCCCAGGGCGCCAAGCCCGGGGAGGGCGGCCAGCTGCCAGGCCACAAGGTCAACGCCCAGATCGCCCGCGTGCGCCACTCCACGCCCGGCGTGGGGCTGATCTCTCCGCCGCCGCATCATGATATCTACTCGATAGAGGACCTGGCGCAGCTGATCCACGACCTCAAGAACACCAACCCCAATGCGCGGATCTCGGTGAAGCTGGTGTCTGAGGTGGGCGTCGGCACGGTGGCGGCGGGTGTCTCCAAGGCCCACGCGGACCACGTCACCATCGCCGGCTATGACGGCGGGACCGGTGCCTCGCCGCTTACCTCCATTAAGCATGCGGGGTCTCCGTGGGAGATTGGGCTGGCCGAGACACACCAGACGCTCGTCCTGAACCGACTGCGCGGCCGTATCGCGGTGCAGGTCGACGGAGGACTTCGCACCGGCCGCGATGTCGTCATCGGTGCCCTCCTCGGGGCAGACGAGTTCGGCTTTGCCACCGCGCCGCTGATCGTCGCGGGCTGCATCATGATGCGGAAGTGCCATCTCAACACCTGCCCGGTCGGTGTGGCGACCCAAGACCCGGAGCTGCGGAAGCGTTTCACGGGCAGGCCCGAGCACGTGATCAACTTCTTCTTCTTCGTGGCAGAGGAGGTGCGCCGATTCATGTCACGGCTCGGGTTCCGCAGCATGAACGAAATGATCGGCCAGATGGACCGCCTGGAGATGCGCAGGGCCATCGACCACTGGAAGGCGAAAGGACTCGACTACTCACGGCTCTTGAAAAAACCCACGGTTGGCCCCGAGGTCGCTCTTTACAACTGCGAACGGCAGGATCATGGACTCGACAAGGCATTGGACCTCGAGCTCATCCGCCAGGCGGAGCCCGCGCTGGAGCGCGGAGAGTCCGTTAAGATCGAGATCGGCGTCAAGAACTACAACCGCACTGTCGGAACCATGCTCTCCGGCCGGGTGGCGGAGCGCTACGGACACGCCGGACTCCCGGACGACACCATCTACGTCAAGGCCAAGGGAACGGGCGGCCAATCCTGGGGGGCCTGGGTTGCGAAGGGGATCACCATCGAGCTCGAGGGCGATGCCAACGACTATGTGGGCAAGGGCCTGTCGGGCGGGCGCCTCATTATCTACCCCCCGCAGGAATCCGGTATGGAGCGCGCGGAGGACAACATCGTCGTCGGCAACACCGTCCTCTACGGGGCGATCGGCGGAGAGTGTTACTTTCGCGGGGTGGCCGGCGAGCGCTTCTGCGTCCGCAACAGCGGGGCCACCGCGGTGATCGAAGGTGTCGGCGATCACGGCTGCGAGTACATGACGGGCGGCATCATGGTCTGTCTCGGCCCCACGGGGCGTAACTTCGCCGCCGGCATGTCCGGCGGAATCGCCTATGTGCTCGATGACAACGGGGACTTCAGCAGCCGTTGCAACCTCACCATGGTCGAGCTAGAGCCGATTGCCAAGGAAGACGCTGCGTTGGAGGCCCTCGACCATCAGGGCGGCGATCTGGAGACCCACGGGCTGGTCGACCTGAGCCGCGACATGACGCGTTACGACGCCTTGCGCCTGAAGCAGCTCATCCGCAAGCACCTGCACTACACCAACTCGGCGGTGGCGCGTCGGATCCTCGATGACTGGGCCAGCTATCTGCCGAAGTTCGTTAAGGTGATGCCAGTAGATTACCGGCGCGCCCTGCAGGAGATGCAGGCCCACCGTAGTCGCCCGCCGCAGGCGACCAAGCACCTGAAGGGGGTGGTCGAGCATGGGTAAGCCCACGGGTTTCATGGAGCATGATCGGCGCGAACGGCGCTACGAGCCGGCCGCGGACCGCGTTGTGCATTACAAGGAGTTCGTCATTTCCCTGCCGGACGCCGAGGTGAGCACCCAGGGGGCACGCTGCATGGACTGCGGCATCCCCTTTTGTCACCAGGGCTGTCCGGTGAACAACATCATCCCGGATTGGAACGACCTGGTGTACCGTGGCGACTGGCAGGCCGCCATCGAGGTGCTTCACTCTACCAACAACTTCCCCGAGTTCACCGGACGCATCTGTCCCGCCCCGTGCGAGGCCTCCTGCACCCTGAACATCGATGACGCGCCGGTGACCATCAAGACCATCGAGTGCGCCATCGTCGACAAGGCATGGGCCGAGGGCTGGATCAAACCTCAAGTCCCCAAGCACCGCACGGGAAAGCGGATTGCCGTGGTGGGCTCCGGCCCGTCTGGACTTGCCTGCGCCCAGCAGCTCGCCCGCGGCGGCCATCAGGTGGTCCTGTTCGAAAAGGAGGACCGGATCGGCGGACTACTCCGCTATGGCATCCCGGACTTCAAGCTCAGCAAAAGACTGATTGACCGCCGCATGAGTCAGATGCGCGCCGAGGGCGTGGAATTTCGCACCCATACCCACGTCGGCGTCCAGGTCTCGGCGAGGCAGCTCAAGGACGAATACGACGCCCTGGTATTGACCGGCGGCTCGGAGAAACCGCGCGACCTGCCCGCACCCGGGCGACACCTGCGAGGCATCCACTTCGCGATGGACTTCCTGCGCGCCAACAGCAAACGCGTGCAGGGCGTGTATGTCCCCGACGAGCAATTCATCAGTGCCATGGACAAGCACGTGGTGGTGGTCGGCGGCGGCGACACCGGCTCGGACTGCATCGGAACCTCCAATCGTCACGGCGCCCGGTCGGTGACCCAGATCGAAATCCTCGACAAGCCCCCGGTGAAGGAGGATAAGGCGCTCACCTGGCCCCTTTGGCCCAACAAGCTGCGCACATCGAGCTCTCAAGAGGAGGGTTGCGAGCGCATGTGGAACGTTGCGACAAAGGGCTTCGTGGGAGACGAAGCGGGGAATGTCACGGCCCTCAAGTATGCGCTGGTACGTTGGGACAAGGACGCCGACGGGCGCTGGCAGATGTCCGAGGTCCCCGGCTCCGAGGGCGAGATCAAGGCGGATCTCGTCCTGCTCGCCATGGGCTTCGTCCACCCGGTGCACGAGGGCATGCTATCCGAGCTCGACGTCGAGTTTGACCCCCGCGGCAACGTCAAGGGAGCGACGGAGGGCGCCAAGGCTTACCACACCTCGGTCGAAGGCGTGTTCAGCGCCGGCGACATGCGCCGCGGCCAGTCGCTCGTAGTCTGGGCAATTCGCGAGGGCCGGCAATGCGCGCGCGCGGTTGACGAGTGGCTGATGGGGCGGTCGGACTTGCCGCGCTGAGCGCTTCCAGCAAGGCCGCGCCGAAATCCCGGCACCTACACCATTCGCTTCCCAGTTGTCGGTGTTCCGGGATTGGGTTACGGGCGTCAGGGGACGCCGTGAATACCTCCACGCAGCTTGACGGCAACCTCCCCGCTGCCGACACCCCCGTCGCCCACAACCTAACCCCTCAGGCCAGGGCCGAAGAGTGGCTGCCGATAGGTACGGCGCAGTTATCGGCACTTCGGTGCCGCTCTGCTAGTCTCCTAGAATGTGCACCTCGTCCCCTAAGACATCCTCGATGTACAGGGTTTGCACAAGAATCGCCCCCACGACCGCCACCGGTGTGGCGATTAGGACCCCGAAGACGCCAGCCAACAGGGCACCAAAGACCTGTGCGGTGATCAGCCACGCCGGCGGGAGTCGTACTGCTTCCTCCTGGATCAACGGGGTCATGACGTAGCCTTCGAGAAAGTGTGCGAGGGCAAATAGCAAGATGACGTAGAGAGCGGTCGCAGGCCCAGTGAGCAGCGCGCTGAGCACTGCGGGGATCAAGGAAATGATGGTGCCTAGGTAGGGCACGAAGGTCAGTACGCCGGCGATGAATCCAAGGAGGACGGCCAGCCTGACATCCAACAACCACATACCGATGCCAGTGATCAGGCCCACGGCGGCCATGGCTAAAAATCGGCCGACCATCCAACGGCGCAGGGCCTTCGCGAGGCTGCCGAGCACCTGATACACCCGCGGCCGTCGGCCCCGCGGCGCGAGCTTTACCACTGTTTCCGTGTACAGGCGTGGGCTGGCAGCAAAGTAAATGCCGACAACCAGGATGACGAAGATGTCCACGGCCGACTGGACAAAGGCAGAGATGGACGTCTGCGAGCTGAGCAGATAACGCGCGCCCTGCTCGAGCAGACTCGAAGTGTTCGAGGGTCTACCCACCGCCTTGGCGGTGAGCCCGAGCTCAGTCAGACGGGCATCGATTCGCGTTACCGCCTGGTGCAGGTTCTCACGGAGCTCGGGAGCCTGTCTCGCCACGCCGACACCGCCCGCCCAGGAGACCAGCCCTATCGGAAGGGCCAGGGCCAACACGGAAAATGCAAGCGCCAGGCGGTGCGGCAGCCGCGTCAGGCGGGAGACCCATCCGGTCATGCCATCGAGCACCACCGCAAAGACGATCGCGGTGAACACCACCATGAGTCCGTGGACTACGGACCAAAGGAAGAGAAACGTCAGCGCCACCAGCGAACCGATGCCTGCCACCACCCCGGCGCGCTTGGCAAAGTCTGCAATGGACAGGGGGGCTCCCGAATTCATGAGCAGCGCAGCCCACTGCGCCCCCAACACGGTGCCGCCCAGGGGAGTGCGGCGCGGCCGTCGATCCCCCGAGGACGTGGGCTATGGGCGAAGCTGACAGGTGAGGGAAGCATCTTCCTGCTCCTTCCTTGAACCAGCGAAGGTTGCGAGACGCGTGAATGTGCCGAACCAACAATCCGTAAATTGTACGCGCCTTGCGAGGCATTCCTCCCACAAATATACCGACCGCTGTTGGCGTTGTGGCCCGTGGCGCGCTGGCTAGACTTTAGGGAAGCGCTGAAGTTGGTATGCCCTTCCGGTTCGGGATTCGGGCTTTCGGGGCCGGGTTGCGGTCCCCTGGGACGCAGAGAGCAGAGCATTTCGCCACCACAGCCCCTACTCGGCCGCGGGAGTCCCGCCCGCCGCGCCCGACCCGCCGCAGCTGAGGTTCGATCTTAATCAGCACGCTGAATGGCTCCGCGGATCGAATTCTCGGAACAAGCCGCCTCACCCAACGCGTTGATCAACAAGCGGTTCCATCGCTAGATTCAAGAGGGGGCTTTCTATAGGCCAGTCTGGCTCCCACTATGCGGGTTATGGACGATCGCCCAGATTGGGAAATCCGGGACAGGAACGGAGTGCCTGAAGTGTTGCTGCGCGGGCGATGGAACATACTTGCCATCACCGCGGCCGACCGACAGTTTATAGAGCGGCTGCGGGGGCTGGCCGTACACCGCTCGGCAACCTGGAATCTGGAGCAGGTTCAGGCACTGGACAGCGCAGGGGCCAGGCTCTTATGGCGCACGTGGGGCAACCGTTATCCCCAAGACCTGCGCTGCAGAGGAGATCAGAAGGGCTGGTTCCGACGGCTGGAGAGCCTCCCCAAGGTGCGTACGCTCCCTAGGCACGGCGCGTTAGACCTGTTGATCGCCTGGGGGGCATCTATTACCCGGAGTGTCGGGGAAGCCGCAGGCGTCGCACTGCTGCTCGGGCAGCTCATCGTCGATTTTCTGTATTGCCTTCGTCACCCGCGGGTGATCCCGTGGGGGACCTTGTCCGCCACCATCTACGAAGCCGGGGTGCGCTCCCTGTTTCTGCTTGCCTTCATAGGCGGCCTCACGGGCATGGTGCTGGCCTACGAAATCTCGGGGCAACTGGAACAGTTTGGCGTCAACAGTGCCATCGTCGGGGTTGTGGGCTTGGCCTTTCTACGCGAGCTCGGACCATTCTTGGCGGCCATTATTCTGGTCGGGCGCTCAGGGTCCGCGTTCACGGCAAGCATCGGCGCGATGCGGGTTACCGAGGAAATGGAGGCGCTCCGCACTTTCGGGGCGTCACCAACCCTGAGGATCGTGCTACCCAAGGTCGTGGCGTTGACCATTGCCATGCCGCTGCTCGTGACCTGGACCGATCTCACCGGGGTCGTGGGCGCCATGTACGTGGCGCAACACAGGCTCGGCGTTCCCTGGGGGATGTGGCTGCACCAGTTTCCCGAGGCCGTCTCCTGGGTGCAGTACGCGGTCGGCTTCGCCAAGGGCCTGCTGTTCGGCGCCCTGATAGGTCTGGTATCCACTTACTACGGACTGAAGATCGAACCCAACACCGAGAGCCTGAGCCGTTACACCACCCGGTCCGTGGTAGTAGGCCTGGCACTGACGATCGCCCTCGACATCATCCTGGGCTTCGTGCTGACCGCCTTCGGATTAGGCTTTAGGGTGAAGTCGGCCTAATGGCGACCGCCAAAGGAACCCAGAGTGTGGTTGAGGTAAGGGGGTTAAGCGTTCGCCTTGGCGGGCATTGGGTGTTCCGGGACGTCAACCTGGACGTCCGACGGCGTGAGATTTTGGCCCTCGCAGGTGAGAGCGGCGGCGGCAAGACCACGCTCATGCGCAGCATCCTCGGGCTGATCGCACCAGCGGAGGGCACGGTAAAGGTGCTTGGCCAGGATGTACATGGGGCTGACCCGGGGACGGCCCATGCCTTGCGTGTGCACTGGGGCGTCATGTTCCAGCAAGGTGCACTGTTCAGCGCGCTGCGGATCTTCGACAACATCGCCTTCCCGCTGCGTGAGCTGCGCGTCATTGGCCGCGACATAGACGAAAATGCCGTGCGGGACCTGGTCATGCTCAAGCTCGCCATGGTCGGCCTAAAGGCCGAGGATGCCTGGAAGATGCCCGCGGCGCTCTCGGGCGGCATGGTCAAGCGCGCTGCGCTCGCCCGGGCTCTGGCTCTGGAGCCTGACATCCTCTTTCTCGACGAGCCGACCAGCGGTTTGGACCCGAGCTCCGCCCGCGACCTGTGTCAGCTCCTGAACGACCTCCACCAGGAGCTCGGGCTGAGTGCCCTGATGATCACCCACAACCTCGAAACCATCACCTCAGTGCCCGACCGCACCGCCTTCTTGTCGGGTGGCGAGATCCTCGCTGCCGGTAGCCTCGCGGAGGTTTCCGCCTCCGACAACCCGTTCGTGCGGCAGTTCTTTCACGGAACGCATCCCCATACATCAACACGGGAGGCAAGTTAGAGGCGGGATATGGAAGATCGTGCCCACGCAGTCGTCGCTATCGCTTTCCTTCTCCTGCTCGGGTGCGGGGCGATCTTCTTTATCTGGTGGATGCGATCGGGAACGCCCGAGGTGAAAACCTACGACATCCTCTCCCCTTACAGCGTGGTGGGTCTCGCCGTGGACGCTCGGGTGCTATACAAAGGAGTGGAGGTTGGCAGCGTGAGGGAGATCGAGCTCGATCCCAAAGATCGGCATAAGGTCCTCATCCGCGTTACGCTGGTTGCCAAGGCCCCCGTCACCCATGGCACCTACGCAGAGGTGTCGAAGGCGGGCATCACCGGCATGAGCTACATTGCCCTGAGGGACGGAAGCGGCAGTGAAGTACCACTGGAGACATCCGACCAGAACCCCGCCAAGATCCCTATTCACCAGAATCTGATATCCAAGCTTGAGACCTCCGGCGAGACCGTTCTCAAACAGGCCGACGAGCTCGGCAAGCGGCTGAACGACCTCCTCGGCGCCCAGAACCGGGCACAGGTCGTGTCCGTCCTCACGAACCTGAATGCGGCGACCAATCAGCTCCTAGCGCTCGAGAAGGCGGCCATGCCGACGTTGCAGGCGCTGCCTGGACTGGCAATGCAGACCAAGCAGACCCTGGTGCAGAGTCAGGTCCTGCTGAAAAGCGTCCAGCGGGACTCCGAGTCATTCAAGGTGCTGACCGGCACGCTAAGCGATATCGCGCAGCAAGTCCACGAGGAGACTCTCCCCGGAATCGACCGCCTCACACGGAACCTGGACCGTACCACGCGCAGCGTCGACAGGTTAGCCCGGGAGCTGCGCCGAAATCCCCAAAGTGTCCTCTTCGGTGGCCCGGGCCCGCAGCCGGGACCGGGAGAGCCCGGATTCCACCCGCCAACGGAGGGCTACGAGCGATGACGAGAGGACTGGTCGCGGTGCTGGTAGCCAGTCTGATGTGCGTAGGGTGTGCGACCGAGAGACCACCACCGGCGCCGACACAGACTTACACACTGACGGGAGTCAACCCGGAAGCGACTTCCTCGGCGAGCAAGCCTCGCTCCGGCGGCGTGATCCGGATTGAGCCTGTAACCGCGCCCGCATGGATGCAAGGCCGCAGGATTTGTTATCGCCTCGACTATTACAACCGAGGCGAGATGGCTTATTACAGCCAGTCGCAGTGGAGCGGGCACGTGCCAGCTATGATCGGCCAGGTCGTCCGGGATGCTCTCATCCAGTATGGTCAGTGGCGCGCAGTGGTAGGTCCTCAGGACGACACCCATGCCACGGCCAAGGTCGAGATCCGTCTGCTGGACCTTTGCCAGGAGTTCTCGACACCCAAACGAAGCACCGGCGTGCTTGCCGCGCGGGTGACCGTCTCGGACCCGTCCACCGCGAGAGTCATCGCGCAGCGGGAGCTCATCTACCGGAAATCTGCCCCATCACTCGATGCGGCCGGCGGCGTGGCGGCCGAGCGACAGGCAGTGAAGGAGCTCGCCCGTGATGTCGCGAGCTGGGTCGCCCGCCTGACATCCTAGCCAGGGTATGCGCCCACCCTGCCCAACCGATATAGCAGTGTCGATTGGGTTTCCGGTTTTCCGGGGCTGGCATGCGGGCGCGTGGGGGCGCCGTGGATGCGTTCCTGCGGGCTTGACGGCAGCCTCCGTGCTGCCGACACCCATTCCGGCCGCAACCCGCCCCCATGGGTCGAGAACCCAAAGCCAGGCGTGATGACTGTAGCTCCGCCTCACGGTTGGAAGTCACGAACCAATTGGAGATTGGTCTGTCAACGTTGGAGGGTGCTGGAGGAAGGGCACGACAACACGACGGATGGCTATGGACGGCGTTGAGCACAAGACCATGGACACAGTCAGGCACGGACGCCGGCTGTCGATGCGAGGTGCGGCGCGCACCCGCCCGCAAGGCTGGGGCGCTCGCATCATCGCCACCCTGCTGCGCAACTGGATGCACGCCCTCTTCCATATTGAGGTACGAGGCCTCGAACACTTTTCCAGCTCCCCCTCCACCTTGGTCGTCGCGAACCATCTGCGGGACACCGACGGACCTATCATCGGCACCACCCTCCTGGACCACATGGATGCGCATCGCGCCGGGATAGCACCCTATTTCGTTGCGCGGGAGGACCTGTTCCGTCGCGGTTTCCTAAGAGATTATCTGACCAGTTGGCCCGAACCCGTCCGCGAGCTCCTCGCGGGCCTGGATCTCCGGCCGTTCCTCGATGTCATCCACCTGTATCCGATGCGCCGGGTTCGGGAGCGGACCCTAGGCGAGGTGCTGGAAGATATCCTGGTCGTCTTCGGCGACCTGCCGCTCGATGAGGTGCTGCGGCCAACATGGACCGACCGTTTCCTACAGATTTCGCCGCTAGAGGTAGCGCACCTTCGGGTGACTGACGCACTGCAGAGGGGCTACCGGTCCTTGCTGCGCGAACGATACGGGCTGACCAAGCTCACGCGGGCGCGCTTGCGCGCCCTCATGCCGTACGAGCGAGCGACGATCGATGGTCAGCTGCACCGTTTCGTGGAGCTCTTGGAGCACGGGGCAGTGGTACAGCTGGAGCCTGAAGGCACGACCTCTGTGGACGGGAGCTTGGGGCGGATGCGCGGAGGTCTGCACGTGCTCCTGAACCGACCGCGCGTGCCGGTTCGGGTGCTTCCCGTCGGCATCACCTACGACTTCATGACCACCGGGCGGCAGTGGGCGTTCATCAACGTAGGACGCGAGATCCCCGACCTGCAAGGACTTTCCAAGCGGGAGACGACAACGCGAGTCACCGCGGCAATGCTCGCCTGCTCGACTCTCACGGCGAGCCAGCTGGCGAGCCGCTGGCTGCTCGGCCTGCGCTCCCGTGGCGGCGGTTACGTCACGCGAGGCGAGCTTGAGGAGCAGGTGCGGGTAGAGACAGAGCACTGGAGCGCCCGCGGCGTCAACGTCGACCCTCGACTGCTGGAGGCACGAGCACGCAGGCAGCGGGTCTCCGAGTATCTGGACTACTGCCGCCGTTCGGCTGCCCTGCTGCCATGCGGAGGCGGGCGGTACCTTATACACAGCGACGGCGAGATGCCTCCGCCAAGCTGGACGGACCCCGATAGCGCCTTCAAGTATGTCCACAATGAGCTCATGTCCCTTCGCCCCTTATGGCCGGAGGTCGCCGGCCGGGGTGAGCTATGAGCACACAAGACCACCGCTGGTGGCAGGTCCTTCTGCAGCCGAGGATATTCCTTCCTCTTCTCCTGAGTGCAGCCCTCCTGGCGTTTGCCTTCAGCATCTCGAATCTCACGAAGGTCTTCGACCGCATCGCAGAGATCCCGTTTACGGCCATTACCATGGCCTTCCTGCTCGCGCTCACCTACCTCGCCGTGAAGTGCCTCGAGCTCAATCTCCTGCTCAGCCGGCTCGGCATCCGACTCCAGTGGCGCCGCCTCGTCTTGGCGTTCGCCATTGCCGAGATTACGATCACGATCCCTGCCGGGGTCTATGTCCAGAACTACATCATGCAGCGTATGCGCAGCGCCGGTTTCGCGCGCTCGGCCGCGGCCACCACCGCCATGCTGTTGATCGAGCTATGCATCATCTTGCTCATGCTCGCGCTGCTCGGCATCCCGCATTGGGACTGGGTCCGCCCGGTTGCCATCGCGACTTTGACCGGGCTGATCCTCCTCCTGCGGCTGCTCGTCTCAAGTGACATCTTGACCCTCAGGGTGCTCCCGCGCATCCGACGCGAAGGGCTGAAGGTTCTGGTGCGCGGTTTCTCCGAGGTCGTCACAGGACTGCGCCAGCTCACGGTCCCCCGCACTATCGTCCCAGCGGTCCTCCTGGCGGTTACCTATCTCAGCGCTTTGGCGGCAGCCTTCACCATCATCGGGCGCGGCACAGGAGTGGCGCACTTCACCTATCTGCACGCGGTCACGGTCTACTCCTTCTCATTGACAGTGACCCTTCTGATGGCAGGTATCTTGACACAACTCGGCGTGATCGAGGTGGCAGGACTCGGGGCGGCGGCGACCTTGGGCTACGGTCCCAGTGAGGCACTGGCGATGATGCTCGGCTTCCGGCTCGTCTGGATGGGCTCGGTCTGGCTCATCAGCGGACCTACGGCCCTGCTTCTGCGAGACGCGATCAGACCTGCCGGGGGAGACTCAGGTGGGGACTGGGTCCAGCAATCACGGAATGAGGCGGAGAATTGAAGGACAAGGCGCTGAACGTACTGTTCGCCACCCACGACTGGGGGCTCGGCCACGCAACCCGCGATCTGGTCCTGATCCGTGGGCTGCTCGCAGAGGGACACCGGGTCAGCGTCCTCTCCCACGGGCGTGCCCTCAGACTGCTCCGGAACGAGCTTGGGTCCGCGTGTGACTATATACCGTTGCGCGACATCCCCAAGCCGCTCGGCCGGCGAGCGTTCTGGTTCTACGTCAAGATGAGCCTGGCAATGCCGCTGGTCTTTCATACCTTCCGGCGCGAGCGGCAGGTCGTGGAGCGCCTCACCCAGACGACCCCTTTTGATCGTATCGTGTCCGATAGCCGATTCGGCGTCTGGTCACCCGAAATACCGAGCTTCCATCTCTTCCATTCCCTGCGCCAGATCATCCCGGGCCGGCCGCATGGGCTGGAGATGCTGGTGGAATGCACTCAGCGCCGTATGCTGTCCGGGGCCACCAAGATACTCATTCCGGACGAGCTGCGAGACGGTCTCGCGGGGGACCTGTGTCACGGCACCGCCTGCGACTGGAATGGCCGGCTGGAGTACATCGGAATCCTCTCCAGCGTCCGCCGCAAAGCGGTGCGACAGGACATAGACTGCTTCATCAGCGTGTCGGGCGCCGAGCCGCAGAGGACCATCTTCGAGCAGCTGGTCCTCCGCCAGCTGAACGGGCTGAAGGGACGGATCGTCGTCGCCCTCGGCCGTCCGGATGCCGCGCCCAGCATCCAGGACGACGGCCGCGTCGCCATTCACAGCTACATGAATCGGGCGCAGCAACAGGACATGATGAATCGTGCTGCCCTGGTCGTGACGCGCTCGGGATACACGACCTTGATGGAGCTAGCCGAGCTCGGTAAGAAGGCGCTGCTGATCCCCACCGTCGGCCAAAGCGAGCAGGAATACCTCGCTCGCTACCACGAGGGGAGGGGTCACCTGCACGCTGTGCGGCAGTCCGAGCTCGACCTCGCACGGGACGTGCGCGTCGCCGCCGGCTACAGCGGACTGCCTCCCATGCCTCCGACCGAAGAATCGGTACGGCGGTTCCTGCGTGCCGTCACGCAGCCGACCGACGCTCCGCGACTTGTCAGTCAAGAAACGCCAGACGTCGTCCTCCCAGGCACACAGCTTCCACGCCCTCGACGTGACGCAACGTCGCGTTAGCAGCACGCCCAGAAAGCACCCCACCCGAGTAGAGCAGCACCGAGGTGCCACTAACAACTCCGCACCTATCGACTGCAACTATTCGGCTCTAATTCAGGTGGGTTGGCAGCGGGGAGACTGCCGTCAAGCTTCAGGACGAATCCGCGGCGTCCCCCACCGGGCGCAGCACGCCCCTGAAAAGACGCCAGGCCGAGCGCCCGCTGTCGGACGCACGCCACCTGATGCCTCGGTGGTCCGAGACGAAGCCTCGCTAGTCCCGAATCGATAGCCCTGGCACGGCGGCAGTCGCCGTCGGCCGGTCCTGAGCTCCAGGGAGCTCGGGGGCCATGGGACCCTTGGTACGGACCCCGCGAATCGCCGTCCACAGCGCCTTCCAGGGGCGGGTCACGGCGTCCTCTACCGCAGTGGGCTCGTAGCCGCAGTGGGCCATGCAGTTAGCACACTTGGGGTTGTTGCCGGTACCGTACGAGTCCCAATCGGTCTCATCCATGAGGTCCTTGAAGGTCGCTGCGTAGCCCTCGTCCACGAGCAAGTAGCAAGGCCTCTGCCAGCCGAAGACATTTCGTGTCGGGTTGCCCCACGGGGTACAACGGTACTGTTGGTTTCCGGCCAGGAAATCCAGATAGAGCCCCGAGTGGTTGAGCGGCCATTTGCGGCCCCGCCCGCGTCGGAACACGTTGCGGAACAGCTCCTTGGTGCCGCGGCGCTCCAAAAAGACATCCTGACGCGGGGCATGCTCGTAGCTGAAGCCCGGCGAGATGGTGACGCCCTCAACGCCGAGCTCCCGGGTAAGGTCCAGAAACTCGGCGACCTCATCAGCCGACTCGCCTTGGAACAGGGTGCAGTTGACGGTGACGCGAAATCCCCTCTCAAGGGCAAGACTGATGACGGCGACAGCGCGATCGAACACACCCTGCTGACACACCGATGCATCGTGCCGCTCCCGTGTGCCGTCCAGGTGTATTGATAAGGTCAGATAGGGCGACGGCTCGTAATCGTCGATGCGCTTCCTTAGCAGGAGCGCGTTGCTGCACAGGTAGACGTACTTGCGGCGGGCGATCAGGCCGCGAACGATCTCGGGCATCTGCTTGTGCAGCAGCGGCTCGCCGCCGGCGATCGACACCACCGGAGCGCCACATTCGTCGGCGGCTTGTAGGCACTCGTCGACACTGAGACGTTGCTTCAGTATCTCGCTCGGATAGTCGATCTTCCCGCAGCCGGCGCACGCCAGGTTGCATTGAAACAAGGGCTCCAACATGAGTACCAACGGGTAGCGCGGGACGGCCCGTAGCTTTTGTCCGATCACGTAACGCGCTACTTGGTACTGTTGGCGAAGGGGTACGCCCATACTCAGCTTCCTCCCTGATGTTGAATGCCGCCCGCGGCCAGCGGTCTTCCTCCGTCATGGCGCACGGTGGCGAGCGGTTTGGGGATTCGAAAGGTGACGGTCTCGGGCTCCGCAGCCATCTCTCTTACCAGGGTCACGCCCTGCTCCCGAAGTCGGTCAACGACTCCTTGCACGAGCACCTCGGGTGTCGACGCGCCAGCGGTGAGGCCGATGCGGGTTGCGCCGGACAGCCATTCGGGGCGCAGGTCCTCGGCACTTTGAAGCAGGTAGGACGGCACACCCATCTGCTCCCCCACCTCTCGTAATCGGTTCGAGTTCGAGCTGTTGCGAGCGCCGACCACCAAGAGGAGGTCGACCTCAGCGGCCAATCCGTGGACCGCACCTTGCCGATTCTGGGTGGCGTAGCAAATGTCGTCGCGTCTGGGTCCGGTGATTTGGGGATAGCGCCTCTTGAGGGCCGCAACGATGCGGCCGGCGTCGTCGATCGACAGGGTCGTCTGGGTCACGTAGGAAAGGCGGGAGGGGTCACGAACCTTCAAGCGGTCGACATCCGCGATCGTCTCAACGAGGTAGATGGCGCCCCCAGCGGCGGAGCCGTCGTAGCGACCCAGGGTACCAGTGACTTCCGGGTGGCCGGCGTGTCCGATGAGAATCACTTCGCGGCCCTCGCGGGCGTTGCGTCCCACTTCGAGGTGAACCTTCGTGACCAGTGGACAGGTTGCGTCGACGATGCGCAGCTGCCGGCGTTCGGCCTCGCGCATCACCGACTGGGGGACACCATGGGCACTGAAGACGGCCGTCGCACCATCGGGAACTTCGCCCACTGCGTCCACAAAGACCGCCCCGCGCGCCCGCAGGTCTCCGACCACTCGCGCGTTGTGCACGATCTCGTGGACCACGTAGACGGGCTCCCCGAAGGCCGCAAGCGCCGACTCCACAATCTCGATGGCCCGTACCACCCCGGCGCAGAAACCACGGGGTTTAGCGAGAACCAGCTCCATCCTTAGCCTCCATGATGCTTGCATTCCTAGAGCGAGTGAGTGTCCGCTGCCCAGAACTCTCGTGTACATCGGGCCCGTTACCCCTCGGAAAAGTGTAGACACCGCGCGAAAGCCCCAGGTTCCGCCCCGCCGGTTATCAGTATGGGCGGCAAACTCGGATCTGGACCCGCGCGGGAACTGGCGAGATATGCGCCGGTCAATTATAGGCACAGGTCACCGGTGTCTAGCCATCGCGGGACGCTCTGTTTTCGTGCATCGCCCCCGGTCACCGGATCTTGCATTGGACGCGGTCTGGATGGACATTATCCAGACGGGGGAAGGGCCGGCACTTGGGCAGGTCCGAACGGTGGGGAGACGTCTAGGACATGGAATACGCAGGTACCGACAAGGAAATGGACATCACAGGACGATATCCGCTGTTGGACCGCATCGCCGCCCCGGGTGATCTACGAAAATTCCCGCAGACCGAGCTCGGCAAGGTTGCAGAAGAGCTGCGGCGCTTTCTGATCGAGTCGGTGGCCACAAGCGGCGGTCACTTTGCGGCCGGACTGGGAGCGCTGGACCTGACGGTCGCACTGCATTACGTCTTTGACACGCCGACGGACCGTCTTGTCTGGGACGTCGGGCATCAGACGTATCCGCACAAGCTGCTAACCGGGCGCCGCGACCGCATGCATAGCATACGGCAGCGGGGCGGGCTCTCGGGCTTCCCGCGGCGATGCGAGAGTCTTTACGATGTCTTCGGCGTCGCCCACGCCGGAACGTCCATCAGCGCCGCGCTCGGGATGGCCATCGCCGCGACGCAAGCGGAAGAAGGTCGGCACGTCGTTGCCGTTGTGGGCGACGGTGCCCTGACCGCAGGCATGGCGCTGGAGGCCCTGAGTCACGCGGGTGCGCTGAAGGCGGACATGCTGGTGATAGTCAACGACAACGGCATGTCCATCTCGCCAAACGTGGGCGCCGTCTCCCAGCATCTAACGAGCCTCCGGTCGCGGCCTCGCCCGATGCCGACCGGCGACACCATACAATGCAAGGGGGCGTCAAGGCAGGGGACTCCTGAGCCTGCCACCCTGTTCGAGCAGCTCGGGTTTCGGTACTTCGGGCCGATCGACGGGCACGATCTGGACGGTCTCGTGAACGCGTTGAGCGAGCTCCGCCCCCTGCGGGGCCCCCGAGTCCTGCATGTCGCCACCTGCAAAGGCAAAGGATACCAACGTGCGGAGGCGGACCCCGTCCGCTACCACGGCGTCACCCCCTTCGATCCCGCGGTGGGGCTTCGCCCGTCATCCGGCCAGAAGAAAAAGCCGCCGACCTACACGGAGGTGTTCGGCGACTGGCTGTGCGATATGGCCGCGGCCGATGGGCGCCTGATGGGGATTACGCCGGCGATGCGCGAAGGGTCGGGGCTTGCCGAATTCGCCCGGCGCTTTCCCAAGCGCTACTTCGACACGGCCATTGCCGAGCAGCATGCCGTGACCCTAGGCGCGGGAATGGCGTGCGAGGGACTGAAACCGGTCGTCGCCATCTACTCCACCTTTCTGCAACGGGCTTACGACCAGCTCATCCACGATGTCGCTCTCCAAGACCTGGACGTGCTGTTCGCGATAGACCGCGGCGGCCTCGTCGGCCCGGACGGACCCACCCATGCCGGCGCGTTCGATCTGAGCTACCTACGCTGCATTCCTAACTTGGTGATCATGGCGCCTGCCGACGAAAATGAATGCCGGCGGATGCTCTACACGGGCTTCACCCACGAGGGACCAGCCGCGGTACGCTATCCCCGTGCGACGGGGACCGGCGTTCCGATCCGGACCGAAATGGAGGCTCTACCCGTCGGCCGGGCCGAGATACGCCGGCGCGGCCGGGACGTGGCAATTCTGGCCTTCGGTACCCTCCTGAGCGACGCCTTGACCGCTGGCGAGCAGCTCGACGCGACGGTCGTCAACATGCGGTTCGTGAAGCCACTCGACCGCGCCCTGGTCCGGGAGCTTGCGGCGACGCACCAGCTCCTGGTCACCCTGGAGGACAACGCGATCGCGGGCGGGGCGGGCAGCGCGGTCACCGAGCTTCTCACGGCCGAGAACTGCCGGGTTGCCGTCATCAACCTGGGGCTCCCGGACGCCTTCGTCGAGCACGGTGCCCGTGCTGAGCTGCTCGGCGACTGCGGGCTCGATGCCGCGGGAATCCTGCGCAGCGTGGAGCGGCATCGGCGCGAGGCAGCGGCCCTTACCCCGGAACCACGGCCGGAGCGCCTGCAAGATCGCCTCCTGGCGGGGGTATCGCGCACCTTCGCCCTGACCATCCCGCAGCTCCCCCCCGAGCTCCGCCACGTGGTGTCGAATGCCTATCTCTTGTGCAGAATCGTCGACACCATCGAGGACGAGCCGGCGCTGCACCCGTTGCAGAAACGGGCGTTCTGCGGCCGCTTTGCGCGGGTCGTGGAGAACGGGCAGCCGGCCGAGGACTTGGCCACGGATCTCGCCCCGCTGCTCTCGGACCGCACGATCCCGGCCGAGCATCGCCTTATTCGCGAGATGCCAGCGGTCATCGGGATCACGCGCGGTCTGCGCCCCCGCCAACAGCGGGCGGTCGCGCGCTGCGTGCGGATCATGGCAGGCGGTATGGCGGAGTTTCAGGCCAACGCGGGAACGCGCGGGCTCACGAGCCTCGCCACTATGGACCGCTACTGTTACATCGTCGCCGGTGTCGTCGGCGAGATGTTGACAGAGCTCTTCTGCGACTACTCTCCCGCCATCGCGGCGCACCGGGAGGATCTTCTCGCTTTGGCGGTCTCGTTCGGCCAGGGGCTGCAGATGACCAACATCCTGAAGGATATCTGGGAGGACCGCAGCCGCGGTGTCTGCTGGTTGCCGCGCGACCTGTTCGCCGACAGAGGATTCGACCTCGGCCAGCTCGGTGCCAGCACCTACCAGCCGGCGTTTGGCCAAGGGCTCGGTGAGCTGGTCGGAGTGGCGCTCGGGCACCTGAAGAACGCCCTCGAGTATACCTTGCTCATACCGCCGGAGGAGACCGGCATCCGGAGCTTCTGCCTGTGGGCGGTGGGCATGGCAGCCCTGACCCTGCGCCGAGTCAACGCGCACCGCGACTTCCGAGCCGGCCGGGAGGTCAAGATCTCACGGCGCGCCGTCAAGCTCACCGTCGCGACCCTGCGCCTGAGCGTTGCCAATGACCGGTTGCTGCGCGCCCTCTTCTACCTCGTCTCACAGGGGCTACCCAAGCCGCCGACGCCCGACGGTGAGGATCTCGTGAATCCAGTCGTCCCACCCGAGTACCGGAAACAGGCGTAGGGGGAGGGTCGGACATGGCAGAAACCTACCACAGGGTAGCGACGGCACTTTCGTACCAAGGTCGTGCGTTGCCGGAAGTCTCCGTGCCTGAAGGCTTGGAGAACGCCATCGCGGCCGCCAGGGACCACCTCCTTTCCCTGCAAAATGACGACGGCCATTGGTGCTTCGAGCTCGAAGCCGATTGCACCATCCCCGCCGAGTACGTCCTGATGATGCACTACATGGATGAGGTGGAGCCGGGGCTGGAACGGAAGCTCGCGGCCTATCTGCGCGGCCACCAGGGCGAGGACGGTGGATGGCCCCTCTACCACGGCGGGGCGGCGGACCTGAGCTGTTCGGTCAAGGCGTATTACGCCTTGAAGCTGGCAGGCGACCCTGAGAGCGCGACCCACATGCGGTGCGCTCGGGAGCTGATTCTGGCGCGCGGCGGCGCCGCACGAGCGAACGTGTTCACCCGTATCGCCCTCGCCCTGTTCAGGCAAATCCCCTGGCGTGGCGTGCCTTTCACGCCGGTAGAGATCATGCTCCTGCCGCGCTGGTTTCCATTTCACCTGACCAAGGTGTCCTACTGGACCCGCACGGTCATGGTCCCGCTCCTGATCCTTTGCAGTCTCAAGCCGCGGGCGCGGAACCCCAAGGGCGTTCACGTCCGCGAGTTGTTCGTAACCCCGCCGGAAGAGGAGACCAACTACTTTCCCGTGCGCTCGCGCACGAATCGGGTCTTCAACTGGATGGACGCGATCGGCCGGAGGCTTGAGCCGCTGATTCCCCAGGCGCTTCGCACGCGCGCCATCCGACGAGCAGAGGCATGGTTCAGGCAGCGGCTCAACGGCACCGATGGGCTGGGCGCCATATTTCCAGCCATGGTGAACGCCTACGAAGCGATGGATTGTCTTGGGTATCCCGTCGACCATCCCGACCGGCTCCAGGCACGACGGGCACTTGAGCAGCTGCTGGTGGTGGGCGCGGACCGCGCGTACTGTCAGCCTTGTGTCTCGCCGGTGTGGGACACCGCGCTCGCCAGCCTTTCCCTGCAGGAGACTGGCAGCCCGCCCGCGCAGAAGGCGTCCGGGCGCGCGCTTGACTGGCTGCGGCCGCGCCAGCTGCTCACGGAGCCTGGCGATTGGCAGGTCCGGGCGCCTCAGCTGAAAGGAGGCGGCTGGCCGTTCCAGTACCGAAACGACTACTATCCGGACGTGGATGACACCGCCGTGGTCGCATGGGCAATGGACTGCGACGGATCCGCGCGTTTCCGGGAGGCCGTGACCTCTGCCGCCGACTGGATCGCCGGCATGCAGTCCAACGACGGCGGGTTCGCCGCCTTCGATATCGACAATACCCACTACGCGCTTAACGAGATCCCCTTCGCGGATCACGGTGCACTGCTGGACCCCCCCACCGCCGATGTCACCGCCCGCAGCGTCACGCTACTGGGCCGTCTCGCACGGCGGGAAGAAGGTTACAGCGCCGCCATGCAGGGTGCCTTGGAATACTTGCGCGGCCAACAGGAGCCGGACGGCGCTTGGTTCGGACGCTGGGGAACCAACTACGTATACGGGACCTGGTCGGTCCTGATGAGCCTCGAGCAGGCCGGCATCGATCCGACGGACCCGGGAATTAGGCGCGCGGCCCAATGGCTGAAAGACACACAGCAGGCGGACGGCGGCTGGGGTGAATCGAACGACACCTACTTCACCCCCGAGCTGCGTGGGCGCGGAACGCCCAGCACCGCCTTCCAGAGCGCCTGGGCGGTCCTGGGGCTGCTGGCGGCCGGGGAGGTCGGCTCATCCGCCGTGGCCAGAGGCGTCGACTTCCTGTTACGGCGCCAGCGCGCCGACGGCACTTGGTCCGACGCCGCTTTTACGGCCCCTGGCTTTCCCCGGGTCTTCTATCTGAAGTACCACGGCTACAGCAAGGTCTTTCCGCTGTGGGCGCTTGCGCGCTACCGCAACCTGGTCAGCAGGGCCCCCTGACGATGGCTGTCGGTATCTGCGCGGCACTCGCCCGGGAGGCGCGGACCCTAACGCGCGTGCCACCAGCCGCCGGCACCTGCCTCCGCCTCGCCGATGGACGACTGCTGGCGGTCGCCGGAGTGGGTGCCAGGCGCGCTCGAATAGGCGGTACCCAGCTCCTCGATAGTGGCGCGAAGGCCTTGGTGAGCTGGGGGACTGCGGGCGCCCTGGATCCGACCCTGGAGGCGGGGACGCTGCTCCTTCCGCAACGGGTGATTGCCCCGGACGGCCGAGCACTCCTCGCCGACCGAAACTGGCAGGAGCATGTGCTGGAGTCTCTGGACGGCCGTGTCTCCGCACACGCGGGCCCGCTCGCGCAAGTTGGGCGGGTGATTCGCACACCGGACGAGAAGCGGGACCTGCACCGACGCTCAGGCGCCGTGGCCATCGACATGGAAAGCGCCGCCCTCGCCGACCTAGCGCGGGAGGCGGGTGTTCCTTTCCTCGCCGTGCGCGCGGTCACGGACACCGCTGGTATGACCATACCCGCGAGCATCACCCGGGCGGTAGACGGAACGGGGCGTTTGCGCCTCGCACGCCTGCTCCTTGGTGTGCTTTCACGCCGAGGGGACCTATTGACCCTGCTCCAGCTGGGGCGCTGCTTCCGGATGGCCCGGACCACGCTGACCGCCCTCGCCAAGACGACCCCCCTTTTTTCCGATCCCCGCCACACCGCGATTGAGCGCACCAAGAACGGTGGGCCGCAACCATGACGGCGTTGGTGACCGGGGCGACCGGCTTCGTAGGGTCCGCGGTGGCGCGCGAGCTGCTTGCGCAAGGCCAGCAAGTGCGCGTCCTGGTGCGACCAACCTCCGACCGCCGCAACCTCCAAGGGTTGGACATCGAGGTCTACGTCGGCGATCTGCGTGACCGCATGTCCCTGGAGCACGCCCTGCGGGAATGTGACGCCCTGTTCCATGTGGCGGCGGACTACCGCCTGTGGACACCGGACCCGGCCGCTCTGTATCGGACGAATGTAGACGGGACACGCACGCTGATGGAGGCAGCGGCGCAAGCCGGGGTCGGCCGCATCGTCTATACCAGCAGCGTCGCCACCCTTGGCCTCGATCCGAATGGAGTGCCTGCGACCGAGTCCACCCCCGTGGGCCTGCAGGACATGGTCGGGCACTACAAGCGGTCCAAGTTCCTGGCCGAGACCGAGGTGGCGCGCTTCGCGGCGGCGGGGCTCCCGGTGGTGATCGTGAACCCATCGACCCCGGTAGGCCCCAGGGACATCAAGCCCACTCCCACCGGCAGGCTCATCCGCGACGCAGTCACCGGCCAGATACCCGCCTACGTGGAGACCGGGCTCAACATCGTCCATGTGGACGACGTCGCACGCGGCCACTGGCTTGCGTTCGAGCGCGGTCGTCTCGGTGAACGCTACATCCTCGGGGGCGAGAACCTCACGCTGCAGCAGATCCTAGGGGCGATCGCGGACCTGAGCGGTGGACGCCCACCGCGCCTGCGGCTTCCTCACGGGCTGGTCCTGCCGGTCGCCTACCTGGCAGAGGCATGGGCACGGCTCTCGGGCAAAGAGCCTCTGGTGACCCTGGACGGGGTGCGCCTGGCCCGAAAGCACATGTATTTCTCAAGCGCCAAGGCCCGAAAAGAGCTCGGCTATGAGCATCGGCCGGCCCGCGCCGCTTTGGCCGACGCAGTGGCATGGTTTCAAGGGGCAGCAGTTGACTCTAGCACCCGCCACCAGGGTGAGGGCGAAGCAGCGAACTGATGGACGCTACTACGTCGGCGAGAATCCGAGCGACCTTCCGCAACCGGTAGATTACGATCCGCCGGGCAAGGGACGTCTGTAGCCATTGATCCCGGCCGGCGAATCGGCCGCCCGAGTGCCTGATCGCCATCGCCCTGCGTCCGATCCACGGTCATTCCGCCGAGAACAGTTCGGGAGCCTTGATCGCGGGCTGGCACAGGGGCGACAATTCCGTGCCTTCGCACCGACCCTCGGCAACACCTTATCTTTGCCGAGACCGGTTCCTTCCGACTTTCGATAAAGGAGCAAGTAATGCGACTGATCCTTCTGGGAGCGCCTGGGGCCGGCAAGGGCACCGTGGCCAAGATGCTGACCGCGATCGACGGCTCGGTGCAGATCTCCACCGGCGACATATTGCGCGCCGCCGTGAAAGAAGGCACCGAGCTCGGTAAGAAGGCCGAGGCCGCCATGAAGGCGGGTGACCTGGTCTCGGACGAGCTAATCATGGGAATCATGGAGGCGCGGTTGCAGGAGGACGATTGCAAGGCCGGATTCCTGCTCGACGGCTTTCCCCGCACGATTCCTCAGGCTGACGCGTTAAGGGGGCTTTTAGCGAAGCTCGGGATCGAGCTCGATGCGGCGGTCAACCTGGACGTGCCGCGCGACGTGATCCTGGACCGCCTTACCACCAGGCGAACCTGCGTCGACTGCGGCGCCATCTACAATGTCAAGTCGGCGCCACCGCGCGTTGAGGGTGTCTGCGACAAGTGCGGCGGCAAGGTGGTGCAGCGGGACGACGAGACCGAGGAGGCCATCTCCAACCGCCTCGACGTTTACAACGCCAAGACTGCGCCCCTCGTCGACTTCTATCGGGGAGAGGGTATCCTGATGGATGTCAATGCCACATCTAGCGATGCGGTAGTGGCGGCGATCCGCGAACGGATCGGTGCCTGATCCCGTGTGCACTCCACGCGGCCGACGACACAGGCCTGGCATCTCACCAGCGTCCGCCGGTTTCGGGCCGTCAAATTCCCATCGCTCACCGAGAGTCCCTGCTCAGCGATGACGCGCGGGATCCATCTCAAGCATCTCACCTCCACCGATCTCGGGCTCCTTGGCCTCCCTGAGGACGCTCTGCCCGAGGGGCAGGCGACAGTCGAAGGGGCTCATTCGCAACCCCTTGCGGAAGTGGATCCTGCCCTTGCCAAACTTGTGGACGAAGTGCGCGAAACGCTCGAAGGGACCCTCGAGCTCTTGCAGCATGCGCTGGCCACCGGCCAGGCTAGAGATACGGAACAGGATCAGGGTATCTGAGGCTGGTCCGGCCGGTTTGCAAAAAAGGGCGGCTGCGGCAGGGTGTGTGGCTGCCGCAGCCGCCCAATAGGCTTGCTGCCCAGAATATCTGGCCCGGGTCAACGCTCGCTGTCCGACGGAGACCGTCGACGAACGGACCGTCTCGGAGCCTGAATCGTGGCCGTAGCGATTAGGAACCCGCCGCTCAGGGCAGCGGACAAAATACCGGCGAAAGTTAATGCATCAAAGGTCATGGTCGTGCCTCCGTTCTAGGTCACAAAGTGCTGCGCTAGCAGACCTTGGTCGCGTCCACTGACCGCCCCGTTTCGGAAGATCTCTCCCTCCCGGTGACGCCAATGGACGGTAGCTATTTTCCCGGCGACTGGTTACAAGAGTATTTCATCATATGCTAATGTTGTAACAAGTTGTTACGGCCTGGGGCATCCTCTAGGCTTGAGCGGTGCTGGTTTCCTGCGGGGCGTACTATGGCGGAGCAGCCAACCCGGATCTTGGTGGTGGACGACGACGCAGACCTACGCAGTCTGCTGACCGACTATCTGCGCCGGGAGGGCTACGAAGTGGCCGGCGTCGAGGACGGCGTCGGGATGGACGCCTGGCTCGCCCAGCAAACGCCGGATCTCGTCATCCTAGATCTCATGCTGCCGGGGGAAGACGGATTGAGCCTCGCGAGGCGGCTGCGACGCGACTCCGAAGTGCCCATCGTCATGCTCTCTGCGCGGGGGGACGATGTAGACCGGATCGTGGGCCTGGAAGTGGGGGCTGACGATTATCTCGCCAAGCCATTCAACCCTCGCGAGCTGCTGGCGAGGATACGGGCGGTGCTGCGGCGGCGTACCCAGGCTCCTCCCACCGCCGCTGCCGCCGATGTGATCGAGTTCGGCCCTTTCCGACTCGACTTGGGCAAACGGGAGCTGACGAAGAACGGTGAGCCCATCGCACTCACCGGCGGTGAGCTCGATCTACTGCACATCCTCGCCACTCACCCCAATCGGGTCCTCGACCGCGATCGGCTGCTCGATCTGCTGAAGGGGTACGAGCGCTCCCCGTTCGACCGCAGCATCGATGTGCAGGTGGCGCGCCTGCGCGGAAAGATCGAAGCGGATAAGAAACAGCCTTGCTACATCCGCACCGTGTGGGGCAAGGGCTATATGTTCACCCCCCAGGGTAACCTGTGAGGTTGTCGATACGCCTTGCGCCGGCTTCTCTGTTTGGCCGTGCGGTGCTAACCCTCGTCTTCACCTTTGGACTCTTTGCCTTGCTAACCTTCGGTGCGGTCGTCTACTACGCCCTGGCGCCGGTAGCAAGTCGCTCCACCGAGGACCTCGCGGCCTTCATGGTGCTGTCCGCTCGCTCCCTCGTTCAACTGCCGCAGAGCCTGCATCCCGAGTATCTGGCGAAGCTCGACGCAGAGTACGGCCTCAGGCTGCTCGAAGGCCCTGACGCGCCGCCAGACCTCCAACCTTATTTCTTTCCATATGTGCGGCGACTGGAAGATGCGCTCACCGAGCGTATGGGCCACCCGGTGCGGATCTTGAGCAATGTTGTGGACGGCAAACGCTGGTTTTGGGCGGACCTGAAGGCCGACAGCAACACGGTCTGGGCGGGGTTCCCGCGGGATCGCATCCATACACGGCCCCTGGAAGGTGTGCTCGTGTTGGTTACTACAGCCGTCATCTTTGTCGTGCTGACGGCGGCACTGCTAGCGCGCCGGGTGACCGCACCGCTGGAACGTCTCTCGCAGGCAGCGGAGCAAATGGCCAGAGGCGGATCGCCAGCCCCGCTCCCGGAGACGGGGCCACGCGAGCTCGCAAGCCTTGCTCGCCAGCTCAATGAGACCAGCCGCCAAGTGCGGGAGCTGCTCGCGGACCGCACGGTGCTGCTCGCGGGCATCTCCCACGACCTGCGTACCCCGCTTACCCGGCTGCGCTTGGCGGTGGAGATGCTGTCTGCCGATGAGGATCAGAGCCTGAAGAAGCGGATGGAGAGGGACCTCGATGAAATGAATGCGCTGATTGCTCAGGCCGTTGAGCTCGGCAAGACACTGGGCGCAGGCGTGCGTCGCAGGGTGGATGTCAGCGAGCTGATCGGTGATCTGGCGGCTGGCCGCCCCCGCATTGCCTGGCAGTCCCTGGGTCCCTGTCACCATCGCGTCAATGAGCTGGCCTTGCGCCGCATCCTCGGGAATCTGGTGGAAAACGCGCTGCGCTACAGCCGGGACGCGGTGGAGCTATACCTGGACTGCAAGCACCACCCGCCGGTGGTGTTCGTGCTAGACCGGGGACCCGGTATCCCGGAAGCTGAGCGCGACGCCGTGTTCCGGCCTTTCTACCGCCTGGAGCACTCGCGAAGTCGCCGCACCGGCGGCAGCGGGCTCGGACTCGCCGTCGCCCGGCAGCTAGCCATAGCCAACGACATCGAGATCCACCTCGGCGAGCGCAAGGGAGGCGGCACCGTCGCGCGCGTGTACCTGCCGCGCGGGAATGGACAGATCGGCCCAAACCAGGGACGGAATCCGGTTGACGGACCGCCATGGCCTGCCTAAATTTCGGGCATCCGTGCGGCGCGTGACCGATGTACGCAGTGCACGTGGCTCTTAAGGCCTGTGACTCGAGGGGCCGGGTTGCGCGCAACGGGAGGGTCGGCAGCAGGAAGCTGCCGTCAAGCCGAATGGGACGTAGGCACGGCGTCTCCTGACGCCCGCAACCCGGCCTCTGGAAAACCGAAAAAGCAAGTGCGCCCGGTATATCGCGATCGCAGGGGGTCACCGGAACGCGGACCAAGCGGGGGTCCGCGTGGACATGTCGGCACCCGAGCAACCTGAACGCTGCCGACTTTTTGCAAGATCAAACGCCCTACGCACTTAGCTCTTTCGGTCTGCGGCCTGAGGGGCCTGGTTGCGGGCGGCGGAAGTGTCGGCAGCGTGGAGGCTGCCGTCAAGCCTACAGGGAGGTATGCATGGCGTCTCGCGGCGCCGACAACCCGGTCCCGGAAAACCGAAACAGCAAGCGCGACCGGCATAATTACCACTGGAGTGACCAAGATGCTGCAGCCCGGAGACAAGGCCCCCCTGTTCTCACTGCCAGATGCGGACATGGATCGGGTCAACCTGGAGCAGTTCCGCGGAAACAGGCACGTCGTCCTGTACTTCTACCCCAAGGACGATACCCCTGGCTGCGTCATCGAGGCATTGGAGTTCACCGACCTGCAGCCGGAGTTCGAGGGCCTAGAGGCCGAGATCCTTGGCATCAGCAAAGACAATTGCGTCAGTCACGGTGCCTTCCGGGACAAGTACGGTCTCAACGTGCGCCTTCTCGCGGACACGGATGGCGAAGCATGCGAAGCCTACGATGTCTGGCGCGAGAAGGAAGCCCACGGCGAGAGGCGCATGGGCATCGTGCGCTCGACATTCGTCGTCGACAAGGGAGGAACGATTCGCCATGCCCTGTACGAGGTCAAACCCAAAGGACACGCGTCGCACATCCTTGAGCTTGTGCGTGGGCTCTGAGAACGAGACGACAACTTTCCTCTCGAAGAGCTCACGTGACTGCAGACGGAGGACGCACGCCCTGACCGTCGAATCGGATGGTTCGGGTCTCTATCCACCAGAGGCTAATCGAGGCGCCACTACCATGCCGGTTCCCCACGGCGTTGCGTGGTGAGCAGGCCGAAAGCCGGAGCCAATCGATTCCCCACGATCGCCCCAGGAGACAGATCGGCATTCCTTTTTCGCGAGGGGGCCGTTATGTTGTTTCCGGGTAGGTCTCTCTAGTGCCGATACGCGCGTGAAACTCCGCAATCAGATCCTGCTTTTTCTGCTCGTCTTCGGACTGACTCCGCTGCTTCTCTCGGTGGTCATCAACCTGCCGCTCGTATTGGACCGTACGGCACTCTTCTACCAAAAGGCCTACCTGCAAAATCTCCGGGCGGATTTTCGTGACCTGGATCAGCACCTGGCAAGCCGCCACGAGATGATCCGCCTGCTCGCGAAGCTTCCGGAGCCCGGCCTCATCCTGGGCGAGCACGGAAACAATGACCAGATCGACCTAGCGCGGGCGCGCTACACGGGATGGATCAATCAGATTCTGAGCGACCAGCGCGATGTCATACAAATCCTCTTCGTCGGCGAGGACGGCCATGAGCGCTTCTGGCTGAAGCGCGACGAGAAGACGCTGCAGTGGCATCCAAGCACGGATCTGCCAGCGCGTCCCAACGAGCAGTTCTTACAGGCGGGGCTGCGCATGCAGCCCGGCGGGGTGATGGTCAGCCGCATCCGGGTCGATCCCCTGGCGGGTGCAGAGGACCCGCGCCAGCTCATGACGCTCAACCTCATCAGCAAGGTGGGCAGTGGCAGTCAGGCCAAGCCCATGGGCGTCGTAATCATCACGATCGACGTCGGGGGCTTGGCCCAGTTCTACCGCGATACGCTATGGGTGAACCACAACGGCAGTTATCTGCGACCCGGGCAGCCTATCAGTGACAAGCCCGAAGCATTCGAGGACTTTCCGGGGCTTGCGAAGATCTTCGCGGAAGGCAAGCTGGCCCTGTGGCGAGGTCAGAGAGGGGAGGAGTTTCTGTGGGTTCCCATGTTCCTCACGGAGGAAGGCGTCCCTCTGTGGGTGGGACGTCCGGTCGACCCCTCCCCAATCGCCGACTTCCGCAATGCCGTCATGCTGCGCGTCTTCAGCATCATCCTGCTGCTGATCTTCGCCGTGATGGCGCTGGCTCACTGGACCGCTGCCCGAGCAGAGCGCTTCGGACGGGAGCTCACCAAGGGACTCGGCCGGGTGCTGCGCGACGGACAGCCCATGCGCTTCGCATGGAGGGGTCCCAGGGAGGTGCACGAGCTTGGGGATCAGCTCACTGCCTTGGCCGAGACCCATGCCGAGCACCTGCGGGTAGCGCGCGAGCACACCTCCGAGCTCGAGCGCTCCAACCGCTACAAGTCGGAGTTCCTCGCCAACGTGAGTCACGAGCTGCGCACACCCCTCAATTCGATTCTGCTGCTCTCGAAAATGCTGGCAGATCGTCACGCAGGCCTCTCGCTCGCCCAGCAACGCCAGGCGCAGGTGATCTACGAAGCGGGGCATGACCTGCGCACCATGATCGACAACATCCTCGACATCTCCCGCATTGAGGCCGGCCAGGTCACCGTGAACCTGGAATGGATCGAGCTGCGACCGCTCCTGGAAGAGCTCTTGGAGCTGGTCTCTCCGCAGTTCCTGGAGAAGGGACTGTACCTCCGGTTGGATGCCGACGCAGACGCGCCGGAGCGTGTCTACAGCGATCGGGAAAAGCTGCGTCAGATCGTCAAGAATTTCCTGTCCAATGCCGCCAAATTTACCGAACGGGGAGGCATTTCCGTCGGTCTTGGTCGGGGGGGAGACGAACACTGCCCGGTCCAGCTCAACGTTGCCGATACCGGCATCGGAATCCCCGCAGACAAGCAGGAGATCATCTTCGAGGCATTCCAGCAGGCCGACGGCTCGACCCGTCGGCGCTACGGGGGGACCGGTCTCGGGCTGTCGATCAGCCGCGAATTGGCGCGCCTCCTCGGGGGTCAGATCATCGTCGACAGTGCCGAGGGGCAAGGTTCCCGCTTCACCCTTATGCTTCCGGTGAGGCTCGACCGCAGCCATCTGGACGCCGCAGTCGTCGTCCACGAGCACGAGCATATCGCGACCCCGCAGGAGTCCCGTCCTGAACCGGTCACGGCCAGCGACCAATTCTCCGGTCACTGGGTGCTGCTCGTTGAGCGCGACGTCCAGAGCCTGGTGGCGGAAACCACCTTGCTGGAGTCCTTTGGCCTCGGCGTTCAAACCGCCGCCGATGGCGACGAGGCATTGGAGACCTTGCGCGAGGAAGGCCCGTGCGCCTTGGTATTGCTGGCAGCCCTTTCCGACCGGGGGAATACCTGTGATACGATCATGGCAATTCGCGATGACCCGTCATTTCAAGAGCTTCCAATCCTCGTCCTGGACGCGAACGCCGATGCGCACGCCACGGCCCAGTATCGCCAGGCAGGGGCCGACGGCTGTGTTTCGAAGCCAATCGATCGCAGCCAGCTTGAGACAATGTTGACTAGGGTGCTCACACCACCCGAGCAGCAAAGGCAGACGGCATGAATCGCTATTCTGGCTTCAAACTCCTCATCGTCGACGACCATGCCCACAACCTCTTCACTCTGAGGGCGTTGATCGAAAAGCACATGGAGGTCGCCATCCTGGAGGCCACCTCGGGACAGCAGGCGATCGACATCACGTTAAGCGAACCGGACATCGATCTCATCATCCTCGACGTCCAGATGCCGGAAATGGACGGTTTTCAGACCGCCTCCCTGTTGAAGCTGCGCAAGCGCACGCGAGATATCCCGATCATCTTCCTCACCGCCGCCTTCAAGTCAGAGGAATTTCAGCAGCGCGGCTACGCCGTGGGTGCGGTGGACTACCTCCTCAAACCGATCGACGACAATCTACTGATCAACAAGATCAGCACGTACTTCAGGCTGATCGAGAAGGAGCGCGCTCTCAACCGCGTCCTGGAGCAAAAGGTCGCCGAGCGCACGGCAGAGCTGGCGCAGGCCAATCAATATCTTGAGAATATAATTACGTACATGGGCGAGGCTCTCCTGGTGTTGACGCCCGAGGGCATGATCAAGATGGCCAACCCCGCTGCCTACCACATGCTCAGCTACTCGGAGGAGGATCTCCTCGGAATGCCGATCGGCGACGTGTTCGAGGAAGAGGCGGACGAGGCCGCCGGGGCCTTCATGGGGACCTGGCTGGAAGCATTGATCCGCGCCGGTGCCCTGAGCAAGATCGATGCGCGCTTTATCGCCAAGGACGGGCGGCGCGTACCGATCCTTTTCTCCCGCACCGCCGTGAAGGATACGCAAGGCCGCATTAGCGACATCATTTGTATCGCCAAAGACATGACTGGATACGTCCGCGTCGGCGAGGATGAGTCCTCAGACGTGCCGCGTCGCACCATAGGAAGATCACATTAGGAGCCGTTAATGACCGACTTGACGAGTAGTAACCGGCTTCCCGAGGACGAAGACACCGCACTGACCGCCAACGCGCTCAAGGCCATGGCACACCCGTTACGCTGGAAGATCCTCTGCTCGCTCGGCGAGCGGGAGCTGTCCGTGGGCGAGATCGTGGAGCGCACCGGGACCTCCCAAAGCAACATCTCCCAGCACCTGGAGCAGCTGCGCAACAAGAACATCGTCGTCGCACGCAAGGAAGCCAACCGCATCTACTACCGCATCCGCAACCATCAACTGCTGGACCTGATCGGCATCATGCGCGACGTGCTGTGCCCCGCGAACCTCGACGACCGCTACCCGCGCTAAGGCGATTTTTGTCAAATCTTGTACCACCTTGCTGGTCCTTTCACCCGCCTTCGGCGTCGCGCCGGCAGTCGCATAGCCGAGCTATGCTCCCGCCAGCGCTCCTTGAAAGCGAACGAAGATCCTGCGCAATCTGGTACATGATCTTCCGACAATCGCCTAAGCTGCTATACCCAACTGACGCAATTTACTGCCGCTTGCCGATGCCCGGGGTGCGGCTTGTGGCCGCCGGGGTGTGGTAGCCTGGATGCTGCCGTCAAGCCTTGAGGAAACAACTCACGGCGGCTCCCGGTGGGCGCAAGCCGGCCCCTGAACAAGCGCAAGATCCCAATTGCAGCTCGACACTTTCCGGGCCCGGGCTCATCCCTGCGGCAGGCATTCCCGCGCGAGATTGACCCAGTAGCTCACGCCGACGGGGAGAATCTCGTCGTTGAAATCGTAGCCCGTATTATGCAACGGTCGCCCGTGGACGCCCCAGGTTCCGTTGCCGACCATGGCGTAGGCCCCCGGGCAGCGCTCCAGCATCCAGCCGAAATCCTCCGCGCCCATGGTTGGAGGCAGGTCTGGGCGCACCCGATCCCTTCCCACCGTACGCTCCATTGCCCTTAGACACATCGCGGTCTCTCGGTCGCTGTTGACCGTGGGCCGGTAACGGCGCTCGTACGAAAGCTCCGCCGCGACGTCGTGGGCACTTGCGATCGCCTCGGCAATCCGCCGCATCCCCTCCTCCAGGGTCGCCTGGACTTCCGGGCGGAAGCTTCGAACCGTACCGGCGAGTGTGACCTCGGCGGGGATCACATTCCCCGAGTGGCCGCCGTGGATGCTCGTCACGCTCACCACTGCCGCATCCAGTGGGTCAGTCGCGCGACTCACCAAGGTCTGCCACGCGCCAATGATCTGGGCGGCGACGACGATGGGATCGCGTGCCTTGTGGGGATAAGCCGCATGGCCTCCCACCCCTTCCAATCGAAGCTCAAAGAAGTCGGCCGCCGCCATCACCGGGCCCGGCCGCGTCCCCAGGTGCCCTGCCTCGAGCCCCGGCCAGTTATGCAGCCCGAAAACCGCCTGCATCGGAAAGCGCTCGAAGAGCCCTTCCTCCACCATCACCTTACCGCCGGCGAGGTTCTCCTCAGCGGGCTGGAAGACGAAGTGGACGGTCCCGCGAAAGCCGCCGCGCTCCCCCAGGTAACGGGCCGCACCCAGCAGCATGGCGGTGTGGCCGTCGTGACCGCAGGCGTGCATTTTCCCGGGGTAGCGCGAGACGTAGGACAGCTCGTTCCGCTCGCGCATGTCCAACGCATCCATGTCCGCCCGCAGGCCGATCGCCGCGCCCTCGCCCCGAGTCAAGGTCGCGACGACGCCGGTGCGGGCAAGCCCGCGATGAACGACGAGCCCGAGCTTGGTCAGGTACTCGGCCACGACACCTGATGTGCGCTTTTCCTCGAAGGCCGTCTCCGGATGTGCGTGGAGGTCGTGGCGCAGCCCGGCGAGCTGGTCGCAGAGCCGATTCAGGTATCGCTGATCTGTCATATCCGAAACACTGACCGTTCACTCGACATCGTTAATCTATACCGCTCGCATTTGGGTTTTCGTTCTTATGGGGCCGGTTTGCGCCTGCCGGCGGACGCCGTGAATTTGTCCTGAAGGCCTGCCGGCAGACCCCCTGGTGCTGACTCCCTCGCTCATCAGCCAAGAAGCGAGAATGCCGTTTGCATTGTGTATATGCCCGAGATCGCCGCGTGTGCAACCTGCGGTGACCATAGCCGGTGCGAATGATACGACTACCCCGCAGCGAGACACGAGCGCTTGGGTACGCGTCGCGCGCCGCTCGCCCAATGCTTTTCGCCCTCGGCCCGACAATCGGAATCTGCGGTTGTGGCAGGCCACCGACGATGCAGATAATTCCACGCTCGACTCAGTGCCAGGGAGTTATTTCATGCTCGACCGCGACGACTGGTTTACCGAAATCGCCGACAAGGACGGAAGCGCCTTCTCGCTGCGCATCAAGGCGAAGCTCCACGAGGAGCAGACCCCCTATCAGACCATCGAGATCTACGACACGGCCGGCTTCGGGAATCTCATGGTGATCGACGGCTGCACTATGCTGAGTGCACGCGAGAACTTCCTCTATCACGAGATGATGGCCCACCCGGCCCTCTTCTCCCATGATGCACCGCGGCGGGTCTGCATCATCGGGGGCGGCGACTGCGGCACTCTGCGCGAGGTCCTCAAACACACAGAGGTCGAGGAAGTGACCCAGATCGACATCGACGAACGGGTCACGCGACTCGCGGAGAAATATTTTCCGGAGCTCACGTCGGAAAACGGCGACCCGCGGGCCAGGCTGCTGTTCGACGACGGCATTCGCTGGGTGCGCGAGGCGGCGCCGGCGAGTCTTGACATTGTCATTGTCGATAGCACGGACCCCGTCGGTCCCGCCGAGGGACTCTTCAGCGGTGAGTTCTACGCAGACTGTTTCGAGGCGTTAGCCCCCAACGGCATCTTGGTGCAACAGAGCGAGTCGCCGCTCTACCACGTGGAGATCCTGCGTTCCATGTACGCAGCCATGCAAGGGGTCGGCTTCGCCGATGTGACCACACTCTTCTTCCCTCAGGTGATCTATCCGTCCGGTTGGTGGAGTGCCACGATGGCCAGCCGAGACCGCATGATCGAGGGCTTTCGCGAGCGCGCGGCGGACGAACGGCCTTTCGAGACCCGTTACTACAACCGCGATATCCACCGCGCTGCTTTGGCCCAACCCGAATTCTTCCGTCGCGGACTTGTATCACCGACCGACTGAACAGATCTCGTCGTCGTTGCTAAAGAGGCTGCACCGAACGAGGCGTTTGTCCTTCTAGACGCAGGCGCCCGGTTGGTATTATGCCTTCAAGACAAAGGAGACTGCCCAAATGCAAGAGCCAGAATGCCCTAAGAAGGCCCCCTACGCCCTGGAGCTCGATGCCGGAACCTACTGGTGGTGCGCCTGTGGCCGCTCCGGGAACCAGCCGTTTTGCGATGGATCTCACCAAGGAACCGACTTCGCACCCCTCAAGGTCGAGTTGCCCGCGGCGGAGAAGGTTTGGCTGTGCGGATGTAAACGCAGCGGCAGCAAGCCTATGTGCGACGGAACGCACAAGCAGTTGCTGTAGGATGCGGCTGACGGGGAAATTGGCTCCGGGTCACCGGCGGAAGACGGGTCGGCGCCGCGTTTGAGGACATGCAAGAGGGGAGAGGGAAAGAGAACGGCGGCTGGCGTACGCCAGCCGCCGCGAAGGAGCGAGTTAGATGATGTAACCGCGCTCGTCGTGCAGGGCGAGGTCGAGACCCTCCGTCTCCTGCTCCTCGGTGACACGCAGACCGATGGTCAGATCGACCACCTTGAGGATGATGAGGCTCACTACCGCTGTATAGATCAGGGTCGCGCCCACTCCGATGGCCTGCTTCACCAGCTGTGCGCCCATGGTGACGCCTTCCGCGAGGCCGATACCGCCCAGCGTGGCGTCGGCGAAGACACCGGTGAGCATGGCCCCGACGATACCGCCAATGGCGTGTACGCCGAACACATCCAGCGAGTCGTCGTAGCCGAACATCCGCTTCATCTTGGTGGAGGCCAGGAAGCAGAGGACGCCGGCGGCAACGCCGATGGCGATAGCCCCCATGGGACCCGCGGTGCCCGACGCGGGCGTAATGGCGACCAATCCCGCCACGGCGCCCGTCGCGATACCCAGGACGCTCGGCTTACCGTGGGCCATCCACTCCGAGAACATCCACGCCAGGGCGGCCGCCGCCGTCGCGATCTGGGTTACTGCTTGGGCCATGCCGGCGACGCCATCGGCGGCGAGCTCACTGCCGGCGTTGAAGCCGAACCATCCGACCCAGAGCATGCCGGCGCCCATCACGGTCAGGGTCAGGTTGTGGGGCGGCATCGCGGTGGTGGGAAAGCCCTTGCGCTTCCCGAGCATCAGGGCGGCCATCAGCCCGGCCACGCCCGCGTTGATATGGACGACGGTACCGCCGGCGAAGTCAAGCACGCCCATCTCGCCGAGCCAGCCGCCGCCCCAGACCCAATGGGCGATCGGCAGGTAGACGATGGTAAGCCAGAGGCCCATGAACCACATCAGCGCAGAAAACTTCATGCGCTCGGCGAAGGCACCGACGATCAGCGCCGGGGTGATGATGGCGAAGGTCATCTGGAACGTCATGAAGACGCTCTCGGGGATGGTCCCGTTAACAGTATCGGCCCTGACCCCTTTGAGGAAGAATTGCTCTGCTCCGCCGACCCAGGCCTGCAGCCCGCCGCCGTCGGTGAAAGCCAGGGAATATCCGTAGATTACCCAGAGGATGGTGACCATCGAGGTGATGGCAAAGCACTGCATGAGGACCGATAGCACGTTCTTCGAGCGCACCAGGCCGCCATAGAAGAGAGACAGGCCCGGCACGGTCATGAACAGCACCAGGGCGGTTGCAGTAATCATCCAGGCCGTGTCGCCGCTGTCCAGCTTGGGCGCGGCATCTTCCGCGAAGGCGAGGAGGGGGGTGAGCGTCAGTAGACCGCCGAGGACGGATACCAGGCGGCGTCTCGTGTCGAGGTTTCTCATTGTGTCGATCCTTTTTCAATACGTCTGTCAGAGCGCGTCCGGGCCGGTTTCGCCGGTGCGGATGCGAATGACCTGCTGGAGGTCGAAGACAAAGATCTTTCCGTCACCGATCTTGCCGGTGCGGGCGGCGCCGGAGATGGCCTCGATGACCTTGTCCACCATGGAATCGTCGACTGCGATCTCGACCTTGATCTTGGGCAGGAAGTCGACGACGTACTCGGCTCCACGGTAGAGCTCGGTATGACCCTTTTGGCGACCGAAGCCCTTCACCTCGATGACGGTGATGCCGGAAACGCCGATGTCCGCTAGGGCCTCGCGGACATCATCCAGCTTGAATGGTTTGATGACGGCTGAAATTAACTTCATCTCGATGGCTCCATGGTTGGAGGGGAAGGCCGAGCTCCAGACCCGGCCTCCGGTTGAGTTTGCTCAGAAGGACTTGGAGACCGTGAAGACCGCGGTCCCGTCACACTTGAAGGTGACGTTGTCGCAGTTGACGGACTTGTCGATGGAAGAGGTGTCGACATAGGCGAGCTCGAATCCGAAGCCGTAGAAGTCTCTCGACAGCGCGACCTTCCAGTCCTGATAGTTGTCGAGCGTGCTGTCGAACTGGCTCCAGCCGTAATGCCCGGAGAGGGTCACGTCGTAAGGCAAGGGCACGTCCACGCTCAAGTCGTAGTACCAGGACGAGCCGGTTCCGAACCAGTCGTCACTGTAGTTGGCAGTGAAGGACGGCACCAGGTACGTGAAGTCGTAGCTCACCCCGAGGTGATACTCGTTGGTGTTATTGTCGGTATTGTCCGTGGTGGGATACTGATACCGAAGGTACCCGAGATCAAAGCTGAGCTTGTCCAAGGTGGGTTTCCAGCCGGCATACATGTCCAGCTCCATGCTTGCGCCGCCGAAGCCGGCACTCTTCACGTTGGATCCCCACACTCCCGCATAGAGGCCGTATGGCTTGTACTCGTAGTCGAAGCCGCCCTGTACAGCGGGACCGTTCCCTGTTTGGCTGATGCCGCGGAACATGTAGTTGGTCGTACCGGCAATATTGGCGCTGAAGGAGTGGGGAGAATCCGCCAATGCCGCGTCCATGCTGCCAAGCGATGCAGCCAGCAGGGCGCAAGCCGCGCCGGCGATTGCAAAATGTCGTGTTTTCATGATCTTCGAACCTCTCAAGGCTTATGTTCATCATTCTGGACAAGAATTAGGGGAACCATGCGCCCGGCTTGGACCCCAACGTGATCCGGCCTAAGCTAAGCAGGTGGCGTGCCAATTACTCATGTGCACAAAAGACAACGGTTCGACGGCAACTGTTGCTGAGGTGCCACAGATCGGGCGCACCATCGTGAGGCGCCTGTCCCTGACGACCGTCCAATGACGCACCAATAGAGTGCGATCATCGGAACAGACGGCCGTCCGAGGCGCCCTTATAATGTCGACACAGCATCAATCCTTTCGGAGACGGTAAGCATGCGAAAGCCGAACCCACTGGACGAGCTCACGCAACACCTCGCCAACAGCGTTCCGAAAGGTCTGCAGACCTTGCAGGAAGACGTCGGCCGTAACCTGCGGGCAACCCTTGAAGCCGGACTCGCCAAGCTCGACCTGGTGACGCGGGAGGAATTCGATGTCCAGGCGGCCGTGCTTGCGCGCACCCGCGCAAAGGTCCAAGCGCTCGGGGCCCAGGTAGCGGAGCTCGAGCGCCGTCTGGAGATCAGCGCACCCCGCAAAGGGTCGGCGGCCAGGAGCAAGGCCTCGACCCCGAAAAGCCACCGTTGAGTCTCTGCGTTCTCAATAGCCGCGCCCGGAACGGGATCGATGCGCCGGCGGTGACCGTCGAGGTACACCTCGCGAACGGCTTGCCCGCGCTCAACATCGTCGGCCTCCCCGAGATGGCCGTGAAGGAAAGCAAGGACCGGGTCCGCGGCGCCCTCCTCAACGGCCGCTTTGAGTTTCCCGTCGGGCGCTTAACCATCAATCTGGCCCCGGCGGACCTCCCCAAAGAGGGCGGCCGGTTTGACCTTCCCATCGCAGTCGGGGTCCTCGGCGCCTCGGGACAGGTGCGCCGCGAGGCCCTCGACCGCATCGAGCTGCTCGGAGAGCTCGCCCTCTCGGGTCGGCTGCGACCCGTTACCGGGGTCCTACCCGCGGCGCTCGCCGTGCGCGACGCCGGCAGGGCACTGGTTCTGCCGAGAGAGAATGCGCCCGAGGCGGCCCTGGTCAGCGATCTGACCGTCTATCCCGCCGAGCATTTGCTCGAGGTCTGCGAGCACCTGAACGGCATGGCGACGCTCAATCGGTTCGAGCCTACAGAGGAAGCGGCAGTCGCCACCGACTATCCGGACCTGGCAGACGTTCGGGGTCAGGAGCACGCCAAGCGGGCGCTCGAGATCGCCGCCGCGGGCGGGCACAGCCTGCTGTTGATCGGCCCGCCGGGGACGGGCAAGTCCATGCTCGCGAGCCGTCTTCCCGGCATCCTTCCCGCGATGACGGAGGCCGAGGCCCTGGAGACGGCGGCCGTGCGGTCGGTCGGCGGAGTAGAGCCGTTCGATCCGACACATTGGCGAGAGCGTCCGTTCCGCTCACCCCACCACACATCCTCCGGGGTCGCCCTTGTCGGGGGCGGCAGCAACCCTCGCCCAGGCGAGATCTCCCTGGCTCACCTCGGCGTGCTCTTCCTCGACGAGCTGCCGGAATTCGACCGCCGCGTGTTGGAGGTCCTCCGCGAGCCGCTCGAGTCCGGCCGTATCCACATCTCACGGGCCGCGCGCCGAGCCGAGTTTCCCGCCCGGTTCCAACTCATCGCCGCTATGAACCCCTGCCCGTGCGGCTACCTCGGCGATCCCGGCGGCCGATGCCGGTGCACAGCGGAGCAGGTTGCCCGCTATCGCTCCCGGATCTCGGGGCCGTTACTCGACCGCATCGACCTGCACGTGGAGGTGCCGCGGCTGCCGCCGGCAGAACTGAGCGGAGAGCAGGTTTCCCGAGCAGAAACGAGTGCATGCGTGAGCAGGCGGGTAGAGGCAGCGCGAGAGCGCCAGCTTGCGCGCGCCGGAAAGCCCAATCACGCCCTTACTCCCCGCGAGGTTGAGCGCACTTGTGGGCTCGACGGTGCCGGACGGCTCCTCATAACCCAAGCGCTTGAGCGGCTGGGCCTCTCGGCCCGCGCCTATCATCGGGTACTTAAGGTGGCACGTACGATTGCGGACTTGGTCGACAGCGATGCCATCACGACCTCCCATCTGAGCGAGGCCATCGGCTATCGCCGCCTGGACCGCGGTCGTACGTTCCACTGACTGGAAGCGGCAGCGAGCCAGCCACCCCGATGCTGACACTGCGTGCACTGAGCCTTCGCCGGGGCGGCCGCTTACTCCTCGAAGGTGCCGATCTCACGCTCTATCCGGGGCAGAAAGCCGGCCTCGTTGGCCCTAACGGTTGCGGCAAATCGAGCTTGCTCGCACTGATTCGCGGTGAGGTGCACGCCGATGCGGGAGACGTCCAGCGGCCGCCTGGATGGACGCTCGGACACGTTGCCCAGCAGACGCCGAGCGGCGACCGCCCGGCGATCGAGCTCGTGATGGACGGCGACCGGGAGCTACGACAGGTGCAGGAGGCGCTCCAGGCCGCAGAGCGAACGGGGGATGGACTGCGTCAGGCCGAGCTGCATGGGCGTCTCGAGGCCATCGGCGGCTACGATGCCGAAAGCCGCGCCGCTCGACTACTTCACGGCCTGGGGTTTGCGCCGGGAGAAGAGCGGCGACCGGTAAACGGCTATTCCGGCGGCTGGCGCATGCGGCTCGCCCTTGCCCGCGCCCTGATGTGCCGTTCGGACCTCTTGCTCCTCGACGAGCCCACGAACCATCTCGACCTGGATGCAGTCATCTGGCTCGAAGGCTGGCTGCGCACCTATCCCGGAGCGCTGCTGCTCATCTCACACGACCGCGACTTCCTCGATGCCATCGCGGGGCACATCCTTCACATCGACAACCGCCGCCTGGTCCTGTACGCCGGCAACTACACCGCGTTCGAGCGCCAGCGGGCGATGCGCCTCGCACAGCAGCAGGCAGCATTCTCACGCCAACAGCAGGAGATCGCCCGCGTTCACCGCTTCGTCGAGCGTTTTCGCGCCAAGGCCACCAAGGCGCGCCAGGCGCAGAGCCGACTCAGGGCACTGGAGCGCATGGAGCTCATCGCCTCCGCACACGTGGATACGCCGTTCCGATTTGCGTTCCGCGAGCCGGTAGGCTTGCCCCATCCGCTACTCCGCCTCGAGGACGCAGCGGCCGGGTACGGCGAGCGGACGATCGTCGCGGACGTCAACTTGAGTCTGAGTCCAGGAGACCGGATCGGCCTGCTGGGAGCAAACGGCGCAGGCAAATCGACCCTGATCAAAGCACTTGCCGGAAGCCTCTCGCTAAACGCCGGCCGTCGGCTCCCGGCTCAGGCGCTGCGCGTAGGCTACTTCGCTCAGCACCAGATGGACCAGCTGCGCCCAGATGAAAGCCCCCTAGACCATCTTCTGCGCCAGGCCCCCGATCACCAGGTGCAGGAGCTGCGAGACTTTCTCGGCGGCTTCGCCTTTACGGGCGACAAGGCCCTGGAATCCGTCGCAAACTTCTCCGGGGGCGAGAAGGCAAGGTTAGCGCTGGCCCTGTTGATTTGGCGCTGCCCGAACCTGCTCTTGCTCGACGAGCCCACCAACCACCTCGACCTAGAGATGCGTCATGCCCTGAGCGAAGCCCTTCAGGAATTCGAGGGTGCGCTGGTGGTCGTCTCGCACGACCGCCATCTCCTTCGGCTAACGAGCAACGAGCTGCTGCTCGTGGATGACGGCCAGGTAGTCCCCTTTCCGGGGGAGCTCGACGACTACCGCTCGTGGCTCACCGACCGGCAGACGACAAGGGTTTCCACGGCTGACCGGTCCCCGGAGCAGGTCCAGACCGCCCGCAAGGAGCAGCGGCGCCGGGGCGCAGACCTGCGTCGACACCTGCAGCCCCTGAAGCACCGCGTCCAGGCACTGGAGACACGTCTCAACGCCCTCGCCGTCCGCCGCGAGGACCTGGAGCAGGCCCTCGCGCGACCGGCGCTCTACGAGCTAGCTGCAAAGCCCCGGCTGCTTGAGCTCCTCGAGGAAAAGCGGCGTTTGGACGCGGAGCTGGAGGAGACGGAAAGCGCCTGGCTCGACGCAGGCGAGGAGCTGGAGCGGGAGGAGGCGCGCTGCGGATGATGCGCCTCGCCCGTCGTCGCCACACGTTGACCGTTGTACGCGCACGCCGTCCGCACCTCGATCGGACCCTGCGCTACACCCTGCGACTGACCACGACAATCCTCCTCGCCTTTCTCCTTTGGCCCTACGTGGTCCTGTGGCGGGTCGATCAGGCGGCCTCGCAAGCGGATCCCGCCGCTCTCGCTCCGTTCGTTGATCTCCCTGCCGTGCGTAGCGCAATCATGCGGAAGCTCAACAAGGACGCAGACAGCGCCATCGGCCCCCTGTCCGACCCGTTCATCCGCTGGCTCGAGGCAGGAATTGCCGCGGATGGCAGCGACGCCATCGAGCACCTCGTCACCCTTGACTGGGTCCGCGGGCGGTTGCTCGCGAATTCGGCCGGCCACCAGAACGGCTTCCTATCCGACGTCTCCTACGCCTTCTTCGACGCCCCCGATGGGTTTCGGGTACGCATCGGGCCGGCAACCGGGTACCCCACCCGAGTACGCCTGCGTCTGCGCGATCTTCACTGGCGAGTTACCGCAGTCTATTACTGATCCCATCCGAGCTGGCAGCCGAGCATTAGGCCATATCTGTCAAATCTGGCCCAGCTGGACGTTTGGTCCGTCGCGGACTCCGCGCTAATATGGTCGATTGGGGTAATTCAGCAAACTCTAAAATACTTGGCGGTTTTCATGTCTCCCTTCGACGATCTGCACAAGAGCCATCCCAACGAACGCTTGTTCGACCAGCCGCCGCTCGCGATGAACGCGGAGGGGCTGGCCCAGGACTTCAAGCGCTATTACGCCCACACGTTCGGCCGCGATCGGGACTGCCGCTCGACCTATTACCCCTACAAGGCGTTAGCCATTGTCATGCGTGACCGCTTGATGGAGCGCTGGAAGAGGACTCGTCATGCCCACGACGAGGCCGACTGCAAGCGGACCTACTATCTGTCGCTGGAATTTCTCATGGGCCGCACTCTCAGCAACGCCATGCTGAACCTGGGGATTGGCAACGTGGCTGAGCAGGCCCTGTTCGAACTGGGCCTGTTATTGGAGGAGATCGCCGCAACCGAGCCCGACGCCGGCCTGGGTAACGGCGGTCTCGGCAGGTTGGCGGCCTGCTTTCTCGACAGCTGCGCCTCACTGCAGCTGCCGGTCAAGGGCTACGGACTCCGCTACGAATACGGCATGTTCCGCCAGCTCGTCGAGAACGGCTATCAGGTCGAGGAGCCCGACCACTGGCTGCGCGAGGGCAACCCATGGGAGCTGGAGCGCCCGGAGTACACCCAGCGCATCCAGTTCGGCGGCCGCACGGAGTTCTTCCGAGATCCCTCTGGACGCACCATGGTGCGCTGGGTCGACACCCAGGACGTCCTCGCCGTGCCCTACGATATCCCAGTGCCGGGCTACCGCAACAACACCATCAATACCCTGCGCCTGTGGAAGGCCGCCGCCACGGACGAGTTCGATCTGGGCGAATTCAACGCGGGGAGCTATCCCGAGTCCGTCGAGCAGAAGAACCACGCAGAGCACATCACCATGGTGCTCTACCCCAACGACGCCAACGAGAGTGGCAAGGAGCTGCGGCTGCGCCAGCAATATTTTCTCGCCAGTGCCAGCATCAAGGACGTATTCCGGGAGTGGATCCGGCTGCGCGGGCGCAACTTCGGCCGCTTCGCTGAAAAGAACTGCTTCCAGCTCAACGACACCCACCCCGCCATCTCGGTCGCCGAGCTCATGCGGCAGCTGCTGGACGAGCATCACCTGGAATGGGATGAGGCGTGGAACATAACCACGCACACCATGGCCTACACGAACCATACCCTGTTGCCCGAGGCATTGGAGCGCTGGCCCGTACGGCTCTTCCAGCAGCTGCTGCCGCGGCTGTTGCAGATCATCTACGAGATCAACGCCCGCTTCCTGTCGGAGGTCGCCTCGCGCTGGCCAGGAGACTTGGAGCGTCAGCGGCGAATGTCGCTGATCGAGGAAGGGCGGGAGCGCCAGGTGCGCATGGCCTATCTCGCCATCATCGGCAGTTTCTCGGTCAACGGCGTGGCCGAGCTCCATTCCAGACTGCTCACACACGGCTTGTTCGGGGATTTCTATGAGCTCTGGCCGCACAAGTTCAACAACAAGACCAACGGCGTCACTCCCCGTCGCTGGCTCGCACTGTGCAACCCAGGGCTGCGCGAACTGATGGATGAGACCATCGGCGACGGCTGGGTGCGCGACCTCACCAGGCTGAAGGACCTCGCGCCATACGCCGATGAACCGATGTTTCGCCACCGCTGGCGGGCAATGAAGCAGGACAACAAGGAACGTCTGGCACAACTCGTGGCCCGCGACTGCCGCGTGACCTTCGCTGTTGAGTCGATGTTCGACGTCCAGGTCAAGCGCATCCACGAATACAAGCGCCAGCTCCTGAACGTCCTGCACGTGATCCACCTGTACAACCGGATCAAGCGCGGCGACACCCAGGACTGGACGCCACGCTGCGTGCTTATCGGCGGTAAGGCGGCTCCCGGCTATGCCATGGCCAAGCTGATAATCAAGTTGGTCAACAACGTCGCACGCGTGGTCAATGGTGACCCCGACACTGAAGGGCTTCTCCGGCTGGCCTTCGTGCCCGACTACCGCGTATCCCTCATGGAGGTAATCGCCCCCGGAACTGACCTCTCAGAGCAAGTCTCAACCGCCGGCAAGGAGGCATCCGGCACCGGCAATATGAAGTTCATGATGAACGGCGCCATCACGATCGGCACGCTCGATGGCGCCAACATCGAGATACGCGACCAAGCAGGAGAGGACAACTTTTTCCTGTTCGGTCTGACTGCTGAGCAGGTGGAGGCGAAGCGCGGCCACTACGACCCGAACGCCATCATCAACGGTGACTCGGCGCTCCTGGAGGTTATGAGTCTTCTGGAAAGCGGTCACTTCAACCAGTTCGAGCCGGGCATCTTCGACCCGATCATCCACTCCATCCGCAACTCGCATGACCCTTGGATGACGGCGGCAGATTTCGCGAGCTACCGCGATGCGCAGGAACGGGCCGCCGCCGCCTATCGGGACGAAGAGCGCTGGACGCGCATGAGCATCCTGAACACCGCCCACAGCGGCCACTTCTCCTCGGACCGCACCATCGGGGAATACAATCGCGATATCTGGCGGATGGATGCAGTCACCCCGCACCCAATCGGCTAGGTGACGATCGTGGCAGACTCGGCGAACCCGTATGAAGGAGCGGACACGAAAGCCGCAGCCGCCGCGCCCAGCACCGAGCTCGATCCGGAGCTCATCATCCGCGAGCAGTTCGCTCGGGCGCGGGCACATCTGGCACACATCGAGCCGGGCTTGGTCGACTTTCTGCGTCTGCCGCGGCGGTCGATCACCGTCAACATACCGATCGAGATGGACGACGGATCGGTGCGCAACTTCGTTGGTTATCGCGTCCTGCACAACCGCATCCTCGGCCCAGGCAAGGGTGGTATCCGATACCATCCGCAGGTCTCCTTGGCGGAGGTCTCGGCCCTCGCCGCCCTGATGACCTGGAAGTGCGCCCTGGTGCGCGTCCCCTTCGGCGGCGCCAAGGGCGGCGTGACCTGCAACACGAAGGAGCTCACTGAGGGGGAGCTGCGCCGGCTTACGCGCCGCTACATCGCCGAGCTCGGCGACAACATAGGCCCCAACACGGACATCCCGGCACCCGACCTTTACACGAACGCCCAGACTATGGCGTGGATCTTCGACACCTACGACAACATGCACCTGGGGCGAAACAATCTACCGGTGGTCACAGGAAAACCGTTAGACCTGGGTGGATCGGAGGGCCGCAACGAGGCCACTGCCCGCGGAGCCGTGTACTGCACCGAGCGCTTTCTCGCCCTGGCTGGGCTGCCCCATCTGCCAGATCTACAAGGTGCCCGCGTCGCCATTCAGGGTTTTGGCGAGGTCGGCAGCGTGGCGGCACGCTTGCTTCGAGAAAAGGGGGCACGCATCGTAGCGGTCAGTGACTCCCGTGGCGGGATCATGACCGCGAACAACGACAGCTTGGACCTGCAGCAGGTGATCGCCCACAAGGCCAAGGAGGGCACCGTGGTGGGCCTGCCCGGCAGCCGCAGCATTACCAACGAAGACCTGCTTGCGCTCGACTGCGACATCCTCCTCCCCGCCGCCGTCGGGGGCCAGATTCACAGCGGAAACGCCCGCCGTGCGCGCGCCCGCCTGGTCGTGGAGGGCGCCAACCGTCCGGTCACGCCGGAGGCGGACGATCTGCTGCACGCGGCAGGCATCCCCGTGATCCCCGACATTCTGGCAAACGCAGGGGGTGTGACCGTCAGCTACTTCGAATGGGTGCAGAACAACGAGCACCACAGCTGGTCTTTAGAAGAGATCAATCGGCGACTGCGCGAGCACATGGTCGCTGCGACGGACCGAGTCGTCGCGCGTTGGCGGAGCTTCCCCGCGGACTGCACCGATACGGCGCTATGCGCGGACCTGCGCACGGCCGCCTTGGTGGAGACCATGGAACGCCTGGCGCGGGTGACCTTGCAGCGAGGCATTTGGCCATGAGTGCAGTCACGGTGTCCGACTAATAGAAAGGCACCGAAGTGCCGGTAACAACGCGGTACCTATCAGCCGCAACCTTTCGGCTCAAGCCTGAGGGGTTGGGTTGCGGGCGACGGGGGTGTCGGCAGCACGGATGCTGCCGTCAAGCTACATGGAGGTATTCACGGCGTCCCCCGACGCCCGTAACCCAACCCCGGGACACCGACACCCGAGAAGAGAATCGTGTAGTCGCCGGGATTTCGGCGCGGCTGTAATAGTCGGAGCCGCCCACCCGATTGCCCTCCATTCGCGCATTAGAACGAGACGTTCAGCTTGGACCTTCCCGCCGCGACCTGTGAACGCATCTATGCCATTCCCCGCTGGGGGGAAGGCTATTTTCGCATCAACGCCTCGGGCCACTTGTGCGCACTGCCCGATCCCGCGCGCGACATCGAGGTCGACCTTGCCGCACTGGCCCAGCGGCTGGGCGACGAGGGGCTGGCGTTCCCGGTGCTCGTGCGCTTCAACGATATCCTTCGCGATCGCGTGCGCTCGCTGCGTCGGGCGTTCGCCCGCACGAGGGAAGCGACCGGATACAGCGGCAGCTACGAGCCCGTGTACCCAATCAAAGTGAACCAGCAGCACAGCGTGGTGCAGCAGATCCTGCGCGAGGGTGGCTCCGGCCTTGAGGCCGGCAGCAAGCCCGAGCTCATGGCGGTGCTGGCGCTCTCCGCCCCGGACGGGCTGGTGATCTGCAACGGCTACAAGGATCGCGAGTACATCCGCCTCGCGCTCATCGGGCGGAGGCTCGGCATGCGGGTACACATCGTGGTCGAGAAGCTCTCGGAGGTGCCCCTGATCCTGGAGGAAGCCGAGCGTCTGGATATCGAGCCCCTGCTCGGGGTACGGGTACGCCTTGCCGCCGCGGCGGCCGGCAACTGGCAGAGCAGCGGCGGCGAGAAGGCCAAGTTCGGCCTTTCGGCCAATCAGGTCATGCAGTTCGTCAAAGACCTGGAGGCCGCCGGCCAGCTCGGCCGGCTCAAGCTGCTGCACGCCCACCTCGGGTCTCAGATCCCCAACATCCAGGACATCAAGGCCGGCCTCCGGGAGCTCGTCCGCTATTACGCGGAGCTGCGTCGGCTCGGTGCACCGCTCGCGACCGTGGACGTGGGGGGCGGCCTGGGCGTCGACTACGAGGGCACACGAACACGCTCTTTCTGCTCCGTGAACTATTCCCTCGAGGCATACGCCCAAGCAGTAGTGGAGACCCTCGCCGAGGAGTGCCGACGTCACGCACTGCCGGAGCCGCACATCGTGAGCGAATCCGGCCGCGCGATGACCGCCCACCACGCCGTCCTGATCACAAACGTGATCGATCGCGAGCAGGCGGGCGGCCTCGCTGTTGCCGCCAAGGCAGACGAGGGCGACGAGCTGCTCAACGACCTCGCCCGTCAGCTCGCTTCCGCGACGGACGCCCCGCCGCAAGAGGTCTACGCGGACGCGCGCGCCCTTCTCGCGACTGCCAGGGATCGCTTCGAGCACGACCGCATGGATCTCGCCGGCCGCGCACGGGCCGAGGAGCTCTTCTTTGCGACTTGCAGAGCGCTGGCCACGCGCCTCAATCCAGGGGTCCGAGCCCACCGCGAGTTGTCCGACGAGGTGAATGCCCTTATGGCGGACAAGCTCTTCTGCAACTTCTCCGTCTTTCAGTCCCTGCCGGACATCTGGGCGCTGGACCAGATCTTTCCCATCGTCCCCCTCCAACGCCTGGACGAGGAGCCCCGCGTGCGAGCCGTCGTCCACGACCTCACGTGCGACTCGGACGGCTGCATCAGCCACTACGTCGACGAGGGCGGCATAGAGGCGAGCCTGCCGATCCACGCCCCGGAGGCGGCCGAGGGGCCTTACCTCCTCGGATTCTTCCTGGTGGGGGCCTATCAGGAGATTCTCGGAGACATCCACAACCTGTTCGGTGATACCGACGCCGTCAACGTCGAGCTGGACGCGAAGGCCGACAAGGGTTACCGGCTGCTGGAGCCAGAGCGCGGGGACTCCGCGGACGAGCTGCTGAGCTACGTGCACTTCGACCCGCGCACGCTGCTCGTGCGCTATCGCCGCAAGCTCGATCAGGCGGGCCTGGAGCGGGCAGTGCGTGAGCAATATTTTGTCGAGCTCAAGGCCGGCCTCTACGGCTATACCTACCTCGAAGCCTGAGCCATGCACGAGCTCTCCGTCTGCCTAGCCTTACTGGATCAGGTCCAGGACATCGCGCGCGAGCACGGAGCAACGCGGGTGGAGCGGATCGTGCTGCGCATCGGCCCCCTGTCAGGGGTGGAGGCCCCGCTCCTGGAGAACGCCTATCCCCTCGCCGCAGCCGGCACCGTCGCTGCCGATGCGTCCCTCGAGATCGAGACCGTGCCTTTGCGGATTAAATGCAGCGAATGCGGGGCTGAGACCGCCACGGCACCCAACCGGCTCGTCTGCGGTCAGTGCGGAAGCGTAAGGACCAGGCTTATCAGCGGCGACGAAATGCTGCTTGCGCATCTGGAGCTCACTGTTCCGGACCGGGACGAGTCCGAGTGATGGCGCCAGCCGACACGGGCGATGGGGCGAGCCTGCTATAGTAGAAGGCCATATATGCCTACAGGCGGAGATCGCCGAAACTTGGAGAAAATGTCATGTGCGACACGTGCGGCTGCAACATCACCCCTGGCAACGAGCACCTGGTCAAGGCGGACGGCAGGCACGCCCACACCGAAGACGGCCGCGCAGCCGTGACGGTGCTGCAGAGTCTCCTGGCAGACAACGATCATCAGGCCGCCCACAACCGCGAACACTTCGACCGGCAGGGCGTACTCGCGATCAACCTGATGTCCTCCCCCGGGGCGGGGAAGACCAGCCTGCTGGAGGCAACAATCTCGGCCTTGCGCCCCGAAGTCCAGATCGCGGTCATCGAAGGAGACCTCGAAACGGAGAACGACGCACAGCGCATCCGGGCGCAGGGCGTGGATGCGGTGCAGATCTCCACCGGCAGCGCCTGCCACCTGGACGCCCACATGGTACACGACGCACTGCATCGCCTGGACCTCCGCGGCATCGACCTATTGTTCATCGAGAATGTGGGCAATCTGGTGTGCCCAGCGAGCTTCGACCTGGGACAGCACTGCAACGTCACGCTGCTCTCCGTGCCAGAAGGCGACGATAAACCCGCCAAGTACCCGGTCATGTTCCGCGCCGCCGACCTCGTCCTATTGACCAAGGCGGACCTGCTGACGTACCTGACCGAGTTCAGTCCGGCGCGGGCGGAGAACCATCTGCGTCATCTGGCGAGCATGGTCCCCTTCCTGACGACCACTACCCGTGAGAAGGACGGCGTCGAGCCCTGGCTCGCCTGGCTGCGCGCGGAGCTCGACCGGCAGCGCCAGCGCCAGGAACGCGGTGTCACCGCCCGACCGGCGGTGCAGCCGGACGGCGCCCGCCTTCACGGCATTGCCGCGGAGTCCGCCCATAGCCGCCATCATCATGCCCATGAGCATGCTGGATAAGGGTACCCGTGCGGCGCCAGTGCGCACCGGGGCGCTGTTGACCCAAGCACATCGAATGTGTAAGAAACCGAAGAAGTGGCGCACCTCGCGCTGACGATTGAGAGACCACGAGACCATATCGCCACATCAGAGCGTGATTTTCCACAGGAGGACCTTTGCATGTCGGACAGACCCTTGAGATTCCTCGCCACCCTCGCCTCGATCGGCGTCGTCGGCGCCGCGCTCGCGTACAGCCCGATCAGCCAAGCGATCAACTTCGGGGACATGATGAACCCGGGCAAGTGGATGGGCGGCGGCAACGGAGACCGGTACGACGACGATTATGGGCCTTATGGTGGCGGGCCCTACGGGGGTGGGCCCTGGGGAGGCGGTCCCTACGGTGGCGGACCTTGGGGCGGCCCTTACGGCGGCGGGCCCTGGGGCGGTTATGGCCCGTACGGCGGACTGCCCAGGTACGCCGCGCCCCCAGCACCTGCGGCGGTGGCACCCAAGGCACCGCAAGCTAAGTCATCATCCTCGTCTTCTTCCTCGAATGTCAGAGATGCCCAGATCGATGCCCTGAAACGGAGGCTCGACCAGCTCGAAGCCAAACAACAGGCGGTGCCGTCAGCTCCGCCGCCAAGCGACTGGGGCTCCAGCCAGCCGTCTAAACAGCCTCAGGACTGGACCTCAGGCTCCAAGCCTCGCGACTGGAACTCCGGCTCATCCGGCTCGACCTCGCGTGACTGGAGCTCGGCGCCCGCTTTCAGACCCTTGGGAAAATACTGAGCCGCGAGCAGACCGCATCCAATCCGGTCTGAGCGTAGAGCGCACAGGCAACCCCGCCGTTCGGCGGGGTTCTTTGGCTCGCATACCAAATACGTTCACGATCCGCCGTCCCTCAGGGGACAACGGCGTTGCCTTGATTCAGCTCTGCCTCTTGACCAGGTCGACAGCGACAAGACGTTGCGCCTCCTCCCGCGTCAGGAATCGGCGCGGCGAGGGGACGAGGCCCGGAACCCGCCGGCGATAACGCTCGTAAACCTCGCCGTGATAGACGAGAAGCTTGCGCTCCTCCAGCCGCGAGCCGATGATGAAGTACAGCGTGATCACGACCGCCGACACCAGGAGAGCAAGGTTCATATCCCGGGTCCATACCAGGACAAGGCCGAGGCTGTACCAGGGGTGGCGCACATAGCGGTGCAAGGGCGAAAGACGGAAGCGCTCCTGGTCCTCTGCGACCCGGAGGTTCGCCCGCCACTGGCGCAACCCCAAGAACTCCTCGCCGTCATACCAACGCAGCGACCAGACGAAGCCCAAGAGAGCCATCACGGCCAGCCCGTTCGCCACCCACCAGCCAAGGCCGCACCACCGCCACAACCAGGGACCCGGGTCCGCGTACGTCAGAGCCAGTGGCGGCACCAGCAACAGGACCGCCACGGTATTGAAGAACAACCGGTAGCCGCGCATCCACCAGCCGTGCCTGTGCGCGACCCAGCGCTTGAGAGTCAGGGACGCCAGGAGGGAGTGCAGCCCGAAGTAGAGGACCCAGGCCAGCACCAGCAGGCCGAGACGGGTGATGCTCAGAGGGTTCGGTGCAGCCTGGTTGGCTGCGCCAAGGAGATCCAAATCCACTAGAATTGTGATGTAGCTCTTCGAGGTTCGAATGAGTTCGAGTATGTCTAGCGCCTCCGGTTCCGAGCGCCCTCCCCTCCCAGCGGTCCTGATCCCAGGGCTCCGGCGATTGCTCACCGCGGTCCTGATCCTGTTCGGCCTGCTCGCAGTCAACTCCCTGTACCTGGTCAGCGTCACTGCCGCGGAAGCGATCGTCGACGATACGGTCCAAGACTACTTCTATCTGCTCATGTTCCTTGGCCACCTGGCGCTAGGATTGGTGCTCCTGGTACCTGCCCTGGTCTTCGGTGCGCTCCACCTGCGCCGGGCCTGGCCCAGGCCGAACCGTTACGCGGTCCGGGCCGGGGTTGGACTCTACGTGAGCGGAATCCTCCTGTTTGTATCCGGCATTCTGCTGACCCGTTTCGGGTTCTTCGAGGTGAACGATCCGCAGACGCGCGCCATCGCTTACTGGGTCCACATACTCGCCCCGCTCGCCGTGATCTGGCTCTTCGTCCTCCACCGGCTGGCGGGCCCCCGCCTGCGCTGGCGTCAAGGTGCCCGGTGGGCGACGGCCGCGGTCGTCGTGACCGCGGCTGCACTTGGCCTGCACCTTATCGAAAGACCGAGTGGGAGTCGGCTCGAAGGGGAATTCGCACCGGCGCTGGCACGTATTTCGGGGACAAGCACCGTACCTGCGCAGCACCTTATGGGGGACGCGGCCTGCGCGGAATGCCATGCAGACATTGCCGCGCAGCATGCGCGCGGCATGCACCGCTTGAGCTCGTTCAATAACCCCGCCTACCGCTTCAGTATCGACGATACGCGAGAGGTTCTCAAAGGGCGCGACGGCAACGTGCAGGCGGCACGGCTATGCGCCGCCTGTCACGACCCCGTGCCCTTGTTTTCCGGCCGCTTCGACGATCCCGCCTATGACGCGGCGTCCGACCCTGGTTCGCAGGCGGGGATAACCTGCCTCGTCTGCCATGCCATTACCACCGTCAACGGACCGCTCGGCAACGGCGACTATACACTGATCGATCCCCCCCGCTACCCCTTCGCCTTCAGCGAAAACCGATTCCTCAAGGCAGTCAGTCACCAGCTGATCAAGGCGAAGCCCGCCTTCCACAAGGAGACCATGCTCAAGCCGGTGCACCGCAGCGCCGAGTTCTGCTCGGTCTGCCACAAGGTGCACTTGCCGCCGGAGCTCAACCACTATCGGTGGCTGCGCGGTCAGAACCACTACGACAGCTTTCTCATGAGCGGCGTGTCTGGGCATCGCGTCGACAGCTTCTACTATCCGCCAAAGGCGAAGGCCGGCTGTGCCGACTGCCACATGCAGGCAAGCGCGTCGGCCACCGATCCCGCCGCGCGCGACCTCGCCGGCGACGGACGCCTAAGCGTGCACGACCACAAGTTCGCCGCCGCCAACACGGCGGTCCCATACATGCTCGGGTATCCGGCGGAGGAGAACGCATCGCGCCTCGATACCATGGGCCGTGCCGCCCGGGTGGACATTTTCGGCCTCAAGGAGGGGGGTAAGATCGAAGGAAAGCTGCACGCCCCCCTACGCCCCGAGCTTCCCGCGCTGGTGCCCGGCGCAACCTACTTGCTGGAGGTGGTCGTACGCACGCTGGGGGTGGGTCACGAGCTCACCCAGGGGACTGCGGACTCCAACGAGCTGTGGGTCGACCTAGCGGTGCGCGCGGGAGATCGGGTTATCGGCCGCTCCGGAGCGCTGGGCGGTGATGGCGGCGTCGACCCCTGGGCCTACTTCCTCAACGCCTACCTGCTGGACCGGGACGGGAACCGTATCGACCGACGCAACGCCCAGGACATCTTCGTCGCCCTCTACAACCACCAGATCCCGCCGGGGGCCGCAGCGGTTGTGCATTACGCCCTGAATATCCCTGAGAACGTGGTGGGACCTCTCAGTGTGGATGCCGCCGTGCAGTACCGCAAGTTCGACACCCGTTTTTATCGGCATGTGGAGGGGGCGGCCTTCCGTCACAACGACCTGCCAGTCACCACTCTCGCAACTGACAGCGTCACTCTGCCCCTTGCAGGAGGCGCACCTGCCCCTGCGCAGAACCGGGACATTCCCGCGTGGGAGCGCTGGAACGACTACGGCATCGGACTGCTGCGCGAGGGCAGCAAAGGAGAGTCGCGTCAGGCAGAGCTGGCCTTCGCGCAGGTGGAATCTCTCGGCCGCGCGGACGGTCCGCTCAACCTGACGCGGGTCCTCTACCGCGAGGGCCGGCTCGACGAGGCCGCCGATGCCTTGCGGCGGGCGGCGGCCGCCGATCCTCCTGCCCCGCCCTGGACCCTCGCCTGGTACTCGGCCCTCGTCGACCGTGACCTAGGCAACCTCGACGCTGCAATCGAGAGCCTGCAGGCACTGGAAAGAACCCGCTTTAAGGCAGCGCGCGAGCGCGGGTTCGACTTCAGCCGCGACTACAACATGTTAAACGAGCTCGGGCGCACGCTATTCGAGCGGGCGCGTCAAGAGCGCGGCGCATCCCGCCGCGCGACCCGAGTCGCCTATCTCAATCGTGCGCGCCAGCGCCTGGAGCAGGCGCTGGCGATCGACCCGGAGAACGCCGCCGCCCACTACAACCTGAGCCTCGTCTGCGCAAACCTCGGGGAAGGCGATCTCGCCGAGCGAGAGCGGGAGCTGCATGAGCGGTATCGCCGCGACGACAACGCGGTGGAGCGGGCCGTGACGCTCCACCGCAGCCGCAATCCCGCCGCCGATCACGCGGCGGCGGCGATCACGGTCTACGCCCTTAAGCCGCCGCTCGAGCGTGCGGCGGAGTCGACCAAACCGGGCACAGATGGGAGGACGTTGGCAGGCAGATGAACGACGAGAGGCGGTCCGAGCTCACCAGGGGCGAGGCGGTCATCCGCCGCGCGTTTCTGTACTCCGCCGGCGCTCTTGCCCTGATCGGCGCCGCTGGGGCCGGGATCTACTGGGCGATGCGCAAGCCTGAGGCGCCCGCGCCCCTCGTGGACGCGGAGGTGCAGGCTCCCAAGGTGGTCGAGCCGCCGGCCGCCGACGGTCCCCCTGTGGTCCACTTTACGGACGTCACCAAGGCAGCCGGCATCGGCTTCGTGCACGTCAACGGCGCCTATGGGGAGCGGCTGATGCCGGAGACCATCGGCAGCGGCGCCGCCTTCATCGATTACGACAACGACGGCTGCCAGGATCTGCTCCTCGTCAATTCCCGCTACTGGGAGGGCCATGAGGGCGGGCGCGCGCAGCCTCGCCAAGCGCTCTACCGTAATGACTGCAAGGGCCAGTTCCAGGATGTCACCGAAGACGCGGGGCTCGCCTTCACCACCTACGGTATGGGGGTCGCCGCCGGCGACTACGACGGTGACGGCTGGGACGACATCTACATCACGAGCCTCAACGGGAACCACCTGTTCCGCAACCGAAGCGGCCGATTCGAAGAGGTGACCGACCAAGCCGGCGTCGCCGGGGGCGAGGACACCTGGAGCTCGAGCGCGGCCTTCTTCGACTATGACAAGGACGGGGATCTAGATCTCTTCGTCGTCAATTATGTGAAATGGTCGCGGCAGGTCGACCTCGAGATCGATTTCCGCTTGACCGGCCTCGGACGCGCCTACGGGGCACCCCTAAACTTCGTGGGCACCAACAACACCCTTTACCGCAACGACCGCAATGGACACTTCGCGGACGTCTCCGCGGAGGCCGGTGTCAAGGTCTTCGATCCCGTGTCCGGCCACCCGGTGGGTAAGGGGCTCGGCGTGGTTCCGGTAGACTACGACGGCGACGGCTGGCTCGACCTCATGGTCGTGAACGACACGGTGCGCAACTTCCTCTACCACAACAAGGGCGACGGAAGCTTCGAGGATGTCGGGGTGTTCGAAGGGGTGGCCTACGATCGTGTCGGTAAGGCAACCTCCTCGATGGGAGTGGACGCTGCCCGCTACCGGGACGACCAGGAGATGGGCATCGCCGTGGGGAACTTCGCTAACGAAATGGCGTCGCTGTACAGCACCGCCGACGGGCGTCCGCCCCTAGTGGACGAGGGTGTGCTGGATGGATTGGGGCCATCGCGGATTCCGCTCACTTTCGGCCTGCTGTTCCTCGACTACGACCTGGACGGTCGCCTCGATTTGCTGCTCGCCAACGGCCACCTGGAGAGCGAGATCCACCAGGTGCAGCAGAGCCAGACTTACGCCCAGCCCGCCCAGCTCTTCTGGAGCTGCGGCGCGGACTGCCGCAGCCGCTTCGCCCTGGCTCGGAACACGGGCGATCTCGCCGAGCCCCTGGTGGGTCGAGGAATCACCTATGCCGACATCGACGGCGACGGCGACCTGGATGTGCTCATCACCCAGAACGGCCGTCGCCCTGCGCTCTTTCGTAACGACCAGCACACGGGGCATCACTGGCTGCGGGTGAAGCTCCGCGGGCGGCCGCCTAACACGGACGCCATAGGCGCCCGCCTCGCCCTCACGGCCGGAGGCACAACGCGCTACCGGGAGGTCATGCCCACCCGCGGCTACATGTGCCAAGTAGAGCTGCCCGTGACCTTCGGGCTCGGTCCGCTCCGCCGCGCCCAGCGCCTGCAAATCGACTGGCCGGACGGCAGCACGCAGGAGGTTGTACCGACGACCGTCGACACGACCCTCGTCGTCGAGCAGGGCGCAGGAGCGGGACAATGAGGACCAAGCTTGCCCGGAGGGGTGCGCTGATCCTGTGGATTTTCGTCGCCCCTCTCCCGGTCTGGGCCGATGCCTTGTCTGAGCTCCCGGCGCAGTGGCAGGGAAGACTGATCGCTATACCGGAGTCCGATGTGAGCGGAGCGGAGCCCCTGATGCAGCAGGCCATCAGCGAGGCGCGGCGCGAGGTCGCGAAGTATCTCCGCGCCCCCGAGGCGGATACCGCCTTGCTCGCGGCTGCATACGGCCACTTAGGGGCACTGTTCGTGCTCACCCAGGTGGAGGCGCAGGCCGATACCTGCCTGCGCAACGCGCAATCCGTGCAGCCCCAAGAGTTTCGCTGGCCATACTACGCTGGCTACGTGGCGATGATGGCGGGAAGGACCGATCGCGCGCTCGACTATCTGCAAACCGCAAAGGCGATCGATCCCAGCTACCCGGCGCTCTATCTACGCCTCGGGAAGGTATGGCTGGACCTGAGCGAGCTCGCGAAGGCGCGCACTGCCCTGGAGAAGATCGCCGACGAGCCTGGGCTCGTCGTCGCGGCCAACTATTACCTCGGCCAGATCGACAACCTGGAGCACCGTTACGAGGATGCGGTTGCTCACCTGGAAAAAGCCCTGGCGGCCGACCCCGGCGCCACCGGGGTGCATTACCCCTTGGCGCAGGCCTACCGTGCGCTGGGCCAGAACGTGCTGGCTCGGAAGCACTTGGGACAGTTCGAGGTCGGCACCCCGGATGCGAAGGACCCCTTGCTCGATCAGCTTCATAGTGCAGCGAAGCGCTCGGTCCCGGCCTTCGAAAAGGCCATCTACGCCGTGAGACAGGGGGACTATGAGACCGCCGCCACCCGCTTCGCCGAAGGGCTCGCCGTGGCGCCGGACAATGTCGCCGCGCGGGTGAGCCACGCCCGCGTTCTCTACCTCATCGGCAACAAGAACGAGGCCGGAAAAGAGTTGACATCGGCCTTGGCGGCCGATCCGAACGAGGTCCTGGCCAACTTCCTCCAAGGGGTGCTGCTTCAAGACCAGGGGCACGACGACGAGGCGGCAGAGTGGTACCGCCGGACCCTGGAGCTCGATCCGAAGCAGGCCGGTGCTTACTTCTATCTCGCGAACCTGGACTTTGCGGCCGGGCGCTACGCCAATGCGGCCACGGGCTATCGTGCCGCCCTCGCGGTGGATAAGGACATTCCGCCGGCCCGACTGCTGGAGCTCGTGGCGAGGAGCAGGGCGGGCGAGTCGGAGGTTCGGATCGTGAAGGTGCTCAGTGACCTGAGCTCAGAGCATCCGGACGATCTGCAACTCCGCTATGCCCTGGCGCGACTGTTGGCGGCATCAACGGACCCGCAGGTGCGGGACTCGGCGCGCGCGTTAGAAGTTGCCTCGCAGCTCGTCCTCACGCAGCCGATGCCGCCTCACTTACGAGCCCTCGCGCTGGCCCAGGCCGCCATGGGCGACTTCAGCAAGGCCGTCCAGACCCAGCAGGAGGCGATCGCGGCCGCAGCCTGGATGGCGCCGCCCGAAGAAATCGCCACCATGAACGCAGAGCTCAAGGCCTATGGCAAGCGCGAGGTGCCAGCTCCGGCATGGCCCCTCCGGGATGTCTTGCTTTCGCCGCCGCCCTTCGATCCCGTGGCGCCCTTTCGCGACTACCCGGCCTCCGTTCCGTACTGACCAAATCGAAAGGGCCGGCGAGCCGGCCCTTTGTCATGAGCGGCGGTGACACTCCTCATCCCGCCGCTCTCGTGAAGGGGCTTACTTCTCGGACTTGGATGTCGCCGGTGCAGCCGGTGCGGCGACCGCCGGGGCTACCGCGTAAGGATAGGCACCGTAGAGCGGATAACCATAACCGCCATACGGGTAGCCGCCCCAACCGCCATAGGGGTAGCCCCAGCCACCGTACGGGTAACCCCAGCCGCCGTAGGGATAGCCCCAACCGCCATAGTAGGGGTAGCCGCCGTACCAGGGACCACCATACCAGGGACCGCCGTACCAAGGACCACCGCCGCCCCAGTTGTTGCCACCCCAGAAGGCCTGCGCGGGCATCGTCGCCAGGGCGGCGGCACCGGCAAGCGTAACGCCCGCAGCAATCAGCCAAAGCTTCTTCATCTATTTTCTCCTCATGATGAATGGTTGTGCTGATCGGGATCCATCTATCCCGACGAAAAGTATAGATTACGCGCGGGCTGTCGGTCAGCCCTCCAGCAGACAGGGAGTCTAACGCCCGTTGTTCCAACATCCAGACCCGACGGCAAACCCGGGGCCAGGGACCGATCACAAACCGGTTGGGCTCGGAGGTTCCAGCCAGAGGCTGGAAACTGTTGGCTGAAGGCTGGCAGCCGTCTTCAATCGCCCAGGCTCGTACCCACGTGACGCGCCGTCAGAATCCAGGGATGGTCCATCGGGACCAGCTTGCACCGCCCGGCGACGTCCTCCAAGGGCACAGGCTCGGAGCCCTCGCCGCGGGCGGCCACCATGACACCAAACCGTTGGTCGTGGATCAGATCCGCGCAGGCGCTGCCGAGGCGAGTTGCCAACAGGCGGTCGGCCGCGGACGGGGTACCCCCGCGCTGGAGATGCCCGAGTATGGTAACCCGTGACTCGAGTCCCGTCAGCTCCTCCAGGCGTCGGGCCAGCTCGAGGGTGTGATTGCCTCGCTTGGCCGCTAGCGCCTTGCGCTCCGCCTTTGCCTGTTGCTTCGGCCCCTTATCCTGGGCATCGGCCTCCCGCTCCATTGCCGCGTCGAGCGCCGCGGCCTCCTTTACCGAGATGGCGCCCTCCGCGACCGCGACGATACTGAACTTGCGCCCGGAGCGAAGCCGTCGCCGGATGGCCTGAGCGATCAGCTCCACCTCGTACGGGATCTCCGGAATCAGTATTACGTCCGCCCCGCCGGCGATGCCGGCCCCAAGCGCCAGCCAACCGACGCGGTGCCCCATAATCTCTACCACGATGATCCGGTGGTGGCTGTGGGCGGTGCTGTGGAGGCGGTCGATCGCCTCCGTAGCGGTGCCGAGTGCCGTATCAAACCCGAAGGTCACGTCGCTCCCATAGACGTCGTTGTCGATAGTCTTGGGAAGGGTAATCACATTGAGACCACGTTGCTTGAGCCGCAGGGCATTCTTCTGCGTGCCCCCGCCGCCCAGGCAGACGATCGCGTCGAGGTGGTTCGCGTGATAGTTCTCCACGATAGCGTCCGTCATGTCCTGCTTCTTGCCGCCTACCAGCATGCGGTGGGGCTTGTCACGACTGGTGCCGAGGATGGTGCCACCGACCGTGAGGATGCCCGCGAGGGTGTCGCTGGTGAGGCGCAGGGACCGATTCTCGGCGAGACCACGGAAGCCGTCACGGAAGCCGATCACCTCCATGCCGTGGTGGCCGAGAGCGGCCTTGCCGACTCCCCGGATAGCGGCGTTTAGACCGGGGCTGTCTCCCCCGGCGGTCAGGATACCGATGTACTGCGTCATTTAGCGCCCTCCTCACCGGACGCCCATTGTGCCACCCGCAGGATGCGCTGGCGAAAAAGGCAGCCGCGGACACGTGCTATGATCCGTCTGGAGCAAAGCTACCGAAGGAGAACGAACCGTGTCGCCCGTACTCCGCACCGCCGCTGCACTGCTGCTCTCGGTCTCCGTGCGGGTCGTCCCCGCGGACTCCACTTATGCCGTGTACGAGAGCGAGAGCGACTTCGGGACCGTCATGGAGGCAGCCAAGCTCGCGATCCAGGAACGCGGCATGTTCATCAATAACATCATGCACCTGAGCGATATGCTGGACCGTACTGGCAAGGACTTGGGGCTGAAGGGGAAGATCTACGAGCGCGCGGAATCCATCGAGTTCTGCAGTGCCGTGCTATCCCGAAAGATGATGGCAGAGGACCCAGGCCGCATCGTCAACTGCCCCTTCGTCATCGCGATCTACACGCTCCCGGGAAAGCCCGGGAAGACCTACGTAGCCCACCGCGTGATTCCGCAGGAAGATCCGGCGACCAGCCCGGCTATGTCCGAGATCTCGGCAATGCTCGAGGGTGTCGCCAAGTCTGCCGCGTCTTGGTGAGGCGGAACGCCGTCCTGGCAGCTACTTGAAGTTGCCGAGAGGCCCGGGCCCAGGCTGTGGGCGGCTCATCGCCAGCAGCCCGACGCCACGTCTCCTCAAGCTCGGATCCCATCCCGCATGCCTCGGCTCTGGGGCCGCTTTGGCCGGACCTACTTATCCCCACAGTAGGTATCGCCACAGCCGCTGTACTTTTCGTCCTCCGCCTCCTGGCGGCGCCCGATTTCCATCCGACGGCGCGCATCCCATACCTCCTTGCGCTCGTTTACCCGCCGCTCCCACGCATTGGGGCACTCTTCGATGGAGCGCTCGCCGAACAGGACCTGTCGCAGGAAACGGAAGGCGAACTTGAGGAGCGCCTCATCAATCTCTTTCACCTCCGCGTACAAGGTTTCCGGCAAGACATACGTAGCGCGGAACTTGTCGCTAAGCACGAAGCGACGAAAGGTATCCAGATCGTACGAGGCCATGAAGAAGAGCTGCAGACTCTGGAGTGGGGGCCGGCCGACCGTGGGCCCGGCGGACTTCTTCTTGAGGATCAGCTGGTACCACTCACTATTTAGGTCATCGTAGAGCTCGCACCTCTGCTCCGCGCGATACTCCGCGATCGAAATCCTTCTCTCCTCGTCGTGCCCCCTACAGTGGGACTCCCGGACCAGAGAGTATTGCTGCTTGGCCTCGGGTGAGCCCTTTTCCCGCAGCGCGAGCAGGGCTACAGGGTAGTAGCGGCAGACCGTGGGGCGGTCTGAGTAGACGCTGCAACCCTCACCGTCCCCGAGCAGCAGGCAGGCCCCTTCGTCCGTGGTCTTGAGCTTGACCCCGGGCGTGCCGTCAGCGTCCATCTGGAACGGCACCGTATGCTTCGAGAGAAAGTCCGTCGAGGTCATCCCTAGGCGTCGCGTGAGGCGAACGATGTCGTAGGGTGCAAGCGTCACGTCTGCGTTCTTGCAGCAGACGTTAAAGCAGGAGATACCCTTGTAGCAGCGGAACCTGATCTCGGTGCCGTCGTCGAGGGCCTCTGGCCTGACGGCGCTCTGGAAAGGGATCTGTGGCTCTTGGTCTGTCATCGGAACGCTCCTCCGGGTACCTGACGCCCCCGGAAATCGACTGAAACGACATACTGATCGGCCCCCACCTGCCCGTTGGTAAGACCGCGAAAACAATGGGAAGGGCTAACCGCGGCGGGACCCAAGCCTCCATGAAGGCGCGCCTGAACCTATCGACAGTCCGCTCCGGCCGCGTCCCCGATACGACGCGGCAGAGGCCGATCAGCATGCGGGCTGACTGGGGGCGACGCCAAGTCTAAACAAGCTTGTGGACTGTACGCCGTTGAAATCCTACGCGTCGTTCGTGCTCGTCGTAGTTAGAAACCGTCGAAGCATAACGGAGACTCGGCAGGCCACAAAAAACCGGGCGCCTCGCGGCGCCCGGATTTGGATCTTCAGCAAGCCGTCGGCTTACTTGAAGAGCTTGGACTTGTCGACCAGATCGACGTGGGCGCGCTTGAAGCAGGTCCAGGTCTTGGCCTTCTTGTCATAGATGGAGTTGACGAAGCACTTCCAGTTCTCTTCGTCGACGTAGTTGTGATCCATCCGGTAGTAGAAGCCGGGGTAACGGCTCTCCTCACGGAACTGGATGTGCTTCATGTGGGCTTCGGCCGTGAGGATGCGATGGTAGTTCTCCCACGCGCGGAGCAGCTCGTGCAGGTCCTTCGCGCGCATCTTCAAGGCGTCTTCCTTCAGCATCTCAAGCTTCTGCTCGGCCACCGCCATCATGTGGGCGTTGGTCTGATACATCGTGGAGACACCGGCTACGTACTCGTCCATGATCTTCTGGAGGCGGAACTGCAGCATCTTCGGCGTGATGTAGTGCGGGTTCACGTCGATCGCGGTGGTGTAGTCCTTGTGCTCCATGTAGTTGCGCACCGGGCGGTAGATCTCTTCGACCAACTCGTTCACGGATGCGTCGAGCTCAGGCTTCCAATCCTTGTTGTCCATGCAGAACTGGACCATGGCCTTGGCCGCCAGGCGACCCTCGGCGTGCGAGCCGGAGGAGAACTTGTGGCCGGAAGCGCCGACGCCGTCGGCAGCGGTGAACAAACCCTTCACAGTGGTCATGGAGCGGTAGCCCCAGTTCCAGCCCTTGGGCAGGTGCGCCGGGATCTTACCCGCTTCGGCGTGATCCTCGGAGGTCGGGGCGCCCAGATCAGTCGGACCCGAGACCCAGATACCGCAGCAGCCGGAGTGGGAGCCGAGCAGGTAGGGCTCGGTGGGCATCAGCTCGGAGTTCTTCTTCTCCGGCTCGATGTTCTCACCCGCCCAGACACCGGCCTGTCCGATGCACATGTCGAGGAAGTCCTCCCATGCCTCGGCCTCGAGATGCTTGATTTCCTTCGGGGTCATGGTCTCGGCGAGCTTGCTGAGCGCGGTGACTGTGTCCATCCAGATCGGGCCGCGACCCTCGCGCATCTCCTTCAGCATGAGGTGATTGCGCAGGCAGGACGCCGGGACCCTGGCCTGGCCATAGGGCGGGAAGTCGTTGAGGAGCTCCTTGTTGGTCTCCAGGTAGACCTCCCCGAAGGCGTTGATGGACCTGGCCTTGAAGAGCAGGAACCAGGCGCCGACCGGGCCGTAACCATCCTTGAAGCGGTTTGGCACGAAGCGGTTTTCCATCATGGTGAGCTCGGCGCCGGCCTCAGCGGCCATGGCGTAGGTGGAGCCTGCGTTCCAGACCGGGTACCAAGCACGGCCCATACCCTCACCGACAGAGCGCGGACGGAAGATGTTCACGCAGCCCCCGGCGACCAGCAGGCAGGCCTTGAGCTTGTAGACGAAGACCTTGTTCTCGCGCACCGAGAAGCCGACGGCGCCGGCGATGCGATCGGCGTCGTTCTTGTCGTTCACCAGCTTGACGATGAAGACGTGCTCCTGAATGCGCTCGGTGCCCAGGGCCTTCTTCGCGGCCTCGGCGACGATCCACTTGTAGGACTCGCCGTTGATCATGATCTGCCACTTGCCCGAGCGCACCGGCTTGCCGCCGTAAACCAGGGCCTTGCCCTCGTCGCCGGGCTGCTTCCAGATGGGCAGGCCCCACTCTTCGAAAAGATGCACGGAATCGTCGACGTGGCGGCCCAGGTCGTAGGTCAGGTCGTCACGGGTGATGCCCATCAGGTCGTTGGAGACCATGCGGGCGTAGTCGGCCGGATCCTGCTCGGAGCCGATATAGGTGTTGATCGCGGACAGGCCCTGGGCCACGGCACCGGAGCGGTCGACGGCGGCCTTGTCGACCAGCTTCACTTTCAGGTCCACGCCCTCTTTCTTGGCCGCTTCCAGCCACGGACCGATCTCATACGCGGCGCCACAGGCGCCCATACCACCGCCGATAATGAGGATGTCGACCTCTTCTTCGACAACTTCCGGTTTACCGAATTCTCCTGCCATTTCGAAACACCTCTGAATCTCTATTTGGACTTGGCTATCTTCGCCGTCGAGCGCTCACTTACGAATCAGCTCGCTGGGATCGCCAGGCTTCTGGACGCCGCCCAGGGTGAAGTAACCCGCCTCACCGATCTTGGAGATGTCCGCTGCGGGCTTGCCGCCGTACGGATCGATGGAGCCTTCGGGGGTGGTACGAATCGGGAACTTGAAGCGCTTCATGTTGCCGTTGCGGAACTTGATCGTCCACATGATCGAGTCGCTGTCGCGCAGAGGCTGTACGGAGGCGCCCATGGGCACGACGTCGGCGTAGTGCCGGGCCTCGATCGCCTGCTGCGGGCAGATCTTGACGCAGGAGTAGCACTCCCAGCACTGCTCCGGCTCCTGGTTGAACGCCTTCATCGCCCAGCCGGTGTCGGAGCCGTCCTTGTCCAGCTTCATGAGGTCGTGAGGGCAGATGTACATGCAAGCGGTCTTGTCCTGGCCTTTGCAGCCATCGCACTTATCAGTACGCACAAAAGTTGGCATGATGCTCGATCTCCAAATGTTTCACTGCCGTGATTGTCGCCTGTGGCGTGTGACGCCCCGGCGACTAGCCGGTCCAACGGACTCAAGTCTGGCGAAACTCTCTGCTCTGTCGTCCTTGACGTGTGCGTCCGGCCCGGACTTCCGAGCGCAGGAAAGGGCGCGACACGGTCTGAGGTGGGCCGTTTAGCTTCTGCGGCCGGTCACGCGAACCGCCCACAATAGTGACCCGCAAGCGCAAGTGTCAAAACAGTTTTCTGGCAGCGATCATAGAATTGGTTTATTAGATAATTCTGATGGAACAATCAGCGGCATAGGAGTTTACAGCGGTCGCTGCGGCGGCCTCCGTGCCAAACTTTGCGCCGCTGATCCTGCTTGTTTAGGCTATGAAAGCGGAGATAGTCGGCGACAAAGCCAATGAACGAATCTCGAGCCCCCCACGCCCTGCTCTTCATCGGGACATCCTGCCCCCATTGTGGGATAGTCTTGGAGGGTCTCGCGCGCATGATCAAGGGGGGTCGGCTGGCTCGCCTCGAAGTCGTTAACGTTGCCGAAGAGCCTGCGGAAGCGGCCCGGCACGGAGTACGCTCCGTGCCCTGGACCCGGATCGGGCCATTCGAGCTGGTCGGGGGGCTCACTCCGACAGAGATCGCCGATTGGGTGGAGTATGCCAGGACGGGAGAGGGTTGGTCGGCCTACTACACGCACCTCTTGGAGAATCGTCGGCTCGATGAGGTCTTGCGGCGCATCCGCGAATGTCCGGGAACCCTGACACACTTGCTCGGCGCCCTCGACGATGAGACGCCGATGGCTGTTCGTATCGGTATCAGTGCGGTCGTGGAAGAGCTTGCTGGACGCGACCCACTGCGCGCCGTGCGGCCGCAGCTCGAGCAGCTCACGCTGTCCGATTCGGCCCAAACTCGAGCGGACGCTTGCCATTTCCTCGGATTGGCGGGCGACCCGCGTGCGATTCCCGCGGTGCGGCGCCTACTGGACGACGAGCAGCACGACGTGCGCGAGATCGCCGTCGAGACCCTCGCGCTCCTGGGCGAGGCAAGTGGAGAAGACGCGTGACGACGTGCCCGAGGCTTGCCCTCAGGGCGCTCTCCGGCCTGCCCACGATCGGCCTGTGGCGCAGTATTGGCGACGGCGGGGCATAGGACCGCACGGATGACCATTATGTCGCGAAACACGGAGCTCAGCGCGCGCGACCTGGCCGTGCTGTGGCACCCCTGCACCCAGATGAAGGACCACGAGCACCTACCCATGATTCCCGTTCGCTGCGGCGAGGGGGTGTGGATCGAGGACTTCGATGGGAACCGTTACCTCGATGCGATCAGCTCCTGGTGGGTGAATCTGTTCGGCCATGCCAACCCGCGGATCAACGCGGCGATCCGGGACCAGGCCGACCGCCTCGAGCACGTGATACTCGCAGGTTTCACGCATGAGCCAGCCGTGCGCCTCGCCGAGCGCCTCGTCGCCGTGACGCCGACCGGCCTCGAGCGTGTCTTTTACGCAGACAACGGCTCGAGTGCGGTAGAGGTAGCGCTCAAGATGAGCTACCACTACTGGCGCAATTCGGGTCGGCCGGACAAGTCCCACTTCATAGCCCTGTCGAACAGCTATCACGGCGAGACCCTCGGGGCGCTCGCCGTAGGAGACGTCTCGCTATACAAGGAGACCTACCGGCCGCTCCTCATGGACGTCCTGACGGCGCCCTCGCCGGACTGCTTCCATCGCGATCCGGATGAGAGCTGGGAGGAGTACTCGCGACGGCGCTTTGCGGATATGGAGTCGCTGCTCGCCATGCATGCCGGGCAAGTCAGCGCCGTGATCGTCGAGCCCCTGGTGCAGTGCGCGGGCCACATGCGCATGTATCACCCCGTGTATCTCCGGCTGTTGCGAGACGCGTGCGACCATTACGGGGTGCATCTGATCGCCGACGAGATCGCGGTAGGCTTCGGCCGCACTGGAACGCTGTTCGCCTGCGAGCAGGCGGGCATCTCTCCGGACTTCCTGTGCCTCTCGAAAGGCCTCACGGGGGGTTACCTGCCGCTCTCCGCCGTGCTCACACGGACCGAGGTCTATGACGCCTTCTACGACGACTACCAGAACCTCACCGCCTTCCTGCACTCCCACAGCTACACGGGAAATCCCCTCGCCTGTCGTGCGGCGCTCGCCAGCCTAGACATCTTCGAGGAAGACGCGGTACTCACGGCCAACGCCAGTCTTGCGCAGGTCATGGCCGACGCCATCACGCCCCTGACCGAGCATCCACACGTCGCCGAGGTACGCCAAACCGGGATGATCCTTGCGGTGGAGATGGTGCGCGACAAGGCGAGCCGGGAACCTTATCCGTGGCAGGAGCGCCGCGGCTTGCGTGTCTACCGCCACGGGCTCCGTCGGGGCGCTCTGCTGCGCCCCCTCGGAAACGTTATCTACCTGATGCCGCCGTACGTCATTACACCGGATCAGCTGCGATGGCTCGCTGAGATCGTCGCGGAAGGCGTGGACGTCGCAACGTCCGACTGATGCGTCTGACCAGGGTCTTCGTGGACGCCCGCCTCGGCGAAGGCAATCGCTTGACCTTGCCCACAGCTCAGTCGCAACACTTGACCCGGGTCTTGCGGGTCCGTTCAGGGCAATCCGTGACGCTTTTCAACGGAGACGGGCGTGACTACGCATCGCGAATCGCCAAAGTTGGCCGCGGCGGCGTCGTCGTAGAAATCGGGACGCCCGGCAATGAGGAGTCGCCCGCGCCGCTTCGTCTACATATCGGACTTGGAATTTCCAAGGGGGAGCGCATGGACTTCGCGCTCCAGAAGGCAGTCGAGCTCGGGGTCTGTCAAATTACGCCGCTGTTCACCGACCGCAGCGTTGTACGCCTCGAAGGCGCACGACTTGCGCAACGCGCGCAGCATTGGCGGGGCGTGGTCATCGCCGCCAGTGAGCAGAGCGGACGTCGACGCCTCACGGACTTGGCCTCCCCGGCACGCCTGTACGACTGGCTCGAACGCGGTCACATCTGCCCCTTGCTGCTTGACCATCGAGGCGCCATCCCCTTGACGGGCATCCCCGCGCCAGATCGCGGACTGACGCTGCTCGTCGGGCCGGAGGGGGGACTCGCTGCAAGCGAGCGCGTGCGTGCTCAACAAGCTGGTTTCACCGCGGTACGCCTCGGGCCGCGCATCCTGCGCACAGAGACCGCACCGCTCGCGGCCTTGGCGGTGGTGCAGGCATTGTGGGGAGATCTCGGCCGTTAAGGGAATACCGAGCTATAACGCTAACCACCTTCCGGATACGTCCATGTTCCGCCCCTCTGGGGCAGGCCGCGGACGACCTAAGCCGATACCGCATCCAGCACGGCCGCCTCGATGGCATCCATGTTCGGGATCCAGGCTGGACGATCCATATAGGTCAGGGCATGGAGGACGAATGGGTTCGCATGCGGCAACTCCGCGGGACGCATGGCTTCGGCACGAAAGACCGTCAACCGCGGCGGACCAACGGCAAGAATTCCGACATAGGGCAGGGCTGAACCAGGATTCGGCGAGTAGCAGATCGCCGTGCGCGCGCGGGGACCCCGCCTGACCTCGCGCGGATGCTCTCCGCCGGCACGAACGGACACCAAGGGAACCTTCCTGTCGCGCCAGGTGACCATGCCCAACAGCCACAAAGGCGCCGAGGGATGCGGCTTGGGCTCGTCGCAGTAGACGACCTCGGCCATGGTCGCGCTGGGCACCAGGAGCTCCAAGCCTCCGATGTCGAGCACCACCCCCCTGACTTCGCTCCCAAGTGTCTGCTTCGAGCTCATCATCCGGCCTCCGCCAGCACGGCGCTTATCTCATCCAACAGCTCGGCTTCCTGGTAAGGCTTGCCAAGATAGCGGTCGACGCCCAGACTCAGGGCATACTTCCGATGCTTTTCGCCAGTGCGGGAGGTGATCATGATGATCGGGATGCCGTTGAACCGGGGCGAGCGCCGCATGTGGCGCGTCAGCTCGTAACCATCCATGCGCGGCATCTCGATGTCGAGAAGCATTACGTCGGGAATGCGTTCCTCCAAGAGGGTCAATGCCTCGATACCGTCCTGGGCGGTCAGCACGTCCATATCATGGCGGCGCAGCAGCCGAGTCGTGACGCGACGCACCGTCAACGAGTCGTCGACCACCATCACGCAGGCCTGCCGCTGCTCCTGAGGTCCAACCGCGTAGAGAGGTGGCCGGTATTCGTGCACTGCCCCCGAGCGAATCAAGGCAATCACATCGAGGATCAGGGCAACCCGACCGTCCGCGAGGATGGTACCGCCGCTCAACCAAGGGATGCTGCTGAGCTGTGGCCCGAGCGGTTTGACAACGATGCGCTCGCTGCCGATCAGCTGATCGACGTGGAACGCAATGCGCTGGTCGCCGGCACGTACGAGCAACACTGGGAGCCAACGCCGCTCGCCCAAATCTGGTTCTGCCTGCAGCTGCAACATGGAGGCAAGGTACATCACCCGGAATTCGTGCCCGGCGTAGGAGAGATCCTTACCCTTGCCCCTGTAGCAAGCCTCGAGCTCCGACCGCTCGATGCGAGAGACCCCTTCGACGGTTGCATGCGGAACGGCAAAGATCTCGTCGCCCAGGGCAACCAACAAGGACTCGATGATGGCCAGCGTCAAAGGCAGACGAATCGTGAAGCTGGTACCGCGTCCTGGCTGGGTATCCAGCGTAAACGAGCCGCTCATCTGCTTGATCTCGGAGCTAACCACGTCGAGGCCCACTCCGCGGCCAGAGATCTGGGTGACCTTTTCTGCGGTGGAAAATCCCGGCGTCAGGATTAGCTGCGCGATCTCCTCGTCGCTGAGCTCCGCCGACCCTGCAAGCAGACCACGCTCGACTGCGCGTCGCCGAATGGCACTGAGGTTGAGCCCCGCACCGTCGTCGGCAACCGTGATGACCACATCGTTGCCTTCGCGGCTCAACATCAGGGTGATCACTCCGGCGGTCGATTTCCCTTGGCGCGCACGCTCAGCGGGCGCCTCGATGCCGTGGGCCACCGCGTTGCGAAGCAGATGCTCCAACGGGGCAACGATGCGCTCCTGGATGCTGCGATCGAGCTCCACCTCCGGACCGAAGACTTCCAGCCTCGCCTCTCGGCGGGTCTGATGAGCGGTCTGGCGGACGAGCCGGTGCAAGCGGGGAACGACCTGGGCAAAGGGCACCATCCGGGTGCGCAATAGGCCGTCCTGAAGGTCGTCAGCGATCCTCGCCTGCTGCTGCAGCAGCGCATCGGAATCGCTTTGAAGGTCGCTGAGCAGAGTGCGCAGGCTGATCAGGTCGTTCACAGTCTCCGCCAAGCTGCGGGAGAGCTGCTGCAGTGTGGAAAAGCGGTCCAACTCAAGCGGGTCGAAATCCGCGTGATCGGCAACCGGAGCGACCGTATCGCGTTGGAATCGGTGGAGGATCTGTGCCTCCGTCTCGATCTCCAGGTGTCGAAGCTTCTCTCGCAAGCGGCTCACGGTCTGGTCGAGCTCGCCGAGCCGAAAGCCGAGCAAGCCGTTCTGCTGGGCAAGCCTGGAGCGGTATATGCTTATCTCGCCTGCGTCATTGACCAGGCGATTCAGCAAATCCGCGCGCACTCGGATCAGCGGAGCCGCGGCCTCCGCGGAGGCATGGGTGTCCGCCTTTGCGGCCGCGACGGGCACGGGCGACTCGACCGAAACCTTCGCTTGTGCATGGTCGGCGGCCTGTGCTGGCGGAGGCGCGGGTACCATGACGGCCACCGCCGGCTCGGCCGTCGTTGGCTCAGCCAATCCGCCCTCGAGGATCCGACCAAGAGCCTCGACCAGGTGGCCGGCGCGGCGGACCGGGACACCTTGCTCGACCGCATCCATCTGGTCGGAAAGTGCATCGAGGGTCGCCTGGGCGAGCTCCAGCGTATCGTCGTCCACCCGTGCCCTGCCGTTCGTGATAGCCGTAAGCAGCGACTCGAACGCGTGGCTTAGATCGCCGATGGCGCCGAGTCCAGAGAGCCGGGCACTGCCCTTGAGTGTGTGGAGCAGACGCTGCAAGGCATCGAGAAGCGCGGACTCGGTGGGCGCGAGCTGCAGAGCGCGGAACTGCGCATCGAGCTTGTCGAGAATCTCCCGTGCATCTTCGAGGAATATGCCAACCAGCTCCCGATCTGCGGGCAGCTCCTGGAAATCCCCGACCGCTGCAGCCGGCTCGGGCTGCGCCGAGGGAGGAATTTCCGCCTCTGCCTCCGGAATCTCTGCGGACGCGGTCTCTGCCTCGGGCGCCTCCGTCTCGGGAATCTCTACCTCGCGCTCCTCTGCCTCGGCCGCCTCCGCCTCAGGGATCTCTGCCTCAAGGATCTCTGCCTCAGGGATCTCTGCCTCAGGGATCTCTGCCTCAGGGATCTCTGCCTCAGGGATCTCTGCCTCGGGAACCGCTGCCTCGGGAACCGCTGCCTCGGGAACCGCTGCCTCGGTAGCGTCTGCGTCGGTAGCGTCTGCGTCGGCGACCTCGGGCTCGACAGTCTGTGTCTCGGTGAACGTCTCCTCGCCTGGAGACACAGATTGCACCGGTGGTTCCGCAAGCGAGGTCGCGGCCTCACCAACCTCTCGCAGCCTGCCGATCTCGCCGTCCCCTTGCGGCAGACTGCCAAGCCGGCCTTCCACTGCCTCGACGGCACGCGACAAAAGATCCACTGCCTCCGGGTCTACGGCATCTCCATTGTCAAGGAACCGGCGGAAGAGCCGCTCCAGCGGTGCGGCGGCATCGGCGATAGACCGGACGCCCGTCATGCGAGCGCTGCCCGCGAGGGTGTGGAGCGACCGCACGACGGACTCATCCGGACGCCCAACCGCTGCGTCGCTCGTGCCGGCGGCGAGATAGTCGCGCAAGGCGGACAGGTGCTCACGCGCCTCCGTTCGGAAGATGTCTACGAGCTCTTCGTCCGCATCTGCGAGTGCCCGAACCTCCAACTCGTCGGGCGAGAACCCCTCTGTTGCCTCTGCCACCTCCGGCGCCGGCCGAGACACATCGGCCAGCGCCTCCGACCTGGCTGCGGGTAGGGGCCACGGAATGATCTCCGCTGGCGGCCTTTCCTCTGCCGCCTCTGCGGGTACAGTGACCAGATACTCCGCGCGCGCGATCAGGCCGTGTACCTCGAATGGTCTTGCCTCCGCTTCCGCCGCGACGAGGTCCGGGACCAGACGTGCCGCCGCGTCCATGAAGCTCAGCACCGCCGGCGACACGGGTACGGTGTGCTCGATCACGCCGTTCAACAGTGCCTCCACCGCGGCGGCGAACTCGCCGACCCGCTCGGCCCCGACAAGCCTACCGCTGCCTTTGAGCGTGTGGAAGGAACGGCGCAAAACGGTCAGAGCCTCTTGGTCCCCTTGGTCGCGCCGCCACCGAGCATACTGCTCGCGCACCGTGCGCTGCTCCTCCTCCGCCTCCTCGAGGAAGATCTCCAGGAGCTCGGGATCGATCGCCGCGGGTGCTTGGTTCGACTCCCCTTCACCATGCTCGACCACCGCCACGGCCGGCTCATCGGGGGAAGGTCCTTCCCCGTGTGCTTCGGATTGGGCTTCCACCGGGCCCATCATCTCCGCCAGTTGCTCGACCGCCTCACGCGCCTGCCCAATCAGGTCTGGTCGGTGCGGCCCACCCGCATTCAGGCCCTCCATGTAAAGCTCGACCGCCGCGATGGATTCTGCGAGCAAATCCAATTCCGGGCGCACCGGGATACGCCCGCCGGAGAGATACCCCAGGTTCACCTGTTTGACGATGAAGTCGAGCGCGTTCGCGACCTCACCCTCGTTGAGTATTCGCAGGGCACCCGCCACCCTGTGCAAGAGATCCGGCACGTCCCTCAGGGGGCGCAGATCCTCCGGCAGATCGGCGAGGCTCGCAATCGCCTCTTTCGCCTTCTCCATCTCCGCCCGTGCCTCGCTGAGGGTTGCGGCCAGGACCGCGTCGATCTCGGCGGTCGCCTGGCCGTCCTCCTTGCCGCTCGGCGCCAGCTCGGCGAGCGTCAGCTCGACACCCAACAGGTCGGCGGCGACCATCATCAGCTGCGCATCGTCGGTTGGGGTACTCCCCCTTCCCATCGCACCGAGCATTTCCGCGCAGGTACGCAACCGATGCACCAGGTCAGCGGCACCGGTAACGCTCAAGGTAGTTGCCAGCTGCATCACCCTGGGCTCCAACTGGAGCAACGGCTCCGGGGTCTCTCGCTGGCCTTGGGCAAAGAGCTCAAGCAGCTCCTTGATGGGCGTGAGCTCCTTGCGAATCTCCGCGCTCAGCGCCACCAGCGCCTCCGGCCCAAGCGACGGGGCGGGCGCGGGCGAACGATCCTTGGCTAGGGGCTCTAGGCGCTCGATCCTGGTTGCCGTGCGGACCTCTGTGGCCTGATAGGACGAGGAGTCGCTCCGCGATATGTGAGCGAGCAGGTCTTCCAGCAACGCCCTGGCGTCGTCGTCCGGTGATGCCTGGCTATCCTCTGCGAAGGGTTTGATGATCCGGTCGAGCCGACCGATCAGCGCCTTGTTGGCGGCGTCGGCGGGAATCCCTCCTTCTAGGATGCCCTCAACGAGCTCCTCCGCGGCAAGGAAGAGCTCATGATAGATCCCCTCCTGGATATAGCCGTGGAGCTGGTGAAACAGCCGGCCGAGGCTGACGAGACCGGCTGGGGGGCTCTCGCCCCGAAACCATTGGAGCAGGTAACGGTGAAAGTGAGGACGGATCTTCTTTGCGACGCGAACGAGCGCCCATCGCGTCGCGGGCGTGGCCCCCTGCGTGTCCGACAACACGGTCGTCGGCACCAGCAGCTCCGCCTCGGAAAGAGGAGGCGCCCCTCGAGACTCCCTCAGGTCGTTGATCGCAGGCAACAGGGCCAGGGGAGCGTCGGGCAGACCGGACTGAAGCCTGCCGAGGTAATCGGGCAGCTGGATCAGCGCCAGCATGAGGGCCTCGGCAGACTCCGGCGGACTGGCGACGGACTCGGTCGCAATGGCCTCGCAGAGTTCCTGCATCTCTTCCACGAGGCGCATGGGACCGGGGAGCTGCAGCGCCGCCAACACGCCGCGAACCTCGTTCAGGGCCGTGACCGCGTCCGCAAGGTCGGGCCCGCCAGGTCCGCTCTCGACTACGGTCTCGATCCACTTGCGCACGCGCTGCAGGCTCGCAACGATCTCGTTCTTGACCCACTTCAGGCCACCAACGGCATTCGAATCGGACATCAGGCCCACCACCGTAAACTCGGGTTCCGTCGTTGCGTCAAGGCAGGCGGAACCCTGCGACCGAGCGCTGCAGCTGCACCGCAAGCTCGGCAAGGACGTCCACTGATTCCGCGGTGCGCCGTGTGCTTCCGGCGTTCGTGCGCGTGATCTCTTGGATGGCGCTCACCGTGGAGTTGATATTGCCGGCTTCTCGGGACTGGTTCTGGGAAGAGTCGGCGATCCGTCGGGTAAGCTCGGCGATGTAGTTCGACACGTTCTCGATCTCTCGCAACGCGTCTCCGGCGTTCTCTGCCAGATTAGCGCCCTCCACCACCCCCGCCGTGCTCGTCTCCATCGAGCTCACCGCCTCGTTGGTATCCGCCTGAATGGTGCGCACCAAGGCCTCGATCTGCTTGGTTGCGTTACTCGACCTCTCGGCCAGGCGCTGGACCTCGTCGGCCACGACGGCGAAACCCCGGCCGGCCTCCCCGGCCATGGCCGCCTGCATTGCGGCGTTCAGGGCAAGGATATTCGTCTGATCGGCGATGTCGTCGATGAGCTCCACGATCTCGCCAATTTCCTGGGAGCTCTCGCCTAGCCGTTTGATGCGCTTCGAGGTCTCCTGAATCTGCTCGCGGATCGCGTCCATCCCCTGGATGGTGTCGCGCACCGTCTGGGCGCCGCGCCCCGCCACCTCGACCGAGCGCGACGCGACCTCTGCCGACTCGTTGGCGTTCTTCGCCACCTCGTCGATCGCCTGGGTCATGGTGTGGATGGCCTCTGTCGCACGGGAGATCTGCGCCGTCTGCACCTCGCTCGCCTCGGCCAGCTCCGTTGCGGTTTTGCGCGTCTCTTGCGCTGAGCTCGTGACGCGCTTGGAGGTCTCGTTGATGGTCGTGACCAGACCGCGCAACGCATCGACCGCGTAATTGATCGAATCGGCGATCGCCCCGGTAATGTCCTCCGTGACGGTCGCCTGCACCGTAAGATCGCCGTCGGCCAGGTCTCCCATTTCGTCGAGCAGCCGCAGGATGGCTTGCTGGTTCACCTCGTTCTGGACCTTGGACTCGGTCTCTCGCCTGCGGGCGTCCGTGAGTAGATGGAGCCCGAGCAAGACGAGGAAGAGCACGGCGAGCGCCCCGAACAGGAGTACTGCCCAGGACCCGATCGTGATCGATCCGAGCCGGGGACGAACCGGTGAATGGCGATACGCGTTGACGACGCCGCCGAGAGCAAGATCCAGCCGCTCCGCCGCCGGCCTGATCTTGTCAGCGGCCTCCAACGCGGGCCGTGCCCCCGCCCCGGCTCGTTGAAACCCGTTCACGCTGAGGCGGTTCGGGCCGAGGAGTGAGGAGGCCTTCTCCAAAGCGGCCCGTATCGCAGGATCCCCTTCGCCAGCGAGTCCTAGGGTCTGATTTCCGGCGCGCAGGCCCTCGAGCGCCGCTGCCACCTGCTTGGCGTCGGCATTGAGGCTGTTGAACGCCGGAGCGATCGGCCCGCCACCGCTGAGGAAGCCGTTAATCGAAGAGGACATCCGCTGGACAAGCGGGAGCAGGCGAGCAACGGCGAGAATGCGCGTGGGCGATGCCTGCTTCTGCGCCATGAGCTCCGCAACCTCCTCTAAGCTCTTCGAAAGCTCCGGGAGCACCTCGTTGGCCTTTGTGGCCAAGCCGCGCAGCTGGATAAGCGTGTCCTGCGCCGCGACAATCTCGTCCGTGCCGTCGCGCACGGGGACCCAAGCCGTCTCGACAGTTTGCAGCTGCTCGGTAATCTCTGGCGGAAGCGGCTGGGATGAGCCGGGAGCTTCGCCCTTAACGACGACGTTCACCCCGCGCCCCAGGTCTTCGCGGACGGCCCTCAGCTGCGCAAAGGCGGGCGTACTACCCCTGGCGGCCTCGCCGGCGGTATTCGCGAGCTGGCGCGCTAGGGTCTGGTCGCTCCCCGCAGTCGCGATGAGCTTCTCGTTGAATGCGTCCCAGCGCTGGCCGAGAAAGAAGCTCGCCAGCGCCAGACCTAGAGCTGCCAGAAGCAGAACGGAGAGCAGAATAGTCGTCGCGTTGGCAGCGATCCAGCCCCGGCCCTCTTGCGTTGCCGATCCCCCTCTTGCCATGTCGTTCTCTCCCCTTCCCGTCGCCAAATCTGCATTTGTTGTGGCGGATCGATCCGGCCTCCAAGGCCGTTCTCTGTCCGCCGTCGGTCGCTCGAAGCGCCGCGGGACCGCGGCCGTCAGGCCGCAACCAGGTTGAATCTCGGGTCCTGTCCTAATCGGCGCAGACTAAACACCGGATACGACTCCCCTTCGGCCGCCAAAAACCCGGTAACCAACGGCCGCACGAGGTCGTGCACAGCCGGCCCGGCCGCGTTTCGCGCGGAGGCATGGAAGTGGCGAATACCGCTCAAGTCGCGCACGAGCAATCCGAAGGGGAACTCGTCCTGCCGCGCCACCATGACCCGATTTCTCGGATTGCGAGAGGTGGTTACGCCGAATAGAAAGGCGTGCAGGTCGAAGATAGGAAGCAGCGTGCCCCGATTGTTCGCCACCCCGCAAAGCCACGCCTTGGTCGCTGGGACCGGCGTGATGTCGCGAGGGACTTCGAGGACCTCCGCGATCTCATCGAGGGGTGCTATGAGGGCTGTTTCCCCGACGCGAAACAGCACCCCGGCCCATAGATCCACCGCCTCCTCGGGTTGCGGCAGGGCTGCGGCGGCCTCCGCGCACCGCCGCTCCAGATAGCGCAGGGCGTCCAGCAACTCATCGCTGCCGGCCCCGGCAGTCCCCATAAGCGTTTCACCCACCAAGCACCATCCTTATCTTCGCAATGAGCTCCGCCGCATCGACGGGCTTAACCAGATAGTCGAGCGCCCCCTGCCTCAGACCCCAAGTACGGTCAGTCGGTTGGTCTTTGCTGGATACGATAATGATGGGGATATCGGCGGTTGCCGGATCCCCCCGCAGCTGCCGCGTCGCCTGGAAACCATTGAGCACCGGCATGACGACGTCCATCAAAATAATGTCAGGGCGATGCCGCTTCGCGAAACGAACCCCCTCTTCGCCGTTCTTTGCTGTCTCGACGCGGAACCCGGCCTTCGTCAGCGCATCCATGAAGATCCGCGTCTCGGTGGGCGAATCGTCGACAACCAAGACGGTCCCGCGGGATCCCGGCGGCACGTCCGCCGGCTCTTGGTCCGCCTGCCTTTTTCGGAAGAAGCCTCTCATCGATTCTCGCGGGTTAGCCGTCGGTCATGCCCTGTGAATCCCGCCCGGAGACCCTAAGCGGCCTTCCGTGCGTGGCGACGGATCGCCCCCAGGAGCTCGTCGCGCGTGAACGGCTTGGTCAAGTACTGCTCGGCCCCCACCATTCGCCCCTTCGCCCTGTCGAACAAACCGTCCTTGCTCGAGAGCATGATGACCGGCGTGTGGCGCAAGTCGGCGTTGTTCTTGATAAGCGCACAGGTTTGATATCCATCGAGGCGCGGCATCATGATGTCGACGAAGATGACATCCGGCCGGTCGTCGACAATCTTGCCAAGGGCCTCAAAGCCATCGGCGGCGGTATAGACCTCGCAGCCGGCCTTCTTCAGCAGATTCTCCGCGGTACGCCGGATGGTCTTGCTGTCGTCTATGACTAGAACCTTGACACCCTTGAGGATGGTGTCCTGATCCACTGTCGTCATGTCTTGAGCACCTTCACATCGGCGATCCGCTCGCCCTGTTGTCCGTGGACATTACTGCCACCATTGACTGCATCCGCCACCGCCCGAGGGCGTGAATAGTCGGGCAGTTGCGTCTCGGTCGCTCTTCCCGCGCGTACCCTTTCGAGGTGCCAAGCCGAAGCACTGCACCTGTGTTTTGGACGGGCTCACACCATGAGGAGAGACGTGCCCCGCCACATGCACAGGCGCTGGGACAAGGAAAATTCGGGGTAGTGCAACATAGGCGTTCACTGCGAGCTTGGAGTCTGCGCTGCCCTGCGAGTGCAGCTTGGCCTGTTTACCAGATCTCAGACGTCGTTATTGTGCGCCGGCTCGCAGGTCGTGCGAACTGGACCGCTTGTGGTGGTCTGTGACACGACTCTGCCGCACCCTGTCCAGGACCGCTGAACCGTGCGGAACATAGCAAGCGATCTCAGACAGCGCAAGGAGTTGCGGTACAAACCGAAGGCTCCGTCACAATCGCTTGCCGTCTCCTCGGTGTGGCGCATGGCTCCCTGACACGGAATCTCAGCGTACGCTAATATGTCGACATGCAGCTTGAGATCGGCGTAGTCATGGACCCCATAGGGTCTATCAAGATTGCCAAGGACAGTACCTTCGCGATGATGCTTGCGGCGCAGCGCAGGGGATGGCGCATCTGGTACATGGAGCTCGCCGACCTGTTCCTCGCGGATTCACGTTCGTGGGGGCGCATGCGCCAGGTGCAGGTCGCCGATGATCCCGCGGACTGGTATCGCTTTGCCGATGAGGCGACGCGTCCGCTCGACAGCCTGGCGGTAATCCTGATGCGCAAGGACCCGCCTTTCGACATGGAGTACGTCTTCGCGACCTATATTCTCGAGCGCGCACAACAGGGCGGAACGCTGGTCGTCAACGACCCACGAAGCCTGCGCGACGCCAACGAGAAGGTCTTCACAACGAAGTTTCCTCAGTGCTCCCCGCCCACCATCGTCACGCGACGCAGGGAGGACATCAGCGCCTTCCTCGCCACCCATGAGGACATCATCCTGAAACCCCTGGACGCAATGGGCGGGTCCTCGGTGTTCCGGGTTCGGGGCACGGACCCGAACTTTTCGGTCATCGTCGAGACGCTGACGACGCACGGAACTCGTTACTGTATGGCACAACGATTCATTCCCGAGATCCAAGACGGCGACAAGCGGATACTGCTGGTCGCTGGAGAACCCGCCGCCTACGCCCTCGCCCGCATTCCGCGCCCGGGCGAGACGCGCGGAAATCTTGCCGCGGGAGGGACCGGCGAGGGCCGCCCCTTGACCGAGCGCGACCGCTGGATCAGCGCTCAAGTCGGCCCGGACCTGCGCGCACGAGGAATCCTGTTCGCGGGACTGGACGTGATCGGCGACTACCTCACGGAGATCAACGTAACCAGCCCCACCTGCATCCGTGAGCTGGATGCCCAGTTCGGGCTGGATATTGCCGGCGGCCTGATGGATGCGCTCGAGAGGCGTGTAAATGTCGGGTAACCACGGATCGCCCGGTCGCGCCGAGGGATCGCAACGGAACCCGGGCCCCTGCACCGGGAACCCCGCCCGATGCGTGGGGCTGATCCTGACAGCGGCCTTTCTCGCGATCGTGCTCGCAGCGTGCCGGGGCGAAACGCCCGCGTACACGGCCCGCTTTTCCGCCTTTGACACCTTCGTGGACCTGACCATAGTCGGCGTGAACCCCAAGCGCGCGAAACAGATCAGTCAAGCGCTGCAACAGGCTTTCGCGTTCATGGAGGGCGCGTGGAGCCCCGACAGACCCGGCCCGCTGCGCCGAGTAAACGAGCTGCTCCGCACAGGAAAGGCGTTCGCCGCGCCTCCCTCCGTGCTGCCCCTGATTCGAACAGGTCGGATTTACGCGGAGAAGAGCGAAAACCTTTTCAACCCGGCCATCGGGCAGCTGCTGGACCTGTGGGGATTCGCGTCAAATTCACCCCAGATGCATGCTCCGCCTACCCGCAGGCGCATAGAGGCCCTGGTAGCCGCTCACCCGAGGATGAGCGATATCCGCGTCGATGGCATCCAGGTGCGCTGCGACAACCCTGCCGTTGCGCTCGATTTCGGCGCCTTCGCCACAGGTTACGGAATCGATGTCGCCATCGAGCACTTACGGGATTTCGGGATACGCAACGCCATGGTGCGTGCAGGCGGGAACCTGCGCGTCATCGGCGACCGAGCCGGCAGACCCTGGCTCATCCCCATCCGCCGGGCCTCGGGCGGCGGAGTAATTGCCACAATCGGCGTAAGCGGAGACGAGAGTCTGTTCACGGTCACCGACCACGATAAGACCTTCGTTTATGATGGAAAGATTTATCACAACAACATCGATCCTCGCACCGGCTACCCCGCCCGAGGTTCCCGGTCAGCGACGGCGATCAGCTCGAGTGCGGCCGCCGCGACCGCAGCCGCCCACGCCCTGTTCATCGCGGGACCCGTGGGGTGGTATCGCATCGCAGAAGACATGCAAATTCCTTACGTGTTGCTCATCGACAGCGAGGACAAGGTCCACATGAACCCGGCGATGGCCGATCGAGTGGAGATCCTCGACAAAGGGGTGCCAATCGAGCTCAGTGCACCCCTCATCCAACACCGCAGGCGACGCGGGTAACTCTGTGATGACGGCTACCGCATCGAATGGCCTCCGATTATGGGTCGATGATGCAGGGTCTCACGCATCCAGCTCGATGCTTCGGGCAGCCCTGGTCGTGTCGGTGGCGTTCCATCTCGTGGCCATCCTGGCTTTGGGCTTCCAGCTGCCGGATCGTACACTTAAGACGCACGCGACCCCGCCGCTGGAGGTCCTGGTGCTCAGGGACCCGGTACTGGCGGACGAGAAACCGGAGAATGCCGACGCCCTTGCACAGGTGAACCAAGTGGGCGGCGGATCGGGTGATGCCCCTCGGCGCACCGATGTTCAGCCGGACCAGGTTCGGGAAAAGACCCCGGAGCCTGCCCCCGGAGGGGAGCCTGTGCCGGCAGCCGCTGCATCGGAGCCGGCGGCGGCGTCCGCTCCGCCGGAGCAGTCGACGCTGGCCGCCACCCTAGAGACCGCTCCGGACGCGACGCGCACGACCCGCTCGGAGACCCCGCCCCCGCCGCCCGCGATCTCGGCCGGACAGATCCTCGCCAGCCGAAGCCTGGAGATCGCCAAGCTGACCGCTCGGATCGAAGAGACCGGCACCGCCTATGCGAACCGACCGCGCCGCAAGGCGATCAGCGCGAGCACGCGCGAGTACAAGTACGCGACCTATCTGGAGGCTTGGCGGCGCAAGGTGGAACGTATCGGAAACCTCAACTATCCGGAGGAGGCCAAGCGCCGCAGCCTCTACGGCAACCTCATATTACACGTGGCGGTGCGCGCAGACGGGAGTCTGGAGCAGGTCAGGGTAGTGCGCTCGTCGGGTTTCGACGTACTCGACGAGGCGGCCGTGCGCATCGTCAAGCTTGCCGCCCCTTTCGCGCCACTCCCGCCGAACATCAGGGCCGAAACGGACATCCTCGACATCACCCGCACCTGGCAGTTCTTGAGCAGTAACCGTCTCGGTTGGGAAAACTGAGGACCCGCCAAGCCACGCGCCCGTGGACGCCGTCGATCCCTTGGCCACGGGTCAGGACCACCTGGATATACCGTTCTTAGTTGAGCTTTTCGTTGTCTGGGGTCCGGTTGAACCCGCGGGGGAATGCCGTGAATTTGTCCTGAAGGCTTGACGGCAGCCTCCCTGCTGCCGACGCCCCCGGCGGCCGCAACCGGACCCCTCAGGTGGAGAAGCGAAAAAGCCAAGTTCGTTGGGTATACTATGACGATGGCATTTTCGACCTCTCTCACCAACCAGCTGCTGATCGCGATGCCGGGCCTTCAGGACCCCAACTTTTCGCGAACGGTGACTTACATCTGCGAACACACGGACCAGGGGGCCATGGGCATCGTGATCAACCGACCCATGGATATCCGTCTCGGCGAGGTGCTGGCCCAGCTCGATATCGCCGGCGGCGATTCGGCGGTGCGCGATATCCTCGTCTACCTGGGCGGACCGGTGCAGCCGGACCGGGGATTTGTGCTTCACTCCGGGGGAGCCAGCTTCGACTCGACCTTGAGCATAACTCCCGAGATCTCGGTCACGACCTCCAAGGACGTGCTGGAGGCCATCGCCGAGGAGCGAGGGCCGGAGCGGACACTCATTGCGCTTGGCTATGCCGGCTGGGCGGGAGGGCAGCTGGAAGACGAGATGAGCGCCAATGCCTGGCTGAGCGGACCGGCAGATACGGACATCATCTTCCGGCTGCCCGCCGAGGCGCGCTGGCAGGCTGCCGCCCAACTGCTTGGCGTCGACCTGAACCTCCTGAGCGGCGAGGCCGGCCACGCCTGAATGGGCACCCTGCTCGGCTTCGACTTCGGACCGCGCAAGATCGGCGTGGCGGTCGGTCAAACGATCACTGGGTCCGCCTCCCCACTCACGACCATCCGCAGCCGCGACGAGCGCCCGGACTGGCAGCGAATCGAGCGCCTCGTACGGGATTGGCGACCATCCGCCGCCGTCGTCGGTCTCCCTTTCCACATGGACGATACCGAGGCACAAATAGCCCCCCGGGCGCGGCGTTTTGCACGGCAACTCGCCGGACGGTTCGGGCTGGAGGTGCATTTGGTGGACGAGCGGCTCACCTCGGTCGAGGCACGACGACAGCTCGGCAAAGAGGCCGACTCCCGCAGGCTGGTCGACGCCGTTGCCGCAAAGCTCATTCTGGAAACTTGGCTTTGTGAGCAACACTGAGGTCTGGAAAGCACCAGAGACGCTGGATGTCGTCATCCAGCAGATGGGCACGGACCTTACGGAGCTGGTCGCGGCCCGGGGGGCAAGCACTCCGGTGATGATCGGCATCCACACCGGAGGGGTCTGGGTTGCCGAGCGCCTCCATCGAAACCTAGGCCTGAGCGACTCACTCGGAAGGCTCGACATCTCCTTTTATCGGGACGACTTCACCCGAATCGGGATGCACCCACAGGTTCGTCCTTCCGATCTCCCCGTACCGGTGGACGATCGCCATATCATTCTCGTCGACGACGTGCTGCAAACGGGGCGCACGATTCGAGCGGCGCTCAACGTGCTATTCGACTATGGCCGCCCGGCTTCCGTGGTGCTCGCGACACTGGTCGAGCGCGACGGGCGCGAGCTTCCCATCGAGCCCAACGTCGTCGGTCTCCACGCCCGATTGGAGTCCGGCCACCAGATCAAGCTCACAGGACCCGACCCTTTGGAGCTGGTGCTCGGCAAGATCCCGAGGGCGCGGGTGAGGAAGCCGCCGTCCGGTCCTGCGACCAATGACTAGCGCCAACATACAGCTGGACTCGCGCGGGAACCTCAAACACTTCCTGACCATCGAGGGTCTCGGCCGAGAGCGTGTGACCGAGATCTTGGACAGGACCGAGGGATTCTTGGGCGTCGCCCAACAAGCCGTCAAGAAGGTCCCGCTCTGCAGAGGCAAGATCGTCGCGAACCTCTTCTTCGAGACCAGCACGCGTACGCGCACGACCTTCGAGCTGGCGGCCAAGCGCCTGTCTGCGGATGTGCTCAACCTCAACATCAGCACCTCCGCCACCGCCAAGGGCGAGACCCTGCTCGATACCCTGCGCAACCTCGAGGCAATGCACGTGGACATGTTCGTGGTGCGCCACGCCGGGAGCGGCGCGGCCCACTTCATCGCACGGCACGCACACCCCCACGTAAGCATCATTAATGCGGGTGACGGCCGCCATTCCCATCCCACTCAAGGGATGCTGGACATGTTCACAATCCGTCAGCACAAGGGAGACTTCGCCAACCTATGTGTGGCCGTGGTTGGCGACATCCTTCACTCCCGGGTGGCTCGCTCGCAGCTTGCGGCGCTCAAGGCCCTCGGGGCCGGAGAGGTGCGAGTCATCGCGCCGCGAACCCTGATCCCTGCCCAAGCAGAGGCTCTCGGCGCCCGGGTCTTCCATGACCTCCGCGACGGCGTGCGTGGTGCCGACGTCGTTATCATGCTGCGGCTCCAACACGAGCGGATGCGAGGGGCGCTGCTGCCCAGCGAGCATGAATACTTTCAACTGTTCGGACTCACGGAGGAGCGTCTGCGCACCGCCAAGTCCGACGCCATCGTCATGCATCCCGGTCCGATCAACCGTGGCGTCGAGATGGACTCCGAGGTTGCCGACGGGCCTCGCTCGGTGATCCTCGAGCAAGTCAGCAACGGTATCGCCGTGCGTATGGCCGTCATGTCCATGTGCATCGGAACCCAAAATCTGCAGTTGCAAGACCAGTCCGATGGTTGACGGCGGCGGGCTCAGCATCCGCAACGGCCGTCTCATCGACCCGGCCAACGGCATCGATCAGCAGTTGGACGTGCACATTGCGGACGGCCGGATCATCGCCCTCGGCTGGCCGCCTCCGGACTTTCGAGCCGACCGTACCCTGGACGCCAGCGGCCAAGTCGTCTGCCCAGGGATTGTCGATCTGTGCTGCCGCTTGCGTGAGCCGGGCTTGGAGCACAAGGCCACCATAGCGAGCGAGACGGCGGCGGCCGCAGCGGGAGGTGTCACGACCTTGTGCTGCCCGCCCGACACCAGGCCGATCATCGATACCCCGGCGGTCGCGCAGCTGGTGCACCAGACCGCCGAGCGTTGCGGTAAGGCCAGGGTCATTCCGGCCGGCGCGCTAACCCACGGGCTTGCGGGCGAGCAGATTACCGAGATGGCGGCCCTCAAGCAGGCAGGCTGCGCTGTCATGAGCCACGCCGACCAACCCATCCGCAACACCCTTGTGCTGCGCCGAGCGATGGAGTATGCATCGACCTTCGGGCTCACCATATTCCTCCATCCCGAGGACGGCTATCTGCGAGATCACGGCTGCGCGCACGAAGGACGAGTGAGTACGCGGCTGGGGCTTCCGGGGATTCCCGAAGCGGCGGAGACAGTCGCGGTTGCGCGTGATCTGGCCCTCGTGGAGCAATGCGGAGCACAGGTCCACTTCCGCGGTCTCTCTGCGGCCCGTGCCACCGCCATGTTGGAAGAGGCACAGCGCAGAGGCCTGCGGGTATCGGCGGATGTGAGCGCTCACCAGCTCTTTCTCACGGAGGAGGATGTCGAGGGCTTTAACAGCAACTGCCACGTCCTCCCACCCTTGCGAACGCTAGCGGACCGGCAGGCCCTGCGGGAGGCCGTGGCACACGGCAGTGTCGCCGCCATCTGCTCGGATCATCAGCCCCACGAGGCCGATGCCAAGCTCAACCCCTTCCCTGAGACCGCCCCGGGAATCTCCGCGGTCGAAACCCTGCTGCCTCTGACGCTTCGCCTGGCCGCGGAGGGTGTTACGGATCTCAGCACGGCGATTGCGCGTCTCACCCTCGGCCCGGCCGAGATCCTCGGACTGCCGGTCGGGAGACTCGATCCGGGTCGAATCGCCGATCTTTGCGTCTTCGACCCGCAGGCTCGTTGGACGGTGGCGCCGGAGACCCTGACCAGCCGCGGCCACAACACACCGTTTCGCGGTTTGGAGCTCCAGGGACGCGTCACATGGACCCTGCTGGCAGGCCGCGTGGTCTACGAGCGCGAGCGCGCAGCTCCGTGAACGGCGAGTCTTACCGGGAGAGCGTCTTCCTCGAAGAGGGGGAGATTCTGCGGCACGAGGCCCATCCAGCCGAGCAGTACGTCCTTAGGGTATGGGCACCCGAGTGCGCCCGACACGCGCGCCCCGGGACTTTCATCCACCTGTGCTGCGATCCGTTGCTTCCGATGCGCCGGCCCCTATCGATCATGCGGGCAAACCCGACGGAGAGCTGGGTTGAGCTCCTCTACAAGGCGGTCGGGCAGGGAACGAGGCTCCTGGCCGACAAGCGGCCGGGAGAGCGCATCAGTCTTCTCGGCCCCGTTGGCAAGCCGTTCCAGCTCCATCCGGAGCGCCCCCGCCCCATGCTCATCGGCGGGGGTGTCGGCATTCCGCCCATAGTCTTCCTGGCCGACGTCGTCCGCTACGATCGGAGCCTCAAGCCCATGGCGATTCTGGGCTCCGAGGTGCCTTTCCCATTCAAGCCGCGTCCCTCCCAGCACATGGTCTCCGCGGCTCCGCCGGGCGCGATCGCAGCCATGCCGCTCCTCGACGATTGGGGGATACCGAGCAGGCTCGCGAGCCTCAAGGGCTACCCAGGATGCTTCGAAGGGTACGTCACAGAGTTGGCAAGGCGGTGGCTCGAGTCTTTGACCCCGATCGAACGCTCCGAGGTAGAGGTGTTCGCCTGCGGTCCCTACCCCATGCTGGAGGCGGTCGCCCAGCTTGCGCGAGAGCTCGACCTCCCGTGCCAGGTGTCTCTGGAGGAATTCATGGCCTGCGCGGTCGGCGGCTGCGCCGGATGCACGGTACAGGTGCAGACGCCCGAGGGCATCGCGATGAAGCGGGTATGCGTCGACGGGCCCGTGTTCGACGCCCGACAGCTCTTTTCCTAAGGCGACACCTCCAGCGACTATCGGGGCCTAGGCTCGTTCCGGCCCGAGCCGCGGCGGGACGTCAACGGTCGCCTTTGTCCACCAGAGAGATGCGGTCGACCGGCGCATCTGCGCCGGCGGCCAGCTCGCTCGAGCCTTGGAGCTTGATCATCAGGCGCACCTCGTTGGCGGAGTCGGCATACCTGAGGGCGTCCTCGTAGCTGATCTCACCCTCCTCGTATAGCTCGAACAGGGCTTGGTCGAAGGTAACCATGCCTTGCTCGCGGGAGCGTTTCATCAGCTCCTTGATCTTATGCACTTCCCCTTTTCGGATCATGTCCGCCACGAGCGGAGTATTGATCAATACCTCGACGACGGCACGCCGCCCATGGCCGTCCTTGCGAGGGCAGAGCTGTTGGGCGACTACACCCTTCAGGTTGAGCGAAAGATCCATGAAGAGCTGGCCGCGCGCCTCCTCGGAGAAGAAGTTGATAATACGGTCCAACGCCTGGTTGGCATTGTTCGCATGTAGTGTCGCCAGGACCAGATGACCGGTTTCCGCGAACACGATGGCCTGCTCCATCGTTTGCTTGCTGCGGATCTCGCCGATCAGGATGACATCCGGGGCCTGGCGCAGCGTGTTCCTTAGGGCAACCTCGAAGGACTCCGTGTCAACGCCTACCTCGCGCTGGGTGATAATGCACCCGTCATGCTCGTGTACGAACTCGATGGGGTCTTCCACCGTAATGATGTGACCGCTCGAATGACGGTTCCGGTAGCCGATGATGGCGGCAAGTGATGTAGACTTCCCCGTCCCGGTACCGCCGACGAAGATCACCATCCCGCGCTTGGTCATGGCAAGCTCCTGCAGGACGGGCGGCAAGCGCAGCTCCTCAATCGTCGGGATTCGCGTCTCGATGCGGCGCAGGACCATTCCGATGGCATCGCGCTGAATGAACGCACTGACGCGGAAGCGGCCCACCCCTTTGGCGCCGATGGCGAACTGACACTCCCTGGTCTCCTCGAACTCCTTGCGCTGCTTGTCATTCATCACACTGTAGACGACCTCCCGTGCCAGGGCAGGCGTCAGTGACTGGCTTCCGACCGGGCGGATGACGCCGTCGATCTTGATCGAGGGCGGCCGTCCAGCCGTGATGAAAAGGTCCGAAGCCCTCTTCTCGACCATCAGCACCAGCAGCGGTTTGATATCCATGGCTTCTCCCGCGGAGATCTGTTCTACCCATGTAACGGCTGACACTCACTGAGCAGGGTTACCCTCGCGAGAGCAGCAGCCCGTGCTCTTCTGGTGAGCCTACCCGAAGGCGTCTTTGTTCTGGGCCTTGGTCTTGGCGTCCGCTCGGGTGATCAGGCCCTTCTTCACGAGGTCCTGCAGGTTCTGATCCAGCGTCTGCATCCCGTACGCCTGCCCGGTCTGGATCGCCGAATACATCTGAGCCACCTTGTCCTCTCGGATGAGGTTCCGTATGGCCGGCGTCGCGATCATGATCTCATGCGACGCAATCCGCCCACCGCCGATCTTCTTCATAAGGGTTTGTGCGATGACCGAGCGCAATGACTCCGAAAGCATCGAGCGCACCATGGTCTTTTCGGCCCCAGGGAAGACGTCGATGATGCGGTCGATCGTCTTTGCCGCCGAGCTCGTATGCAGGGTCCCGAACACCAGGTGGCCGGTCTCCGCGGCGGTCAGCGCCAGGCGAATGGTCTCCAGGTCGCGCATCTCGCCCACCAGGATGATGTCGGGGTCCTCGCGCAGGGCGGAGCGTAGCGCCTCGCTGAACCCCAACGTGTCCTTATGCACCTCGCGCTGGTTGATGAGGCACTTCTTGCTCGTGTGAACGAACTCGATCGGGTCCTCGATGGTGAGGATATGGCCGTACTCCCGCTCGTTCAGAAAATCAATCATCGCCGCCAGGGTCGTGGATTTACCGGACCCCGTCGGGCCGGTCACCAGCACCAGGCCGCGCGGCACATTGACGATGTCTTTGAAGATCGGTGGCGCGCTCAGATCCTCGAGCGTGAGCACCTTGGAGGGAATGGTCCGAAAGACTGCCGCGGCCCCGCGCTTTTGGTTGAAGGCATTCACGCGGAATCTGGCTACGCCCGGGATCTCGAACGAGAAATCGACCTCCAGGAACTCCTCGTAGTCCTTGCGCTGCTTATCGTTCATGATGTCGTAGGCAAGGGAATGGACGGTCCGGTGCTCCAGGGGCGGCACGTTGATGCGGCGCATATCGCCATCAACCCGGATCATGGGCGGCAGGCCTGCGGAAAGATGCAGGTCCGAGGCGTTGTTCTTGACGCTGAAAGCAAGCAACTCGGCGATGTCCACGCGGGCACTCCGTGTCGATTCAGGGTGAGGCCGTTAGCGCACATGGAAGAATAACGCCAACATCGCCCGCGCTGGCAACCACCGAGTGTCCGGAGCGTGATCCGGACCGCGGATTTGGCCGCTCATTGGCCAGCCCGAGGAGATCAGAGGCCCGACGTTCAGGCAATATGCCTGCCATCGAGTGCGCGCTCAAATCCGGCAGCGAAGCACTAGAGCCGGAAAACGGAACCTGGAGGCCGGAGACTGGAGGCTCGAAGCTGGAGGGGGCAAGCTCGCCTAACAAATCCGCGGCAGCTGCTCGCCCGCCAGCCAATCGACAATGCGTTGGCCCCCGAAGGCGGTTTCCATTTGGACGAAGTGATGGGGGTCGTCTACGACCTCGCCGATGACGGCGGCCTTTGCCCCAAGGGGATGGCCGTGCATCGCCGCGAGCAGGATCTCGGCCCGCTCGCCGGGGCAGATGGCGACGAGCTTGCCCTCGTTGGCCACGTAGAGGGGATCGAGCCCCAAGAGCTCGCACGCCGCCGCGACCTCCGAACGCACGGGGATGGCGCTCTCCCGGATCTGCATCCCCACGCCCGACTGATGCGCGAGCTCGTTCAGGGTCGTGGCGAGCCCGCCGCGGGTCGGGTCACGCAGGCAGTGGATGCAGGGTGCAGTCTCCAGCATGGCAGCGACCAGCCCGTGAAGCGCAGCGGTGTCGGACTCGATGGCAGTCTCGAAACCCAGATTCTCCCGCTTGGACATGACCGCGACACCGTGGTCGCCGATGGTCCCGCTGACCAGGATGGCGTCGCCGGGCCGTGCCAGGTCACCGGAGATGGTCACGCCATCGGGCACCACGCCGACACCCGTGGTGGTGATGAACACCCCGTCCGCCTTGCCTCGCTCCACCACCTTGGTGTCTCCAGTCACGACGGGAACCCCCGCCTCGTTCGCTGCCCGCGCCATGCTCTCGACCACCCTTGCAAGATCGGCCAAGGGAAAGCCTTCCTCCAGGATGAACCCCGCGGCAAGATAGAGGGGCCGAGCTCCGCCCATGGCGAGGTCGTTGATGGTGCCGTGGACCGAGAGGCTGCCGATGTCGCCGCCGGGGAAGAAGAGCGGCGAGATCACATGGCCGTCCGTGCTCATCGCCAGGCGGCCTGGTGGCGGCAGAAAAACGGCCTGGTCGTTGCCCTGCCGCAGCAGCGCGTTGTCGAGATAGTGCTTGAACAGCTCCTCGATGACCTGCGCCATCGCCCGGCCGCCGCTTCCGTGGGTCATGTCCACGGCCCCGCGCCGGACATCCAGGCGCACGGGGAAGCGTCGGTGCGCGTCGCCCATCCCTTAGGCAGCCCGACCGGGGGTGCGAAAGCGGCCGTAGGTCCAGTAAGCGGCGCAGGCACCTTCCGACGACACCATGCAGGAGCCCATGGGGTTCTCCGGCGTGCAGACGGTGCCGAAGAGCTTGCAATCGGTGGGTGTCTTGACGCCGCGCAGGATGCTCGGACACTCGCACCCCTTCACGTCGCGGCTCTCTCCGAGCCCGACCGGAAAACGGCTCTCCGCATCCAGATCCGCGTAGCCATCGGCAATCCGCAGCGCGCTGTAGGGGAGATGGCCGAGGCCGCGCCACTCGAAGCTTTCGCGCAGCGCAAAGGCCTCGTCCATTAGGGCTTGGGCCTTGCGGTTCCCCTCCGGCGTGACCGCCCGAGTGTACTGATTCTCCACCTCGCAACGGCTCTCGTTGATCTGGCGAATGAGCATGAGGGCGGACTGCATGACGTCAAGAGGCTCGAAGCCAGCGATCACCACCGGCTTGGCGAACTCTCGCGGAACAAAGCTGTACGGCAGACTGCCGATGACTGTGCTGACGTGTGAAGGTCCGAGTATCCCGTCGATGGACACGGCGTCCGGGGCGGCGGAAGCGAGAATCGTGCGCAGCGCCGGAGGGGTGAGCACGTGATTGCAGAAGACGGAGAAATTGGTGAGCCTTCCCGCCCGCGCCTGCCGCAAGGCCACGGCCGTCGCCGGAGTAGTGGTCTCGAACCCGATCGCGAAGAACACGACCTGACGGCTGCGATCGGCGCGGGCGATGGTAAGCGCGTCCTGAGTCGAGTAAACCATCCGGATGTCCGCACCCCCCGCCTTGGCTTTCAACAGGCTGCGGCGGTCCCCTGCGGGCACACGCATCAGATCCGCATAAGTACAAAGCGTGACACCGTATGATTCGGCGAGCGCAATGGCCTGATCGATTCGCGGCGTGGGGAGCACGCACACCGGGCAGCCGGGGCCATGAACGAAGCGCACGTTCGCCGGCATAAGGTCTTGGACCCCGTACCGAAAAATGGCGTGGGTGTGCCCCCCGCAGAACTCCATCAGGCGATACTCGCGTCCCGCGTCCGCCTCAGCGGCCACGGCCCCAGCCAACCCTCGTGCAAGCGACTGATCGCGGAACTCGTCGACGTACTTCATGAGACGCCCTCCACCGCGGAACCCGCCTCGGCGATGAGCGTGAGAGTTCGCTCAGCCTCCTCAGGGCTGATCTTGTTCAACGCATACCCGACGTGGACCAATAGGTAGTCGCCTAGGGCCACACCATCCACCAAGGCAAGCGACACCTGCTTGCTCACCCCGTCAAGGGCAACGGTGGCCAGATCGCTCGCCGCATCGATGGCGACGACCTTCGCTGGAATTGCTAGACACATAATTACCTGCCACCCGCTCCTAACGCGAGGCGCTCAACAAATGAAGACATCATAGTCGACACAAGGATCCACAGCGGTCACGAAGATGGACGCTTGGCGCCCGAGCGTCACGTCGTCCGCGGCGGACAACCGCGCGAGGCCGCTTGCTACCACACCCCCGGGGTGGAAGTTCCATTCCGTCGGCGCCAGAATGCGGTAGTCCGTCACTCGGCCGCGGTCCACCACCGCGCGGTGGATCAAAAGGCCCCGCGCCGCCGGTACCTGTGCCAGGCCCACTCCATGGATCGGAGCATCCTGCGCTTCCGCTCGCAAACTGCCCAGGTCCGCGAGTCCATCGCGCAGAGCCTCCTGAAGGGCGGCAAGCTCCACGAGCTGCGCGCCGAGGCGCGGCAGTAATCCATTTCCCCACTCGCGGCTCAGCGCCGCGACCAACGGTTGCCCGAGGTTGCGGCTGTAAGGCGACGCCTCGGCAGGACGACCCTGCCACACTGGTGCGGCCACCAGCTGCGCGGCATCGCCACCGCCGAGCAGCTGCTCGAGCTCACCAACCGAGAGCGCGGGCAGGGGCGCAACCGAGCTTGAGCCCAAGCCCACCCATCCGGATTCCACCACAGTTGCGATTATTCGGGCGGCGCAGGTGGGCGACCTGCGGCACCAAGCAAGCAGATCGCCCTGGTTTCGAATCGTCGCGAGCCACTCGGCGGGAGCGACCCCAAGCACCCGATCGGCGCACACTCGGGACAGCTCGTCGACCGCATGGGTTGCCGCCGTGACGTCCGTTCGCACGAGTTGGGCCGCGGGGGCCAGAGTCTGTCGTCCGCCCAGGGAGTCGCTCAAAGCCGCATGCGCACGCATGACGGCGGTCATGCCTTGGGCGTCGGGCGGCTCACCAAGAAAAGGCGGCCAGTCGAGAAGTATCCTCCAGAAGTGTTCCTTGACCGTCTCCCCATCGACGAGGAGCCGCCGGACGTCGGCTATGCGGGGATCCGCGGCGATCTCCAGCGCCGCCTCACAGGCGGCCACGCAGGCGCTCGCCTGAGCTGTGGCGCAGATGCTGAATAAGGTCGGCAGTCGCGTTACGGTCTCTTTCACGGTCTTACCGACGAACACTCGGCTCGCGGATACCAGTCGTGACGAGCTGATCACCGCGCGGAGCCCGTCAGGGGTCCTGCGGAGCTCAATGTTGAGCCTGCCGGCGAAATCCGCCATGCTGGCGCCGCTCCTATCCGAACTAAGGCGATTTCCGTCAACTCATGTACCACTTTACTGGTCCTTTCGCCCGCCTTCGGTGTCGGTGGGCAGTCACACAGCCCAGCTATGCGCCTGCCGGCCATCCTTGAAGCCGAACGAAAATCCTGCGCGATCTAGAACATGATTTTCCGACAATCGCTCAACTTGTCAGACCGTTAGTCTAGCCGAAGGAACCGTGGCAATATCCGCGTGCGCCCCGTGTATTCGGGTTGCGCATTCGGGCCAAAAAGGGAAAATCATGCTCACGCGCGAGCAGCTCACCCAACTGCGCGCCGACATCGTGTTCACGGCCACGCTAGGCGGCCGCGACCTCGTCTTTCGCAGCACCTGGGGGCTCTTCTCCCCGCGGGAGATCGACGAGGGCACGCGGCTGTTGCTGCGGCACATCGACGTCAAACCCAACGACCATTGCTTGGACCTCGGCTGTGGCTATGGACCCATCGGACTCGCCATCGCAGCGCTCGCACCCGAGGGGCAGGTACTCATGGTCGACAAGGACTTTGTTGCAGTCGACTATGCCCAGCGCAACGCCAAGGGCAACGGACTACCCAATGCGCGCGCCCAGCTGAGCAATGGCTTCGACCAGGTGGACCCGAAGCAGCGCTTCGATCTTATAGCGAGCAACATCCCCGCGAAGGTGGGCAAGGAGCTCCTCGCCCTATACTTACATGATGCCCACGACCGCCTCCGACCCGGCGGCCGTCTCTATCTGGTCACCATCAACGGCCTTCGCGAGTTCATGAAGCGAAACCTCCGTGAGGTCTTCGGGAACTATGAGAAGGTCAAGCAAGGCGCGCACTACACGGTCGCGCTCGCCAGAAAGGCCGGGGCCTGATGGCCCGGGGAATCGCTCGGCGGCTATTCCTTGGCGAGCAGCCCGAGCATCCGCTCCGCCTCGCGGCCGATGTCATTGTCGGGACCCAGGGAACGGGCCTTCTCCAGGGCCGTCTTCGCCCCCGCCTTGTCCCCGCCCTGCGCGCTGACGAAGCCCAATGTCAGCCAGATGCGCTGGAAGCCTGGAGCCTTGGCGGTCCCTTGCCTGAGGACATCTAGGGCCGCCTGCGCCTGGCCGGAGTAATAGAGCGCGAGCCCCAGGTCGTTGTACGCATCCGGGCCCTTGGGATCCAGCTCCAGGACGCGCCGGTAAAGGGGGATTGCCTCGCCGTAACGCTGTTGGCTGAAGAGCTCGTCCGCCTTTTCCCTGAGCAGCACCGGATTGCTCTCGGTGATGGCCGCTGGGATGTTGCTGCCGCCCCCCTGGATTGCGTTCTGAATCCAGGTGCGCTGTCCCGTCTCCGGCATGGAATGGGGGGACTGCGTCTCCGCCGCGGGCGCCGCGACCGGCCGCGGGGGGTTGCGGAGGTAGTAGTCGCGTGTCACCGCAAACACGGCGAAACCGTAAAAGGCGAGAAAGAAAACGACGACGACCCATTGAACGGGTGACAGCTTTGGCATGTCCGTCTCGTTGGCGCTTGTTGACGAAAGATGAGCGGGATCTGATATAGGCGGTGATGCTAAGAGTGACGTTCACCGGTGTCAAAGCCAGGCAGCACTCACCATGCGCATCAGCTCGCCGACCGAATGCGGCTTAGTCGGAAGCGCATCATTGTCCCTGCTTCGCCCACCGAATCAGATTGGAAGGGTGCGCCTAGCCAAAACCGTTCTAACGTTTTGGGATGTGGTTCAGCCGGAGTAAAGACCTAGACGTTCGGATTGGTTGTTGAGCAGCGCCTTGATGGGGCGATGTCGAGGGCGGCCACCGCGCCGGGTGGAGCGTCGATCATCCTAGAAAGAGCTGTTCACCACGAAGTGCACGAAGAAACACGAAGAAGAACAGAGTCGTCGAGATGAGTTTGGCTGATCTTTGTCGCACCCGCAGGGTGAAGCCCCAAGTCTCCACATATCATTAAAATCCTTCGTGTGCTTCGTGGTTCAACTGCCGGGTTGAGGATCATCTGCGCCAACATCCGGAAAACCGCAGCATCGGTCTTCCCACCGGCAGTAGGCGCAAGGACTAAGGGGTTCAGTCCGTCAAGCAGGGCTTGCCCAGCCTCTTCCTGAACCGCTCGAAGGCTCGACCAGCCTAGGCTTGCCACAATCCCTTCCTGCACCCGCGGCGGGATAGGCCGCAATTTGCTCCGGTCGCGCGCGTCCTGATGCGGCTTCTGTGGTGAGCGTGTCCAACGCCTTGCAGTAGCGCACCCCGGCCGAGGACAGCTCCAGCAGGTCTGCGGGGCCGCCGGTCGGTTAGGCCCAGAGATCGCCTAAGGCCAGCTGGACGGCGTCGAACGGCGGCACCGCGACGAGCTCGTCACCGCGCCAGTGCCCGAGCTGCCGCCAGTCGCCGTTCTCCAGCACAAACGCCTCCAGCGTCTGTTTGAGGGGGTCGATTAGCCAGGCGAAGCCAACCCGATAGTGTGCATAGATCGGCATCTTGATCTGGCGGTCCTTGCTCTCCGTGGACGGCGACAGGATCTCGCAGACCCAGTCCGGAACGACTTCGAAACGCTGGTCCTTGGGCAGCTGCGGCAGACGCGCCCTGCGCCATCCGGCGAGATCCGGGACACAGACCTCCTGATCGCGCACGAAATGGATCTCAGGCTCCACCAGAATTCGCCACCCGCCAGGCCCGCCTCGACCGCGGTCGAACGGTCCTCCAAGCTCGATCTGCAGCGCGGACCCCACACCCATGTGGGGACCGGAAGGCCGCGGCTGGGCGTGAAGCTGGCCGTTGAGGATCTCCCCCGTGAGTCCTTCCGGCAACGCCGTCAAGCGGTCGTAGAGGGAATAGGATTCAGAAAGTTGCATAGCTCTTCGAAATTGTGAACCACGGAATACACGGAAAATGTATACGGGTTCGTACCGATCTTTCGCTTTTTCGCCCGAACTTTCGTCCCTCTAGGAACAGGCTTTCCTGCGAACGGCGGTAACGGACGGATCTCGTCGCGGGCAAGCCCGCTCCTACGAAAAACGCCAAAAAAACCGACGTTCCAACGGTATATATGGACGAGTGTCGAAACCGATCCTGTGTATCGTCCGTGTATTCCGTGTAGTCCGTGGTTGAATTAGGATTCTCAAGCACCGCCGCTTGGGCCTCGGTACATCCTCGCTAGCATATAGTCCTCCGTCGGCTCCAGGTCGGGAGGCATGCCGTTGCATCGTTCCAGCAGAGGGATGATCTTGGTCCTAACACCCATGCCGCGTGCATCCACGTAGCCATAGTCACGCAAGACCCCCACGATCAATGGATTGCGTGCGGACTGCTGCCCGGCCAGCATCTTTGCCACGGTCATCGAGTTGGGAAGGGCACCCGGACTCTTGATCTCCAACCGGTCCGCATTACGCACAATCTCGACGTCCTCGATACGCGTCCAGTCCCGGTGGGCAAAGGCATTCACCAGCGCCTCTCGCAGCGCCTCGGGGGGGTAGTACGAACGTCGATCGCGCCGCCCTCCTGGCCCACCCAGGTCACAACCGGGGCGTGGCTCACCCCCCTGGTACGCGCCCATGTCGCTCAACCAAATATTCGCCGGTGAAGGCTCGATACAAGGGGTCCGATAGCTGCAGGTGCCAATGGCAGATCAGCCGGCGCGTGTCCGGATCCATGTCTGTCCAGATGCCGAGCGCCTCCAGTGCGGGGGGGAAAGCGTCGAAACGGGCGCGGAAGTTGGTCATGAGGACCTTCGCGCGCCCAAGGCTCCGTGCTCCGAACCAGTATTCCTCGAACGCGGTACGCGCCACCGGACGCGCGCGCCTTTCCGCACTGTGTCGCCAGTAGGCCCGTGAGTTTTCGACTTCGAGGGTGCACTTCAGGAGCCTGGTGTGCAGCTGCACACACTCGGCAGGCCGTTCGCTCAAGGTTCCCTCCGATAGTGAGGCAAGGGATACTCGTCGGAAAGCGGGGAGAGGGCGCCGACCAAACGTCGGACCATCAGGGCCAGGGTTCCTGGCAGCGTTCCCTTTATCCTGCGGCCCACGGGAGTTGGGACGAACTCTGTCTGTCCGTGCCCAGTGACCCAGTCGGCGAAACACGACGCATCCCAGCGTCGAGCGATTGCGTCGGACAGCCCAGGCAAAGCGGTCTCTGGATCCTGGCCGGACCGCTTGAATTGATCGAGACGCTCTTCAACGCGCTCATCCAGCTCGAAACCGAGACTGAAGAGCGACAAGATCCGATCCGGATCGTGATCATGGCTGCGGAGCTCCCGGTCTCGACGTATCGCGGCGGCACGAGCGCCCTGGAGGACAGCCCAGCGCCAGGTACTCGGAAGCAAGCGCTTGAACAGGTCCTCACCACCGAACTCGCTGGCGAGGTCTGAACGCCACCAACCGAGTCGCGGCTCTTCCCCCTTCTCGCCCGCCCATGCCACCGCGAGCTGGGCGGTGAGCAGGAAATCCAAGTCAGAGAGTAGAAGCGGATCTCCGTCGAACCGAGGTGCGCTTTCAGGGAACTGGGTTATTGAATGAGTCACTTTGCTGATCGCGCTGCAAAGATTTCGCCCCAGAAGGATTCCACGCAAGGGATTGCATCGTCCCAAGAACGGGATCGGTCGGGGAACCCTGGACTCCGGGGCCCAGCAAGAGCCGCTGGCGCTAATCTGCCACTTCGAACGCTCGGCGGGTAGCGGTCAAGCCAACTCTGCAACCGGGCGTCACGGGTGAAGGAACCTGATACAGCGAACGCGATCCACGAGCATCACGCCAAATGCGTTCGAACGCACGACTCACACTCGATTAGCACATCATCGAGGACCACTCCGATTGCCATCGGCCGAATTAGGGCATTCCCGGCGCTCTTTGGGGCCGCTCCACGCTCCCCAGCACGGCGGATTATTCCACCGTCACCGACTTGGCCAGGTTACGCGGCTGATCCACGTCCGTGCCCTTGAGCACGGCGACGTGATAGGCAAGGAGCTGGAGGGGGATGGTGAATACGAGCGGCGAGATGAGTCCATCCACCTGGGGTACGCGAATAACGGTCACCCCGCTCTCTTGCTGCATGGCGACTCGGTCGTCGGCAAAGACGAAGAGCTCCCCTCCACGAGCACGGACCTCTTGCAGGTTCGACTTGAGCTTCTCCAACAGGGTGTTGTTGGGCGCGACGGCCACGACCGGCATATCCTCGTCGATCAGTGCCAAGGGTCCATGCTTGAGCTCACCGGCGGGGTAGGCCTCCGCGTGGATGTAGGAGATCTCCTTGAGCTTGAGCGCCCCCTCCATGGCGATGGGATACTGGTCGCCGCGGCCGAGGAACAGGGTGTGGCGCTTCTCCACAAAGCGCTCCGCCAAGGCACGAATCGTGGCGTCGAGGGCAAGGGCGTCCTCGATCTTGCCGGGCAAGGCGCGCAGCAGGGCGACGCGCTCGGTCTCTGTACCCTCGTCGAGCCCGTTGTAACGACCGAGGATGGTCGTGAGCATCAAGAGGGCGACGAGCTGAGTGGTGAAGGCCTTGGTCGAGGCGACCCCGATCTCGGGACCGGCATGGGTGAGCAGCACCAAATCCGACTCCCGGACCAGGGAGCTCTCGGGGGCGTTGCAGATGGTCAGGGTCTTCGCGTACCCAAGCTCCTTGGCGATGCGAAGCGCCGCCAGGGTATCGGCGGTCTCGCCCGACTGGGAGATGGTGGCAAAGAGCGCCCCGGCCGGGACCACGGGCTTGCGATAACGATACTCGCTGGCGACCTCGACTTGGCAAGGTAGCCCGGTCAGGGACTCGATCCAATAGCGGGATACGAGCCCCGCGTGGTAGCTGGTGCCGCAGGCCACAATGGTGACGGCCCGTGTGGCGGCGAAGACATCTGGGGCCTCGTTGCCGAACGCCTCGGGCAAAACCCGCGTGCCGGAGAGGCGCCCCTCGAGGGTGTCGGCAATGGCGCGCGGCTGCTCGAAGATCTCCTTGAGCATGTAGTGCCGGAACTCCCCGCGCTCGACTGCGTCGGCGCTGAGACCGGATTCCTTGACCGGACGCTCGACACGGCTCCCGTGACGGTCCCAGATGGCGACCTGATCACGGGTGATCTCAGCAATATCGCCCTCCTCGAGGAAGACGAAACGCTGAGTGACCGGCAGGAGGGCGAAGATGTCGGAGGCGATGAAATTCTCGCCAAACCCGAGTCCGATCACCAGTGGGCTGCCCTGACGGGTCGCCACCAAGCGGTCGGCGTCGTGGGCATCGATCACGCCCAGCGCGTAGGCACCCTCGAGCCGACGCGCGGCTCGGCGGACGGCATCAAGGAGAAGATGACCGGAGTCCAGCTCGTCATAGACTGCGTGAACGATGACTTCGGTGTCGGTGGCCGAGGTGAACAAGTGGCCGGCTGCCGTCTGTTCCGCGCGCAGCTGCTCGTGGTTCTCGATGATCCCATTGTGCACGATGGCACAACGGTCGCGGCAGATGTGGGGGTGGGCGTTGCGCTCCGAGGGCGTGCCGTGCGTGGCCCAACGTGTGTGGGCGATGCCCAGGGTGCCGGGGAGCGAATCGCTGGCGATTGCCTCGGCGAGCCGCTCCACCTTACCGAGTGTGCGGATTCGCTTAAAGCGCCGAGGCGCCTCCAGCACCACCATCCCTGCGGAGTCGTAGCCGCGATACTCGAGCCGCCGCAGCCCCTCCAACAAAATGGCAGCAACCTCGCGCTGCGCAATCCCCCCGACGATGCCACACATAGGTTGACCCCTTAGGTTGATCGTCGCGTCTTCTGAGGACGTTGCCAGTGCTCGATCGTGACCTGCCGGCCGCGGGCAAGGGTGAGCTTATCGGGCGGGGCCGCATGCGTGATGACAGAGCCCGCGCCGATGGTGGCACCGGCACCGACCTCGACTGGGGCAACCAGCGCGGTGTTGGAGCCGATGAAGGCACCGTCGCCGATAACTGTGCGATGTTTGTTGGCCCCGTCATAGTTGCAGGTGATGGTGCCGGCGCCCACGTTTACGCCGTTTCCGACCTCCGAGTCGCCGACATAGCTCAGGTGGTTGACCTTGCTCCCGCCGCCGATGCTGGACTTCTTGATCTCCACGAAGTTGCCGACGTGGACATGATCCGCCAGCACAGTGTCCGGGCGGATGCGGGAAAAGGGGCCGATGCGCACATCGGCACCCACAGCAGCAGAGTCGATCACACAGTTCGCAAACACCTCGGTTCCGGGACCGATGCTGCAGTCCTTCAAGACGCAGCTCGGGCCAATGCGAACGCCCTCCGCAAGCCGGACCTCCCCCTCGACGACCACATTGACGTCGATGGTGACGTCATTCCCAGCGATGAGGCGGCCCCGGACATCGAAGCGAGCGGGGTCCGCCAAGGTCACCCCGCCGCGCATCAGCGCCTCCGCCTGGCGACGCTGATAGTGACGCTCGAGGGCGGAAAGCTGGACCCTGTCGTTGACGCCCGCGACCTCTTCAAGCCTTTCGGGCTGGGTCGTGGCGACCTCGACCCCGTCGCCCGCAGCGACCCCGATGATATCGGTCAAGTAATACTCGCGCTGGGCGTTGTCATTGCCGATGCGGGCGAGCCAGTCGCCGAGTTGGCGCCGGGTCGCAAGCATGGTGCCCGTGTGAATCTCCCCGATCTCCAGCTCCGCCTCGCTGGCGTCCTTCTGCTCGACGACGCGCAGTATCCGCCCGCGGCCGTCGCGGACGATACGGCCATAGCCGGTCGGGTCGTCCAGAAATACCGTGAGCAGTCCCAGCGCGCTGTCGCCGGTATCGCTAATCAGGCGCTGCAGGGTATCAGGCTCGATGAGGGGTACATCGCCGTAAAGGACGAGCACCCGGTCCGCGCCTTCCACGTGAGGCATGGCCTGCATGACGGCATGCCCTGTCCCCAGCTGCTCGGCCTGCTCCACCCAGTGGCAGCCGTATCCGGAGAGCGCGTCGCGCACCTGTTCGCCGCCATGCCCGTAGACCACGCAGACACGACTGGCACCGATGGCATGCGAGGCATCGAGCACATGCGCCAAGAGCGGCCGTCCCCCGAGCGGGTGTAGCACCTTCGGGAGTCGGGAGCGCATCCGGGTACCTTGACCTGCCGCGAGGACAACGACACCAAGCGTCATGATGAAAAGCCTTGTCCGGCAGCGGTTATCAAGATCTTTGCGGCAGGGTCAGCGGCGGATGCTTGTCAGTGCAGGACTCCCGGTAAGGCGCGACTCGTGGCGTCCTGGCTCAACTCTTCGCGCGTCGGGTCGCGCACATCCTGGATCCGCACCTTGACCCGCAGCGACTTGCCGGCAAGCGGATGGTTGCCGTCGACTGTAAGGCGGCCGTTCTCGATCCGGGTAACGTAGAAGGTTTTCACCCCGCCGGACTCGTTCTGCATCTGCACCTCCGCGCCCAAGTGACGAAATTGGGCTGGCACGTTGCCAATGTCGTCCGTGAAGGTCAGATCCGGGTCGTGGGGTCCAAAGCCATCCTCCGGCGAGAGCGTGAGCTCGACCGTGTCGCCCGCACGTTTGCCCCCGACCGCCCGGTCCATGCCGCCAATCAGCTCCTGTTGACCGCCGTGGACATAACCAACTGGGAGGTCGCTCTGCTCGAGTACGCTCCCGCGGTCGTCGCAGATGGTGTAGGTCAGGGAGACGTACTTGCCGTCGGCAACAACCTGATCAGACATACCTTTGGGACTCGAAGGCCCGCCCATGTAGGACGTAGAGATTAACTCAGATGCCGGCGCACATTGCAAACGCGGGGGCGCGGCACTGGAGTGACAGTCGCAGCAGATCCGAGCGGTGCGCCGTTAGCCGCGCTTCATCTTGCGCAGCTTCTCGATGGCGCGAAGTTGGGCCACCGCCTCGGCGAGCTCGGCCTGGGCCTTTGCATATTCAAACTCCGCCGTTTTGCCTGCCAGTGCTTCCTCCGCACGGCGCTTGGCCTCCATTGCGGCGGCCTCATCGAGATCCCGGGCACGGATTGCCGTATCCGCGAGCACCGTGACCACCTGCGGCTGCACCTCGAGCATTCCCCCCGAGACGTAGAAGTGCTCCATCTCGCCGTCGTCCTTTTGCACGCGGACATCCCCTGGCTTAAGCCGCGTAATCAGGGCAGTGTGTTGGGGGGCGACGCCCACCTCGCCCATCTCGGCGGGGGCGTAAACCATGGTTGCGAGCCCCGAGTGGATGGCCCCCTCGGCGCTGACGATGTCCACGTGGATGGTCATTGCCATGGGTTAATCCCCGATTACATCTTCTCGGCCTTGGTCACCGCCTCGTCGATGGAGCCGACCATGTAGAAGGCCTGCTCCGGGAGGTGATCGTATTCGCCACTGACGATGGCCTTGAAGCCCGCTATGGTATCCTTCAGCGAGACGTACTTGCCGGAAGAGCCGGTGAACACCTCGGCCACGAAGAATGGCTGGGACAGAAAGCGCTGGATCTTGCGCGCCCTGGCGACCATCAGCTTGTCGTCTTCTGACAGCTCATCCATGCCGAGGATGGCAATAATATCCTTGAGCTCCTTGTAACGCTGCAGCGTACCCTGGACGGTGCGCGCAGTGTCGTAATGATCCTGACCGACCACGTTGGGATCGAGGATGCGACTGGTGGAATCCAGCGGATCAACCGCGGGATAGATGCCCAGCTCGGCGATCTGGCGTGATAGCACCAAGGTGGCGTCCAGGTGCGCGAACGTGGTGGCCGGCGACGGGTCGGTGAGGTCGTCCGCCGGCACGTACACCGCCTGGAAGGAGGTGATGGAGCCGCTCCGGGTGGAGGTTATGCGTTCCTGCAAGACGCCCATCTCCGCCGCAAGGGTGGGCTGGTAACCCACGGCGGACGGCATGCGCCCAAGGAGGGCGGACACCTCGGTGCCAGCGAGTGTGTACCTGTAAATGTTGTCGATGAAGAGCAGCACATCGGCGCCTTCCTCCCGGAAGAACTCCGCCATGGTAAGGCCCGTCAGGGCGACACGCAGACGATTGCCCGGGGGCTCGTTCATCTGCCCGTAGACTAGGGCTACCTTGTCGAGCACCCCCGACTCGGTCATCTCGTGGTAGAAGTCGTTCCCTTCGCGCGTACGCTCGCCGACGCCGGCGAAAACGGAAAAGCCCGAGTGCTCGACGGCGATGTTGCGGATCAGCTCCATGAGGGTCACGGTCTTGCCGACGCCAGCGCCGCCGAAAAGGCCAACCTTGCCGCCCTTGGGGATCGGCATGATGAGGTCGATGACCTTGATACCGGTCTCCAGAATCTCCGTGGTCGCCGCCTGATCTTCGAGCTTGGGGGCTGTACGGTGAATCGGCCAGCTCTGCTCCGCGTCCACCGGTCCCTTCTCGTCGATCGGCCGACCGAGCACATCCACGATTCGCCCTAGCGTCCGGGAACCCACCGGGACGCTGATGGGCGCTCCGGTACTCGAGGCCGTCACGCCCCGCTTGAGGCCGTCGGTCGAGCCCATCGCGATGGTGCGAACGATGCCGTCACCGAGCTGCTGCTGGACCTCCAACGTCAAGCCGACGGAGTCGATGTTCAGGGCATGGTAGACCTTGGGCATCTCGCCGCGCGGGAACTGCACGTCCACCACGGCGCCGATGACTTGCACCACGTTACCAGAGCTCATAGGTGTTTCCTCTCGTCGCCTTGCGGCTGGACCGGCATGTCAGTCATAGCGCCGCAAAAAACTTGTTACTGGGGTCATCTGATCCGAGAGGGGTCGGGCCAAGGTGCTCGGGTCAGACAGTCGCTGGACTAGACCGCTGCGGCTCCGCTCACGATCTCCGAAATCTCTTGGGTGATTGCGCCCTGGCGGGCCTTGTTGTAAACCAGCTGCAGCTCATCGATCAGGTTGCCCGCGTTGTCGGTTGCGGCCTTCATGGCAACCTGGCGGGCGGAATTCTCGCAGGCGCCGTTCTCCACGACGGCCTGGTAGACGAGCGACTCGATGTAGCGCGTGAGCAAGGCGTCGAGAACGGTGCGGGCGTCCGGCTCGTAGATATAGTCCCAGCGATGCTGCAAGGCTTGGATGTCGTCCGCCTGCTCCTCCGGGTGGATCGGGACGAGCTGGAGGAGCTTGGGGCGCTGGGTCATCGTATTCACGAATTCATTGCTCGCCACGTAGACCGCATCCACCTCGCCGGACTCGTAGGCGTCGAGCATGACCTTCACGGTACCGATCAGGTCTTCGACGTGCGGCTTGTCGCCTAGCTGGGTGGCCTGGGCGAGGACGGTTCCGCCGAATCTTCGGAAAAACCCGAGGGCCTTGCTGCCGATCGCGCAGAAGACAGGCTCGATCCCCTGCTTGCCCTGCTCCTTAATGTCTTGGAGCAGCTTGCGGAACAGGTTTTGGTTCAGTCCGCCGCACAAACCCCGGTCAGAGGACACCACGATGTAGCCGACGCGTTTGCGCTGGCGCTCCTGCGCAATGAAGCTGTGGCGGTACTCCGGAGACGCGTGGTAGAGGTGGCCGATCACCTGCAGCATCTTCTGCGCATATGGGCGCGACGCCTGCATCCGCTCCAGCGCCTTGCGCATCTTTGCGGCGGCCACCATTTGCATCGCCTTGGTGATCTTCTGCGTGCTCTTGATGCTCGCAATCTTTGTCCGGATCTCTTTCGCACCCGCCATGGTCTCAAGCCCCCAGCTTCGAGCCTTCGGCTGACGACCGGCTCGTCACCGTCGGTTCATGTATCCCCGGAATCACACGCCTCGAGCCCACTGCTGAGCCGAACGTCACCACGTTTGGTTCGCCTTGAAGTCCTTCAAGGCGGCGTGCAAAGCCTGCTCAATCTCCGGGTTGTAGTCCCCCGTGCTGTTGATCTTCTCCAGCAGCTCGCCATGGGCCGTCTTGATGAAGGTCTGCAGGGCGCGCTCGAAGTCGACGACCTTCTTGACGTCGACATCGTCGAGATAACCCTCGTTCACCGCGAACAGGGACACGGCCATCTGGCCGACACTCATGGGCGAGTACTGCGGCTGCTTCATGAGCTCGGTGACACGCTCGCCCCGCTGAAGCTGCTTTCTGGTCGCCTCATCCAGGTCGGACGCAAACTGCGAGAAGGCGGCAAGCTCCCGGTATTGCGCCAACGCCAAGCGCACGCCGCCGCCCAGCTTCTTGATCACCTTGGTCTGGGCCGCACCGCCCACGCGAGACACCGAGAGGCCGGCGTTGATGGCCGGCCGAATGCCGGCGTTGAAGAGGTCGGTCTCCAGAAAGATCTGGCCGTCGGTGATGGAGATCACGTTGGTAGGGACGAAGGCCGACACGTCACCTGCCTGGGTCTCGATGATTGGCAGGGCGGTGAGGGACCCCGTCTTGCCCTTTATCTTACCCCCCGTGACCTCCTCGACATAGTGGGCGTTCACTCGCGCAGCGCGCTCCAATAGCCGCGAGTGCAAGTAGAACACGTCGCCGGGATAGGCTTCACGGCCAGGCGGACGCCGGAGGAGGAGCGACACCTGGCGATAGGCCCATGCCTGCTTGGTGAGGTCGTCGTAAATGATCAGGGCGTCTTCCCCGCGGTCCCGGAAGTACTCGCCCATGGCACAGCCGGCATACGGCGCAATGAACTGCATGGCCGCCGATTCCGCAGCCGCCGCGGCGACGATGATGGTGTGCTCCATGGCGCCGTGCTCTTCGAGCTTGCGAACCACGGCCGCAATGGAGGAGTTTTTCTGACCCACCGCCACATAGATGCACTTAACGCCGCTTCCTTTCTGGTTGATGATGGTGTCGAGCGCCACCGCGGTCTTACCGGTCTGGCGGTCTCCGATGATGAGCTCGCGCTGCCCGCGCCCGATCGGCACCATGGCGTCGATCGACTTGAGACCGGTCTGAACCGGTTGGTCCACGGACTTACGGGTGATGACACCCGGCGCGACCTTTTCGATAGGGGAAGTGACCTTCGTCTCAATAGGTCCCTTGCCGTCAATAGCGCTGCCCAGAGAATCCACCACCCGACCAAGCAGGGCCTCCCCTACCGGGACTTCCAGCACACGGCCGGTGCAGCGCACCCAATCCCCTTCGGAGAGGTGCTCGTACTCTCCAAGCACCACCGCGCCCACTGAATCGCGCTCCAGGTTCAGCGCCAGCCCGAACGTATTGCGCGGGAACTCCAGCATCTCATACGACATCGCATCCGAAAGGCCATGGACGCGAACGATGCCGTCACCTACGCTGACGATGGTGCCTTCGGTGCGGGCCTCGGTCTTTAGCTCGAATTGCTCGATCTTCTGCTTGATGAGATCGCTGATCTCGGAGGGGTTCAGTTGCATGGCGGTGTCCCGTTCAAGTTTGCAATTCGTTAGCCAACCTTTGGAGCTTGCCGCGGATGGATCCGTCGATCACCAGGTCCCCGGCCCTTATCTCGATGCCACCCAGGAGAGATGGGTCCTTCTCGACCGTCAACTCGATCTGCCCCCCCAGCCGCTTCTTGAGGGCCTCTGTCAGTGCCTTCTGCTGCGTGGCGTTGACCGCGTAGGCGCTGCGGATATGCACCCGCCGCAGGCCCTGGTGCTCGACCCTCAGGGCCTCGAACACACGCGCAATCTCGCCGGTCACGGCCAGCCGGTTGTTTGCCGCGAGCAGGCTGACGAGGTTCTTTGCCTCGACCGTCAGGGCGTCGCCGGCGATCTCCAGGACTAAATCGCGCAATCGCGCGCGCGGGACGTTCGGGTTGGCAATCTGGTGCGCCAAGTCCGCGTTCTCGGTGATGGCCCCGAGGAGGGTAAGTGCGTCGGACCAGGCGTCCAGCTGGTCGGTCTCCAGGGCGCGCTCGAACACCGCCTGGGCATAAGGCCGCGCAATGGTGGTGATGTCTCCGGCCATAGACTCGCCTTAGATCTGCTTGGCAAAGGACTCGACGATCGACTTGTGCGCAGCGGCATTGATCTCCTTCTCCAAGATCTTCCCCGCCGCCGCTACGGCCAGGTCCGCGACCTTGACCCGAAGATCCTCGCGCGCACGGTTGGTCTCCCGCTCGATCTCCGCCTGGGCCGCGGCAACCAAGCGCGCACCCTCCGCGCGGGCGTCCTGTTTCGCCTCATCAATGATCTCGGTGCCGCGCCGCTGGGCCTGGTTGACGATCTCCGCCGCCTGCACCTTGGCCTGGTGCATGATCTCAGTCGCACGCTTTCGCCCGAGCTCCTGCTCATGATGACCGCGCTCGGCGGCAGCGAGCCCCTCGGCGATCTTCGCCTTACGGTCCTGAAGTGCCTTGACGATGGGGTTCCAGACATATGTCATGGTGAACCACACGAACACCGCGAAGGCGATCATCTGACCGATAAGTGTCAAATTGAAGTTCATCTTAGCGTCTCGCTGCGAGGGTTATAGGACGAAACGGCCGGAGGCCGCGCCGTGCTAGGCAGCGAACATCAGGTACAACCCCATCGCGATAGCGATGACGGGAAGAGCGTCCACGAGGCCCATTACGATGAAGAACTGCGTTCGCAACAAAGGAATCAGCTCGGGCTGACGGGCCGCGCCCTCCAGAAAACGGCCGCCCAACACGCCGATGCCGACACCGGCGCCAACGGCACCCAGACCGAGCATGAGACCCGCACCGATGAATTTGATGGCAAGTGCGAATGCTTGTGCGACTTCGAGCTCCATGATTTCCCCCGTGGGTAGGTGAATAGCCTAGAAAAACCGCTCAGTGAGCCTCTTGGTGGGCCATGTCCAGGTAGACGATGGTCAGCACCATGAAGATGAAGGCCTGCAGCGTGATGATGAGGATGTGGAATACGGCCCAGACGAATTGCAGCCCGCCGGCGGATACGCCCATTCCCACGCCCCCGCTGTACATGAGCGCGATGAGGATGAAGATCATCTCCCCCGCGTACATGTTTCCGAAGAGTCGCAGCGACAAGGAGACCGGTTTGGACAGCAGGCTGATCCCCTCCAGCAGAAGGTTCGCGGGCATTCCCCACTTGCCGAACGGATGCAATGTCAGCTCCCCGACGAAACCACCCACCCCCTTGATCTTGAAGCTATAGTAAAGCATCAGAAAGAAGATCATCAGGGCCATGCCAAAGGTGGCGTTGGGGTCGGTCGTCGGCACGACCCTCAGGTGGGGAACTCCGAGTGCACCCGCCAGCCATGGAATGAGGTCCACGGGGAAGAGGTCCATGAGGTTCATCAGGAAGACCCATACGACGATGGTGAGCGCCAGGGGCGCAACCATCGGGTTCCTGCCACTGAAGGAGCCGCGGACGTTGTCGTCGACGAACTCGACCACCCACTCGGCGAAGTTCTGCCCGCCCTGCGGGACGTCTGCCGTCGCGGCCTGGGCAACCTTCCAGAAAAACCAGGCGAACAAGCCCCCCAAGAGAAGCGAGAAGAACATGGTATCGACATTGATGGACCAGAAGCCCATCGCAGCGGCATCGTCGATGCTATGGGCGAGGCCCCAGCCGTGCTCCGCGGAGTATCCGAATGTGAGATTGGTCAGATGGTGCTGGATATAGTCCGACGATGTGAGCATTTCAGGGCTGGCCATCGGTCTTATCTCTCACGGTCTGAGCGAGCGCCCCCGACGGACGCAAAGAAGGCCGGCAGAACCTGTACGACTAGATACGCACTAAGCAGGGCCGGGACATTCAGGCTTTCGATCGTCACAAAGGCGACGGCAAACAGGCCGAGTATCAAAGCAATCTTGGCAACCTCGGCCCCGTAGAACCGCATCACGAGCAGGCCGGGGTCCTGGGCGCGATATCGCCGGAACACCCAGAACGCCACAAATGCGTTCGCGGCGAGGCATACACCGCCCCCGATCAGCGCAGACAGTGCCACGGACGCGCCGAAAGGTGCTGCACCCGCCGCCACGATGAGGGTCGTGATGAGCTGCACGGTCACGACCCTCCTGACCTGCCGGGCATCCGGCTGCTGCAATGCCCTCACCCCCGCCGGAGCCCGTCCCAGCAACGCCGGCCGCGAAGTATATGTGTGGCCGGTTGGAGGGTCAAACTCGACTCGGGTGCTGCCGTTCCAGCTCGCGACCGGTCGCCGAGGTGCAGTAACGACACTGGGGCGCCCACGTCACAGCAGACCGCGCGGGACTCTCACTTGATGTGGGAGAGGATGCCGTCGAGCTCATCGAGACTATTGTAGGCGATCACCAGCTTGCCGGCGCCGCGAGCGCCCTGCTGGATAGCAACGCGGGCCCCCAGTCGCTCCGTCAGGTCGTCTTGGAGCCGCCGGACATTCGGATCGATATCCAGCCTCCGATCTGCGACCGATCGTGTCTCTTCTTGCAGCTGCAGACGCCGCACAAGCTTTTCGGTCTCCCTGACCGACAGCCCACGCGCAACGACCTGCTGCGCGGCGGAGCTCTGCTGAGGACCACGCAGACCGAGCAGCGCGCGCGCATGCCCCATCTCCACACGCCCATCCTGCAAGTACTGCTTCACATCGTCGTTCAGCTCCTGCAGACGCAGGAGGTTGGTCACAGTCGTGCGGGACTTGCCAACCGCTTCGGCGACCTGCTGATGGGTTAGCCCGAACTCCGCGAGAAGACGCTGAAGCGCCGTTGCCTCCTCCAGCGGGTTGAGGTCAGAGCGCTGGATGTTCTCGATCAGGGCGATGGCGATCGCGGACTGCTCGTCCACGTCGCGGACCACGACGGGGATCTCGCTCAGACCGGCCTGCTGACAGGCGCGCCAGCGGCGCTCCCCGGCTACGATCTCGTATCGGTCGCCGCCCAGCGGCCGCACCACGATCGGCTGGATAACGCCCTGGGCGGCGATGGAGTCGGCAAGCTCGCGCAGGCTGTCCGGATCGAATTCCCGACGCGGCTGAAACCGGCCCCGCTGAATGAGCTCGACCGGCAGACTCGCGACGCGCTCCTCGGCGGGCAGAACGGCAACGCCCTCCTGGGCCTCTTCAGCGCCGAGCTGTTCGTCGCGTCCCCCACCGAGAAGGGCGTCCAAACCGCGGCCGAGACCTCGTTTCTTGACGGGCATGGGCACTCCCTAAAATTCCCCCCTTACGCGACCGCCTTCGGCCGGGGCTCCTGCCGCCGCAGCACCTCGCTTGCCAGAGCCAGGTAAGACACGGCACCGCGTGAGCTCTTGTCGTAGATAATGGCGGGCACCCCGTGGCTGGGCGCCTCCGCCAAACGGACGTTACGCGGGATGATGGTGCGATAGACCTGCTCGCTGAAATGCGTGATGAGCTGGTGCGAGACCTCGTTGGCGAGGTTGTTGCGTGGATCGTGCATGGTGCGCAGGATACCCTCGATGCGCAGCCCGGTGTTGCGACTCGCTCGGATCTGGTCGATCGTATTGAGCAAGGCCGACAGGCCCTCGAGGGCGTAATACTCACACTGGATCGGGATGAGGACGCCGTGTGCCGCTACCAGGGCATTGACCGTCAGCATATTCAGGGACGGCGGACAGTCGATGATGACGAGCTCATAGTCCTGCGCAACCGCAGCGAGGACGTGTACCAAGCGGCGCTCGCGATGCGGTGAGCTCATCAGGCCGACCTCTGCCGCAGTGAGGTCACCGTTCGCGGGCAGCAAATCGAAGCCCGGAGCAGGCTCGTCCACTCGCCGAAGGCAATCGCCGAAGGGCTGGTCTCCGAGCATGAGATCGCAGGTGGAGTGTCCCAGCTCGTGCTTGTCGACCCCGCACCCCATGGTGGCGTTGCCCTGGGGGTCCATGTCCACCAGCAGCACCTTCCGTTTCATGGAGGCAAGAGACGCAGCCAGGTTCACGGCCGTGGTTGTCTTGCCCACTCCGCCCTTCTGGTTCGCAATTGCGATGATTCGGACCATCGATACTCTAGTCGAAGCGGATATCAATCAGGTGCCGCTGCCCCTCGAGGTAGGGCACCCGCAGCGGGTGCACCTCGATGGAATAGGGACGCGGATTCAGGCCGTCCATCACCGGCCGTGTATGTCGCCCCGTCATCAGGAGCAAGCGCGCGGGTCGTGCGAGGAGGTCTCTTACCCCGCTCAAAATCTCGGGAATGGCCGCCACCGCGCGGCTGACAATGGTAGCGAATTTTCTTTTCGTTCGATATGACTCCATTCGGGCCTGAACCACGGTGACGTTGCTAAGGCCGAGCTCCATGACCGCCTGACGGACGAAACGGACCTTCTTGCCGTTGCTGTCCAAGAGGAAGAATGCACGCGCCGGGGAGACTACGGCCAACGGCAGGCCAGGCAGACCGGGGCCGGTACCCGCATCCAGGATCGGACCGTCCCCGAGATAACGGCTCACCGCCAGACTGTCGAGGAGGTGCCGCGGGACCATGTCCCAGGGATCGCGCACCGCCGTGAGGTTGTATGCCTGATTCCAGCGTGCGAGGAGCCGCACAAAGCCGAGCAGCCGCTCCCGCTGCTCAAGGTCCGGATTCAAGTCGAGCAGGGCGAGCCCCTGGTCCAGACGCTCGCGAAGTGCACGGCTATCGTATTCCGCCGCCACGACAAACCGCCTCGAACGCGATGCACCCGTCAGGCACTGCGTTTCAGATGGATCAATAGCAGCGAGATTGCGGCCGGTGTGACGCCCGGAATGCGGGCGGCTTGCCCGATCGTCGTCGGGCGCACACGCTTGAGCTTTTCGCGCACCTCTGACGAGAGCCCGCGCACGCGATCGAAGTCGAAGTCCGCTGGCAGATCCGCGGCCTCCTGGGCCCGCTGGCGCTCGATCTCATCCTGCTGACGGCCAATGTAACCGGCGTACTTGGCTTGGATCTCCACCTGCTCGGCCACCCGAGGATCGCTCACCGCCGGCCCCAGGCCCGGCAGGGTCATGAGTGACCGGTAGCTCACCTCCGGTCGCGCCAGCAAGTCGAGTGCCCGCGCCTCCCGCCGCAGGTCGCCCCCGAAGACCTCCCGAATGCGGGCACTCGCCGCGTCCGGGCGAATGTAGAGAGCGCGCAGACGCTGACGCTCCTGCTCGATCGCCTCGCGCTTCCGCTCGAACAGGCGCCAGTGCTGGTCGCCCACGAGTCCCAGGCGGCGGCCGGTCTCGGTAAGCCGCAGGTCGGCGTTGTCCTCCCGCAGCAAGAGCCGGTACTCGGCGCGGCTGGTGAACATGCGATAGGGCTCGTTAGTGCCGCGCGTGACCAGGTCGTCGACCAGCACCCCGAGATAGGCCTCGTCGCGGCGCGGACACCAAGCGTCCAGGCCCAGGGTGTACCGCGCCGCATTGACGCCGGCGAGCAGCCCCTGGGCCGCCGCCTCCTCGTATCCGGTGGTGCCGTTGGTCTGACCGGCGAAGAAGAGGCCGCCGATAAAGTGCGTCTCCAGGGACGGCTTGAGGTCGCGGGGGTCGAAGAAGTCGTACTCGATCGCGTACCCAGGCCGGGTAATTCGGGCCTGCTCGAAGCCGCGCATGGAGCGTACCAAGTCATATTGAACGTCGAACGGCAAGCTGGTGGAGATGCCGTTCGGATAGACCTCGCTGGTCTGCAGCCCCTCGGGCTCCACGAAGATCTGGTGAGAGCCCTTGTCGGCGAAGCGCACCACCTTGTCCTCGATGGAGGGGCAATAGCGCGGGCCGATGCCTTCGATCACGCCCGCGTACATGGGAGACCGGGAGAGGCCGGAACGGATGATCTCGTGTGTGCGCTCGTTGGTATGAGCGATGTGACAGCTCACCTGCGGGGGGTGATCGTCGGCCCGGCCGAAGTATGAAAAGACGGGCACGGGGTCATCCCCAGGTTGCTCATCCAGGACCGAGTAGTCGATGGTTCGGCCGTCGATGCGCGGCGGGGTTCCTGTCTTGAGACGCTCGACACGAAACGGAAGCGCGCGCAGCCGCCGGGCCAGGGCATTGGCGGGTGGATCGCCCGCGCGGCCACCCTCATAATTCGACAGGCCGATGTGGATGCGGCCGCCGAGGAAGGTGCCCACGGTCAGCACGACCGCCGCCGCTCGGAAGCTCAGCCCCATCTGGGTCGTTACGCCGGTGACGCGGTCGCCCTCGACGAGCAGGTCGTCCACCGGTTGCTGAAACAGCTGGAGGTTATTCTGCCCTTCAACCGATTGGCGTACCGCTGCCTTGTACAACATACGGTCGGCCTGGGCGCGTGTCGCCCGCACTGCGGGGCCTTTGCGGGCATTGAGGACGCGAAACTGGATTCCCGCCGCATCCGCGGCGCGGGCCATGAGGCCGCCCAAGGCGTCGATCTCCTTGACGAGGTGACCCTTCCCAATGCCCCCGATCGCCGGATTGCAGCTCATCTGCCCGATCGTCTCGATGTTGTGAGTGAGCAGGAGGGTGCGCACGCCCGCGCGGGCCGCCGCAAGGGCGGCCTCGGTGCCCGCGTGCCCCCCGCCGACCACGATGACGTCGAAATGGTCTTTTGCCAACATATACCCAACTCACGCGGCCTTCCGCTGTTCAGCCCAAGGGGTCGGGTTGCGCTCGCCGGGGGTGTCGGCCGCAGGGAGGCGGCCGCCAAGCCTTCAGGGAAGAATCCACGGCGTCCCCCGGCGGGCGCAACCCGACCGCGGAAAAACGGAAATATCTAATACAAGTGGTATATCCAGTGGTGATCAGCCACGGGGCTGACCTGTCTGTCGAGTCGATGATGTTACCGCATTCAGAATCACCGCAAGGCAGTGGCCCGGGACAGCTTCATGTCGGCGCCCCTGCCACGGCGCGGGAACCAATCCGATGGAAGGCTTAGTCAAATCGGGCTCGTCGCCCGACCTGGACAAGGTGCTGGCGTCGGCCGGTGAGGTGATCCTGGGCAAGGAGCGCGAGCTAAGACTGTCTCTCACCTGTCTTCTGGCCAAGGGTCACCTGCTGATCGAGGACCTGCCGGGGGTGGGCAAGACAACCTTGGCGCATCTCCTCGCCAAGCTGGTCGGGCTCGACTATACGCGCATCCAGTTCACCAGTGACCTGCTCCCCGCAGACATCATTGGCGTATCCGTATACGAGCGGCGGAGCGAGGACTTCTACTTCCACCCAGGGCCGATCTTCGCGCAGCTGGTCCTGGCCGACGAGATCAACCGAGCGACCCCCAAGGCACAGAGTGCGCTGCTCGAGGCGATGGAGGAGCGGCAGGTGACGGTTGAAGGCGAGACGCGAGCGTTGCCGCAGCCCTTCTTCGTCATCGCCACCCAGAACCCGACCTACCAGATCGGGACCTTTCCTCTACCAGAGTCACAGCTCGACCGCTTTCTAATGCGTATCGAGCTCGGGTACCCGGACGCCGAGCAGGAGAAGACTCTGCTAGCGGGAGAGGATCGCCGCGTCTTGCTGAGCCGGCTCCCCGCCGCCCTGTCGAGCGGAGAGCTGCTGGGCTTGCAGGAACGGGCGGAGCGGGTGCATGTCGCGCGGGACATCATCGAATACTGCTACGGCATCCTGGAGTTTACGCGCCGATCAAGCCGATTTCTGCATGGCCTGTCGCCAAGAGCCGGGGTCGGCATCCTGCGCAGTGCACGCGCCTGGGCCTTGCTCGCCGACCGGGATTTCGTCGTCCCCGAAGACGTGCAGGCCGTGGTCCCCGCCTGCGTGCCGCACCGGCTCGTCAGCGAAGCAGACAACGGCCCGGCGGGTCACACCGCGATTGCCGACCACATCCTCAACGGCGTCCCTGTGCCTTGATCCGGAAAGAAGCATCTGAACCGCCAAGACGCCAAGAACGCCAAGATTTTCGGCACGGTCAGCGGCTTGAGGCGACGCCTGACCGCTAGAGCGGCGAGTCTTGCTCGTCAGGCGCCAGTCGATGCAGACGGGAGAACCCGCATCGGCCGCCGGCATATCTATATCCTACCGACCGGGGCGGGAGTCGCCTTCGGGGCCGTGCTGCTTCTCATGCTGCTCGGGTCGATCAACTATCAGAACAACCTTGGACTGTTGTTCACCTTTCTCATGGCGTCCGTGACCGTCGTCGCGATGTACCACAGCTGGTTCAATCTACTTGGGCTGGAGGTGGCGGTGCGCGGCGGTGTCCCCGTGTTCGCCGGGCAGGACGCCGACTTCTCCGTCTCGCTGAGCGGCGATCGTGGCCGCTGGCGCGGGAGCCTGGTGGTCCGCATAGGCAGCTCGTCGGCTCACCCGGTGGACATCCTCGCCGGAGACCGGGTCACCCTACGGATTCGGACCCCAACTACGCAGCGGGGTTATCGACTCGCCGACCAGGTCCAGCTGGAGACCCGCTATCCCACGGGCCTCTTTCGAGCTTGGTGTTACGCGCGTGCGCGGGCACGCGTCACCGTCTATCCCCGGCCCACGCGCAGCGCCGGGGCCCCTCCCCTGGCCGCCTCGTATCGGGCCAATACCCAAGGCGACCTAGGCGTGGGGGCCGACGACTTCGTGGGTCTCCGCGCCTATCGCAGCGGGGAGTCCCTGCGTCATCTCGACTGGAAGGCATTGGCGCGAGAACGCGGATTGGTGATCAAGCAATTCGGTGGCGACCGCGCCGATGAGGTGTGGCTCGACTGGGAGCGGTTGCCCGCAATCGGTCTGGAGGAGCGCATCAGCCTGCTTTGCCGCCAGGTGTTGGACGCCGGCGGGAGCGGACTTTCGTACGGGCTGCGTCTTCCCGGCGGCAGGACCGTTCACATGGGACACGGCGAGACGCACAAGCACCGCTGTTTGGAAGCCCTGGCGACGTTCGATCATGGCTAAGGCCTCGCCAGCCAAGGGTGGCGTGCATTCGAGCCAGACCACCGCGGCAACGGCGCTCGTGACGCTCGCCTATTTGCCCCTCGCGGCGCAGATGGCGACCGTGGTGAGCGCCTATATTGGGCTGCTCGTCGTGTGGCGCCTGGCCTCTCTGCGATGGCCCAACACCCTCGCCCGCCGCTGGTCGATGCTGCCCCTCACAATCGGCGGCGTCGCCACCGTGTTCGGCGCCTACCACACATTGCTCGGCCCAGAAGGAGGGACGGCCCTCCTCGCCACCATGCTGACCCTGAAGCTTCTGGAAATACACCGCCGGCGGGACGTCCGCGCAGTTACTGTCCTGCTGGGGTTCCTATTGGTGAGTCAGTTCTTGTTCGACCAGTCGGCATGGCTCGCGCTCTACCTGGGTGCCGTCCTGGTCGCCAACTTCGCGCTGATGATCGACCTTACGGCGTCGGAGCAGCGGCGCTCGTCGATCCGTCGTGCCGTTGCCTTGGCGAGCCGCCTGTCGCTCCAGGCGGTCCCGTTGACCCTTGTCCTCTTCGTTCTCTTTCCCCGCCTCACCGCCCCCTTGTGGGATCTCAGCCTGAGCCGCGACCGCGCACGCACAGGGATGACGAGCACGCTGGAGCCCGGCGCGATCAGCGAGCTCGTCCTGTCGGGTGAGCTGGCCTTTCGCGCCCGCTTCGACGGGCCGATACCCGCTGCCGATAAGCTGTATTGGCGCGGTCCCACCGCCTGGACCACCGATGGCAGGCGCTGGACGGGACTTCCGTCCCTTCCTTCCGCGCCCACCCTACCGCCCCTTGCGGCGTCAGGGAACCGTGTCGCGTACCAGATCACACTCGAGCCGACAAGCCAACGAACCCTGTTTGTCCTGGACATGCCCGTAGAGGTACCCGCGCACACACGGGTGAGCGCTGCCTTCGAGGTACACGCAGCGCGGGAGATCCGCGAGCCACGACGCTATCAAGCCGTGTCCGCGCTAACGTACAACACGGGGGAGATCCCGCACGAGCAGAGGGCGGCGGGCCTCCGGACCCCGCCGAATGTCACACCGCGCATGAGGCGACTGGTGGCGGAGTGGAAACGGCAAGCGGCGAGTCCGCAGGAGGTGGTTCGGACGGCGCTGCGCTACTTCAATCACGAGCCCTTCTACTACACCCTGAAGCCACCCAAGCTGGGCGCCAACCCCGACGATGAGTTCCTGTTCGAGACCCGGCGGGGGTTTTGCGAGCATTACGCCAGCGGCTTCGCCCTGCTGATGCGCATTGCGGGGATTCCCTCACGCATAGTCCTCGGTTATCTCGGGGGAGAGCTCAACCCCCTCGGTGGCTACCTCATCGTTCGCCAGTCGGACGCCCATGCGTGGGTCGAGGTGTGGCTGGACGGGAGGGGCTGGGTCCGGGTCGACCCGACGGCGGCCGTCGCCCCGACGCGGGTGGAGCCCAGCGAGATCCTGGAGGGTCTCGCCGCAGGCGCACCGGCGCGCTTTCAGATCGGCGATCCCGGGCCGGTCGGTCGGTGGGTCCATCGACTGCGGCTCCTGGCGGATGCGATCGATGCGGGTTGGCGAAGCTGGGTGCTGGAATATTCGAGCGCGCGCCAGCAGCGCCTTTTGGATGCTGTCGGGCTCGGCGTCCTGCGCGAGTACGGGCTCGCCCTGGCCATGGTTGTGGCGTCGGCTGTGGTCCTGAGCCTAATCGCCGCGGGCATGGGGGGCAGGCCGGTACGGCGCGACCCGCTCGAAAGAATCTACGCCCGCTTTTGCAGGAGGCTCGCTGCACGCGGTTTGGCGAAGCGTCCGAGCGAAGGTCCGATGATGTTCGGTGAACGGGCCGCAAGCACCTTGCCCGACCTGCGCAATCCGATCGCATCCTTCATGTCTCTCTACCTGCCACTTCGCTACGGAAGAGAAGCGCACGACGCGAGTGACCTGCGCGAGCTTAGACAGCACCTTGCGCGCGTCACCGAAGCGATGCGAGGCGCCGGTCGGACGCGACCGACCGTCGAAAAGGCCCCGCAGGCGTTGCGACCGGAGCACAGCCAATGACCTTGGTCGGCGGGAGCAGCGGGGACCACCGCTGGGTTCGATCCGAATGACTCCGCGCTAACGGCCAGCCGCGGGCACTACTTCGGATGCGTCGGCGGTTGGAACCGAAGAGACCACAGGTCGCATCAGCACGATTCCGATCCCGCTCCCCGGCTGCGGTCCATTCCAAGGCCACGGGTGTGTACGGCCGGCAAGCCAGTCCTGGAGCTGATCGGTACGGAAGCGGGAGAACCGATGGCCGGACTGGCCGAGCGGCAGGGTACCGCGGGTCTCTCGCCACGCAGCCGGCGTATAGACCACGCGGCAGGAAGGTACGACCAGCACCTCTTCAGGATTGAGCGGTGACGCCTTCATGGCGTTGATCGTATGCGTGTCCCCGCCGACCGGGATGGGACCGACGCTGAAGAAGCGGCCCAGGGTCGGGACGCGGTCGAAGGCGTGACGAAACACCAGGTGCCGCAGGCGGTCCAGGCGCTGCTCGCCGAGTCCGGGGATGCGTTTGTCGAGCTCGGCACGGGCGTTGTGCAGCGCACGCGCCCACACGTCGGCTGGCCCTTCACGCTCGGGGGTCCGGACGTCGTCCCAAAAGCTCGAGCGTCCGGAGTACATGGCCTCGTCCAAGGCGCTGTAGCGAACCATGTCCAGTGACATGAGGGCGGGCAGGTCATCGCCGAGCTCGTCCCCGAACAGGGCCGCGTAGAGGGCCGGCTTGAGCAGAACGAAGAAGGCCGCGGCTCGGCTATCGGCCTCGCAGCGTCCGTCCCAGCTCATAAGAAGCTCGTCGGCGATTCGCCGCGCATCCGGGTCCAGAGTCCGCAGCTTGGGCGCCACCCGCCTCAGTGCGTCGCGAAACCGGAGGGCCTCGATACTGACGCGGTCGAGCTGCATCTCGCCAAGGTCATTAGGCGACAGCGGGTTGTGCGCCGAGATGAGCTGCTCGATACGCTGGGCCCGATAGGGGGCCATCCAGGAGCGGCTCACCGCGACGGGGTAGTCCAGAGGGATGGTGCGGTTGTTAGCGGTTATGAGGGCGTAGCCCGGGGGGTTGGTGAGGCCCGGGTTCTGCTCGGGCGGCACATAGCCAGTCCACTGCCATCCTGCCTCCCAGCCGGGAGAGGGAAAGGTCCCTAAGCCGCGACCGCGCCGCGGGAGAAGGCCACTCACTTGCCAGGCAATGCCGCCGTCGCGGTGGGCGAGCATCAGGTTCTGGGAGGCATGCCGGAAATCAGCCGCCGCATCCTTCGCCTGATCGAGAGTCACCGCCGTATTGAGTCGGTAGAGTCCAACCGAAGCGCGCTCGGGTACTTCCAGGTTCGTGCGCAGGGCAAGCAGGTAAGGAGTATTGACCTCCGGCAAGTCTATGGGAGTGCCCGTCGCAGCTCCAAGCACGTCGTTGATGACGACGCCGTTGCTCGTGGTGCGAATGGTGAGCTCCACCGGTGCCGATCGACCTTTGACCCGAATCGACTCAACGCGGGCGGCAATCGCCTCCGGCTTGCCGCCGGAACGCTCCACATGTCCGCCGTCGCTTGTGGTCCGTTCCACGAAGATGTCTTGGGTATCCGCCATAGAGGTCGTGAAGCCCCAAGCCAGGTCTTCGTTGTGTCCTACAACCACTAACGGAATTCCGGGCAGGGTCACGCCAGCCGCGTGAAGACCCGGCGCCCGCAGCTCCAGCTCGTACCAAATCCCGGGCGCTGTCGGCGCGAGGTGAGGGTCATTGGCGAGAAACGCCTCACCTCGCGCAGTGCGCTCACCGTTCACCGCCCAGGCGTTGCTCGCCGCCCCGGGAACGGGTAGGCCCCAGCGAGCCGGCATCGCGAGCAGGGTGTCGAAGGTCTTCGACCAATCTGCCGCATAGGCTGGGAGGTCCCGGGCATAGTCCGGGGCGGGTATGCCCTCGTCCGTAGGAAAGAGCTCCAGCACTCGATTGGGACCCAGGCGTGCGGCGAGGCTCAGATAAGCGAGCTCGTCCCGGGCGTTGAACGAAAGCATCCAGGCCATGTACTCGCCGATCGCCAGGCTGTCGCCAGCACTCCAGGGTTGCGGTCGGAACCCGGCAACGAGGTACTCCAGAGGTGGACGCCACTTGGCCTTCGCCAGGTAGGCGTTGACGCCGGCGGCATAGGCATCCAGGTAGCGGCGGTAAGGCTCTTCCAAAGCGTGCAGGCTGGCCTGCGCCGCACGGGCGAGCCCGATCGTCCGAAACAAGCGGTCCGCCTCGAGGGCGGTCCCGCCCATCACCTCCGCCAACCTCCCGCTCGCCAACCGGCGCATGAGGTCCATCTGCCACATGCGCTCCGAGGCCAGGATGTAGCCCTGGGCAAAAAGCAGGTCCTCGATGCTCTCGGCCTCGATGCTGGGCACCGCGTGAGTGCCGAAGCGCACGAGCACGGGGGCACGAATGCCGGAGAGAATGAGGTCGCGCGAGTAGCTGGGCTCCGCCAGCTTTGACAATCCGAACAATCCGACGCCGCCCACAAACACACCGCCGACCAGCACGGCGAGGGCATAGAACAGAATGCGGCCAACCATCAGGGGCTCCGGGGAGGACGACCAACGGTGCCCAGAGAACCACGATCCAGGTGCCCTGTCCACCGCGCATCCTGCGGGAGCCCGGCTCCCGGCGCTTTACCGTCCGCATTTGGGTTTTTCGTTTTTTGGCACGGGTTGCGCCCGCCGGGGGACGCCGTGAATTCGTCCTGAAGGCTTGACGTCAGCCTCCCTGATGCCGACACCCCCGGCGGGCGCAACCCCGCCCCTCGGTTTAGAGGCGGAAAAGCCATGTGCGTTGTGTATAACCCGAGCACGCCGCCCGGATTACAATGTGAGCCCGACAGCGAACTTGTGTGTCATGCAAACCCCCGCCGACCTTTTCTCCTTCCGCCGCTACTGGGCACATCGCTTCGGCACAGCCGCCGAGCTTCCCATGTCTCAAGCGGAGATGGACGCCCTCGGTTGGGACAGCTGCGACATCATCATCATCACCGGCGACGCCTACGTGGATCATCCGTCTTTCGGCATGGCCATCGTCGGCCGGCTGTTGGAGGCCCAAGGCTTCCGCGTCGGGATCATCGCCCAACCGGGATGGCACAGCGCGGAAGACTTCCGGCGACTCGGACGCCCCAACCTCTTCTTCGGGATAACCGCGGGGAACATGGACTCCATGGTGAACCGCTACACCTCCGACCGTCGCATCCGGAGCGAGGACGCCTACACCCCCAACGGTCAAGCAGGCAAGCGGCCGGACCGGTCGGCAACCGTCTACGCACAGCGAGCGAGGCAGGCGTTCAAGCATGTCCCGATCATCATCGGCGGCATCGAGGCAAGCCTGCGTCGTATCGCACACTACGACTACTGGTCCGACAAGGTACGCCGCTCCGTCCTGGTGGACACCAAGGCCGATATGATCATCTACGGCAATGCGGAGCGCGCCCTGGTCGAAGTCGCCCATCGGCTCGCTAAAGGTGAGGCAATCGAGCAGATCCGCAGCGTGCGCGGGACAGGCTTCATGACGCGCGGCCGTGCGGGGGGTTGGAGCGAGATCGACGCGACCAGCATTGGTGGGCCGGGGCGGACAGAGCGGCACCCGGACCGCAGCCGCACAGTGGTGCGTCTGCCGTCCTTCGAGCAAGTCAGAGATGACCCCGTCCTCTATGCCCACGCCTCCCGGGTCTTCCATCTGGAGACCAATGCAGGCAACGCCCGCGCCCTCGTACAACGCCACGGCGACCGGGACGTTTGGCTCAACCCGCCGCCCATCCCGCTGACAACGAGCGAGATCGACCGGGTCTACGAGCTGCCTTACAGTCGCAAACCTCATTCGGCGTACGGCGACGCGAGCATTCCCGCCTGGGAGATAATCCGCTTTTCCGTGACAATCATGCGCGGCTGCTTTGGGGGCTGCACCTTCTGCTCCATCACCGAGCACGAAGGCCGAGTGATCCAAAGCCGCTCGGAGACATCCATCCTGCGTGAGGTCGAGGAGATCCGTGACCACGCGCCGGGCTTCACCGGCACCATCTCGGACCTGGGCGGACCCACAGCCAACATGTGGCGACTTGCGTGCAAGGACAAGCGGATCGAGTCCGCCTGCCGCAGGCTGTCCTGCGTCTTCCCCGACATCTGCGCCAATCTCGACACAGACCAGGAGCCCCTGATCCAGCTCTACCGCAAGGCTCGCAACCTCCCGGGGATCAAGCGGGTCCTGATAGCCTCCGGACTCCGCTATGACCTCGCCGTCCGCTCGCCGGAGTACATACGGGAGCTGGTGACCCACCATGTGGGGGGCTACCTCAAGATCGCCCCGGAGCACACAGAGCCCGGCCCGCTCTCCAAGATGATGAAGCCTGGCGTCGGAGCCTACGATCGGTTCAAGGCGCTGTTCGACAAGTACTCCCGGGACGCGGGCAAGAAGCAGTATTTGATTCCCTACTTCATCGCTGCCCATCCCGGAACGGATGACGAGGACATGCTGAATCTCGCCCTGTGGCTCAAGCGCCACGGCTTCCGGCCGGACCAGGTACAGGCATTCCTGCCGACACCCATGGCGATTGCCTCGGCCATGTATCACACGGGGAAGAACCCGCTCAAGAAGGTGGCGCCAGATTCCGAGGCGGTCTCTGTGGTGCGAAACATGAAGCAACGGCGATTGCACAAGGCATTCCTGCGCTACCACGACCCGGAGAACTGGCCCGTGTTGCGGGACGCCTTGAAACGCATGGGCCGCAGCGACCTGATCGGGAACGGGAAGCGCCATCTCGTGCCCGCGTTTCAGCCACCCGGCAGGCGCAGCGCCCCCGAAGGACGACGGGCACCAAAGAACGCGGACCTCAAGCCCCCGTCACGAACAAACCGCCGCTCCGCCTTGGGCATTCGCCCAGGTGGCCGGAGACGCCTCGCCAAGAAAGGTCCGGCTCAGTGATAGATGTCCTGGTAAGCGGCATAGATGGAGGCCACAAACGCAGGGGTCACGACGAGCAGGCCGAGCCCAAAGGGAATCGCGGCCAAGACCAACAGCACCAGGCCGATGAGCCCGTAGAGCAGAAAGGGAACGACGTTCTTCAGGCACCCGATGAAGCTCAACCGCATCGCGGTCATCGCAGGCAAGCCATCGAGCACCACCAGGGCCGGCGCGAAGAAATAGGCCATCATCAGAGGGATCAAGAACAGAGACCCCACCAATAAGCCGATGAGCATCGCCGGGCCCATCAATTCAACCATCACCGCCGGGTTGGCGGCCTGCGTAGCCGTCGAACCGAGGGTCGACATCAGCGGACCCGCAGCGACGACCATCCAGGCGCCGATCAGGACGGCGATCGCCAGGGTGCCGACGAGATAGAGGACGGCGACCAGCACCAGCTGTCCGGGATTGTTGGAAAAACCGGCGAAGAGATGATCGACGCGAAACGGCCTATCCTCGTCCTGCTCGCGCACGCCGAGCATCAGGCCGCCCGTAAACAGGGGCGCCAGCACGCTGACGACAAGCCCGCCGACCACCGGCACCAGGCTGACGAGTATCGAGATCCCGGCGAAGACAAGGATGGTGAGGATCCAGGCCCAGGGATTGGCCGCGAAGTATCGGAAGCCGCGCGCGATCCAATCCCAACCGTGACGCGCCGGTACACGACCAGGACCACGCATCCCGGTCGGCGGCGGATCGGGTTCTACTGAGCCGCCACCTGACGGCGACCGGGGCGGCGGGGGCGCGCCAGGTACAGGGGGAGGAGGCGCGTGGCCATGCAATCCGCTCGGGTCGTCCGAGCCCGACGCCATGATCACCGGCGGCACCGATCTGGCCCTGTGTGCCGCCGGCTCCTCGCTCGACTCCAGGGTCCAGACCGGCTTGGGCCGCGTCATCGGCTCGATGTGCGCGATCAGCCCCGCGTCCTCGAGCGCGGCGCGGTAGCGCTCGGCCGTCGCGCGGTCGACGTCTTTCTTGAGGACGTGCCGCTGGCCGCCGAGGATCAGCGTGCGCGCCGCGTCCCGCGAAAGCTTGAATGCTGCGGCAAGGCGATCAATGGCCTCCTCCGCACGCATGTCCTCTTTCAGCTCTCCCGAATAGATCACCTTGAACATGGTCAATGGCCAAAAAACCTGTCACGCGGAGTCAGTCCGTCACAACCACCGGATCTCCGACCTTCATTCTGTCGAACAGGAATTTTGCATCCTCGTAACGCAAGCGCACGCACCCGTGCGAGTCCGCATACCAAGGCACCCAGCCCTCATGGATGAAATAGTTGCCGTGGAACTGCATCGCGTACGGCATCGGGGTCGAGAAGTCAAAGGCGTTGGTATATTTCGAAGACACCTTGTCTTTGTTCTTGCTGAGGACAGCGAAGCGCCCTTTGGGGGTTGGGTGCGCCGGCGTGCCGGACGACACCGCTCCCGTCCTCACCACCATCCCGTCCTCAATGTACTGAAAAGCTTGTATATCCAGCCAAACGACTAGCTTGCGTGAGCGAGCCTTCGGTATCGCCGACTGGTCGGCCCGTTCAATCGGCCGTTGCACCGGAGGTGCAGGCCGGGGAGGCTCCGAAGAACAGGCACCAACCAGCACCACCAGGGCGACGGAGATCAGGGCAAGCGCCGTTCTCAAGGTTCGCGAACGGTAAAGGGTATGGCGATACCACTGCATGCGCAGCGAGGCAAGCAGCGGAAGCTCAAACCGCCCCGAGCTCCCCCGACCGACACGCAACGACGAAAACGATCCCGGGAAAAAGTCGGCACTCAGGCTCAACCGCCCCGCCACACTCACCTTGGCATTCTTCGCGCCTTGGCGGCCCATCGCTCCATCGAGGCTCTCAAACATTGTCGCCGGGCCGTCCGGCCCACGAATAGCCGGTCGGCCCCTGTCTCGCGGGCGCGGGCGTTGAGCAGGGCCCCCACGCGGACGCCGCGCCCGCGCCCTGCGCCCACCAATCAGGGCGATTGGCGCTGAACCTCAGCCGTGGAGCCGGGGTCGGGCACGGGCCGCCAGGACACGCCGTGAACACGTTCCATATCGGCTCCACGGCGCCCTCCCTGGCGCTGTGGAGCCCGCGGTCCCGTGCCCGACTCCTGCCCTAGGTTTCAGCTGTGCGACAACGCTAATTGCCCCAATCAGTAGCGTGGTCGCCGCGCGGGCCGGTCGGCCCGGGGCTTGGCCTGATTGACTGTCATGTTGCGTCCCTTGAGGGCGGTTCCATTCAGTGCCTTGATGGCCGCGTCCGCCTCCGAATTGTTTCCCATTTCGACAAAGCCGAAGCCCTTCGATTGGCCCGAGAACTTATCGGTTATCAGATTGACTGTGTCGACCGTACCGTAAGGGTTGAAGGCCGCACGCAGATCTTCCTCTGTTACGGAGTAAGCCAAGTTTCCAACGTAAATATTCATCTTTCCGCAGTTTCCTTTGGTGCGCTGTTGAGAGAAGTGCCGTCGACAAATCAACGCACAACTGTGACGACGGCCGGTGCCCTCCTCGAGAGCAGGACTTAAGACAACACAATGACTTTGCGCAAATAAGAGGCGCCCTCAGGACACGACGCGACATGCGTCCCTGAACGGGAGCCCGCCCGGCGCGCGGGAAAGTGCCAGCAAGGCGACTCGGGGGGCGGCCCCCGACCTGGGTCGCGCGTCGCAACGACGAGAGATTACGCCCCGCCAACGCCCAGCGCGACCGCCGCAAGCATCCGGTTTCGGCAACGCATGGAACGCGCAGGCCCTGGGCGTGCGCTCGCCTCTGACCTCATGAGGATCTCCGGAAAGGATCGTCTCGGAACGAGGATCGTATGGCTCATAGCAGCCTTGCTCCGCGATAGCACGCAGTACCCCCGCCCATCGGCCGAGGTGACTAGCACGACAACTCAGCTGCCGGGCCAGGGTCGGGTACGGGCCGCCCAACAGACGTTCCAGCCGAGGCACGACACTAATCACCTCGGCCGACGGAATCAAACTGCATGAATACTCCCGGGTAGGCCCACCCAGGGTGACTGGGCTGGTCCAGGCGGATAGCGTGGCCTCTGCAAGGGACGGGGAAATCAACCGCGAAAAGGGGCGTGATGACGGATGACACACGAGTGGGCGCGAGTATACGCGAACATGTCAGCGGGTATAGCCGTATTTTTACCGAGCGCGCCCAGGAGCCAAGGTGTCCGCTACGGAAGCGCTGAACAATCTCATCCCGGGATTCTCAGTGCACCGCATCCGAAGAGCCTGGTTTCCGGATGCCTTCGTTGTCGGCCACTCGCAGGTGCGAAAAATGGCGGGGCGTCTTGCCCTGGGCGAGACGCCGATCTGGTCGGCGCCTCGCTGGTCAGCAAGCGACGAGATTCCCTCCGCGGTTGCCGAACCCCACCGTCTCCGCTACGGTCTGTGCTGAGCGGTGAATACAGAGGCGAGATGCGGGGCACGATGTCGGCGTTGCTGGTATGGCGAGACTCCTGGTTGCTGGGAATCGACGAGTTGGACGCCGACCACCGCGAAATGGTTCGGCTGCTGAACGACTTATGCGATGGGGCGGGGCCTGACCCCGGCGCCACGCCCCCCGCAATCGATGGTGACTCGACCAGTGGCGGCAGCCGGCCGAGTCTCGAGGACCGACTGACAGGGGCTGTCGCTCATCTTCGCGCACACTTCGAGCGCGAGGAGAGGTTTCTCGCAACGATCGGGTACCCGGGAATCGAAGAACATAGGCGCGAACACTCCCTGCAGATGGCAGAGTTCGTCGACCTGCAACGCGTTGTTGCGGCTGCCGAAGCGGACCACCTGGGCGAGGAGGCGGCGGAAGGCATCAAGCGCTGGTTCTTCAATCATGTCATCGCCGAGGATCTGCGATTCGCCGACTTCTATTTTCGCGAGCTCCTGGGTCAAGAACCGCGGAACCGCACACATTCGTCAAATTAGGCGTCCGCGCCCTTGGCGCCCAAGCTCCCCATCCCCCAAACCCCGGTTGACGTGTCCTCAGGCGTCATCCCTGTGGGCACTGTCCTACGCACACAGGGCCACCCCTGACATGCGTTCGGGGCGATTGCCATATCCGAGATGGACAGCCCTGCTTAGCCTAGAGACCGTCAGAAGTCGGTCTGGAACGGCATAGCGTTCGGCACATCTTGCGACGTACCCCGCTCGGGGCATGCCCGAGCACGACTCCGGAATTGAGTGCCGTTTCTCGCCCGCGTAAACCCGAACCTCTTGGTTCAGGGCACACGTATGAAGCCCTCGCGTACCAACGCATGGGAGGCCAAGATGAGACGCAAAAAAGCTGACCGGGACGACTCGGAACTAATCCCGCATTGGTATCTGCGGACTTTCGAGGCAATTCAGCACATCGACGGCGGTCTACGCAAGGCGGAGCTCGAGCTCGGTCAAGCGATGGACCTGGAAGCGCTGGACCCTCGCGTACGCGTCGAGCTGCACGGCGTGTTGGATGGCCTCCACGCTGTCAAGGGCCGATTGGCGCTCGTGACCATGGCCGTGACGGACAGCGTCTATCGAAGCCCCAGTCAGACCGCGTGAGATCCGCAACGCCGGGTCATCGGGCCTTTGCTCCGGCTGGACCTATGCGGGTTGAAGTCCCGCCCTTATCCCCTCGTACACGAATGTGACTCGCGGCGGTCCAAGAGACCCATAAGCCGTGCAGCGCCTTCGTACTTTCATTATGATCCGATTCAGCCAACACGCGTCTGCCGTGATGGGGCCGACGACGCCAAGGCTACGCAACTTCAGGCGCAACACTGAAGCGAGTAGGGCAGCCCATTACCAGCATGCGCGCCTGAGCGTCCGGTCGCTGTTAGGGGTCGGGGGTCCCTAGAACGGCTCAAGCGCTATTTCGTCCCTCTCCGAGTCGACTCTCGTCGAGTTGATGGACGCGTCGTGGGCTACTCCGCACTGCCTATTCGCCCGCTAGCAGGTCGGTCTCAGGGCGAAGAAGGCAGAACGAAGAATAAGACTAATCGCGATGGGGCAAGAATGAAGATCTTCCTAAGGCGAATTCCAGCCAACACCTCCAAGGCTCACTTGCAGTCAGCTGTCGAACGGGCGATCGCGCCGCGTTGGTACTTCCCCCTGCGAAGGACCGGTGTGATCCACAGCTGTCGTCTATTGAAGATTGAGGACCTCGCACGCAAAGCCGTCGAGCTCCATGGACTTGTCGACGTGCGCCCTGACCAGACCGCCCGATCGGCAATCATGAAGCTGAACGGACGCAAGCTGGCCGGAAAGGTGGTCGAGGCCAGAGAGTGGCGGGAGCGCTCGCCAGGGCGGGATCGACGCAAGGCGTCGACCGATGCGTCGCAGCTCCCGTTCCCGGAGCGCCGTCGGCGCGAGCGACGGCGGAGCAACATCGTCATCGAGGTCCTCTAGCGGTTCCTGCTGAGCCCCGAAGGCGGGGGCACCCTCGGCCACGGAACCTCTTGGTGCCAACCGCCCCCTAACACCGGGATCCACGGCACGCTGCGCAGCGTGGAGCGGGGCCCGTACCGCTTTCCGACGGGAAGCAACTGCGGCGCCTCCGATCATTCGCGCCGGACCCGATCGTCGAAGTCGATCTGAAGGAAACCCAACATCAGCCCGCGGAGAAACGCCATGAAGCTCATTGACCGCGTCAAAAAGATCCTGCTCCAACCAAAGACCGAATGGGACGTGATCGCCGCAGAGACTGCGACGACAGCGGACCTTTACCGCGGATACATCGCACCGCTGGCGGCGATCGGTCCGGTTGCCTCTTTCGTGGGCCTGTCGCTGGTCGGCGTCAACCTTCCATTCGCCGGTACTTACCGGGCACCCATCGGCTCGGGTATTACGACGGCGATCACCGCTTACGTCTTTGCGCTTGCAGCGGTCTACGTGCTCGCTCTCATCGTCAACGCATTCGCGACGACCTTCGGGGGCGAGAAGAATCAGCTGCAGGCGTTGAAGGTGGTGGCCTATTCCTCGACGCCCGGCTGGGTCGCAGGTGTGCTGCAGGTGTTGCCGATGCTGGGGATATTGGCCCTCTTTGCGAGCCTGTACGGAATTTACCTCCTCTATCTCGGTCTGCCGGTGCTGATGAAGTCACCGCCCGAGAAGGCGGGTCGCTACACAGTTGTTGTCGTACTGTGCGCGATCGGACTATCTATCCTGATCGCCGTGCTTGCGGGCATCGGCCGGCACGGGGCCGTCGGCCCGATAAGAGGTCCGGAATCGTCAGGGTCAACGACCCCCGGAAGCCCCCCTGCGTTCAGCCAGCTTGATGCCTTCAGTCAGAAGCTTGATTCCGCCAACAAGAAGATGGAAGCCGCCCAGAAGACGGGGGACGCGGAAGCCCAGATGGAGGCTGCAACGGCGGTACTGGGCACAATCCTGGGTGGCGGCAGCACGGTGAAGCCCGTTGAGCCAGCGAAACTAAAGGCACTGCTTCCCGACTCAATCGCTGGACTTCAACGCACCGCCGTGGACGCGGAGAAGAACGGCATAGGCGGTATCAATGTGGCCAAAGCGCAGGGCACCTACCGGAATGACAAGGGCCCGACCCTCGATCTCGCGATCACAGATATGGGGGGAATGCGCGCGGTCGCTCTCCTGGCAAGCTGGACGACGACGGAGCAGGAGAAAGAGACACGGCATGGATACGAGAAGACCGGAAAAGTGGACGGTCGGCTCACACACGAGAAGTTCGACCGCACAAACAAGGACGGGACCTATGGAGTGGTCGTCGCCGACCGCTTTCTCGTTGAGGCAAGGGGTCGGGGCGTCGATATGACGGCCCTGAAACAGGCCGTCGACGCCGTAGGTACCAGCAAGCTGGACGCACTGAAGCGCGAGGGCGCAAGACAATGAGGCCCAAGGGCCACAACATACACGCAGCTTACTAGTGGGTCCCCGCCCATCCGTGGACCACCCCCAACGAGACACCGCTCGCGCCCGTCAGCGGTGGGTGCGGCGCGACGGGACCCTCGGCGCCAGGGAGGGCGCCGTGAAACTACACGGACCATATTGACGGCGTGTCACGACGGCCCGTATCCAAGCCCTGGCTCCACAGCCGAGGTGTAGCGCCAATCGCCAACCCCTGCCTGAGGTTTCAGCTGAGCCACGACGGGAATCGCCTCAGCGCAGCCGCGGCCATAGAAACCCGGTCCGATTCATGTAGGCCTCATACTCCGGTAGCGTGTGCAGGAACTTCCGTTCCTCGATCTTCGCGCGCACGACCTGCATCGCGACTGCGAAGACAAACAGATACAAGCCTACGGGCGTTCCGGAAAGGACTGCGATCCCAAGGATGTGGGTAATCTCACCCACGTAGAGCGGATGCCGGATGCGGCGGTAAGGCCCGCTGGTGACGAGCTGCCGGACGGCGGTCCGCAGGCCGAACGACCGCTTCAGGTGGCTGATGGCCCAGATACTGAACGCAGCACCGATGAACCCGATCGCGAACCCGATGATGTTGATGTAGAGCCCGTACATCGGAGAGATCTCTCGGAGCATCCCCAGCGTCGCCTGGGAATAGGCGGGGACGAACTGCCGGACCTGGGGCAGAAACAGCAGCGTGAAGCCAACAACCGGCACAAACACCGTGACGAGAGGAAAGACATTTTCCCAGAACCCCTCCGGCCGGCTCTTGGCAGCCCCGCGAACGACGAAGCTGTAGAACGTAAGCGCGTCAAATGCGAGGGCGGTCAGGTAGTACAGCAGATAAGAGAGTTGATTTGTCAGATAGAGCTCCGCCCCGTGCCCGTACTCCTGTACGGCCCCGATGTTCTTCAGCATCCCCCACAGCGCCGGATTGCTGGTCAGATAGATCCAAAGGCCATAGGTCTTTCCGCCAACGATCAGCGCGAAAAACGCGATGGGCAAACCGTCGACCTTCAACTTCTCATAGATCGTCATCGGGTGACTCCGGATACAAGGGACGATGAATATACCGGTGGCACTTGCGTCTTCGGTTTTTCCGGGGGACCGGGGTGCAGGCAGCGGGGGGCCGCCGTGTCTACTTTCCTGTTGTCTCGACGGCGGCCTCTATGCTGCCGACCCCCCTCGACCCGGCCCCTCAGGTCACAAGTCGAAAGACGCACGTGCAATGCCTCTCGAAAGCAGACTGAGGGGCCATCCCACGAGCTCGGCGAATCAGACGCGCAACCAAGATTCGCCCACGGGGAGAACTTGCCGTGAGGGGCTCGTCGCGAGAATGCGGCCCACAATCCCCCTTAGACCGGGACATAGCATAGCGCATAAGGAACCCACCCGAGACAACGCTGGATAGCCCGATAGGCGGATGGACTATGGTCCGCTCGGCAGACCCACTCATCGGCCGGCCGACGATGCCTCCTAAGCGCGCCCATCGGAGGCACCTGCCCCCTTCCGAAATAGCCGTCGACCGTCGTCCGCGAGCGACAGCACGACCCATGAGCGCCAGCAGCGGCAGGGAGTGCCAAAAGGAGACCGGGACTGTCGTCTCTCGATTGAATGATCGAAGCGACCACAGGCAGCCGCCTGGCCTAAGCATTGCTATGAACAAGTAGCAAGACTCACCCGAGCGAGACGGTCTGTGACTCCACCGATTACTGGACATTCCATCCCAGTCGGTTCGCATGACGCCCTTCGCCCGCCTCGGACCATCCGAGCACAGCGACTACCAGCGCGCACTCGAGGAGACACAGCGGCCGCAAAGCGCTGGGGTACCGGCGGGGAGATCAACGCACGTGACGACTCGACACGAACGGCAGCATTCCGTGTTCGGCCAACCGAGTGATGTCGATGCTGGCGCTACCCCCGTCGAAAGGGATTTCCAAGTCGTGGCGAACGCAGGCAACAGCCAACCGCAGGACTCGCACCCATGTCTCTCTCAAGCGATCCGGTACCTGGCGCTAGTTACCGACGACGAGGAGTTGAATACCGGCAAGCTGAATCCAGACCGCTTGGCGGCCGCACTGCAGAACCACGGCGCTCTCCTCGACGCTGCCATGATTGACGTCCTACAGCAATGGCTGGAGGAGTGGAGCTGAAGCCGCCGGCCACTTCAGCCAGGACGATTGGGGTTGGACCGGAGCGCACTCATGGAGTCATCGCAAACACGAACATTGGGGGACATAGAGGTGACCGAAGAGACAAATGGCCTCGGTGAGATCCCTAACTGGTATCTTGAGACCTTCAAATTAGTTCAGCTCATGGACGGCGGGCTGCGCAGCGTGGAGACAGAGCTTGTCGACGCCCTACAGATGACATCGATGCATCCCAGCGTCCGTGTCGAACTACAAGGACTTCTGGATGCGCTGCGTTCCGTCAAGGGCAATCTCGTCTTGGTGGATATGACCGCCCGCGAGGTACTGGACGAGATGCTCAGCGAGGCCGCTTAGCGCGCTGGACAACCGGGCGCGGTCCCCCCAAGTCCAGTCGGCGCGGGACGACAGCCGTCCCTACCCTTCGGGCTGAGCCGGTGGAGCCACGAATCGCGACCTGACCGAGTGTCGGGACGCTACGGCTCCGAGCTTTCCGGCGTGCTAATCTGGGGAGGTGATTGGCACACTCCATTCCCCAGGCGCGATGCACACCCCGCGTTGAGGAGACGTCCTTCGCCTCACGAGACGGCCGGCGGTCGCGGATTCCCCGGATCAAGGCCATCGCGGAGTCCGCTGTAGCGACAGCTGGGGCGCGGGCCTAGGCGTCATCCCGGCAACAAGCCCCGGGAGCCCGGAGACGGAATCCCAAACGTTCTGGCTGAGCTTCGCCACCGATGAGATTTCGACAAGCGGCCAAGAAATCTCCTAACGATTAAGAGCGGTGACTATGCGATCGAACCACCCCTTGCTCTGGATCTCGCTCGGCATGCTGTCCCTATGGACCGCCCCCGGTCCCGCGGTGGCCGGCGACCACGTTGCAGAAGGCGTGATTACCGTCGAAGCCAAGAAGAACATCCGGGTCGTCTATGACATCAAGACCGACGAGGTCGCGGCGGGCATCGGCAAGGCGTTGTACTACCTGCGTGGACTGTACGAGGCCTATGCCAAACAGGGAGTGGCCCCGAAGGACATCCACGTCAGCGCAGTACTGCACGGACCGACAGTCAAGTGGCTACTGAACGACGACGCGTATCAGAATCAGGTCGGCGATCCATTCGCTGTGAACTTGAATGATCACGTGATTGAGGAGCTCATCAAGCTCGGCGCAAGCGTCGAGGCCTGCAACGTGACCATGAAGTCCCACGGATGGAAGGCAGCGGACCTACTGCCCGGCGTGCGTGTCGTACACGATGGCTACACGCGGATGATCGACCTTCAGCAACGCGGCTACGCCTATATCCGCTTCTGACCGGTCGTTCACCGCGCCCCCCGGTCGTGCCCGTAACCGATCGAAGCATGCCGAAGGTGCGGAAATGCCGCCCGGTTCGCCCTGCGAGCGATGTAACGCACCGGGCATTGATAATGGGTCGCTCGATCTCCGTGAACGCGCCCGCGTGAACCCAGTTTCTCTTCGTGCTTGAGGACGTAGCTCACCGTTTGACAACTACCAACGCGAACGGCGGATCTCCAGGCAACTTGGCCGGATCTTACCGTCCATCGCTGGCGAGTTCGGAGGCGAAAGGGAACCTGGCATCCACGGCTTTCGCGACCCTCGATATGAGTCATTTCGAGACGCCACCCTATGCCCCCCGGTCCACCCGTTATTCTGGCTTCGTGACGTACTGATTGGCGTATGAGACCAGTTGGAAGATTGGGATTTCGGCGGCATCCTTTTGGCGCTCCAGGCCCGGCGTAGTCCGCTCACTGATCCCCGAGCTTTGCGCGCCGCCCGCGAACACCTATTCTCCCCCGCCAGCGCCTTACGTCCGGTGACTAGGCATCATGCCTCCGCTCGAACGTCCGTTAGGCGGCTCGGGCGAGGGTCACCGGGACCGTCGGCGCCAGGAACGGTGTCGTCGAGCTACATGGATGTATTCACGGCATGTCCCTGCGGCCCGTACCCGATCCTGGCCCGGCGCACCTGGGTTATCGTGCTATTCACCATCCGTCTTTCCGAGCAGCTTTGGGGTCAGACCATGCAGCATAACCAGTTCGCCCTTCTCGCCTCGCGGCGTTTCCTGCCGCTCGCGGTCACCCAGTTCCTCGGCGCCTTCAACGACAACCTGTTCAAGAACGCGCTGGTGATCCTGATCACCTACGTCCTCGCCGCACGCTCGGGGCTCAACGCCCAGGTGCTGGTAGTGGCGGCAGGCGGGATCTTCATCCTGCCCTTCTTTCTCTTTTCCGCGACCGCGGGGCAGCTCGCGGACAAGTACGACAAGGCCCGGCTGACGCGGTGGATCAAGCTCGCGGAGATCGTGCTGATGGTAGGGGCCGCCCTGGGATTCTTCCTCGGCAGCGTGTGGCTCCTGATGGCGGTGCTTTTCTTGATGGGGAGCCAGTCGGCCTTTTTCGGGCCCATCAAGTTCGGCATCCTGCCCGACCACCTGGCGGAGGACGAGCTGGTGGCGGGCAACGCCCTGATCGAGACCACGACCTTTCTCGCCATCCTCCTGGGCACACTGCTCGGCGGGCTGGCCGTCCTGGCCGAGGGGGGACTAGCCCTGGTGTCCGGACTGGTCGTGGCCGTCGCGCTGGCGGGCTGGTCCACAAGCTTCTTCATCCCGTCGACACGCCCTGCCGCGCCCGATCTTCAGGTCAGCTACAACGCCCTGCGCGAGACCTGGAGGATGGTCCGCTACGCGAGCGCGAGCCGCGTGATCTTCCTCTGCATCCTCGGTATCTCCTGGTTCTGGCTGGTGGGGGCGACCTTCCTCTCCCTGTTCCCGACGCTGGCGAAGGATGTCATCGGGGCGAACGAGGAGGTCGTGACCCTGTTTCTGATCGCCTTCTCCGTCGGTGTCGCGGCCGGCTCGCTGCTTTGCAATCGTCTCCTCAAAGGGGAGGTGCATGCGACCTATGTCCCCTTGGGCGCAGTAGGCATCAGCCTGTTTGCGACGGACCTGTTCTTATCCAGTCGCCACTTCACCTCCGCCGGGAACGAGCTGATCGGTGTAGCAGCATTCCTGAAGGAGCCCGGGGCCTGGCGCGTACTGGCGGACCTGGTGCTGGTGGCAATCTCGGGTGGCCTTTACATAGTGCCCCTCAACGCCATGCTGCAGCAGCGGAGCCCGGAGAGCCACCGGGCGCGCAATATCGCCGCCAACAACGTGATCAACGCGCTCTTCATGGTGGTCGGCGCGGCCGTTAGCGCTATCTTGCTGGAGCGCGGGCTCACCGTTCCGCAGCTGTTCCTGCTGATGGCGGCGGTCAACGCGGCGGTGGCGGTCTACATCAGCCGACTGCTCCCGGGCGCCTTGGTCAAGGCATTGATCGCCTGGCTCCTCGACCTTCTGTTCCGGGTGGACGTGCGCGGCCTCAGCCATTTTCACGAGGCGGGCGATCGGGTGCTGATCGTGGCCAACCACCTCTCCTTCCTCGACGCGGTCCTGATCGCCGCCTACGTCCCGGACCAGCTGACCTTCGCCATCGACACCCATATGGCGAAGCACCCCTTCATCAGGTTCTTTCTGTCCCTCGCCAAGACGTACCCGATGGACCCGGCCAATCCGCTCGCGATCCGGGCACTTGTCTCGAGCGTCAAGCAGGGAGAGAAGGTCGTGATCTTCCCGGAGGGCCGCATTACGGTGACCGGTGCCCTCATGAAGGTCTACGAGGGTCCGGGAATGATAGCCGACAAGGCGGGCGCCATGGTCCTGCCGGTCCGTCTGGAAGGGGCGCAGTACACGCCCTTCTCCCGCCTCAAGGGCAAGGTGCGGATCCGCTGGTTCCCCAGGATCTCGGTGCGGTTCCTGGAGCCGAGGACATTCGACATTCCGCCGGACTTGAAAGGGCGCAAGCGGCGGCAGCACGCGGGCGACCGGCTCTATGACCTGATGACCGAGATGATGTTCGAGAGCAGCGACTACCGGCGCACGCTGTTCCAGTCGCTGCTCGACGCCAGACGCATCCAGGGGCCGGGTCATCTGGTGCTGGAGGACATCGAGCGCCGGCCGCTCTCCTACCGCGGGCTGATCACGGCAAGCTTCGCGTTGGGTCGGCGTATCGCCAAGGCCACGGGGCCGGGTGAGCGTGTCGGTCTCCTGCTGCCGAACGTCGTGGGCGCCGGTTTCGCCTTCTTCGCGCTGCAGGCGTACGGCCGCGTCCCGGCTATGCTCAATTTCTCGACCGGGGCGGCCAATATGCTCCTCGCCTGCCGCGCCGCTCAGGTCCGCACCCTTTACTCATCCCGCCGCTTCGTCGCTGCGGCTGGACTCGAGGGGGTGTGCCGGGACCTCGCGGAATCCGGCGTCGAGATCTGTTACCTGGAGGACCTGCGGGCCGCCCTCACCGGTCTCGACAAGCTGCTCGGCCTCGCGGCAGGCACCTTCCCCCAGATCGCCTACTGGATCGCGTGCCGTCAACGGGACCCGGACCGGCCCGCGGTCGTGCTCTTCACCTCGGGCACCGAGGGCGCGCCGAAGGGGGTGGCCCTCAGTCATACCAACATCCAGGCCAATCGCTATCAGGTCGCCTCGCGCATCGACTTCGGTCCCAACGACCTCGTGTTCAATGCCTTGCCCATGTTCCACTCCTTCGGGCTGAGCACCGGCACCTTGCTCCCCATCCTGTTCGGGCTCCGGGTCTTTCTGTATCCGTCGCCACTGCATTACCGCATCGTTCCGGAGATGGTCTACGGCGCCAACGCGACCATCCTGTTCGGCACCGACACCTTCCTGGCTGGCTACGCCCGCTTCGCCCACCCTTACGATTTCTACAGCGTGCGTTTCGTCTGCACCGGCGCGGAGAAGCTCAAGGACGAGACGCGGCGCGTCTATAGCGAGCGTTTCGGCGTGCGCATCTTCGAGGGATACGGCGCAACCGAGACCGCGCCGGTGCTGGCGATGAACTCGCCGATGCAGAGCCGGGCGGGAACGGTCGGCCGTATCATGCCAAGCATCGCGTGGCGGCTAGAGCCGGTACCCGGGATCGACGACGGCGGCAGATTGATCGTGCGCGGTCCGAACGTGATGATCGGCTACCTCAAGGCGGACCGTCCCGGAGTGCTGCAGCCATCCGAGGACGGCTGGTACGACACGGGTGATGTGGTCGCGGTCGACCCGGACGGGTTCGTCACCATCAAGGGGCGCATGAAGCGTTTTGCCAAAATCGGGGGTGAGATGGTCTCGCTCGCCGCCGTGGAGGGCTATGTCTCGCGCCTGTGGCCCGAGCACAGTCATGCGGTCGTCACCCTTCCGGACCCCAAGAAGGGCGAGCAGCTTGTCCTGGTCACGGAGAACCCGACGGCGGCCCGGGACGCCCTCGTCGCCTTCGCCCGCCGGGAAGGGGTGGCGGACATCAGCGTGCCGCGGACGATCCTGCAGGTCGATCAATTGCCCGTACTTGGGACGGGTAAGGTCGACTACGTCAGCGTCCGATGCCTAGCGGAGAAAACGCCGGGACCTGTAGCAGAGACGGTGTGACTGTTCCGGGATGAGCCGGGATCTGCGGCACGCGTGGCGCGCCGCAGGCTCAAGACCCACCCTGAGGTCCCTATGTGCGGTCGACCGGGTGTTGCCCGGAGAGCCGATCGCGGACGGCCTCGATCACGGCACGGGCATCCCGCCCCACGGCAACCACCGCCTCGCTGTCGGCCATGCCGAACACGGCCTCCGGGTCCATGAAGGTCACCCCGATCAGATCGGGCTTGATCTCACGCACGATGATGTTGCACGGAAGCAGCGCGCCAGCCTCCGGGTCCGCGTCCATCACCCGCTTGGCGAGATGCGGCGCACAGGCACCCAGTATCCGGTAAGGTCTGATCTCCTCCTGGAGCTTGCTGCGCATGATCGCCTGCACGTCCACGTCGCTGACGACCCCAAGCCCTTCGTCCTTGACGGCCCGGTTCACCTGGTCCAGGGCCTGGTTGAACGGCATGTGCAGCTCGACGCCGAACGCGTACATCATCGTCTGGTCCTCCTGGCGGGTCTCTCGAAAGGGCGCCCATTGTACTCTTCGGGAAGGCGGTCGCGCGCCGCATGCGCGCAGGAATTTTACGAAATCTTGACCGCGTCAGCGTTTCATGCCGGGCGCCGGCAGAGACCGTCGGTAGATGAGCTTGCCGTCGCCCGGGGCGTAGAAATCCTTGAGATGGGCCTCCAGCGTATAACCCGCCGCCAGATAAAAACCGTGCGTCGGTCGGTACTGGGCACGAGAGGAGGTCTCGATGTAGATCTGACGGCCGCCGGCGCCCCCGACCAGGGCTTCGGTGCGCTGCAGCAGGTCGCGGCCGATGCCGCGGCCCTGACGCTCCGGGGCGACCGCGATCCAGTAGAGGTCGTAGCTCCCGCTGGTGCCCGAAACCGGCCCGTAACAGACGTAGCCGGCGAGGCTGCGGTCTATCTCTGCGAACAGGAACTCGTAGCCGCTCGCCGCACCCTGGGCAAGGCGGGTCTCCACCAGCTCCACAGCGATGGCGACCTCCTCGGGCGAAAAGAAGCCCGTCGACGAGACCAAGTCCCGCACGGCCTGGGCGTCCTGCGGCAAGACATCCGCGCGAAACAGCATCGTTCCCTTACCTCCGCCCCGACGCGGCCGGTGCTTGCGGGGACATGGAAGCGGTCGACAGACCCTGCCACAAACCGGCAAAGAAATTTCGGGCGTTGGTGCCCAGGGAGCGGGTCTTGTAGCCACCCTCCTGAACCACGAGCGTCGGCATTCCCAGGCTTCCTAGACGGCGTCCGTTCTCGGCGAAGTCCTGGGCGCCCAAGGTGAAGGAGCCCGTGGGGTCGCCCTTGGCGGTATCGAGACCCAGCGCCACAACCAGGAAGCGTGCCCGGAAGCGCCGGATACGGCGGATTGCTGCATCCAGGGCGACTCGATAGGCCGCGCCGTCCAAATTCTCTTGCAGCGGGACGTTGAGGTTGTAGCCGACGCCGGCACCTTCTCCCTTCTCGTCCTCGAACCCGCTGAAGTAGGGATAGGTGTACCGGGGATGGCCGTGGATCGAAACCGTCAAGACATCCGCCCGGCCATAGAAGATGTCTTGGGTGCCGTTGCCGTGGTGATAGTCCACATCGAGCACCGCCACGAGCCCGAAGCGGCTCAGGTAGTGCGCGGCGATCGCGGTGGAGTTCAAGTAGCAGAAGCCCCCGAAGCTCCGTCGCTCGGCATGGTGGCCGGGCGGACGCACCAGGGCGTAGGCCGCCCGATAGCCCTCCAGCAGGCGGCGCGCGCCGGTGAGGGCGCAGTCGACGGCCCGCTCCGCCGCCAGCCAGGCATTGCGGTTCAAGGGGGTGAATGTGTCGATGCAGTAGTAGCCGGCACGCAGGGGCAGATCCTTGGGCGGCCGGGTGGCGTTGCGAACAGGGAAAACGTAGGGATAGATCGACTTGCCCTCCGGTACCAGCGCACAGGCGCGCTTCAGGTAGTCGACGAATGCCCCCTGGTGCACGGCGCGGATGTGGTCCTCGCTGAAGGCCTGCACGGGCAGGCGCTCGAACCGGCCGGTAGGAAGGATCTCCTTGAGAATCGCGTCGACGCGCACCGGCGACTGTACGTACCCGCGCTCCCGGATGTGGTGGATCGCGTGCTTGTCGTTCACCAGCAGAGCGATTTGGCGCTCGCGGGGGATCGGCGGCGCGCGGCGTCCTCGCTTGGCCGACAGGTATCGGGGCGCGCGCAGCTGGACCGGGTCGTCGCGGAACGAATCCACCACCGATCGGATGTAGCTCTCGGGACAGAGCTTGCCGTACTTGCGCTCCAGGATCGCCCGGACGATTGCACGCGCCGCGTCCCGGCCAAGGGGATGCCCCGAGCCCAGGTCGTCGAAGACCAGGTAAGGCGGGTTGTCATCCCCCGGCCTGACCGGCGTCTCGTAGGCTGTGTTGGCGATCGGGAAGGCGCCGTAGCGCTCGTAGAAGCGGAGGCGGGCGGCGTTCTGAGCCCGTATCCCCGGGTCCGGCGAGAGGGCGGGGGCGTCGGGCAGGCACTCAAAGAAGAGCCCCACCACGTCGAGGGCGCGGGCCTCTTCGCGCACCCGGTCGTAAAGCGCGCCGCCGACACCGCCGCCGGTCCTGCCGGGGGCGGCCGAGATGAAGTCCAGATACGCGAAGTGCAAATCTGGGGCGAGCATTAGCAGGGCGAAGCCCTTGAGCTGGAAACGGGCGTTCTCCGCGGCGAAGACCACCGAGCGGAAGCGGTGACGCAGTGGGTCCCGCAGCTGTCCAGGAAGCTTGTGGAAGTCCTCCTCGGAGAGTCCCGGGAACTGGGAGCGCAGGATGGACTCGACCTGCGCCAGGACCTGACGGTCTGCGGATGCCGTGTCGTCATGTATGCGGCGAATGCGGAACACGGGTCGCGGCGACGGGACTAGCTAGGGGGACGGCTGTTGCGGACCGATCCGGTTCAGCGCATCCGCGACGATACGGCCGACGAGGTCGGCGTAGGGCATACCGACACGCGCCGCGGCGGCCGCAAAGCCGGCGTCCGGAGACAGGCAGGGATTCGCGTTCACCTCGAGGATCCACGGCCGACCGTCCGTGTCCACGCGAAAGTCAACCCGGGCATAGCCCTGAAGGCGAAACAGGCGCCAGCACTCGACGGCCAACTCTTCGAGGCGGGAGAGGAGACCGGCTTCGCCCTGGGGATCGAGGAACACCCGCGGGGTGTGAAGGTACTCGAAAGAGCCCGCGTCCCACTTGGCAGCGTAGCCGACGATGCGGGGCTTCCCGGGGGGGTAGCCGTCGAAGCGGATCTCCGCTGCCGAGAGCACCACGGGGTCGTCGCCGCCTCCCAGCAGGGCGAGGTTGAGCTCGCGCCCTTCCACGTAGGCCTCGGCGAACCAGTCGCCGAGTCGTCCGGCGGACCGGACGCGCGACCGCGCCGCCGCCAGTGTCGGTACGACGGCACCATCGTCCATGCCGACCGAGGCGTGCTCCCAGGTGGACTTGACGATCCAGGCACCCGTCCAGTCCCGCCCGTGCACGTCCTTGCCCTCGCACCAGTGCGGTGTGGGCAGGCCGGCCAGCTCCAGCATGCGCTTGGCGACCAACTTGTTGGACGTGAGAAACTGGGCGTCAAGCGGTACCCCCGTATAGGGAATGCCCAGCTCATCCAGGACGGCCTGTCCCAGGTGAATCAGCCGGCCGCTCCCCCCCACCGCCTCTACCAGATTGAAGACGAGATCGGGCCGAAGAGCTGCCAGCGCGGCTGAGGCTGCCGCGAGATCCAGGCTCAGCGCCGACAGCTCGACCTCGAAGCCGAGTCCGCGCAATGCGTCGGCGACAGCCTCCGCTTGCAGCAGGGTATCCTGCTCGTCGGCCGATGCGTCCAGAGCCACGGCCCCGTGCAGCACGACGACCCGGCGTGCCTGGCGTCCGGCGGCGGACACCTTGTGCATCCTAACGGGGCCTCGCCTCAGGCCGGCTAGAGAAAGGGAGCGGCGCGCTGCACGCACCGCTTGGCGTTTCAAACAACATGTTCTCGGTTCGGATGTCCTCAGCGCCTACTGCACCGCGGCGGTCCGGCGGGAGTTGAATTCACCGATCCGCCACAGAGCGGAATCGAGGATGCGGCCGATCAGGTCGCGATAGCCAATGCCCTGCAGCCGGCACAGGATCGCGAGGTCCGAGCGCTGCGGGTTGAGGCCGGCGAGGGGATTCACCTCCAAAAAATGCGGCAAGCCCGCGCCGTCCATCCGGATATCGACCCGTCCGCCGTCAAGGCAGCCCAGGGCGCGCCAGGCATTCAGCGCGCTCTCGCCCACCGCCTGCGCCTCCGCGGCAGTGGCTAGCTGGTAGTCCACCAGCCCCTCGTAGTGCTCCTTATTGTGATAGGAGTAAGCGTGGGCCTCTGCCTCACGAGTCATCATCACCTCCATCACGCCGAGGACCTTCGCCGCGCGGCCGGACCCCGTGATGCCGACGGTGAACTCCCGCCCGGGGAGGTAGGTCTCCACCAGGACGGGCTGTGCAAAGCGCTGGAGCAGGTCCAGACACACCGACCTCAGGGACTCCTCGGTATCCGCACGCGAGGCGGCGCAGATGCCTTTTCCCGTGCCTTCGCCCACGGGCTTGGCGAACAGGGGGAAGGGCAGGCAGATCTCCGCCAGGTCGCGTTCCTCGGCAACAACCGCAAAGTCCGGGGTGGCGACCCCGCGGTCCCTGACCACGTGTTTGGCCATACCCTTGTGCAGGGTCAGGGCCAGGACCATGGGGTCGGAAAAAGTGTAGGGGATGCGCCAGGCGTCCAGCAAGGCTGGGACCTGGGACTCGCGCCCCAAGCCGAACAGCCCCTCGGCGATGTTGAACACCAGATCCCAGCGGTCGCCGGCGAGCAGCCGCCGGGCCAGGGCCTCGAGGGTGCCGATCCGCTCCGGCCGGTGGCCGAGAGCAGCAAGGGCGTCGGCGATGGCATCGATGGTCTCGGGCCGGTCGAATTCGGCGGTGGCCTCCTCGGTGTATCCAGCCTTGAGATAGTCGTCGCGCAGATCGTAGGTCAGGCCTATGCGCACGGCTCGACCGGCGCTTCCGCCGCCTCCACGACCGGGTCCGTATAGCGGTAGAGGTTGCCCTCGAAATTGCTGAGCAGCAGCTCGTCACCCTCGCGCCCGATCAGGTAGTCCGGCAAGAGGGGGATCTTGCCCCCCCCGCCTGGGGCGTCGATCACGTAGGTCGGCACCGCATATCCGGTGGTGTGCCCGCGGAGCGCCCGGATGATCTCCAGCCCCTTGCTCACGGGAGTGCGGAAGTGCGCGGACCCGACGATAGGGTCGCATTGATAGAGGTAGTAGGGACGGACACGCAGGCGCAGCAGGCCCCGCATCAGCCGCTTCATGTTCTCGATGTCGTCGTTGACGCCCTTGAGCAGCACGGTCTGACTGCCCAACGGGATGCCGGCGTCGGCCAGCCGCGCGCAGGCCTCCGCGACTTCGGGGGTAAGCTCGTCCGGATGGGTGAAGTGAATGCTCATCCAAAGGGGGTGGTAGCGGCGCAGGACGCGGGTCAGGTCGCGGGTGACGCGTTGCGGCATGACCACCGGCTGCTTGGTGCCGATGCGGACAAACTCGACGTGCGGCAGCCGCCGCAGTCGAGAGAGTATCCAGTCCAGCCGCTCGTCGTCCAGGGTCAAAGGGTCTCCGCCCGAGAGAAGCACGTCCCGGATCTCGGGGTGGGCCTCGATGTACGCCAACCCCTGCTCCAGGTCGCTCCTGCGCACGCTCGCCTCGCCGCTGGCACCCACCATGCGGGAACGGGTGCAGTAGCGGCAGTAGGTGGAGCAGAGTCCGGTGACCAGGAATAGGACCCGATCGGGGTAACGGTGGACGATGCTCGGGACCGGGCTGTCCGCGTCCTCTGCGAGGGGGTCCTCCGCCTCCCCAGGCGACCTGAGGTACTCGCCGCCCGCGGGTACGACGGTTCGACGGAGCGGTTGAGAGCCGCCCCGCTCCGACAGGAGGCTTGCGTAGTAGGGCGTCAGTGCGAGCGGCAGCGGACCCGAGCGGCGCCCGATGGCGTCCAGCTCATCCGCCGACAGCCAGAGTACCCGTACAAGGTCGTCGATGCTCGTGATGCGATGGCGCATCTGCCATCGCCAATCGTTCCACTCGCGATCGCCGGCCTGAGGGTAGTAGCGTGCCCTGAACAGGCGGGCAGCACGGCTCACGGGAAAGCGCGGGATGGACCCCGCAGTCCGTCGGCGTGCACCGCCGACAAGACGCGGGAAATCGACGACGCCATGGAGCGCCGTGGGCGTGGATGCAGGCACCCCGCGACCAGCCCCAGGAGGCTCGTCGTCCTCGTCGGGAGGGGCGGCGTCAGGCAGGGTCGGACGCTTGCTCATGGGAACACCTCGATGCAGACCAAGGGAAGCGTCCCTCTCGCCCACAACCCGCTGCTGAGCGTTCCGGCAAACCGCTCCGACGACTACTGGCCGCCAGACGGCAAGAGGGTCCGAGATCGGCGGCTATATTAGAGCGAGGGACCCGAAACGCAAGCCCTTTGGAATAGCTGCCTTTCGGGCTAATGCGAGAACAAACAAAGCCCAACGGTGCATGCGGGGAACCCATTACCCTAAAAAGAGCAGTTCACCACGAAGAGCACGAAGAAACACGAAGTAGAACAACGGCGAAATAGGAAATGGGGATAGATCCGGCTTCACCCTCCAACTGATGGCGCAATTGGAAGTAGCTATTTGAAGCTCTTCGTGTTTTTCGTGTCCTTCGTGGTTCGACTTCCGAATCTAGGATTACACGCCCGTAACGATCTGACGCTGGTCTCGTCCACTGCCGTCGCCCTTCAGGGGAGCCGGCGAATGTTCCCCTGCCCGCAGTCCGCGTTCGACCCGTCCAATCGCCCCGCGAGGATACTATGTCCGGCGGGAACGTCGCCGTAATCGCGAGGCGGCTCGGACCGCGTCACTTTCGGCTCAGCTCTGCGTTTCGCTTAGCCAAATGTGCGATGAGGCCGTCCAATCCACGCTTGCGGACCTCATTGGCGAAGCTGTTGCGATAGTTCGATACCAGGCTGACACCGTCGACACTCACGTCGTAAACCTTCCACTGGTCGCCGGCGAGCGACATGTCGTAGTCGACCGGGATCGGCTGCGAGCCGCCGGGCTGCTTGATGCGGGACGAGACAGTTACCCGCTTGTCGCCTGGGTTGGCGCGCAGGGGCAGGAACCGCATCACATCGCGCGGGATGCCTTCCCCTCTGGTGTATTCGATGAGTGCCGTCGTGTAGAACCGAACCAGAAACTGCTGGAACTCGTGGATGAAGCGGCTCCGCTGCCCGGGCGTAGCGGTGCGCCAGGTCTTTCCTAGGACCAGGCGGGATACCTGCTCGAAGTCGACGTGGGGCACCAGGTTCCTCTCGGCCAGCTCACGAACGCGTGCCGGGTTGTTTCGCAGATCGTCGCCCTCCGCCTCCAGTGCGTTGAGCATGCGGTCTGCGCTCGCGGTGATGAGTCGCTGTGCCTCTTGTGGATTGGGTGCACCCGCCGCGTTGCACGCCCAAAGCCAGGCAGTAGCGAAGACCACCGCAGTCGCCCACGGACGAGAGGGCGCGGCCGCATCGGATGCGGGCAGCCTTGAGGCGCGAGGGTTGGGCAGAGCATGGGGCTTTCCTCCTTTGTCACTCGGTCGTACTCGCGTTAAACACGGCCCACATGGCTTTTTCGGTTCTCAGCCTAAGGGGCCTGGTTACACCCGTCGGGGGTGTCGGCAGCAGGGAGGCTGCCGTCAAGCCTACATGGATGGATTCACGGCGTCCCTCGGCGGGTGTAACCAGGCCCCGAAAAAACGAAAAACCCAAGTGCAAAACGTATAACCCGACAATTTTCTCCAGGTGAGTCGCCAAGGGACTCGCCTAGGTTACGCTGATTGACCCGGTCGTCGCCTGAGCGGCAATGACCACTTGACCCTTGGACCCCGATTCATGATCTTACCCGAACAGGGTCAGCTGCTGGCCTCGCCGAGGGGGCGGCTGAAAACGGGTAGGATCGAGTCCCCAGGTTTCCTCACGCCTATCGAGACCCAGCCGCTTAACGGTGAGCTGGAATCGCTTGCGCAGGAGCTCGGCATAGGGCCCGGTGCCCGACATGCGTGTGTCGAAGCGAGGGTCGTTCAGCCGGCCTCCCCGGCACTGGCGGATTAGGCTGAGCACCCGCTCCGCGCGATCCGGGTAGTGGGCCGCGAGCCACTCCTGGAACAGATCCTTGATCTCCAGCGGTAGCCGGATCAGGAGTGTCCCCGCCCGCGTCGCGCCGGCTGCTGCCGCCGCCTCCAGAATACGCTCCAGCTCGTGATCATTGAGCGCTGGGATCAAGGGCGCAACCAGCACACCCACGGGCACTCCCGCCGCGGCCAGTGTCCGGACCACGTCCAAGCGCCGCGCGGGCGAGGCGGCGCGGGGCTCAAGGCACCGCGCGAGCCCGGGGTCCAGGGTCGTCACGGACACCAGGACGGCGGCCAGACGCTGCTCGGCCATGGGCACCAGCAGATCGAGATCGCGCAGGACCAATCCGGACTTCGTAGTAATGGCGGTCGGGTGCCGGCAAGCGGCGAGCACCTCCAGGATCTGACGGGTGATGCGCATACGCTTCTCAACCGGCTGGTAAGGATCCGTATTCGCCCCTAGCACCAGCGTGTCTGGGCTGTAACCGGGCTTAGCGAGTGCTTGCTCCAGCTGCCGCCCCGCGTCCGGTTTGTAAAATAGGCGGCTCTCGAAGTCGAGGCCGGGCGAGAGGCCGAGCCAGGCGTGGGTCGGACGTGCGTAGCAGTAAACACAACCGTGCTCGCAGCCGCGGTATGGATTTACGGAACGGTCGAAGGGGATGTCAGGCGAGCGGTTGTAGCTGATGATGGTGCGACTGGTGTCCACCTGGAGCAGAGTTCGCAGCGGCTCTATCTCTTCGGCATACCAGCCGTCATATACCGTCTCCCGCTGATGCGCCGCGTAACGGTTGTCTGGGTTTCCCGCGGCTCCGCGTCCGCGGGTGGTCTTGTGGGGCTGCTCTGTCACGGCGTGCGGGGGTGCTGGGCTTTGGCTATAGTTTGGACCGTTCAACGGAAAGCCAATCCTTTGAGGAGACCACAATGGCCGCGAAGAAGATCCTGATGTTGGTGGGAGACTACGTAGAAGACTACGAGGTCATGGTGCCGTTCCAGATGCTCCTGATGGTGGGGCACGAGGTCCACGCCGTCTGCCCGGACAAGAAAGCGGGTGACAACGTGCGCACGGCAGTTCACGACTTCGAGGGTGATCAGACATATAGCGAGAAGCGTGGACACAATTTCTCGATCAACGCCGACTTCGCCGGCGTCGACCCGGAGCAGTACGATGCCCTCGTGATTCCCGGCGGACGCGCCCCGGAGTACCTGCGTCTCAACCCGCGCGTGATCGAGATCGTCCGCCACTTTGCCAGTGCGGACAAGCCGATTGCCTCCATCTGCCATGGCCAGCAGATCCTGGTTGCCGCCGGCGCGCTGGAAGGCAAGAAGGCCACCGCCTACCCCGCCGTGAAACCGGACGTGGAGGCGGCCGGCGCTACCTGGTGCGACGTCAACGAGACCTTTTCCAACGCCTACACGGACGGCAAGCTAGTCACCGCTCCCGCGTGGCCGGCTCACCCGGAGTGGATGCGCAAGTTCCTGGAGGTGCTCGGAAGCCGTATCGAGCCTTAGACGATTTCGGTCAAATTAGGTACCACCTTGCTGGTTCTTTCGCGCGCCTTCGGCGTCGCGCCGACAGTCACAGCCCGACTATGCTCCTGCCAGCACTCCTTGAAGGCGAACGAATATCCTGCGCAAATTGATACATGACTTTCCGCCAATCGCCTTGATGCGCCACCGGGTCTTCGTTTACGGAACGCTGCTGCGCGGGGAAGTGAATCATCACCTACTCGGCGGGGCCGAGTTTCTCGGTCCCCACCGTACGGACGCCTGCTTCACCCTGTACGACTTGGGTGCCTACCCCGGCCTCAGCCGCGGCGGAGGAACGGCAGTTGCGGGCGAGGTCTACCGGGTCGGCGAGGCGGACATGCATCAGCTCGACCGGTTGGAGGACTATCCTCGGCTCTACGATCGGGTGCTCATCCCCTCACCCTACGGTCGGGCCTGGATGTACGTCTACCGTGGGCGCGTCAAGGACCGGACGGTGATCCGTTCCGGCGACTGGCGAACGCTGACAAGAGACCCGGATTCCCTGATGGCGGCGGTGGTGCGCGCGACCCGCGATCCCAAGAACCCGCGCTGGCGGACGCGTAGCCACTGACGCAGCTCTGCTGTAGATTGCCAATTGCGGTGGCGCGCCGTCGCCCCGCTCAACCAGAGGAACGCCCATGTCAGAAGAAGGCCGCTTCAAGATCCACCTGGAGCAGCTCGATGATTATCAGATCAACGTCCGCTTCGACTGGAAGAAGGCCGCCGACGTCCTCATGGACGAGCCCCCGCCCCTCGGCGAGGCGTCGGGGCCTAATGCTTCGCGTATGCTGGCCGCGGCGGCGGGAAACTGTCTCAGCGCTGCGTTGCTCTACTGCCTCGCCAAGGAGGAGCCGCCGGCCCATAGCCTGAGGACGGAGGCAACCTGCATTCTGATCCGCAACGAGAAGAAGCGTCTGCGCATCGGAGGTATGGAGGTCAAGCTGATCGTCAGCGACGAGCTGGCAAGCTCTGCGCGTTTCAACCGGTGCAAGGACCTCTTCGAGGACTTCTGCGTCGTGAGTGCGAGCATCCGTCAAGGCATCCCCATCCGCGTCCAGGTCACCGACCAGCAGGGCGAGGTCCTGCACAGCTCAGAATGACTATCTCGGTATCCTCCGCTGTATCCTCCGCTGTCCCCGACGCCTGGCGAACCGGCAGCTCCAGCTGCGACGTCTGGAGCGATCCTCTCCCGGGCAGGTATGGGCGAACGTTGCCCACGGCGTCGACGAGCTTCTGATGCCGATCGGAGGGCAGATTGAGCTTGAGATGGACGGCCTTACCTTACGTCCGGTCGTCGCGGAGGAGGTCCTCATCTCCGCTGATGTGGTCCACGCCGTGCGCAACACGGGTAGCACCCAGAGTCGCAAGTACTCCGGTAACCGGAGCGCATAGCCCGGCCTGGGCGCCCCTGCGCTGCACTGGCTAAACTTGGTAGTCGGGGTGCGGCGAACGGCGGAGGATCCGCGCATGAAATCCATCCTGTTCGATCTCGACGGCGTGATCGACTCCATTGCCAGTCTGCTCGATTGGTGGCAGGCGCACGCAGTCGCCAAGTAATCCGCATTGGGATGGCGAGATTACATCACCCTGCGGGAAAGGACCGCGGTCGCTGTGGCGATAGGTCTGCGTTGGGCTCGTTGTCGCCACTAAGGCGATTGCCGGAAAATCATTTGCCAGATTGCGCAGGATTTTCGTTCACCTGCAAGGAGCGCTGGCGGGAGCAGAGCTGAGCTACGTGACTGCCGGCGTAACGCCGAAGGTGGCCAAAAGGACCAGCAAGGTGGTACACGATTTGAGGGCAATCGCCTAAGTAGTGTCACGGATTACCCGTGAACGCCGAGACGAGTAGGGTGTTTTAGTCGTGTCTTTCGCGAAGCGGGAACATGAAACGGAATTCAGAGGTACAGGTCATCGGGCTGACAGCGGCGCTAGATGCTGCGGTGACCCGGCTCGAGTGTGAAGTCGCCGCAGATCGGCGAGCGGAGGACGCCCTCGCGCTGACCGACGCCGCCCGGCAGAGAGAATCGGACCTGTCTCGGCGCTGTCTGGAGATCGCCAGCGTCATGCTCCTAGCCATCGACACCCAGGGCCGGGTCATATTTGTCAACCCTCACGGGGTGGACATCCTGGGCTACGCCCGAAAGGAAGACGTCCTCGGCAAGGATTGGTTCGAGCACTTCCTGCCGCAGCGCCTTCGCGAACCGATCAGAAGGGTATTCGATCAGCTGATGCGCGGTGAGCTCCACGGCGCGGAGGACTACGAAAATCCGGTCCTGCGCCCTGAGGGAGATGAACGCGTGGTAGCCTGGCACAACAGCCTTCTGCGCGACCCCACAGGGCACATCAATGGTGTCCTCTGCTCCGGTCAGGACGTTACGGAGACGCGCAGGGTCGAGGGGGCGCTCAGGGCGCGAGAACGGCAGCAAGCCGCCGTAGCGGCACTAGGTCAGCGCGCACTCGCGTCCACCGAATTCCAGTCTTTGCTCGACATGGCCACAGGCTCGATCGCTGAGGTCCTGTCGGTCCCATACTGCAAGGTCCTCGAGCTGCGCCCCGGGGGTGCAGATTTCATCCTGCGCTCGGGGGTCGGTTGGCACCCTGGTTTGGTCGGCGGCGCGATCGTCGGCGCGCACCGGGAATCCCAGGCCGGCTATACGCTTGAATCCCACGAGCCAGTGATTGTCGAGGACCTGCGCACGGAGACGCGCTTTCGCGGCCCGGCGTTGCTCTCGGAGCATGACGTCGTGAGCGGGCTGTCCTGCGCGATCGCAGGCTCCTCCGGGCGCCCATGGGGTGTACTGGGAGCGCACACCCAAGAGCGGCGGACCTTCAGCCGCGATGACATCAATTTCCTTCTCGCGGTCGCCAACATCTTGGCCGCGGTCATCGGGCGCAGGGAGGCCACGCGCGTGCTGCGTGAGCGCGACGCAGACCTTCGCCGCGCCCAGGCGCTCGGCCACATCGGCAGCTGGCGGATAAACGTGCGCTCGAATGAGCTGAGGTGGTCGGCGGAGAACCATCGCATCTTCGGTGTGCCGCAGGGTGCACCGATGACCTACGAGACCTTCCTCTCCATCGTCCATCCGGACGACCGAGACACCGTGGTCCGCATGTGGGAGGCTGCCCTGCGCGGGCAGCCCTACGACATCGAGCACCGACTGCTGGTGGGAGGGCAAGTGAAGTGGGTGAGGGAGCGGGCCGAGATCGAATTTGCCGAGGACGGCACCCTACTCGGCGGCTTCGGCACCACTCAGGACATCACCGAGCACAAACGCAGCGAGGCAGCGCTAAAGGAGGCCGATCGACAAAAGGACGAGTTCCTGGCAATGCTGGCACATGAGCTCAGAAATCCCCTGACCCCGATACTCAACGCAGCTCAGGTCCTCGCCATGCTGAAGCTGACTGATCCCAATGTGCGATGGGCTCAGGAGGTTATCGAGCGGCAGGTCACGCACCTCACCCGCCTGGTGGACGATCTGCTGGATGTCTCCCGCATCGCGCGCGGCAAGATCAGGCTGCAGCAGGAGCCAATCGAGTTGACGGCTATCGCACGGCAGTCCGTGGAAGGCGTGCGTGCCGCCCTGGACGGCAAGGGGCAGCGCTTGGAGCTGCGGCTGCCGCAGCGGCCACTCTGGCTTCGGGGCGATCCCGTGCGCCTGGTTCAGGTTCTGGTTAACGCTTTGGACAATGCGGCCAAGTACTCGCCAAACGGGGCCGACGTGGAGCTAACGGTCGACGCCGTGGGACAGGAGGCGGAAATCCGGGTGCGCGACCACGGCAGCGGCATCCCGCCCGACCTGTTGCCGCGCGTATTCGACCTCTTTCAGCAGGGCGAGCGTCCCCTCGATCGGCGCGAGAGCGGGTTGGGCATTGGACTCACGCTCGTACGGCGCCTTGTCGAGCTCCACGGCGGACGCGTGACGGTGGAAAGCCCCGGTTTCCGGCAGGGCACCACACTGACCATTTACTTGCCACTCGATCCGACGGCCGCGGCTCCGGTTGACAAGATCTCGGCCTCGCCGAGCATGGTTCCGTCGATGCGGGTCCTTGTGGTGGACGACGAGCGTGTGATCGCCAAATCCATGGCGCTCGTCCTCAGGAGACTGGGACACGATGTATGCGTTGCCAACTGCGGCGAAGATGCCGTCGCGCAGGCGCGATCATTTCGGCCGCAGCTCGTGCTGCTCGACATTGGGCTTCCGGGAATGGACGGTTGGGAAACCGCGCGTGCCCTGCGCCAGCTTCCCGAAGGTCCTGGCATGCGGCTGGTAGCGGTCACCGGATACGGCGACGAACCCGCGCGCCAGCGAAGCCGTGCGGCCGGCTTCGATGCTCATCTGGTCAAGCCGGTCGCAATGGCACAACTGACCGCACTGTTCGCGGAAAGAGCTCCGAGCAGTGCCCATTGACCGGTGTCGAGTTGACCGGGATATTGTCCAACCCAATCCTTCCGGGTACCGTGCGCCATCTGCAACCGATGGTTTCACGGACATCCAGCTCTCGGCGGCATTGTGGCAACGGCAAGAATCTGGCTACTCGAGAAGCTCCTTCAGCTCGTCGAAACCAGCCCCCTTTAGCAGATGGGCATCGAACAGGCCCTGTTCCGAACCCGCGACCCGCTCGCTGTAACCGGAAAAAGCAATGACTTTCATGGACTGACGCTGCGGGAGCTGGGCGAGCCGACGCGCCACCTCGATCCCGTCGATGTCCTGCAAGCCGATGTCGACGAGCACCACGTCCGGATTAGTGTCCTTCACCGCATCCACCGCTTCCGCGCCTTTCGAGATACCCCACACCTGGTGACCCAGCAGTTGAAGCAGCATCTTCGACGACGCGAGCACGTCCTCATTGTCGTCCACGAGCAGGACCCGTTTCTTGCTGCCCGTTTCGATGCAGGATACCGTCGCCGCCCTTGATCGCCATCACGCTGAGTGCATTGCGCACCGGCGCGAGGGGATTGCGCAGCTCGTGACCTAGCATCGCCAGCAACTCATTCTTACGCCGATCGGCTTCCGCAAGCCGCTCGGCCTGCCGCCGCAGGTTCGCCTCGAGGGCCTGCCGCTCAGTGACGTCCATGGCAAGAGAGAGCACCGAGACGAGCGTACCGCGCTCGTCTCGCAGTACGGAGTTGTACCATTCGCACCAGACCACATCACCGCTCTTGCGGCGGTTGCGGTTGAGACTCTTGTTGCGCTCCGCGCCGTCGGTGACGAGCGCCCTCATCAATTCAGCCACCCGACCACGATCTTCCTCGTGCACGAGACCTAGCCCCTCCACGGACTGCCCGAGCGCCTCCTGCTCGGTCCAGCCGAACATCCGCTCCGCCGCCGGAGACCAGCGCAGGATGCAAGCGTCGGCGTCCCATTCGAGGGCTGCCACCGGGGTGTTGTCGATGTGCAGCTTTAGCCGTTCCAGGGTCTCGCGGTAGCGTCGCTCCGCCTCCTTCGACGCCGTGACGTCCGCAAACGTGCCGACACAGCCGTACACCCCACCGGCCGCGTCCCGCAACGGGGCCGCGTAGGTCATCAGTGACTTCACCTCGCCATCGTGGAAGCGCAGCTCCTCCTCGAAGCCCTGCACGGGCTCGCCGCGGCGGGCCGCTACCTGCATCGGCAGCTCGTCGACACGGAGCTCACTCCCCTCGTGGAACACCCGAAACGGCAGCGTCGGTGCGTCGGGACCGCTCATCGACGGGTTGGCTCCGTCCGGCAGGCGCAACATGTGGGCGAAGCTACTGAAAAGGGTGCGTCAATTCATCAGGCTTTGAATATCACAAACCGTCTCACGCTATTTGCGGTGGTTCCCGCCACGGAGAGGTCGCACCCCTTTCTTCGGCAACGCCACCGCAACCCATAGCCGGTGTTCCGACCGGCTGAGTCTTGACACCGGTCATCCGCCTCAGGCGGGGCGTCACAGCCTCACGCATTCCTTGCGCCGTCAGCCTAACGTAGCCCGGCGGCTTTCATTCAGCTCAGTGATCAAGTGCTCGCGGTACGCCGGGCTGCGCAGAATCTTCGCTCGCCCGCGCGGAGAGTCAGCAGGAGCCTGACCGGGTGATGTGACTGCCGGCGCGACGCCGAAGGCGGCCGAGCAGGCCAGCAAGGGAAGCACCTTATGTTCGCGTACAAGGATGTTGAGCATATCCACGCCCTTCCAATCATCTGATCTCGTAAGGAGCCTCCCAAGCTGGTACATAACTTGACAGAAATCCGTCAGACGCCGTGACGACGAAAATGCGGCGAAAAAGGGGTGGACGCCGTTCTGGCGTGTTTCCGTCGGGACTTCCGTTACGTGGGCGGCATAAAGCTTAAATTACACCGCATCGGATCGGCGCCCGAGTCGATCCACCCAGGCGGTGCAACCTTCCGGGCGAGGGCAGAACGATGATCAAACAGACGCTTATTCTCGGCTTGCTACCGATCTCCGTCGCCGCAAGTGCGACCTGTGTGAACGATCCGCCGGAGATCGGTGACATCGGTCCTGCATCCGAGCTGGTCTGCAGTGAGCTCAGCCAGCGCTTCCTTGACGCGGCCTTGGCCGTCGAGGGTCGGTCGATCCACTCGTCAACAGACGTCTCGGTGATCGCGTCGGTGGACGGCAAGCCGGTCTCGATGCGCGACGAGCTGTCTGGTTACTCGTGGCGGCTTGCCGACTCCGACAACTGCATCGGGGGTACCGCCAATCCGACGGCTGGTCTTTGGACACGGGTCAATGACCTCAGGCCTGCGGCGCCGAGGGTCGCCCCTGGCACCGAAGGCAAGTGCTCACTGGGCCGAGCACTCGGCCGTCCGGTGTCTGCCCGCCGCTTTGGCTCGGTACAGAGCGGCGTCGGCCTCCTCGAAGAGCAGGAATGCGCTTCCTGAATCGCTTGGCGTCACCGTGCAGAAGCCGAAGCTCAGGGTGGGGAAGGGCCAGTTCTTGAGCTTGTCTTGGGCCAGAAGCTCGCCGGTCCTCTCAATGTTCACCATGATACTCGAGGCGCCCAAACGGTCGGTTTCGGCCGCGATGATCGCAAACTCATCGCCGCCGATGCGCGCAGCGAGATCAGTCCCCCGGCGAGCGGCTTGTCTGAACAGGCTGGCGACAGCGCGCAGGACCGTATCCCCAACCGCATGGCCGAGCCTGTCGTTGTAGCTCTTGAAGTCATCGATGTCGGACACGATGAGCGTCAGCGGGCGCTTGGTGCGGACTCCCCGCAGCCATTCCTTCTCCAGGAATTCCTCGAATGCGCGGCGGTTCGGGATGGCAGTCAGATGGTCCACCAAGGCGTGTCGCTCTCGGGTCAGGGCAGTAATGATCGCCTGGTGGGAAAAACGATAGATCTGTCGAGAAAGAACGAACAGCAGGGAAAAATAGACTGGGATTACCAGTGCAACCGCTGTCTGCGGCGCTCCGCCCTATGTCCCGAGCTGGATTGCCAGAGGAAGGACGACGGGTGTACAGAAGACCGGATAAGCGAGTCGATGAAACGACAGCAAGGCAGTCGAGCCCGCGGTCATGGCCACGAGAATCAGGGTCAGAAACATGCTGTGGGCAGGCTGATTCGGCACGTAGAACAGCACGGCCGCGCTACCCCAGAGCAATCCGGACGCCAGCGTGCCGAGGAGAAGCCGCAGCTCAAGCTTTGGCAAGTCCGCCGCTTCGGGGGGCTTTGCCGCCTGCCGACGGGCCTGGAGCCATCGGGACACGTTGAACAACAGCAGAACGACAAGCCAGGCCATCAGTCGATCCTGCGGCACCACCGTCCACAAGCCCGCCGTCAACGTGGCGCTGCCCGCCAGATTGGCAAGGAGAACGAGCAGCGCGTGCTTGTAGACGGCGTGAAGATGCTCAGTCTTGGCAAGGAGCTCTAGATCAGCGTCCGCATGCGACTCCGACTCGCTACCGCGCGTTGGTTGGGTGCTGCGAGCAAGGCTCATCGAGCTGCACTCATCTCAGATCCACTGCGTTTTCTGGCACGCGGCGAGACTCGACCACGCCGACTTTGGCAGGGATCAGGGAAGTCCGCGCTCTGATCGCTTGCCGTTAAATCCAGTCTACTCCGTTGGTTAGCGGGCCGCCGATCCGAAGCGCAAAGTGTGACTACTGTTGTAGTTCGTCGCTCACTCCGTGAACTCGGGACCGAAGGGCGCACCTGCTACACTCGTGCAGGCATAAGTCTGCCGACAAGCCGGGAAGTCTCCACCAACCTGTGCTTCTACCCTACAGCCTCCACCTTGGCGGCGGCCGGGTCTGCCCTGCCGTCGACATCGAGAGCCCCGACGAGCTGGCCGCGGCCGTGCGCGGTCTTCGCCTTGCGGTCCCGACACCGGCGCTCGTGCTTGTGGGTGGTGCCGACGGATTGGCCGAGGCCGCTGCGCGCTGGCTGCGCGGGCTCTTTCGCGATTGCGTGGCTCCGTTGGTTGACCGGCTGGGGGCGGCGCTCATCGACGGAGGCACGGATGCCGGTGTGATGGCCTTGATCGGTCACGCGCGGCTCGCAATCGGGGGGGCTTTCCCGCTGGTGGGTGTAGTGGCCCGTGGCACCGTTGCTCGGTTCGATGACGTGGCGAGGGCGGGGCAAATGGGAGCCGCGCTTGAGCCCAACCATACGCATTTCCTGATGGTGCCGGGCGAGAGCTGGGGCGACGAGTCCCCCTGGATCAGCCGTGCTGCAGAGGTACTCTCGGCCGGTTCGGCAAGCGCAACCCTGGTCGCGGGCGGCGGTGCAGTGACGCGGCGCGACGTCGAGCACAGTCTCCGCGCAGGTCGCCCGACCTGGTTGCTGAAGCACAGTGGAGGCACCGCCGACGCTTTAGCTGATGCCCTTTCGGCTGGAGAGCTCCCCAAACTCGAGGTCTCGCAGGCGCGGCTCGCGCTGCTGCGGGTGATCGAGCGAGAGGACGCAGGGTCGACGCTCCCCGAGCTCCTATGCTCATTGTTCGCCGCATAGTTCCGCCGCCGTGTTCACGCGCAAGCCGATCATCGTTACAGGGAAAGGTCGGGTGGCCGGAGCGGCCGCCAAAGCCCTTGAAGACGCGGGCGTGGCCGTGTTCCGAACGCCGAGCCCGGCCGCCATAGGCCGCGATATACGGTCGGCGCACGCCCTCATCATCGCGGACCCGTTAACGGACCCCGCATCGGCCATCGCGGGGCTCCGTACCCTTTGCCGCCGCTTTCGCGCTCGGCGGCCGCCCTTGCGCACCATCTTGGTCGATGAGGAAGATGGCGTGCTCCCGTCGCTTGACATGTCCGACGATAGCCTGCTCTTGCTGGAGATATTCAATCTCCGACGGCAGGCCGCCCGGGCCTTGTTGGCCAATCGGCCGCTGCACGAGGGTATGGACCCGCCGTTCGGCCAGTCAGTGCACCTTCTCCTCGCCGGCAATGCGCCTCCCGCCCACGCGCTCATGCTTCAGGCCCTGCGGCTTGCGCACTATGGCAACGTCCCCGTGTTGACCTTCGCGTGTACCGATCCCGTCGCGGAGCGCGAGGCGTGGCTCGCCGCCTATCCGCAGGCCGAGCGCTTCTGTCGGCTCGACTTCACCGAGCTTCATGCCCCGAATCTGCCGAAAGACCCGCCCGTTACCAGCGTGTTCGTCTGCGTCGAGCGGCCGGAGCACGGGCTGGAGCTGGCGCAACAGCTCGCCAAACAGGTCGCCGACGCGCAGCAGTCGTCCCCGGTCATCCATCTCGAAGTGGGCGACACGCGCCCTCAGGGTGACATCGGGGAGTGGGACGGACAGGTCCTCCCCTTCTCCTGGTTGCGCGAGGCCTGCCGGCCCGAAGTTCTCCTGGAGGCGCGGGGCGACGAGTTGGCACGCGTCATCCACGAGCACTACCGCGACAGCATTGCCGCCCAAGGACGCGACCCCGCAGGCGAGCCCGGCGGGCGACCGTGGGAAAGGCTTGCTACCTCTTACCGGGAGGCGTCCCGCCAACAGGCGGATCACCTGTGGGCCAAGCTCGCCGCCGTCGACTGCCGCGCCGTGTCCGAAGAGCTCGTGGAGTCCTTTGCATTCGCGCCGCTGGAGGTGGAGCGCCTCGCGCGCATCGAGCACAGCCGCTGGGCGGCCGATCGGTATCTCGACGGCTGGACCTACGGCCCAGTGCGCGACAATATACAGAAGCACCACCCTCAGCTCATCCCATATGCGGAGCTGAGCCGCCCCATGAAGGATCTGGACCGGTTCGCCGTCCGCCTGGTGCCGACGCTGCTTGCGCGATCGAGTCGCAGCCTCGTCCGTATGCTTCTCGTGGGTGTGCCGGAGGTGAGGCGGGAACCCGCGGCGGACGGATTCTTGAGGCGTCTGGCCGACGCTGCCTTGGCACGCCTCGCCGAGCGCTATCCGGACCGCAGCCTGGTGGTTTCCTCGACTCTGGCCGACCCCCATTCGCGCCTCGTGGTCCGTCGAGCTTTGGACGCTTTCGGGGCGAGCCTGTTCGTCCTTTGTGCTCAGCCCGTGGCTGAGACCCTATCGGCCCAACGAGACGATGGTGCTCGCCGCGACCTGCTGGAGCTCCTTGCGCGGGTGGAGCGGCGTATCCCACTCGCGGGCGCCGATGGACTCGCCGCCTGGTTTGCCCGTCGCGCCGAGATATTGCTGATCGTGGGCACTGAGGCGCAGGAAGTCGAAAAGCGAAAACGGGTCACGCTCGACCCGGTCAATAGAAGGCTGGAATGGACCTTTGAATATTGACGCGGATGCCAGTCCGCGCTGACCCCAGGGGACTTAGGAATGGTGCAACAATAACCGGTACGCGTTGGTCCGGCTTTCTCCCCTCACCCCAACCCCACTCGTGCGGGGGGCTCCCAGGGGCGCTGTTTCAGTTGTTCTTGAACCGCCCATAAAGATGCAGGCCGACAGCCGCCTGGCGGGGGACACACGTTGTGAGCCGAAACCGAACGGCGAGCAGGTATTCGTGGAGCGCCTATAGCTGAGCGGCTTTGTCTACCCGTCCGATGCCTCCAACCCGAGCTGGTTTTTTCCGGCGTGCTTGGCCGCATACAGCAGGGCATCGGCGCGGGCAATCAGGTTGCTCAGCTCCCCTTCGGGCTCCGTTTCGATAACGCGTTGGGTTGCGCCGACGCTGACGGTGACCCGAATGCCATCCGTGTCCAGCTGCTCGATGCTCTGCCGAATCTCTTCTGCCAGGCTCCCCAACCCGTCAGGACGAATCGCGGGGAAGAAGACGATGAACTCTTCGCCGCCGTACCGACCGAGAATGTCGGAGCGGCGCAGCCGCGCTTGGATCGCGGCACCGACCTTCTTCAGCACGCGGTCGCCCGCGAGATGGCCATGGCGTTCGTTGACGAGCCGAAAGTCATCAATGTCGAGCATCAGAACGCCGATGTTGATCCTGTTGCGGTGCGAGAAATAGGCCAGCTGGCGGGCCAAGATCCAGAAACCGCGTCGGTTCAAGAGTCCAGTCAGCTCATCGTGCGTGGCGTACTGCGTAAGGAGCCGATTGTCGTTCCATAGTCGTTGCAGCGTCTCACCGAGAAGCTCCAGCTCGGGCGTCATGTCGCAATGGGCATGCAACGCTTGGATGAAGCGATTGAGGTGAGTTTCGTAAGCTGTGTAGAAATCGGTGTCCAACATGGCTCGTGCAAAATAGAAGAGGGTGGCGAAGGCCGGATGGAGCATGGAAAGCTCGAGTCGGCAGGCGAGCACGAAGGGGTGCGAGATGCTCTTGCTGGATTCCCATTGCTGACAGATCTCCCGAACACGAGACATCACGCCCTGCAGACTTTCTCGCACTGCTTCGGGATCATCGAAGATAGGCGGCAGCCGTTGCCTTCTCCCGGCAGACAGGACTCGCTCCCAAAGGTTCGCGTGCTCCCTTTCCTCGTCCGCCATCTCGCGCCAAAAGGACCTTAGGTCTTCCGTTGCGCACGATGCCGAGATCGTCATGTATATGTCGGCAGCAAGACTGTCCAGCGAGAGACAAAGCCCCACGATGGACAGCACCTGATCCTCGCCGAGAGCTATCGAGGGCTGGTTTGGCATCCGATATTGTTCTCTACGCCCGAACCAACAAACAGGCCCGGCGGCACGACGACTACGTATCCTTCTCCTCGCGGCTTGAAGGGTGCCCGTCGTTACCGGCCGCGTCAAGAAGGCGCCGCGATCTCGCGATCCGGTGGATTGCGGCGGCTGCCCTGGTCGGCAGTACACCATAGGTCGGGCACGGTGTATCTTTTCGCCTTTCGTCGCTATTCACCGCCGGTGATTGCTGACCCAACCGTCGGATTTGTGTTCACGGCGACCGGGGCTCGCGGACGCGGGGGCCGGCGTCCGTCAGGATGTGCGTCGTCCAAGCACTTGGGTCGACCGGGATCGCACGGGCGACACGCCTTCGATCTTGAGGACAGGCCGGCCATTTGCGGGGCGGATCAACGACACATCGTTGTCGCGCCCTTTGGCACATCAGGATTCAGACTTGCAGATGAACAGAACGGCTCGGTTTGCGCTCTTGGCCGCATCGATCGCCTATCTTCTCGGGCCGGCAGGGCTTCTGGCGTCAGATACCGGCGTACCAAATCCGCTGACCCTTGAACAGGCGCTTGCCTACGCGAACGAGCATCCGCGCAGCCATCTTCAGTTCGAGCCGTTGGAACCCTTCCCGCGGCGGCAGCCGCTCTACCTCGACTGCCACCGCCTCGCGTTTCGGAGCACCAGCGGTATCGACAACGCGCGCAATGAGCCTTTGAATACGCTCTTGGCCCCGGTTGCCGCCCAAGAGTTGGAAATCCTCGCGCGTTTCTTGGACGTCCTGCTGGCCGATCTGAGCTTTTCCCGTTACGACGAGGCCATGGCGGTCGCCTATGTCCAGTACGACCGCGCCAACGCGCGCCGGGAGCTCGGCCAATACTCCGACCTGCGGGTCGCCGAGCTCGAAACCGCCTATCAGGACGTGCGCCAGCGGCGCGCAGCGAGCGAGGCCGCGCAACGCCTGACCCGCGCACTGCTGGCCCAGGCGATGGACCGACCGGGCGAGCTGCCTCGGGACTTGACCCCACCGCAGCTCCCTCCACTTCCAAAGGAGCCTCCGGACGTGGACGCTACGGTCAAGGTCGCGTCTGAGCGCAACGCGTGGCTGGGGACGCTCAAGGCTGCGGCGAGCGAGCCGCAGGCCCGGCTGATCGAAATGGAGGTGCAGCAGCAGGTACTGGAGCTCGTGCTGCGGCTGCAGGCGCTGACGGCCGTCGCCCAGTACGCGCGCAGCGAATCCGCCATGCGTGACCTGAAGCTCGACGAAAGCCGGGCCCTGTACGAGCAAGAATATACAGCCGATCTGGGCTTCTCCATGAGCCAACAGACCAAGGCGCGCTTGGAAGAAAAGCAGGTAGCCTACTGCCAAGCCCTCGCCTGGGCGGAGCTCAACGCGCTTCAGGGTAAGCCGGTCTGTCCTAAGACGAAGGCGAAGGAATGAAGATGCGCTACTGGTTGGCCTTTACCCTCCTGTTTCTCACCGCCCCGAGCCAAGCCGCACACCAGCTCAAGGGCTGGCTCGAGTGGGTGCAGAAGGTCGAGATGCGAGTCGTGGAGAACGGCGTCGTCGAGGCGGTGGCCGTCAGCGCGGGTCAGCACGTCAAGAAGGGCGATCTGCTGCTCCGCATGGACCAGCGGGAGGCCAAGGCGAACCTGCTGGAGGCGAAGGCTCGGGTTGCGCGTGCCAAGATCGGGACGGCGAAGGCGCAACGCGCGCTGGACCGCAGTCACGAGCTGTACGACCGCGGCCTGATCGCCCAGGAGGAGCTGAAGGACGCGGAGCTTGAAAACGCCGCCGCAATTGCAGCGGAGAACTCGGCCCAAGCGGTGGAGGCCGCCGCGCAGGTTGCGCTTGAGCGAACGGAGCTGCGCGCACCGTTCGAAGGCATCGTCGTTTCACGTAACGCCTGGAAGGGCGCTGTCATCTACAAGACGCTGCAGCAAGAGCCCCTGATCGTAATGGCTCCGGACGACCGGATGTTGGCCCGCGCCTTGGTCACGGCCAATATATTGCGCCTCTATCGCCCAGGGCAGGCGGCGCGCGTCAACATCTTGGGTGAGCTGCGGCCCGCGCAGATCTACAGCTTCGGGGTGGACCCGGTACGGGTAGACCTCGAGGGGGCGGTGTATCAGCTGGACGTGATCTTCGATCGGCGTCCGAATGAGCTGCTTCGGCCGTCCGAAACCGTGCAGATCCTGCTGCCCTAGGGCGGGCCGCCCGCCCAATGTTGTGCTATTCGCCGCCGGAGCCGGCCATGCGCCCTCTCTATCAAGCAAAGGACCGTATCGAAGCCCAGTTTCTCCGTGATTTCCTCGACCGTCATCTCATCCGAACGGCGATTCTCGGTGACTACCTCGCTGGAGCCGCCGGCGAGCTTCCCGTGAATATCTACCCGACCGTTTGGGTCATAGAGAACGAGGACCTTCCGCGTGCGCAGGAGCTGCTCGCCCGTTTCCATAGCCAGACGACGCCACAGGGCGGACCCGACTGGGTGTGTCCGCAGTGCGGCGAGCTGGTGGAAGGCGGCTTCGACCTGTGCTGGAATTGCGGCCGCTCGCGCTGTTGACCGCCCCGTTTCCTGCCGCCCTCGAATCCCGAAGGAGCCGATGACATGGCCAAGGTGCTGAAGCTCATCGCCGGCTTGTTGGTGCTGGCGATCTTGCTGGTTGTTGCGGCGGCGCTGCTCGCGCCGTACGTGGTGAACCCGAATACCTTCAAGGGTGACATCGAGGCGCAGGTCGAGGCAGCAACGGGCCGGAAGCTGACCATTGCGGGCGACATCGGTATATCGGTGTTCCCCTGGCTCGGGGTCGACGTCCGCGCGGCGAGCTTGTCGGACCTTCCTGGATTCGGCGCCGGACCGTTCGCCGAGCTCAAGCGCGCAAAGATTCGGACGCGGCTGCTGCCTCTGATTGAGCGACGGCTCGAAGTCGATCGGGTGGAGCTGGATGGTCTGCGCGTGCACCTGATCCGCAACGCTCAGGGCGAGGGTAACTGGGTGGGGCTCCTGGGCGACGCGGAGTCGGCTTCAAACATCCAAACCGCTTTTCCGCCGCCTGCCTCCCAAGCCGCCCGCAAACCCGGCGCCGGCCACGCGCTGGTGGCTGGGCTTGCCGTCGCGGGTATCGAGCTGGTCAACGCGCGCGTCGACTGGGAGGACCAACGGACCGGGCAGCGGTTCTCCGTCGACAAGCTGGACTTCACATCGGGCACGGTTATCCCGGGGCAGCCGGTGGACGTGCAGCTGAGTGGCGACGCGCTCAACGCGGATTCGGGGATTCTGGCGCGCTTCGCAGGGACAGGGACCGTGACCCTTGATGCGGACCTGCACCGACTGGCGGTCGAGCCGCTCGAGGTGCGGGTCGCCCACCTCAAGACCGCCGAAGGTCTCTCCGCCAAGGCGAAAATCTCGGCCAAGCTGAAAGGCGATTTGGACGCGGGCCGTTATGCCGTCGACGACCTCAAGATCGCGGCCGAGGTGGACGGAAAACCCCTGTCCGGCGGACAGATAGCGGCTACGGCGGAGGCACGCGTGGATCTCGACCTTGCCGCCGAGACGCTGAAGGTGAAGGACCTCGCGATCCGCTCCGATGCGCTTCAGATTACCGGCAACTCCGAGGGGCAGCACATCCTTTCGGCGCCTGCCTACAGCGGTCGGCTGGCGCTGCCCGAGCTCGATCTGCGGGCCTGGCTCAAGCAACACGGCCTGCCGCTGCCTGACACGGCGGATCCGGCGGCCTTGAGGCGTTTCGCGTTGACCGCCGGTTGGCGGCTCGCTGGCGCGCGGCTCGCGCTCACGGACCTCGTGGTCACGCTCGATCAGTCACGTATGACCGGGAGCGCGGAGATCCTGCAGACCGCGCCGCCCGGCTATCGCTTCGACCTCAGTGTCGACAAGCTCGACCTCGACCGCTACCTCCCCGACAGGGAGGGGAGTAAGCATCTCCCGCCGGCGAGTGTCGCCGAGACGGCGCCCTCCGCGCCCAGCGATGCACGCGCCCCGGCGTCGGTCGCAGCCAAGGTCAGCCCTCAGCGGACGCCGACGGCAGCGACCCCGAGCTCCGCCCCGCCGCCAGCGGCCGTTCCGACGGCGAGCGGGTCCGAGCGAGGGCTGATCCCGGTCGCTGCAATCCGCGGCCTGGATGCGAAGGGGACCCTGCGCATCGGCGAGCTGCGCCTCGCCGGCGTTCGCTTCGGCGGTCCCATCCTGAACGTTGCCGCGAAGGACGGAGACCTTAACCTTCTAAACCAGGTTCCCCGCTTCTACGGCGGACGCCTGGATGGCCGTATCGGCATCGACGCTCGGGCGCAGGTCCCAAAAGTGGCCGTTGCACAGCAGGCTTCCGGAATTCAGTTGGGGCCTCTGCTCAGAGATCTGACCGGCGAAGAGAGGCTGACGGGGACTGGCGACCTGAGCGCGGACTTGGCCGCTCCGGGTCAGTCCGTGGATGCGCTCCGGCGCGGCCTGGGCGGCAAGCTCGCCATCCACGTTAATAGAGGCGCCGTCAAGGGCTTCGATCTCGAGCGCATGGTCCGCGAAGCCGGGGCCAGGCTGAAGGGCGAGTCGCCGCCCGCCGCGCAAGGACCACAGCAGACTGAGTTCACGGAGCTGCGGGCCAGTGCAGTCGTCCAAGACGGTGTCCTCAACAACAACGACCTGCTTGCCACCTCGCGCTACCTCCGAGTCACGGGCGGAGGCACGGTCGATCTCGGCAATGAGCGGTTCAACTACCGCTTCGAGCCCATGTTCGTGAAGCCGCCGGAGGGCCGTGCCATCAAGGAGCTGGAGAATGTTCCGATCCCCCTCCGCCTGACCGGCTCCTTTCAACATCCCAAGTGGTCCGTGGACCTCGGCGACGCCATCAAGGCAGTGGGGCGGCGGGAGCTGGAAAAGCAGCTCGATGAGAAGGGCGGCGATGCCATCAAAAGGCTCGAGGAACGCACGGGGATCAAGGGGCTCGAAAAGGGGCTCCGGAGTCTCTTCGGGCGCTAGGCGTGCTCCGGGAGCGCCAGCCGTTACATGGCCGCACGGCCTCGACCCTATGCACCTGCAGCCTTGCCGCCTACCTGCTGTCGGCAACAACGGCCGGGGCGGGTGAGGTGACGCACTTCGAGATCGCGCACGCGGACGATCGCTACCACCTCACAGCGCGCGCCTTGATCGACGCCCCGCGGGACGAGGTTTGGCGTGTGCTAACGGACTATGCGCGGCTCTCCCGGGTCTCCCCGCGTATCCTCAAGAGCGAGGTGGTTGGTGGCTCGCCGCCGGGCGTCACGCGCGTGCGCACGCTGAACCGCCTCTGCTTCCTCTTCTTCTGCCGCAACCTAAGGCACGTGCAGCTCATACGCGAGGTCGGCTACGGGGACTTCGAGTCCACGAGCGTGCCGGCCGAGAGCGACCTCTCCTACGGCTACGCCCGGTGGCGACTCTCCGACCAAGGCCCGCGCACAGGCCTCTCCATCGACTTCACCTTTGCCATCGATACACATTCCTGGCTGCCAGCCTTCGTTGGACGCCTCGTCGCCCGCGCCGTCCTGCGCTCGGACACCGTCGAGCTGATCAAGGGGATCGAGCGAGTCGCCGATACCGATCCGGCGTCGACCAATGAACACTGAAAGACTCGCTCCGGCCCTGCTCGCATGGTTCGACGAGCACGGCCGCAAGGACCTGCCCTGGCAGTGCGAGCCGACCCCATACCGAGTGTGGGTGTCCGAGATCATGCTGCAGCAGACGCAGGTCTCCGTGGTCATCCCCTACTTCGAACGCTTCATCGGCCGCTTTCCAACCGTCACCGAGCTGGCTGGGGCGACAGCGGACGAGGTGCTGCACCTCTGGTCGGGGCTCGGCTACTACGCCCGCGCCCGCAACCTGCACCGGGCGGCGCAGATCGTCGTCGCTCGGCACGGGGGGGTGGTTCCAACGCGGTTTGACCTGTTGCACGCGCTGCCCGGCGTCGGACGCTCTACCGCCGGCGCCGTCCTCTCGCTCTCGCTCGGCCAGCACCACGCCATCCTGGACGGTAACGTCAAGCGTGTGCTGGCGCGTTGCTTCGCCGTCGCTGGATGGCCGGGACGGAGCTCGGTGTCGAGTCGGTTATGGAGCCTCGCCGAGACGTGCACGCCGAAGCAACGAGTGGCCGCCTACAACCAGGCCATGATGGATCTTGGCGCCACCACCTGCACCCGCAGCACACCGGTATGCGACCGCTGTCCCCTGGCATCGCTCTGTGCCGCCTTCACCCGGGGCGAGCCCACGGCGTTCCCGGAGCCGAAACCACGCAAGGTGCTGCCGCGCCGGGAGACGCGCATGCTGGTCGTTCAGACTCCAGCGGGTGAGATCCTGCTCGAGCGCCGCCCGCCCAGCGGCGTATGGGGAGGACTCTGGAGCCTGCCGGAGTGCGCACCGCCGGCGGAGCCTGGCGATTGGTGCCGGGAGCGGCTGGGGGCGAGCCCGCGTCGGGTTGAAAAGCTCCAGGAGCGACGTCATACCTTTTCCCACTTCCACCTGGACATCCATCCGCTGCGCGTCGAGCTGGAGAACGAGCCTACGGCGATTGCAGACGGTAACCGGCTGCTCTGGTATGACCCGCACCGCCCGGCGCCGGTAGGCTTGGCCGCCCCAGTCGCCAGGATACTGATGGAAGCCGCAGCAGCCAAAGGCCACGAACGAGGGAAAAGCCTATGACCCGAATGGTCCAATGTGTCAAGCTCAAGCGCGAGGCCGAAGGGCTGGAGCGGCAGCCCTACCCGGGCGAGCTTGGCGAACGCATCTTCGAGAACGTCTCCAAGCAGGCTTGGCAGGACTGGCTGCGACAGCAGACCATGCTCATCAACGAATACCGCCTGAGCCCCATGGACCCGAAGGCCCGGACCTTCCTCAAGGAGCAAATGGAGAAGTTCTTCTTCGGCGAGGGTGCGGAGCTACCGCCGGACTACAAACCCCCCGCGTGATGCCGCGCCGCACTTGACGCGTCCTCTGCGCAAGGCTGTAATACCAGCTTCCCGTCCGGCAGCCACTCCTCGCGGCTGTCCAGCCCTACTGCCCAGGTAGCTCAGTTGGTAGAGCAGAGGACTGAAAATCCTCGTGTCGGTGGTTCGATTCCGCCCCTGGGCACCAATAATCAATCGCTTAGATCCTAGGCTTTTTCCGAGACTGCGCTCGAAAAAAAGGAGGTTCTCCGGCGGAGAACCGCCACGAGCGCAGGATCGAACATTAGCAAAGCCTGTTCTTACAACATGTTGTCGTTCAGGACGCCCTAAGCGGCTATACCCTCTCAAGCCTGATTCTCGGGGAACCCGTGGGGAACGTTCGGACTGGGGTTTCCGGGGGTCGGTCCATCGCTTGTACCCCAGTCCGTCACAATTAGCGGCTCGCCGCTACAATCCGTTTCTCGAGCCGATCGGAGAACAAGCAACGTGTGGTTCAAACGTCAGCGAATACTTCTACGCCGCGCACGTGTTCCTCCCAAAGACATCCACCTGGGAGAATCTCATGGGCTCTTTAGAAGGCCAGCATCCACGCCGACGTTTGGGGCCATTTGGCCGGCACCGTTAGCGATCCCTTTGCCCTCGGCGATCATCGCCGCGTCGCGGTCAAAGTGATCAATGAGCGCGGCGACTAGCTGATGGTGGTGCGGAACGTCAGCGGATGAGCTGCATGGCCGTCAGCTTCAGCGCTGAGGATGTGCTGACAGCCCTTGAAGGAGGGGAAATCATCGCCGACTACCCGGATGATCAACCCTATCCCAGCATGCTGGTGCTGGGCCGGCGCCACAATAGGCCAATTCATGTTGTTGCAGCGCTTACGCCAGAGGCGGCCTGTATAGTCGTGACTGCGTACGTTCCCAGCAGGGAACACTGGAGTGCCGATTTCAAGATTAGGAGACGCGAATGACATGTACCATTTGCAGACACGGCGAGACCCGGCCCGGAGACACGATCGTCGCGCTACAGCGCGGGGGCACGGCTGTCGTTATCAAAGGGGTTCCCGCGGACGTTTGTGACAACTGCGGCGAGTATTACCTGACTGCGGATATGAGCGCCCGGGTTCTGGCACTCGCCGAAGAGGCTGTCCGGCACGGGGCTGAGGTCGAAGTTCTGCGCTTCGCGGCTTAGAAAATCGCGGCGGACGGGCAAGCAGGCAGTAGGTGGCGACGACCCAATCACTTACGGAAGACGGCCCCCGCGGCCCGGTCGAGCGCGGACATACCCTGCGATCCTGTGAGATCGGGCTCAGCCCTCGCTGAAACCGCGTGGCGGTAGCGCCGGGTGAATGCAATGGATCCGAACGCCCGGTCGGGGCTGTGGGCATACGAAATCGTCAGGCTCCTCAGCGATCTGACCAACCTCCTCCAGTCGCACTGCCGCGCTATTCCCCAGCCAAGCGCGTGAGGCGCCAATTCCGACCGAGATCCCGTCCCTATGAGCACTGACTTCGACCTGACCTACCGTGTCCGTGTCGCCTCGCCGCAGGCCCACCTGTTCGGCGTCGAGCTGGAGATCCCGAGGCCCCACGCATCGAGCCTGACGCTGGACATGCCGGCATGGATTCCGGGCAGCTACATGATCCGGGACTTCGCCAAGAATATCGTCAGCATCGAGGCGAGCGACGCCTCGGGTCGGCTCGAGCTGGAGAAGCTCGACAAGCAGAGCTGGCGTCTCCATCCCCGCGGCGGACCGATCAGCATCCGGTATCAGGTCTATGCCTGGGAGCTCTCCGTGCGAAACGCGCACCTGGACACGACCCACGCGTACTTCAACGGGCCGAGTCTGTTCCTGCGAGTGCATGACGTGGACCGCGTACCCTGCCGGGTGATCCTCGACGCACCTTCAGAGGCGGGCTGCGCGGACTGGCGGGTGGCGACCAGCCTCGCCCCGCTCGAAGCCGAACCGTACGGTTTCGGGAGCTACCTTGCCGACGACTATGAGGACCTGATCGACCACCCGGTGGAGATGGGCACCTTCACCCTTATCCCCTTTGTTGTTCGCGTCGCTCCTCGCGCGACCGAGACAACGTCTGGCCCGGACCCGGAGGGAGTGCTCGCCGTCCCCCACGCGATGGCCATCACCGGCCGTCACCGGACCGATGAGGCGCGCCTGCAGCAAGACCTGCCTCGCATCTGCGCGCAGCACGCCGCGCTCTTCGGCGAGCTCCCGGTGGACCGCTACCTGTTCCTCACTACCGCCATCGGCGAAGGGTATGGGGGCCTGGAGCACCGATACTCCTCGAGTCTCCTCTGCAGCCGCGATGATCTGCCGGCCGCGGGCGAGGAGAAGCCAAGCGAGGGTTATCGCCGTTTCCTCGGCCTGTGCAGCCATGAGTACTTCCACCTCTGGAACGTCAAACGCATCCGCCCGAGTGCCTTTGTTGAGCAAGGTCTGAGCAAGGAGATCCACACGCGGCTGCTGTGGGCCTTCGAGGGGATAACCTCCTACTACGACGAGCTTGCCCTCGTTCGCAGCGGCTGCATCGACGAGCGGGGTTACCTCGAGCTCCTCGCACAGACCATCACCAGAGTCCAGCGCACGCCGGGCCGACTGGTGCAGACGGTCGCTGAATCCAGCTTCGACGCCTGGACCAAGCTCTACAAGCAGGACGACAACGCCCTCAACGCCATCGTGAGCTACTATGCGAAAGGTACTCTCGTGGCGCTCGCCCTCGACCTCACCATCCGCGACCGGACGGACGGCGCGAAGTCCCTTGACGATGTGATGCGCGCCCTCTGGGTCCGTTACGGCAAAACCGGCGTTGGGGTCCCCGAGCGGGGGGTAGAAGCACTGGCTGCCGAGGTGACCAGCCTCGATTTGGACGCCTTCTTCGCGCAGGCTCTCGACTCCACCGAAGACCTCGACCTGACGACGCTTCTCGAGCTGGTCGGCGTCGAGCTGCACTTCCGGCCGGCCCTCGGTGGAAAGGATCTCGGGGGAGTGGTCGACGAGCTCAAGCAGGAGGCGGGAAAACCCGCACTCGGAATACGCCTTCAACCCGCGACAGGCGAGCCCGTCATCGGAAACGTCCTCACCGGCGGCGCGGCGCAAGACGCGGGTCTGTCCCCTGGCGATACCCTCGTTGCACTGGATGGGATTCGGATCGATCGGGACAATTTGGATGCCTTGGTTGCGAAGGTTCAGCAAGGAGGAGAGGCTACGATCCACGCCTTCCGTCGTGACGAGCTGATGCAGTTCCGCGTCCGGCCGCAGCCTGCACCTCCCGACACCTGCGAGCTGCGCATCCTGCCCGGCGCGCCGGCTGAGGTCGCGCAGCGGCGGGCCGCCTGGCTCGGACTCTCTGGGTAAGGGCGGCGCGTGGCGGCCCACCTCGACATTGTCCGGCTTCTGGCCGACGGCGAGCTGCACTCGGGCGAGACGCTGGCAGCGCGTTTGGGTATCACGCGCGCCGGTGTCTGGAAGGCGGTGCACAAGGCCGGGGAGGCGCTTGGAATTGGCGTCGAATCCGTTCGCGGTCGCGGCTATCGCCTGGCAGCGCCTCTGGAGCTGCTAGATCGCGACCAGATCCTCTCCTCAATCTCCCCGGACGGCCGTGCACGCATCACCCGCCTGGAGATTCAGGACGATATCGATTCCACGAACAGCTACCTGATGCGCGAGGCCCAGGCAGGTGCTCCGTCCGGTGCCCTCTGTCTCGCCGAGCGGCAAACGGCTGGCCGGGGCCGTCGCGGCCGCAACTGGGTATCGCCATTCGGGGCCAACGTCTATCTGTCCCTCTTGTGGCGCTACGCGTTCGGACCGTCCGAGCTCCCCGGCCTCAGTCTAGCGGCCGGCATCGCGGTCGCGGCGGCCCTAAGGGCGGAGGGCGTGGAGAATGTCGCCCTAAAATGGCCCAACGATGTGCTTTGGAAGCGCCTTAAGCTTGCCGGCCTGCTCCTGGAGGCGGTGGGCGAGTCCGGCGGCCCGAGTCTCGTCGTCATCGGTGTCGGTATCAATACTCGCCTCAATCCGGTTCAAGCAGCCGAGATCGACCAGCCGTGGGTAGACCTGAGCACCGTCCTCGGCGAGCACGGCTTCAGTCGTAATCGCGTTGCCGCACGGGCTGCCGATAGCTTGGTCGAGGTTCTGGACCGATACGGGCGCGAGGGGCTGACACCCTTTATTCCAGAATGGGAGCGCTTTGACCGGTATCTGGGCGAGCCTATCGAGATCTCGATCGGAGACCGCCGGATCCTCGGAGTTCACGCCGGAATCACCGAAAGCGGTGCCCTGCGTGTCGACACTGGTGCGACCGTCCTGACCTTCCGTGCCGGCGAGGTCAGCCTGCGGCCGGCGGAGAAGTGAATGTGCATCTGTTCGTCGACATAGGAAATACGAGCCTCAAGTGGGCGGTTCGGGCGTCGGATACGCTGGGAGAGATGCGAGTCGTGCGCCACCACGGCGGTCTGCCCATCGACCTGCACGCCGCTTGGGACGACCTAGCTGCGCCGGAGCAGATCCTAGTAAGCAACGTGGGCGGCCAGGAGATCAAGGCGGCGCTCGCCGCGGCTTGTGTGTCAAGGTGGCGCCAGCCGCCGCGCTTCGTGCAAACCGCACCTAGCTCCCACGGAATCACCGTCGCCTACGCACGGCCCGATCGGCTGGGCGTCGATCGCTGGCTGGCCATGGTCGCCGCCCGCCATCTCTGCCCGGGACCCGTACTCGTCGTGGACGCCGGCACCGCCGTCACCTACGATTTGCTTTTAGCGGACGGTCGCCAGCTGGGCGGACTGATCCTTCCCGGGATCGAGATGATGCGCGAGAGCTTGCTTGCCGGCACTCATATCCCCGGGGGCGGGCCCGAAGACGCCGTCGCGCCTTGGGCCACGGACACCGCCGGCGCCGTCGCGGCCGGGTCCGTGCAGGCGCTTGCAGCACTGGCGGAGCGCCTCTCGGACCGGCTCATGGCGGAAGCGCACGCGCTGCCTGAGCTGATCCTTACCGGAGGCGACGCGGATCAGCTGCTGACCGCCATTGGTCGGCCAGCCCGTCACGAGCCGAACCTGATACTGCAGGGCCTCGCCCTGCTCGCTTGAGGATTGCTTCGATGCTGCCTTGGCTATTTGCCCTTCTCGTCGTGCTCAACGGTGCCATGTTCCTGTGGGGCTACCAGCGCGAAAAGTCCCAAGAGCCGGAGCTGCCGCCAGTTCCCAAGGGGCAGTACCAAATCGTGCTCATGTCCGAGGTCCAGCACAAGGAGCCAACCGCCCAAGCCCCGGCCCACGAAGCTCGCGACGCGGCTGAACCTGCCGGTTCGGGCTTCGGCTGGCCGGAACGCCTCGGCGGCGAGACCCCAGCCCCACACATCTCGACGGCCCCCGAGCCCACGGACAACATTCATCCACAAGCTCCCTTGAGTGCACCCGAAATTGCGGTCGGCAGCACCGCAACGCCCCCCGTTACCGGAACGGAAGAAGGACCGGACCCGGCCGATGCGGCGCACCACACAGAGACGAAGGCGAGCAAGAAACAGGAGACGAAGGCTGTGGAAAAACCGCGGCATAGGCCGGCGGAGGATGGCTCCCATACTGCCGCACACTAACGTCCGCAAAGCCGACGATGCGGACGACCGGCGCGGCACACCAACGCCAGGGTTGCGAGAGACGCGATCGTATCTCCGGATCGGTCGACGCGCCGACAGCTCACTCCCTCGGGGACGAAGTGGCCACGCGCCGTTGTTCGCACCAAGCCGTTCACATAGAATCTAGGGTCTCACACAGCGCGCAGATTCCCGCACAGCTGGCGTAGCTCAGTTGGTAGAGCAGCTGATTTGTAATCAGCCGGTCGTAGGTTCGAATCCTATCGCCAGCTCCAATAAGGTCAAGCAGATAGAAGGAAATTGCGCGGCATAATTCTTATCTGCCGGGCATCTACGTAACGGGCTAATCACCTTTCTCTTTGCCGCAAAACGCGGTGCTCGGACCGACACATCGCTACCCGCGCAGGATTTGTCCCAGAGTCTTGAAGTAGGGGCCCGCGTGATCGCCCTAACGCGCGGCGGCCTACACAGTGCGGCCGCGGCCGCTCAGCTGCGAGAAAGCTTACCGAACCATGATGTAACATGTCGTCCGACTGGGGGACGCTGGTCGCCCCCCAGAGGGCGGTCCGCTAAAGACGCCCATACGGTCTACTCCAAATTGCATCGATAGAGCCGTCGCGATGGGACTCTTCAGACGAAGAAGCGCAAGCTCCGAGAGCAACGCACCATCGCAACAGGCAACGCGTGGTGAGTCGCTCGCGGACGAGGCGCTCGATACCTTGGCGCAGCTGTTGAGAGTCTTCGGCCGCGACTCCTTCGAGCTTGACGACGAGACGAGCGAGCCGCTAGCCGATCGTTGCGAGCGGTGGGCTCGGCACGTGCTGACGGGCGCTGCCGTCGATAGCCGGAACGAGGATGATCCAGCCTCTGGAGCGGAGCGAGACTGGCCGGCTCTCCGGCACTTCTTCATGACGCGACGAGCGAAGGAGGCGGGATTCGTAGAGCGCTGGCTCACCGAGTCCAAACAGATGATCTCCGACCTGCTGGTAGCGATGCGCTCGCTGGCGGGTGCAGGCCAGCAGGCCGAGGAGACGATCGCGGGCAGGTTGGAACACCTCGAGCACGCGGCCCAAGGGGATTCTCTACCCGAGTTACGCGCGGCGGTGGGCGGGGCGATCGACGTGATCCGCACAACGATGAAGGACCAGCGCGACCAGTTTGACGAGGAGCTGGCTGCCATGGGCAACCGGCTGGCCTCGATGCGCGAGGAGCTGCTCGAGGCGCGCCGCGAGATGGCCATCGACCCCTTGACGCAGGTTTTCAATCGCCGGGCGTTCGACGACACCCTCGAGCAACACGTTGCGCTGAGCTCCTTCTCCGGCCGGTCCCTGATCCTAATGATGATCGATATTGACCACTTCAAGTTAGTGAACGATACCCGTGGCCATACGGTGGGCGACGTCGTCCTCAAGGACATCGCCAGCCGCATCGTGCGGGTGTTTCCGCGCCGCTACGACTTCGTGGCACGTTACGGGGGAGAGGAGTTTGCGGTAATCCTTCCCGACGTCGATGCGATCGATGCCCCCAAACTAGCCGAACGCGTGCTGCAGGCCGTGCGCGAGCGCAGCTTCGCTGAGGATCCGCCGCTGATGGTGACCTGCTCGGCAGGCTATGCGCCGCTGGTCAGGGGCGAGGCCGCCGCGGACTTGCTCCAGCGCGCCGATCGAGCACTCTACGAAGCCAAACGCAACGGGCGGGACCGCGCCGTGAGCGCTGCGATGATTGGCGACGCGTAGCGGCGATAGCGGCCCCGAAGATACGACCCGAGCCTGGACTGGACCGCACCAGCGACGCGCGCCGGCGGAAGAGGCTTCATCCGTTGGCGTGACCATGTCTCGAGCGATCCGAACTTCAGCCACGGCTGCAGACAAATGATCATCCTGGTCATGGGAGTGGCCGGATCGGGCAAGACCACCGTAGGCCGGAGGATCGCCGAACGGCTGGGGTGGGTCTTCGTCGAAGGCGACGGCTACCACCCCAAGTCCAACGTCGCGAAGATGGGTCGCGGCGAGCCACTCACGGACGCAGATCGGGAGCCGTGGCTGGACGCGCTCGGGGACCGGATCTCAGAGCTTGCAGCCGCTGATGAGTCGGCAGTCGTCACCTGCTCGGCTCTGAAACATGCCTATCGCGCACGGCTCAGACGCGCCTCCCATCTTCTCCGGCTCGTCTTTCTCAACGTCGACCGGGACGTGGCGGCGGCGAGACTTGCGCATCGACCGGCACACTTTGCCGGTCCCGCATTGGCACAGAGCCAGTTCAAGACGCTCGAGCCGCCCAAGGCCGACGATGCCTGGATAGTAGACGCAAGCGGGAGCATCGATGACACGGTCCGCGAGCTCCTTCGTCGCATTGACCTCTCAGATCGCGCACGAAACCGCTGACAACCCTTACGACACTCCGCGTACCGTTCCGGAAGGTATGCGGGAGGGTCCGCGCCCTACCTCTTCGGCCCGAACGCTCGGGTGATCGTGGAACGATCGAATTGGGGCGCAACCTCGCCCCTCTCGGCGTAGAGATAAACGGCGCCGCGGTAGATCCCCAAGAGCGCGCTGTTGACCACCGCGAGCAGGGCGAAGAGAGTAACGCCCACAATCAGGGTCGGCACCACGAAAATCTGCTGTCCCGCCTGTGCAGCAACTCCGGCGAGTCCAAACGTGGCAATGACCACGAGGACCATCAGCAGGCCAAAGACGGCCCCCATTCCCAGGGTTCCGGTAAGCTGCTCGCCCCATGTCCTGCGCACCAGACTCGCGCTCTCCTTGATCGCCGCGATCGGTCCGAGCCCCTTCGCGGCAAGCACCGGGACCACCAGGAAGGTGGCGACACTCCACGCCATCCCGCCGACGCCCGCGATGACCGCCCCAGCAATCCCCTGACCCTGCCGACCGCGCAACAGGCTGAACAGCACGCCCACGGTGGCGGCGATCGCAGAGTAGCTTGCGATCGCGCCGAGGCGGCTGCGGGCGATGCGAATCCCATCCGAAAAGCCCGGGTCACTGCCTTCGAGGCGTTTCAGGGCGGCGCCCACGAGGGCCGTCATGAAAAAGTTGATGACGAAATAGACGGTGAGGTAGTACAGGAACAGAAGCAGCAAAGAGACAGGCGTCACCAAGGACGGAGCAGCGCCCTGTTGTCCGGATGCATTCAAGGCTTGCTGCAGCTCGGGATGGGTAGCAACAAGTGCAGCGCCACCCCCCAGGATCAGCGCGGAGATTGCGAGCACCACGACCGCCGCAAGTATCGGATAGAAGACGAAGGACTTCTCCGCTCTCAGTACCTGCCAGGTGGCGGAAAATAGGTTCCAGCTGCGGGAGAAGATGGCCATTGTTACTCCTGTGCTACGTTGAGAACAGCCGCGGTGCGGGCCAGCGCTCGCATCCAAGCGTTGCGCCCCCGCGGTAGCCAATGTAGATGCTACTGCGCAGAGAACAGTCCAGACGAGGAAGTTGACGCCGCTTATCGCTGGCTTTCGCGACAAGTCCCCTCTCGCAGATAACGTCCGGCGACCCAGCCCGTGATCCCCCGGTACTCCACTTTGCACCAGCGGGGGTTCTGCTTCAGGCGTCTTTCTTGTTCGGCCGGCGAAAGCTCGGTGAACTCCTGAAAGCTCAGGCCGCCCTTGCACCCCAGATTGCGGACACAGGTCCCGTCGGGTGGGATCTCGCCAAGCTTGCTGGCGTGGGCGTCCGGCTCCTCGCGTATGTTGAGAACATCGCCGCGAACTACTCCCGTTACGGCGAAAAAGTCCGGACCGTCCGCGTCGCCGCTAGCCGGTCCCGAGGCCAGGATAACCGCTGCGGCCGCGAGCGCGCTCAGCAATGGGCTTCTCATGTCGATTCCGTTTCAGAGTGGTACCGATCTGATCTCTATTCCGTTCTGCTCAAGCACACACACGCGGTGAAGCAAAAGGGGCTCAAGGCCGAGCAGCGGGGCTGGGTCAGGGGACGAGACGACTGCTGGAAAAGTGACGATTTGCGCGGGTGCGTTAAGAGCCAGTACGAGGCGCGCATAAACGAGCTCAAGGACCGATAGCACACCGGACTTGTCGTTTGGATCCACGCCGCGGAATCGGCGCACGCAATTGAGGAGGGATGAACATGATCAGAATCTTCTCCATCCTCAGCGCAAGCGTTCTCATACTCGCGGCCTGCACGGCGGGGCCGCCGCCTGCAAATGGGACGGCGCACTCGCCTGCGGAATCCGCCCAAGAAGCTGACGTCGGAGCTGCGATCCGAGAGGCACTCGATGGCCCATGGGAAGCACACTACTTCGGCCTGGCCGTTAATCCCGTCAGCTGCGCCATGCCTCTCCGAAGCAGGCGACCAAGTCCTCGTCGCCGCGTGTCGCGATTGCCTTTGCGACTCGCTCGCGCAGCCGAGTGTTGCTGTGATAGGCCGCGAGCTCACGGACGACGAGCTCGGCGCTGGTGCGGTCGCCATTCGAAATGAGAGAGAGCAGCCAATCGAATGCGGGGTCGCTGCGGTGCAGGGCGGCGGCGCGGAGCAGCACCCGGTCGGCATCCCGCTTGAGCGGCTGGGACTCCCAGCGTTCACGAAGCAGGACGAGGGCTCCGTCCAGGCGAGATCCCCCAAGGGCAAGTGCGGCGAGCTCGCGGACGGCAGGTCCCGGACCATCCAGAAACCCGGCGACGAATTCGGGAGAGTCCTCCGGCGCGAGCTGCAGCACCCCGGTCAGGCACTCCCCGATCACGTCAGGCTCGGGGTCGCCGGACAGGGCCTTGGCCCGGAGCACCGCCTCGGCAGCAAGGGGCTCGGTGCAGGCGATGGCGCGCGCTGCCCCGGCGCGGGCATGGGGTTCGGGGTCATGGAGTAGAGAAACGAGCTCGATCAGGGCACGAGGATACGCGGTTGCCGAGAGCCCCATGGCGCAAGAAGTCCGAAGGTCCACGGCCGTGTCGATGGTCCCGCCCCACACTGGCTCCGGCTGACGGTAGCGCACCCCGGCGAGGTAGAAGTCCACATCCTGGCAGTCCAGGGCGACCAGCGCCCGGGCGATCGCCCCCTTGGCGGTGCAGTGGGGGTCCTTCTTCGGGGCCTTGTCCAGGAAGCGCCCGTACGCCGCGATCAGGTCTGCTTCGAGGTCGTAAATGAGGCGCTCGGCGCACAGCTCCGCCGCCCGAGCCACGAGCAGGTAATTGCTGTCGCGCAGAGCCTTGCGGGTCCCATCCCGCAGCGCGGAGGCGTCGCCGGACTCACAGAGCTGGCGATAAGCTTCCACCCGGGCGCGCGCGTCGACGGGTCGCTGCCGCATCCGCGCGGCCGGAGCGGAGGACGCCGCGGCGGCCCGTCCGTCAGCTTTTGGGGACGAGATCGCGATAGGCGTGCCAGGTCGCGTGGCCGACGAGGGGCATGGTGACGATCAGCCCGATGTAGAAGGTCACGATTCCGATACCCACGAACATAACGATCAGGCATGCCCACAGGGTCATGGCCTGCCAGTTGGTGCGCACTGCCTGCATGCTCGTCTGCATGGCCGACAGCACATCGATCTGACGGTCCATGAGGACCGGTACCGTGATCGCGCTGATGGCGAATGTAAAGGCCGCGATGATGCCCCCGGCGGCAATGCCGCTGAACAGGAAGCCCGGGTCGTCGCCCGACAGGAAGACTACGGGGATGAAGTTCTCCCAGGTCGGCACGGGATGATTATAGAAAAGTGCGAAGACCAGCAGGGCGGTCAGCATCCAGGCGAGCATCACCAGGACCAAGACCACCGCCACGGCGGAGAGGTGGACCTCGTTGCGCTTCCAGGCACTGAGTGCATTGCAGAACCGCACTTCTTCCCCCCGCTCCAGGCTGTCGCTGATCTGGTAAAGCCCAATACCGAGCATGGGCGCCAACAAGAAGAACCCGGCCGCTAGCGGCGGAATGATAAAGAACATGTCTCTAGACACCAGCCCGAGCGTCAGGGCATAGCTGACCAGAACGAACACGGCGCCGTAGAGCAGGCTGAAGCGAGGGGCGGATGTCAGGTCCCGCCACCCCTTGGCGAGCCACTCCCACGGGTGGTCTAGGGTGATCTCGTTGACGGGGAGAGCGGTGGTTTGCGCTTGGGCGGTAACGGCTGCGTGTGCCATCATGGGGTCCTCCTTCGGTCGTTTGTAATTAGGATCTATGCGGGAAACTTCGCTTTATGGCTGCGAAATCCGCGGCCATCGCCTTGGAATCATAGGGGGTGCTGAAGACGGCGGTCAAACGTGCGTCGGGATCGATCAGAACGATGGTCGCGGAGTGATCCATTAGATAGCCCAGGGCGGAGCTTGGGTCGTCTACCCGGGCGTAGGCCAGCCCAAGCTGGGCCGTCAATCCCCGCAGGCTGTCATTGCTCCCGGTCGCACCGAGAAAGTGCCGGTCGAAGTAATGGACGTACTGAGCGAGGCGTTGCGGCGTGTCGCGCTCCGGATCGACCGAGATGAACAGAAACTGCGCTGCCGGCTTGCCGCCTTTCGGCGTGATCTGTTGGCGTACGGCACGGAAGGTTGCCAGAGTCGTCGGGCAGATATCCGGGCAGGATGTGTAGCCGATCGCCAGGAAGGTCCAGTGCCCGCGCAAGCTGTCCAGCGTGAAGGGCTTGCGGTCCTGGCCGGTGAGGGTGAACGGCTGCAGAGGCTTCGGTCTGGGCAGCAAGGTGCCTGCCTTCAGCTCCACTTCCGATGGGGGTGGGCCAACCCCCGGACCGAAGTAGCCCACGCCGAGCCAGGCCCCCGCGGCTGCGGCCACAACCGCAACCACGAAGACAGCGCGTCCAAGTAAACCGCTGCCCGCCGGCTGGCCTTGGGTCATGACGACAACCTCATCGGGGACAGCGGTGCCGGCTCCGTTTCACCGCTCGGAACGCTTCCTGGGGGACTCAAGGCATGGATAAGGGTTACCACTGCGAGCAACAACAGCGCCGCACCCCCGTTGTGCGCAACGGCAACCGGCAGCGGTAGATGGCCCAGGACATTGGCGATGCCTAGCCCGACCTGCAGGAGCAGCGTCCCGGCCAGCACGAAGCCCACTCGAAAATGCCGCAGATGCTGGGAACGCCTCAGCACCTGAACGGCGAGCGTGCCCAGGTACAGGAACACGACCAGCGCGCCGATCCGGTGGGTGAGGTGGATGGCCGTGCGGGCGGCGCTGTCCAGCACACCGAACTCGTAGTTGACCCCCAATCCCCTCCAGAGGGTGAAGCCCTCGCCGAAGTCCGTGGGCGGCCACCAGAGACCGCCGTAGCAGGTGGGAAATTCGGTGCAGGCGACCGCGGCGTAGTTGGTGCTGGTCCAGCCGCCGAGCAGGATTTGGACACACACCAGCACCAGACCGCCCCAGGCCCAAGGCCGCAGCCGTGCGAGTGACGGGTTGAGGGGGGCGGTACAAAGTCCTCCAAGCCGCAGGACGAGCCACCATAGAAGCGCGAGTGTGGCCATGCCGCCGGCGAGATGGGCGGTCACAATCGCCGGTTTTACGAGCAGGGTTACGGTCCACATTCCGAGCAGCCCCTGGAAGATCACGAGGGCCACAAGCAGCGTCGGCAGACCTACGGGGAGCCCGCTTCGACGGTGGTAGAACCATGCGACGGCGGCCAGCAAGACGATGGCGAGGCCCAGGCTGCTAGCGAGGTAGCGATGGACCATCTCCTTGCGGGCCTTGACGGGCTCAACGGGCCGCTGCGGATAGCTTGCATTGGCCTCCGCGACCGCCTCGGCGGTCGCGGGAGCGGCAGCGCGGCCGTAACAGCCCGGCCAGTCGGGGCAGCCCAGACCGGCGTCGGACAAGCGCACATAGGCGCCGACCATGACCACGGTCAGGGCCAGCAGGGCGGCGCAAGCTGCGAGGACGGCAAAGGTTGTTCGTTTCACGGCAGAGCTGTCCCCTATAGTTACCCGTTTGCGTTGACGGCGAAGTGCAGGCAATGACGTTGAACGGGATCACGACGAATGCGGCGGCGGTGTTCTCCGCCGAGGCGACTTGCGACGGCCTGGGTCGGACTAGGCATCACCGAGCTCGCCTTGGCCAGCGTATTCGCGTTCCTGCTGGTGGTGGCCCGTACACCTGGGCTGTCCGATCTCTTTCGGGGTGCTGTGGAGCTTGCGCCCCGGCGCGGCGCCGGCGGTCTCCTGGCCCGCCTTGGCCTCCGCGGCCGGCATCTCGGTGCGTCGGGCCATGACTCGCGCGAGCTCCCGCTTCTGATCGACGCTATCCGGCTGAGAGAATCCCAGCGCGATCAGCAAGGGTATTGGTAGCGCGAACAGGAGGGCGTGCATGCAGCGGAATTGAAAACCGAGATCACCAAACTGCATGCGGGTGCAATATTCGAGGACGCATTACGGCGTTGTGGCAAGCATACGGGACGAGATTTCGATTCACTATAGCCACCACGGAAACCACTATCAATATCCTGTTTAGGGTTCCCCTCCTCATCGAATATCGTCTTCTCACTCTTTCAGGGCATGTACTACTTGGCAAAGGACGATGGCGAGGCCGACAAGACCCACGTCGTAAAAGCGCTTACCGTACGTATCGTACTGTCCCTGGCCCTCTTCGGCCTTCTGATCCTCGGTTACGTTTTCGGCGTATTGGAGCCGCACAGCATGTGACCTTGCGAGCCGGACTGCAGTGCCGCGCGCCGGCTCGCCCCTGCGGCCAGCTGGTGCGGACTGTTGGGCGTAGTATTACATCCAGTAGACGAGTACGAAGAGTCCCAGCCACACGACGTCCACGAAGCGCCAGTACCAATCCACCGCCTCGAAGGCGAAGTGGTTGTGGGGGGAGGAGTGTCCCTTAATGGCGCGCCCGGGAATGGTCATCAGTCATGACGGCACCAATGGTAACGTGAAAGCCCGTCAGTATGAAGAAGGTCGAGCCGTAACCCCGGAATGCAGGGTTAGGTTCAGCTCTTCGCAAGCGTGGCGATACTCCCATGCCTAGAGGCAAACGAACAGGAGCCCGAGGGAAATGGTCGCCACGAGCGCGCGCACGAGCTGGGTTTGGTTACGTTGTTTCGGTCCCCAGTGCGCCCAGGTGCCCGTGGCGCCGGAGCTGAGTAGGATCAGTGTGGTCATCGCCAGGATGCCCCAGGCATGCATCGGCTAGAACGCACCGCCACTTTTCCGGGACTGGATGTCGGCCAGTTGGCGACGAACTGGTTCCGCAATAGTTGATGGCCCCCCAGGTAACCCCCTCCGCCGAGCCAGGGCAGCGCGACGTTTCTGATGTAGAACAAGGCGCTGAAGAATCTCACGAAGAAGAAGACCTTCGAGGCGATGCACCGGAACATACCCTGGCGGAAGGAGCGGTCCACCTGGTCGCTGTAACAGTCCGACAGGTTTTCCCTGATTACGTGGTCGAACTAGCCGTGAAACATGACCATCAGCAGCGCCAGGCCGCCCACGATCATCCAGGGGCCAAACCCGAAGTGGTTGATGGTCAGCGCAACCCCGGCGAGGATCAGCAGGACCGATAGCATGGCGACGAGGGGCCAATGCCTTGGGTCGAGTACGTAATACTGACGCTGACCATGGGATGCGCCGCTCATGCTTGCCATCCTCACATCTTTGGACTGTTGCTCACTCGGATCAGGCAGCCGCTCAGGGCACGGCGCCGCGTTGCGCGCCAGGCACCCGCATGACGCTGTAGCACAGGCTGATAAGCCCGATCTCCGCCGGCAGGTCAGGGCAGATGACGAAACGTAGCGGCACCTCCGTGGAGTCCCAGCCCTGCAGGGTCTGCTGGCGGAAACAAAAGCACTCCAGCGTATGCACGAAGCTCGCCGCCTGCCAAGGCACGAAGCCCGGAATGGCCTGCCCGTGATGGTATTCGACGAGCAGTTGTCGGCAAGAAACCGCTCGTCGTACACCTGACCCGGATGGAGCCGCACCCGTTGCGTCCTGGGGGCGCAGGCTCCAGGGGAGGTCGGGGTGAACGGTCGCATGGAAGTTGATGGTCACCCACTGGTCCTGCACCGCCAGGGCCGCGAGCCACGACAGCGTGCGCCGCTCCGACAAGACCAATTCGCTCATGGACCGGCTCTCAGCATGCGCTACTGCCCATGACGAGCCGGTAGAGACCTCTCCAGAAGGGGATCGAGATCACAGACCTGAACAGGGCGAAGGCTGCGAGCAACCAGGCGGCTCAAAGGTTCAGAGCCGCTGCTGAGGGGATGTCTCGCCTTTCGTCATAGCGTCCGTTGGCGCTTCGGTGGCTGCGCGGCCGGCCTCTTGGACGATCCGTCTGCCGCCGCGACGGCGCGGCGGCAGAATCTACCCGCTCGCCGAGAGAGAGACCATCCACACCGAGAGATCCTACAAGAACGCCGTGGCCGATTTCGAGGCGCTTGCACGGGACGCGGGCTCGTGCCCGTGCGCCACTGGATGGATGAACGGCAGCCCTTCCGGCTCCACTTTCTGCGCCCGTGTAGTTGAAGCCCACGCGTTTGCCCAAACTCTGCGATTTTTGTAAGGTGCAACCTTTGTCACGCACGCCGCTGCTGGCCGCCAGCCCGCACGCTTGAGTCCTCACGTCGGTGCCTAGTCTACTCACACTGCTCGCGCCCTGGGAGTTTGCTCCGACCGTGCCAATCGCCTGCGCGGTGGGGAGCATCCTGTACTGGCGCGGCCGGCGCCGGCGCCGGCAGGCGGGCCTGGCGACGGGCGTGGGCCGTGCGCTCAGCTTCTACCTAGGCCTGGTGCTGATCTACGGGGTGATGCAGACCTACGTGGACTATCTCTCCCAGCACATGTTCTGGGTACACCGGGCACAGCATCTGGTGCTACATCATCTGGCGCCGTTTCTGATCATGCTCGCCGTGCCCCATGAGGTGCTGGGCTGGGGGCTTCCAGTGCGCCTGCGCGAACGGGTGCTGCTGCCGCTCTGGGGCAGCCCGCCCGTGCGGCTCGCCTACCGTGTGGTGCAGAATCCTGTGGTGTCGCCCCTGCTATTCGTGGGCCTGATCTATTTCTGGCTGATGCCGTCGGTGCACTTCGCAGCCATGCTGAGCGCTTCACGCTATCAGCTGATGAACTGGAGCATGGTGCTGGACGGGCTGTTCTTCTGGTGGCTGGTGCTGGATCCGCGCTCGCCGCGGGAGCCCGGCGTCCTGGGCTATCCAGCCCGCATCGTGCTGCTGTGGGCCATCATGCTGCCGCAGATTGCCATCGGAGCGCACATCTCGCTCAGCAAGTCGGTGCTGTATGACGTATACAGCGTATGTGGCCGCGCCTGGCCGGTGAGTCCCCTGGTCGACCAGGAAACGGGGGGGATCATCACCTGGATTCCGGCGGCCATGATGAGTGTGCTCGCCATCCTGCTGGTGCTGCGTATGTGGATGCGCCGCAGCGCGGGTGGAGAGGGCGCCGGCACCTCCACGCGGATGGACGGTGAGCCGCGGATCTCACGGAGTGTGCCATGAAGCGAGCTCTGCTCTTTGCCCTATTGCTGGCTGTCACCGTGGTCGCTCAGGCCGGACCGCCGCCAGTGGCGATCAGTGATGCACGTATTCGCTGGCTGCCTGGGGAGCTGCCCATGGCAGGCTACTTCTCAATCACCAGCCACGCGTCGACGCCCCTGAGGCTAGTGGGAGCCGCCAGCCCCGCTTTCGGTCATGTGATGCTGCATCGTAGCCTGCACGAGGGCAGCGTGGCGCACATGGTCCACGTCGAGGGCGTAGACCTGGCGCCGGATCAGACCGTGGTGTTTGAGCCGGGCGGCTACCATCTGATGCTGATGCACCGCAAGAATGCCTTGCAGCCCGGTGAGGAAGTGCCGGTGACCCTGCGCTTCGGCGATGGTGATACGCTCGAAGTGCCCTTCCGTGTGGAGGGAGCGCAGGGCGAATGACGCGCGCTCGCGCAGCAAGTGACCGCGCGTTGGGCGCGTGTCTCGGCGCATTGCTGCTGGTGGGTCTCCTCGTCGGATGCGGACGCAGCGCACCGCCTTGGGGTCTCAGGGACATCACCGGACTCATGGCCCCGCTGGATTTTTCCCTCACCGAGGCGAGCGACGGGGCCACGGTGCACGGTAAGGATTTCCGGGGTCGCCTGGTACTGCTCTACTTCGGCTATACCCATTGCCCGGATGTGTGTCCGACCACCCTGTCCCACCTCGGCCGCGCCGTGGCAGCCCTGGGACCGCAGGCGGAGCAGGTGCGCATCCTGTTCGTGAGTGTGGATCCGGCGCGCGATACGCTGCTGCAGCTGAAGACCTATGCGGCGACCTTCGGCCCGCAGGTCGTGGGTCTGCGCGGCAGCCAGGACGAGATCAAGGCCCTCACCAAGCGCTACCGCGTGACCTACGGGTACGGCAAACCCGACGCCTACGGCGACTATGAGGTGTCGCACAGCAGTGCCGTCTACGTGTTCGACCGTGAGGGCGACATTCGCCTGCTCGCCGATTCCACTGCGGAGTCCTCAGTCATCACTGGAGATCTCAAGCGTCTGCTGGCAGAGTAGCCCGCGGAGAGTCGCCACCGCAGGCTGGCGGGCGTGATGCCCCCATGGTGTGCCCCGTAGCGCGTCCTGGCATCGGCGCTCCTGAAACGTGAACCCAAACTTCCCTCTAGGGCGAAGGCAGCTACGCTTGCGGTGCATGCAGGAGAAGCTGGGACCTTGACGCGTCGCGAAGTCGCCCATGTACCTGCAGAACCCGCACTTCCGTTCCATGCGGTGGGGGCTTGCCGCGATCTCATCTCAATGCCGCGGTGGCGGAATTGGTAGACGCGCATGGTTCAGGTCCATGTTGGGGAAACCCGGTAGAGGTCCAAGTCCTCTCTTCGCCACCAACTAGCCGAATTTAGGATTATGGAAATTCTTCAAAAAGAAGACGCTCTACAACCGTTACTTTGAAACCTTCGCCGAGTTCAAAGCCGCGTGTGAAGCGTTCTTCGCCAATCCTGCACAATACCGCCGGGAGCTGCACTCGTTGCTGACGGAGAATTTCGAGATCGCTGGTTAGTGAAAAACCGAGAATCTGATATTAGCTACGTATAAAATGGCGCATGGCATGACCAATTCTACGAAACCAAATTGTCATCCCATTAACCTCACGAATTATATATTCATTATGTCTTAACGTTCTAAATCACCTAAAATTGTAAACAGCTATAATAATTGTGCGAGTCTGTTTACGTAGCTGCTTGTCCTACAAATGACTGAAGGAGCTCAACATGCTTGCGAAACATTTTAGTCACTTGATTTACCAACCAAAACACAGTCTCGAGGATGCCGACCGACAGCCAGCCAGGCCGCTGGATATCGTCATGCACGTGGCCCTGCTGTCGTTGATCCCCACGCTCTGCGGCTATTACGCCACCGCCGTCATCGGCTGGGACCTGGGTGCCGGTGAGCCCTTCACCATTGCACAGAACAAAGCCCTGTATATCGCCATCGCCTGTTTCGTTGGCTTCAACGTGGGCGTCTACGCCATGGGCTACGGCATCTGCTGGTTGTCGCAGACCTTCGACGTAAAACCAAAACCCATGCACTGCGTGGAACTGGCGGTGTTCACATCGGTGCCCCTGTTCCTGGTCGGCTTCTCCGCCCTTTACCCGGTGCTGTACATCAACGTGCTGCTGGGACTGGTGGCCATAGCCGCATCCGTTTACCTGCTCTATATCGGCGTACCCATTTTCATGCACATACCGGAGGATGAAGGTTTCGTCTACTCCTCGTGGGTGGTGTCGCTGGGCATGATCATGATCGTGGTGTTCCTTGGGCTTTCGGCGTTCGTGTTTTCCTGGTTGTCCTGAGACGACACCTGTCACGTTAAAGAAAGGCCAGTCGATTGACTGGCCCTTTTCTACTTGGGGGATACGTAACACGGAGGAGCCAGGGGTCAACATTTAGCTGACCCCGATCAAGAACGCGAGCTTTTCTCTTCGCGGCGAAGCCGCGATCCTGCCCTCTTTGCCGCAAAGCACGGTGTTCAGACAGAGCGGACACGCGCCTTCGGTTTTCGCTGCGACGGTGACGGAGTCATTGCTGATCCGCACCAGCCACCCTTCTGGATTAAGGCGCCGGGGCTTCCCCTTGCAGGCAAGACACCCGACCCCTGGCTCGGTTGAGCCCGAGAAAATCCTCGGTACCCTGCCATGGCCAAGTGGTGTGCGGAGCTTCTTCAGTGAAGCCGCCCGCGCGCGATGGACGCTGTGCGTGCATCGTAAGCGGGTGGCAACCCGTGCGGCCCCGCCGTCACAGATCGCTGGCTCCTCCTTGGGGGGGCCAACTCGTTGCTGGCTGCATGACAGAGGCGCGTCAGTCGGAACCCTTCGCTCCACGACGTCGATGATGGGATGCGGCGGCGGCCAATCAGATCTAGTGGCTGTCGGCCAACCCCATCACAAGCTCCCCGCCGCAGCCCAGGACTCATCCGTTCATGCAAACGCATTGTTCACATCAAAGGGCACCTGGTTGCGCGGGATGTAGTAGCCGGCCCGCGCGAGCTTGTGGGCCACCACCTTGATGGCGACGATCGATTGGGTGCGGGCACACTCCCCATCTGTCAGGATAGTTGTGTGTGCCGCAGCAGTGCGGTTTCGGTCGGCAAGGAGCTGACCGGGCTGGTTATACCTGGCCGTAGTGATCGACCTGCACTCGCGCAAGGTCGTGGGCTGGTCGATGGGGCGGCGCCTGAGCAGCACGTTGGTCTGTGACGCGCTGCAGATGGCTCTGTGGAACCGCCGGCCGCCGAAGGGGCAACTTATCCACCACTTCGGATCGGGGCGCGTGCAGGAGGCCAGTCATGCCTTCCGAGATCTGCTCAAGGCCCACGGCATCGCCGGCAGCATGAGCCGCGAAGGAGACTGTTGGGACAACGCGGTGGTCGAGAGCTTCTTCGGCTCCTTGAAGTCCGAGCGGGTCCATTGGCACAGCTACCAGACCCGCGAGGAAGCATGGGCGAACATCGTCAACTACATCACAATATTCTACGACAGCTGGCGGCTGCATTCGTACCTGGGCTATCAGAGTCCAGACGAGTTTGAGAGAACCGGCCAACTGGCCAATGCGGCTTAACGAGGTGTCTGTTTTCGCTTGACCACGTCACACTGCAGGTGGCTGGTATGCTGGTGCACCAGCTGGCTGCGCTTGCGCAAAAGATCGCGCACCGGGCGCTCCTCCTTGGGGTAGACGTAGTGTGACAGCGACAAGCGCAGCGACCATATCCGGGGGGCGATGCCGTTCTCCAACGCGTCGCCACGCTCTCCCGGCTTCTTACCGTTGATGGCGCTACAACGTTGTCATAGCCACGGCTCAAGATGATCAGTCAGTCGTATACGGCTCGAACAGGAGTTCCGGTAGCCTCACGCGACAAAACCCCTCCGCGGCATCCGCTGCGTGCCATGACGGTCTTCAGCTCGTGGGCGGAATACGGTGGGAAACGCTACACGTTACGCTTTAGGGAAAGGCCGGAATATGTGGTTCGGTACCTTCGATATCGGCATCCGGATGATGTGTTTTCACCATGTCCTCGATCCTTTGCACACGCGCCTTTGGCACATCCACCAGGAACAGGATCTCTCCCCTCGCAATGTTTTCTTCGAATTGTTTGATCTGGGAGTTCATTACGTCCACCCCAATCATGCTCGACATCCAGGCGCCAATTCCCGATCCCGCCAGCCCGGTCGCCAGGATAGCGCCGCCCCCCAATATAATCCCCGCAGGCGGAAAGGTGACTGCAGCCACACCCGCGAGAATACCCGTGACGCCACCCACTGCGAGTCCGCGCTCAACGGCGGGTATGACGTCGCTCGTCTGGAGCAGCGAGGCCTTTGGCAGATCACCCAATTCGGTGCCTTCGCGCGCGATGACATGGATGTGACGCTCCTCAATCCGCGCCAGCAGTAGCTCATCGGTTACGGCGTTGGCCGTCTCGAGGTTCGGTACCAGAAAATAGATTCTACGCATGCCATCAGCTCCTTAATCTAAGGTGAAGGATAGCCGGGACGCCTGTCCGGCGATTACGCGTCTCGCACAACAGCATCGGGCCTGAATCTTCCCGTCAACCCCACCAGCAGCGACGGGGCGCGCGCCGGCGCCAGGGCGGTCACCGCGAGACCCGGGATGGCCACCCGGCCCAGGGTGCCGGCGAGGTAGCGGTGCAGCATCTGCTTCCACGCCTTGGGATGCTCCAACGGGCGATCCGGGAAGGCGGCCGCGGCCATCGCTTCGCTGTTGGTGGGCGCGGTGAGCTGGCCGTAGCAGCCTGGCCAGCCAAGAGCCGCGTCGGCGAGGCGCACGTAGGCGCCGAGCAGGGTCGCCGCGAACGTGAGCATTGCCACGGGCAGGGTCAGACGGGCAAAGCCATCGGGCATCCTGGCGCGTCGGGTGTCGGTCAGCGGACTCAAGCGAGCTCCGCGTTCCATTGGTTTGTCATCGGCCGGCCAGATGCAACACCAGGCTCACCACGCCGGCCACCAGCAGCACGAACAGCGTCGTCACCCCCAGCCCCACCACCACGAAGTGGCTGAGTTTGCCGTGGGTGAAGTCGCGCTCGCGGTTGCGATTGCTCTGCACTCCAAAGAAGGCGGAGAGCACGCTGCGCAGCACCCGGCCGAGGCCAGTGCCGCTGGTCTCCTCGGGGTTTCCGCTCACTCGTTCTACCGCCATGCCGCAAGCCCGATGCCGAGGAAGTGATCGGCCAGCAGCGCCGTGAACAGCAGGCTGAGGTAGAGGATGGAGTAGCCGAAGGTGCGCATGGCGAGGCGTTCGTCGGCGGCGCGGTAGAGGCGCACGGCGTAGACGAGGAACACCAGATCCAGCGGCACCGCCGCGATCAGGTAGAGCAGGCCGCTCATGCCGGTGGCCACTGGCAGCAGGGTTACCGCCGTAAGGATCAGCGTATAGAGCAGGATCTGCAGCTTGGTGAAGGCCACGCCGTGGGTCACCGGGAGCATGGGGATGTTTACCTTCGCATACTCCTCGCGGCGGGCGATGGCGAGCGCCCAGAAGTGAGGCGGGGTCCAGGCGAAGATGATGAGGAACAGCAGCAAGGCGTTGGGGTCGGCGCTGCCGGTGACGGCGGTCCAGCCGAGGACGGGCGGCGCGGCGCCGGCGACGCCGCCGATGACGATGTTTTCGGGCGTGGCGCGCTTCAGGAACACAGTGTATACGAGGGCGTAGCCGATAAGGGAGGCCCCCGAGAGCAGGGCTGTGAGGCCGTTTACCAGGCCGGTGAGGATTGCCATGGCGAGCACGCCGAGCACGGTGGCGAAGGCGAGCGCCCGGGCGGTGCCGATCTCACCCCGCGGTAGGGGGCGGTGGTGGGTACGGCCCATGAGAGCGTCGCTGTTGCGGTCTAACACGTGGTTAAAGGCGGCGGCGGAGGCGGCGGACAGCCCGATGCCGAGGGTGCCGAAGAGCAGCACGTCCCAGGGCACCATGCCCGGGGTGGCGAGGAACATGCCCACCACCGCCGTGAAGACGATGAGGTAGACCACCTTCAGCTTGCACAGGCGCAGGTACGCTTGCCAGCGGGCGGTCAGGGGGAGGAGTCCGGCGGGGAGGGTGAGGTTTTGCGCTCTGGCCATGGTCTTGTGCTCCTGGAGTGCCCGGTGTCAGCCCACCCGCGAGATGCGAAGCAGCCGTTCCAAATCCTTGAGAATCCCGCGGACCGGGCTGCCTGCGGGATAGAACATCATCAGGTTGCCCAGCGGGTCCACCAGGTAGACCCGGCCGCTGGCGGCAGGTTGGTTGCCGGCACCGAGGGCGAAGTGATGGAGCCAGCTGCGATCGCGCAGCCGGGCGAGGAGAAGGTCGGGGTCACCCTGTGGGGGCGCGGTGGCCTGCGGGCCGGCGAGCACCAGCAACCGCTGCACCCGCGGGATGTCCTTGTTCAGGGCGGCGTGGACCTGGCGCAGCTGCAGGAGCAGCGCCTGGCAGTCGCGGTCGCAGGGGTTCTCGCTGAACAGCAGCAGGGTCCAGTGGCCGCGGAGCACATCCTCATCCACGCGGCTGCCGTCCACGGCGGCGAGCGGCGCCGCGGGCAGGGGCCGCGCCGGGGTGATGAGGGTGCCCTGGTTGACCGTCCCTTGGGGGTGCCACTGAGGCGCGGTCGTGTGAAGCAGCCAGGCGGTCACCACCGGGGCCAGGAAAAGGGCGAACAGCGCCAGCAAGGTGAGGCGGGCGCGGCGGCGGGGCAGGGCGGCGGCGTGCATCTCAGCTCCTCAATCTGTCGAGTCGTGAGGCCTCGCCGGCGTTGCCCTCGCGGCGCAGGCTCACGGCCAGGTAGAGCACGGTCAGGGTCACGGCCAGGCCGAACCACTGGAAGGCGTAGGCGCGGTGGCGCTCGGGACCGAAGGTCACCACGTGCCAGTCGCGAACGTAGCCGTCGGGCTGATCGGGCCCGAGCCGCACCACCAGGGGCAGCACCGGCCGATTCAGGGCCTGGGCCAGCTCCGTGGGCACCATATACTGGATGACCCGCGGCCAGTCGCCCGTGCCGCTGCCGCTGCCCAGGTGCAAACCCACCTGGGGCGGCCTGTCCACGGTGCCCACCAGGCGCCGCTCGTCACCGCTCACCGGCACCTCGGGCAGCCGCTGACGGCTCTCGCCGAGGGCCACCCAGCCGCGGTCCACCAGCACCACCTTGCCGCTCTGGCGCAGCAGGAACGGCGTGAGCACGTGGTATCCCACCCGGGTCGACTCCACCTGATTGTCGAGGAGGAACTGCCGATCCGCGAGGTAGTGGCCTTCGGCCTGCACGGGGCGGTAGCGCAGCGCCGCCGCATCGGCGGTCGCAGGGTCGAGCGTCACCGGCAGGGCGTTACGATAGCCTGCGGCCTGGGCCAGCATCGCCTCCTTCTCCTCCGCGCGATGGGTCTGCCACACCCCCAGCGCGACGAGCGCCGGAAGCAGCGCGCCGACCGCGAGGCTCGGCACTAGCCGCGGGCGGAACCGGTAGCCGGTCACCGGCAGCCTGCCGCGCCACGGCCCGCGATTGGGTTTAGACTTCGAGACAGTCCACGCACAACTGGCCCTGCGCCCCGAGGTTTCGCCCCATGCTGGTATACACCTTCGTCATCGTCATGCTGTTCCTGATTCTGTTGAGCCTCGGATTCGGGCTCTTCTTCCTGATCCGCGACCACGGACAGAGCCGGCGGACCGTCAAGGCCCTCACCTTCCGTATCGGCCTGTCGGTGGCGCTGTTCGTGCTGTTGCTCCTGGCCTATGCCGCCGGCCTCATCCGTCCCCACGGGCTGCTGCCCGAGCAGCCCCCTGCCGCGCCTTCCACCCCGCTCCAGTGAGAGGCGCGTCCGTCTCACAGCCAGTAGACGGTGATGAACAGCCCGAGCCAGACCACGTCTACGAAGTGCCAGTACCAGGCGACGGCCTCGAAGGCGAAGTGGTGGGTGGGGGTGAAGTGGCCGGCAATGCTGCGGAACAGGATCACGGTGAGCATGATGGCGCCGATGGTGACGTGGGCTCCGTGGAAGCCGGTGAGCATGAAGAAGGTGGAGCCGTAGATGCCCGAGCTCAGCTTCAGGTTCATCGCCGAGTAGGCGTGCAGGTACTCGTAGGCCTGCAGGCTCAGGAACAGCGCGCCGAGGGCCACGGTTGCGATGAGGCCCATGATGAGGTGGCGGCGGTTGTTCTCCTTCAGCCCCCAGTGGGCCCAGGTGACCGTGGCGCCGCTGGAGAGCAGGATCAGGGTGTTGATGGCCGGGATGCCCCAGGCCTCCATCGCCTCGTGGGGCACGCTGAATGTGCTCGGGTCGGGCATCTTGAGCAGGGGCCACGCCGCCTGGAAGTGCGGCCAGAGCTCGTGGGCCACGCCCTTCATCCCCTCGCCGCCGAGCCACGGCACCGCGAAGGCGCGTGCGTAGAAGAGGGCACCGAAGAAGCCGGCGAAGAACATTACCTCGGAGAAGATGAACCAGCCCATGCCCATCCGGAACGAGCGGTCCACCTGGTCGTTATAGGTGCCGCGCTCGCTTTCGCGGATCACGGTGCCGAACCAGCCGAACATCATCACCAGGGTGATGGCCACGCCGGCCACCATCAGCGTTGAGCCGACATCGGCTCCGTTGAGCATGGCGGCGAATCCCACCAGCAGCGTGGTCAACCCCACTGAGCCAACGATGGGCCAGTGGGTGCCGTGGGGCACGTAGTAGGCGGTCTGCGGCGCGTGAACCATGGTTTGATTTCCCTCAGGTTTGTCGGCGGTCATGGTTTCTGGGTTCCGGCCAGGGCCGTGGTGACCGGCTGGCTGGCAGGATCCACGGTGAACAGGGTGGAGGCGAGGCTCGACGTCCCCGTCTCCGGCGGCCGGCCCTCACGTCGAGGTCCGTCATTTCAGGTTGAGCCCGATGAACAGCACCAACAGGCCCACGGCCACGGCTCCGAGGAGCAGGGCGAGGCGCCGGTTGGCCCGGCGCACGCGGGGGTCGAGGGAGGGTCTGGTCATTTCCATCTCTCTCTCGCGGACTCAGCGCACTTCAGGGGCTTCGCTGAAGGTGTGGTAGGGGGCCGGCGAAGGTACCGTCCACTCGAGGCCCAGTGCGCCCTCCCACACCTGGCCGGTGGCCTTGGCGCCACCGCGAATGGTCTGAACTACGATGTAGAGGAACAGCAACTGGCTGGCGCCGAAGGCGAAGCCGCCGAGACTCGAGACCATGTTCCAGTCGGCGAACTGGACCGCGTAGTCCGGAATGCGTCGCGGCATGCCGGCGAGGCCTAGGAAGTGCTGCGGGAAGAACAGCACGTTGACGAATACGACCGAGAGCCAGAAGTGCCACTTGCCGAGCTTCTCGTCGTACATGTGGCCGGTCCACTTGGGCAGCCAGAAGTAGACCGCACCCATGATCGCGAACACCGCGCCGGTCACCAGCACGTAGTGGAAGTGCGCCACCACGAAGTAGGAGTCCTGGTACTGGAAGTCCGCCGGCGTGATGGCGAGCATCAGGCCGGAGAAGCCGCCGATGGTGAACAGCACCACGAAGGCGATGGCGAACAGCATGGGCGTCTCGAAGGTGAGCGAGCCACGCCACATGGTGGCCACCCAGTTGAACACCTTCACGCCGGTGGGTATGGCGATGAGCATGGTGCTGTACATGAAGAATAGTAAAGCAGTCAGCGGCATGCCCACGGTGAACATGTGGTGGGCCCAGACGATGAAGGAGAGAAAGGCGATGCTTGCCGTGGCGTAGACCATGGAGCTGTAGCCGAACAGCGGCTTGCGGGCGAAGGTGGGGATGATCTGCGAGACGATGCCGAAGGCCGGCAGGATCATGATGTAGACCTCGGGATGCCCGAAGAACCAGAAGATGTGCTGGAACATCACCGGGTCGCCACCGCCGGCGGCGTTGAAGAAGGAGGTGTCAAAGAACTTGTCGGTGAGCAGCATGGTCACCGCCCCGGCGAGCACCGGCATGGCGGCGATGAGAAGGAAGGCCGTGATGAGCCAGGTCCAGACGAACAGCGGCATCTTCATCATGCTCATGCCCGGTGCGCGCATGTTGACGATGGTGACGATGATGTTGATGGCGCCCATCACCGAGGAGATGCCCAACAGGTGGACGGCGAAGATGACGAAGGGGAACGCCTCGCCGGTCTGCAGCATCAACGGCGGGTACATGGTCCAGCCGCCGGCCGGGCCCCCACCCTGCATGAGCAGGGTGGAGAGCAGCATGGCGAAGGCGAAGGGCAGGATCCAGAAGCTCCAGTTGTTCAAGCGCGGCAGGGCCATGTCCGGCGCCCCGATCATCATCGGGATCTGCCAGTTGGCCAGGCCCACGAAGGCCGGCATCACCGCGCCGAAGATCATCACCAAGGCGTGCATGGTGGTCATCTCATTGAAGAACGTCGGTTCCACAAGCTGCAGGCCGGGCTCGAACAGCTCGGCGCGGATGATCATGGCCATGAGGCCACCCACAAAGAACATTGTGAGGGCGAAGCACAGGTAGAGGGTGCCGATGTCCTTGTGGTTCGTGGTCGTGACCCAGCGCAGGAGGCCCCGGGCTGGGCCGTGGTGCTCGTCATGGGGTGCCGTGGTTGCCGTGGTTGCCGTACTCATTTAGATGTCTCTCCGCTGCTCGTGGGCGTTCGTTCGGGTTCAACGTGCGGCCGCGACGTCCGCGGGCTGCACCACGTCGCCGGTGGTGTTGCCGAAGGAGTTGCGCTCGTAGGTGACGACCGCGGCCAGATCGGCGTCGTTCAGCTGGTCCCCGAAGGCCTGCATGGCGCTGCCGGGGATGCCGTGCAGGACGATCTGGATATGGTTCTTGAGCGGCCCCATCACCACCTTGCCGGTCTCGTCCAGGAACCCGCGCTCGCGCAGAGGCTTTACGAGGGCGTCGGAGGCGGCGAAGGGATGGCCGGCGGCCAAGGGCGGGAAGACGCCCGGGACGCCAGTTCCGGTGGCCTGGTGGCAGGCCGCGCAGGTGGTGGTGTAGACCTTCTCGCCCTGGGCCATCAGCTCCTCCCGGCTCCAGGTCTTGGTGGCCGCCTCGGCGGCCTGCGCCATGGCCAGCTTCTGCTCCTTAACCCATTGCTCGTAGTCCGCCTCGGTCTTGGCAACCACCACGATGGGCATGAAGCCGTGGTCCTTGCCGCACAGCTCGGCGCACTGGCCGCGGTAGGTGCCGGGCTTCTCGATGCGCGCCCACGACTCGTTGATGAAGCCGGGAATGGCGTCCTTCTTCCAGCCGAGATCGGGCACCCACCAAGAGTGGATGACGTCGTTGCCTGTGGTCAGGAAGCGCACCTTCTTGTTGATGGGGAGCACCAGCGGGTGGTCCACCTCCTGAAGGTAGTGCTCGCCCTTGGCCACCTTGTTCTCGATGGCGTCGCGCGAGGTGGCCAGATTGCTGAAGAAGCTGATGCCGCTGTCCAGATAGTCGTACTGCCACTTCCACTGGTAGCCGGTCACCTTGATGGTGAGGTCGGCGTCAGAGGCGTTCTCCATGGCGATGAGGGTCTTGGTGGCCGGGATAGCGATGGCGACCAAGATCACGAAGGGGATGATGGTCCAGAGAATCTCGACGGTGGTGCTTTCGTGGAAGTGGGCCGCCATGGCGCCGCGCGATTTGCGGTGGCGGACGATGGAGATGAACATGGCACTGAATACCACCACGCCGATGGCCACGCACACCCATAGGATGGCCATGTGCAGGTGGTAGACCTCGTGGCTGATGGGCGTGACGCCTGGGCGCATGTTCAGGTCGGCAAATCCCGCTGCGGCGGCGCCTGCCCACAGCAGCAGTGCCGCAGCGCTAAGGCTGCCGAGCAGCCCCCTTTTCGACATATTCACAGAACAACATCCCCCTTACTATGGTGGCTGGCATCGGTATCCAGCGGTAGGACCGGAAATGGCGTCGAGACCCCCCGTCTGGCGGCGCAGCGCGCCTCGGCCCAGCCGGCGGGGAGCGGCGGCAGACAGCGCGGCGTGTGGTCCTCGCCCGCGAAGGGCAGGAGCCGCCGCGCCGGAAGGCGCCGCATGGATTCGAGGAGGGTGTGCAGGCACTGGGCGAGCGCATGGCGCTCCGGCTCAGGCAGCGCGCGGGCAAGCTCCACCGAGCGGCCGTGGGAGCCGATGAGCAGACGGCTGGGCCAGCAGCCGCGCGGGTCCGGCAGCAGCTCCACTCGGGCCCAGCCGGGGTGGAAGCGGAACTCCTGCTCGGGGCCGCGGCGGCCGCGCTGAATCTGAACGGTCTCGGGCGAGACCCGGACCACTTCGCGCTGACGTACGCCGCGGGCGTTCACATAGAGGGCGGCGCCGAGGGCCAGCAGCTCCAGGCCGGTGAAAGGGGCCACGAGCCAAGCGCCCATCAGGGCGAGCCCCAGGCTCAGGCAGCCGGAGAACACGGCGAAGCCGAAGAACAGGCGACACACCGTCCGCCACTCCATGGAGCGGTGGGGGATCAGCACGAACTCGGTCTCGGACGCCTCGGCGTTGCTGCTGCGAAGGACCATCGGTGGATCTCCCGTAGTGACTATTGCGCCCGTCCCTTTCCTCCCTGCCGACCGAATCAGGTAGCCAACATCAGCGCCGCGACCTTACGGTCGCGACGTTCTCTCAGATGCCCGCTTGACCGTGGCGCCAAAGGTCGCTGGGGAATTCCGAGCGGCTTGTTCGGAACTGGGACGCAAATGAGAATGTCGAAAATCAACTCGAAAAGCAAGACTATTTGACTCAAATCATTTTATTAGCGTATTAAGGGGCTTTCGGCTCCCGCTCGGGCCGCATCACCCTTGGGACGATGCCGTACCGCCCCATACCTGCCCTGGCCGTTCCGCCGCCGGACACGCTACGAGGCACGGCCGCTCGGCTGCATGTCGCGCTTGCACCTCTCTCTGGTTGACTAGGTGATCGCGGGCGGGAGGGCACCAGCAAATGCTGATCTACCTGCATGGTCTCAACAGCTCTAGCCGCTCGTACAAGGCCGCGGTTCTGCGCGAGCAGCTTGCCCCGCTCCGAGTTGTGGCGCCTTCTTACCCGGCCCATCGTCCGGACGCGGCCGTCGAGCGGCTATCGGACTGTTTCAGGGAGCTGCCAAGCAAGGAACCGCTAGTGGTCGTGGGCAGCTCGATGGGTGGCTTCTACGGCCAGTTCCTGGCCCGCCGCTTCCCGGTCGAGCATCTATACTTGATCAATCCCGCCGTAAAGCCGTGGGTCTTGCTGCCGCAGTTCGAAGGCCAAACCATGACAACGGCGGACGGCGACGCCTATCTGATCACCCGCGAGGGGGTCGAGCGCACCCGTGCCTACGGCATTGACGACCCGTGTGACGGTGTGCAGACCACGCTCTTTCTTGACACGGGCGACGAGGTGATCGACTACCGCATCGCCGTGTCGATGTACCGAAACTGCGGCCGCTTGCTGGTGTTTCAGGGCGGCGATCATGCCTTCCAGCACCTGGACGAGGCGATTGCCGTAATTCGCGAGGGGCTCGCAACTGGCCGGAAACGGGGTGCAGATAGCCGCGGATGACGGACAAGCTGCGCTTTGCCTGCCCTTCACCCTGCTCTCTGACAGGCCCGCTGCGCCTGGCCCAACTAAGCGCTTCTTTCTAGGCCATCGCGCTCTCCCCCCTGGTCACGAAAACAGCCGGCCGGCAATACGGAAGCCTGCCACGTAGGTACCGACGGCGGAGCCCAGCGTGCTCAGCAGAAAGACCAGAAGGACGCGCGACACCCGGTTTCGCCACCAGCCGCGGATCTGCGCGGTGTCGTGACGCAAGCGCCCGAAGTCCCCAACGCTCGGCTTGCGCAGATAAAGCTCCAATGCCCCCGTGACCATACCGGCACCGATTGTCGGGTTGAGCGATGTGAGCGGTGCGGCGACGAAGGCGGTGACGACCGTCAGCGGGTGGCCGGCCGCCATGATGGCCCCAAGGGCCGATAGGGTGCCGTTGATCAGCACCCAGTCGAAGACAAGGCCCCAGCCAAGCTGCGGACTCCTAACGAAGCCGTAGGCGAAGCCGGCGAGGATGAGCGCGACCACGGCCCAGGGGATGAGCTTTGGCCAGCGGCGCGCCGCAGGCACTTCGTCAAGCTCGGCGATCTCCCTGCTCGGCTCTCGGTCGGTTTCACCCAGATAGCGGGCGACGCCCTTCAGATGCCCCGCGCCTAACACGGCGAGGATGTTTTCGTGACCCTTCCGCGACACCTCGTCCCTAAGACGGGCCGCGATATAGCGGTCCCGCTCGTCGATCAACGGCACGAAGAGGTCCTGCCGATCCTCCGCGAATTCAGCGAAGGTCGTCTCCAGCACGTCCCCTTCCTTCAGACGCTCGATCTCTTCCTCGCCGACGCCGGCTCGAGACAGCATGGACGCCAAGAGGCCGGAGAACAGGCCGAGACGCTTCCACCAAGGGAGATTGGCGGCAACACGGCGCAGCGTTACGCCGATCTCCCGGTCGACGAGGAGCACGGGGAGGTGGCGCTCCCGGGCAAGACGGACGGCCATCCGTTGCTCGACGCCCGGCTCTATGCCGAATTGGTCCGCCAACCGTTGCTGATACGCGGACAGTGCCAGGCTCGCCACGACCATGTAGGCTCGCCCCTCCCGGATGACGGCGAAGAGATCCATCCGTGCCAAGGCGTCGGGGTCGATCAGGGCATTGAATCGACTGGGGCAGAGCTCGACGGCAACCGCGTCATAGTCATCGGTTGCGAGAAGCTCACGTACCTTCTCAGCGCTGGCCCGGGAGACATGGGCGGTACCGAGCAGCGTTACAGTGCTCTCGCCCAAGCGGACGTCGGTGCGAGGCTCCGGGCTGTCTGGCATGGCAATGGTGGCGTTTCTCGGATGCGTGCCGACCAAAAAGGACTCATCATACCGCACTCGCCCTTCCGCGGTGGGTATACCGTTGGTATTTGAGCTTTTCGTTTTCCGGGGCCGGATCGCGCCCGCTGGAGGACGCCGTGAATTCGTCCTAAAGGTTTGACGGCAGCCTCTCTGCTCCCTACGCCCCCGGCGGGCGCAACCCGGCCCTCTGGTCGAGAAGTGGAAAGACCGAGTGAGTCGGGCATAACGTTGGTGCGCATCCGTGCATGCCTTATTATGCCGACGTCGTCCTTCCCGTGTTTTTACCTATGAAATCGATACTTCGCGCCTGTGCGCTCTGCCTAGTTGCTGTAGCTGTCTGCGGCTGCGGTGCCGTGCGGGAGGAGCGCAAGACCAATGCGCTGGAGGCGGCGGTGACGGGGTATGGCGCCGCCATACGATGGGGCTATTACGAGACCGCTTTCGGTTTCGTGCCCCCGCACAAGCGCAAAGCGGTTCCAAGGTACATGGAGAACGTGCGAGTTACGAGCTATGACGTCGTTCAGCCACCGGTAATGCAGGATGACGATACGGCGACCCAGGTCGTGCACATCGAGTATTTGTTCGAAGATGTCCAGCACGTCCATTCCTTGACCGATCGTCAGCGGTGGCACTATGACCCCGAGACCAAGACCTGGTGGCTGCAGTCGGGGGTGCCGCAGTTCAAGTAACGTTCTCCGCGGGGCCGGGGCGATGTGTGTCGTCCCCGCGTGCGCACACCCGGCTGTCCGTTCAGACCCCAGTGCAGCGGTGTGTCAAGAGCTTCTTTGGAGATTGCTCCCTCCGGATGGATACTGGCTTCACCCCCGTCGGCCGCTTTCTGCTCGTCGCCGGTGCCTTCGTGGTTGTGGTGGCCGGCATGCGGGCGGCGTCGGCGCTTCTGACACCTTTTCTTCTCGCCAGCTTTATCGCCGTGATTGCCGCGCCGCCCATGTTCTACCTCAAGCGTCGCGGCGCACCGAACTGGCTGGCCCTGCTGGCCGTGAGTGCCGTCATGGTTGCGATCGGCGGCCTGGTCGTGGTGCTGGTCTCCGAATCGGTGGGCGCATTCACCGCGAATCTTCCGGAATACGAGGGAAGGCTCAGGCAGCTATCTCTTCATTTCGTGGCTTGGCTCGACCACGCCGGCCTCCATCTATCGGCGGCGACCCTGACCACCTATCTCAACGCCGGCAGGGCGATGCAGGTGGCTGGAGCCCTCCTTTCCGGCCTCGCCGACGCGTTGACGAATGCCGTGCTGATCCTCCTCACGGTGGTCTTCATCCTGTTGGAGGCATCGAGCCTGCCGGCAAAACTCCAGCGCATGCTCAGGAGACCGGAGGTCTCCATGGAGCGTCTCGAGAAGGTGCTGGACCGCATCAACCGTTACATGGCCCTCAAGACCACCGTCAGTCTCGTGACGGGGGTCACCATCGGGGTCGGGCTTTGGCTGTTGGGAGTCGACTTCCCGGTGCTGTGGGGGCTGGTGGCTTTTCTTTTCAACTTCGTTCCGACGATCGGCTCGATCATCGCGGCCGTGCCGGCTGTGCTGCTCGCTTTGGTGCAGCTCGGACCGACGACCGCGCTCTGGGCGGGCCTCGGCTACCTCGTCGTCAACCTGATCCTCGGCAACGTCATCGAGCCCAAGTTCATGGGCAGGGGGCTTGGGCTGTCCACGCTCGTGGTCTTCGTCTCCTTGGTCTTCTGGGGCTGGGTGCTCGGTGCGGTGGGTATGTTCCTCTCGGTGCCCTTGACGGGAGCCCTGGCGATCGCCTTCGACGCGTCAGCCGAAACCCGGCCCCTCGCCATCCTGCTCGGCCCCGAGTTCGCAGAGCCAGAGGATGTGACGGACGACGGTCGTGGCACTTGACGGGTCGTAGCGCGGCGGTCAGGTTCTCTCTCGCACCGCAATGAAGGCAACTACACACCCAGACAATGCGCTCGTCCTGCTGGGCGTTCTGAGCGAGCTCGCGCGGGAATCCCGGGTGCCGATGCCGGCAGATGGGCTGAGCCTGGACACCCGCTTGGACGCAGACCTCGGCCTGGACAGCCTGGCGCGCAGCGAGCTCCTGTCCCGGGTGGAGAAGACATTCGGCATCTCTCTGCCCGAAGAGGCGCTTCTGGTTGCGACGCCGCGGGATCTGCTGGCGCTGTTGGAATCCGGGGCGACGGCAGACTCTGTGCCCCAGCCGACGCACGAGCTGCCTACGGCGGCGACAACAGGCCACCCTGAGACTGCCCTGACATTGCTCGACGCCCTCGATTGGCACCTGGCTAGACATCCGCATCGCGTCCACATCCTCTACTACCGAGGGGACGACGAGCCGCAGCCCATCAGCTATGCGGGGCTCCGCGATGGCGCGGCCCGAGTGGCCGGGCGGTTGCGGCGGGAGGGATTGCGGGCCGGCGGCACGGTGGCGGTGATGTTGCCCACCAGCCCGGACTACTTCTACAGCTTCTTCGGTATCCTGATGGCAGGCGGTGTGCCGGTGCCCATCTATCCGCCGGCGCGCCCGCAGCAGATCGAGGACCATCTGCGGCGGCACGCCCGTATCCTCGACAACGCCGGAGCGGCCTTCCTGATCACTGCGCCCGAAGCCCGGACCGCAGGTCGACTGATGCGGGTCCAGGTGCCTTCCCTGCGCGGCGTTCTCACCCTGGATGATCTCGACTCGGAGCGACCGCTGGCTGCCGCAGAGCACCGGTCCACCGACGACATCGCCTTCCTCCAGTACACATCCGGCAGCACCGGTGATCCCAAAGGGGTGATCCTTTCTCATTCCGACCTTCTGGCCAATATCCGCGCGATGGGGGCGGCAACGGAGATTCGGCCGGACGACGTCTTCGTGAGCTGGCTGCCCCTCTATCACGACATGGGCCTCATCGGGGCCTGGCTGGGGAGCCTCTACTACGGATTGCCCCTGGTCTCCATGTCGCCGCTCGCCTTCCTGGCGCGGCCCCTACGCTGGCTGCAGGCGATCCATCGCCACCGGGGAACCCTGTCCGCCGCGCCCAACTTCGCCTACGAGCTCTGCCTGACACGGATCGCGGACGCCAACCTGGCTGAGCTGGACCTGAGCTCTTGGCGATGGGCCTTCAACGGCGCCGAACCCGTCAGCCCCATCACCCTACGCCGCTTCGCGGAGCGCTTCGAGCGCTGCGGTTTGCGCCGAGAGGCGCTGGCACCCGTCTACGGGCTCGCGGAGGCGGGCGTTGGCCTTGCCTTTCCACCGCCCCAGCGCGGCTACCGGATCGACTGCATCGACCGCGCCCGCTTCACCCGCTCGGGCCATGCCCTTCCTGTGCCCTGCTCCGATGCGGACGCGATGGAGGTCGTGGCCTGTGGTCGTCCCCTGCCGGGCTATCGGGTCCGCGTGGTGGACGCACAGGGCGGAGAGCTGCCGGAGCGCCGCGAGGGCGTGCTCCAGTTCGAAGGGCCCTCGGCAACCCGCGGCTACTACCGCAATCCGGAGGCGACCGCGCGCCTGATACGGTACGGCTGGCGCGACACCGGCGACCGTGCCTACCTTGTCGGCGGCGAGATCCACGTTACGGGCCGGGTAAAGGATCTCATCATCCGCGGCGGACGCAACATCTACCCTTACGAGCTTGAGCAAGCGGTGGGAGAGATCGCTGGGATACGCAAGGGCTGCGTGACCGCCTTTGCGGCGACCGACGAGCGCACCGGCAGTGAGCGGCTGGTCGTAGTGGCGGAGACCAAGGCGCGCGAGCCCGACCGGCGGGCCGTCCTCGAGCAGGCGGTCCGTGAGCGCGCGAGTGAGGTCGTTGGCATGCCGCCGGACGAGGTCGTGTTGGCCCCGCCGCGCTCGGTGCTGAAGACCTCCAGCGGCAAGCTGCGGCGGGGCGCGACGCGGGACCGCTACCTCTCGGGTCGGCTCTCTGCAAGACCCCCCGCCCCCCTATGGCAGCTTGTGCGGGTGGGTGGCGCCGGTGTCTTGACCATCCTGTCGCGGTGGGCGAAGGGAGCCCCCGGCATCCTCTATGCGGCATACGCCTGGACTCTCTGTCTGCTGATCGCTCCGATCGTCTGGGTTGGAGTTATGGCAGCGCCGGCCAAGTCCTGGCGCTGGGCGCTGGTGCGAGTGGGAGTGCGGTGGCTGCGTCGCCTGGCCGTCATACGGCTGCACCTGAAGGGGGCGGAGAACGTTCCTCCGCGGGGACAGTCGTTCGTGCTGACCGCCAACCATCAGAGCTATCTCGACGCATTGGCGCTCATCGAGGCCGTGCCCCGCTCGATCGGCTTCGTTGCCAAGAGCGAGCTGGCCGTCAATCCCATCACTCGGCTTTTCCTTGCGCGCCTTGGAACCCTTTTCGTGGAACGCTTCGACCTCCAGCGCAGCGTCGCCGACTCAGCGGGTTTCGTCGCGGCCCTGCATGGTGGGCGGTCCCTTGCATTCTTTCCGGAAGGGACATTCCGAGATGAGCCCGGACTGCTTCCCTTTCGCATGGGGGCCTTTGCGACAGCGGGGGACGCCGGTGTACCGGTATTGCCGGTCGCCATACGCGGGACCCGTCAGCTCATGCCTGGAAACAGCTTCCTTCTCCGCCCTGGTCGACTGACAGTAGTGATCGGCGCTCCAATCTCTCCCCAGGGCATGGAGTGGCAGGAAGCGGTGCACCTGCGAGATGCCGCTCGGGCCTTTATCCTGGAGCACTCGGGAGAGCCCGACGCGAGAATCTGACGGCGTGGTCATGGGACCGTCAGGAAACACGAGTAGCCTACCGTCGATATGCGCGCTTCATGCGGGCAGTAGAACCTGGGCACGACGGCGGGCAAAACAGATATCATGCTCGACATGCACCTACTGATACACCGCAAGCGCGAGGAACTGCGCCAGGAGGTCCTAACCATGGGCGGGCTCGTAGCCGGCGCCCTGCGCAAGTCAATCGACTGCTTGCGCCACCAGGACCCGGAGCTGGCCCGCCAGATCATCGCGGAGGATCGGCCCATCAATCAGCAGCGGCGCATGCTCGAGCAGGAGTGTCTGGTGCTGCTGGCCGCACATCAGCCAGCGGGCAGCGATCTGCGTGAGATCGGAGCCTCGCTCGAGATCGTCTCCGAGCTGGAGCGCATTGCCGATCACGCCGCGGACACGGCACGCATTGTGCTCGACGCTGGTGGGGAGCGTTTTCTCGCCGGACCCGTCGCGCACATCACCCAGATCGCGGAGGAAGCGACCGCGATGGTGGTCGCGGCGCTCGCCGCGTACGAGGCGGAGGACGCGGAAAAGGCGCGGGCGGCCGCCGCCCGGGACGATCAGGTGGACGGTCAGGAAAAGGTGGTGGTCAAGGAGATCCTGGCCGCGATGAGCGAGAGCGGGGCACTTGCCGCCATTGGTACCTATATGCTGTGGGCGGTCCACAACTACGAGCGCGTCGGCGACCGCGCGACCAATATCGCCGAGCGCGTTGTCTTTGCCGCCACCGGCCGTACTCCGGATCTGGACTAGACAACCTACACCCTCGAAAGAGCATTTGAACCGCCAAGAGCACCAAGATGTTCAGATGGTCGAGGCAGCAAACAGTATCGCCCGTCAGGTGGGGATAGCTTGAAGCCTTGTCTTGGCGTCCTTGGCGCCTTCGCCGTTCCAACCGCCGAATCTAGGTGTACTGGCCGCACCTGCTTTTCCGGCTCTCGGAGGCCGGGGGCGGGCGCCGGAGGACACCGCGTATAGCAGGGGGTCAGGGCGCGCCCTTGCGGGGTCGAGTGACGGAAACGAGCTGGGCGCAACCTCTCTCCAGCGCCTGCCAGTCGTCCGGCATTTCGAGCCGAGCCGTGGCGGCGGTCGGAAGCAGCTTGCCGTCGTCGGGGGTCTCAACCTCGTCTCCAGCGAGGAACTTCACCAAGTCCTCCAGTCCCGGGTTGTGACCGACCAAGAGCACCGTGGATGCCGCGGCGGGACAGCGGGCTAGTACCTGCAACAGCTCTGGCGCGTCGGCGGCATAGATCGCATCGTCCCAGACGATCTGTTTCTTCTTGAAGTCCAATGACTTACAGACCTTAACGGCGGTCTGCTTGGCGCGCTCGGCTGGAGAGCTGATGACGAAGTCGGGAACAAGCCCTTCCCGATAAAGCCACTCGCCTACCCGCGGCGCGTCCTTCTTGCCCCGCTTTGCAAGGGGGCGCTGAAAGTCGTTACTCCCGTCACTGTTCCAGTCCGATTTGGCGTGACGGAGTATCAACAGCTCGCGGGACATACGAGAGAAGGGGTCCTGATTCGACACGCGGGGGCGCGCGACAGACGGTTGGGCTGGGAACTTTTTAGCACATTGGTGGCCGCCGCGAAACTGCGGCGTTCTGCGGACGCGGGGTCTGTGCTGGCCCCCCTAGCCGACCTCGGCCAACAGCCGTGCGATCATCCCCTCCGCTTGCCCGAGATAGCCGCCGCCGAAGAGGTTCAGGTGGTTCAGTATGTGATACAGGTTGTAGAGGGTCTTGCGCGTCCCGTATCCAATATCGAGCGGCCATGCCTCCTGGTAGGCAGCGTAGAAGTCCCCACCGAATCCGCCGAAGAGCTCCGTCATGGCGACATCCGCTTCCCGGTCGCCATAGTAGACGGCTGGGTCGTAGATGACTGGGTCCCCCGACTGGTCGAAGCCGAGGTTTCCGCCCCAAAGGTCGCCGTGAAGGAGGGAAGGACTCGGGGCATGGTCGATGAGTACGGGGAAGGCTTCGAGCAACTGCTGACCTTGGCTTTGCAGCCTGCCTTTGAAGCCGTTCTTCGCCGCCAGGTCAAGTTGGAACCCGAGCCGGCGGTGGTGCCAAAAACTTATCCAGTCGGGATCCGAGGTGTTCTCCTGGGGCGTCGAGCCGATGGTGTTGTCGCGGTCCCACCCGAACGCAGGCCGAGTCGCCCGGTGCATGGCGGCAAGCTGTCGTCCGGCAATGGCCGCGCCCCCGCTGCTCCGGCCGCCGAGCGGGATATGCTCCATGGCGATGAAGGACTTGCCGTATGCCGTGCCGGTGCACAGAGGCGCCGGCACGCGGATGGTGCCGGTCGACGCGATCTCTGCGAGACCGGCAGCCTCCGCCTCGAACATGGAGAGGCGATCGACTGCGTTGAGCTTGACGAAGTAGCTGCGCTCGCCGTCGCTCAGGGTGACGGCGGCGTTGATGCAGCCTCCACCGACCGACTTGGGTGCCGCCGGCGTGAATGGCCGTCCACTGGCAGCAGCAATCTGCGTCGCGATCTGGCTCCAGTCGGTCACAGGCATGTCAGCCGATACGCTTGAGGAGCGGGCTTGAGCGCGGGAAGTGGGCGCGCAGGAACTCCATCTGATCGGCGAGCACGTTGCGACCCATCAGAAAGATATACTCGGCGTGAGTCGGCGTGAAAGGCACCGCGAGAAGCTCCATCCTTGCCGCCTCCGGAGTGCGGCCGGCCTTGTAATTGTTGCAGCGCACGCATGCCGTGACCACGTTGTTCCACTGGTCATCGCCGCCTTGGCTGATGGGGCGGACATGATCTCGGGAGAGATGGCGGTGCGAAAAACGCCCCCCGCAGTACATGCAGATGTGGTCGTCTCGCTCGAACAGGGTACGGTTGGACAGGGGCGGAGTGTAGTCATCCTGCCGTTTGCTCATCGCGTGATGAGCACCATGGGTCGCGATAATGGAGTGGATCTGCAGGAAGCTGCGCCGCTTCGTATGGGCATTGACGCCGCCGCGGAGCAGGAACAGGGCATTCCCGCACGCGTACGCGACTTGACCGAGAAAATACAGCCGAGCGGCCGCCCGGTAGTCCACCCATTCGAGTGGCATCCCCGCCAAGTCCGTTCGCAGTACCTGTTGGCTCAGCTGCACCATGATTCGGCTGCCGATTGAATAAGGCGATTGCCGGAAAATCATGCACCAGATTGCGCAGGATTTTCGTTCGCCTTCAAGGAGCGCTGGCAGGAGCGTAGCCGGGCTACGTGACTGCCGGCGCGACGCCGACGGCGGGCGAAACGACCAGCAAGGTGGTACATGATTTGACAGAAATCGCCTAAGCCCCGGCTCCCTCGCCAATTCCGAACCGGGGTGAATGCGATAACGGTTGCGCTGGAGCCTGTGCAGGTTGGCCAGCATCATACACACTTGGAGGCGCCGCGCAAGGCGCCGACCTAGCAGCAGGAGCGGCACAATGTGCCCGTTTCACAGCGGGTTGCGCCTGCCGGAGGACGGCGTGAGCTCGTCCTGAGGGCTTGACGGCAGCCTCCCTGCTGCCGACACCCCCAGCAGGCGCCACCCGGCCCCTCGGTCAAGCAGCGAAAACGCCAGGTGCGTCGTGTATAGTCAGAGATGTTCCCAATGCCTGAAGGTCTTACGCCTGCACCGACCAAGTACCGGTGTCCACGCCGGACCCAGGGGCCCTACGCAGTCCGTGTCAGGACGTGATGCTCGCTGAGCGACTCACCATCCTGCGCGTTGCCGTGAGCGGACCCGTGCCGGGCCTCTTCGACTATCTTCCGCCGAACATCGCAGGTGCAGGACCGCCTCGCCCGGGCATGCGTGTCCTGGCGCCCTTCGGTCGCGGCACGCGGGTAGGGATGATCGTGGAGCTCACCAATCATAGCGAGCAGCCAGAGGGACGGCTCAAGCCTATTGAGTCGGTGCTCGATCCGGACTCCCTGTTGACCATGCCGGACATCGCACTCGCCCTGTGGGCCGCCGCCTACTATCAACACCCACCGGGCGAGGTGCTGTTCAGCGCCTTGCCGGCCCGCCTGCGCCGCCCGGAGGCATTGCTGGACGACGGCGAGCCGGGTTGGCGACTCACCGCGGCAGGCCGGGCAGATCCGATCATGCAGCTGGGGCGCGCGCCGGCACAACGGCGCGTTGCGGAGGTCCTTCGCGCAAGCGGCCGGGCCATGACTGCCGTCGAGCTCAAACGCCGACTCGGCGACTGTGCCCCGGCCTTGCGCGCCCTCGCGGCGAGGGGCTGGGCCGAACCCTGTTCCGTCCGGACGCCGGATTCCATGCCGCGCAACGCTCCCATGCTGGATGGCCCGCCGCTCAATTCGCACCAGCGCGTCGCGGTGGAGGAGGTGCAGCGGGCCATGGGGCGCTTTCAGGCCTTTCTGCTGGAAGGCGTGACCGGGAGCGGCAAGACGGAGGTCTACATCAGGCTCCTTCTCGCCGCACTCGCTCAGGGACGCCAAGGATTGGTGCTGGTCCCGGAGATCGGCCTGACCCCGCAGCTCCAACGACGCTTGGCCGAACGCATCCCCGCCATCATGGTGGTGCTCCACTCTTCCCTCCCCGAGCGCGAGCGGGAGATCGCCTGGCGGCGTGCGGCCGCGGGGAAGGCGGCGGTCGTGCTGGGCACCCGTTCCGCCGTACTCGCTCCCCTGCCGCGGCTCGGTCTGATCCTGGTGGACGAGGAGCACGACCCCTCCTTCAAACAGCAGGACGGCTTCCGCTATTCCGCCCGAGATCTGGCCGTGAGACGCGCCCAGCGGACCGGGTGTCCGGTGGTCCTCGGCTCGGCCACCCCCTCGCTGGAGAGCCTGCACAACGCCCGCTGCGGCCGTTATAACCTGCTGGAGCTGCCAGAACGTGCCGGGGAGGCGCGCCCTCCGGAGCTCGCCCTGCTGGACATCCGCTCCCAGCCACTGCGCGCAGGCATCTCACCGGTGCTCACTCGCCTCATGGGCGAGCAGCTCGCGGCTGGCAATCAAGTGCTCCTGTTCTTGAACCGGCGTGGGTTCGCCCCGGTGCTCACCTGCCACGATTGCGGCTGGGTGGGAGAATGTTCGCAGTGCGATGCCCGACTCACGCTGCACCTCGCGACCAATCGGCTGTGGTGCCATCACTGCGGCCTTGTGCGCCCTGTCCCGACGGTCTGCCCGAGTTGCGGAGGCGCCGAGCTGCGGCCGCTGGGGCAAGGCACGGAGCGCCTGGAGGGCGAGCTCCGCGGGATGTTTCCGGACACCGCCATGGTGCGGGTGGATCGCGACAGCACTCGCCGCAGGGGAGAGCTCGAGCGCGTGCTCGCCGCCGCCCGAAAGGGAGAGTTTCCACTGCTGATCGGAACCCAAATGCTGGCCAAGGGGCACCATTTTCCCAATGTGACCCTGGTCGGTATCCTCGATGTGGACCAGGGACTCTACGGGGCCGACTTCCGCGCTCCCGAGCGCATGGCCCAGCTGGTGATTCAGGTGGCCGGGCGAGCCGGGCGCGCGCAGCGGGCGGGGCGAGTGGTCTTGCAGACCAGACATCCGGACCATCCCCTGCTTGTTACCCTCCAGCGCCGAGGATATTCGGCGTTTGCGACCGCCGCTCTTGAAGAGCGCCGTTCGGCTGCCCTGCCGCCGTTCTGTTACCAGGCGCTGATGCGGGCGGAGTCACGCGACCCCAGCGCGGCAGTGGAGTTTCTCGGACGCGCCATGGAAGCGGCCACTGGTATCGCCGCCAAGGATGTGCAGCTCTTCGGGCCGGTTCCGGCCCCGATGGAAAGACGCGCGGGGCGCCACCGCGGCCATCTGCTGGCGCAATCGGAACGCCGCCCCGCCCTGCAGCACTTTCTCACCGACTGGGTGGCCGCCGTCCGACGGCTGAAGGGGTGCCGTGGGGTGCGCTGGTCCCTGGATGTGGACCCCCAGGAGCTGCTCTGAAGCGGCGGATTCCTGGTATCCTATCGGCCCCCGGCAATCCGGGAGCGCGACGCGCGAGTCTCACCGGATTGGCGATTTCCAAGGGCCGGAGCCACTCCTGCCTTCCTTTCTGGTGCCGTCCATGCCGCAGTCCCGATGAAGCAACAGGTCAAGGATCTCGTCTCCGCCGCCCTCGCGCGGCTCGCCGCCGATAGTGTCCTGCCTGCCGCTGACCTGCAGGATCCCCAGGTAGAGCGGACACGCGATCCGGAACACGGGGATCTCTCGACCAACATCGCGATGGTGCTCGCCAAACAGGCGCGCGCCCAGCCGCGGAAGCTGGCGGAGCGACTGGTGGCGGCCATGCCCGAGTCTGATCTCGTCGCGCGTGTCCAGATTGCCGGTCCCGGCTTTGTCAACTTTTTCCTCAGCCCTGACGCTCACCGGGCGGTGGTACCTCAGATCCTCGCCGCGGGACCGGACTATGGGCGAAGCAGCATGGGAGCCGGAAAGCGGGTGCAGGTGGAGTTCGTTTCCGCCAATCCGACCGGTCCCCTCCACGTGGGGCACGGCCGCGGCGCGGCCTACGGGGCCGTAGTGGCCGACCTGCTTGCCGCCATCGGCTTCGACGTTCATCGCGAATACTACGTCAACGACGCGGGACGCCAGATGGACATACTCGCTACGTCTGTCTGGCTGCGGTACCTGGAGCTGTGCGGCGAAGAGCTCGACTTTCCGAGCAACGGCTACAAAGGCGACTACGTCTGGGACATAGCCGCGACCCTGCATCGGGAGCATGGCGATGCCTACCGCTGCGACGCTGACGAGGTCTTGGTCGGCGTGCCGCCGGACGAGCGGCCTGGACTGCCTGATGGGGACAAGGAGGCCCACATCGACGGCCTCATCGCGAAATCCAAGGAGATGCTCGGCGACAACCGGTATCGCTACTGCTTCGAGCTGGGGCTGAACACCATCCTCGACGACATCCGCGAGGATCTCGCGCTCTTCGGCGTCGAGTACGACGAGTGGTTCTCCGAGCGATCGCTGACCGAGAAGGGTGCCGTCACCCGCGCCGTCGAGCGCCTGCGCGAAGCGGGCCATCTCTACGAGCTGGACGGCGCCCTCTGGTTTCGCTCCAGCACCTTCGGCGACGAGAAGGACCGTGTGGTCGTGCGGGAGAACGGCCAGACGACCTACTTCGCCTCCGACATCGCCTACCACATGGACAAGATGGAGCGCGGCTTCGATCGGGTGATCGACATCTGGGGGGCCGACCACCATGGGTACGTGCCGCGCGTCAAGGCAGCGCTTCAGGCCCTAGGGGATGATCCTGCGCGGCTCGACGTATTGCTCGTGCAGTTTGCCATTCTGTATCGCGGCGGTGAGAAGGTGCAGATGTCGACCCGCTCGGGAGAGTTCGTCACCCTGCGCGAGCTGCGCAAGGAGGTGGGCCGCGACGCCGCTCGCTTCTTCTACGTCATGCGCCGCTGCGAGCAGCATCTCGACTTCGATCTGGATCTCGCCAAATCCCAGTCCGCGGACAACCCCGTCTACTACGTGCAGTATGCGCATGCGCGCGTCAGCAGCGTTTTGCGGCAGGCCGCAGACAAGGGTCTTGCGGTAGACCCGACGCCAGGGGCCGCCAACCTGGAGCTTCTCACCGAAGCGCACGAGCAGGCGCTTTTCAGGGAGCTCACACGCTATCCAGAGGTGGTGGAAGCCTCTGCCCTCAACAAGGAGCCGCACCTTCTCACACAGTACCTGCGGGGACTGGCGAACGGCCTGCACACCTATTATACGAGCCACCAGTTCCTGGTCTCCGATGACCGCCTGCGCGACGCGCGCATCAAGCTGATCCTCGCCGTGCGCCAGGTGCTGCGCAACGGGCTCGGCTTGATCGGCGTCTCGGCGCCGGAGACCATGTGATATGACGAAGGACTACAAGGCGCGCCCGGTCACGCCCAGGGTCCGCCGGGGACGGCAAGGCTCCTGCTTCTTCTGGTTCGTCACGGGCGCGGTGCTTGGCGGATTCGGCGTAGGGGTGGCTTGGATACTCCGGCAGCCGGGCCCGCCTCCCGCCGCAACGACTGCGGCGAAAACACAGTCCCAGCCCGTCACCAAGCCGCGCTTCGATTTCTACAACATCCTCCCCGAGATGGAGGTTGTGGTGCCCGATGAGGAGCTGTCGGGCAAGGCACCACCTGTTCCCAAACCGACCCCACCACAGCCGCCGACACAGCCCGTCCCCGAACGGACGCGAGCACAGGCGCCCGAGCCGGCACAGCAGCAGACGGCCAAGCCCGCACCGGCTGCCACCGATGACGGCGGCTCCTATCTGCTGCAGGTGGCATCGTTCCGCGCCGAGGCGGATGCAGAACGGGTGAAGGCGCAGCTGGCCCTGCTCGGAATTCACGCCCAGATACAGCGGGTCACCATCAACAACAAGGACACCTACCACCGGGTGCGTGCGGGTCCGTTCCGGGACAAGCAGGCATTGAACAAGGTCCGCTCGCTACTGAGCAGCAATGGCTTCCAGAGCGTGCCGATCAAGCTGAAATGAGCCCGCAGGCCCTTCGTCAATGGGGACAGGAAGCAGACCCGGTGGGCGGCTCGGGGCTTCCCTCGCTCCAGCGGTAGATCTCGGTGGCCGCCGGATCACAGCGCTGACAGGCCGAGCCGCAACCAGTCGGGGCGTCCCAGCGGTCCACCTTGCCTTTTCGAATCCATACATCAAGCATGGCGCGCACGGCATCGGGCTCGGCCTGAAAATGGAGCGCCATATCCGCCAACGTCGCCTGCCCCCGCTCCTGCAGGTAACGCCTGACCTCCGAGAGGATCACGTCCGGGCCTCCAGTGCAGCGAGCTCCGAACGGCGTCCGTTGCGCGCCCAGGTGCGCAGCCCTGTCACCACGGCGATCAACAGAAGCGAGAGGCCGACGGTCCAGGCGAAGGTGCTCGCCGGGTGGCGCTCGAAGGTCGCGACTTGGTAGAAGAGGGTAGCCGCCACATAGGCGATTCCTGTGCTCCAGGCGGCGACGAAGCCGGCCCAGGCGGCCCCGGTCTCGCGCACGATGGCCCCGATGGTCGCCACACAGGGGAAGTACAGAAGCACGAAAAGCAGGTAGGCGAAGGCCCCGACACGGCCATCGAAGCGCGCCTCCATGGCTCCGAAGGTACCGCTGCTGACCCCTTGAGCCGCCGCTGCCTGGGCACCGTCGGACAAATCCCCCACTCCCAGCCCCAATGGATCGAGTAAACGCCCTCCCAAAGCAGCCAGGTTGGCGGGAACGGTGGCCGCGGCGTCCGTCAGAGAGTGCCACAGGTTGAAGCGCGGTGGCTCGACCACTGGTTGAGCGTCCGCCGCCAGGCGGCTGTACAGCGAGTCCAAGGTGCCGACGATCACCTCCTTGGCGAGGACGCCGGAAAAGACGCCGAGAACGGCAGGCCAGTTGTCCTCGCGAATACCGAGGGGGGCGAAAAGGGGAGTGGCAGCGCGGCTGGTGGCGCTCAGCACCGAGCTGTCGCTGTCGCCCTTGAGGAGGCTGCCGTCGGTTCCGATCGAGCCGAGGAGATTCAGCGCCACGACCATGACGACAATGACGCGCCCCGCCTCCTTGAGGAAGAGCTTGACTCGGTCCCAAGTCCGCAGCGCCACGCCTTTGGCAGTTGGAAGATGATAGGGGGGCAGCTCCATCATGAAACCAGTGCTTTCACCCGCTAGAAGCGTCCGCTTCATGACCAGCCCGGTCAAGACGGCCACGGCAATGCCCGTAAGGTAGAGCGCAAACACCACGTTCTGCCCGGAATGGGGAAAGAAGGCCGCGGCGAACAGCACGTAGACCGGCAGCCGGGCGCCGCAGGACATGAATGGATTCATCAGGACCGTGAGCTTGCGCTCGCGCTCATTTTCCAGGGTGCGGGTCGCCATCACGGCAGGCACGTTGCAGCCGAAGCCGACGATCAGCGGAACGAACGCCTTGCCCGGCAGACCGATGGAGCGCATGAAGCGGTCCATGACGAAGGCGGCCCGGGCCATGTACCCTGTGTCTTCGACCACGGAGAGGAAGAGATAGAGGCTCGCGATGATGGGGATGAAGGTCGCAACGACGCGCAGACCCCCGCCCACACCGTCCGCCAGGACCAGTCTTAACCAATCAGGCAGCCCCATCGCTGCGAGCAGCGCCCCCAGGCCATCGACGAAGAAGGCCCCGGCGACACCGTCGAAGAAGTCGATAAAGGCGCCGCCGAGATTGATAGTGAAGACGAACATGAGGTACATGATCGCCAGAAACAGGGGGATGCCCCAGATACGGCTCAAGACCACGCGGTCGATCCGATCCGTTAGCGTCTTGCCCGCCCGGCCGCGCTCTCTCGTGACCCGCTGGGCGAGCGTATGGGCATGGCCGAAGCGTGTGTCGGCGATGTGGATGTCCGCCTCCTCCCCAGAGCGATCCTCGATGATGCGGCGCCAGTGCTCCGCCTTCGTGCGCGCCTGCGTATCTGCCAGACCTTCGGCGAGGGGATCGCCTTCCAATAGCTTGAGGGCCAGCCAATGGACGTTGGCCTTGTCGGCATGGTCTCCGAGGTGAAGGGCAAGGTCCGCGACCGCCTGCTCAACGCACTCTTCCTGCGCGAGGCTGAAACCGCCGGCCTGTTTGCCATCGGCGACGCTCAGCACGCGTGCGGTGAGCTCCGTGACCCCCTCGCGGGTGACGGCGACGATCGGCACCACCGGGCACCCAAGCTCCTGAGCGAGCTGGTCGGTATCCAGCAGGACGCCCCGCTTTCGCGCGACGTCCATCATGTTGAGCGCGACCAGCAAGGGCACGCCCATCTCCAGCAGCTGAACGGTGAGGTAGAGATTACGCTCCAGGTTGGAGGCGTCGAGGACGTTGATGATAAGGTCTGCGTCTCGCGAGAGCAGGTAGTCACGGGTCACGCGCTCGTCCATCGAGCTCGCATCGAGGGAATAGATCCCCGGGAGGTCGATGACGCTTACGTGGCGCCCGTCGAGCTCCAGTCTCCCCTCCTTGCGCTCGACGGTCACACCCGGCCAGTTTCCGGTCTTTTGCCGAATCCCGGTCAAGGCATTGAACAGCGCTGACTTTCCGCAGTTCGGATTGCCCGCAAGCGCTATGGTCAGTGCCCGAGAGCCAGGTGATGGTTGACGACCGTCTTGTTCGCAGCAGCCCATGGCCGTGAGGTTCCGTGATCCAGCTGAAGTGGTGTACCGAAGCGTGCGGGCGCGAGAATGCGGCCGACCACGGTCCCCGCGGAAAGGATACGCGGGAAAAGTCAAGGGCGAAACGGCCTTATCCCGCACGAAATGGATGGAAGGCGGGGCCGTCGGAGCTGGCTGGTGAAGTGCCTATCAGGTGTTGCCCAGCGCCATCGACACGAGAAAGCTCTTTTAATCAACGACTTCCGAGGGTAGCGTCGGCTCCCTCGCTGCGTCGATTGGCTCGACCCACAGCTTCTCCACGATACCCCCGCCAAGGGCTACTCGGGTATCCCCGTAGGACAGGACGACACCTCGGCCGCGGTGGTGGAGCACCGTGATTCGACTGCCCACGCGCAGCCCGAGACCCAGCAGCCGGCGCGCGAGCTTATGCCCGCCGCGGATCTCCGCCAGGCGCGCCGATGCGCCTAGGGGTAGGTCCGCCAAGGGGCTTAGGTGGGAAGAGGCTTCTGACATTCGGAGACGCGATGGGATCGATGCGGGCTCGTCGCAGAGATGTCCTCAGAACACGAGCATGCGCAGACCAGCCGCTATCGAGCCGATGGTAACCCGGTGGCACCGTTCGGTGCAGCAATTCCTGCGCCGCCGCGTACGAATCCGATTCAGACCAGATCGAAGCGGTCGAACTGCATGCTGAACTGGCCACGGCCCTGGGTCTGACTGCGCAGATCCGTCGTGTAGCCCAGCAGACGCTCCAAAGGGACCTCACACGCGATCGTCACGTTCTCGCCCTCGGGATAGGTGTCGCGGATCAACGCCCGCCGAGACTGGAGGTCGCCCAACACGGCGCCGAGATTCTCCTCGGGCACCACCACGTCCACGGCCATCACCGGGTGCAAAAGGGCGGCATCCGCCCCCTCGACCGCCTTGTGAACGGCGCGGGCAGCGGCGGCGCTCAAGGCGTCCAGCGTCGACGCCTGACCGAATAGCTCGACCTCGGCTACCTGCACTTCGATGTCTTCGAGGGGCGTACCCTGCAGCGGGCCCGACCCGAGCGCAAGCCGAACGCCCGCCTTTACTGCCTGCAGCTGATCTGGCGTCAGGACGGCGCCCTCGGGCAGCACCTTCGGCTGATTGATCACCCGATTACCCCCGCGACGCGCGACCGGAACGACAGTCACCACGACCCTCGCCATCCGCTCCGGGACCTTCTGGTCGGGCACCGGGGGAGGGGCGAACAGGGCATCTGCCCTTCCCCGCTTACGAATGGTCTCGCGCACCGCCACCGCCGGTTTCCCGGTGCGCACCGCAAGGTTGAACTCGCGCTCCAGGCGCTCGCGCACGATCTGTAAGTGCAGCTCGCCCATGCCGCGCAGGAGCCGCTGTCCCGTCTCTGGGTCCTCTTCGAGCTGCAGGGTCGGATCTTCCTCCAGGACCTTGTCGAGGACTTCCAAGAGCTTTTCCTCGTCCGATGTGGTCGCGGGCTCGATTGCGAGGCTCAAGACCGGCTGGCGCGTATCGATACGCTCCAGGCTGAGCAGATGCCCGGGCTGACAGAGCGTGTCCCCCGTGGTGGCGTGGCGCAGGCCGGCGAGAAGGGCAATCTGACCGGGGCCGGCCTGCTCCAGCTTCGTCTTGTGGCCGGCGTCCACGTCGAAGATGCGGGCGATATGTTCTTTCAGCGTACGGCCATCCGCCGTGAGAAACTCCACCGTGTCCCCCGGTCGAAGGTGGTTGCGGTAGACGCGCGTGAACACGTGCCGGCGTCCCTCCCACATCTGCACCTTGAACACCAGGGCGGCTAGCGGTCCTTTGGCCTCGATTGCGACCTCTTCGATCGTGCCGTCGGGGCGTTGGGCGACAGAAGGCGGGCGGTCCAAGGGGGCGGGGAGCAGCTCTACGACACCGTCGAGAACCGGTTGGACGCCGAGGTTGCGCAGCGCACTGCCGCCAAAACAGGGAAAGAAGGTGCCGGCACAGGTGCCCTTGCGCAGCGCCGCCCACAACTCGGCAGGCGCGGGATCTTCCCCTGCGAGAACGCGGTCCGCCAGGCCGTCATCCGCCTCCGCCGCGGCGAGAAGCACGGCCTCGCGGTACCCGGAGAAACGCTCCCAGAGCTCCGCCGGGCAGGGACTCGACTCAAGGTCTCGACCCTGCTCGCCAGTGAACCTGAGCAAGGTCCGATCGATCAAATGTACAACCGCCTGCGCTTCGGGAAGGGGTACGGTGATCGCCAGGGGCTCCGCGCCTAAACGCTTGCGGATGCTGTCCAGGCTGCGTTTGAAATCCGCTCCTGGGCGGTCCATCTTGTTGACGAAAAAGAGCACGGGCAGATTGAAATGGGAGCGCTGCCGCCATACGGTTTCGGTTTGCGGCTCCACCCCGCGCACGCCGTCCAGGACCAAGATGCAGCCATCCAGCACCCGCATAGACCGCTCGACCTCGATGGTAAAATCCACGTGGCCAGGCGTGTCCACTACCTGCAAAATGTGCCCCCGCCAAGGGGCCTTGGTGACGGCAGAGGTGATGGTGATACCGTGGCGCTGCTCCTCGGCCATGTAGTCCATGTGGGCGGCACCGTTATGGACCTCGCCGATCTTGTGGGACGCCCCCGTGTAGAAGAGTATTCGTTCCGTCAGTGTGGTCTTGCCGGCGTCCACATGGGCGGCCACACCGATGTTTCTGACATGAGAGAGCGGCGACGGCTTGCTCATCGATGGTGCTGAATTCCTAGGAACATGAAACGAGAAGTTTACGCATACATGAGGGGCGGCAGGAGCTTGGCGCTCGGTGCCATTCTTTGCACCCTGACGGCTGCACAGCCGACGGCGGCCAATGTCTACGCGCTGGGGAACGGGGCCGACGGTGTCGTCGGGCACGCATTCTATGTAAAGGCTCGCTACGAGGATACCTTGCTCGATATCGGCCGCCACAACGGGGTGGGATACGACGACATGAAGTACGCCAACCCCAAATTGGATATGTGGCTGCCCGGCGCCGGAAAGGAAGTGCTGGTGCCCGATGAGTTCGTCCTGCCGGACGCACCCCGGGACGGTGTGGTAATAAATCTGGCGGAAAAACGCCTCTACTACTATCCGCCGGACTCAGGGGAAGTTTACACCTATGCGATCGGCGTCGGCCGCGAGGGCTGGGGCACGCCGTTAGGGACCTTTCGCATCGTCAGAAAGGACAAGGATCCGGCCTGGTACCCGCCGGCATCCGTGCGTGCGGAGCACGCCGCGGACGGCGGGGACCTGCTCCCTGCCGTCGTCCCCGCGGGGCCGGACAACCCGCTCGGGGCCTATGCGCTGCGGCTGAGCGCCAAGGGCTACCTGATCCACGGGACCAACAAGCCCTGGGGCGTGGGCATGCGGGTCAGTCACGGCTGTATCCGCCTGTATCCGGAAGGGATCGAGCAGCTATTCGGGCAGGTCGGATTGAAGACCCCGGTCACCATCGTCGACCAGCCCTTCAAGGTTGGCTGGCGTGGAGATGATCTCTACCTGGAGGTCCACGCCACGAAAGAAGACGAGTCCAAGCCCTTGTCAGAGGTGATTCCGCCGGCGGTGGCGAATGCGCAAGGGGTCAAGGTGGACTGGAACGCAGTGCGGCGGGCAGTTGCGGAAAACACCGGCCTCCCGCACTGGGTGGGAGGCCGGCGACAAGCACGCGATCCGCTTTATTTGCGCATGATCTTCTGATACATGCGGTCCAGACGCTGAGTGTTCGCATCGCAGCAAGCCTGGGCAGCATCTGCCTTGTCGAGGGCCTGCTTGGCCATATCGCGGGCCTCCTGGTCAACGCAGCCGCCGAGGAGACCAACGGTCAGTACGGCGGCAACAGACAGGGAAGCGAGTTTGACGGACTTATTCATTAAAGCATCTCCATGTTTCAGCCAATAGGCACCATTTATATAGCACATCGTCAGGGTTTTTCCGAACACCGAGCGATGACCGTCAACGGCGCCGCGTTGTGGAACCTGTAAAGCACCGCTCTCGCCCCGCAAGCCAAGCACGGCCTGCACTCGCGTTCGCCGTCGTGCGGGCTCCGTGGCGAAAGGATGGAGCCGGATTGTGGCCCCAGTGTCAAAGCTGCCACAGCTTGCCTTTCACGGCAAGCCCTTTAGAGGGGCGCCCGATCATTTTCGCCACATGATCGTGTCGGTCCCGGTGGAGGATCTGATCGGAACTTCGACTCTTCGCGGAGACCTCCGAGGCGGTCCCGCCGTTCGGCGAGCTTGTGTCCTCTCCTCATCGAACGTGAGCGACCTAGCGGCAACGAGCTCGTCGGCCGACTCCGCAACGTCCAGAGGGGGACATATGTGTGGATTTTTCCGAAATCATTGGCTTCGCCGTACACTGCTTGGGGCATTGGGAATGCTCGCCCCGTTCGGTTCGGCCTGGTCCGCCCCTCTCCCCGGGGATGTGCCGAAGGGAGCGGTTGTAGCGTTCATGCCACAGTCGCGGTCGACAGATTATTCCGACCAAGACAGTCTCAAGCGCTGGCTTTACGAGCAAGGTTGGGCGATCTGTGATGGGAGCGAGGGGACGCCGGATCTTAACTACCGCTTGCTGCTCGGCACCGTTCATCCCGCGGATGTGGGACAGAACCTTGGTTCCCGCACGCATAGCCACCGCATCACAGCGGAGACGGGGATCGGGTTCGGCCGTGAGCACTCGTATATCTCCCGTCGGGGCGTGTCACGAGCCCTGGAGCAAGGGCACCGCCACAAGTTGGACGCGGGCACAGCGGCGGCCGACAACCTGCCGCTCAGCACGCGGGTCTTATTCATCATGAAGATCCGGTGATCTTCGCCGCGCTCGGACCTCGTCGGTGGCTTGCCTGCCGCACGGCGTTGCACTACGCAACGGTAGGGCATGGTGCCAATACCGTTCTTGGCGTCAGCGCGGGCCGCCGGTGCCGGTGCCCGCTCACCAGCCCCTGGCACAGTCGCTGCTCCAGGAGCTTCCCAGGGTCCTTACCTGTTCGCCGAACAAGAGTCCATGGTTCATCGTTACTACGACAAACACCTCGATCCCCAGATACCTAATCCGTTTCGATGTGAAGGCTTTGTGCGCGATGGTCTGATTCGGCGTCACGGGGGCGGCGAGGTTCCGATCGACGGGCTGCCTCCGTTCCTGCGCGCCCTGCTGGTCACCGACGGTACGGTAACGAAGATCCTCGAGGCCTATTTCTGGGAGCCCGTGGAGGTCCAGACGGTTGAGCAAGATTTCGCCGTCGCGGAGCGCCCTATCGGCTGGCTAGATGTCAGTGCCGGCGATGAGGTGCTGATCCGCCGTGCACGCCTGAGGGGAACGGAGAGTGACACCCTGTACGCCGATGCCTTCTCGGTCATTCGCGCGGAGCTGATCCCGGCAGTATTCAGTCAGCGCCTTATCGACCGCGAAGTCGGCATAGGTGCGCTGATACGCGATAGCGGTATGGAAAGCTATCGCGAGGTTCTCGAGGTCGGTGTCGAGCCATCTGACGGCGGAGCCGATGCAGCATCGGACCAGGTATTTCGCACCTACCGCATCATCATCGGCCGCAAGCCAGTGATCCTGATTACTGAGAGCTTTCCGCTGGCGCGCTATGGCTAAGTTGGTGCCCGTGCACTGTTGGAAGGGTCTAGTGTCGTCGGCCAGCTGAAGCTTAAGGCAACGGGTCGGGTGCGGATCGGCGCGACCCTCAGCGCCACGGGAGGCGCAGTGAAGGTTACATGCGAGGTATTCACGCATGTCCCGACGGCCCCTACCCGACCCTCGCCCCCAGCTGACCTTTCGCGCCAATCGCCCTGTTCGATGCAGCGAATCTACGTTGTGTGGGCGAGAACGCACATCTCTGTGCTAGAGTCGCGGCAGCCTCTTCACCGTACCGGCACCCGCCGCGGACAGCTCCCGGGTAGCGAGCGCCCCGACAACCAGCAGCGAAGGCCAATCCATGCAGTTCGTCGACCTACAGGCCCAATACGAGAGGATACAGCCGGAGATACGCTCCCGCATCGAAGCGGTCCTGGGGCACGGCCGCTATGTCATGGGGCCAGAGATCAACGAGCTCGAGGCGCGCTTGGCGGAGTATGTGGGAGCAACGCACTGCATCGGCGTCTCTTCAGGCACCGATGCCTTGCTCATTGCGATGATGGCGGTGGGGGTTGGCCCTGGCGACGAGGTGATCACGACGCCTTTCACCTTCATCGCAACTGGCGAGATGATCGCACTCATTGGCGCCAAGCCCGTGTTCGTAGACATCGACCCCCGCACGTACAACATCGATCCACTGCGGATCGAGGCCGCGATAACTCCTCGGACCAAGGCCATCATGCCCGTGAGCCTCTATGGGCAATGCGCCGATCTGGACGCCATCAACGCGATTGCCGAACGCCATGGTCTACCCGTTCTGGAGGACGGCGCCCAGAGTTTCGGTGCCATCTACAAGGGTCGCCAATCCTGTGGGCTATCGACGGTGGGCTGCACCAGCTTCTTCCCGTCGAAGCCGCTTGGGGCTTATGGAGACGCAGGGGCCTGCTTCACCGACGACGATCAGCTGGTCGCCGTCATGCGTCAGATCCGTGATCATGGCCAGGACCGCCGCTACCACCACGTCCGCGTCGGGCTGAATGGGCGACTCGACACCCTGCAGGCGGCCGTCTTACTGGCCAAGCTGAACCTGTTTCCCGAGGAGGTCGAGGCGCGCGCTCGCATCGGCGCCCGTTATAGCGAGCTCCTGGCCGGGGCCGGCTGTGTGACGCCTTATATCGAGCCTCACAACACCAGTGTTTACGCCCAGTACACCCTCTCCGTCCCCGATCGCGATGCCTTCACAGCCCGAATGAGCGAGCACGGGATCCCCACGGCAGTGCATTACCCGATTCCGCTCAACCTTCAGCCGGTCTTCGCGAAGGTCGGCCCGGCGGCCGGTGTCCTGTCCGCCGCCGAAGAGGCCGCCCGCCGCGTGGTCAGCCTGCCGATGCATCCCTATCTCAGCGAGGAAGACCTGAGCCGGGTGACCGACGCCGTCGCTGCCTCGCTCCGCGGCTGAGCCGTTCGGCGCCGCCCGTCAGGTCCTTGCCGTGAAAGACGCGCCCAACCTACCGCGCCCTCTGGAAGGGCCGAAACCGAACGAGGTGTACGAAGACGATGCATTGCTGGCCCCGTTATCTCCTGATCGCGGTGGTCTCCGTACTTGGCGTGGGTGAGATGATCGCCGCCTGTGGTCAAAAGGGCGCGCTGTACCTACCAAAGGCGGAGACTGGCAAGGCCCAGCCCAATGCGCCCACTGAGGCGACTGAGGGGTCGACCAAGAAGGGCAAGGTCATGGAGCACTCATCGGAGACCACTGCTCAAGATCGCCCCTGAAAGAATGGATCACTTCAAGTACCGCGGCGATACGCTCCACGCCGAGGAGGTCTCGTTAGCGCTGGTCGCGGCGCGCTTCGGCACTCCCTGCTACGTGTACTCCCGGGCGACCTTGGAGCGCCACTGGCATGCCTTCAACGACGCCTTCGAGCACCACCCTCACCTGATCTGCTTCGCGGTGAAGGCCAACTCCAACCTGGCGGTGCTGAACGTTCTGGCGCGTCTCGGGTCGGGCTTCGACATCGTCTCAGTAGGTGAGTTGGAACGTGTGTTGGCCGCGGGCGGCGATCCCGCGCGGGTCATCTTTTCGGGCGTGGGCAAACGTGAGGACGAGATTCGTCGGGCATTGCAGGTGGGTATCCGCTGCTTCAACGTGGAGTCCGAAGCGGAGCTCCTGCGAGTCGACGAGATTGCCGGGGAAATGGGATGTCGGGCGCCCGTGTCCCTACGCGTCAACCCGGACGTGGACGCCCGCACCCACCCCTACATCGCCACCGGCTTGAAGGAAAACAAGTTCGGCATCGATATTCACGCTGCGGAGGACGTCTACCAGCGCGCCGCCGAGCTGCCGAATCTTCAGGTGATTGGCATCGATTGCCATATCGGCTCCCAGCTGACCGAGCTTGCGCCCTTTGTCGACGCCCTGGAGCGTGTCCTGGACCTGGCCGAGTGCCTGGAGCGTTTCGGCATACCCATCTCGCATCTGGACTTGGGGGGAGGATTGGGGATCCGCTACACGGACGAGCAGCCGCCGGAGCCGTCAGAGTACGCCGCGCTTCTCGACCGCCATCTCGAAGGCCGTCACTACACGATCGTCCTGGAGCCGGGCCGCGCCATTGCCGGGAACGCGGGCGTCCTACTCACCCGAGTGGAGTACCTGAAACCCACCGAGCACCGCCGCTTTGGGATCGTTGATGCGGCAATGAACGACCTGCTGCGCCCGGCGCTCTATCAGGCGCGGCAGGAGATCGTGCCCGTGGTGCGCAAGACAGCAGGCGAGCGCGGCCGTTATGACCTGGTGGGCCCCGTATGCGAGACCGGGGACTTCCTCGGCAAGGATCGAGATCTGGTCCTGGAAACTGGTGACCTGCTGGCCGTGCGGTCGAGCGGCGCCTACGGATTCACCATGAGCTCGAACTACAACAGCCGCCCGCGTGCCGCGGAGGTTATGGTTGACGGCGGTGACGCCTATCTGGTCCGGCGTCGTGAAATGCTCCAGGAGCTCTACGCCGGAGAGTCGACTCTGCCATGAAACGCCGACCGGAACCCGAGCTGATGGATGAGGAGGAGCAGGCCTTGGCGTACGCCGCGGCGGACTTTTCCGAACCCAACGAGCTATTCCTGAGGCTCTTAGCAGACCTTAAACCAGGAGTCCTGGCCGGCGCCCGCGCCTTGGATCTGGGTTGCGGCCCGGCGGACATCGTGCTGCGCTTCCTCAAGGCGTACCCGCAAGCGCAGTGCGATGCCTTGGATGGCTCGGCCGCCATGCTCGATCAGGCTCGCATGGCCATTGCGGAATGGCCGGGCGTTGCGAAGCGTTGCCGATTGGTGCATGACATGCTGCCGTCTCCGGATCTGCCGAGAAAAGGCTACGATCTGGTCCTCTCCAATAGCCTGCTCCATCATCTGCACGACCCGGAGGTCCTTTGGCGCACCGTGCGTGAGACGGCCAAGCCAGGCGCCATCGTGCTGGTCATGGACCTGATGCGCCCCGCCTCGGCGATGTGGGCAGAGTCATTGGTTGCCACCTATGCCGCGGATGCCCCGGATGTCCTGCGCCGAGACTTCCGCAACTCGCTCTTCGCCGCCTTCGAGCCTCAGGAGGTGGTGGCCCAGCTGGCCGACGCCGGCCTCGAGATGCTTGAGGTCGGAGTGGTCAGCGACCGTCACCTGGCGGTCTACGGGAGGTTGCCGCAACCTTAACGTAAAAGTGGCACGCGGCGCGTTCCCAGTCTCCCTACCGAAACCCGCAGCTGCAGCGATCCGAGCCTCTTTCCGCCTCTACGGGAGGGAACAAACCCCAACCCGCTCCCCACCGCCCGGAATCGGACCTGACGGCGTGATCCCAAAAAGAAACGCCCCAACACCGGTTGGGGCGGAGGTACCACAATCTTGAGGAGGAGACCCGACGAAGCTTCCCTAAGCCGCTCGTCGTGGCAATAGGATAATACGGAGCCCAGCTCGGGCGCTGTGACCACGATCACAGTACGCGTCGACTGCGCTGCTTCGCGTGAATCTGTTGCCGACCAGCGGTGGCGGCGGTTCGAGACAGGGCACTGGTCAAGACTGAGGCAATGCCCGGATGAAGAACGTCTTGAGGTATGCAGTTTCGGAGATGGCGGGATGAACGGGGTGATCCGGACCCTGTCCCCCGGCCTCGAGCAGCTGGAGGGTGCAGTTGGCCCGCCGCCCCGCCTGCTGGACCGCGCGCAGGAAGGCATCCCGACCCATGTGAAAGGAGCAGGAGGAGGTAACCAACAGGCCGCCGGGTTCCAGGACCTCGAGGCCGAGGCGGTTCAGTCGCAGGTATGCCTGCCCCCCTTCCGACTCGTCCTTGCGCCGCTTGATGAAGGCGGGGGGATCGAGGATCACCAGGTCGAAACGCGCCCCCTCTTCCCGCAGCATCCGCAGCACGTCGAAGGCGTCGCCCTGCAGACCGCTCACGTGATCGACCACCCGGTTGCGCCCGGCGTTGTCACCCGCCCGCTCCAGGGCGGTCGGCGAGCTGTCCACGCAAACCACTTCTTGAGCGCCGCGGACGGCCGCCTCTATCCCCCAGGCGCCGATGTAGGAGCAGACATCCAACACCCTCTGGAAGCTGCCGAAACGGGCGAGGCGGGAGCGGTTTTCCGCCTGGTCGTAGAACCAGCCGGTCTTCTGACCCGTCAGCGGCGAGACCAGAAAGCGGGTGCCGTTCTCTTCCAGCTCCAAGTCGCCCGGCTCATCGCCCAGCACCGTCTCAACGCCCTGCCCCAAGCCTTCCAGCTCCCGGATCGCGACGTCGTTGCGAAGGACAATGGTCCGCGGACGAACGACCTGCTCGAGGGCCGTGAGCACTTCCGTTCGGGCCTGGTCCATCCCGGCAGTGGTGATCTGAACGGCCAGCAGCTCGCCATAACGATCGACGATCAGCCCGGGTATGCCGTCGCTCTCGCCGAACACCAGGCGGTAAAAGGGACGTCCATACAGCCGCTCGCGCAGCTCCAGCGCCGTCCGGACGCGTCGGACCCACAGGGCCGTAGAGGGGGGCCGGCCCTGTTGGCGGCTCACCAGGCGGGCACAGATCAGTGAATGCGGGTTGACGTAGCCCCAGCCCAACCAGCGCCCGTTGTGGCCCACGATCTCTACCGGCTGACCGGGGTCCAACACCTTCAGCGGTGTCGCCTCCGTATCCACCTCGTTGCTGTACACCCAGCTATGCCCAGCCAGCAGGCGGCGTTCCTGGTCCTTCTTGAGGCGGAGAGCGGCGGCATGCATTTGAGAGCGTCCTCTTGGGAAAGGCCGATGAACGTGACGGCGAGCCGTTGGGACCAGGGGGTGTCAGTCGATTCGCCCGATATGGATGGCCGGACCGCCGCAGTGGGGCGCCGGGGCTGTTCCGTCTTCCACCTGGGAGGTTTCGGCGTCACAGGGTACCAGATTCCCAGCGGAGCACCGGATTCGGATGGAAACCCCGCACTAGCGCACCCATTGTCCGAGGACGCCCTCACACGACCAGGACGCCGCCATGTCGGAAAACGTCGCCTTTACCAACCGTCTCGCGGAAACAACCAGTCCGTACCTGCAGCAACACGCGCATAACCCGGTCGACTGGTGGCCTTGGTGTCAGGACGCGCTCGACGTCGCTCGGTCCCAGGACAAGCCCATCCTGCTCTCGATCGGCTACTCCGCGTGCCACTGGTGTCACGTGATGGCCCACGAGTCCTTCGAGGACCGGCCAACTGCCGAGCTGATGAACCGGCTCTTCATCAACATCAAGGTGGATCGAGAGGAGCGCCCGGACCTCGACAAGATCTACCAGTCGGCCCATCAGCTCCTTGCCCAACGGCCGGGAGGCTGGCCGCTGACGGTGTTCCTCACGCCCGACGATCACAAGCCCTTCTTCGCCGGTACTTACTTCCCGAGGGAGCCGCGACACGGGCTGCCGTCGTTCGCGCATCTCCTGCAGCAGGTGGAACGGGCCTATCGGGATCAGGGTGCGGCCATCCGGGAGCAGAATCAGGCACTGGGAGCTGCCCTGGCACAGCTCGACCCGGAGGGCGCAGGAGACATCCCCGACGCGGCGCCGCTCGACGGGGCGCGCCGCCAGCTGGGCGGCAGTTTCGACGCCGGCTACGGCGGCTTCGGTCGCGCCCCCAAGTTCCCGCACGTCACGGACCTGGAGCTCCTGCTGCGCCACTATGCCGCAACCGCGACCGACGGACTGCCGGACCAGCACGCACTGCATATGGCCGCTTTCACATTGGAACGTATGATCCGTGGGGGTCTCAACGACCAACTCGGCGGAGGATTCTGTCGCTACTCGGTGGACGACCGGTGGATGATCCCGCACTTCGAGAAGATGCTCTATGACAACGGCCCGCTGCTCGCCCTGTGCTGCGATGTCTGGCAGATCACGGGGGACACGCTGTTCCGCGATGCAGCGGTCGCCACTGCGGACTGGGTCATGCGCGAGATGCAATCGCCGGAAGGCGGCTACTACTCGACCCTCGATGCGGACAGCGAGGGTCATGAAGGCCGGTTTTATGTCTGGGATCGGGAAGAGGTGCGCAGCCTGTTAACGCCAGAGGAATACGCACCCTTCGCCGCCGTCTACGGGCTGGACCGGTCGCCGAACTTCGAGGACAAGTGGCACCTGCACACCTACCGAACGCCAGCGGAGGCGGCGAAAGAGCTGAAGCTGACGGAGGTAGCCGTGGGGGCATTGTTGGTGTCCGCGCGGCAGAAGCTGTTCGCGGCCCGCGAGAAGCGGGTGCGCCCGGGCCGCGACGAGAAGGTTCTCACCGCCTGGAACGGCCTCATGATCAAGGGCATGGCTCGGGCCGCGCGTGTCCTGGAGCGCCCTCAGTACCTCAAGTCCGCCGAGCGGGCGCTCGACTTCATCCGCTCCACGATGTGGCGGGACGGCCGGCTGCTCGCCACCTACAAGGACGGGAAGGCGCACCTCAATGCATACCTGGATGACTACGCGTTCCTGATCGACGCCTCGCTCGATCTCCTACAGGCTCGCTGGCGACGGGCAGATCTGGATCTGGCGCTGGCCTTGGCCGAGGTCCTGCTCGAGGCATTCCACGACCGGGAGAGAGGCGGCTTCTTCTTCACCTCCCGCGACCACGAGAGGTTGATCCACAGACCCAAGCCGCTCGGGGACGAGTCCGTCCCCGCCGGCAATGGCATCGCCGCTCAAGTGCTACAGCGTCTGGGGCACATCGTGGGGGAGGTGCGTTACCTGAAGGCGGCGGAGGGAACCCTCGCCGTCGCGTCCGAGCAGATGCGCCGAGTCCCGTACGCCCATGCCAGCCTACTGGGTGCGTTGGACGAGTACCTGAATCCCGGCGAAACGATCGTGATTCGCGATGCCGACGACGACATCAGTCACTGGCGGCGGACGGCTCAAAGCCGCTACGCGCCGCGGCGGCTCGTGCTCGCCATCCCGGCGAGCGTCGAAGATCTGCCCGGCACTCTCGCCGCGATGCAGCCGGGTCCGCAAACGCGGGCCTATCGCTGCGTCGGAACCGGCTGCGAGCCGCCAGTGGACGATCTTGGCGAGTTCAAACGCGTCCTGGGCATCATCTAACCGGGCCGCCGGGCCGTGCCCCATCCCGCACTCGTGCCGGGTCCCGCGCAGTTGGGCGCGAGGCACGGTTGCGCGTGAGATGCACCGGGCGTTTGCGCTCACAACCAGGCTTAGCGACTGACATGCCGGGTCGTCCGTCCGCTTACGCCCTGCTTACGCTAGCGCCCCTGTTCTGGTCGGGAAATTTTGTCCTGGGGCGGGCGCTCAACCACACGATCCCGCCCATCGCACTGTCCTTCTGGCGCTGGGCGGTCGCGCTGCTCATTATCCTGCCCTTTACCTGGACCCGATTGAAGGGCCAACGGGGTCTCGTGGGTCGGCACTGGGGGGTACTCACGCTCCTCGCCGTGCTCGGGGTGACCAATTTCAACACCTTCGTCTATCTGGGGCTGCAGACCACGACGGCGACGAATGCAGTGCTGCTGGTGTCCATCACGCCCGTGATGATCGTCGCCCTGTCGTTTCTTCTCCTCGGACGTGGGGTGACCCAGCGTCAGGTGCTGGGCATCTTTCTTTCGCTCGTTGGAGTGACGGTCATCCTGGCCCGAGGGGACCTTCAGGTCTTGACCTCCTTGCACCTGCAACCCGGCGATTTCTGGGTACTTGGCGCCGTCGGCAGCTGGGCGCTGTATTCGGTTTGCCTGCGGTGGCGCCCGGTCGGACTCGACCCCTTGGTCTTCTTGACCGCAACCATGGCGATCGGACTGGTCCCGCTGCTGCCGGCCTACCTCCTGGAGCTCGCATCGGGCCGTGGCTTCGCAGTCAATACGGTTACCCTGGGGGCTATCGGCTATGTCGCTCTGTTTGCATCCGTGTTGGCCTACGTGTTCTGGAACCGCGCGGTCGCAGAGCTCGGCGCGAACCGGACCGGCCAATTCCTGCATCTGATGCCCGCCTTCGGGGCGCTATTGTCGATGCTGCTCTTGGATGAGCGGATGCAAGGTTTTCACGCCGCGGGCATCGGCCTAATCGCGGCAGGGATCTGGCTTGCAACGCGCCGCCAGGGTCCACCCGCCGCCACTAGACCTCGGAACGGAGATCGGAATCTCAACGCGGGCGACGGCCGGAGGTAGCTTGCCTGCGGATCGGGGGAAGACCCTCCTGGGCCGAATTGTGTTGTCGTTCGGCCGCCCGTCCTCCGGCTCACGGCGGAAGGGTTGACTGGGACCTGTCCTGGGGGAGCAGACTGCACGCAGCCCAATTGCCACCCGGTTGTTCCGTCTGATCCCGGAGCCGCTACGCACGATATTGCAGGCAACAGCCTGGCCTTCCTGCGCCCGTTCAGGGTCGGCGACCGCGGCCGAAACAGCGACATCCTCGGAGACGTCATGGAGATGCGGGGTCCGGTGACTCGTCCGCAGTCACCCCAGAACGAGCAAATCGTCATCGCAAGCACCACCAAGCGCAAACGGTGAGGCCATCAACTACAGTACCCTGGCAACGCAACAAGGTCTGATCGTGCAGCGGAGCGCGCAGCAAGTGGGCCTGCTCACGTCCCTCCGAGATACGCCTGCCAAGTGTCGCCGTAGCGGTGCCTGTGACGGGCTGAGTGCCCCTCATGAGAGAAGCAAGAGATGTTACCTGTCCCCATGTGGCGGGTCGGGGCCTGCAAGGGCTCGCTGAGGCGGTTCGCGGAAAAAAGGCGAGCAGAGGAGGGGGGGGGAGAAAGGTGTGCCGACATCGTAGCGCAGGAGCGCGCTGGTCGGCTGGAGTAGGTGCCGGTCCAATTTTGCAGGCCCGATAATCCGGTACCGGCGTCGCCGGAAAGGCGATCCGGGATTGCGCGTGCAGCGCATGGGCGAAGGATTAGTATTGCACCGGGCTGTAGGGGGAAGAGTCGGACGACCAGTGCTGCCTCGTCGCCGACGCCCCGGTTTCCCTGTCGAGAAATGGCACGTCGCTTCAAAGAAAGCCCGGCGCAAGCCGGGCTCTGTCCTCGCCGATCACCCAAGCGCAGTCCGGGACCGGCCGAGGGCGCAAGCCGCGAGGGCGTTAGTAGCGGTGGCCCCGCGAGGGTGAGGGGCGGTCGCTCTTTGGCTTCGCCTGGTTGACCGTGATGTTGCGGCCCTTCATGTCGGTTCCATTAAGGCCTTTGATCGCCGCATCGGCCTGCGAATTGTTGGTCATGTCAACAAAGGCGAAGCCTTTGGATTCACCGGTGAACTTATCGGTGATCAGATTGACTTGCGAAACTTCGCCAAAGCGCGAGAAGGTCTCGCGCAGATCGCCGTCTGTGACGCTATAGGGAAGGTTGCCTACGTAAATATTCATCTCTGACTGTCTCTCGGAATTGTGTGCATTGGTTCAACTTGACACTATCGAAAAACACCAAGCACAAGAATTTCTTCGACAGCAGGTTGCCGCAATGGCGGCATTAGGAGGCAACGGCTAGGGATCTCGCGGGAAACAAGTGGGATTTCGGCGGTAGACGCAACGTCTTGTTGCGATCGGAGATTCGTCCGTCCTTTCAATCTGCCACACTAACAGCTGTTCAGAGCAAAAGCCACAATAGTTTTCGTGGCGTCTTTCCCGGGGGAAACGCACCTCGGGTCGGCTGCCGCAGCAGTAGATGTGCTAGTCTGACAGCCATTCGGTGACGGCGTTCTGCCGGGTTTGCGTTGCAGACCCCGCAGAACAGCTCGATCCCGACCCCGCCCGTGCAGGATGCATCCTTTCGCAGCCGAGTAGCCTGTTCTCGGATGCCCGCCCTGATTGGACCGTCGGGGCGTTTCCGACCCGCTCCGGGCAAGGAGCGGACCATTTGTGTCAGAACGAGGACCCGCACATGACCGAATCGACCGCGGACGCCGTGTCGCGCGGTGCGTTTGCGCACAGGTATGGGCTGACCGACATGGGGCACCTGCCAGAACGTATACGCAGGATCGCCGGCTTTTTTGGAGGGTCGACAGCCGGCGCCCAGGCTCTCTACCAGCTCGCCCAAACCGATGGGCTCACGCAGAGCATTGACGAACTGCGATTGGACATCGCCAGTGTCCATGATCCCAAGGTACGAGATGAGCTGCTGGCGTGGGTGCGGAGTCGCGAGCATTGAGGAAGCGCGCCCCCGCAGTCCTGGAGGGTGTCTAGTGTCGCTTGCACACGTGCGTAGCACGCACGGCGTTCAAATCCTAAAGCCGACACATCCAATCATACGTTCCTTGAACAAGCGTGGCCCCGGGCCATCACTTCACGGGACGCGGGTCTGGCAATCCACCTTCATGCTCATGGAGTTTCTGGAAGGATATCCCTTGGGACAGGATCGCCGCGTCATGGAAATCGGGTGCGGGTGGGGGCTGCTGGGTATCTTTTGCGCAAAGCGGTTTTGCGTCGAAGTCATGTTGACCGATGCGGACGCGGAGGTGTTTCCCTATGTGACGGCGCATGCGCGGCTCAACGGCGTTTCCGTCCAGACCGAGCAAGCGCGCTTCGACGGTATTACAGATCGACGACTCGCAGCGCACGACCTTCTGTTGGGTGGCGATATTTGCTTTTGGCCAGAACTGGGAACGCAGCTTCGTCGATTAATCGAGCGGGGGCTCTCGCTCGGTGTGAAAAAGGCAATCCTTGCCGATCCGGGACGGCGAAGCTTCATGCGGCTCGCAACTTACTGCCAGCGCCATCTCTCAGCGACCCTGATTCCTCGGCAGATGGCGAACCGGAGCAAGTCGCGCGGCTACATTCTTATCGTCGAGAATCCGCCGTGAGGCGCAGCGATTGTGAGCTAACGGTCAATGCTTCTTTCTGTAGGCCAGCACGCGCACGCTCTTCCCGGTCGCCCTGCGGAAATTGAACCCTTCCGCGCAGCCTCTCGCGTAATCTGTCACCTCTTCCAGTGTCCCGCGGTGAAGCCCGGTAATCTGGGCGCTTCCGCTCGAGAGCACGTAGCGGTACCAATCTCCTCCTCCCTGGCCGCCAACGGACATGGTGGCTTTCTCCACTAAGGCGACTTCATATCGGCGTCGAGGCAGGTTGCTGGGCATTTCGTCATCCGGCAGGATACTGTGTGGGAAGGGGGCTTTTCGGGTGAACGTGTGGGCGGCTTCTCGCGACCGGGGTCGACACGGATGATCGATCGGTTGAACGCATGCCAATCGCGACCTGTGATGGCGCTTGCCAAGTCTTCCGAGCTCGGCTCAGCATACCCAAGCTCGCACGACCCGCGACAAGTTTCCCTGAAACCCGCCGTACTCGGTGAACCACGCCTTTGCGAGAAAATAGGCCGCGGATGTTCGTCTCGTCCGGGATATTACGAACGCAACCGGTCACTGTCGGCTGGCCATTGTTGGAGCAGTCGGACCAACCAAGCACAACTTCTCATCAATGGCTTGCGTGCGGCCATCCGCCGAACGCCAAAAAATCGACGCACCTCCCTGTGCATCAGAGCGCCTTCAGCTTGGCAACAATTCCTTATCTAGTCTGGGCTGGGGCAGCCGGAACCGCCGGGACAACTGGAGCGACCGGCGCGGCATAGGGGTAGCCGCCGTACCCACCGTACCCGGGATATCCGCCGCCCCAGCCACCTGGGTATCCACCGCCCCAACCGTACGGGCCGTAGCCGTAGCCGTAGTTATTGCGGTAGCGGTTATAGCCGCGACCCGAGCCATGCCCGCCACCGGACATGTTCATGTTGAAGTCGCCGTAGCCGTCGCCCATCATGTCGTTCCACCAGTCGTTGCCCCCGGAGCCGTAGCCGGGGCCGCCACCCCACGGGCCGCCGCCCCACCAAGCACTCGCGGTGGCGGACACACCAAGCAGAGCGGCAATCGCCGCCGCGGTAGCAAGTTTCTTCATTCGATCTCTCCTATGTTATCAGTGGGGCCGAACACGAGGGCGTGCTCGTACGCCGCAGCTCGGCCGACCGGCAGTATGCGCCTTTTCCAAGCTACTCCGGCATTTATTTTCGTCCGTGGAGTCGCCAGTCGATAAAACCGGGCCCTCACCGGCTCCCGTCGTCCCGGTTCTCGAGGTCCAGGCTATGACTCTTTAGCTGTTCGACCCGAGCCTCACGCCACTCCTCGCGGCGTCGCACCTGTACCGAGCGTTTGTTGTCAGGCACTGCGGTACTCCATTCGGCCTAACAGAGCGCTCGTTACTGGTGCGTAAGTGATGCACAATCCTGGGCCGGGCGCACGATAATGGTGCGATGCGCTTTGGTCGCGTTCCGTTTTGAGCCCCGTTTCCTTCTGATAACAACCTGTTAACCGTCTGGCACGGCCGTCGCATCCGTGACCGAGGCGGAAGCGTGTGCACCGCCGTTCCAAGAACCAAACCATCGGGAGTCGAGAGCATGCGGAGACGCAACTTCATCAAGGCATCCATCGTGGGCGCGAGCGCGGGGTTGGCGCTCGCTCTTTCCGGACTGGCTGCGGCCGCGGACACCATCAAGGTAGGTATCCTGCACTCGCTGTCCGGCACCATGGCCATCAGCGAGACGACGCTCAAGGACACGATGCTCATGCTCATCGACGAGCAAAACAAGAAGGGAGGACTGTTGGGGAAGAAGCTGGAGCCGGTCGTGGTCGATCCGGCCTCCAACTGGCCGCTCTTCGCCGAGAAGGCGCGGGAGCTCCTGGAAAAGGACAAGGTCGCGGTGGTCTTCGGATGCTGGACTTCCGTGTCCCGCAAGTCGGTACTTCCAGTGTTCGAGGAACTGGACGGGCTGCTCTTCTATCCGGTCCAGTACGAGGGCGAGGAGTCCTCGAAGAACGTCTTCTATACCGGAGCCGCACCTAACCAGCAGGCGATCCCGGCGGTGGACTACCTCATGAACGACCTGGGGGTGGAGCGCTGGGTGCTTGCAGGCACGGACTACGTCTATCCCCGCACCACCAACAAGATCCTCGAGGCCTACCTCAAGCAGAAAGGGGTCAAGGACGAGGACATCATGATCAACTACACGCCCTTCGGATACTCGGACTGGCAGTCCATTGTCGCGGAGATCAAGAAGTTCGGCTCACAGGGTAAGAAGACCGCGGTGGTTTCCACCGTCAACGGTGATGCCAACGTGCCTTTTTACAAGGAGCTAGGCAATCAGGGCGTCTCGGCGGAGGACATTCCCGTGGTCGCCTTCTCCGTGGGCGAGGAGGAGCTTTCCGGCATCGATACCAAGCCCCTGGTGGGCCACCTTGCCGCCTGGAACTACTTCATGAGCGTGGACACGCCTGCCAATGAGAAATTCATCAAGGAGTGGCACAGCTTCATCAAGGACCCCAAGCGCGTGACGAACGACCCCATGGAGGCCCACTACATCGGCTTCAATCTCTGGGTGAAGGCGGTAGAGAAAGCGGGCACCACCGACCCCGACAAGGTGGCTGCGGCCATCATCGGGCTCGAGGTTCCCAACCTCACGGGCGGGACGGCGAAGCTGCTTCCCAATCACCACATCACCAAGCCGGTGCTGATCGGCGAGATTCAGGACGACGGTCAGTTCCAGGTCGTCTGGCAGACCGACAAGGAGGTCCCCGGGGATGCCTGGTCCGACTATCTCCCTGGCTCGAAGGACATCATCGCCGACTGGAGGCCCCCGATCTCCTGCGGCAACTACAACACCAAGACGAAGAAGTGCTCGGGTCAGAACTATTGATGCGAGCCTGGTGCGGGCCGCCAGCTACCAGCCTTCAGCCCCCAGCTTGTATGTCAGCGCAATCACTCGTGAACTGCTCACACGGACGGACCCGCGAGGTGCCAGGCCTTAAACCCTTTAAGGGCTGGCGGCTGGAGACTGGCGGCTGGCGGCTGGTCGTGCTCGCCATTCTGGCGGTACTGTCGGCGCGTGCGGCGGCGGCGACCACTGGACTAGACGCCGCCATGCAGCCGCTCACCGAGCGGTCGTTCAAGGCCAAGGAACAGGCGGTGACTGCCATCGCCGAGAGCGGCGATGAGCGGGCCGTCGAGATCCTTCGGGCACTGCTGAAGGGGCGTCTCTACTATCGCAAGGACGACAAACGGGTAATGCTCGCGACAAGGCATGGCGAAGGCTATCGGATAACCGACGCGGCGACCGGCGCAGACCTTGGACAAGTGGGGAGGCGCGACATCGCCAAGGTAGTCACCAACAACCAGATGCGCAGTCGCCTGCGCTCGGCGATCGCAGGCCTCAGCCTCAATCACCCGAAGGCGGCAGTCCGTCTGGCTGCCGTCAAGGAGATGCTGGAAGGGATAGACGCGGAGACCGCGGTGCGTTTTCGCACACGCCTCGCCGTGGAGAAGGACGCCGCCGTGCGGCAGGAGCTCGCGACGGGCATAGCCCTTTCCGAGCTGCGAAGCGCGGACGCTCCGACGCGCCGGTCTGCTGTCGGTGTGCTGACCGGTAGCCTAGAGCCCGTGGTGCGCAACCGACTCACCGCCGCCGCAAATGCCGATCCGAGCGCCGAAGTTCGCGCGGCGGCCAAGAAGGCACTGGAGACCATCGATCTCAAACTTCGTCTCAACGCCACCGCCGAGACCCTGTTCTTCGGTTTGAGCCTCGGATCGGTACTGGTGCTGGCGGCCATCGGGCTCGCCATCACCTTCGGGGTAATGGGGGTCATCAACATGGCCCACGGCGAGCTGATCATGATCGGCGCCTACACGACCTACCTCGTGCAGCAAGCCATGCCGGAGGCGATGGCCTACTCCTTGTTCGTGGCGATCCCCGCCGCCTTCTTGGTGTCCGGACTGTTCGGCATTGCGATCGAGCGGCTGGTGATCCGATTTCTCTACGGACGCCCCCTCGAGACACTGCTGGCCACGTTCGGCATCAGTCTGATCCTGCAACAGCTGGTGCGGACCACCATCTCCGCCCAAAACGTCACCGTTGAGAACCCGGGTTGGATGAGCGGCTCCCTCCAAATCAACCCAGCCCTGTCGATCACCTATAACAGGCTCTACATCATTGTCTTCGCGCTCATCGTGTTCGTGGGGCTGCTCCTGGTGCTGAAGCGGACCGCGCTCGGGCTCCACGTCAGAGCAGTGTCCCAAAACAGGGCAATGGCGCGCGCCATGGGCGTGCCCTCTGGTCGTGTCGATGCACTCACCTTCGGCCTCGGCGCCGGTATCGCCGGTATCGCAGGCGTCGCCTTGTCACAGCTCACCAACGTGGGTCCCAATATGGGGCAGGGCTACATCATCGATTCCTTCATGGTGGTGGTGTTCGGCGGGGTCGGGAACCTTTGGGGCACCCTTGTCGGCGGCCTCACGCTCGGCGTGGCGAACAAGGTGCTCGAGCCTTGGTCAGGGGCGGTCCTGGCCAAGATTCTGGTCCTGGTGTTCATCATTCTGTTCATCCAGAAACGCCCGCGCGGACTCTTCCCGCAGCGCGGACGGGCGGCGGAAGGCTGAGCCTGGTGTCTGGGACGACCCCTCCCTCGGAAGCGCCACCGTCGGCGTCCCTCGCCAGCGCTCCAGCTCCTCGGCGTTCTGGCGTCCTCCGGCACCTGGGGCTGGCAAGCGCCCTGCGAGGCGACAGAGGCGGTCAGGTGATGCTGGCACTCCTGCTGGCTGTCGCCATCGCTGTGCCCATACTGAACCTGGCTGTGCCGGAGTCCAGCCCGGCGCACCTCTCGACCTACAGCGTTACGCTGCTCGGCAAATACCTCACCTACGCGCTGCTCGCGCTGGCCGTAGACCTGGTCTGGGGCTACCTGGGGATCTTGAGTCTCGGGCACGGCGCCTTCTTCGCGCTGGGCGGCTACGCCATGGGCATGTACCTGATGCGCGAGATTGGGGATCGCGGCGTCTACGGGAATCCGGTGCTGCCCGACTTCATGGTATTCCTGAACTGGAAGGAGCTGCCGTGGTTCTGGCACGGCTTCGACCACTTCTGGCTCGCTGCCGTGATGGTCGTGCTGGCCCCGGGGGTGCTCGCCTTCGTGTTCGGATGGCTGGCATTCCGCTCCCGTGTCACCGGCGTCTACCTGTCGATCATCACGCAGGCGCTGACCTATGCACTGATGCTCGCCTTCTTTCGCAATGAGATGGGATTCGGCGGAAATAACGGGCTCACCGACTTCAAGGACATCTTGGGTTTCGATCTGCAGAGCGACAGCACGCGGATCGGCCTGTTCCTCGCCTCCGCCCTAGCCGTCGCGCTTGGATACCTGGCCTGCCGGTACGTCGTCGCCTCGCGTTTGGGTCGGGTTGCGGTGGCAATCCGCGATGCCGAGGCACGCACCCGCTTCATCGGGTACCGAGTGGAGCGGGTGAAGCTATGGGTCTTCACCTTTTCCGCCGCCCTGGCGGGAATTGCGGGCGCGCTCTACGTACCCCAGGTGGGCATAATCAACCCGGGCGAGTTCTCGCCGCTGAACTCCATCGAGCTCGTTATCTGGGTTGCCGTCGGCGGCCGCGCTACCCTCTACGGCGCCGTGGTCGGGGCGATCTTGGTCAACTACGCCAAGACCTACTTCACCGGCGTGTTCCCCGAGGCCTGGCTATTCGCCCTGGGCGGTCTGTTCGTGCTGGTCACCCTGTTCCTGCCGCGCGGGCTGATCGGGCTCCTGCCGCGGAGTAGGGGGAGCTGATGGGCGGGCAATTCGAGCGCTGGGAGTACCTCAATCCGGGCAAGACGCTCGCCGAGACCCTGAACATCTCCCACCGTACCCTGCTCTATGTGGAGGGGGTGAGCGTCAGCTTCGATGGGTTCAAGGCCCTCGACGACCTGTCGTTTTACGTCGACGTGGGGGAGCTGCGCTGTGTTATCGGGCCAAACGGGGCGGGTAAGACGACCATGATGGACGTGGTCACCGGCAAGACCCGCCCGGACGCGGGGAGGGTTTTCTTCGGCCAGACGATCGACCTGCTGAAGTTGGACGAGCCCGAGATCGCCAAGGCGGGCATCGGCCGCAAGTTTCAAAAGCCCACGGTCTTCGAGCACCAAACGGTGTTCGAGAACCTCGAGCTTGCCATGGCGGGGGACAAGCGTGTCTTCGCGACCCTCGTTGCGCGGCTCTCGGGTGCGCAGCAGGAGCGCATCGAAGAAGTCTTGGGCATCGTTGGCCTGGCGCAGCTGGCGTCCCGGCCGGCGGGCGCCCTGTCGCACGGCCAAAAGCAGTGGCTCGAGATCGGGATGCTCCTCATGCAGGATCCACTGCTGCTACTGGTCGACGAGCCCGTCGCCGGCATGACCCATCAGGAGATGGAGCGCACCGCTGAGCTCTTGACCTCGCTCGCGGGCAAGCATTCCGTGGTGGTCGTCGAGCACGACATGGACTTCGTGCGCTCCATCGCCAAGCGGGTGACGGTGCTGCACCAGGGACGGGTATTGGCGGAAGGGGCCATGGACGAGGTGCAGAACAATCCACGAGTCGTCGAGGTTTATCTCGGCGAGTGAAGGACAAGCCGCCATGCTGAAGATCAACGGTGTCAATCAGTATTACGGCGAGAGCCATACCCTCTGGGATCTGGACCTGGAAGTCCCCGCGCAGCAGTGCACCTGCGTGATGGGGCGCAACGGGGTGGGCAAGACGACCCTCATGCAGTGCATCATGGGCCTCCTGCCCTTCCGGTCCGGGTCGTTGCTCTACGAGGATCGCGACATCGCGAAGCTCCCCGCCGAGGCGCGTGCCGGGCTCGGCATCGGTTACGTGCCCCAGGGTCGGCAGATCTTTCCGTTGTTGACGGTAGAGGAGAACTTACAGATCGGCCTCTCCGCGCGGCGCGACCGAGCACGCGCGATCCCGGAGCTTATCTTCCAGCTCTTCCCGGTGCTGCGGGACATGCTCGGGCGCCGGGGCGGCGACCTCTCTGGCGGGCAGCAGCAGCAGCTCGCCATCGGCCGAGCGTTGGTGCTCGACCCCAAGCTCCTGATCCTGGATGAGCCGACCGAGGGAATCCAGCCGAACATCGTGCACGAAATCGGCGATATTATTCGCCGGCTAAACCGTGAGATCGGCCTTACGGTGGTGCTCGTGGAGCAGAAGCTGCCTTTCGCACGCAGGGTCGCCGACCGCTTCGTGCTGCTGGATCGCGGACGTCTGATGGCCTCGGGGGCCATGAACGAGCTCGATGACCGCCTCATCCAGGAGTACCTGTCCGTCTAGCCGCTTAGCGCGTCGTGAGCGACAACAGGTCGATCGAAACGCCCAACGGCGCGGGCGAGGCACCCTCAGAGCCGGAACCCGGCGCCGGTGCGTCGGCGGGTTGGCGTGCGCGCCTGGACCTCAGGTTCGAGCAGCGGGAAGGGCGCACGGTATTGGTGCGCAAGCGGCAGCAGGGACCGCTCACGGTGCAGCGTCCCTTCTACCCGGAGGGCGGCGTCTGTCATCTGTATCTTCTCCATCCGCCCGGCGGAGTGGTGGGTGGGGACCGGCTGGAGATCGACGCGGCGCTCGCCGAGGGCGCGCATGTGCTGATCACTACACCCGGTGCGGCCAAGCTTTACCGCAGCGCCGGCGCCCGGGCGACGCAGCAGCAACGGTTACGAATCGGTAACGGGACTGTGTTGGAATGGCTGCCGCATGAGAACATCCTTTTCCCGGGGACGAACCTCGGTATGCACACCCAGGTGGAGCTATCCGGCCACGGCCGGTTTATCGGCTGGGAGATCCACTGTTTCGGGCGTCCTGCGATCCGAGAACGGTTTACTATGGGGCGCGCGGACCTTGCCTTCACCCTGCACCGTGACGGGAAGCCGATCTTGCTCGAACGGATGCGTCTGGGCGCAGAGGACGACCTGACAGGTCCGAGCACGTTGCGCGGATATCCGCTCTGCGGAACCTTGGTCGCGAGCGGAGCAGACGTGCATGATCTGGAGGCCGTCCGCCAAGGCATGCCGACGCCGGGCGGCGATCCTGCTGGGGTAACACTGGTCGACGATCTGTTGATCGCCCGCTGTCTAGGGTATGCAGTCGAGCCCGTGCGCCGGTTGCTCACGGCCGTGTGGGGCATACTGCGTCCCCGCTTGCTCGACCGGCCCGCCTGCGTGCCGCGCATCTGGGCAACCTGAGCGACCAGCCGGGGAATGAGAGAATCCGACGGAGGGGGTGAAAAATGGAGCTCACACCGCGAGAGAAAGACAAGCTGCTGCTGTTCACCGCCGGCCTCTTGGCGGAACGGCGCAAGGCGAAGGGTCTCAAGCTCAACTATCCGGAGGCCATGGCCTTCATCAGCTGTGCTGTCCTCGAAGCCGCCCGAGAGGGGCGCCCTGTGGCGGAGCTCATGGACTACGGCCGAACCCTGCTGACCCGCAACGACGTCATGGAAGGCATCCCGGAGATGATCCAGGAGGTTCAGGTGGAGGCGACCTTCCCCGATGGCACCAAGTTGGTGACGGTTCACGAGCCGATCGTCTGAGCGCCTAAATCGCCAAGGCGACAAGAACGCCAAGCTGCTTGCTGCCGTCGCCTGGCTTACGAGAGCTTGGCACATGAATCCTTTGGCTTCAGAGTGCTATTCACCACGAAGGACACGAAGAGGCACGAAGAAGAACGGCGGCATGAACAGGGAGCCCAACGGGTGGAGCTCTCCGGCGAGTTGAAGGCCCAGGTACGAACACCGCATCGAGAACCTTCGTGTCCTTCGTGCTCTTCGTGGTTTAAGTGCCGCATCGGACTCGACCGACGCCGACCGTGTTGGCGATTCCGCATCCAAACATTCGAGAGCAACAACATGATCCCAGGCGAAATCGTTACCGCCCCCGGCGAGATCGAGCTCAATGCCGGTCGCCAGCGAGTGTCCCTCTCGGTCGCCAATACGGGCGACCGGCCCATCCAGGTCGGCTCCCACTACCACTTCTACGAGACGAACCCAGCCCTCGCGTTCGAGCGCGAAAAGACGCGCGGCTTCCGGCTCGACGTTCCGGCCGGGACAGCGGTGCGCTTCGAGCCCGGCCAATCCCGTACAGTGGACTTGGTCGCTTATGCCGGCGCGCGGGAGGTCTACGGTTTTAACGCGAAAGTCATGGGGCCACTCGATGAGGGGGAAGCCTGATGGTGAAGATCAGTCGACAGGCCTACGCGGAGATGTACGGCCCGACCGTGGGCGATCGCGTGCGGCTGGGGGACTCGGAGCTTTGGATCCAGGTTGAGGACGACCGCACCGTCTACGGCGACGAGGTGAAGTTCGGCGGCGGTAAGGTGATTCGCGACGGCATGGGCCAGTGCCAGCGCACCTCTGCCGAGGTCGTCGACCTGGTAATCACAAACGCGCTCATCCTGGACCACTGGGGCATCGTCAAGGCCGACATCGGTGTCAAACGGGGGCGCATCGCAGGGATCGGCAAGGCCGGCAATCCCGACACCCAGGCCGGAGTCGACATCCTGGTCGGACCGGGCACCGAGGCCATTGCCGGCGAGGGCTGTATCGTCACCGCCGGCGGAATCGACTCCCATGTTCACTTCATCTGTCCCCAACAGGTGGAGGAAGCCCTGATGTCGGGCGTCACCACCATGCTCGGCGGCGGGACCGGCCCGGCCACCGGCACCAACGCGACGACCTGCACCCCGGGCCCATGGAACATCCAGCGCATGCTTCAGGCAGCGGAGGGGCTGCCTATGAACCTGGGCTTCCTGGGCAAGGGAAACGGCAGCCTCCCGCTGGCCTTGGAGGAGCAGGTCCGTGCGGGGGCGATGGGGCTCAAGCTTCACGAGGACTGGGGTACCACCCCGGCCGCGATCGACTGCTGCCTGGGCGTCGCCGACAAGATGGACGTGCAGGTCGCCATCCACACCGATACCCTCAACGAATCGGGGTTCGTCGAGCAGACCCTGGCCGCCTTCAAGGACCGCACGATCCACACCTACCACACCGAGGGGGCGGGGGGCGGACATGCCCCGGACATCATCAAGGCGGCAGGACTTCCCAACGTCCTACCCTCATCCACCAATCCGACCCGACCCTACACGGTCAACACGGTGGACGAGCACTTGGACATGCTCATGGTCTGTCACCACCTGAGCCCCTCGATCCCAGAGGACGTGGCCTTCGCCGAGTCACGCATCCGGCGCGAGACCATTGCCGCCGAGGACATCCTGCATGACCTCGGCGCCTTCTCCATGATCGCCTCGGACTCCCAGGCCATGGGCCGTGTCGGTGAGGTCATTACCCGGACCTGGCAGACTGCTCACAAGATGAAGGTCCAGCGCGGGAGCCTGCGTGGAGACTCCCCCGAGCACGATAACCTGCGTGCCAAGCGCTATGTGGCCAAGTACACCATCAACCCAGCGATCACCCACGGTATCGCCCATGAGGTGGGATCCGTGGAGCTGGGCAAGCTGGCGGACCTGGTGCTCTGGAGACCCGCCTTCTTCGGTACCAAGCCGGCCCTTATCATCAAAGGCGGCATGATCGCGGCGGCACCCATGGGCGACCCCAATGCATCCATCCCCACGCCTCAGCCGGTGCATTACCGCCTGATGTTCGGCGGTTACGGCGGCGCACTCGCGGCTACGGCGATGACCTTCCTGTCCCAGTGGGCGGTGGAGGACAGCGTTCCCCAGAAGCTCGGTCTCCGACGGCTCATCGGGATGGCTCGCGACTGCCGGCACTTGACCAAAGGTGACATGATCCATAACGACTGGCAGCCGCGAATCGACGTCGATCCTCAAACCTACGAGGTGCGAGCTGACGGGGAGCTGCTGACCTGCGAGCCGGCCAAGGTACTACCCATGGCCCAGCGGTATTTTTTGTTCTGACGCTCACGTGACGAATACGCGTCGTCTCTGTGTTGGCCACAAGCCGTCGCCCGGCGAGCCGATATACTCAGCAGATGGCTGATCAGCGGCTGGTCAAACTCCTCAGCGACACCTTGTCCGGAGCGCGGGGGTTAGTTTGCGCTTACCTCTTCGGGAGTCACGCTCGTGGAGACGAGACCCCAGGGAGCGACATCGACGTCGCCCTGCTGCTCGAGCAAGATCCGCCCCGCACCCTTGAAGGCCTCCAGCTGGATTTGGCGGACGAGCTGGCGGGCACCGTCGATCGACCCGTGGACTTGGTCGTCCTCAATCGGGCACCGGCGGATCTGATTCATCGCGTTCTAAGAGACGGCGTTCTTCTGCTGGATCGCGACCCTTCGGCTCGGATTCGCTTCGAGGTCCGCGCCCGCAACGAATACTTCGATCTGCTGCCCCACCTGCGGCGTTACCGCCGTCTCGACCGAGGACGGGCCGCATGACGGACGCCGACCTGGTCGCAAAGAAGCTGGCGTTCATCGAGACCTGCGTGCGGGAGCTCCGGGAGCTGGCACATCCGGCGCTGATCGAGCGCGACCTTCGCGAGGAGCGCTTTGTAGCCCACACGCTCCAGCTTGCGATACAGGCGGCGCTGGACGTCGCCTCCCACATCGTCTCGGATGAACGGCTGGGCGAACCCGCAACGAATCGGCAGCTGTTCGAGCTGTTGGTCGCGAATGGCTGGGCACCAAAGCACCTCAGTCAACCACTTGCCAGAATGGTTGGGTTCCGCAATGTCTTGGTGCACGGCTATGAGGAGGTGGACAAGGCAGTCGTGCGGGACGTCGTCGAAAACCGATTGGACGACCTTCTTGCGTATGTAGGGGCTATTCGGTCCAAGATCCCGCCAGTCCTGAGTCGTTGTGGCGGCTTTCCTTGGAACGCAGGCGATCTTCGCTTTGATCCGTTTAACAAGGAAAGCCCAGGGCTCGACCGTTGAGGCCGCCGCCACCGTGACCCTGACGCTTGCGCAAAGGGCCGAAGAGCCGCCTTCGGGTTGACGCTCGACGATGGCCGCGAGGCGGGCATCTTCCTGGAGCGGGGTGACGCCTTGCGGGACGGTGACTGTCTAATCAGTGACGACGGGCTCGTGGTGCAAGTGAAGGCGGCAGCCGAGCTGGTCTCGACAGCGACCTGCGCCGATCCCTTGCTCCTGGCCCGTGCCTGCTACCACCTCGGGAACCGTCACGTGGCCCTGCAGATCGAGCCTGGACGGCTCCGTTACCTGCACGACCACGTGCTGGACGACCTGGTGCGCGGCCTCGGTCTGGAGGTGACAGTCGAGGACGCCCCCTTCGAGCCCGAGCCCGGCGCCTACGGCGGTCATGCCCATGGACACGGGCATAACCACGATTGAGCGCGTACTGCCGCTCCTGCGGCTGATGCACCTCGTCAGCCCCTCCCTGCCGGTGGGGGCCTTCACCTATTCCCAGGGCATCGAGTGGGCGGTCGAGGCGGGGTGGATTAGCACCGCGCAGGACATCGAGGCCTGGCTCGCGGATCAGCTGCAGCACGCCTTGGCCCGCGTCGACCTTCCCCTGCTGGCACGCATGCACGCCGCCGCGCACGCCAACGACCCCGTGGCCATGGGCGCCTGGATCGACTGGCTCCTCGCCTGTCGCGAGACCTCGGAGCTTCGCCTCGAGGAGGCGAATCGGGGCCGAGCGCTGGCGGACCTGATCCGTGCCTGGGAGCTGCCGCGGCGCGCCGGAATGGAGGCCGGTCCTCACCCGCAGCCAGGCCGCCGGGTTCGCCTTCGCGGCCGCCGCCTGGAGTATCCCCGTATCGGACACCCTGCTCGGCTACGCCTGGGGCTGGCTGGAGAACCTGGTGCTGGCGGCGGTGAAGATCGTCCCCCTGGGCCAAACCCAGGGGCAGCAGATCCTGCAGCGCCTGGTCGCGAAGATCCCTGGCCTCGTCCCGCTGGCGCTCGCGATGGACGACGACGCGATCGGCGCCTCCAGCCCCGCGCTCGCCATCGCCAGCAGCGCCCACGAGACCCAGTACACCCGACTCTTTCGTTCCTGAGGACCACCCATGAGCACCTCACCCCTTCGCGTCGGGGTCGGCGGGCCGGTCGGCTCCGGCAAGACCGCCCTGCTCGACGCCCTGTGCAAGCGCCTGCGCGACCGCTACCAGATCGCCGTGGTCACCAACGACATCTACACCAAGGAGGACGCCCAGTTCCTCATCCGCAGCCAGGCGCTGGAGGAGGCCCGCATCGTCGGCGTCGAGACCGGCGGGTGTCCCCACACCGCGATCCGCGAGGACGCCTCCATGAACCTCGCGGCAGTCGCGGACCTGCAGCAGCGCTTCCCGGACCTGGACCTGATCTTCATCGAGAGCGGCGGCGACAACCTGGCCGCCACCTTCAGCCCGGAGCTGGCGGATTTGACCATCTACGTCATCGACGTGGCGGAAGGGGAGAAGATCCCCCGCAAGGGCGGGCCCGGCATCACCCGCTCGGACCTCCTGGTGATCAACAAGATCGACCTCGCGCCCCACGTCGGTGCATCCCTGGAGGTGATGGAGCGCGACGCCCGCAGGATGCGCGGCGAGCGTCCGTTCGTCTTCACCAATCTGCGCGCGGGTCAGGGGCTCGATACAGTCGTGCAATTCATCGTTCGGGAGGGCATGCTACCCGTGCCCTAACGAACTGCCGCACGGTCTAACCTTGGAGGACGCCGAATGGCGAAGAAGGCAAGCAGGAAGAACAATGCCGACGCCACGATCGGCTACGAGGCCCAGCTCTGGCAGATGGCCGATGCCCTGCGCGGCAGCATGGACGCGGCCGAGTACAAGCACGTCGTCCTCGGGCTGATCTTCCTCAAGTACATCTCCGACGCCTTCGAGGAGCAGCACGCGAAGCTCGAAGCCGAGAAGGCGACAGGGCGCCGACCCCGAGGACCCGGACGAGTACCGCGCCCTCAGCATCTTCTGGGTGCCGCCCGAGGCGCGCTGGCCGCACCTCAAGGCCCAGGCGCGGCAGCCCACCATCGGCCAGCTCGTGGACGACGCCATGGCCGGCATCGAGCGCGACAACCCCGCGCTCAAGGGCGTGCTGCCCAAGGACTACGCCCGCCCCGCGCTCGACAAGCAGCGCCTCGGCCAGCTGATCGACATGATCAGCAACATCAAGGTCGGCGACGAGGCCAGCCGCGCCAAGGACGTGCTCGGCCGCGTCTACGAATACTTCCTCTCGCAGTTCGCGAGCGCCGAGGGCAAGAAGGGCGGCGAGTTCTACACGCCGCGCTGCGTGGTCAAGCTGCTGGTCGAGATGCTCGAGCCCTACCGCGGCCGGGTCTACGACCCCTGCTGCGGCTCCTCGGGCATGTTCGTGCAGTCGGTGGAGTTCATCCGCGCGCACGCCAACGGGCAACGGCAACGGCGGCAAGGCCAGGGCCGACATCTCGATCTACGGCCAGGAGTCGAACTACACCACCTGGCGGCTCGCCAAGATGAACCTCGCCATCCGCGGCATCGACGGGCCAGATCGCCCACGGCGACACCTTCCACAACGACCGCCACCCCGACCTCAAGGCCGACTTCATCCTCGCCAACCCGCCGTTCAACGTCTCCGACTGGGGCGGCGAGCGCCTGCGCGACGACAAGCGCTGGCAGTACGGCGTGCCGCCCGCCGGCAACGCCAACTTCGCCTGGGTGCAGCACATCGTCCACCACCTCGCGCCGGCGGGCGTGGCCGGCTTCGTGCTCGCCAACGGCTCGATGTCGTCCAACCAGTCCGGCGAGGGCGAGATCCGCAAGAGCCTGATCGAGGCCGACCTCGTGGACTGCATGGTCGCGCTGCCGGGCCAGCTCTTCTACTCGACGCAGATCCCCGCGTGCCTGTGGTTCCTCGCGCGCGACCGCAAGAACGGCAAGTTCCGCGACCGCCGCGGCCACGTGCTCTTCATCGACGCCCGCAAGCTCGGCCGCATGGTGGACCGCACCCACCGCGAGCTGACCGACGAGGACATCGCGCGCATCGCCGACACCTACCACGCCTGGCGCGGCGAGAAGGAGGCGGGCGAGTACGCCGACGTGCCCGGCTTCTGCAAGAGCGCGACGCTGGAGGAGGTGCGCAAGCACGGCCACGTGCTCACGCCCGGCCGCTACGTCGGCGCCGAGGCGCAGGAGGACGACGGCGAGCCGTTCGAGGAGAAGATGCAGCGGCTCACCGCGACGCTGCGCGAGCAGCAGGCCGAGGCCGCGAAGCTCGATGCCGCCATTGCCGCCAACCTGAAGGAGCTTGGGTATGGCGGGTGAGTGGCGTCGAGACCACGTTCGGCGAGCTGTTGCCGAGCGCGACGATTGCAGTCGCGGCTATCGACGTCACGACGCGATGAGCTACGTGGTCGAGCTGATGTCCGGTGACGCATCTGGCTGATACCGTCGATGCGACGCGCGTGGACGCGTGCCGCGTGCATCGAGTCCGAGCGAGTTCTCGGTCGAATGACGGCGACGCTCGTTGCGCACCGGCGAGTCGTCGGTGCGAGGGCGCATCGGCAAGTGCTGGCGTCGCTCGATGCACGACGCTGTGACTTCGAGTCGCACTGATCACGTGCAGGACTCGATCGCGACGCAGGCCGACTTCGCTCTACTTCTACTACGTGCATCGCATCGACGTCCGAGCTTCAACGGCATCGTCGAGCACGGGCGTCCAGCCGTCACTCGGAATCGCGCAGCGATCTGACGCGCTCGAGTTGCCGCTGCCGCCAGCTCCCCGAACAACGCGCCATCGCCCACATCCTCGGCACGCTGGACGACAAGATCGAGCTGAACCGGCGGATGAACGAGACGCTGGAGGCGATGGCGCGGGCGCTCTTCAAGTCGTGGTTCGTGGACTTCGACCCCGTCCGCGCCAAGGCCGAAGGCCGCGACCCCGGCCTCCCCAAGCCCCTCGCCGACCTCTTCCCCGCCCGCCTCGTCTACTCCGTGCTTGGCCAGATACCTGAGGGCTGGGGAACGGGCAGCATTCTTGACCAGGCCAAGTTGCTCTCTGGAGGGACGCCCAAGACGGACGTACCCGCGTACTGGGATGGCGGCATTCTCTGGGCAAGCGCAAAGGATGTATCGCAGTCCGGCGCGGCATTCCTTGTAGGGACAGAGCGGACGATAACGACGCGGGGTCTGGAGGAAAGCGCGGCGCAGATCATCCCCGCGCTGAGCACAGCAGTTGTAGCACGTGGAGCGACAACTGGCCGAATGGCGCTGCTGGGCCGGGACATGGCTATGAACCAGACGTGCTATGCCCTGACAACCACTAGCGAGACGCCATTCGCACTCCATTACCGTCTACAGCACGAGATCGATGCGCTGGTCCGTGCCGCTCACGGATCAGTCTTCGACACCATCACCACGAAGACATTTTCGACTGCGGAGGTCGTCGTCGTGCCGCCGCCATTACTAAAGGCCTTCGAAAGGCAAGCCGCACCGACTCTTCAGCGAGTCCTGATGAGCGCTGTGGAAGCCCATACCCTCGCCGCCGTCCGCGACACCCTGCTCCCCAAGCTCATCTCCGGCGAGCTGCGCATCCCGGAGGCGGAACGTCTAGCTGCTCGGTACACTTGATCCATGCCGCAGCTAAAACGCCTCACCGTCCGTGGGTTCAAGTCCATCCGCGCGCTCGAGAGCTTCGAGCTACGCAGCCTGAACGTGCTGATCGGCGCGAACGGCGCCGGCAAGAGCAACTTCATCAGCCTCTTCCGAATGCTGGCCGAACTGGCCGAGCAACGGCTGCAGCTCTACGTGCGCGAGCAGGACGGACCGGACGCCCTGCTATTCGGCACCCGCAAGCGCAGCGCGCAGATCGACGCCGAGTTCTACTTCGGCCGCAACGGCTACCTGGTCTCACTGCAGCCGGCTGGCGACAAGCTCGTCTTTTCGCGCGAGCGGACCTGGTTCGACGGCGTCTATGGCATTTCCACGCACTCACTCGGAAGCGGGCACGAGGAAGCGCGGCTGCGGGACGTAAAGGGCGACACCTTCGCACCCTATATAAGGCCAGCCATCACCGGATGGCGTGTGTATCACTTCCACGATACGAGCCTCGCCGCGCCCGTCCGGCAAGCCCAGGCCACCCGGGACAACCTGCGCCTCAAACCGGATGCGGGCAACCTCGCCGCCTTCACTCGACGGCTCTTTGAACAGCACCCCGAGGCGTACCGGTGCATCGTCGATGCCGTGCGCCAGGTCGCGCCCTTCTTCGGTGACTTCGTTTACCGCCCGGAGCCGGGCGAGCGCATCGAGCTCGAATGGTTCGAGACCGGCGACCCTGACACGGTGCGCGGTCCGCGTCAGCTTTCGGACGGCACACTCCGCTTCATCGCCTTGGCCACGCTGCTGCTGCAGCCCGCACATCTCCAGCCCGACACCATCCTGATCGACGAGCCGGAGCTGGGACTGCATCCCTATGCGATCGCGGTTTTGGGCGCATTACTTCGGCAGGCCAGCACAGCGCGCCAGCTGATCGTCTCGACGCAGTCGCCCGACTTGCTGAATGAGGTAGCGCCGGAGGACGTTGTCGTGGTCGGGCGGGCCGACGGTGCATCGACCTTCGAGCGTCTCGACGGGACGCGGCTCCAAGGCTGGCTCGAGGACTACGCCCTCGGCGACCTCTGGAAGTCGAATGTCCTCGGCGGGAGGCCTGCACCGTGATCACGGTCGTCGTCGTAGGCGAAGGCCCCACGGAGGAAACCTTTGTGCGCGACGTGCTCGCGCCCGCGCTGGCGGCTCGCGACGTCTTTCTCTCGCCGCGGCTGATTACAACGTCGCGCCACGGTCGTGGCGGGGCGCTGAGCCGCGACCGGGTGCTGCGCTTCCTGCGCAACACCTTGCGTGAGCGCGCGGACACCTACGTGACAACGATGTTCGACCTGTATGGACTGCCTCCCGATTTCCCGGGAGTGGGTGCCGCGTCATCGCTGCCAGACCCTCTGGCACGGGCGCAGTGCGTCGAGCAGGAATTCGGACGGGAGGTAGTGGCTCTCGCCGGGTGTCGCGCTGACCGGTTCTTGCCGCATGTGCAGCCTTACGAGTTCGAGGGGTTGCTGTTCGCCGACGTCGATCGCTTGATCGAGCTCGATTCGCGGTGGCGCGGTGCGGCGGAACCGCTGCGGCAGGTGAGGCAGGCGGCGGCAAGCCCGGAGCACATCAACGACGGTCACACCACCCATCCTTCGGCGCGCCTGCGCGCCGCGCTGCAGTCATTCGAGAAGGTGCTGCACGGCCCGGCTGCGGCGAGGGCCATCGGCCTTACACGGCTGAGCCGCGAGTGCCGGCACTTTGGGGCCTGGCTGGGGCGTCTCGAGCAACTGGCTCCGCTCTAGCGCGGGGGCGAACATGCAGGCGTTCACCGAGTCCGTCGTCGAAGAAGCCGCTCTCGACTGGCTGCGTGCGCTCGGCTACACGGTGCTCAGCGGGGAGGACGCGGCACCCGGAGAAGGGGCACTCTGGCGAGCCAGCTATGCCGACGCGATTCTCGAAGGCGCGCTGAGCAGGCGCTCGCCCGGCTGAACCCGGGCTTACCCGCCGACGCGCTCGAAGATGCGCTCCGTAAGCTGACACGGCCACAAGGCGCGGACTTGATCGAGCGCAACCGGGCGCTGCACCGCATGCTGGTGGACGGCGTGACGGTCGAGTACCGCGCGCGCGACGGCTCGATCGGGGGCGCGCAGGCGCGGGTGATCGACTTCGACGATCCCGACGAACAACGACTGGCTGGCCGTCAACCAGTTCACGTGGTCGAGGACAAGCACACGCGGCGGCCGGACGTGGTGCTGTTCGTCAACGGCCTGCCGCTGGCGGTGATCGAGCTGAAGAACGCGGCCGACGAGAACGCCACCGATCTGGATCCGCGCTTCGCAGCAGCTGCAGACCTACAAGGCGGAGATCCCGGCGCTGTTCGCGACCAACGCGGTGCTGGTCGCTCTCCGACGGCGTGGAGGCGCGGATCGGCGTCGCTCGGCGCCGGCAGGGAGTGGTTCAAGCCCTGGCGCACGATCGCGGGCGACGAGCTCGCGCCGGCGCTCCATGCCGCGAGCTGCAGGTGGTGCTGGAGGGCGTGTTCGAGAAGCGGCGGTTTCTCGACCTGCTGCGCCACTTCATCGTGTTCGAGGACGACGGCGGCGGGCGCTCGTCAAGAAGATGGCCGGCTACCACCAGTTCCACGCGGTGAACGTGGCGGTGGAGGAGACGCTGCGCGCGGCGCAGCTGCTGCGCGCGGCTGGCCAGGTGGCCGAGCCCGCGGGCCGCTACGAGGCCGGCCGCAAGCCGGGCGGCGAGCCCGGCGACCGGCGCGTCGGCGTGGTCTGGCACACGCAGGGCTCGGGCAAGAGCCTGACGATGGCCTTCTACGCCGGCCGCGTCATCCGCACCCGGCGATGGAGAACCCGACGATCGTCGTGCTCACCGACCGCAACGACCTCGACGACCAGCTCTTCGGCACCTTCGCCCGCTGCCAGCGAGCTGCTGCGCCAGCCGCCGGTGCAGGCCGAGACCGCGCGGACCTGCGCGAGCTGCTCACGGTCGCGGCCGGCGGCGTGGTGTTCACCACCATCCAGAAGTTCTTCCCCGAGGAGAAGGGCGACCGGCACCCGGTGCTTTCGGACCGGCGCAACATCGTGGTGATCGCCGACGAGGCGCACCGCAGCCAGTACGACTTCATCGACGGCTTCGCGCGCCACATGCGCGACGCGCTGCCGAACGCCTCGTTCATCGGCTTCACCGGCACGCCGATCGAGCTGACCGACGCCAACACGCGCGCCGTGTTCGGCGACTACATCAGCGTCTACGACATCCAGCGCGCGGTGCAGGACGGCGCCACGGTGCCGATCTACTACGAGAGCCGGCTGGCCAAGCTGGCGCTCGACGAGGCCGAGCGGCCGAAGATCGACCCGGAGTTCGAGGAGGCGACCGAGGGCGAGGAGGTCGAGCGCAAGGAGAAGCTCAAGACCAAGTGGGCGCAGCTCGAGGCGGTGGTCGGCGCCGAGAAGCGGCTCGAAGCTGGTCGCCCAGCGACCTCGTGGAGCACTTCGAGAAGCGGCTCGAGGCGATGGACGGCAAGGCGATGGTCGTCTGCATGAGCCGGCGCATCTGCGTCGAGCTCTACCACGAGATCGTGGCGCTGCGGCCCGAGTGGCACGAGCGACGACGACGACGCAGGGCGCGCTCAAGGTCGTGATGACCGGCTCGGCCTCCGATCCCGCTCGACTGGCAGCCGCACATCCGCAACAAGCCGCGGCGCGAGGCGCTGGCCAAGCGCTTCCGCGATCCCGACCGACCCGTTCCGGATCGTGCATCGTGCGCGACATGTGGCTCACCGGCTTCGACGCGCCGAGCCTGCACACGATGTACGTCGACAAGCCGATGCGCGGCCACGGGCTGATGCAGGCGATCGCGCGCGTCAACCGCGTGTTCAAGGACAAGCCCGGCGGGCTGGTGGTGGACTACCTGGGCCTGGCCGACGAGCTGAAGCAGGCGCTGGCCACCTACACCGAGAGCGGCGGCACGGGCGAGACGGCGCTCGACCAGGACGAGGCCGTCGCCGTGATGCTGGAGAAGTACGAGATCTGCTGCGGCCTCTTCCACGGCTTCGACTGGTCGCAGTGGACGACCGGCACGCCGCAGGAGCGGCTCGGCCTGCTGCCCGCCGGCGCAGGAGCACATCCTCGCGCAGGAGGACGGCAAGGACCGCTGCGTGCGCGCCGTCAGCGAGCTGTCGCAGGCGTTCGCGCTGGCCGTGCCGCACGAGGAGGCGCTGCGCATCCGGGACGACGTCGGCTTCTTCCAGGCCGTGCGGGCGGTGCTCGCCAAGCGCGCGCCCGGCGACGCGCGGCCCGAGGAGGAGCTCGACCACGCCATCCGCCAGATCATCTCGCGGGCGGTGGCCTCGGAGGAGGTGGTCGACATCTTCGCCGCCGCCGGCCTCAAGAAGCCGGACATCTCGATCCTGTCGGACGAGTTCCTCGCCGAGGTGCGCGGCATGCCGCAGCGGAACCTCGCGGTCGAGCTGCTGCAGAAGCTGCTCAAGGGCGAGATCCGGACCCGCGGCACGCAAGAACGTGGTGCAGGCCCGCTCGTTCGCCGAGATGCTGGAGCAGTCGGTCCGCCGCTACCAGAACCGCGCCATCGAGACGGCGCAGGTCATCGAGGAGCTGATCCAGCTCGCCAAGGACATGCGCGAGGCCGGCGCGCGCGGCGAGCAGCTCGGGCTCTCCGACGACGAGCTGGCCTTCTACGACGCGCTGGAGACCAACGACAGCGCGGTGAAGGTGCTCGGCGACGACGACGCTGCGGACGATCGCCCAGCGAGCTGGTCGCAGACGGTGCGGGCGAACGTCACGATCGACTGGACGGTCCGCGAGAACGTGCGGGCGCAGCTCCGCGTGCTGCGTCAAGCGCATCCTGCGCAAGTACGGCTACCCGCCGGACAAGCAGGAGAAGGCGACGCAGACGGTGCTGGAGCAGGCGGAGCTGCTGTCCGAGGATTGGGCGGCGGCTTGATCCCGATGCGCAGGGTGCGGTTTGCGCCTAGGGCAGATGTTCCTCCCAACGCCCGGCCGCCTCGTCGTCGGTGGGGCGGGCCTCGACCCAGCGCTCGCCGGCCTCGGTCACCTCCTTCTTCCAGAACGGCGCCTTCGTTTTCAGGTAATCGATCAGGAACTCGCAGGCGCGGAAGGCCTCGCCCCGGTGGCTGCTCGCGACAGCCACCAGCACGATGGGGTCCTGGGGCATTAGGTCCCCCACCCGGTGGACGATGCGGATGCCCTGCAGGTCCCAGCGATTGGCCGCCTCCTCCGCGATGGCGGCGAGGGCCTTCTCGGTCATGCCGGGGTAGTGCTCCAGAGTCATGCGGCTGACCCGCTCGCCCGCGTTCATGTCACGCATCAGGCCAACGAAGGTCACCAGGGCACCGACCTCGGGCCGCCCGCGCCACAGGGCTTCCTGCTCGGCGGCGATGTCGAAGGGTTCGGCTTGGACGCGGACTTCGTGCACGAGGATCGCCCTCCTTCGTGGCAGTGCAAAAAAACCACCCCAGATTTCTCAGCGCATGACATCCGAAAGCGCGGTTTTTCCGCCGCCTTCGTCTTGAACCTCTTGCCGGCTTTCAGAATGACAGGGGTCATGAGCCTCGATTATAACCACGCTACCCGAGGCGACTGTTTCGACGATCTCCGTCTAACCTTAGGGAAGAAACAGGGAAACTGCCCATGAAGTGCGCTGCCGCCCTCTGCCTTGTCCTTGCCGCTCATACTCCCATCGCATTTGGAGCCGAGACGAGCGCCGGCGGCGAGGCGATTCTCATCAAGATAGACGGTGCCATAGGCCCCGCTACCAGCGCGTACGTGACGGAGGCCATCGACGATGCGAACAAGCGGGGCGCGAAGGTCCTTGTCATGCGGATGGATACTCCGGGCGGGCTCGATACATCCATGCGCTCCATCATCAAGGCCATTCTCGCCTCCTCTGTTCCCGTCGTCGGCTACGTGGCGCCGAGCGGTGCCCGTGCCGCGAGCGCCGGCACCTACATCCTGTATGCCTGTCAGGTAGCCGCCATGGCGCCGGGCACGAACGTCGGGGCGGCCACACCGGTGCAGATTGGCGGCTTCTCCGGCGGGAAATCACCGGAGAAGACCGAGCCCGCGGAAAAGGGCAAGGAGGGTGCTGAACCTACGGACGGCGGCGATGCCATGACCCACAAGCTGGTCAACGACGCGGTTGCCTACATCCGAAGTCTGGCGCAGCTTCGCGGCCGCAATGCCGCGTGGGCGGAGAGCGCGGTGCGGGATGCCGCGAGCATCCCCGCCGCGGAGGCGGTCAAGCTCGGGGTAGTCGATCTGATGGCGAGCGACCTCGATGATCTGCTCAAGAAGATCAACGGGCGCGTGGTCAAGGTGGCTGGCGGGGAGGTGACATTGGATACCCGCGACCTACGCTTGGTCGAGGTGGCGCCTGATTGGCAGAGCCGTCTCCTTTCCTTCATAAGCAATCCCAACGTGGCCTATGTCCTCATGCTGGTGGGGATCTACGGGCTCATCTATGAGTTCTCGAATCCAGGCGCCGTGCTGCCAGGCACGGTCGGCGTGGTCAGCCTAGTGTTGGCGCTCTATGCCTTTCAGCTTCTGCCGGTCAACTACGCGGGCATGGCGCTCATGTTGCTCGGTCTGGCGCTCATGGTGGCCGAGGCCTTCATGCCGAGCTTTGGTGCCTTGGGGGTGGGCGGCGTCGCCGCCTTTGTTGTGGGGTCTCTCATGCTCATAGATACGGGGGCGCCCGGCTTCGGGCTTTCCATCTCTCTTATCCTCTCCTTTGCGGCAGTCAGCGCAGTGCTTCTGTTTTTTGTCGTCAGCATGGCACTCAGGTCGCACCGGCGACCGGTCGTGAGCGGGTCGGAGGAGTTGGTAGGCGCAACCGGGCGGGCGATGTCCAGCTTTAACGGCAAGGGCAGTGTGCGCCTGCACGGAGAGGTCTGGTCGGCCCGTAGCGAGGTCCCGATCAGCGCTGGAGAACAGATTATGGTTACCGGCCGTGATGGCCTGGTGTTGTTGGTCAAACCCAAAACGTAAAGAGCAGGAGGCCTCATCATGCCGTTCGAAGTCTATGCCGTCGTCATCACCGTCCTTGTGATCCTGCTTGCCTCCGCGATCAAGATCCTGCGCGAGTACGAGCGGGGTGTGGTCTTCACCCTCGGGCGTTTCTGGATGGTGAAGGGCCCGGGGATGATCATCATCATTCCGTTTGTTCAGCAGATCGTGAAGGTCGACTTGCGGGTGATCGTTATGGACGTGCCGAGCCAGGACGTCATCTCCCGCGACAATGTCTCGGTGAAGGTGAATGCGGTGGTCTACTTCCGCGTCATCGACCCGGAGAAGGCGATCATCCAAGTGGAGGACTATCTTGCGGCTACCAGCCAGCTCGCCCAAACAACGCTCCGCTCGGTGCTCGGCCAGCATGAGCTGGACGAGATGCTGGCGGAACGGGACAAGCTCAACGATGACATCCGCGAGATCTTAGACACGCAGACGGACGCCTGGGGGATCAAGGTCGCGAACGTCGAGATCAAGCACGTGGACCTGGATGAGAGCATGATCCGGGCGATTGCTCGTCAGGCAGAGGCGGAGCGGACCCGACGCGCCAAGGTGATCCATGCGGACGGGGAGATGCAGGCGGCGGAGAAGCTGATGCAGGCCGCAACTATCCTGGCTCAACAGCCCCAGGCTATCCAGCTGCGGTACATGGAGACCCTCACCGCGGTGGCGGGGGACAAGTCGTCCACCATCGTCTTTCCCCTCCCGATCGATCTCCTGGCGCCGTTGCTCGGAGGGAAAGGTCGCTCGGACTCCGGCTCGAAGGCATAGCAGCAAGGCTGCTCCTCGTTGCGGTTCGGGCCTTAGAGGCTGACCGATACGGACTGCGACCCGTCGATCCGACATAAGCAAGTGAACGGTCGCCGCCGCTTCATCGGCTATCCGACGGCGGTCATGCTCGTGATCGCCAACATGATAGGGACCGGGGTGTTCACCACCCTGGGTCTCCAGGCGGATGCGGTGCCGGATGGTGCCGCGCTAATGCTCCTGTGGATCCTCGGGGGGCTGGTGGCACTTTGCGGTGCCTTGTCCTACGCGGAGCTGGCGGCCGCACTGCCGCGCTCCGGCGGGGAGTACCACTTTCTGTCCCGTATCTACCATCCCGCCCTCGGTCAGCTCGCGGGTTGGATCTCGGTGACGGTTGGTTTCTCTGCACCCGTCGCCCTTGCGGCGATGGCGCTCGGTCGCTATGCAGGGACGTTCCTGCCGCTCGATCCGATGGTGCTGGCCATAGGGACGGTCCTCCTGGTCACCGGACTTCACGCCTTCGACGTGACGCTCGGCGCGAGATTTCAGGTCGCGGCAACGCTTGCCAAAGTTTGCGTGGTGGTCCTCTTCTGCTGGGGAGGACTCTTCTACGGCAGGGTGCCGGAGAGCCTGTCGCTGGCTCCGACCAGCGACACCCTGGACGCCGTGCTGAGTACTCCGTTTGCCCTGTCGTTGATCTACGTCTCATACGCCTATTCCGGCTGGAACGCGGCAGCCTACGTGGTCGGCGAGGTCCGAGATCCCCGCCGCGTGGTGCCCCGCGCTCTGATCGATGGAACCGTCGTCGTGACTGTGCTCTATCTGTTGCTCAACGCCACCTTCCTTCGCACGACAAGTCTGGCGGAGCTTGCCGGCACGGTCGAGGTTGGGGCTATATCGGCCGCCAATGCCTTCGGAGCGGAAGGTGGGATGGTCTTCAGCTTCGTGGTGAGCCTGCTCCTGGTCTCCACCATCAGTGCGATGGTCCTAGCCGGACCGCGGGTGCTGGAGGTGATCGGCGAAGACATGCCAGCGCTACGGTTCCTATCAGCGCACAACCGTCGGGGTGCTCCGACAAGAGCGGTGCTCCTTCAGCAGGGGCTGGCCCTGGCGCTCATCCTGACTGACTCATTCCAATGGGTGCTTACCTTCGCCGGCTTCACCCTGTCCCTGTTCGCCCTGTTTACGGTGTTGGGGGTGTTTCAGCTCCGGCGTAGGGAGCCCGCTTTGACGCGGCCGTTCCGCGTGCCCCTTTATCCACTTCCGCCCGCGCTGTTCGCGCTCTTGAGTGGCCTCAGTCTCGCAGTCGTTGCCTGGGGGCAACCCGCGACCGTTCTCGCGTGTCTTGCTCTACTGGCGGTGGGTTGGCTTCTTCTGCGACGCGCCTTCCCGTTCCCGCGCAGGGGCTGACCGCCAACCCCCCTTGAACGACATACGGGGGGGTGCGAGGTTCGCACGCAGTTAGCTCACCGTTCGCCCAGGCCGGTGTCGTGCGGGCTTCCGGTGTAGCTCCAGCAGGGCTCGCGGCCGCCCCATCCTGGCGCGTTGCTTGAACCAGTCTTGCGAAATCCCGTCTAAACTTCGGGCAAGCGCAAAGCAACACCCAAAACACGCGCGGTTGCGTCCGGGGCGGAGTCGTCCATCATAGGCACCATGATGGTGCGGCCGGAACCGGCAAAGGCACCAGCCTAGAGCGCGGACTGGCCCATTTGGGTATGACGCACTGGATGCCTTGGGGTTGTCCACCACGGTGGCCCGGAGTTTGCGAAGTGACAAGGAAGCGCTCTTTGTTCTCCTCCTCATGCTGAGACACGTTTTGTTGCGGGTACCGGTAGCGGGCGGCCCGCGTACCCTACCCCAGATTTCGAGTGAGGTGTTGTATGTCTATCTTTGAACGGTACCAGGCGCGATACGAGTCTTCCCGCCAGGAAGTCATGAGCCTGGGCGACTACCTGGAGCTCTGTAAGTCGGATCCTCTGGCCTATGCGGGTCCCGCGGAGCGCCTGCTTCAGGCCATCGGTGATCCGGAGCTGGTTGATACGCGCAATGATCCGCGTCTGAGCAGGATCTTCCAGAACAAGGTCATCAAGCGCTTCCCCGCCTTCTCCGAGTTTTACGGCATGGAGGAGTCGATCGAGCATCTAGTGTCGTATCTCAAGCATGCCGCGCAGGGGCTGGAAGAGAAGAAGCAGATCCTTTACCTGCTTGGCCCCGTGGGGGGCGGCAAATCGTCTTTGGCGGAAAAGCTGAAGGAGCTGATGCAGCAGGTACCCTTTTACGCCATCGACGGGTCACCCGTCTTCGAGTCGCCGCTCGGACTCTTTTCCCCCGAGGAGGACGGCCCGATCCTCGAGGAAGACTACGGCATCCCCGCACGCTTCCTGAGCACCGTTATGTCGCCTTGGGCGGTAAAGCGCCTGCAGGAGTACAACGGGGACATCACAAGGTTTCGGGTGGCCAAGCTCTATCCGTCGATACTCGAGCAGATTGCGATCGCCAAGACCGAGCCTGGCGACGAGAACAATCAGGACATCTCGTCCCTCGTTGGCAAGGTGGACATCCGGCAGCTGGAGCGCTTCGCGCAGCATGACGCCGATGCCTACAGTTTCTCCGGCGCCCTGTGCCGAGCGAACCAAGGGCTGATGGAATTCGTGGAGATGTTCAAGGCACCGATCAAGGTGCTTCACCCTCTTCTCACGGCGACCCAGGAGGGTAATTACAACGGGACCGAAGGTCTCTCAGCGCTCCCGTTTCAGGGCATCATCCTGGCGCACTCCAACGAGTCCGAGTGGCAGTCGTTCCGCAACAACAAGAACAACGAGGCATTCCTCGATCGCGTCTTCATCGTAAAGGTACCCTATTGCCTGCGGGTCTCGGAGGAAAAGCAAATCTACGAAAAGCTTCTGCGCAACAGCTCGTTGGCAGAATCGCCGTGCGCGCCCGGGACGCTGCAGATGATGGCGCAGTTTTCGGTGCTCACGCGTCTCAAGGAGCCGGAGAACTCGAGCATGTTCTCCAAGATGCGCGTCTACGACGGCGAAAACCTTAAGGACACGGATCCCAAGGCGAAGTCGATCCAGGAGTACCGGGACTATTCCGGAGTCGAGGAAGGGATGACTGGGATCTCGACCCGTTTCGCCTTCAAGATACTGTCTCAGGTGTTCAACTTCGATCACGCGGAGGTCGCCGCCAACCCGGTGCATCTGCTGTATGTGCTGGAGCGGCAGATTGCCCGCGAGCAGTTGCCCCCGGAGGTGCAGGAGCGCTACCTGAGCTACCTCAAGCAATATCTGGCGCCGCGCTACGCGGAGTTCATCGGCAAGGAGCTGCAGACCGCCTACCTTGAGTCGTACTCCGAGTACGGTCAGAACATCTTCGACCGGTATGTGACGTACGCGGACTACTGGATTCAGGACCAGGAATATCGCGATCCCGATACCGGAGAGATGATGAACCGCGCTGCCCTCAACGAAGAGCTCGAGAAGATCGAGAAGCCCGCCGGAATCTCCAATCCGAAGGACTTCCGTAACGAGATCGTCAACTTTGTGCTGCGCGCGCGTGCCAACAACGCAGGTGCCAACCCGAAGTGGACCAGCTACGAAAAGCTGCGGGTGGTGATCGAGAAGAAGATGTTCTCGAACACAGAGGAGCTGCTGCCGGTCATTTCGTTCAACGCAAAGTCTTCCGCTGAGGAGCAGAAGAAACACGACCAGTTTGTCGATCGCATGGTTGACAAGGGATACACGGCCAAGCAGGTTCGTCTGCTGTCGGAGTGGTACCTCCGGGTCAGGAAGTCCCAATAAGGCGATTGCCGGAAAATCAAGTACCGAATGGCACAGGATTTTCGTTTGCCCTCAAGAAGCGACGGCAGGGGCATAGCCGGGCTATGTGACTGCCGGCGTGACGCCGAAGGCGGGCGAAAAGACCAGCAAGGTGGTATTGGATTTGACGGAAATCGCCTGGGGAGGGCGGAGCTCCTCTTGGATGGCCAACGCCGGAGCTCGCGTGCCATGGAGGTGGGGGGTATGCAGACGCCCCCCCCGCGTCGTCGTGGGGCTTGATCCCATGACGGCGCAAGCGCGTCCTTTTTATCGCTGAGCGCGGCTCATCGGCGGCGCCCGGGAGCGAAGCAGTAACCTTATGTCCCAGTTTATCGACCGACGGCTGAACGGCAAGAATAAGAGCACGGTGAATCGCCAAAGGTTCATCCGTCGCTATAAGACGCAGCTCAAGCGCGCAGTGGCGGATGCCGTCAACCGGCGCAGCATCACCGACATGGACAGCGGCGAGAAGGTTGGGATTCCGTCGCGCGATATCTCCGAACCCGTATTCCGCCACGGTCCAGGGGGAACACGGGAGATGGTCCATCCGGGCAATAAGGACTTCTTGCCCGGCGACCGCATCCCTCGCCCCGAGGAAGGTTCCGGAAGCGGAGGAGGCCGTGGTCGGGCCGGGAACTCGGGTACGGGCGAGGATGACTTCATCTTCGAGCTTTCCCGTGACGAGTTCATGGACCTCCTCTTCGACGATCTCGAGCTCCCGAACCTGGTGCGCAACCAGCTCATGGGCACGACGGAGTTCAAGCCCGTGCGCGCGGGGTACACCACGGACGGCGCCCCCGCCAACATCGATGTTGTGCGCTCCCTCAAGGGCGCCATCGCCCGCCGGACCGCGCTGGGCGCCCCCTACCGGATCAGGCTTCGGGAGGCCGAGCGCGAGCTGGAAGGTCTGCTGGCCCGGGGCATCGGGGAGGACGATGAGCGGGTCCTCGCACTGCTTGAGGAGATTGATCGCCTGAAGACGCGGCTTGCCGCGCTCCCCTTCATCGACACCTTCGATCTGCGCTATCAGAGCTTCACCAAGCAGCCGGAGCCGACGAGCAAGGCCGTAATGCTCTGCATCATGGATGTGTCCGGCTCCATGGACCAGGTCCGAAAGAATCTCGCGAAACGCTTCTTCATCCTGCTCTACCTGTTCTTGCAGAGGAACTACGACAAGATCGATGTTGTCTTCATCCGCCACCACACGATCGCCCAAGAGGTTGACGAGCAGGAATTCTTCTATTCCCGAGAGACCGGCGGGACCGTGGTATCCAGCTCCCTGAACCTGGCCTATGACATCCTGCGTGAGCGCTACGACAGCAGCGTCTGGAACATCTACGCCGCGCAGGCGTCGGACGGGGACAATTGGGATTCGGATTCCACGGTGTGCCGCGAGATCCTGATCACCAGGCTGCTGCCGCTGATGCGTTACTACGCCTATGTGGAGATCACGCCGCGGCAGCATCAGAGTCTCTGGTACGCCTACCAGGACGTGACGGCCGTCCATCCTCATTTCGCCATGCAAGAAATCGAGGGACCGGAGGACATCTACCCCGTGTTCCGGGAGCTGTTTAAGAGACGAGAGGCATGACGGACCGAATCATTTCCGACTCCTCCGAGTGGAGCTTTCCCCTTCTCGAGCGGTTCGATCGTGAGATTGGTCGCATCGCTCATGAGGTCTACGGACTCGATACCTATGCCAATCAGGTGGAGGTGATCAGCTCGGAGCAGATGATCGACGCCTACTCCTCGGTCGGGCTGCCGATCAACTATCATCATTGGTCCTTCGGCAAGCAGTTCGTCGCTACGGAGCAGACCTACCGCCGCGGACAGATGGGCCTTGCCTACGAGATAGTGATCAACGCTGACCCATGTATCGCCTATCTCATGGAGGAGAACACGCTGCCCATGCAGGCCCTGGTGATCGCCCACGCCTGTTACGGACACAACAGCTTCTTCAAGGGGAACTATCTGTTTCGGACCTGGACCAGCGCCGACGCGATCATCGATTACCTCGTATTTGCCCGCAAGTACATCGCTCAGTGCGAGGAGCGGTATGGCCAGGAGGAGGTGGAGCTGCTCCTCGACTCCTGCCATGCGCTGATGAACCACGGCGTGGACCGGTACAAGCGGCCGTCGCCCTTGTCAATGGCCGAGGAGCAGAAGCGTCAGGAGGAGCGGGAAACCTATCTGCAGGCGCAGGTCAATGACATCTGGCGAACCTTGCCTGTGCACGAGACAGGTGCGTCCGCGCGGCGCGACGATCGCTGGCCGGAGGAGCCCCAGGAGAACATCCTCTATTTCATCGAGAAGAATGCCCCCCTGCTGGAGCCCTGGCAGAGGGAGGTGGTCCGCATCGTGCGCAAAGTCGGACAGTACTTCTATCCCCAGCGCCAGACCCAGGTCATGAACGAGGGTTGGGCGACCTTTTGGCACTACACGCTGCTGAACCACCTCTACGACGAAGGCTTCATCTCCGACGGCTTCATGATGGAGTTCCTGCAGTCGCACACGAACGTCGTCATGCAGCCTCCCTTCGATGTGCCGTACTACGGCGGCATCAATCCATACGCCCTCGGATTTGCCATGATGCGGGACATCCGCCGCATCTGCGAGGAGCCGACCGACGAGGATCGGTTCTGGTTCCCGGACATCGCGGGTCAGGACTGGCAGAAGGTCCTTGATTTCGCGATGCGGAACTTCAAGGACGAGAGCTTCATCGCCCAGTTCCTGTCGCCGCGGCTAATGCGCGAGTTTCACTTGTTCTCCGTGTGCGACGACGACCGCGAGGACAGCCTGGAGGTGACCGCAATCCATGAGGATGCGGGCTACCGTGCACTGCGCCAGGCCCTGGCCGACCAGTACAACCTCGGCAGTCGCGAGCCGAACATCCAGGTTTTCAACGTCGATCGGCGCGGCGACCGATCTCTGACCTTGCGCCACTTTCGCTACAACCGCCGCCCCTTGGCGGACACCTCGGATGAGATGCTCAAGCACTTGCGCCGTTTGTGGGGCTTCGATGTGCGATTGGAGTCCGTCGACGAGCAAGGGCGGGTGCAACTCGTCGGAGAATGCTGAGCGGCATGTCGCGGGGCGGCGACGGCGAGGGCCGTCTCTACTGCCCGCCCCATCTGGAGACGGGCAGCGTCGACGGTCACAACGCGTGGCAGTAATAGTCCGGCAGGCCTGCGACTCGGCACGCCTGTTTGCATCCCCCGTCGGGGAATAAGGCATCGAGAGTCTTGCGGGTGCAGGGGGCGTTCATCGTGAGCTGCGCGCCGACGGCCTTGATAATCAAGCGCGGTGACGGCGGATGCTCGAAGGTGGCGTAGTAATCCCGCAGAAACTCGATGACGGCCCAGTGACACTTCGTAAGAGTCAATCCTTCCGCTTCGGCCAAGCCCTCGGCTACGTCCCTATCCCAGTCGTCGAATCGCGCCAAATGCCCCTTCGCGTTTAGCTCGACCCGTCGGTCGGCGATTTGCACGGCACTCATGTATCCCTCCTCCACCTTTGGGTGGATGTCTAATGCTTCGGTGATGGGCTGTCTGCCCTTCCGTGAGCCTGGTCTCCTCGCCTTCCGGCGCGCAGCAGCCACGTACGCGCCGAAAGTGCGTGCCTTATGCCGACTGAGACCCCGCGCGGCTTTTCGCTTCTCTCCGGCGCGCGTGCAAGGTCGGTTCGGTATATCCGTTCGGGGCGGCTCGTCCCTCGAAGATCAGGTCGCACGCTGCTTCGAATGCGACGCCTTCGTAACCGGGGGCCATGGACCGATAAGTGGAATCCCTTGCATTTTGGCGGTCGACGATAACCGCCATGCGCCTTAGCGTGGCCGTCACCTGATCGCGGCTGACGATGCCGTGATGCAGCCAGTTGGCGATATGTTGGCTCGAGATCCGCAGGGTCGCCCTGTCTTCCATCAGCCCGATGTCATCGATGTCCGGTACCTTGGAGCATCCGACCCCCTGGTCGATCCAGCGCACCACGTAGCCGAGGATGCCCTGACAGTTGTTGTCCAGCTCCTCTTGGATCTCCTCCGCGGTCCATCGCGACGAGTCGACTACCGGGATCTCCAGGATGGCGTCCAGCTCGGCCCGAGGCCCACCCGCCGCCAGCTCGGACTGACGCGCGGCGACGTCCACCATATGGTAATGCATGGCGTGCAGTGTGGCGGCAGTGGGCGAGGGGACCCAGGCGCAGCTGGCTCCGGCCGTAGGATGGCCGAGCTTGTTCTCGACCATTGCCCGCATCTCGTCAGGCATGGTCCACATCCCTTTACCGATCTGGGCGCGCCCCGGTAGACCGCAGGCGAGGCCGACGTCGACGTTCCAGTCCTCGTAAGCGAGCAGCCATGGGGCATGCTTCATCTCACCCTTGCGGAGCACGGGCCCCGCCTCCATTGCCGTATGGATTTCGTCTCCGGTGCGATCAAGAAAGCCGGTATTGATAAAGATGACTCGTTCGCGTGCGACGCGGATGCATGCCCTGAGATTGACCGTCGTTCGGCGCTCTTCGTCCATGATGCCTATCTTGATGGTGTTCGGCTCCAGGCCGAGCGCGTCTTCAATGCGACCAAAGAGCTCCACCGCAAGCGCCACCTCGTCGGGACCGTGCATCTTGGGCTTGACGACATAAATGCTTCCCGTGCGCGAATTCCGATGTGGCCCGAGGCCCTTGAGGTCGTGCACCGCGGCAAAGGCCGTGACCATGCCGTCGAGGATGCCCTCGGGGATCTCCTCCCCGGAGTCCGTAAGCACGGCATCGGTCGTCATGAGGTGCCCAACGTTGCGGATCAACATCAGGCTGCGCCCCGCCAGGACGAGCTCCAAGCCGTCTGGAGTCCTGTAGGTTCGGTCCGCTGCGAGCAGTCGTTTCACACTTCGACCGTTCTTCGTGAAGGCGGCCTGCAGATCACCGCGCATGAGACCGAGCCAATTGCGGTAAACCTGGACCTTGTCCGCTGCGTCAACGGCCGCCACGGAGTCCTCGCAGTCTTGGATCGTGGTCACCGCCGCCTCAACGACGACGTCCTTCACTCCGGCGGGGCTCGCCCTCCCAACGGGATGCTCCGGGTCGATCTGGATATCGATGTGCAAGCCGTGATGGCTCAGAAGGATGTTGGTCAGCCGCCCCCCGCTTTCTCGCAGTCCCGCGAAGACACCAGGATCCGCCAGCTCCGTCTCCGGCCCATCGGAGAGGGTGACGACCAGCCGGCCTTCCACCACGCGGTGGCCCGTGACGTGCCCGTGGACCCCTTGGGCGAGAGGGACGACCTGGTCGAGAAAGGCGTTGGCGTAGGCTACGACTCTTGCGCCTCGAATCGGGTTGTACGCCTGTCCGCATTCGGCTCCTTCGTCATCCGCGATGACATCGGTTCCGTAAAGGGCATCGTATAGACTACCCCAGCGGGCATTGGCGGCATTTAGCGCATAGCGTGCGTTGTCGACGGGGACCACCAGCTGGGGGCCGGCAATACGGGCAATCTCCGGGTCGACTGAGTGCGTGGAGACGTTGAAGTCTTCACCCTCCGGTACCAGGTACCCGATCCGCTGCAGAAAGGCCTTGTATGCCGGAAGGTCGCGGAGCGGCCCTGGATTCTCTCGGTGCCAGGCGTCGATCTGCGCCTGCAGCCTGTCGCGCTCTGCGAGCAGCACCCTTGTGCGGGGACCGAGCTCGCGTACGATTGCCTCGAGCGACGCCCAGAACCCCTCCGCGTCGATGCCTGTACCGGGCGCGATCTCGTCACGCACCAGGTCGTAAAGTGCCCTCACAACCCGTAGGCCGCCGGCTCGAGCTCGTTCTGTCATTATGAGTGGTCGGTCTGCTGCTTGGCGGCGCGTGTCCAGGTGATATTGCGCGATGAGCGCCTCGTGCTCGACGCGGCAAACGGTGCCGCAGGCGCTCGAACCGGTCCCGCGTGGACCAAAGCTCCCGCGCGTAAACTAAACGAATAGGACATGAAGGCCCCCCCGGCAACCTCCAATTCAATAAATTATCTCAACTTTGTTCATGTGCAGGAGAAATACTCGGATGCCGCCATGACGCCGACGGGCACGTGCAGAACCGCAGTGACACGCGCCCTTGACGTCGAAGAATTCTGGACTACATTATTAGCGCTCCGTTAGCACTCGTGATGATCGAGTGCTGCCACTTTCGACCCATGGTCCCATCGAGATCCACAAGGAGATAGATGCAAGATGAACATCCGTCCTCTGCATGATCGCGTCATCGTTCGCCGTTCGCCGGAGGAGCGCACCTCTGCGGGCGGCATCGTCATCCCCGATTCGGCTGCCGAGAAGCCGATTCAGGGCGAGGTGCTCGCCATCGGCCGCGGCAAGCTGCTCGACAACGGCGAGGTCCGCCCCCTGGACGTCAAGGTCGGCGATCGCGTCCTGTTCGGCAAGTACTCGGGTACCGAGGTGAAGCTGGCAGGCGACGAGTTCCTCGTGATGCGCGAGGAAGACATCATGGGCATCGTGGAGTGAACGCGGAGCTCAAGATTTCTTAGAGGTCGAAACCGTCTAACGATTCCATTGAGGTGAGGTTGCAATGACTGCGAAGGAAATTCAGTTTGGTGAGCACGCGCGGACGCGCATTCTGCATGGTGTCAACATCTTAGCCAACGCCGTGAAGGTGACGCTCGGTCCCAAGGGGCGCAACGTGGTGCTGGAGAAGAGCTTCGGGGCGCCGACGGTGACCAAGGACGGGGTCTCGGTGGCCAAGGAGATCGAGCTCAAGGACAAGTTCGAGAACATGGGTGCGCAGATGGTCAAGGAGGTCGCCTCCAAGACCAGTGATGTGGCGGGCGACGGCACCACCACCGCAACGGTGCTGGCGCAGGCGATGGTGCGCGAGGGCTTGAAGGCGGTGGCCGCCGGCATGAACCCGATGGACTTGAAGCGCGGCATCGACAAGGCGGTCGAGGCGGCGGTCGAGGAGCTCAAGACGCTCTCGCGCCCCTGCTCGACCAACAAAGAGATCGCCCAGGTGGGCACCATCTCGGCCAACGCCGAGGAGTCGATCGGGCAGATCATCGCTGAGGCGATGGAGAAGGTCGGCAAGGAAGGGGTGATCACCGTCGAGGAAGGCAAGAGCCTGCACAACGAGCTCGACGTGGTCGAGGGCATGCAGTTTGACCGCGGCTACCTCTCGCCCTACTTCATCAACAACCAGCAGAGCCAGAAGGCCGAGCTCGAAGACCCCTACATCCTGCTGCACGACAAGAAGATCAGCAACGTGCGCGATCTCTTGCCGGTGCTCGAGGCGGTGGCCAAGGCGGGCAAGCCGCTGTTGATCGTGGCCGAGGACATCGAGGGCGAGGCGCTGGCCACGCTCGTGGTCAACAGCCTGCGCGGCATCATCAAGGTATGCGCGGTCAAGGCCCCGGGCTTTGGCGATCGGCGCAAGGCCATGCTGCAGGACATCGCCATCTTGACCGGCGGCACCGTCATCTCCGAGGAGGTGGGCCTCTCGCTGGAGAAGGCGACCTTAAACGAGCTGGGCGCGGCCAAGAAGATCCAGATCAGCAAGGAAGAGACCACCATCATCGACGGAGCGGGACTGGCCGACGACATCAAGGGGCGTTGCGAGCAGATCCGCGGCCAGGTCGAGGAGACCACCTCCGACTACGACCGCGAGAAGCTCCAGGAGCGCCTCGCCAAGCTCGCCGGCGGTGTGGCCGTGATCAAGGTCGGCGCGGCCACCGAGGTCGAGATGAAGGAGAAGAAGGCGCGCGTGGAAGACGCCCTGCACGCCACCCGTGCGGCGGTCGAAGAAGGCATCGTGCCCGGCGGCGGCGTGGCCCTGGTGCGCGCGCTCAACGCCATCAAGGCGCTCACCGGCAGCAACCACGACCAGGACGTCGGCATCGGCATCGCGCGCCGGGCGATGGAAGAGCCGCTGCGCCAGATCGTGGCCAACGCGGGCGAAGAGGCCTCGGTGGTACTGCAGAAGGTGGCCGAGAACAGCGGCAACTATGGCTACAACGCCGCCAGCGGCGAGTACGGCGACCTGGTGGCGATGGGCATCCTCGACCCCACCAAGGTGGCGCGCACGGCGCTGCAGAACGCCTCCTCCATCGCCGGCCTCATGATCACCACCGAGGCCATGGTGGCGGAGGAGCCCAAGGACGAGAAGGCCCCAGCGATGCCTGGCGGCGGTATGGGCGGCATGGGCGGTATGGGCGATATGGACTTCTAGCCGCGCTGCTACCGCCTTGCGTACAGGAGCCCCGCATCTGCGGGGCTTTTCAACTCCGGCGCGTCAAGCAGTCTGGCGCCCTGTACTGATCTCCATCATTGGGTGTCCACGAACTGACCGGGGCGCGTGCGCCAGTCGGGAGCGAGCGGTCACTGTTGAAGCTTGCGCCTCAGTAGCTCGTTGACTTGCTGCGGGTTCGCCTTGCCCTTGGATGCCCGCATCGCCTGGCCGACGAAGAATCCGAACACCTTGTCCTTGCCGCTGCGGTACTGCTCGACCTGGGTCGGATTGGCGCGCATGATCTCGTCGATGATGGCTTCGATAGCGCCAGCATCGGTGATCTGTTTGAGGCCTTTTGCCTCGATGACCGTGTCCGCGTCCCCTTCGCCTTGCCACATGGCCTCGAAGACCTGTTTCGCGATCTTCCCGGAAATGGTGCCGTCGCAAATGCGTCCGAGAAGCCCGCCCAGCATCTGGGCATCGACCGGGCTGGTGCCGACCTCTCGGCCCTCGCGATTCAGTGCCGCCGCAAGCTCGCCGGTCACCCAGTTGGCGGCAAGTTTCGCGTCGCCACAGCTGGCGGCAGCCGCTTCGAAATAGTCCGCCATCTCTCGGCTTCCGGTCAGGAGATTGGCGTCGTACTCCGACAGCCCATAGGTCGAGCGGAAGCGCTCCCGCTTCGCGTCCGGCAGCTCGGGAAGGGCCGCAGAGGCTTCAGAGATGAGGGCGTCATCAATCACCAACGGCAGCAGGTCCGGGTCCGGGAAGTAGCGGTAGTCGTTGGCCTCTTCCTTGGTACGCATGGGGCGGGTCTCGTCCCTGTCGGCATCGTACAGCCGCGTCTCCTGAACGACGACACCTCCGCCTTCGAGGACGTCGATCTGACGCTCGACCTCAAAGTTGAGCGCACGCTCGAGAAAGCGGAACGAGTTGATGTTCTTGATCTCGGCGCGGGTGCCAAGCGCCTCCGCACCCTTGGGCCGGACAGACACGTTGGCATCCATCCGAAAGGAGCCCTCTTGCATGTTGCCGTCGCTGATTCCGATATAGCGCACGAGCTGATGAATCTTGCGAGCGTAGGCCACGGCCTCTTTCGGCGAGCGCATGTCCGGTTCCGACACGATCTCCAGCAGAGGCGTGCCAGCCCGGTTGAGATCGATGCCGGTCATCCCGCCGCCGAGCAAGGCGTCTTCATGGAGCGACTTGCCGGCGTCCTCCTCGAGGTGGGCACGCGTGATCCCGATCGTCTTGACCCTGCCGTCGTCGAGCACGATCTCGACGTGGCCTCGACCCACGAGCGGGAGCTCATACTGGCTAATCTGATAGCCCTTCGGAAGATCCGGGTAGAAGTAGTTCTTACGCGCGAAAACGGAGCGTTCTGCGATCTGGGCGTCAATGGCTTTGCCGAAACGGATCGCGAGAATCACCGCCTCCTTGTTGAGGACCGGCAGCACACCGGGAAGTCCGAGGTCGACGGCGCAAGCTTGCGTGTTGGGGCTGGCCCCAAAGGTGGTCGGGGCGCCGGAGAAGATCTTGGCGCGCGTGGCAAGCTGGGTGTGAATCTCGAGCCCGATGACGGTTTCCCACTGCATGATGTCCAGCTTCTCTTTTGAGGTTTCAGTGCAGGTCTGCGGGTGCCGTCCCTGCGCAGCGCGAAACCGATTGTCTCACTCGAAGCCCGGGGGAGAGGCAGAATGCCAGTCGGTGGCCTGCTGCAGCTTGTGAGCGGCGTTCAGCAGTCGTCCTTCCTGGAAGTAGTCGCCGATCAGCTGCAAGCCTACCGGCTTACCGTCCACCATCGCGATAGGGATGGACATCGCCGGCAAGCCCGCGAGGTTCGCGCCGATGGTGTAGATGTCGTTCAGATACATACTCACCGGATCGTCAAGCTTGGAGCCGAGGGCGAAGGCGGTGCCCGGAGTCGTCGGCCCCATCACCAGATCGATCTCGGCAAAGGCGCGCCGGAAGTCTTCGCTGATCAAGTGCCTCAGTTTTTGGGCCTTGAGATAATAGGCGTCGTAGTAGCCGGCGGACAGCACGTAGGTTCCGATCATGATGCGCCGCTTGACTTCGGCGCCGAACCCCTCCGCCCGAGATCGCTTGTAGAGGTCTTCCAAATCCTTCGGATGTGCGCAGCGGTATCCGTATCGCACCCCATCGAAACGGGCGAGGTTGGAGGATGCCTCCGCCGGGGCGACCACATAATACGTCGGCACCGAAAGTGGACTATTCGGAAGGCTGATCTCCCGAACACTAACGCCAAGCTTCTCGTACTCTGTGACGGCGGTATCCACCGCCGCAGCAACGCCGGCGTCCAATCCTTCGCCGAAGTACTCCTTGGGAATTCCGACTCGCAACCCGGTGAGGTCTGATTGGAGGCCGCGCGAGTAATCCGGCACCGGCTCATCCGCGCTCGTGGAGTCCTTCGGATCGAAACCCGCCATCGCCTGGAGTAGACAAGCGGCATCGGCCGCGCTTCGGGCCATCGGTCCGGCCTGGTCCAGGCTCGAGGCAAAGGCGATCATCCCCCAGCGGGAGACCCGCCCGTAGGTCGGTTTTAGGCCAGTTATGCCGCACAACGCGGCCGGCTGGCGAATGGAGCCGCCGGTGTCGGTACCGGTGGCGGCCACGGTCAGGCGGGCAGCAACCGCCGCTGCCGATCCTCCCGACGAGCCGCCCGGTACCGCCGCGAGGTCCCACGGGTTTTTCACCGGGCCGAAAAAGCTGGTCTCGTTGGAGGAGCCCATCGCGAACTCGTCCATGTTCGTCTTGCCGAGCACCACGGCGCCCGCCTGGGTCAGACGCTCCACGACGGTGGCGTCGTAAGGGGCGACGAAGTTGTCGAGCATGCGCGAGCCGCAGCTCGTCTTAACCCCCTTGGTGCAAAAGATGTCCTTGTGCGCGATCGGTACGCCGGTGAGTGGGCCGCCCTCGCCCCGATCCAGCACGGAGTCCGCCTGCTCGGCGGCCGCTAGCGCCGCGTCCTCGGTCACGCTGATGAAACCGTTGAGGCGCGGGTCAAGGCGCCGAATGCGCTCAAGGTGGTGCTGCGTGAGCTCCACGCTTGTGAAGTCTCCTCTGCGGAGTGCAGCGGCCAGGTCGGCGATGGTCTTATCGTGCATAGAGCCTAGTTTGAACGGGGGTTGTCGGTGCGGCCTGACGAGGCGCCGCGAGGTCTGTCCTAATCGACGACTCTGGGAACGAGGTAGAGCCCATTTTCCGTGGCCGGGGCGATCCGCTGGAACAGCTCCCGCTGGTCAGTTTCCGTGGGCTCGTCGGGACGCAGCCGCTGGACCACATGAAGCGGATGGGCCATCGGGGACACATCCCCGGTGTCGACCGCATTCATCTGCTCGACCAGGGCCAGGATACTCGACAGCTCCTGTGCGTAACGGTCCTTTTCCTGATCGGAGATGGCGAGTCGTGCCAGATGGGCAATCTTTTCGACGTCGGAGCGGTCAAGCGGCATCTTGGAGTTCCGGTGGTTGGGTACACACAGCAAACGTGAGCGGCTACGACGGGCGTCTCCACGAACCACCCACAGGGACCGATTCACGGCCTGGCTGGAGGGCCTGCGCGCGGCGCCTCGCCGAGCTTCATTGCCGACTCGAAGAAAATACCACAACCCCCCTGGTGGGCACATGCGCAGCGGCACTTGCCAGCGCGGAATCCGCCTTGCCCGGCGGCACCGGCGTTGCTAGATTACGCGCCTTGCATTTTTGGGAAAAAAAACGGCTCGCCGATAGCGCCAGGGATCGGCCGCGCCACCGCTCTTGTCTCTCCCAGGGTAACTGTCTGATGTTTCTTCGACGCATTCGAGGGCTATTTTCCAACGATCTGTCGATCGATCTTGGAACCGCAAACACACTGATCTACGCCCGCGGTCAAGGGATCGTACTAAATGAGCCTTCAGTGGTGGCCATTCGACAGGACAGGGCCGGTGGTCCCAAGTCGGTCGCCGCCGTAGGCGAAGAGGCCAAGCTGATGCTCGGTCGAACACCGCAGAATATCACTGCCATTCGCCCGTTGAAGGACGGAGTGATTGCCGACTTCACGGTGACCGAGAAGATGCTGCAGTACTTCATCCACAAGGTCCACGAGAGCCGGATCATCCGGCCGAGTCCCAGGGTGCTGATCTGCGTGCCGTGCGGGTCCACTCAGGTGGAGCGGCGGGCCATCAAGGAGTCGGCGGCGGGCGCCGGGGCGCGCGAGGTGTATCTGATCGAAGAGCCGATGGCGGCTGCCATCGGCGCCGGTCTTCCGGTCGACGAGGCGCGTGGCTCCATGGTACTGGACGTCGGCGGCGGGACCTCCGAGGTCGCCGTCATCTCACTGAATGGAATCGTTTACTCTAACTCGGTGCGCCTTGGGGGCGACCGTTTCGACGACGCGATCATCAACTATGTTAGGCGCAACTACGGCACCTTGATCGGCGAGGCGACCGCGGAGCGCATCAAGCACAGTATTGGATCTGCCTTCCCCGGAAATGAGGTTTTGGAGATCGAGGTGAAAGGCCGCAACCTGGCCGAGGGGATACCCAGAAGCTTCACGCTGAACAGCAACGAGATCCTCGAGGCGATCCAAGAGCCCTTGTCGGGAATCACCGGAGCGGTAAAGATTGCATTAGAGCAGACACCTCCCGAGTTGGGTGCAGACGTCGCCGAGCGGGGAATCGTGATCACCGGCGGCGGCGCGCTGCTGCGCGATATCGACCGGCTACTGGAAGAGGAGACCGGTCTCCCGGTCGTGCTCGCGGATGATCCCTTGACCTGTGTCGCACGTGGTGGCGGCAAGGCATTGGAGATGATCGACGAACGCGGCCTGGATCTATTCACGACGGAATAGGCTCTTGCCACGCCTGCAGCGACGGGGCCATCCGCGGAGGTAACCGGCGATCAAACCGCTGTTCCTACATGGCCCGTCGCCCTTCTTTCGCCTGCTGTTGGCGGTGGCGTTGGCTGTAGGGCTGATAGTGGCAGACCACCGATACCGCCATCTCGATCTGCTGCGCTCCACCCTCTCTGTCCTCGTCTATCCGCTGCACTATGTCGCCAGCCTGCCGAGCATCCTCGGCAGGTCAGTGGAGGGGCGGCTTGCCAAGGAAGAAGATCTGCGCGACCGTAACACGCGCCTGGAGCGGCAGAACCTGGTGCTCAAGGCGCGACTCCAGCGGTTCGAGGCCCTCGAGGCGGAAAATATGCGCCTGCGAGACCTCTTGGGTTCGTCCTTCAAGATCGGAGAGCGTGTACTTATTGCAGAGCTCTTGTCGGTGGATCTCGACCCCTACCGGCAGCAGGTGCTGATCAACAAGGGGAGCTCGTCTGGCGTATTCGTGGGTCAACCCGTCCTCGATGCCAACGCGGTCATGGGGCAAGTGGTGGAGGTCAACCCCGTATCCGCGACGGTCCTGCTCATCACGGACGCCAGCCATGCGCTCCCCGTGCAGGTGAATCGGAATGGTCTGCGGACCATCGCGGCAGGAACGGGACTCGTCAACGAGCTTGAGCTGCCTCACCTACCGAACAACGCGGATATTCGCGAAGGTGATCTGCTCGTCACATCCGGGCTCGGCGGGCACTTCCCTCCAGGTTATCCGGTCGCCCGGGTGACCGAGGTCCGTCGAGAGCCAGGAAAGCCTTTCGCCACCGTGATTGCCGCTCCAACTGCTCGCCTCGACCGCAGTCGGGAGGTCCTCCTCGTTTGGACCCTCCCGCCCGCCTTGCTCAATGGCGCCCTGACCGGGAGCGCTCCTCACCCGCACGAGGAGCAGCAATGACAGAGTCTCCCCCTCACCGGCTCCATGTGATCGTGGTCACCCTGATCGCTGCACTCCTGCTGACCGTCCTGCCTGTTCCCGATTGGGCCGAGGAGCTGCGGCCACAATGGGTGGCGCTCACCCTCATCTATTGGTGTCTCGCACTACCGAGTCGAGTGGGCGTCTTTTCGGCCTGGTGCACTGGTGTCGTATTGGACGTCACGGCAGGCACGGTGCTTGGCCAGCACGCGCTGAGTCTCTCGGTGGTCGCCTTCCTGGCAGTCGAGCTCCACCAGCGTATCCGCATCTTTCCCCTGTGGCAGCAAGCGTTGTCCGTGTGGGTCCTGCTGTTGGTCGAGCGCCTCCTCTCGCTGTGGGTCATCGGCGCAACCGGCCAACCAACCCCGACCTTATGGTACTGGGCGCCCACCTTCGTCGGCATGCTCTTGTGGCCCTGGATCTTCATCGTCCTTCGGGATGTCCGCCGCCGTCTTCAGGTGGCCTGAGCGGATGCTGCTTCGTGCTTGAGCCTCGCTTCAAGGACCACCTCAACGAACGTCGCCTGTTCACCAACCGAGCGGTGCTCGCCGGGGCTCTGGTCGTCGCCGCCATGCTCGCCGTGGTGGGGAAGTTGGCGAACCTGCAGATCGAGAATCATGAGCACTTCACGACCCTCTCCCAGGACAACCGCGTCAAGCTCGAGCCCCTGCCGCCCACGCGCGGGCTGATCTACGATGCGAAAGGTGTGTTGCTGGCAGAGAATTATCCATCGTACTCGTTGGAGATCACGCCGGAAAAGGTTGAAGACCTCGCGGCGACTATCGCGGAGCTGCGGGACCTCATCAGCGTCGATGACAAGGACATCAAGCGGTTCGAGCGCTTACGGACCCAGCGACGCCGCTTTGAGGGCGTACCAATCCGGTTCAATCTGAGCCAAGAGGAGGTGGCGCGTGTGTCGGTCAACAACCACCGCCTCCCTGGCGTCGATGTGCGTGCAGAGCTTGTGCGCTACTACCCGCTGGGAGAATTCACCGCTCACGTCCTCGGTTACGTGGGGCGCATCAACGAGGACGAGCTCAAGCGCATCGACAGCTCGGACTACGCCGGTACAAACTACATCGGAAAGACCGGCGTGGAGAAAGCCTACGAGGAGCTGCTGCACGGCCACGTAGGCCACCAGCAGGTGGAGGTGAACGCCAGAGGGCGAGTCCTCCGCGTGCTCGAGAGCCAGTCTCCTGTGCCAGGGCGCGACCTGCGGCTGTTCCTCGATATCGGGTTGCAGCAGGCCGCCACCGCGGCGCTTGGCGAGAACCGGGGAGCAGTGGTGGCGATAGACCCGCACACGGGCGGGGTCCTTGCCATGGTGAGCCACCCCTCCTTTGACCCCAACCTCTTCGTCGAGGGCATCGGTGTCGAAGACTACCGCGCTCTGCGAGATTCTCCGGACAACCCGCTATTCAACCGGGCGATCCGTGGTCAGTACCCTCCCGGGTCGACCGTGAAGCCCTTCATGGCGCTCGCCGGGCTAGAAACCGGGGTCGTCAACGCAAGCACCACCAAGTATTGTCCCGGCTTTTATCGACTTCCCGGCCAGCAGCACAAGTATCGGGACTGGCGGCGGGGAGGCCACGGCACCGTGGATCTTCACAAGGCAATCGTCCAGTCCTGCGACGTCTATTTCTACGATCTTGCCCACGACATCGGCATCGATCGACTGCATGACTTTCTCGCTCAGCTCAGCTTCGGCCGTCCAACCGGAGTGGACGTGGCTGGCGAACGCGGCGGGCTGCTTCCTTCCAGAGCGTGGAAGCGCGCCGCCCGCAACCAGCCCTGGTATCCAGGTGAGACCCTGATCATAGGGATTGGACAGGGCTCCTTCCTCGCTACCCCGATGCAGCTCGCCACCGCAGTCGCGACGCTTGCTGCGGGCGGGCACTTCATTCAGCCCCGGGTGGCGCGTGCGAGTCAGATGCCCGGCGACCCGAAATCGGAGGATATCCCTGCGATGAGCCGACAGATACCTGCCACCGCTGGACATGTACAGCAGGTCATCGCGGCGATGACGGACGTGATCGAGAGTGCCCGGGGCACGGCCAGGCGGATTCGAACCGACGCCTACCGCATCGCCGGGAAGACCGGTACCGCTCAGGTGTTTACCGTTGGCCAGAAAGAACGGTATCGCGAGAGCGATGTGGACGAGCGCATGCGCGATCATGCCCTCTTCATTGCATTCGCCCCGGTCGAAGACCCGCGCATCGCCGTCGCCGTGATCATCGAAAACGGCGGACACGGCGGGTCCGTTGCCGCGCCGGTCGCACGGCAGGTGATGGACAGCTACCTGGGGAATCCGCTGCGGATGGCCGGCAAGGAAACCGCCGATGGCAGATAAGCTCTTCACTCTCGATCTGGACACGCCCGATTCCGGAGGTCAAACGGGTCTGTTCAATCGAGTTCACCTCGATTTGCCGCTGCTCGTGGCACTGCTGGTCCTCTGCGGATGTGGGCTGGCCATTCTCTACAGCGCGACGGGTCAAGATATGAAGCAGGTCGAGGCGCAGGCCATCCGTCTCGGAATAGCCTTCGCGGTCATGGTTGCGGTCGCTCAGGTTCCACCCGACCAACTGCGGCGATGGTCGCCGGCCCTGTTTCTATCCGGTCTGGCGATGCTGGTTGTCGTGGAGGTGATGGGCGACATTGGAAAGGGCGCGCAACGCTGGCTCGACCTGGGAGTTGTGCGCTTCCAGCCATCTGAGCTGCTGAAGATCGCTTTGCCCATGATGCTCGCCTGGTTCCTGGGACAGGGGCGCATCCCTCCGTCCGGATGGCGTGTGCTGGGCGCAGCCGTCATGACCTGTCTCCCGGTCTTGCTAATCGCTCATCAGCCCGACCTGGGGACCGCCTTGCTGGTGGCCAGTGCCGGTGCGCTCGTCCTGTTCCTCGCCGGCCTCAGCTGGCGGCTGATCACCGCCCTTGGGCTCGTCGCTGCCGCGCTCGCTCCCATGGGGTGGTTCCTTATGCGGGACTATCAACGCCAGCGTGTGCTTACCTTTCTGAACCCGGAGAGCGATCCTTTGGGTGCCGGCTACCACATCATCCAGTCTCAGATTGCGATCGGCTCCGGCGGGCTCTATGGAAAGGGCTGGCTCAACGGGACCCAGTCGCACTTGGAGTTCTTGCCGGAGCGCACCACCGACTTCATCTTCGCCGTCCTCGGAGAGGAGTTTGGTTTGATGGGGATACTGGTGCTGCTCGGCATCTATCTCTTCATCATCGTTCGTGGTCTCAACATGGCGAGCCATGCCCAGGACACCTATGGCAGGCTGCTGGCAGGATCGCTCACCCTGATCTTCTTCGTCTATCTCTTTGTCAACAGCGGAATGGTGACGGGGCTGCTTCCGGTAGTGGGTGTTCCCTTGCCGCTGATCAGCTACGGCGGCACTTCCCTAGTGACGATCATGGCGGGTTTCGGTATCCTGATGTCGATTTATTCGCATCGGAAATTGCTTCCTGCATAGGATGTTCTATAAGATTATGTATGTGCGACGTGAGCAGCCAGGGAAGCGACACGCAGGGGACAGGTGTCACGGCAGCAATCCTCGCCTATGTGACGGCCACGGAAACCGAAGAGCTGGTTGACTTCCAAACCGGCCTTCAGGAGCTTGTGGGCAACATGAGCTAGACCGGCCGGTTTCGTCGCACCGTTTACACGGCACTCGCGGGCCAGGTGACTAATCGTCACAAGATCGAGCGGCCAGGGGGGCGAGCGGTCGCCCGTAGCTGACGCGACGCCGATTCGGGGGAAAAATGAAACAAGACAGCGCGCCGCAAGGCACACTCGGACGGATCATTCCCTGCATTCGCAATGTTGTCGTTCTCGGTGGTCTCATCGCCCTCGCCTCCGGATGCTCCAGCATCGGGGGTCGAGACCATTCCTCCGATGGGCGGACTGACGTCTCCGATATCCCTGATGCCGTACCCAAGGTTGAGCCGCTGAGCCGGTTTGGTAATCCGGACTCGTACGTCGTCTTCGGGAAGCGCTACCGCACGATGGATAGCAGCGCGGGTTACGTCGAGCGTGGCATCGCCTCCTGGTATGGCCCAACGTTCCACGGCCGGCGCACCAGCAGTGGTGAGCGTTACGACATGTACGCCATGACGGCGGCCCACAAGACGCTGCCATTGCCGACCTACGCCCGTGTAACCAATCTCCAAAATGGTCGGAGCGCAGTCGTTAAGATCAACGACCGCGGGCCGTTCCACGCTGGTCGGGTGATCGATCTGTCCTATGCCGCGGCCTCCAAGCTCGGTGTCGTGGACAAGGGCACCGCCCGGGTGGAGGTGCGCGCGATCGATCCGACGCGTCCACAACCGGACGAGAATCTATTCGTGTCCGCCGGAGAGGAGCAGACCACGAAGGGCACCGATTCCGGGGCGGGCCCACTCACGCCCGCGGTTGCTGCCGTGAGGCCCTCTGGACAGCCGCTGCAGTCGAATGCGAAGAGCACGGGCGCTCGAGTCTCCGTCGCCAAGGCTGATGACGAGGCGCCGAAGATTGGGCCCGCGTCGACAACAATGGCCGCCTCCAAGACAGAGTCACGGGTCGCAACGGCCATCCGCAGGCCCGAGCCCAAGGTGGCGAGGACGCCGGAAAGGATTGTATCCAAGGTCGCTACAGCGGCTCAGCATACCGAGCCGCAGCCCCATGCGGCGTCCAGCGGCTCGAAGTCTCAGCCGAAAGTTGCGGCCGTCTCCGCGAAGACGGCCTCGCCCAGCACCAACGCGGCCCTGTATCTCCAGGTGGGAGCCTTCGGCGAGCGGGCGAACGCCGAGCACCTGCGCCGACGGCTGGTGGAGCACTTGGCCGAGCACGTGATGGTTCGCACCAGCGACGGCGGCAAGGCGCCCCTCTACAAGGTCCACATTGGACCGCTGGTTTCCCGGAAGAAGGCCGCAAACGTGTCCCATCGGCTCGCGGCCTTGGGACTTACCCAGTCTCATGTCGTCGTGGAGTAGGCCAGACGGGTGTCCAGCGCAGGGGCTTCCGCGTAGAATGCGTCGCGTAACAAGAGTCGCTCTGCACAAAAAGCGCGAAGAAAACAATCTCTCGGCGGGTCAAATCCCCCGCGTGCAAAATCACCAGAAGGGTGACGGCCGAGATAGTCATACGGCAGTGAAATCCTTCGCGCTCTTCGCGATCCATACGCCGCAACCAGTTCACAGTTGGGGGCGCGCCGAAGCCCCTTGCCTTCATCCTTCTCGCTCCCTGTGTTGTCCATGAAGTCTGTCATCACTGCTCTCGGTCTCCTTGTCTTGCTCGCATCTCCGTTTTTTGCGCTGCGTGCTGATGAATCGTCGACGGCACCGGCGCCTACCTCGCAGCAGGTTCCAATCCCCGACCCACCGCAGCTCGACGTCAAGGCGTATCTGCTGATGGACCCCAACAGCGAGACGATCCTTGCGGAGTCAAATGCGGATGAGCACCTCGAACCGGCAAGCCTGACCAAGATCATGACCGCCTATGTGGTCTTCCGCGAGCTCGCTGGTGGCCACCTGTCGCTGAAAGACGAGGTGCTGATCAGCGAGAAGGCCTGGCGCACCGGCGGCTCGAAGATGTTCGTTGAGGTCGGCAAGCGGGTGCCGGTCGAGGACCTGATCCAGGGAATGATCGTCCAGTCAGGGAACGACGCAAGCGTCGCGCTCGCCGAGCATGTCGCCGGCAGCGAGGCCACCTTCGCAGAGCTCATGAACTCGAACGCCAAGCGCCTCGGCATGACGAACAGTCACTTCGTCAACGCAGACGGCATGCCGAACCCGGATCACTACACGACCGCCCGCGATATTGCCAAGGTTACCGCCGCAACGATCCGGGAGTTTCCCCAGTATTACGCCTGGTATGCCGAAAAGGAGTTCGTCTACAACGACATCAAACAGCCCAACCGCAACTTGCTTCTATGGCGGGACGATTCGGTGGACGGGGTGAAGACGGGGCACACGCAGGCGGCGGGTTATTGCCTCGTCGCCTCCGCGAAACGTGACGACATGCGGCTGATCTCTGTCGTCATGGGAAGCAAGGGAGTAAAGGCCCGTGCCACGGACAGCCTCGCCCTGCTCAACTACGGCTTCCGATTCTTCCAGACCCACAAGCTCTACGCCGGCGGTCAGGAGCTCGAGAAGCTGCGCGTTTGGAAGGGCGACAGCAAGGAGCTGCCGGTAGGACCAGCCCAGGACGTCGCCGTGACCATTCCGCGCCGCAAGTACGACAAGCTGACGGCGCACATAGAAAAGAACGCTGACATCCAAGCACCCATCGCAAAGGGTGCGGTCGTCGGCACTATCGTCGTTGATCTCGATGGCAAAGAGGTACGGCGAGTACCGCTGGTCGCCCTTCAGGGTGTGGCGGAGGGCGGCTTGTGGGCGCGCGCCCGGGACAGCGTTCTCCAGTGGTTCTGAAGGTGACCGACGAGGTCTACCTCAATCGCGAGTTCCTGCCCCGCGAGACGGCACGGGTGCCGGTCATGGACAGGGGCTTCTTGTTTGGCGACGGGGTGTATGAGGTAATCCCCGCCTACGGTGGGCGCCTCCTGCGGCTCGACCAGCATCTGGACCGGTTGGACAATAGTCTGCGGGGAATCCGGCTGCAGAACCCTCTCTCTCGCTCCGAGTGGGTGGGCATTATGGGGAGGCTCCTCGCAGCGGCGCCAAGTGCCGATCAGAGCATCTACCTGCAGGTGACGCGGGGGCCGGCGCCGGAGCGCGACCATCTGTTCCCGTCGGAGACCCAGCCGAGCGTCTTCGTCATGGCGCGTCCGCTCACGCCGCGCAAGCCGGAGATTGCCGAGCAGGGGGTCACGGCAATCACCCTGGAGGACGTCCGCTGGCATCGCTGCGACATCAAGGCGGTGACCTTGCTCGCCAACGTCCTATTGCGGCAGGCCGCCGCAGACGCGGGGGCGGATGAAGCGATCCTCGTTCGGAACGGGCTGGCGCTCGAAGGGTCGTCCTCGAACCTGTTCGCAGTAAAGGCGGGCGAGGTCATCACACCGCCCAACGGCAACTACCTGCTCCCAGGCATCACCCGCGATCTCATCCTCGAGCTTGCGCATGGCGAGGGCATTCCATGCGTGGAACGTGACATTGCCGAGTCGGAGCTGGCGCGAGCAGACGAGATTTGGCTTTCGAGCTCGACGCGGGAGCTGGTGCCGGTTGCGCGGCTCAACGGTAGTCCGGTCGTCGACGGGCGCCCGGGGCCCATGTGGCGGCGCCTCGATGTCCTGTACGGCGCCTACAAGGCGCGTGTCCGAAGTGGCGACCTCTAGGAAACGGACGACGCCGTTCACATTCCCCTGCCGTTTTCCGATCAAGGTCATGGGCCGGGCGGACCCCGGCTTCAAACCTCTCGTGATCGATATCATCCGCCGCCATGCCCCCGACCTGGAGGATACGGCGGTATCGATCAGGAAGAGCCGCGGCGGTACCTGGGTATCAGTGACAGTCGTCATCCAGGCGGTCAGTCGTGCCCAGCTCGACGCCATCTACCGCGATCTGACGGCTGATGACCGGGTCGTATGGGCCTTGTGACGGCCGAGCCAGCCCTGCGCATCCGCTGCCTGGGGCAGCAAGCGTACGAGCCCACTTGGCGGGCGATGCGGGAGTATACCGAACGGCGGGGTCCGGTGACGCCCGACGAGCTTTGGCTGCTCGAGCATCCGCCTGTGTACACGCTTGGTCAGGCAGGTCGAGCCGAGCACCTGCTTCATCCCGGTGCCATCCCTGTCGTCAAGGTGGACCGCGGAGGTCAGGTCACGTATCACGGACCCGGCCAACTCGTCGCCTATGTCCTTCTGGATCTGCACCGAGCGGGCCTCGGGGTGCGAGGGCTGGTAAGTCTCCTGGAGCAATCGGTCATCGATCTGCTGGCAGGCTATGGCATTGCCGCGGTGCGTCAGCCTGGCGCCCCTGGAGTCTACGTCCAGGCCGCAAAGGTCGCCTCGCTGGGCATCCGCGTGCGCCACGGCTGCACCTACCACGGCCTCGCCCTCAATGTAGACATGGACCTGGAGCCCTTCACCCGCATCAATCCTTGTGGACATCCAGGCCTGGCGGTGACACAGCTGCGCGATCTTGGGGGACCGACGGACTTGAACGCGGTCGGCGCCGATCTCGCATCAAAGATTTCGCGCCTGGTAGGCACATACGCGAGTCGGCATCGAGGCACACACGAGTAATCCTAAAAAGAGCAGTTCACCACGAAGAGCACGAAGAAACACGAAGTAGAACAACGGCGAAATAGGAAATGGGGGTAGATCCGGCTTCACCCTCCACCTGATGGCGCAATTGGAAGTAGCTCTTTGAAGCTCTTCGTGTTTTTCGTGTCCTTCGTGGTTCGACTTCGGAATCTAGGGTAATCCGTCGCATGCCGTCGCCACGGTCGATCGGACCTCCCAAGTGCGGGTTGCGTCAGCGCAGGCCGAAGGAGCTGCGGATAACCGCCCGGATATCCCGCTCCTTGCGCTCAATGTCGACGACCAGGGCCAGCTGTACTTGGGCCTTGCGGAGATTTTGTCCCGGCTCGCTCACCCGGAAGTAGCGGTCGCCCTCGAGGTGGTCTGTGAGAAAGCGTACGCCGAGCTCGAGAGGAATGAGTCGGATGGCGTCGTAGAGGACCTCGATATCGGCCGGACCGAGTAGACCCTGCGTCTCTCTCGCGAAGGCGTCGAGGATGTGGTGGCAGATAGCGAGATCGAATTGTATCTCGGGCACCCCTACTAGAATCGACTCCCCTCCCCGGTTGCAGCAGGAGCGCAGACAATCCGCGATATCGTGCTGGATGAGTCCGTGTTGGACGGTATCCAGATCGATCAGGCCGACAGCCCGACCGCTTACCCGATCGAAGAGGAAGTTATCGAGCTTCGGATCTCCATGGGTGACCCTCAACGGGATGCGAGCCTCCCGGCGCGCCGCCTCGAGCACCTCCGCGCCCTCCCGCCGCACCAGTGCAAAAGCGGCCAAGCGGCGCACCTCGGGGGCCTGCCCGGTTGCACCCGCTGTCTCCAAAGCTTGAGTCAACCGATCCAGGTAGCGGGGTGTAACGTGGAAGTCGGGCAAGGGAACGGCGAGCGCCCCGCCGTCCAGGTGGCGCACGAGGCGATGAAAGGAGCCGAGTGCGCGGCCTACCTCACGCGCCTGGGCGGCCGTATCCACCCGTGACAAGACGATGGTCTCCGGGATGAAGCTCACCGCGCGCCAAAGGCCACCGTCGCGTTCCCGGACGAAGTGGGCGCCGTCCTTGGTCGGGACCAGGGTAGGAATGCGGATGTCGCTCGGCGGCTGACGTGTCAGATGCTCCGTGAGTAGACTCAGGTTGTCCATGATGCGCTCGGGATGCGGGAACACCCCGGAGTTGATCCGCTGCAGGATGTACTTTGATTCCCCCGCCGCAACCAGGAAGGTGTCGTTTATGAGTCCGGAGCCGAAGGGCCGAACCGAGTCGACCGGGGCGCTCAGTGCGAATCGTGCCGCGGTTTGGCGAAGCCCCGCGGGGTCTAGCCCGATGCCGCGCGGCCTCACCGCGGCGCGGCCTCGTCTGGAGTATACCGGTCGCACCTGCTTTTTCGGTTGTCCCGACCCCGGCCCATCAGGTCACAGACCCAAAGAGGCATGTACATTGGGTCTAGCTCTGTCGGCCCCTTGACGTCGGTCCATGCTGTCGGCGAATCGGCGACGATTTCAGCCTGTGAAACTTGGGCTTGGGGTCACCCCCCGGTGACTGGGGGAAAAAAGGCCACCTCATCGCCGTCGTGAACAGCGGTATCGGGTCGAGCCACCTCCTGGTTCACGGCGGCCATGACGCCTTGGTCCACGCCTAATGCGTCACACCAAGGGCCGCCTCGCGCGCGAAGCCACGTGGCAATGTCGCCGACGGTTGTGACCTCGGCGGCCGGTGCGACCTCCTCCCGTTCGGTGCCGAGCTGCTCGCGCAGGCGGGCAAAGTAGAGGATCTTGATCATGTTAGAAGCTCGCTGAAGGGAATAAATCGAACCTTGTCTCCCTTTCTTAGCACCTGCTCTTCGGGGATCACTACTAGCCCGGTGGCCCAGGTGACGGAAGAGAGCACCCCCGATGAGCGGCTGGGGTACACCCGGGCCACCGGCTCGCCGTCCGATCCGACCTCCAGGCGGGCGCGAAGGAACTCCCGACGCTTGTCCGGCCGCGGCCAGTCGAAGGCGGCCCTTGCCGTCAAGGTCTGCGGATCGACGGCAGCAAGGACGCCCTGCATGCGGAGGATGAAGGGGCGAGCGAACAGGCAGAAGGTGGCGAACAAAGACACCGGGTTCCCCGGTGTCCCGAGGAAGGGTGTTTGGCGCGCTCCAATGCGGCCGAAGGCGAGGGGTTTGCCGGGGCGTATCGCGACATTCCACAGCTCCAGCGTCCCTGTTCGTTCGACGGCGGGCTTCACGTGGTCTTCCTCCCCCACGGAGACGCCGCCGCTGGCGACCACCAAGTCTGCGTGCTCAGCGCCCTTGCACAGGGCGGCTGCAGTTGCCTCGAGCGTGTCATCTACGATACCGAGATCCTGCACCTCGCACCCAAGGGCCTCTAGCAGGCCGCGCAGGGTGAACCGGTTGGAGTTGTAGATCTGGCCGGGGCCCAGGCTATCGCCAGGCATTACAAGCTCGTCGCCGCTGGATAGGACCGCGACCTGCAGGCGGCGCTGGACGGTCACCTCCTTCATCCCGACCGATGCGGCCAGTCCCAGGTGTTGGGGACGCAGCCGTGTGCCGGCCGCGATGACCTCCGAGCCGCGGGCGATATCCTCGCCGGCACAGCGGACGTTGCTCCCGGGTGCGACGTCGAGGGGTACGTGCACCCAATCCTCCTCGCGGGTGCAGACCTCCTGGATCACTACGGCGTCCGCGTGTAGGGGAACCGGGGCACCGGTGAAGATGCGAGCGGCGGTTCCAGGCTCGAGCGGTCCGCCGCTTCGGCCTGCCGGAATGCGCTGGCTTACGTGCAGTCGCCCTTCATTGGCCACGATGTCCGCGACCCGGACGGCATACCCGTCCATGGCACTATTGTCCCATCCGGGCACCTGGATGGGACTGATGACAGGCTCGGCAAGAACGCGTCCCAACGCTGAATGAATCGCGACACACTCGGTCTCAGCAACGGGACGGGCATGCGAGAGAAGGAGGTCCAGTGCCTCCTCCATGGACAGGAGGGCTCTCGCATCGTTACGGCAGGCGCAATCGTTGGCCGTATCGGTCTTCACGCCTGGTTATTTCTCCAGCAGACGCGGGATGAGCTGCGCGAAGTTGCAGGGCCGGGTGCGGTGGTCGAGCTGGGCCTCGAGGATCTTGTCCCATGCGGTGCGGCACGCGCCGCTGGACCCGGGTAGGCAGAAGATAAAGGTACCGTTGGCGAGGCCCCCCATGGCGCGGGACTGCACAGTGGAGGCGCCGATATCTTCAAATGAGACGGCGCGAAAGAGCTCGCCGAAACCCTCGATTTGCTTGTCCAGGAGGGGTGAGACCGCCTCTGGCGTGCTATCGCGACCGGTCACGCCCGTACCGCCGGTGCTCAGCACGACCTGGATCGCGGGATCGGCGATCCAGCGGGAAAAGACCGCACGCATCTGGTAAACGTCGTCGCGGACTATCTCCTTGGCCACCACCCGGTGGCCCGCCGCCTCCGCCTTCGTCTTGAGCAGGGCGCCGGAGCTGTCGTTCTCCTCGGTGCGGCTATCCGACACTGTGAGGACGGCGATTCGAAGAGCGATGAATCCGGTGTCTTGGAAATGCTCGGTCATGGTGATCGACTGCCTCTCAGAGCCATTTGGGGATCAGTATGAGGGCCCATGTCACCGATGCGAAGACGATACTGAGAAGCACCGCCGCAGAGGCGATGTCTTTCGCACGCCCCGAGAGCTCGTGCCGCTCATAGCCGATTCGATCGACGTTGGTTTCGATGGCCGAGTTGAGCAGCTCGACGATGGGCACGATGATCAGGCTGCCCAGGAGGAGTGCGCGCTCCGCTGGCGTATCTCCCAGCCAGAGGGCGACCGGCATGAGGGGAACGATCAGCCAGAGCTCCTGGCGAAATGCCTCCTCCAGCTCGTAACAGGCCCGCAGGCCTTTGATGGAGAATCCGAAGGCGTTGACCACCCGACGCCACCCCTTGGCATTCTGGTTAGCCATCGCCGGCAGTCGGCCTCCAGGCCAGATCCAGCTGGCGGGCGGCGCGTACGTCGTCTAGCCGGCGCACGGGCATGGTGAGCGGCGCCTCCTTGAGCCGATCAGGCGTTTCCCGCGCCTCCCGACGGATCTCGGTCAGGGCGTCCACGAATGCATCGAGCTCTTCTTTGGTCTCGGTCTCGGTGGGCTCGATGAGGAGGCACTCGGGGACGAGCAGAGGAAAGTAGGTTGTAGGTGCGTGAAACCCGAAGTCCAGGAGGCGTTTCGCAAAATCCATCGCGTTGACACCCAGCCCTTTGGACTCTCGGCGCAGCGTGATGATGAACTCATGGGTCGCGCGCCGGTCCGGGAAGGCCGCCTCGAAGCCCGCCTCCGTGAGGCGCTTGAACAGGTAGTTGGCGTTCAGTGTCGCGTACTCGGCCACGCGACGCATACCCTCTGCACCCAACATGCGGGCATAGACATAGGCCCGCAGCAGGATGCCCACGTTGCCCGCAAAGGCGGTGAGGCGGCCGATACTGTCCGGCCGGTCCTTCTCGCTAAGCCAGGTGTAATCAGTGCCGTCGAAGGCCGCAACGGGAAGCGGCAGATACGGCTCCAACCGCTTGGAGACTCCCACCGGCCCGGCACCCGGGCCGCCGCCTCCATGGGGCGTCGAGAAGGTCTTGTGCAGGTTCAGGTGGATGACGTCGAACCCCATGTCGCCCGGGCGGACCTTGCCCAGGATGGCGTTCAGATTCGCGCCATCATAGTAAAGTAGGCCTCCCGCCTCGTGGACCGCGTCCGCGATCTCGCGGATGCGGCGCTCGAATACACCTAGGGTACTCGGGTTGGTGAGCATGATGCCTGCGGTCTGGGGACCGAGCACACGGCGAAGCGCTGCAAGGTCAACATCCCCTTCGTCGTCGGTCGGGATCTCGCGCACACTGCAGCCGGCCATCACCGCGGAAGCGGGATTGGTGCCGTGGGCCGCATCGGGCACCAGGATCTCGCTGCGGGCCAGGTCCCCGCGGCTAGCATGGTAGGCGCGGATCATAGCCACGCCGGCGAGCTCTCCCTGGGCACCGGCGGCCGGGGCCAAGGACACTCCATGCATTCCGGTGACGGCCTTTAGAATCTCCTGCAGCTCGTAGAGACAGGCGAGGACACCTTGGCTGTGGCTATCGGGCGCAAGCGGGTGCCGGGCGAGGAAACCCGGGAGCATCGCCAGAGCGTTGCACCCCCTTGGGTTGTACTTCATGGTGCAGGAGCCCAAGGGATAGAAGTGGGTGTCAATGGAGAAGTTTTTCTGTGAGAGGCGGGTGTAGTGCCGAACTGCCTGCAGCTCGGAGACCTCCGGCAGTGCGGGCCGACTCTTGCGCCGCAGTCGATCCGGCAGGTCCTCTGTCCCGCTGCGGGTGAGCGGGGCCTGTGCGCTCGCGCGCCGTCCCGGGCGGGAGTGGTCGTGGATAAGCATGGAAACGCTTGTCGATCTTTGGGCGGCGCGCAGCGACTTGCCGCCCGTCACCTATGTACCGCTGGTGCTTGACTTTTCCGTATTTCCGGGCTCGGGTTGCGCCCGCCGGGGGACGCCGTGGATTCCTCCCTGAAGGCCTGACTGCCGCCTCCATGTGGCCGACACCCCCGACAGACTCAACCCGACCCCTTGGGCCGAAAAGCGCAAAAAATCGCGTGGGTTGGGTATATCTCAGCCAAGAGCTTTGAGTGCCGCATCGTAATCCGGCTCCTGCCCGATCTCGGGCACTAGCTGGGTGTACACGACCTTGTCGTCCGCGTCTGTCACCACAACCGCGCGCGCCGTGATACCGGCCAGCGGACCGTCCTCGATGAGCACACCGTAGTCCTTAGCGAAGTTGCGTGACCGCATCATCGACAGCGGCACGACGTTTTCGATGCCCTCCATGCCGCAGAAGCGGCCAGAGGCGAAGGGCAAATCCGCGGAGATCACCAGGGCTACCGCGTCGGATTTCCCCGCCATGGATTCGTTGAATTTCTTGGTTGAGGTCGCGCAGACCGGCGTGTCGAGGCTGGGGACGATGTTCAACAACTTCTTCTTGCCGACATAGCTGGCGAGGGTCGTATCCTTAAGGTCCTTGTCGACGAGCTTGAAGTCAGGCGTCTTGCTGTCTAGCGCGGGCAGGTCGCCATTGGTGTGGCAGGGGTTGCCGTGCAGGGTAATCTCGGCCATTGCTGTCTCCTTGTCAGGGGGTGGTCGATTGCGTGGGCATTTTGCAGCCAGTCGCGTCTCGGGCGGCTGGAGCCAGGGGCTGGTGCTCACGTCTTGGGTTTCACGGGGCAGGCAGGCTGCGTGCGCGTCTCGATGATGCGGGCAAGCTTGCTGCGATAGCTCTCCATATCCGCCGCCGTGCGCATCTCAGTGGCGCACACCAACAGTGCCGGATCGAGCTCAGGATACTCGAGTCCGAGGTCATAGCCGCCGAGCACATTGTGGGCCGCAAGGGATCGGAGGACGTCGGCAGCGGGCGCCGGCAGGCGCAATGTTTGCTCATGGAACACGGGGCCGGCAAACAGGGGCTCGATGCCAGGTATGTCGCAAAGCAGCTGCGAGAGCCTGCGCGTGTTCATGTGGCACGCCGCGGCTACGCGCTCGAGTCCCTCAGCACCCAACAGGGCCATGTGGATAGTGGCGGCGGTGACCAGCAGCCCCTGATTCGTGCAGATGTTCGAGGTCGCTTTGGAGCGTCGGATGTGCTGCTCACGGGCCTGCAGGGTCAGTGTAAAGCCGGGATTCCCGTCGAGGTCGAGCGTGCGCCCGGCAATGCGTCCAGGAAGTTGGCGCACCAGAGGCTGCTTGCAGCAAAGAAACCCGAGATAGGGACCTCCCGACGACAGGGGAATACCGAGCGGTTGCCCCTCGCCACAGGCGATGTCCGCACCCTGCACGCCCCATTCCCCGGGTGGCGTGAGCACGGCGAGGGCAACAGGATTCACGACGCCCACGACGAGAACGGCGCGTTCGTGTGCCCAATCGGTCAGGGCGTCGACGTCCTCCAGCACGCCGAAGAAGTTCGGTTGGGGGATCACCAGGGCGGCCAGCTCCTCGCCGCCGAAGGGGTCGAGCCCGTCGAGCGTTGTGTGGCCGTCGGAGCGATCAAAGGGGATTTCGACGAGCTCGATTCCCTGTTGGTGGACGATGCTACGCACGGTCCTGCGGTAGGCCGGGTTCAAGGCCCGCGGCACCAGCACTCGGCGCGAGCGGGTCTTCCGGTTGGCGCGCACCGCCATCAGCACCGCCTCCGCCAGCGCCGATGCCCCATCGTAGAGCGAGGCGTTGGAGACGTCCATGGCAGTCAGGGCCGTCATCATGGACTGGAACTCATACAGGAGCTGCAACGTGCCCTGGCTTGCCTCCGCCTGGTACGGGGTGTAGGCGCTGTAGAACTCCCCGCGGGTTGCAAGCTGCCAGACGGCCGCGGGGATATGGTGCTCATACGCACCGGCACCCAGGAAACAGAGGGGTAGGCCGTCCTCCCGGGCGCGCTCCTGCATGAGGCGGGCAACCTCCATCTCCGAAAGGGCGGGCGGGATGGATTCGAGAGGACCCGCCCTCAGCGCCGCCGGGATCTCGTCGAACAGATCCTCGACCTGGCTGACGCCGATGGCCGCCAGCATTGCGGCGACGTCGCCTTCGGTATGCGGGATGAAGGGCATGCCGGGCTGGACTAAGCTCAGTCTTCCTCTTCGAGGACGCGCGCATATCCGTCTGCGTCGAGGAGACCGTCGAGCGCCTGCTCGTCATCCGTGCGAAGCTTGAAGATCCACCCGTCCCCGTACGCATCCTCATTGACGGTCTCGGGAGCGTCACCCAAGACCTCGTTGGTCTCGACGACCTCGCCCCCGAGCGGGCTATAGATGTCCGAGGCGGCCTTCACCGACTCCACCACTGCACAGGCATCTCCTGCCTCTACCCGCTTTCCCACTTGGGGCACCTCGACATAGACCAGGTCCCCGAGGGCCTCCTGGGCATGATCGGTGATGCCGACCGTGACGGTACCGTCGCCGTTGTCCCGGATCCACTCGTGGCTCTTGGCGTATCGCAGGTCGTCAGGCACGTTGCTCATGGTCCGATTCCCTCTAAGTGTCTATCGCTCACAGATCTATGCGGGCAGCGCCGTTGCGGACAAAGGGAGGCTTAACGATTCGCGCCGGCACCAGTTTGCCGCGCATTTCCACCGCACACTCCATATCGAGGTTGGGCGCCACCCGGGCAAAGGCAATGGAGCGCTCGAGTGTCGGGGCGAAGCCGCCAGACGTGACCTCCCCGACCTGCTCGCCTGCGCTGACCACCTTCTGGTGGCTGCGCAGCACGCCCCGCCCGATCAGCAGGAGGCCGACGAATCGCCGCAGTCCGCCAGCCGAGCGCTGGGCCTCCAGTGCGTCGCGGCCAACGAACGCGCGATCGCCGGGCTGCCAGGCCACCGTCCAGCCGAGACCGCTCTCCAGCGGACTCACGCGTTCGTCCATGTCTTGCCCGTAAAGGTTCATCCCGGCCTCGAGGCGCAGCGTGTCCCGAGCGCCCAGGCCGCAGGGCGCGACCCCGGCCCCCATCAGGCCGTGCCACAACGTCAGGGTCTCGTCCGCCGGACACATGATCTCGAAGCCGTCCTCTCCGGTGTATCCGGTGCGGCCCACGAGCCACTCACCCTCTTCGGCCGCATGAAAAGTGGACAGCGCGCTCGCTCGCTCACGCAGCCTCGGCGGGAGCAGGGGCGCTGCCTTTTCTCGCGCCCGCGGTCCCTGAACCGCAATCATGGCGAGGTCTGTGCGCGAGTGGATGGCTATGCTCAAGCCGCCGGTCTGGCCCTGCATCCATGCAAGATCCTTCCCTGCGGTGGCGGCGTTGACCACAGCTCGGTAGCGGTGTGGGCCGCGGTAATAAAGGATCAGGTCATCGATCACACCGCCCTGCTCGTTCAGCAGGCAGCTGTACAGGGCCTTTCCGGGGGTCTGAAGCTTTGCGGCATCGTTTGCCAGGAGCCGACGCAGGTACGGGAGTGCCTCGTCCCCGGTGATGTCCACGATGCGCATGTGAGACACGTCGAACGCCCCGGCATCGCGGCGCACGGCATGGTGCTCGGCCAGTTGAGACCCGTAGTGTAGCGGCATATCCCAGCCGCTGAATGCGACAATCCGGGCGCCGAGCGTCTGGTGCGCCTCGAACAGCACAGTCTTGAGTCCCATCCGGCCCTCCCGTTGGATCTCGGTAATTCTGGAGGATGCGGTCCCGGCGGCGCGAAGAAAAGGGGCGGCTTCCCGTCCGCGCGCGGACGTGCCGCCGTAGATACGCGTCCCACCACGGTCTCGGAGACGGCGTCCTGTCGACGCCCCGACCGATCGCCGCGTCGGGGCGCCACGCGGCAATCGGCTGCACCCCTCTTCAACCCCCTTCGCCGCCGGAGATTCCGTGCGCCTCAGGCGCGATCGCGTCGCGACTATAGCCTTCGAAGGTGCGGTTGCCAACCTGCCTCAATACATCGCGCCCCGTGGCTACTCGCTTTCGTCTTCTGCCTCTGCCGCCCGAGTGAACGAGGTAGCGTGGCACTTTGGACATGGCGGGATGCGACCCGCCTTGTGCATCCGCATCTCACTGCCGCAAGCGGAGCAGAACAGGGTGCCGGGTCCCGCGATCTCGCCCGTGCGGTAGAGGCTCGCCTGGCGTGCCTGCTCTGCCCAGCCCTGAAGCTGGATACTGGTCTGGTCCGCAACCAGGGCGAACAGGTCCAGGAGCCGTTGCTCCATGAGGTCGAGGTCGAAGCGCCACCAGTTCCTGAGGTTCTCCCCGGTCTCGGCGATGTAGGTCGCGGCATCCTTGATGTCGCGCTCCAAATAGGTCGCCACCCTGCTGGCCTCCTCGCGGGTCAGCTCTCCCAGCTCAACCATGTTGTCCCGCACCTTCTCGATGACCTGGCGCAGCCGGGGGGCGCCTTCCTGCTCGGCGCGCTCGAAGGATTCCCCCGTCCTCTCGAGCATGCGCTCGTACGCGTCCACTAGACGGTCGTTCAAATCGGATTTGTCGTTTCCTGGCATGGTGCCTCCCGGCGCGTTGGCGTATGGTCAAGGTGCGAATGGCGTGGCATCGGGGATCGCCCCGACCCTATTCCAAGTCTGCCTCATAGGCGCAGAATAACAACCGTTCGCGCAGCTCGGTTCTGATCCGCTGCGGTCGCCGCCCGTCCGGCCCTTGCTGTATTCTTGCGGCATCCTCCGATCCCACTCAACGCGACCGAGCTCATGCGCAGCGATTACGACCCGCAAGTCATCGAAACAGCGGCCCAGGCTTACTGGGAGGAGAAGCGGTCGTTTCGAGCGGCGGAGGACCCCGCAAGGGAGAAATTCTACTGCCTGTCCATGTTTCCCTATCCCTCTGGGCGGCTGCACATGGGGCACGTGCGCAACTATACGATCGGAGACGTCATTGCCCGTTATCAGCGGATGCTGGGCAAGAACGTACTGCAGCCCATGGGGTGGGACGCGTTCGGGCTTCCCGCGGAGAACGCGGCCATCAGGAATGGAATCCCGCCGTCGCGGTGGACGCGCTCGAACGTAGAGTACATGCGTGGTCAGCTAAAGCGCCTCGGCTTCGGATATGACTGGGAGCGTGAGCTCGCCACCTGCGACCCAGAGTACTACAGGTGGGAGCAGTGGCTCTTCACTCGTCTGATCGAAAAGGGCTTGGCTTATCGCGCAAAGGCGACCGTCAATTGGGACCCGGTGGACCGGACGGTGTTGGCCAACGAGCAGGTAATCGACGGTCGCGGCTGGCGCTCCGGGGCCCTCGTGGAGAAACGCGAGATCGAGCAGTGGTTCGTGCGCATCACCACCTATGCCCAGGAGCTCCTGGATGCGCTCGACGGGCTCGAAGGCTGGCCGGAGCAGGTGCGGACCATGCAGCGCAACTGGATCGGCCGCTCCGAGGGCGTCTACATGGAGTTCGGCATCGAGGGCTCCGCGGAGCGGCTCGGCGTCTATACCACGCGCCCGGACACGGTCATGGGGGTGACCTATGTCGCCGTGGCGGCGGAGCATCCGCTCGCCGGCCGCGCCGCCGCCGCCGATCCCGAGCTTGCCGCCTTCATCGAGGATTGCCGCCAGGGAGGGGTGTCGGAGGCGGAGCTCGAAACCATGGAGAAGAAGGGCCACCCGCTCGGAATCAATGCACTGCACCCCGTGACGGGCGAGCCGGTGCCGATCTACGCGGCGAACTTTGTGCTTGTGGCGTACGGCACGGGAGCCGTCATGGCGGTGCCCGCCCACGATCAGCGCGACTGGGAGTTTGCGGAGAAGTACGGTATCCCTAAGAAGCAGGTCATCTGGTCCGCCGACGGCGGCCGATGCGGGATCGAGGATGCCGCGTTCCTGGACAAGGGAGTGCTGAGCGACTCGGGTCCTTTTGACGGCCTCACCTCGGAGCAGGCCTTTGATGCCGTCGCCGACTGGCTCCATGAGCGCGGTCGGGGCGAAAAGCAGGTCCATTTTCGCCTGCGGGACTGGGGCGTTTCCCGGCAGCGCTACTGGGGCTGTCCGATTCCGGTCGTCAACACGGCCGAAGGGACCGCCCTTCCCGAGACGGAGCTGCCCGTTCGCCTCCCGGAAGATGTGGTGGTCGACGGTAGCGGCTCGCCGCTCAAGCGGATGCCGGAATTCTACGATCTCGGAAACGGAGCCACCCGGGAGACCGATACCTTCGACACTTTCGTCGAGTCCTCCTGGTATTACGCGCGCTACTGCTCACACGACTGCGCGACTGCCATGCTTGACGAGCGCGCACGTTATTGGCTGCCGGTGGACCAGTACGTCGGAGGCATCGAGCACGCGGTGCTGCATCTTCTCTACGCACGCTTCTTCCACAAGCTGATGCGCGACGAGGGCCTCGTGGACTGCGACGAACCCTTTTCGCGCTTGCTGACGCAGGGCATGGTGGTGGCTGAGACCTATTTTCGAGAGCACGAGAGCGGCCGCAAGCAGTGGTTCGACCCGGCGGAGGTAGAGGCGCAGCGCGATGAGAAGGGCCGCGTGATGCGGGCCTGGCTCAAGGAGGACGCGGAGCCGGTCACCCCGGGTGGTGTCGAGAAGATGTCCAAGTCGAAGAACAACGGGGTCGACCCTCAGGCCCTGATCGACCGTTACGGAGCAGACACGGTGCGGCTCTACACCATGTTCACCGCCCCCCCGGACCAGTCCCTGGAGTGGTCCGACGAAGGGGTCGAAGGGGCCTCCCGTTTTCTGAAGCGCCTGTGGGCACTGGCGGAGAAGGCGGCGGGACCAGTGGAGACCGCGGACTCTACTTCCTTGGGCGAGGCCCAGCGGGCCGCCCGCCGCGATATCCATGCTGCCTTGCAGAAGGCCCTGTTCGACTATGGCCGCCACCAGTTCAACACAGTCGTTTCCGCCTGCATGGTGATGGTCAACGTACTCTACAAGCTCGACGCGACTGCGGCCGACCGTGCGGTGCTCCGAGAGGGGCTGGGGGTGGTCCTGCGCCTGCTTGGACCGATCGCTCCCCATATTACGCACCATCTTTGGCAGGAGCTCGGATACGGTACGGACATCCTCACGGGCGGATGGCCAGCAGTGGACCCGGAGGCCCTGCACCAGGACGAGATCGAGTACGTGGTTCAGGTGAACGGCAAGGTACGCGGCAAGATTCGCGTCCCGGCCGAGGCGGACCAGTCGGCGGTCGAGCTGGCGGCGCTTGCGAACGAGAAGGTGCGGCGTTTCGTTGCGGACGCATGCGTGCGCAAGGTCGTTGTCGTGCCCAAGAAGCTTGTGAACGTGGTCGCGGGGTAGCGACGCGGGCGTTCACCGAGCACCGGATCTAGCCTTTAACCTCCCTGGATGTCCTTGGAGCGCAGTCGCACCCTGATGTTCTCTTGCAATCGGCACCGCCTCTCGGTCGCGGCCATCGCCGCGTTCCTCTTTCTCGCCCTCGCCGGCTGCGGCTTCCACCTCAGGGGAGTGACGACGATCCCGCCTTCGCTCAACCCGATGTACATCCAAGCGCCCGGCGGGTCGCCAATACGTGCCGCCCTGGTCGAGCGTCTCCAGGGTTCGCAGGTCAGGTTGGCGAGCGGCGCCAAGGATGCGCGTATCACGCTTCGCATCTCGACCGAATCGCGCAGCTCCCGTGTCGCCGCCGTAGACCGTAGCGGGAAGGTGCTGGCCTATGAGCTACACCTGCGCGTAGCCTTCGACGCGGTCGACGCGAAAGGCCGCCAGCTGGTACCTAGGAATACCCTCGACCTTGTTCGCACCTACAATAATCCCGACGTCGAGGTCCTAGGCAAGCAGCTGGAGTCGAACTTGATCTACGAGGATCTGGCCCAGGACGCGGCGGACCGTATCCTGTTCCGCCTCCAGGCAGCCCTGTCCAAACGCTGAGCAGGGGTTCGGCGGGTGCGTATCCAGCGCCATCAGCTCTCCTCTCAATTGCAGCGCGGCCTGACGCCAGTCTACCTGGTTTGCGGTGACGAGCCCCTGCAGCTACGCGATGCGGCACAGGCGGTTCGAGACGAGGCCCGCCGACAGGGCTTCGACGAACGCGAGCTGCTCGAGCAGGATGCCGGATTCGACTGGGGCCGCCTTTCCGCTGTAGCGCGAACGCTGTCGCTCTTTTCGTCGCGCAGGTTGATCGAGCTTCGGGTGTCGGCGCCCCGTCTTGGGCGTGAGGGCGCGCAGGCAGTGGGGGCCTATTGCGAGCAGCCGCCCGACGATGACCGGTTGCTGATCGTCGCGCCGAACCTGGAGCACAAGGAGCTGAAGGCGCGCTGGGTACAGGCGGTGGACCGCGTCGGTACCCTGCTCCAGGTGCGCCAGCTCGAGGGGGATCGCCTGACGGCCTGGATCGAGCAGCGCTTGCGCGCGAGCGGCCTGCAGCCCGCGGCCGGCGTCTCGGCGATGTTGGCCGAACGCGTCGAAGGCAATCTGCTGGCGGCAGACCAGGAGGTCGAGAAGCTCAAGCTCCTTCACGGCGGCGGGCCCTTGGACCAGGTTCAGCTGGCGAGCGCCATCGCCGACAGCGCCCGCTTCGATGTGTTCGATCTCGCCAATGCCGTCCTCGGCGGTGATCGTGCGCGCGTGCAGCGCATCCTCAACGGCTTGGCCGCGGAAGGGACCGCGCCCGCGCTCGTGCTGTGGGCCTTGTTGCGGGAGGTGCGGATGCTCGCGGCGGCGGCCTACGCCGTGCCGACCGGGGGCGTTGGAGCCGTTCTCGATGAGCATCGGGTCTGGGCGTCACGGCGGCCGCTCGTACAGCGCGCCCTGAAACGGCTGCCGCTCGGGCGGCTGCACCGCATCGTCGCCCGCTGCGCGGTGGCGGACCGCGAGATTAAGGGGCTGGCGAACGGGGATCCATGGCATAGCTTGGCAGCCATCGCCGACGAGCTGGCAGCCCCCATGGGGCACGCGCTGAGCGAGCCAGTCTGTGACTAGGGCCAGTTCTGGTAGAATTTTGTCCGAACGATCATAGGAGCTCTACAGCGCATGTCTGACTCGGCGATCGGCGACGTTGCCCGCTACATGCGGGAGATTGGCGCGCGGGCCCGGGGCGCCTCCCGCGTCTTGGCCCGGACCGAAACCTCGATCAAGAACCGCGCCTTGCTGGCAATGGCGGAAGACATCGAGCACCAGCGGGAAGCATTAACCGCGGCGAACCGACAGGATCTGGACGCCGGCGCCGCCAAGGGTCTCGACGACGCAATGCTCGACCGGTTGGAGCTGACCCCGAGCCGCATCGACGGCATGATCGAGGGACTGCGTCAGATCGTTGCGCTTCCCGATCCGGTCGGCGCCATCACCGACCTCAACTACCGGCCGTCCGGCATCCAGGTCGGGCGGATGCGGGTTCCACTCGGGGTTGTGGGCATCATCTACGAATCGCGCCCCAACGTGACCGCGGATGCCGCCGGTCTGTGCCTCAAGTCCGGAAACGCCACCCTCTTGCGTGGCGGATCGGAGGCCTTTCGCTCTAACCAGGCCATCGCCGACAGCATTCGCCGCGGACTCGAGGTCGCCGGACTTCCCGCGGACGGCGTGCAGGTCGTGGCGACCACCGACCGGGCGGCGGTCGGGGCGATGATCGCCATGCCCGAGTATGTGGACGTCATCATCCCGCGCGGCGGCAAGGGGCTTATCGAGCGCATCAGCCGGGAGGCCCGGGTACCGGTGATCAAGCACTTGGACGGCGTCTGCCACGTCTACATCGACGACAAGTCGGATTCAGATAAGGCATACAGGGTTGCGCTGAACGCCAAGACTCAACGCTACGGGACCTGTAACACCATGGAAACCCTCTTGGTGGCGGAGGGCGTAGCGCCGGCCCTGCTGCCGCGGCTTGCAGAAGCATATCGAGACAATGGGGTGGAGCTGCGGGGCTGTCCGCGGACCTGTGAGATCCTGCCGGACGCGGTGCCGGCGACCGACGGCGACTGGGACACCGAATATCTCGCCCCCATCCTGTCGATTCGCGTTGTTCCCGACCTCGATACCGCAATGGAGCACATCGCTCGCCACGGCTCCGCCCACACCGACGCGATCATCACGGAGGACTACAGCCGCGCTCGCCGCTTCCTGCGCGAAGTAGATTCCAGCTCGGTCATGGTCAATGCGTCGACGCGTTTCGCCGATGGGTTTGAGTATGGGCTCGGCGCAGAGATCGGCATCAGCACCGACAAGCTCCACGCGCGCGGGCCAGTCGGACTCGAAGGCCTGACTTCCGTCAAGTTCGTGGTCCTGGGCAACGGCGAGATTCGCACCTGACAAGCGAGGGAATTTGTCGCCCGTTTCTGCTAACTTTTTGTACATGGAATCTCGTCGCGCTCTCTCTCCATCAACAGCCAACTACCGACCAATCGGCGCCGGTGTCGCGGTAGGGCATGCGCGCGGCGGATAGCAAGATTCCCGACGGGTGTCGGCCCTCCGTCGCATGATCGGGGTCCTCGGGGGCAGCTTCGATCCCATCCATCTCGGTCACCTGCGTCCAGCGCTCGACGTCCTGCAGACGCTCGACCTCCAAGAGATACGTTTCATCCCTCTGAACGTGGCGGTACACCGCACGCAGCCTGCAGCCTCCGCCAGGCAGCGCCTCGCGATGGTGCGCGCGGCCGTCGCCGGCCAGCGCGGATTCGTCGCCGACGAGCGCGAGCTCCAGCGCGAAGGCAGCTCGTACTCGTACGACACGCTGGTGTCTTTGCGCCGGGACTTCGGACCACACCTACCGATCTGCTTGTTGATCGGAGCGGATGCTTTCCGGGACTTTGCCAACTGGCACAGGCCGGAGGACGTCCTCAGCCTCGCCCACCTGGTGGTGATGCAACGGCCGTGCACCGGCGACGCGACGGACGACTCCCTTCTGCGACGCTGGGTCGCGAGACGCCGCGCCGACCAGCCGGACGCCCTGCGAAGTGCACCCGGCGGACGCATCCTGTTCCAGGACGTCACCCAGCTCGACATCTCGGCAACGGCGATCCGGCGGTTGCTGGCCGCGGGGCTGAGTCCCCGTTTCCTGCTGCCTGACGCCGTTCTCGAGATCATCGAACGCGAGGCACCCTACGGTTGATCAATCCACCGACCCCCGCGTCTTGCTCGCGACGTCGCTACAACGTCGCGCCCAGGAACGGTTTCACCTTCCAACGGATGAACCTCAACCCGGCAGTTGAACCACGAAGCACACGAAGAGCACGAAGGATTTTAATGATATGTGGAGACTTGGGGCTTCACCCTGCGGGTGCGGCAAAGATCAGCCAAACTCATCTCGACGACTCTGTTCTTCTTCGTGTTTCTTCGTGCACTTCGTGGTGAACAGCTCTTTCTAGGATGAAGCGTCCGAAGCAGATCGGGGTATCGCGCCTTGCGAGCCCCCTTTGAACAGAGGAGATCGCATGCAGCTTGAGCAATTGAAGCAGTTGGTTCTCGACACGCTCGCCGACATGAAGGCGAGAGACATCTCCGTCATGGACGTCCGGGGCAAGACCGCCCTAACCGATTACATGGTGGTCGCCTCCGGAACCTCCGATCGGCACGTCAAGGCGATTGCCGAAGCTATCGCCTTTCGCGCCAAAACGGCCGGTGAGGCGCCGCTCGGAGTCGAGGGCGTCAACGAGGGGGAGTGGGCGCTCATCGACCTCAACGGGGTGGTGGCTCACGTCATGCTTCCGAAGGTGCGAGACTATTACAACCTCGAGCGCCTCTGGTCCCCTCCGGCGGCGGTCGCTCGGACCGGGACGGTTCGGCATCTCTGATCGCTCGCGGTGGACCGCTTCGACCGCATCTTCGAGCTCAACCGCATCCTGCAGAGCGCCCGCCACCCGGTCTCCCGCCGCCGCCTCCAGGAACAGCTCGAGTGCTCCCGGGCGACCATCACGCGCCTGATCGAGGACATGCGCTGCTATCTAAACGCTCCGATTGTCTACGACCGGGAACGCAATGGTTACCGCTATGACCAACGGGAGGGCGACATGTACGAGCTCCCGGGTCTCTGGTTCAATGCGTCGGAGCTTCACGCGCTCCTTTCTGTTCAGCAGCTCTTGACCAGCGTACAGCCCGGGTTGCTGGATCCCCACCTCAAGCCCCTCCAGAAACGAATCGATCAGCTCTTGCGCCTGCAGCATGCCGGCTCCGACGGTCTGATAGGACGCATACGGGTCCTTCAGATGGGCGCCCGTGCCCTCGCAGGGGGATTTCGAGAGATGGCCGAAGCGGTGGCTCAGCGCAAGCGGCTGCTGCTGCGTTACTACAATCGGACGACGCAGGAGCGCATCGAGCGGGAGGTCTCCCCGCAGCGGCTCACCTATTACCGGGACAACTGGTATCTCGATGCCTGGTGCCATCTGCGCAACGGCCTGCGCACCTTTGCCCTCGATGCAATCGACGGACTCGCTGTGCTGGAGACCCCGGCTGTCCAGGTTGCGGACCACGATCTGGAGTCGCACTTCACCTCATCGTACGGCATCTTCGCGGGTGCACCGACCGGGACGGCAGTGCTGCGGTTCGACCCGCGTCGCGCCCGCTGGGTCGCCAAAGAGCGCTGGCATGCCGCCCAGGAAGGGGGCTATCTGACGGACGGCAGCTACGAGCTAAGGGTCCCATACAGCAACCCCCTCGAGCTCATCATGGACGTGCTCAAATACGGCCCGGACGTGGAGGTGATGGCCCCGGCGGAGCTTCGCCTCGCCGTCGCGCAACGGCTGCGCGCAGCGGTGGAGCGCTATGCCTGAGGGGGACTATTTCGTTCCGATTTGGGTTTTTCGTTTGTTGGGACGGACTGCTCCCGCCGGGGGACGCCGTGAATACGTCCATGTAGGCTTGACGGCAGCCTTCCTGCTGCCGACATCCCCGGCGTCAGCGGCCCGACCCCTCTGGTCCAGAACCGAAAAAGTCGGGTGAGCTCGGCATACCTCGCTTCGCCCGCCGATGTGGCCACATCTCCTTGGGGGGCCTAATGGGCTCGGTCTCGCCCCTGGTCTCGATCGCAGCGGCCATGACCCGAGATCGGGTGATCGGACGCAAGAACCAGTTGCCCTGGCATCTCCCGGCCGATCTGGCCCACTTTCGGCGAATCACGCTCGATAAGCCCATCGTCATGGGACGGCGCACTTGGGAGTCGCTCCCGGGCCTGCTGCCGCGGCGTACCCATATCGTGGTGAGCCGCGACCGCTCGTACCTGGCCCCGGGCTGCCTGGTCGTGGGCTCCCCCGATGAGGCAATCGCTGCCGCGTCGTACGCACCCGAGGTCGTGGTCGTCGGCGGGGAACGGCTCTATCGCGCCATGCTGCCCATGGCCAGCCGCATGTATCTGACCCTGGTGGCGGCGAAACTCGCGGGTGACGCCTATTTTCCAGCGTGGAACCCTGACGAGTGGCGGGAGCTGACACGGGAGCTCCGCCCGCGCGATGCCCGCAACGGCTACGATCTGACCTTTCTTACCCTGGAAAGGATCAGTCGTCCCTCGCGTTGCGAAGATGTCTAGACGGACGGCTCCCGTTTCCGAGCCTCAAGCGTTTGCCGGCCGCATCGCCCCGACGCAGTCGACGGCGATTGGCTCGATCGGCTTGCGCTTGCGCACTCGGACGGCAGTCAGCTGCCGACCCCATAGGCAGCCGCTGTCGAGGGCCCAGACATTGAGCTCCGCCCGGTACCCCAGGGTCGACCAGTGGCCGCAAATGATGCGGTCGTCACGGGTGGCGCGGCCGGGCACCATGTACCAAGGCATGTAGGGCGGCGGCTGCGTCCCAGGGGCGTCCTTTTCCTTGAGGGCAAGATTGCCATCCGCATCGCAATACCTTAAACGAGTCAGGCAGTTGGTGATGAAGCGCAGGCGATCCATGCCCGAGAGCGTCTCCGACCAGCGGCCCGGCTCGTTGCCGTACATGGCATGCAGATACTCCGAGTAGTCGGGTCCCTGGAGAGCCGCCTCGAGCTCTCGAGCGCAGGACAGCGCCGTTGTCAGGTCCCATTGAGGAGGCAGGCCAGCGTGGACGAGGGCGAAGCGCTTCCGTTCGTCGTAGTGCATGAGCGGGCGATACCGCAACCACTCGAGCAAGTCATGACAATCGGGGGCCTCGAGCACATCATGAAGGTTGCTCTTCTTCGCATAGCTCATGTTGCCGGCGCCGAGGGCGAGCAGGTGCAGATCATGGTTCCCCAGGACGACCACGGCCCTGTCCCCGAGGCTCCTGATGAACCTTAACACCCGCACGGAGCTCGGCCCGCGGTTGACGAGATCCCCTACCAGCCAGAGCCGGTCCTGGGTCGGATCGAATGCCAGTCGATCCAGCAACCGCCGCAGCTCGTCATAGCAGCCTTGGATGTCGCCTATCGCGTATGTCGCCATGGACGCGCGTCCTGCCGGGGGAGCGACCAGCGTCTGTCGGTCGCGACAAACGCCGCACTCGTCACAGGGTCGGATCCATCAGTGGAGGCTCGTCGGCGTAGCCAGCGAGAAAGGAGGGATGTCCGCCTCGAAGCGGGTGCCGTCATCGGCGAGCATTTCGTAGCTGCCGCGCATGCTGCCTACGGGGGTCTCCATGACGGTGCCGCTCGTGTAGCGAAAGCTCTCGCCCGGTCGCAGGTGGGGCTGCTCCCCGACGACGCCCTTGCCGCGGACCTCCTGGACCTTGCCCTCTGCGTCGGCGATTATCCAGTGCCGGTTCAGCAGACGGGCCGCTTCAAGCCCCGAGTTGTGAATGGTCACGGTGTAGGCGAAGACATACCGCCCGGCGCCCGGCTCGGACTGCTCCGCGAGATAGTTGGCAAGAACGCTGACCTGGACTTGATAACGAACCTGATCGGGGGATTGCATAGCGGACTCCTTGGTGTCGGGAAAGAAAATGCGGTCCGACGCCCGAAAAGCAACGCTCCGGTTGCCGCACGTCCGCTGGGTCTCATCCGCAAATTGTGGGACGCGGACCCATCGAGCCGCCAAGGCACCGCGGGTGTCCCGTCGTCCCATCCTTATGGCTGTTTCGTGACTTGCGCGGCAGTTTTCTGCGTCCTGGCGGCAGACAAGGATCAGCGAAAGGGAGATAATTTCGCAGCGATCTTCCGCTGACTTGCGGGGTTCGCGAGCCCCTAAGATCGGTGGGTTGTTCTTTTCCGCTTTATCAAAGTGTTGTACACTCTTCTTCGAATAATACTAAAGCCAGCCATCTCGCCGACACGTCTTATGAACGCAAAGCACTGCCGTCGTAAGCCCGATCTCTTTTCCGTTCTCCTTCTCGCGGTCGCATTGGGGATGTCTGTCACCTTGGCCTACCAGATCAATGTGTATTATGGGGGGGAGCAAGTTCCGATCGCCAAGCAGTCGCCGTCGGCGGGCGGAGTTGGCGGATAGACCGGAGCCGGCTGTGGGCTCCTCCCGTCGGAGAGGGGCAGGCCTGTCGTAACATCCCTGCGGTTGTGCCCTGGGCCCCGTCGGCGTTGCCCAATCCCGACCCTTCCCTTCCTTGTGCCACGGTGCGCGCACGGACCCTGCGGTCCGGCTGCGATATCCGAGTCTTCCTCACCCCGCGAGCCTTGGGTCGACCTCCAGGTCGGCTTGCGTTGATGGTTCCAGATTGACTATTGTCGAATCCGTTCCTTCGCGAGAGACTGAATCGCTTCCGCGGCATATTCGGGAGAGCCGCCACAAACGGCTGAGCGATGTCCATGACAGCAAAACTGAGAGTTGCGGTGATTGGCGTTGGCTACCTAGGCCGTTTCCACGCCCTGATCTACTCCCGTATGCCAGACGTGGAGCTGGTCGGGGTCGTCGACAGCGATGCAGAAAAGGCCAACCGCGTTGCCGCAGAGGCCGGCTGTGACGCCTTTACCGACCCCGTGGCGTTACTAGGTGTTGCGCAAGCAGTCAGCGTCGTGGTGCCCACCACCGCGCATCTGGACGTGGCGGCGCCCTTTCTTCGGCAGGGAATACACGTCCTCTTGGAAAAGCCGATAGCCGCAAGCAAGGCGGACGGAGAGGAAATCGTAAGGCTGGCTGAGCAGTCGGGGGCAGTCCTGCAGATCGGCCACCTCGAGCGCTTCAACGCGGGAGTCATGGCGCTGGCGGAGCGGATTTCAGAGCCCCGGTACGTCGAAGCGCAGCGCATCGGGGGATTCGTTGAGCGCGCCACCGATGTAGATGTCGTCTCCGACCTCATGATCCACGACATCGATATCATTCTGTCCCTGATGGGCTCGACGCTTCGGGATGTCAGAGCCGTCGGCACTTCCGTACTGACAAACCACGTCGACATCGCCAGCGCACGCCTGGAGTTCGCGAACGGGGCCGTGGCAAATGTGGTGGCGAGTAGGGTATCGGACAAACAGACGCGCCGGATACGTGTATTCCAGCAACGCATGTATCTGTCTCTGGACTTTGTCGAGCAGACCATTGACGTCGCATACCCAAAAGCCGCGCAGGGCTCGGAGCGACCGAGCATCGTGCGTGAGCGCATCGCGGTGGAGCCGGTGAAGCCGCTCGACCGGGAGTTGGACGCGTTCGTCGCATGCGTCCGCACCCGCACGGCGCCGGTCGTCGACGGGCGAGTCGGATTGGAGGCATTGGATGTGGCGTTACAGGTGCAGTCGAGTATCGGCGGCTGAGAAGGCGAAGACCACCGCGTAAGGCGCTGCCTGCCGAATCGCACGCGTCGCACAATGAAGGGAATGTACTACTTCGCCTACGGGTCGAACCTCCATCCGGCGAGGCTACGCGAGCGAGCGCCCGGCGCCCGTGTTGTCGCCCGAGCCTTGCTGCGCGGCCACGAGCTGCGCTTTCATAAGCGCGGACGGGACGGCTCCGGCAAGTGTGATGCCTGGACGACCGGGGCCTCGCGGGATTTGGTGCATGGGGTCATATACCGGATCTCTGCGCGTGAGCGGCACCGCCTCGATCAAGTGGAGGGGGTCGGACAGGGTTACGACAGGGTGCAGCTGCGCGTCTCTGCGCGCGGTCGCTGTCGTGTTGTATTTGCCTATCTTGCACGTCCCGCCGCCATCGTCAGCGACCTCCAGCCTTACGGTTGGTACCTGGACTACCTGCTGTGCGGCGCCCGCTACCACGGGCTGCCCGGCCGATACGTGAAGGGGATCTCCAGGATCCCACGTCTGAGGGATCTCTCCAGCGCCAGACGCCGCCGACACCGCGGCGTTATTGCGAGGCACGTTCGACCAGCCCAATCGCCGTGATCACGGCGGCCCGGAGGCTCCCCCTGTCCGCTTGTCCGGTCCCTGCGAGGTCCAACGCGGTGCCGTGGTCGACCGATGTCCGGATGATGGGCAGGCCCAAGGTGACGTTCACTGCCTGACCGAACCCCAGACGCTTCAGGACCGGCAGCCCCTGATCGTGGTACATCGCCAACACCGCGTCCGTCCGCTGTAGCTTGTCGGACAGAAAGGCGGTGTCTGCGGGCACTGGGCCAACCAAGTCGAAACCCTCGGTGCGCAAGCGCGTCAGAACCGGATCGATGACCTCGACTTCTTCTTTCCCGAGGTGCCCTCCCTCGCCCGCGTGGGGGTTCAGTCCGCAGACCACGACGCGCGGCCTGTCGATGGCGAAGCGCTTGCGCAGATCACGGAAAAGGACCCGGATTACCCGTTCGAGATGGTCCTGGGTGAGGTGCGCGCTGACCTTGGCGAGGGGCAGGTGAGTGGTTGCGAGAGCCACCCGGAGCCCGGGGGCCATGAGCATCATCACCGGAACGGCGCTGCAGCGCTCGGCCAGAAACTCGGTGTGGCCGGTAAAGACCGTGCCGGCCTCGTTGATGACGCCCTTGTGAACAGGACCAGTGACCAGCGCATCGAGCTGACCTGAAAGACAGCCGTCGCACCCGGCACCGAGGGTGCGAACGACATATCCGGCATTATGCGGATCGAGGACGCCGGGGACGGCAGGGCGACACAGCGGGACCGCGAGCACCTTGAGAGTGCCCCTGCGGTGTGGAGTAGGCGAAGCGTCCGCGTCGAAGGGAAGCAGCTCCAGTGATAGGCCGAGGTGGTCTGCTCGTTCGTGCAGCAGCCTCGCATCGGCGATGGCCACCAGCTCCGCGGGAAGCTCCTCATGACAGGCGATCTGAACGCAGAGCTCGGGGCCAATCCCGGCCGGCTCACCGGGGGTGAGGGCGATACGTGGTAGCTGTCGTCCCCCCGCAGCCATCTATTCTTTAGGTCCTTCGTGCCGGAGACGTATTTCCACGTAGGCTTCGTCACGCAAGCGACGTAGCCACTGATCGATGGCCTCTTGAGCCTTGCGCTCCCGAATCGCCTCTCGAGCCTTCAGCCGCATCACTTCCTTGGTCGTATCTTGGCGTCGACGCTCGAGAACTTGCACGATATGCCATCCGAAGCTGGTCTTGAACGGTTGGCTGATCTCGTTGGGCGCCAGCCTATCCATCTGTTTCTCGAACTCCGGTACCGTGTCGCCAGGATTCAGCCAGCCGAGGTCCCCGCCCTTTAGAGCGGAGCCCGTGTCGTCGGAGTGCGAGCGAGCCAGCGTAGCAAAATCGTCGCCCCCGACGATGCGCAGCCGCAACTGGTCCAGGCGACGCTTGGCATCATCATCGGACACAACCTCGTTCGTACGGATCAGGATGTGCCTCGCGTGTGTCTGTGTGACGACTTCCGGGCCGGAGCCCTTCACGTCGGTCAGCTTGATGATGTGAAAGCCGCTGGGGCTGCGCAGCGGATCGCTGATGTCGCCTTTGGCCATGGTGTGCGCCAAGTCCTCGGCCAGCGTAGGTACCTCTCCGATCTTGAACCAGCCGAGGTCTCCTCCCTCCAGGGCCTGCCTCCCGTCGGAGTAACGCAAGGCCAATTGGGCGAAGTCGGCACCTGCGCGCAGGCGCTTCACCAAATCCCGGGCTTTCTGCTCGGCCTTCTTCACGACGTCCGGCGGCGCTCCCTCGGGAACAGCGACCAGGATGTGCGAGAGGCGCACGTCTGTTCGCTGTATCAGGGAGCTCGACTCGTTTGCCAAGAAGCGGTCGATCTCCTGATCCGTCACCTTGATGTTCTTTACAACCTCTTGGGCCTGCAGCCGCGAGGTGATGAGCTGTTCTCGCGTGTCCCGTCGGAAGTCCTCAAAACTAATCCCGCCAGCCTCCATGGTCTTGGCAAGGTTCTCAAGCGTCATGCCGTTTCGCTGGGCGATGTTCGTCAATGCCTGCGTCAGCATCGCGTCGTCCACTTGGATGCCGAGCTGCTTGGCCCGCTGCAGCTGCAGACGCTTGAGCACTAACCGCTCCAGCACTTGTTGCTCGAGAACCGGGCGCGGCGGCAGTGGCGTTCCCTTACTTTGCAGTTGCGGGATAACGAGGTCTATCTGATGCTCGAGCTCGCTGCGGACGATGACGTCGTCGTTGACCACTGCCACGATCGAGTCCAGCTCTTCCACGGCGTTTGCCGGACTCGCTCCGGCGAGCAGATAGAGTAGAAGCGCGAGCAGTGCCGCCCATCGCTGCCGTTGCGGCACATAGTCAATCGGCATGATAGCCATAGATACTGCGCTCCAGATACCTGTTGATCTGATTGCCAAAGGCCCCAAGTCCCGCCAACTCGACCTGGAGCATGACCGACGTGTTGCCGCTGCTCGTGGGACTGGTCTTGATGTGCCGGCCGAGGAGGCGCACCCGCCAGCAGCACTTTCCATACTCAAGACCGGCGAAGGCCTCCATGGTTTCGTTGTAGAGCAGGGAGTAGAACCAGCGGCCAACGAGACCCAGCTGCCGATTGACGGGCCACTGGAAAGCGAGGTCAGTATCTTCGTAGCGAGTAGCCTCTGTGTCTCCGACGTCGAAGCGGTAGGCGAGGTTGACCAGTCGGTGCTCCGGCGTTTCATAGTGGAGCTCGACCGCCCTCTTTTCCCACTGGTCGGTGGTCGTGTTTGGATTCCATTGGAGACTCGCACGCCCGCTCCAGTTCGGGAGGAAGCGCGCGGACAGCTCGCCGGCGACGGAAGACGTCGTGCTGGTCTGTGGGGGACCCGCGATCTGTACGTCTCGATTCCGGAAGTAGAGGATCTGACCGACGCTGGCACTGAAGAGCTCGTAGCCGGATGCGGTCCCCAAGGTCCGGGAGGTGAGCCCGACCGTCAGCTGGTTGGCGTCGCCGATGCGGTCACGGCCCGTGAACCGGTTGGGTCGGAAGAGACTGGCAAAACTGAACGTCAACTCCGAGCTGTCAAAGACCGGCGTGTCGCCCTGATCGACGTACGGCGTAAGCAAGTAGTACAGCCGCGGCTCCAGCGTCTGCACCGCGTCCCTGCCAAGCCAATCCACATTGCGCTCGAACACGAGGCGGCCATCGACGTTGAGGCTCGGAATGGTGTGGGAGGGACTCGTCGGATCCCCCGACTGCGCATTGTCCAACAGATAGGCGGTCTGGTAGAGGTTGACGCGAGGCCTCAGGTATCCGTAGGGGCGTCTCAGTACCCAGCTCACGTAGGGCTGCACGGCCAAGCGCTGGCCGTAGACCGTGGCGGGCTGATAAAAGTAGTCGTACTCCCCGCCCAGACCGGCCTCGACACCGGAGCGGGAACGATAGGGTGAGAGGCTCAGCAGTAGCTGCGGGAGCTGGGCGTAGGGTCGGTCTGCAGCGGGAATCGTCGGGTCGACCGTCTGGAAGTCCCGTACCCGACTCAGGAGGCTCCATCCGTTTCCCGTATAGACGAGGTCGCCGCGGCGCTCGATATTGCGGGCGCTCGTAACTTCGAGTCGGTTTCCGAAGTCCTGTAGATACTGGTCATCCGAGACGTAGTTGAAATTGACGGCAGAGGACCAGTGCGACCCGTACTGCCCGTTTTGCTCAAGGCGGAAAGCCCCACGCGGGGAGTTGGTGCTGTATGCCTTGTCGTTCGCCATGCCCTCGCCGTAGAGCTCCACCTGTTGGACAGGGGACAGGTAGCGAAACTCTGTGCCGAGCATCACCCCTCTTTTTGCCATATACATGGGGTAAAAGGTTGCGTCCATGGTGGGCGCGATATTCCAGTAGTACGGAACGGTCAGCTGGAAGCCCTTGGAATTCGACGTGCCGATGGAAGGAATGAGAAACCCGCTTCTGCGGCGGTCGTCGATGGGGAACGAGATATAGGGCGTGTAGAGCATCGGCACCCCTAGGACGCGAAGCTTGGCGTCCCGCGCGACCCCCATTCCCTCGACCTGGTCGAGATCGAGCTTGGACGCCTCCAGTGACCAGGCGTTTTGGCCAGGTTGACAGGTGGTATAGGTGACGTTGCTGAAGCGAGTCGATGTCCGGCTCAGGAGGTCCGCCTGGTCGGCTGACCCGCGGGCGTTGATTGGACCGGTGAGCCGGTAGTGCGTATTGGTGAGGGTTCCCCGATCGGTACTTAGGTTCACCAGGGCGTGGGTCCCGACGGCCCGCACGCCGGGGTGCGTGAAATAGGCATTGCCGTCGGCCACGACGTCGCCGGTGCGGCGATTGTACGTGATCTCGTCGGCCATGATTTCTTCGCTTCCGCGCTCGACTTGGACATCGCCGCGCAGCGTGATCACCTTGGTCGCCTCGTCGTAAGTGACGCTATCGGCGCTCAGATCGATGGGCTCTTGTTTGGTCGGTGCAGGCGGCAACGCGGCGCTGCCAGGCGGCGCCGCACCTCCTCCATTACGCCCTCTCGCCGGACCGCAGTAGCTCCAAGAAAGCCCGTCGTACAAGCGATGCTGGGTGCTTGGGCTAGTTTGGCTTGCCGTAGGCGTCGACTCCTGGGTTGCGGACTCGCATGCCGAGGCATCTGTCCCGGCTGGGCTGGACGCCGGGGTGGCCGCGGTTTCCGGCTGCGGGGAGGCGGTTGCGACCGTCCGGTCATCCGAGGGAGGTGCGGGCTGCGGCGCCAAGGCGGCGGAGGCGAGGATCGGACTTGGTGTCACCGACACCTTTGCGTCGTTTGTCCCGCCGCGCGCTACGGCAGGCCGCGCCTTGGCGGGGGCGGGACCGGCAGCAAGCGCTTGGCGCGGGATCGTGGACTGGGCGACATTGGTCTGAGCTGGGATATGCTGCTCTCGCTGCGGCGCCGTGCCTAGGCTAGCCGCGCACGACCAGCCGGCCCCCGAGGGCTCGGCGACGCATTGCCAACCGCCACTTGTCGCCGCGGTGGAAATGGCTGTGTGCAGGGCGATGGATCCGAGAAGGAGCGCTCTGAACTGGAGAGGCGGGGGCACGGTATGCTTCGTACTCGGCTTGTTGATCTTACGACGAGGGCGCGGCGGCCCAGGGTGCCGCGGTAAAATCGCATATTCGACGTGCTGCTTCAAACGTGGCGACTCGACGAATTGTCCTGTCTCAGGTTTGCAGTCGCGGGACCTGCCTGCTGGACAGGTTACACCCGATGCACGTGGCTCTTTCGGTATAAGGGGGAACACCGAATGTCGGTGCGACGCATGCAGCTCGATAGCTGGTTGCGGACAATCTTGGGCGATGACCGATTTGGCCTCGACCTGGCTTCTAGCGACGCCAGCTTTCGCCGCTATTGGCGGGTCCGGACCGGCGACGGCAGCCTGATCGCTATGGACGCGCCTCCTGGTAAAGAGGACGTTCACCGTTTCGTGGACATCGCCGCGCGATTGCGGTCGGTAGGTCTGAATGCGCCGGAAGTGTTAGCGCAGGATCCGGCTCAGGGATTCCTTCTCCTCACTGATCTCGGGGAGCGGCTCTACCTGAATGCCCTAAATGCGCAAAGCGTGGACAGGCTGTACGCGGACGCCCTGAGGGCTCTGGCGGTGTTCCAAGCCTGTGGAGCCACAGAGGGCCTGCCAGTTTACGACGATGCCTTGCTTCGAAGGGAGCTGGAGCTGTTCCGCGAGTGGCTGCTGAAGCGACACCTAGGAGTCATCCTCTCTCCCGCAGAGAAACGCGATCTCGATCTTGCACTCGACCAGTTGGTTGCAAATGCGCTCGAGCAGCCGCGCGTGTTCGTGCATCGGGACTACCATTCGCGCAACCTCCTGGCGACGAGCCCCCCATCGCCAGGGATACTGGATTTTCAGGATGCCGTCGTGGGTCCTGTGACCTACGACCTGGTTTCTCTGCTCAGAGACTGTTACGTCGCTTGGCCGGAGGAGCGCGTGCGTGCTTGGGCGCAGGGATACTTCGAGCTCGCGGTCCAGTCGGGTATCCTGCGGGAGACCGATGAGGCCGGCTTCATGCGCTGGTTCGATCTCACGGGTGTGCAGCGCCACCTGAAGGCCAGCGGCATCTTCGCTCGCCTCAATGACCGGGATGGGAAGTCCGGCTATCTGAAGGATATCCCGCGCACGCTGGGTTACGTGGTTGCGGTGGCGCCACGCTACGCGGAGCTGCACGCGCTCGCAGGCCTGGTCCGGGAACGTGTTCTGCCGGCGCTGGGATCCGGCCAGCCCTGACCCTCGATCGTCTGAAGATCTTTCCGCTACTGGCGGTTCAAGCGCCCTTGTCTAGGCTAAACGGTCTCGCGGCTCACTGCCCGATGGCCGATGTCGGTTCGGTAGTAAGCGTCCTGCCAGCCGATGCGCTCCACCAGCTCATAGGCACGGGCACGGGCGTCAGTCACCGTCTCCCCCAGCGCGGTAACGCAGAGGACACGACCGCCATTGGTCAGGATGCGGCCATCGTGCAGCCGAGTTCCGGCGTGAAACACCTTGCTGTCAGAAACCAGTGCCGCAGCATCGAGGCCACTGATCGGGCGGTCCTTGGCGTAGCTGTCGGGATAGCCCCCGGCGGCCATGACGACCCCGAGGGCGGGACGCGGGTCCCAGCGGGCCGTGGCCTCGTCGAGCCGCTCGTCCAGTGCGAGGAGGCAGAGCTCAACCAGATCCGACTGCAGCCGCATCAGGATTGGCTGGGTCTCCGGATCGCCGAAGCGGCAGTTGTACTCCAATACCTTAGGAGTACCGTCGGGTGAGATCATGAGGCCGGCATAGAGAAACCCCTTGTAAGGAATCCCCTCCTCCGCCAGACCGGCGACGGTCGGGATCATGATCTCCTCCATGATGCGCCGGTGGATCTCGGGGGTTACCACGGGCGCCGGAGAATAGGCCCCCATCCCGCCCGTATTGGGGCCGCGGTCCCCATCGTCGCGCGCCTTGTGGTCCTGAGACGTCGCCATCGGAAGGATGTGCCTCCCGTCCACCATGGCGATGAAGCTCGCCTCTTCCCCGCGCAGCAGCTCCTCGATCACCACTCGCCGCCCGGCGGCACCGAAGCGTTCGCCGCGAAGCATCTGCTCCACCGCCTGCTCGGCGACAGCCAGGTCTTCGACAAGCACGACCCCCTTGCCAGCGGCAAGCCCATCGGCCTTCACCACGATTGGGGCTCCTACCTCGCGCAGATAGGCAAGCGCAGGCTCAAGGTCCGTAAAGGCGCGATAGGCGGCCGTAGGAATCCGGTGGCGGGCGAGGAAGTCCTTGGTGAAGACCTTGGAGCCTTCTAGCTGGGCGGCCCCGCGCGTGGGGCCGAAACAGCGCAGTTCGGCGTCGTCAAAGGAATCGAAGACACCCGCCACCAAAGGCGCCTCCGGACCGACGATGGTGAGCCCGACCGCATTCGCCTTCGCGAAGCCGACGAGCGACTCGATATCTTCAGCTGGGATGTCGATGTTCTCTATGCCCGGCTCAGTCGCCGTACCGCCGTTACCTGGGGCTACGTAGACCTGCTCCGCCAGTGGCGACTGGGCCGCCTTCCAAGCCAAGGCGTGCTCGCGCCCGCCGCCGCCGATGATCAATACCTTCATATTGTCGCGCGCTTGCCTTCAGGGTGGAGGACTGCCGTGCCACCGCTCCATTCGATCGCCCGGTTGCGCCCCTCATGGATGGTCACCGTGACCTCGAGCATACGAGATGAGGCCGCGACGGCTCGATTCGATGAAGCGCACGATGTGGTGCGTCTCGGTGCAGGGGTAGTCCGCTTCGGCCTTCGCCAGGGCCGCTCCGAGGCGCAGCCCGGAGCGAAAAATGATGCGATAGACGGCCTTGATTGTGCTTCGCTGCTCTGGGGTGAAGCCCCTGCGCCGCAGCCCGACCACGTTCAGACCGACGATCCTCGCCCGGTGGCCGTCGGCAATCACATAGGGCGGCACGTCTTGGGGAACACCGGTCACCCCGGCCACCATGCTGTGAGCCCCGACGCGGCAAAATTGATGTACCGCCGTCTGCCCCGACAGGAACACGTGATCTTCGACCTCCACGTGTCCGGCGAGCGTCGCGGTATTGGCGAAGATGTTGTGGTCGCCCACGATGCAGTCATGTCCCACGTGCGAGTATGCCATCAGGTAGTTGTTGTCGCCGACCCGGGTACCTGCCTCACTCTTGACGCCGCGGCTGATGTTGACGCCTTCCCTGAACTGGTTGTGGCTCCCGATCGTGAGCGGCCGCCGACGCGTCTCCGTATAGGTGAGATCTTGGGGCTCGGCGCCCAGAGTCGCACCGTGGCAGACCCGGTTGTCGACACCCAGGCGCGTGCCCCCGTAGATGCGCACGCAGCTTTCGATCACGCTGTTGGCACCGATCACTACGTCGCCCTCGATGATCGAGTAGGGACCGACGACGACCGACGCATGGAGGTCGGCCCCGTCCTCGATGATAGCCGTTGGGTGGATCTTCACGCGCGAGACCTGGGTCTGTGAGACAACGGGTTGCCGCTCGCCAGGCGAGCGCACCGATCTGGCCGATCAGTGACGGAAGTGCCGCATGCCGGTGAACACCATTGCGATTCCGTGCTCATCGGCCGCGGCGATCACCTCCTCGTCGCGCACCGACCCACCGGGCTGAATGACGGCGACGATGCCGGCCGCTGCCGCCTGGTCGATACCGTCTCGGAACGGAAAAAAGGCATCCGACGCCATCACCGATCCGGCGATGTCGAGTCCGGCCTGCTCGGCCTTCATGGCGGCGATGCGTGCGGAGTTGACCCGGCTCATCTGGCCGGCGCCCACGCCGATGGTCATGCGGTCGCGTCCGTAGACGATTGCGTTGGACTTGACGAACTTGGCCACCCGCCAGGTAAACAGCAGGTCGTCCATCTCCGCATCGCTTGGGGCGCGCTTGGTCACTATCCTCTGCTCGTGGGTCAACATGAGGTCGGCATCCTGCACCAGGAGTCCGCCGTTCACCCGCTTGAAATCGGTGCGGTGGATATCTTCGCTGCTCCAATCCCCGCATTCGAGGACGCGGACATTCTTCTTGGCGGCGAGGGCCGCTGCAGCGGCCGCGGAGACACGCGGCGCGATGATGACCTCGACGAACTGACGGTCGACGATCGCGCGAGCGGTCTGCTCGTCAAGCTCGCCGTTCACCGCGATGATGCCGCCGAAGGCCGATTCCGGGTCCGTGCTGTAGGCCCTCTCGTAAGCATCCAACAGGCTGACGCCGAGCGCCACTCCGCAGGGGTTGGCATGCTTGACGATCACGCAGGCGGGACTTTCGTCGAACTGCTTGACGCATTCCAGTGCCGCGTCCGTGTCCGCGATATTGTTGTAGGAGAGCTCCTTGCCCTGGAGTTGACGCGCCGTAGCGACGCTCGCTTCCGAGACGTCCCATTCGACAAAGAACGCAGCCTCTTGGTGCGGGTTCTCCCCATACCGCATCGCCTGCCGGCGCTTCAGCTGCATCGTCAGCGTGCGGGGAAACGACTCCGGCGGATGGCTTCCGGCCCGCCGACCCAAATAGTTGGCGATCGCGCCGTCGTAGCGGGCGGTATGCTCGAAGACCTTCAGGGCCAGGTCGAAACGAGCGACGTCACTGACGGCGCCGCCGTTGGCCGCCATCTCGGCGAGCACGCGGGGATAGTCGACAGGGTCGACCACGACAGTCACCGCCGCATGGTTTTTCGCCGCCGCCCGCAGCAGGGTCGGACCGCCGATATCGATCTGCTCGATTGCGGTCGGCAGATCGCAATCCGGGTCCGCCACGGTACGCTCGAACGGATAGAGATTGACCACCACCAGGTCAATCGGCTTGATCTCGTTCTCGCGCATCACGGCATCGTCGGGCCCGCGCCGGCCCAGAATGCCTCCGTGAATGCGGGGGTGGAGGGTCTTGACCCGGCCGGACATCATCTCCGGGAAGCCCGTGTAGTCGGACACCTCCACGACAGGGATGTCGTTGTCGGTGAGGAGCGCCGACGTTCCTCCGGTGGAAAGGATCTCGACACCCCTTGCGGCCAACTCGCGGGCAAGGTCCACGACGCCCGTCTTCTCGGATACGCTGATGAGTGCGCGGCGGATAGGATGCATGTGGAACCTGCTAAGAGTGTTGGGGAGAGAGGATACGGCCGGGGATAAAGGCGTGACGCGCCCTGTCTTGGGCACTTACCGGGCACGAATGTGGGAGATTACGGCAAATCTTCGTGTGCCCAGAATGAACACAAGAAAAGGCACAGCCGGGTGTTATGACCAGCGGCGCAACGCTGGCAGCGGGCGAATGATCGAGCCGCCCGGCACATCACCCCAACAAGATCGCCTAAGCACGTTCGCCAATCTGGTAATGCTCCATCTTCTTGCGCAGGGTGCTGCGGCTGATTCCCAGCAGGCGGGCTGCCTTGGTCTGATTTCCCTCCGTATACTCGAGCACCGTCTCGAACAGTGGTCGCTCGACCTCTCTGAGCACCAGCTGGTGGAGGTCATTGACTTCGTAGCCGTCGAGCTTGCGGAAGTAGAAGCGCAACGCGCTGCGGACACACTCCCTCAATGGTTCGGTCTGATTTGTGCGGATGACCCTCAGCCCTTCCCAGCTACCCGTGTCCGGGTCTTCAGTCACTCCAGCCACCTTCATGCCGCGCATTCCTCCTCGGGAGCTCACTCGTTGAAGAAGCCCTCGATCATGCGTTGTTGTTCCTTCGGCGTCTCGACCCGGTTGAAGCGCGCCATGAACTGCTTGGCATTCCCCCGGCCGTTGCAGTAGCGGGCGACGTGCTTGCGAGCGATGCGGACGCCGTGCGAAACGCCGTAGAGACCGTAGAGGTCCTGCACGTGCTCCAGAAGTACCTGCTTCACCCGGTCCAACGGGGGAACCGGGAGCCGAAGCCCCGACTTCAGGTAGTAAGCGATCTCCTGGAAAATCCAAGGGCGACCTTGGGCCGCTCTGCCAATCATAACAGCATCGGCGCCTGTGTAGTCCAGGACCAAACGCGCCTTCTCGGGGCTGTCGACGTCGCCGTTTGCGATCAGGGGTATGGGCACCTGACGATTGATGGCGCGGATGGTTTCATACTCCGCTGGCTCGGAGTATCCGCACGCGCGGGTGCGGCCGTGGACGGTTAGGGCCGCGACCCCGCTGTCCCAGGCAATGCGGGCAATCCGCGACGCATTGCGTTCGGTTGGGGACCACCCAGTGCGTATCTTGAGCGTAACGGGCACCTCCACCGCGGCCACCACGGCCTCCAGAATACGAGCGACCAGCGGCTCGTCTCTCAGAAGCGCGGAGCCCGCCGCCAACCGGCACACCTTCTTCGCCGGACAGCCCATGTTGATGTCGACCACCTCGGCGCCTTGCTCGACGTTTCGTCGCGCCGCCGCGGCCATCGCGACGGGATCGGCGCCGACGATCTGCACCGCGATTGGTCTCGGCTCGCCGCGGTGATCGAGCCGCTGCAGGCTCTTGCGCGTTCCCCACAGCGTGGTGTCGGCGGAGACCATTTCAGCTACGGCAAGGCCCGCCCCGAACCGGCGGCAAAGCGCCCGAAATGGGCGATCCGTCACCCCCGCCATGGGAGCGAGGATCAGATTGTTGTCGAGCAGCAGGCTGCCGATCCTCATGCAGATCCTTTCACCAGGTATGCACTCGCGGCCCTTCCCGGCAGGGACGGAGCTAGCTCAGAACAGCCTTACCCGAAACCCGGCCGGAAGCGTATCCAGTGCGGCGATGGCGAGCGTGACGTCTGCTGTCTGGCCGGAAGCGATCCCTTGCCGCAGCTCCTGCGTCGCTGCGTACTCCTCGGGGGACATGCGGCGCGCCGACAGGAGCCGGCCAGCCTCATCGTAAAGCTCGAGCTGCAGCAAAGGCAGCCGCTGCGCGACTCCAGCTCTATTCAAAAGCGTCAGACTCAGTTGCAGCGCGTTGTCGCCGGGACGCTCCGCCAGGGCCGGCCGCAGGATCTCAATGCTGTCGGCGAGCCGCGGGAGCGGCAGTGTGCAGCCGAGACTATTGCACACCTGCTCCAGCGCCGACCACAGCTGCGTCCGTTCCATCCAGGCTCCCCGCTGCCACCACACCGCTTGTCCGATCAAACCCGCCGTGAGAATCAGCACCCCGAGGAGCCAGCCCAACCCCCTGAGCCGCGTTGAATGCCTGGCAGGGGCATCGAGTGCGGCCACCATTGGCGACACGGGAGATGCTCGGCGCTTGTTCGCTCGCGACCTTCGGCCGTGGCCGATCTCGGAAGGTGGAATCTGCTCGTCCAGGAGGCCTGGGATAGCGGCAAAGCGCTGGCCGCACTGGGGGCATTCGACCTTGCCGCCGCGCGCCTTGATCTGCTGTGCGTAGACGGGGAAGAGGCGGCCGCAGTGGCGGCATCGAGTGGTCAGGGGCATGACGGCTTACGGTGGCCATAAAGGAGCACCCAGTCCGCTTCGGTCCGAGGCGTCTCCAGATCGAACCAGGGTGCATAGGCGGTGGAGACGGCTTTCGTTTGCGCGGTCAGGATACCCGATAAGACAATGTCGCCGCCGGGGCGGACGTAGGCGGAGAATCGGGGAGCGAGCTCGATCAGCGGAGTGGCCAGAATATTGGCGACGAGCACGTCCGCCGGCGGCCGGGTGCCCACCTCCGGTGCGCAGACGTGCAATCGGTCGGAGACTCCGTTCTCGGCGGCGTTGGCTGCGGCGGCGTCGAGGGCCTGTGGGTCATGATCCACTGCGACCGCGCGTACCGCCCCGAGCCGGAGTGCGGCTATTGCAAGTATCCCGGACCCGCATCCGTAATCGACCACCGTCTTACCCCGTAGCTCCGCACCATCAAGCCAACGCAGGCACAGCGCGGTCGTTGGGTGATGTCCGGTGCCGAACGCGAGGCCGGGATCGAGCTCCACTACCACGGCATCGCCCACGCCCGGCGCCTGACCCCTGGGACACACCCAGAGCCGTCGGCCGAACCGCTTGGGCTCGAAGTCGTCGAGCCAAGCCCTTTCCCACGGACGGTCCTCGACGTATTCGAATCTCGGCTCACCGACGATATGCCCCGCGAGGGACTTCGCCAACTGCTCGGCACGCGCCCGCGCCTCCTCATCACCAGGGAAGAGCCCCGTGATCAACACCTGGCTCCACAAGGGTGTTGCTGACGGGAGCGGCTCCCACTGGGGCTCGTTTCCCGCGTCTGCGAGCGTAACCGCCAGGGCGTCGGCAACGTCGAGGGCTGTCTCGATCAGGGGCGCCCGCTTACGGTCGGTGGCGAAGGTGACTTGTAGCCAACCCATAACCCAAAACCAACAACGATCGAGGGCGGGACGGCGCTTTCGCTCCGGCGCCCGGGTCGTCGCGGCTCACATGCCGAGCTTTTTCTCCAGATAGTGAATGTTGGCTCCTCCGGCTTGAAAGGCCGCGTCCATCAGGATCTGCCGCTGCAGACGTATGTTCGTGTTGATGCCGTCGATAACGGTCTCGCGCAGCGCATTGCACATACGGCCCAGGGCCGCCGTCCGGTCCTCGCCGTGGGCGATGAGCTTGCCGATCATCGAGTCGTAATAGGGGGGCACCACATAACCGCTGTAGATATGGGTTTCCATACGGATGCCCGGGCCGCCAGGGGCATGGAATTCTTTGATCTTACCGGGACTTGGGATGAAGGTCTCGGAGTCCTCGGCGTTGATGCGGCACTCGATCGCGTGGCCGCGGAGCGTGATGTCCTGCTGCGCGTAGCGCAGCTTCTCGCCCGAGGCGATATAAATCTGCTCCTTCACGATGTCCACCCCAGTGATCATCTCGGTGACCGGATGCTCCACTTGCACCCGAGTATTCATCTCGATGAAGTAGAATTCCTCATCCTCGTACATGAACTCGAAGGTCCCGGCCCCGCGATACCCGATGCGCCGGCAGGCCTCGGCGCAACGCTCGCCGATGTCGAGGCGCTGCTTCTTGGTGATTCCGGGGGCGGGAGCCTCCTCAACCACCTTCTGATGCCTGCGCTGGGTCGAGCAGTCGCGCTCACCCAGGTGTATGGCGTTTCCGTACTGGTCCGCCAGGACCTGGAACTCGATATGCCGCGGGTTTTCGAGGTACTTCTCCATGTAGACCACGTCGTTGCCGAAAGCCGCTGCCGCTTCGGCCTTGGTAAGCGAGATGGCGTTCAAGAGCGTGGCCTCGGAGTGTACGACTCGCATCCCGCGACCGCCTCCGCCGCCCGACGCCTTGATGATCACCGGGTAACCGATGGCCCGTGCGATCTCGACGGTGCGCTTCTTGTTGTCGTCGATGGGACCATCGGATCCGGGAACGCAGGGTACGCCGGCTTCCTTCATGGCGGCGATCGCCGACACCTTGTCGCCCATAAGACGGATGGTCTCGGGTCGCGGGCCAACGAAGATGAATCCGCTGCGCTCCACGCGTTCGGCGAAGTCCGCGTTCTCGGACAAAAATCCATAGCCGGGGTGGATCGCGACGGTATCAGTGACCTCAGCGGCACTGATGATCGCGGGAATATTGAGATAGCTGTCGCGCGAGGGGGCGGGACCGATGCACACCGATTCATCGGCAAGCAGGACATGTTTGAGATCACGATCCACATCCGAATGCACGGCCACGGTCTTTATGCCCAGCTCGCGGCACGCGCGGAGGATGCGCAGGGCTATCTCTCCCCGGTTGGCGATCAAAAGCTTCTCGATCATATTGGGCCGATGCTGATGGGAGCTGACGATGCGCGCTCGCACGCGCTGTCCGTGACGCTGGCCTGGACCCGTCTTACTCGATGATGAATAGCGGTTGGCTGTACTCGACGGGCTGGCCGTTCTCGACCAGTATCCGCTTTATGGACCCCGCCTTCTCGCACTCGATCTGATTCAGAATTTTCATCGCCTCGATGATGCACAAGGTATCGCCCACCTTCACCGCTTGCCCTTCTTCCACAAAGGGCTTGCTCCCCGGGGACGGCGATCGGTAGAAGGTCCCCACCATCGGCGAGCGCACAACGTTGGCTTCGGGCTCGTTGTTCAGAAGCGAGTCCGCCAACGGTGCGGCGGTTACCGAGGCGTTCGGCGCGGGCGTTTGGGCCGCGAGCGACGCTGGTGCTGGGGCCGACATGATGAACGGCTGGGCGGCGGCTCCGCTGCGGCTGATGCGGACGGATTCCTCTCCCTCGTGGATCTCGATCTCTGCGACGTCCGATTGCTCCAAGAGCTCGATGAGTTTCTTTACTTTGCGGATGTCCATGTTTGTTGTCGTTACCCTTGCGCGGTGTCCTGCTCCAGGCGCCGCACGGCGGCGCGCAAAGCGAGCTCGTAACCGTGGGCGCCGAGTCCGCTGATGACGCCTTCCGCAATGTCCGAAAAGTAGGAGCGCGCGCGGAAGGGCTCGCGTGCGTGGACGTTGGAGAGGTGTACTTCGATAAACGGGATCGCCACTGCCAGCATGGCATCACGCAAGGCGATGCTCGTATGGGTATAGGCAGCCGGATTGATGATGATGTAGGCGATCCCGTCTCGCTGGGCACGGTGGACGGCATCTATCAGCAGGTGCTCGGCGTTGCTCTGTACGAAATCCAGCTCGTGGCCCGCAGCGCTTGCTTGCCCCTCGAGGCGGTTGCGGATCTCCTCCAGCGTCTCGTCCCCGTAGTGACCCGGCTCGCGAGTTCCGAGCAGATTCAGGTTCGGTCCGTTCAGCACAAGGATGCGGGCCATCGCGCGAAAAGCTGGTCCATTGGAGAGATCGGGGCCGGGCATCGGATGGCCGCGGCAGGCTTATGGAGGCGAGATTGTCCGGATTTCGGCAGATGGTGTCCAGTTCCCGGCGCGTTACGTGTCAGTTTGCGGTCGTTTGCCTTCGCGCGCCATCCGGTAGAAGCGGAGTCAGCTGTTCTTCTAGCAGGGACTGTGTTACCTCGCCAACCTGGGCATAGGTCCGTTTCCCAAGACGGTCGAAGATCACAGTGAAGGGTAACCCCTCCAGGCGGTTGCCGAGCTGACGGGACATCTCGATCGCCTCTGCGTCTCCGAGCAGGATCGGATAGTTGACCTGGTGTTCCGCGAGAAAACGCGTCACCTCGTCCTTTGAGTCGATCGCGATTCCGACCACCTGTATATCTCTATCCCCGTAGGTTTTCTGGGCCTCAACAAACAGAGGCATCTCACGCAGGCACGGCGGGCACCAGGTGGCCCAGAAGTTCAGTACCAGGACCTTTCCAGCCCAGGTATTGCTCGCGATCTTTCTGCCCGTGAGATCCGGGAACGTGAAGTCCGGCAGGCTATCGAGATGCGCGGTCTCCTGGCCGGAGGACAGGATTGGGCCACGACCTTGTTCCAGAAGCCGTTGGCCGAAGATCGCGACGCCGATACTGATGCTGCCCGCAAGCACGGTGACGAGAATTACCTTGCCGGTCGTCATGGTGCGGCCCTCCGCAGGTGCTCGACGAACGCCTCTGCCGGTTTGAAGCCTACCACGCGGTAACCGCGCAGCTCGTGTCCCTGGCGGTCGAAGAACAGGATCGCCGGGGGGCCTGGTACGCCAAAGCGGCCTTGCATCAGCGCCTGATCGCTGGCGTCATTGTCGGTGACGTCCGCCTGCAGCAGGACGAAGCGCTCCAGCTCGCGGATCACCGTAGGATCGGAGAATGTGTATCGCTCCATCTCTTTGCAGGACACGCACCAGTCCGCGTAGAAGTCCAACATCACCGGCTTGTGCGCCGCAGCCGCGGCGGCCACCTCACGGTCCAGATCCTCGGCCGTCTTGACGCGCCTGAAGGCGACCTCATGCTCGGCGGCGCCGCCGCCGATGCCCAGCCCCCGCAGCGGCTGCAGCGTGTCCCGCCCGCCGGCAGCGGCGCCCACCAGCATGACGACCCCATAGACCAAGAGTGCGAAGCCTAGGCCTTTCCAAAACTTGCTCCAGCCGCTCGCCTCCGGTGTGAGGTGCCGCAGGGCACCCATGTACACCGCGGAGCAAATGAGCAGCAGCGCCCACAGGACCATGGCGACCGCTGGCGGGACGATCCGCTCCAGAAGGACGATCGCAACCCCGAGCAGCAATACGCCGAATACCGCCTTGACGACATCCATCCAGGCCCCCGCCCGGGGTAGCAGCCTGCCGGCGGAGGTGCCGATCGCGATGAGGGGGGCACCCATGCCGAGGCTGAGGGCGAAAAGCGCGGTGCCTCCGAGCGCGGCGTTTCCCGTCTGACCGATGAAGATCAAGGCGCCGGCAAGGGGCGGTGCCACGCAAGGGCCGACGATGAGGGCGGAGAGGAGGCCCATGATAGCGACGCCGACGAGCGTACCACCCTGCTGGCGGTTGCTGATCTCGGCGAGTCGGGTCTGCAGGGCGCTCGGCAGTTGCAGCTCATAGAAGCCGAACATGGAGAAGGCCAGCGCGACGAAGACGAGGGCGAAGGCGCTCAGGACCCATGGGTTCTGGAAGGCGGCCTGGATGTTGGCGCCGAACATGCCCGCCAACACGCCGGCGACCGCGTAAGTCAGAGCCATCGCCAACACGTAGACGATGGACAGCACGAAGGCCCGGCGGGTGGTGATGTCTGACCCTTGTCCCGCGATGATCCCGGATAGGATGGGGATCATCGGAAAGATGCACGGCGTGAGCGCGAGCAACAGCCCGAAACCGAAAAAGAGGGCGACGATGGCCCAGACGTTCCCGCCTGCCAGGACCGCTGCGATCTGGTCTTGCTCGGATAGCGGTTGCGGCGGCGAGGCGGCGGTCGCGGTCTGATCAGTTACGGCACGCTCAGTCGGCGGGGCGGCCGAAGCCGCCAGCGTGTCGGCGCCGGCTGCGGGCAACTGCAGGCTCACCTTCTTGGTGATCGGCGGATAGCAGATGCCGCGCTCGGCACAACCCTGATACTTGGCAACGAGGGTGATCTTGGTGGGGGCTGTGGTCTTGCGAACGAGGGGCACCGGCAGGTCAATCCCCTGATGGTAGACGTCGATGTCGCCGATGCTGCCGTCGGGGCGCACCGAATCCTTCTTCAAGTCAGCCTTGGGCAGGACGATATCGCCCAGGGCCACGCCCTGGGCGTCTTCCAGACCCACCTTGACCTTCTCTTTGTATAAGTAGGTACCATCGGCAATTACCCAGTTGAGCTGCAAACGGTCAGGGGAGGCGACCTCCGCCGAGAAGCGGAAGGCTTCGTCCGGCTGCAGGAAATCGTCCTCGGCGGTGCCCAGTCCCAGCGACTGGTTCAGCTCGGCCAACGCGCCCTGGGCCGTCCGGCCGTCCGGCGCCTTCTCGCCGTCGTCGGACGACGGTGCCGAGGGCGGCTCAGCGGCGGCGGCGAGCTTCGGGAGCTCCAAGAGAATCTTCTGCTTGTGCGGGGGATAGCAGAGGCCGGCATCGGCGCAACCTTGGGAAGTCGTCTCCAGGGTGAGTATGTTGTCTGTGTCCGGGCTGCGGGTCAGCGTCAAGGGGATGCTGACGCGGTGACGGTAGATGGGGACGTTGCCGAAGAAGTCGTCGTGCTTCACCTCCGCTTCCGGCGGCTTAGGGTTGCTCGTGTCGATACCCGTGGTTTCGCTGCGGAAGCGGAACTTGCTCTGGTACATGTAGTAACCGTCGGCGATGTCCCACGACACCACGATCGAATCCGGGCCAGTTGCCCGGCCAGAGATGCGAAAGGCCTGATCCGGCTGAAGAAAGTCCTCGTCCGCCCCGGGCGAGGCCACGGACACTAGGATCAGGAGAAGCGAGATGAGAGGCGTCAGACGTCGACTGCGGTGCATTTGCTCACCCATTGAAGGTACTCGGGCAGTCCTGTGGTGACCGGTACTGCGATGATCTCCGGTAGCTCGTAGGGATGCAGCGCCCGCAAGCGCTCGGAGAGTGCGGGGAAGCGGGCCTCCGTGGTCTTCATCAGCAGCAGGATCTCCGACTCTCGCTCGACCCTGCCCTGCCATAGAAAGACCGACCTGACGCCTGGAAGCTGATTGACGCAGGCCGCCAGCCCCTCGCTCACCAGTGCCTCGGCGATGCGGTCTGCAGTGACCGCGTCGCGGCAGGTGGAGAAGGTCAGCAGAATGGTTGGATTCATGATGCGCGTACTCTCGACCGCGACGATTGCTCGCGGGCGGTCATGTCACGATTCGGAGCCGCATAGGGTACTTTAACCGTGCCGTCATGGAAAAAGGCGAAACGAAGTATCGACGGTGGTATCCGGTCCTCGGCGGCCCTATCTTGGAATGCAGGCGATAACCGCCAATACGCTGCATGAGACCCCGAATTTGGCCATTTTTCTCCTCCTTTTTGTCGGCACTCCCCTCGTCGAGCTCTACCTGTTGATCCAGGTCGGCTCGCAGATCGGCGCCCTGCCCACGATCGGGCTCACCCTCCTTACCGCCGTCATCGGAGGCGTGCTGGTACGGCTTCAAGGGCTGTCCGTGCTGGGACGGGTGCGGGCCAGCCTCGATCGGGGTGACGTCCCGGCGCTAGAGATGCTGGACGGAGCGCTGCTGCTGATCGCCGGGTTCCTCCTACTGCTCCCCGGCTTCGTCACCGATGCCGTCGGCTTTCTCTTGCTCGTTCCGGTAGTGCGGCGTCTTGTCATCGCCCGCTTCGTGCGTGTCGTCCCCGGGCATCCGCCGACCGCAACGGACGCGGGCCAACGCGTTATCGAAGGCGAGTTTCGCCGCCATGAGGACAACTCATCGTAAAATCGGGGTCGCATGTTGTGGGCGCCGACGACCGGCCCATCGCATTCAGTGCGGGTTGGATTCGCCCTCGGAGCGCGCCCTTGGTCGATCCGCATCCACTCGAAGAGTGCCGCGGGCCCGCCCTCGCCGCCTTTCGCAAGCCCAAATGACCTGAAACGGGGGCTGATCACCTTGTCATCTTGATCCGCTGCGGTCGCGGCGGCCAAGCCCGTGCTTGACCGTCATTTCCCTCCTTGACAGCCGGGCTTGGGCGCCTATTATTGGCACTCGCGACTGATGAGTGCTAACAACCGGCGGAAGTTTCGGGCCGATCGGCCGCCCGCCGGACCCACTTAGAGGAGACAGAAATGAATATTCGTCCGCTGCACGACCGTGTAGTTGTCCGCCGTTTGGAGGAAGAGCGCACCTCCCCGGGCGGCATCGTCATCCCCGATTCGGCTGCCGAGAAGCCGATTCAGGGCGAGGTGCTCGCCATCGGCCGCGGCAAGCTGCTCGACAACGGCGAGGTCCGCCCCCTGGACGTCAAGGTCGGCGATCGCGTCCTGTTCGGCAAGTACTCGGGTACCGAGGTGAAGCTGGCAGGCGACGAGTTCCTCGTGATGCGCGAGGAAGACATCATGGGCATCGTGGAGTGAACGCGGAGCTCAAGATTTCTTAGAGGTCGAAACCGTCTAACGATTCCATTGAGGTGAGGTTGCAATGACTGCGAAGGAAATTCAGTTTGGTGAGCACGCGCGGACGCGCATTCTGCATGGTGTCAACATCTTAGCCAACGCCGTGAAGGTGACGCTCGGTCCCAAGGGGCGCAACGTGGTGCTGGAGAAGAGCTTCGGGGCGCCGACGGTGACCAAGGACGGGGTCTCGGTGGCCAAGGAGATCGAGCTCAAGGACAAGTTCGAGAACATGGGTGCGCAGATGGTCAAGGAGGTCGCCTCCAAGACCAGTGATGTGGCGGGCGACGGCACCACCACCGCAACGGTGCTGGCGCAGGCGATGGTGCGCGAGGGCTTGAAGGCGGTGGCCGCCGGCATGAACCCGATGGACTTGAAGCGCGGCATCGACAAGGCGGTCGAGGCGGCGGTCGAGGAGCTCAAGACGCTCTCGCGCCCCTGCTCGACCAACAAAGAGATCGCCCAGGTGGGCACCATCTCGGCCAACGCCGAGGAGTCGATCGGGCAGATCATCGCTGAGGCGATGGAGAAGGTCGGCAAGGAAGGGGTGATCACCGTCGAGGAAGGCAAGAGCCTGCACAACGAGCTCGACGTGGTCGAGGGCATGCAGTTTGACCGCGGCTACCTCTCGCCCTACTTCATCAACAACCAGCAGAGCCAGAAGGCCGAGCTCGAAGACCCCTACATCCTGCTGCACGACAAGAAGATCAGCAACGTGCGCGATCTCTTGCCGGTGCTCGAGGCGGTGGCCAAGGCGGGCAAGCCGCTGTTGATCGTGGCCGAGGACATCGAGGGCGAGGCGCTGGCCACGCTCGTGGTCAACAGCCTGCGCGGCATCATCAAGGTATGCGCGGTCAAGGCCCCGGGCTTTGGCGATCGGCGCAAGGCCATGCTGCAGGACATCGCCATCTTGACCGGCGGCACCGTCATCTCCGAGGAGGTGGGCCTCTCGCTGGAGAAGGCGACCTTAAACGAGCTGGGCGCGGCCAAGAAGATCCAGATCAGCAAGGAAGAGACCACCATCATCGACGGAGCGGGACTGGCCGACGACATCAAGGGGCGTTGCGAGCAGATCCGCGGCCAGGTCGAGGAGACCACCTCCGACTACGACCGCGAGAAGCTCCAGGAGCGCCTCGCCAAGCTCGCCGGCGGTGTGGCCGTGATCAAGGTCGGCGCGGCCACCGAGGTCGAGATGAAGGAGAAGAAGGCGCGCGTGGAAGACGCCCTGCACGCCACCCGTGCGGCGGTCGAAGAAGGCATCGTGCCCGGCGGCGGCGTGGCCCTGGTGCGCGCGCTCAACGCCATCAAGGCGCTCACCGGCAGCAACCACGACCAGGACGTCGGCATCGGCATCGCGCGCCGGGCGATGGAAGAGCCGCTGCGCCAGATCGTGGCCAACGCGGGCGAAGAGGCCTCGGTGGTACTGCAGAAGGTGGCCGAGAACAGCGGCAACTATGGCTACAACGCCGCCAGCGGCGAGTACGGCGACCTGGTGGCGATGGGCATCCTCGACCCCACCAAGGTGGCGCGCACGGCGCTGCAGAACGCCTCCTCCATCGCCGGCCTCATGATCACCACCGAGGCCATGGTGGCGGAGGAGCCCAAGGACGAGAAGGCCCCAGCGATGCCTGGCGGCGGTATGGGCGGCATGGGCGGTATGGGCGACATGGACTACTGATCCCCTTCGTCCTTTGGCTAGCTATCAAAGCCCCGCCCGCGCGGGGCTTTGTTTTTAGAATTGTCGTCGATGCGACTGCCAAAGTATCCTCGGTTGCTCTCCCGGAAAGAGAGGCTCCGTCATGGCGCCCGCCCAAGGTCTGATCGCATCCGTCGAAGAGCGCCGGGGCAGCTGGCAGGAAGCGTTGCGCCGGCATGGGCTCGCCGTACCGGACGACCCGGACTTCCTCGCCGCGCTCGCCCGCGTGTGGGAGGCGAGCGACTACGTCGCCCAAAGCTCGATCCGCTATCCGGAGCTTCTGCCCGCGCTTCACGGCTCTAGCCGTTTGCAGACTCCGAACGGCGCGGGGGAGATGCAGCAGCTGCTCATTCTTGCCCTGGAAGGCGTGCAGGACGAGGACGCCCTCGCTGTCGCCCTGCGGCGGTTTCGCCGCCAAGAGATGGTCCGCATTGTCTGGCGCGATATCGCCGGACTCGCCCCCCTCGCCGAGACGCTTGAGGATCTGACTACCTTGGCCGATCTCTGTGTGAGCCAGGCGCTCGCCCGGCTCGAGCAGTGGGCGGTGGCGGAGCTCGGGACGCCGCACGACATGGCAGGGAAGACACAAGGGCTCGTCGTTCTGGGAATGGGCAAATTGGGGGCGCGCGAGCTCAATTTATCCTCAGACATCGACCTCATCTTTGCCTTCCCGTCTGCGGGCCAGGTGGACGGGCCGCGTCCCCTCAGCAACGAGCAGTTCTTCATTCGACTTGCTCAGCGGCTTGTTAAGGCGCTGGACGCCCAGACGGTGGACGGTTTCGTGTTCCGGGTCGATGCCCGCCTGCGGCCATTCGGTGATGCGGGCCCCTTGGCAATGAGCTTCAGCGCAATGGAAGATTACTATCAGTCGCAGGCGAGGGAGTGGGAGCGCTACGCCATGGTCAAGGCTCGGGTTGTGGCCGGGGACCGGACGGCCGGCGAGCACCTCATGGCCATGCTTCGACCGTTCGTGTACCGCCGCTACCTGGACTTCGGGGCCATCGAGTCCCTCCGCGAGATGAAGGGGCTGATCGCCAAGGACCTCCAGCGCAAGGGCCTGCAGGACGACATCAAGCTCGGTCCCGGTGGCATCCGCGAGATCGAGTTCATCGGTCAGGCGTTTCAGCTCATTCGAGGGGGGCGTGATACCGACCTCCAGATTCGCCCCATTCTATCGGTGCTGCAGTTGCTGAAGGAGAAGTCCCTGCTGCCAGGCTTCGTTGTGGCCGAGCTCACCGCGGCCTACGGATTCTTGCGTCTGGTCGAGAACCGCCTCCAGGCGTGGAAGGACCAGCAGACCCACGTGCTGCCACAGGATCGTGACGGTCGGCTGCGCCTTGCCAGGGCCATGGGCTTCCCTGACTGGGACGGGTTCGTCCGCGAGCTGCACAATCATCGGCGACGGGTGCAAGGTCATTTCGATGGCGTGTTCGCCGCCCCGCACAGCGACGAAAACGGGGCGGAGGGGCGCCTTGCCGCAGTGTGGCGGCACAATGTCGACGAGAGCCACGCCTCGGATCTCCTTGCGCAGGCCGGCTTCACCGATCCGGCCGATGCCCTCCAACGGCTGACGAGGTTTCGCGACGCAGCGGCCAAGAAAGGGCTGAGCACAAGGGGAGCGCGACGTCTCGCCCAGCTCATGCCGCTCCTTTTGGAACGGATCAGCGCGTGCCCAGACCCGGATCTGGCGCTGCAGCGCGTGCTGGCGCTCCTGGAGGCCGTCGTGCGTCGAACGGCCTACTTGGCAATGCTCTTGGAATACCCCGTTGCCCAGTCCCAGCTCGTGCGCCTGTGTGCCATGAGTCCCTTTATCGCGGAGCAGATCCGCCGCCAACCGTTGCTGCTCGACGAGCTGCTCGACCCCCGTCGGCTGTTCGCGCCACTGCGGCGGGCCGACCTGGAGCAAGAGCTCGACTTCTTGCTCGCTCCGCTGGATGCGGCGGACCTGGAGCAGCAAATGGAGCGGCTGCGCCAGTTTGCCCAGGGCAACATACTCAGGGTGGCAGCGGCGGACCTTACCGAAGCGATCCCATTGATGGTGGTCAGTGACTACCTGACGGAGATCGCGGAGGTCACCGTGCGCCGCGTGCTGAGCCTCGCCTTCGGGCATTTGGTCCGGCGTCACGGCCGCCCCGCGCACCTCGGGGATCAGGATACGGGCTTTCTGGTCTTGGGCTACGGCAAGCTGGGGGGCATCGAGCTCGGATACCGCTCGGACCTGGACCTGGTGTTCGTTCACGGCAGTGAGTCGCCGCACGCCGTGACACAGGGCCAGCATCCCATCTCGGATGATCAGTTTTACGCGCGCCTGGGCCAACGCATGATCCACATGATGACGACCCATACACCGTCCGGCGTCGTTTATGACCTGGACCTGCGGCTGCGGCCGGACGGCAACAAAGGCGTGCTGGTGCGCTCTCTCAAGTCTTTCTCCGAGTATCAGGCCGCCAACGCCTGGACATGGGAGCACCAGGCCCTGGTTCGCGCGCGGCCCATCGCGGGTGACCCAGCCTTGGCGGAGCGCTTTCGCGCGGTCCGGCGCGAGACCTTATGCCGGTCTCGCCCTTCGGACAAGCTCCGCCAGGAGGTCCGCGACATGCGAGCCAAGATGCGCGAGCAGCTCGACAGGACGCGGCCGGGACGCTTCGACCTCAAGCAGGGCCGCGGCGGTATTGCCGACATCGAGTTTATGGTTCAATACTCGGTCCTTCGGTGGGCCGGCGATCATCCCGATCTGGCCGACTGGACGGACAACATTCGGCTCCTGGAGACCCTGTCTCGACACGCCCTGCTGCCCGGCGGGGCGGCCGAAGATCTTACCCGCGCCTACAAGTCGCTGCGCGCCGCATATCACCGTAGCGCTTGCAGGATGAGCCCACTAGGGTCCCGGACGATCGACTGACGGAGGAGCGGCAACGGGTGCAGGGCCTGTGGCGCACGTTGATGGAAGAATGAGCTTGGATTCCTTTTGTCCCAAGGTCGGTATTCCTGAACTGATGTGGAGATTGCGATGACCACGATGGCGGACCGCGATGGCCTGATCTGGCTGGACGGAGAGATGGTGCCTTGGCGTGAGGCCACGACGCACGTGCTGACCCACACCCTGCACTACGGCATGGGGGTCTTCGAAGGCGTGCGCGCCTATCGCACGACACAGGGCACCGCGATTTTCCGTCTCCAGGATCACACCGAGCGTCTGTTCAAGTCGGCCCACATCCTCCGCATGTCCATTCCCTACGACCGGGCGACCATCAACGAGGCCCAGCGCGCGGCTGTACGGGAGAACGGTCTGGAGTCCGCCTACATCCGGCCCATGTGCTTCTATGGGCCAGAGGGCATGGGGCTACGCGCAGACAACCTAGAAGTTCACTGCATGGTGGCCGCATGGAGCTGGGGGGCTTATCTCGGCGAGGAGAACATCCAGAACGGCATCCGTATCAAGGTGTCGTCCTTCACCCGCCACCACGTGAACATCACCATGTGCCGCGCCAAGGCTAACGGCAACTACATGAACTCCATGCTGGCCCTCAAGGAGGCTCTGGATTGCGGCTACGACGAGGCCTTGCTGCTGGACGCGGAGGGCTACGTTATGGAAGGCAGCGGTGAGAACATCTTCATCGTGCGCGACAGCGTGCTCTACACCCCAGACCTCACCTCCGCCCTCGACGGGATCACGCGCAAGAGCGTCATCGCGCTAGCCACCGAGATCGGCCTTTCTGTGGTGGAGAAGCGCATCACGCGGGACGAGGTCTACATCGCCGACGAGGCCTTCTTCACGGGGACGGCTGCCGAGGTGACCCCGATCCGAGAGGTCGACGGACGGATCATCGGGGAGGGCAGCCGCGGCCCGATCACGAAGCGGCTTCAGGAGCTCTACTTCGATCAGGTCCACGGCCGTCGCGAAGAGCACTCCGAGTGGCTGACGGCGGTATGACCACCCCGCGCAGGGTTGCCGTGCTATCCGGAGCTTTCGAGCTCCGTGGTGTATCGGATCGGATTAGCTAGCATTTGAACAAGAGGTTGCAACAAATGGCGGAGACTGCCGAAAGAACCGACCACACCGAGCGCGTGATCAAGGTGAGCCGCAAGGAGTTGCCGCTGTCCTGTCCCCGCCCCCAGGACGAGCTGTGGAACATGCACCCCCGCGTGTACCTCCCGATCGACGAGACCGGCGAGGAGGTCTGTCCCTATTGCGGCGCGCGGTACGTCTTGAACGACTAACGTCCGCGGACACCTTGCGTGGCCGAGCGGCCCGTCCCCTCTGGTCCACAAGCGAAAAGGCCGAATGAGCTTGGTATACACCGACCTTTCCGTTGTTGGGCTCTTGGTCGGTTGGGCGCAAACAGATCTCACTGGGGATCAAAGGGGTAGCCCAGCAGCTCGATATCGCGCTGGAAGTGCTGCGCGACAAGGTCGGCGGTCTCCGGCGTGTAGTAGCTGCGGTAATCGCGCGCGCGGTCAGCGGACTGACGCCGGTGGGGCAAGGCGGGGGCCGGGATGCCGATCCGGCGGCATGCCTCGGCGAAGTCCGCGTCCAGGCGTTCGTAGCGACCTATGAAGTCGACGGCCACCTGGCCGTGGAGGTCGATCAGGTAGTCGCTTTGCCGCTCGATCGAGGTGTCCACGTGGTACTGGTAGGGACGCTCCGGATCGAGCTTCCAGCGCAGGAAGCTCTCGAAGTCGTCGTGACCGCCCAGGTAGTGGGGGCGTTCCCGCCGGATATGGTGAAAGGAGCTCACCTGAAGGTCCCACGGGTTGCGCACGAAGGCGAATTTGAAAAGCTCCTCGAAGAACTCCTTAGGCAACAGCTCCTTGGCGGCTATCACCTTCGCGTGGCGGGGCAGCTTGGTCCCAATGCGATGCCCGCTCAGGTGGCTGAAGCGGCTGCACAGGAACATCGGCCAGTACCAGGGGTCGCGCCAGCGCAGCCCCTCGAGTGCGGCGCGCACGCTTGTGCCCCCCGTCTTGGCGATGTGGACAAACAGGAAGCGGTGCTTGAGCGACAGGAGCATGGACGGCGATTCTAGCGCGGAAGCCAGGCATCGGTGACAGACGGCCTTGCGTCTTCCAAGGCCAAGGTTCAGCGCTCCGTCTTGGCCCGAAGTGCCTCATGCCCATGCTTTCGCGGACGCTCGTCCCCTTCCGTCGGCAGCACGACGGCCGTGAGAGATCAGCAGCGCCCTTTCTTGGCCTGACCTGGCGGGCAGAAGTTGCCGCGCGGCGGGGGCTCCTGGTAGTAGCGCCGGGGTGGAGGCGGATCGTACGGCACGTACTCAGGCTCTCTGTGCCTGGGAGTCGTCGTCACCGCCGCCCCGGTCGCCCCGCCTAGGGCGCCGCCTATCACGGCGCCCTGCCTACCGCCGAGCTCGGAGCCGACATAGGCGCCTAGACCGCCACCTACGGCGCCGCCGATGGCCGCGTCGACGCTGTCGCTGCCGGCCATCGCGAGCGGGCTACACAGGGTGGCCGCGAAGAGAGTGAGCGCAACATATTTCATCGTAATCTGAGGCTCGATCCAGTGGATGCATGCGCCTAGTGTAATAGGCACCGGCTGTGGGGAGGAAGTCCGCGCGAAGGACGCTTTGGGTCTCAGTGCGACGGATGTCTCATTCTGACTGTCTCGGGACTTGGCACAATGCGACCGTCAGCACGGCGCGGAGCGAGGGGAGCGGGCCGCTGGCCCTTCCCCCCGCTTGCGGCGAGCTGCTCGGCAGTGGCGCGCACGACGGACCGCGATTTGCGCTTGCAGACACACTCTGTGACCGGGAATCGACGATAGGAGAGTGGACGAAGAATGGGTGAGGGTTGGCGGCGGCGCCTTCGGGGTCAGATCGCGACGGGCGGATCTTCTGTCCGAGCAAGTTGTGGTTCGAGCATATCCGGGCCAATGTGCACGTCGAGCACTGATGTGGGGAGAATGCACGACACCTTAGCCAACAAGTGCGGCTCGGAGGCGGACAACCAGCACGCAGAACGTGTGCTTGTGCTCGAGAAGGAGAACCGTGCCCTTCGCCAGCACCTGCGTCGATTGACGAGAGACGCCAGCTACAACGAGGGGGTGCTGCGGCGCTCGCACGAGCGGGAGCAGCGGCTGTTGGAAGCCGCATCTCTCCCGGATCTCTTGAAGCGTCTGACCCGAGGAATGCGCGACTCGTTCGCGGTGTCCGCCGTGAATCTGGTGCTTTCGGACCCCGAGCACGAAATACGTCGCCTCCTTGCGCACAGCCGCCTCACGGAAGCGTCCTTCCCCGAGGTTCGCTTCGTCGACGATTTAGAACCCGTCAGCCCCCTTTACGGGCGACTGACCTCCAGTTGGCTCGGCCTCTACAACCAAAGGATCCATGCGGGGCTATTTGAACCAAGCATCGGAGTGAAAAGCATTGCGATCCTGCCGCTCGGTCTGAGGAGTCAATTGCTAGGTAGCCTCAACCTTGGCAGCGACAACCCCGAACGATTCACTCATCATTACTCGAGTGATTTCCTCTCCCGCCTCGCGACGGTCAGCTCGATCTGCTTGGAGAACGTCTGCCACTACGAGCAGACGGTGATCAGTGCCCTCACTGACGCCCTGACGGGTCTCTACAACCGGCGCTATCTGTTGCGCAGGCTCGACGAGGAGATCAAGCGCGCTGCGCGCTACCAGCAAGCGCTCAGCTGCCTGTTCGTTGATGCCGACCACTTCAAACGGATCAACGACCAATATGGCCATCACGTAGGCGATCTGGTCCTGCGAGAGCTCGCCGATCGCGTCCGCGAGCAGATGCGGGCGAGTGATGTCGTGACGCGTTACGGGGGAGAGGAGTTTGCCGCGCTGCTCCCGCAAACAACGGGGTCAGACGCCAGGAACCTGGCGGAGCGAGTTCGCCTCGCGGTCGCGAGTCGCCCGGTGGCTACGGACACTGGCCGGGCAGTGCCTGTGACGGTCTCCATCGGCGTGGGCCAGATCGCACCTCCCCGCGATCTGCGCTCCACCGCCGACGTGCAGCGGATGCTGTTGTCGAGCGCGGACGGGGCCTTGTACCAGGCCAAAGAGGCGGGTCGCAACCGGGTGGTGTTTCGAGGATAGGCGGCAGTGACATGCGGAACTGTATCCCACGCGCTCTCCGACCGCCGGCTAGTGCGCCTCCTCCCAGTTGTCACCCACGCCCACGTCTACGGCGAGCGGTACCGTCAGCTCCGCCGCTGACTCCATGGCGGCCCGGATGCGGCCCGCGGCGTCCTCCACTGCATTTTCGGCCACCTCGAATACCAGCTCGTCGTGTACCTGCATGATCATGCGCACGGGCGGGCGCTCACTCTCGATCCAGCCGTCGACGACGATCATGGCTCGCTTGATGATGTCTGCGGCCGTGCCCTGCATCGGTGCGTTGATGGCGGTACGCTCCGCCGCGGCGCGCCGGCCCTGGTTGCTGTGATCGATATCGGTGAGATAGAGCCGGCGGCCGAACAGGGTCTCCACATAACGATCGCGCCGCGCCTGCGCGCGGATCTGCTCCATGAACGCCTTTACTCCGGTGTAGCGCTGGAAGTAGAGGTCCACGTATTCCTGCGCCGCTCCGCGCTCGATTCCGAGTTGGCGGGCGAGGCCGAAGGCAGACATTCCGTAGATAAGCCCGAAGTTGATCGCCTTGGCGGCGCGGCGCTGGTCCGCGGAGACCGCATCCGGCGACAGTCCCCAGACCTCCGCGGCGGTGGCGCGGTGGATATCCTGGCCGGCGTCGAAGGCCGCTCGCAGGCGTTCGTCGCCCGAGAGGTGAGCCATGATCCGCAGCTCGATCTGGGAGTAGTCTGCCGCCACCAGGCGATGACCGGGTACCGGCACGAAGGCGCGTCGGATGCGCCTGCCGTCCTCGCTCCGGATGGGGATGTTCTGCAGGTTGGGATCCGAAGAGGAAAGTCGGCCCGTGGCCGCAACGGCCTGGTGGTACGAGGTGTGTACCCGCCCGGTGTCGGGGTTCACCATCAGCGGCAGCTTGTCCGTGTAGGTCGACTTTAGCTTCGAGAGCCCCCGGTGCTCCAGGATTGTCCGCGGCAGCTCGAAGCCCTGCTCCGCGAGCTGCTGCAGCACCGCCTCCGAGGTGGAGGGTGCGCCCTTGGGCGTGCGGGCCACCACGGGCAACCCCAGCTCGTCGAAGAAGATCTCGCCGATCTGCTTTGGCGAGCCCATGTTGAACTTGCGGCCGGCCTGCTCGTACGCGGTCTGCTCCAGGGCGTGGATGCGCTCCGCCAAATCCCGGCTCTCCTGGGCAAGCAAGCCGGTATCGACGCGAACCCCGTTGCGTTCGATCCGTGAGAGGACCGGTACGAGCGGCATCTCGATCTCCCGGTAGAGCTTCGCGAGCGACGGCACCGCTTCGACCCTGGGCCAAAGAACCTGGTGCAGGCGCAGGGTGACATCGGCATCCTCCGCGGCGTAAGGGCCCGCCTCGTCCAAGGGTATCTGGTCGAAGCTGAGCTGGCGGCTTCCGGAACCTGCAATGTGCTCGAAGTGGATGGTGTCGTGGTCCAGGTACTTCTTCGCGAGCGAGTCCATGTCGTGCCGGGTCCCAGTGCTGTCGAGCACGTAGGACTCGAGCATGGTGTCGTGGGCGATGCCCCGCATCCTGATGTCGTAACGCGCCAAGATGCTCATGTCGTACTTGAGATTCTGGCCGACCTTGGAGCGGCTAGGGTCCTCGAGCAGGGGCTTGAGACGTGCGATGACCCACGCGCGGTCGATCTGGTCCGGAGCGCCGGGGTAGGCATGGGCCACGGGGACATAGGCCGCCTCGCCAGGCCCGATCGCAAACGACAGTCCCACCAGCTCCGCGCGCATGTAGTCGAGGCTGGTGGTCTCGGTATCGAAGGCGAACAGATCCGCCGTCTCGAGTCGCTTGACCCAGGTCTCGAAGGCATCCCTCGTCACCACCAGGTCGTAGTCCGCCTCCCTGCCCGTTGGCGGGCCTTGATCCGGGGACGCGCCGTCGCTCCCTTCTCCAAGGGTCGCTAGCAGGCGCTTGGACTCGATCCGGGTATACCAGCCGCGCAGGGTTTCGATGTCCGGCTCGACCGGGCGCAAGTCCCGCGGCCGGAAGTCCAGGGGTACATCCAGCCGGATGGTGGTGAGCTCCCGCGAGAGCGGGAGCTGGGGCAGCGTTGCCTTCAGGTTCTCGCCGAGCTTGCCCTTGATCTCGTCCGCATGCGCAATCACGCCATCCAGCGATCCATAATCCTGTATCCACTTCGCAGCGGTCTTGGGACCACACTTGGGCACGCCCGGGATGTTGTCGACGCTGTCACCCATCAGGCTCAGGTAGTCGACGATTCGGTTCGGCGGCACACCGAACTTTTCCATAACGCCGCTCTGGTCGAGCAGGGTATCCGTCATGGTGTTGACCAGGGTGACCCGGTTGCCGACGAGCTGAGCCATATCCTTATCGCCGGTGGAGATGAGGGTGTCCATGCCTTCGTCCGCTGCTTGTGTGGCCAGGGTGCCGATAACGTCGTCCGCCTCGACTTCGGGGACCACCAGAAGCGGCAGCCCCATGGCCCGGATGACCGCTTGCAGGGGCGCGATCTGCTCCCGCAGGTCATCAGGCATCGGCGGGCGGGTCGCCTTGTATTCAGGGTAGATGTCCTCGCGGAAGACCTTGCCGGGGGCGTCGAAGACCACGGCGATATAATCTGGCCCATAGTCGTCGAGCAGCTTGCGCAGCATGTTGAGCACGCCGACCAGGGCGCCCGTAGCCTCTCCCTTGGAGTTGGTGAGCTTGGGCAGCGCGTGGTAGGCGCGGAAGAGATAGCCGGAGGCGTCGACGAGGACGAAAGGGTATGGCTTTTCCATGGGCTCAGCCGTCTCGAGATCGATGCCCGCACGTTACCATGGGGGCAGCGCCCCTGCACAAAGGACGTGGTGATCCGCCCCTATCTCAGCTGCCGGGCCAGGGTCGGATGCGGACCGTCGGGACACGCCGTGAATACGTCCATGTTGTCTCGACGGTGCCGTCCGTGGCACGACGGTCCCGCCGACCCACACCCGACGCGTCTAACGGGCGTTCCAGCTGAGGCACGACGCTGATCACCTTGAGCTGAGGAACGGGGGCTATTACCAAGGAGTTTGATGCGCCCGCCCCATCAGTTGAGGACCACGCTGAGCGGGGCGATCTCTCGGTAGACGAGGAGCAGCGGGGCGCGCCGGCTGAGGGTAAGGATGCGCGTGCCCGCGGGATAGAAGAGGTGGTAGGTCTGATAGAGGTGGATGTCCCCCGGGGGCTTGAGGACCTTCATCACCTCCGCGAATGCCCGCCGGTCCTCATCACCAAAAGGGATCTCCAGGTCCGCTATCTGCAAGATGCCGGGCCCCAAAACCGCTGTGGGTGCATCCTCTCCGCGCCGGCCTAGGAAGAGGGGGTAGAGAAGGCGCTTCACCGCTGGGGTCAGGATGAGTCCGACCTGATCTTCGGCGAACAGCCAGCGCATGCCGCGCGCCTCATCGAACGCCTTTTCGTGCGCGCCGAATGCCGTCGCCCAGCCGCGGAAGTAGGCGGAGTAGCGGCGGATCTTGCGCTCGGAAGGCATAGGCCGGTGAGTGACAGGAGCCCGTGCTCGCCATACTAGCCCAACCGCACCGCCGGCGCATGTCCCGACCGACAGGCTAGAAAACCGAGGGGAGCAGTCGGTCGTTCCGTTCGTTGCCGCCCTGGGCGTGCTGGAGCGCCCTTTGTATTTGTGCGCTGATGGAGTGAACCCCGCCGAGGACTCCGCCATTGGGGTCCTCCACGAGATCGCGCCATACCTGCTCCAATGCCGTGTTGAGGTTGGTCCGAAGATCGGACTCCAAGGCGGGTCTAACCTTCTCGTGCTCCATTGCTTGCCATCCGGTGACGCCGACGGAAATCAGTATTCCCGGAAGCCCCCCTGCCGCGAGAGCGGCGGCGGAGACACCACCTCGCACAGCGAGGCCGTTGACGAGCTTATCGGCGCTGCGCTTGGCAAGGTCGTGGAGGCGATCACCGGATTGGCCGGGACCTATGTCCACCTGCTCCGCGGATTGAAGCCTCGTGATCAGCGCCGAGTAAGCGGGTACATCCGACAATCGCTCCGCGTACAGGAGCTGGTCGAGGGACGCCCCTGGCGGCTGGTCGATTGCGGTGATCCGCTCGAGTCGTTGCTGGAATGCGGGGGATGGAATGCCGTACTCACGCGGAATGTCCCGCAGTCGGGTAGCCATCAGACCGATGTAAAGGGAGGTCGCCTGATCGATGAGCCGAGCGGGGTCGATCTCTTGGGCGACAGGCTCCAGGACCTGCGTGTAGTACTGCTCCTGCAGGTATTCCGCCAAACGTTCCGCAGCCGCCTCCTTTCCGCTCGACTCGGTCAGACTGTACCAAGTCATCCTGACGGACAGCCACTGTTGCGTCCAGTAGTCCGAGTACCAGTGGATGAAGGTCTTGTCCGTGCGCTCGCGCACCAGGTGCATCCATCGCTGCATCCGGTTGCGGGCGAAGGTCGTGGCCTTGTCTTGCGCCGAGTCGGAATTGGCCCAGATCCGCTCGTCGATCAGCGCCCAGGTGTCGGGCGGCACCCGATAGATCGGGGTCGGCGTCACCGGCCGGGTCGCAGGTGGTGGCGCGCATCCGCCGAGCACGGCCAGGAGGACGACGAAGAACGGGCCGGGAGCGAGGAGTCGCGTCATCTGCGTTGGAGAGGACAGCAACCTGTTGCGGCCGGGAACGGGTCCGGAGGGGCACTGCTCGTGTCGGAGCGCCGCGCGAAGCGGGACACTCCGCCATGGTCAGCACTTCTCTGCAAAGTCTAGCTGGACCTGTCCCTCGGGGGTGTCGCCTGGGTCACGGGACGCGCGGGCGCCCAGGTCGACTATGCCGGTCTGCGAATCATCCAGCAGGAGTGAATCCGGGGATTGCGCGCGAAGTCCTTGGGCAGGGTTGCGGCGGAGACGTCCTCCAAGGACAGATCGTGCAGGGCGTCCACGTCGATACGGAAGCGGCGCAGGTTGGTGGAGAAGATCAGCGTTCCGTCCGGCTCAAGCAGCCGCAGGGCGTCGCGGATCAGGGTTACGTGGTCGCGCTGGATGTCCAGGGTCCCCCGCATGCGCTTGGAGGCGGAGAAGCTCGGCGGATCGAGGAAGATGAGGCCATACGGCCGCCCGCCGGGCCGACCCAACCACTGCGCGCAGTCGGCCTGCACCAGCGCGTGGTCGGAACCCGAGAATCCGTTCAGCGCGAGGTTGCGCCGCGCCCATTCGAGGTAGGTAAGGGACATGTCCACGGTGGTGGTTGACAGGGCGCCGCCCTTGGCCGCGTAGACAGTGGCCGTGCCCGTGTAGCCGAAGAGGTTGAGGAAGCGCCGACCCGCGGCGAGCCCGCCCAGTAGACGGCGGGTCTCGCGGTGATCCAGGAACAGCCCGGTGTCCAGGTAGTCCTCGAAGTTGACCAAGAAGCGCAGCCCGTTCTCGGTCACCTCGTGGAAGCGTCCCGTCTCGCCCAGGCGTTCGTACTGGGCCTTGCCCTTCTGCTGCCGCCGGATCTTGAAGAAGAGCTGCTCATCGGGAATTGCCAGCACCTCCGGGATGACCCCCAGGGCCTCGCGCAGGCGTCGGCGGGCGGCCTTGGGATCGACGCTGCGCGGCGCTTCGTACTCCTGCACGTTCACCCACAGGCGCTCCCCTTCGTAGACGTCCACCGCGACGGCGTACTCGGGCAGGTCGGCATCGTACAGCCGATAGCAGTGGACGTCGTGCCGTCGCCGCCACTTGTCGAGGCCCTTCGCGTTCTTCCTGAGCCGGTTGGCGAGCATCGTTGCGCCCTCGCCGCGGTCCGCGCTCGGCAGCGCTCGGGGGCGGTTGGAGACGAAGCGCTCCGGCGCGACATCGAAGTGCAGCAGGCGACATTCGATAGGCCCGTTGTACAGGCTGTGCGTGCGCGTCGCCCGCAGGCCCATCTGTTTGCCGAGGTCCGGCCGAGCGGTGAAGACGGCAGCGCGCCAGCCGAGGAAGCGTTCCCGCAGCAGCGTGCCCAGCCGCCTGTAGAGTGCCGCAAGCGCCTGCTCCTCGCCTCCCCAGTCGGACTCGCCCGCGGCACCCATGCGCTGGCCATAGGGCGGATTGACCACCAGGAGCCCGCGATCGTCGGCCCGGCCCGGTGAGCAGTCTGCGAGCTCGCGCCGCTCGAAGTGCACGCGTCCCACAAGTCCCGTCCGCTCCAGGTTAGCAAGCGCGACATGCACAGAGCGAGGGTCGTGGTCGTAACCGCGGATAGAGTCAATCCGCTCCAGCCCTTGCGCGCGCCGCTCCCGCGCCTCCTCCAGCAGCGCCTCCCAGGCGGCAGAGGCGTGCGGCCGCCAGCCGAGAAAACCCCAGTAGGTGCGCAGCAGCCCCGGGGCAATGTCTCCGGCGACTAACGCCCCCTCGATGGGCAAGGTGCCTGACCCGCACATCGGGTCCAGAAAGGCACCGCCGGCGCCCGCGATCTCCGGCCAGCCGGCCCGCAGCAGAATTGCGGCGGCAAGATTCTCTTTGAGCGGCGCCGCCGCTCCCTGCTCACGGTAGCCGCGCCGATGCAGGGATTCCCCAGAGAGATCCAGGCTGACGGTCGCCTGGTCGCGGTGCAGAAAAACGTGGACCTGAACGTCCGGCCGCTCCGTCTGCACGTCGGGACGCCCCCCGGTAAGGTTGCGAAAGCGGTCGACGACGGCGTCCTTGACCTTGAGTGCGCCGAAGCGGCCGTGGCTCACCTTGGATTCGACGCTGTCGAGATGTACAGCGAAGGTGCCGCTCGCCGCAAGATGGTCCTCCCAGGCGATTTCAGCGGCCCCTGCGTAGAGCGCCTCGGGTGTCTCCGCCGGGAAACGTGCAAGCGGCAGCAGCACGCGGTTTGCAACCCGCGACCACAAACAGACGCGATAGGCATCCGCCAAGCTGCCGGTGAAGCTCACGCCGGCTCTCGTCTCGCGTGCGCCCGTCAACCCCAGCGCGCGCAGCTCCTCCGCCAGGAGCGTTTCCATGTGCTTGGCGGCGGTAGCGAAGAAAGGGAGGCGGGACATTGGCCGGGACGATCTCGATAAACCCATACTTTACCTCAACGCGACCAGCTTCCTTGCCCGAATGCCCGTGAGCGCTCACAATTCCGAGCTCGACGCAGCCATCCGGAGAAACGCAATGTCCGACAAGGCCCCCTGGATCACCTACCGCCCCGAGCTCAAGGTGCTCGACTGCACGATTCGCGACGGCGGGTTGGTCAACGGCCACCGCTTCAACGACGACTTCGTGCGCGCGGTCTATCAGGCCTGCGTCGACGCCGGAATCGACTACATGGAGATCGGCTACAAGAACTCGAAGCGGATCTTTCCGCGCGAGAAGTTTGGGGCCTGGCGCCATTGCGCCGAGGACGATCTGCGCCGGGTCGTGGGCGACCACAGCCCGGAGGCCACGGGCCTCAAGCTCGCGGCGATGGCGGATGCGGGCAAGAGCGATTGGGAAACCGACATCGTCCCTGCGTCCGAGAGCCCCCTCGACATGATCCGCGTGGCCTTTTATGCCCACCAGGTCTCCGAGGCCGTGGATATGATCGGGCATGCCCATGAGCTGGGGTACGAGACCAGCGCCAACCTGATGGCCGTGTCCAACATTACGGAAGGGGAGATCGACACGGTGCTCGAGGCGATCGCCCCCACCCCCGTCGGTACCATGGTGATCGTGGACAGCTTCGGCCACCTCTACCGCGAGCAGATCGACCTCCTTTACAGGAAGTACTCCGCGATGCTCCGCGGCACGGACAAGGAGATCGGCATCCACGCCCACAACAACCTGCAGCTTGCCTTCGCCAACACCATCGAAGCCATCATCCTCGGCTGCAACCGGGTCGACTCCACCATCTACGGGTTCGGCCGCGGGGCGGGCAACTGCCACACCGAGCTCCTCCTCGGGTTTCTGCGCAACCCCAAATTCGATGTCCGGCCCATCATCGACGTCATCCAGCATCACATCCTACCCTTGCGCCGGGAGATCGAGTGGGGCCCCATGGTCCCCTACAACATCACCGGCCAGCTGAATCAGCATCCGCGGGCGGCCATCGAGTGGCGCGAGGGCGGAACCCCGGACGATTTCCTCGCCTTCTACGACAAGGTCGTATCCGAGATCTGAGGCGGCGGGCAGCTTCGTACGCAACTATTTGCGCTGCTTTCCGGATGCTCGCGGCTGGCTGGCTGTTGGAAATCCTCGCAAGCGTGCCGATCTTCCAGCTAACTGGGATCGCCGGGCGTCCTGCACCAGCGGGGCGCAACCGCTCGTCCAGGGGCCCTGGCAGCCCGGGCTCGCTCTGCGCCGCGAGGCCGCGACGGCGGCGACGGAGCAAATAATCGATCGCGGCAACACCCACCATCCCGGAGGAAGATCATGAGTCACGTACTCGATGAAGTGTTGGCGGCAAATGCGACGTACGCGTCAAGCTTCGATAAAGCGGAGTTGCCCATGCCGCCTGGCAGGCGCTTTGCGATCCTGACCTGCATGGACGCGCGGCTCGATCCTGCAAAATACGCCGGGCTGGCGGAAGGAGACGCCCACGTGATCCGCAATGCCGGCGGACGTGCCAGTGACGACGCCATTCGCTCGCTCGTCATCTCGTACAAGCTGTTGGGCACCCGCGAGTGGTTCGTGGTGCACCACACGGACTGCGGCATGGAGACATTCACGGACGACATCATGCGCGGCCTGTTGGCGAGCAGCCTCAAGACGGCGTCGGTCGACGCCTCGGGTTGGCATGACTCGGGTGAAGGACCGGGCTCGACCGAAGGCAACTACATCGATTGGCTGACCATCAAGGACAACGCCAAGAGCGTGGTCGAAGACGTTCAGCGTATCCGCAATCACCCACTCGTTCCCGGCGACGTCCCGATCTACGGCTACATCTACGACGTCAAGACAGGGAAGCTCGTGGAGGTGCCCGAGGCGACTGCGGCGGGCCGAGCCTGATAGCACCTGTTCGGAAGGATCTGTCGTACGGTCGCCCGGCAGCGCCGCGGCGGCCTTTTCTATCCGAAGCCAACGGGGTTCGTTAGAAGGGTCCGCTGTGCGCACCGGCAAGCGTCGCCCGGCAACTCTCAGAGCGAAGAAGCCCCACATGCGCACCACACGAAGAGGCCGTCTTGCTGCAGCCCTGGCGATTGCCTCGTCATTTCTCCTCTCGTTTCCGCCGCAAGCTCTGACCCAGTCCGGCGCTCAGCTGCAACCGCTGAGCACTGCCGTCATCAGAGCCACGACGGGGCTGTGCGAGCGGGGAAAAGAGTGTCACAAGGACAAGGCAGGTGTCTGGATGCCGAAGACCAAGGTGGGCATCGTCAGCGTGTCGGTCGCCGAGCAGGCAGACGTGGACCTCTACGTCGACCTCGAAGTCAGCACCCGGCCGGAGATGTACCAATGCGCTGGAAACGACGCCGCCGGCTGCATCTTCCGGATGAAGTACGCGGGACCGGGTCTCTACGACTACGGTGCGACCTCGGGCAGCACTTACCTCGGCTCGAACATCACAAATAGCAACATCACCTTTCCTGCGGGATACGCCATCGTTGTCCCCGCCGGCACGCCCGTTTACGTCCACCTGGACGTCAGAAATGCCAGTCTCATCGACCTCAAGGTGGACCAGGACGCCTGGATCTACTACGTGCCGATGGAGTGAACGGTCTCCCCGCCGGGGTGATGCCCAGACACGCACCGACGTCGTCATTCCGGCAGAGCCTGCCCCGGACTTGATCCGGCAGGGGAGTGCCGGAACCCTGGTGCCATGGACGGCTAGTGACCCGGCCTCAAGCCGGCGCCCACTCGGCACCTGAGGAGTGGCGCTAGTCACCATCGCGGCGGCCTTTGCGAGCGGAGACCACATGCTGAAGGACATCGGAGACTGCTTCCGCCTGCACTCCCGCGCATGTCGCAACGTCTTGCACGCATCCTGTCCGCCAACTGCACCGGGAGAACAGGGCAAAAGGCGTCTGACTCCTTTCCACCGACGCCCACCGCCGACTGCAGTAACCGCCAGGTTCAACCGCAAACAACTACTTCCGTATCCTTCGTAAACCGCCCCTCTCGGCGGCAGGCATCTGATAACCGTTAACAATAGCGGACCTTCTGCCAGACCGAGCCCATCACCGATGACGGCGAAAAGCTACCTGTCCGGGGGAGTATAGCCAGAGAGCAAACCACAGCAAACCACAGGGTCACGCAAACCACAGGGTCAGGTCTCTTGTTGGCGCGTTCAAGGAGACAGGTTAGACTCCTGGCATGGCTAGACCCTTGCGCATCGAGTTTCCCGGTGCCCTGTACCACATCACCTCCCGCGGTGACCGGCAGGAAGCGATCTTCGAAGACGACGAGGATCGGGAGGCGTTTCTGCGTGTGTTGGCAGAGGTGGTTGAGCGTTACAACTGGGTCTGCCACGCGTACTGCCTCATGACCAACCACTATCACCTGGTGATCGAGACCGTAGAGGGGAATCTCTCGCGGGGCATGCGCCAGCTGAACGGCGTCTACACGCAAGTCTCCAATCGGCGCCACCAGCGAAACGGGCACCTGTTCCAGGGCCGGTTCAAAGGTATCCTGGTGGACAAGGATGCCTACCTGCTGGAGCTTAGTCGGTATGTGGTGCTCAATCCGGTTCGGGCGGGCATGGCGGAGTCGCCGGAGCAATGGCCCTGGAGCAGTTATGGAGCGATGGTCGGCGTGATACCGGCTCCCAAATGGCTGGCAGTGGACGGTCTGCTGCGTCAGTTCGGAAAGGTGCGCAAGAAGGCGCGTCAGCGCTACCAAGAGTTCGTTCTGGCCGGTGTGGGACAGAGGATCTGGGACGGACTGCGCCAGCAGATCTACTTGGGCGACGACGCGTTCGTGACGCGGATGCAGGCCAAGGGGCAGGTTGGCGGTGACGCCATAACCGTGCCCAAGGTGCAACGCCGGCCACCGGCGCCCTCTCTGGCGGCGATTGCCGCGCGTCACGGCGAGCGGAATACCGCAATTTTGGCGGCTTACGCAACCGGCGCGTACAGCTACCGGGAGATTGCCGAACATTTCGGCATCCATTTGGCGACGGTAGGGCGTGTTGTGCGGGACGCGATGCGATCATCCGAAACCTGACCCCGGCCATGCTTTGACCCCGGCCATGCTTTGATGCGATCATCCGAGACCTGACCCCGGCCATGCTTGACCCTGGCCATGCTCTCTCGATCGTCCCTTGTGGAACCCGGGCAACGCCGGCTTCTTGGCGGAATCGTACTCAAATAAAGAGTACCGGCATCACGTGTACTGTAAGCCATTGTCCCGCGAGATCTTTCTCCGCCACATTACGAGCGGGCCGTGGGATCGCTCTAGACACTTTCAGCTCAGATGATCTTCCCGGAAAGAATCCAACCCTCGAGGACCGTTCCTTCGTAGGGAATCGCTCACTCAAGCGGCGGGTCGAAACAGGCCGCGGCCTTCTCCCACGCTTCTCGGTGTAATCGCCAATAGCGGGAGTAGCGCCGAAATCTCCGGTGAAGTCGCCGCTCGAGGACACAAGGTCGTAGTACAGGGAAGCACGCAAGAAGGCTTTTCGAGCGCTTTCGCGGTGGCCATGAGCCGCGCTCTGGGCGGCCTCTGTCGCCAAGCGCGTCGCCAACGCACTCCAGGCTGCGATCCAGCCCCCGAAGTCGCCGTCGCCAACCCGTTCAGCAACCGTCAGGCACTCGCCTATATCCGATGCCTGATACTGGGCCGCCCCAAGCGCACACAGCAGCGCGAAGTTCATCTTCTCGTCGGCGAAAAAACGCTTCATGATCGGTAAGTCCTGCTACAAGAACGACACTGGGGCTCGTTCACCAAACGAGGGGGTCCAAAGGCCGCAGGTTAGATCCGACCGCATTTCGGTTTCACGGCGCATCCACCGACACCGGTTCTCCCTTTCAGTTGGGGGATTTCATGCCTCTGATATACTGCGCGCTGCGCGAACAGGGTGCGAATTCGATAACACTGAGGGGTAATGAACATGTTTGTTTTACAACACATTATCAAACCTGTGAGCCGACTCCTGATCCTGTCGATGCTGGGACTGAGCCTTCCATTGTCGCCCGCGCAGTCCGCGATGGTCGGCACCGATTCCGTTATCGGAAAGTCGGCAGCTCACGGCCAGCGCGATCGAATCCGCACCTTTATCGACCGGAAGGACGTTCGTGAGCAGATGGAATCGATCGGCGTCAGTCCCGACGAGGCTATGGCTCGGGTCGCCGCTCTTTCCGACCAGGAGGTTGCGAACATCTCCGGAAAGCTCGGCCAGTTGCCGGCGGGCGGGGACGGCGGCTCCATCGTTGGGGCGCTCCTATTGATCTTCTTCGTCCTGCTGCTGACCGATCTTCTAGGTCTCACCCACGTCTTCCCCTTCGTCTATCACAAACGTTAGAGATGTCCTTCCGACGCGCTGCCCGGCTTAGTCCGGGCGGCGTCCTCTTGCTGCTTGCCCTGTTCCTCTCCGGATGTGGCACCCTGGAAGTGGAGCGCCTCGCGACGGTACATCCGGGGTTACCCGAGCGCTCGGAGATCACGGATGTACCTTTCCATCCCCAGGACGCCGATCAGTGCGGGCCGGCGGCCCTCGCGATGGCCCTCAACTGGGCAGGCGATCCCGTCGACCCGGGCGACTTGGCTCCCAGCGTCTATACGGCCGCCCGCAAGGGCAGCCTGCAGAGCACGCTGGTCAGTGCGACGCGGCGCCAGGGACGCGTCGCCTATCGCATCTCGGGCATGGCGAATCTACTCGCCGAGGTCGCAGCGGGCCATCCGGTCGTGGTGCTCCAGAACCTGGCCTTCTTCTGGTACCCGATTTGGCACTACGCCGTTGTAATCGGTTATGACCTCCCTGCCGGTGACATCCTCTTGCACTCCGGTACACACCCGCGCGAGTCTCTTCCCGTTCGCCTCTTCGAACGCACCTGGGCGCGGAGTGGCGAGTGGGGCCTGCTGGTGCTGCCACCGGGGAAGATGCCGGTCCGAGTTGACGAGGAGACCTACCTCGAAGCAGTCGTCGGACTGGAGCATGCCCAGCAGTGGGAGGGCGCGGTCGAGGCCTACTCCGCAGCGCTCCGACGCTGGCCCAGCAGCCTCGGCGCAGCGATAGGGCTGGCGAACAGCTACTATGCCTTGGGTCAGCTCACTCAAGCCCAAACGGTCTTGCGCCAGGCCACGCGCGACCATCCGGACTCGGCCCCGGCGTTCAACAACTTGGCCCAAGTGCTGGCAGAGCTCGGCCGTCACCGTGAGGCCGCCATGGCGGCCCGCCGCGCCGTCGATTTGGGCGGCCCGGACCCAGCGATCTACCGGAAGACCCTGTCTGAAATCGAGTCGGCGCGGCATCGGTCCAACCGCGTCCGTTCGCGTTGAGCACAATGCCGCGTCCCGCCGGCACCATCAGTGCGGATGCAAGTGACGCAGGATGTGGGGGCACTCCAGATTGTGCCGCAGCATGAGCGCCTCGTCGGAGAGCACCGGGATTGTCGGGCCTTCCGCGACGACCACACCTGCGTCGAGGACGATGACCCGGGAGCACAGCTCGGCCACCAGCTCCAGATCGTGCGTGGCGATGAGCTTGGTTATCGGAATCTGCCGCAGCAGCTCCTTCAGCTCCCGACGACCCCGGGGATCGAGGCTGCTCGTCGGCTCGTCGAGCACAAGGATCGAGGGATCGCAAGCCAGCACCCCAGCGAGGCAAACGCGGCGCTTTTCTCCGACGCTCAGGTGGTGGGGTGCACGTTCCTCGAAGCCGGCAATCCCAGCCACGGCGAGGGCCCGCGCCACGCGGTCCCGTATCTCTGCCGTGTCCAACCCGAACTGCTCCGGCCCGAAGGCGACGTCCTCGAACACCGTCGGACAGAAGAGCTGGTCATTGGGGTCCTGGAACAAGAGACCGACCTTGCGGCGGATCTCGAACAGGTTGTCAGCTGTTAGCGCGCCACCGTCTACCAGCACCGACGGCTCGCCGTGGTTCGGCTCGGCATCGCGTCGGGGCTTGTGAACAGCGTCGTAACCAGCCCCGTGATCGCTCGGCAGCAGGCCGTTCAGATGCAGCAGCACGGTGCTCTTGCCCGCTCCGTTGGGACCGATCAGCCCCACGCACTCGCCGCCGGCCACCGAGAAGCTTACGCCCCGCAGCGCGTCCCTGCCGGCTGGGTAGCGGTACTGCAGGTTGCGGACCTCGATCGCGGGGCTCATCTCCAGCCTCTCGCGCACATGGCCCGATAGATACGTTCGGCACGCTCGCTCGCGCGGATGAACAATTGGCTGACCACGCTTGCCATGGTGCGCCACGCTCGGCCGCGACGAGGCGTGAAAGTCCGGGCCGCCCGCGCGCGCCGCATCCGCTGGGTCTCGTCCAGGGCAACAGAGAGGTAACGGTACATGAGCGACAGCGTCGTCACCAGCAGCGAGGGCACGCGCGCAGATTTCAGCACGCGTAGAAGCTCGGAAAAGGGCGTGGTATTCGACAGCAGCACCATGATGAAGAGGCACAGGGTGCTCTTAACCAGCAAGACGAGAAACAGCGCCCACCCGGCCGGCTGGAACAGCGCCATGAAGGCGACACCAAGAACGAAGGGCTCGAGCATGAGCAGCCGCCGCAGAAGAAATCGCCAGGGGATTCGACTGAGCGCTGCAAGCACCGCCACCGAGACGGCGATACCAGCCAGGGCGAACGGGGGGGATGGGGGCGCGAGGAGCACTGCCAGGACCAGGGCCAGGGCTGAGGCCAACTTTAGCCCGGCGGATCGGCGGTGGATCGGGGAGTCGTGTCGGCTCCAGCTATCGAGGAAGCCCTGCACCGCGCAGACCTCTACCTTAGCGTCTCGGGCGTGGGTAGTGATCGCTAGCGTGCTGCTCTCTCGGAACCAGCGTGCGTGCGAGAAGCCAGGCCAGAACGAACACGACGACTGCCCCTACCGCACCGGCGATCGAGGTCGCCAGGACGCTCCAGTGTATTCCGGGCATCGAGTAGTCTGAGACGGGAGCCGGAATGATCGGGGGAGACGCAAGGGCGCTAAAGCCGAGGACCTCGGCCGTCTTGTCCAGGCCGTCCGGCCAGGACGAGGCAAGGGGCGACGCGAACAGTGCAAGACCCAGCGTGATCACAGCACCGTAGGCCACCAGGGTGCCATATGGGCGCACCGAGTCCACTCCAACATCGGATTCGAGGAACTCCGGCCGGGCGCGGGCAATCGCCACCAAGACCAGCGCGGTAATGACCCCTTCCCCGACCCCGATCAGCATGTGCACACCGGCCATGCCAGGCAAGGCAACGGACCAGCGCACGGTATGCGAGGCGGCGAGCTCTCCGGCACAGAGAACGGCAGCGAGCACCGTACTGCACCAAGCCGCGAATGCGGCCGCGAGGATATGTCCAAACAGACCGTCAACGATCCGGCTGACCAGGCGGTAGACGGCCCAGCCGCCGACGCCGCCAATGATCCCCATGTTGAGTATGTTTGCGCCCAAGGCCGAGATGCCGCCGTCGGCAAACATAAGGCACTGTACGATCAGCACGGCCGTGAGCACGATGACCGCCGCACTTGGCCCCAACAGAACGGCCACCAGCACCGACCCGACCAGGTGACCGGAAGTGCCGCCCGCAACCGGGAAGTTGATCATTTGCGCGGCGAAGACAAAGGCCGCGGCGAGCCCAAGCAGGGGCACGCGGCTCGGCGGCAGACAGCGCCGGGCATGTCGCAGTGCCAGCGCAAGACCGGTGAGTGCGAGCACACCCGTGGTCACGGCGGTCGGCGCATCCAAGAAGCCATCAGGGACGTGCATCTCTTCTCCGCCTCTCGCGCGCTCTTAGGAACGACACCCGATCATCCTCGCTGACCCGCGTACCACCTATCAGCGGCATTGCCCCCGTGTCTATCCGAATGGTCGTCGAACACACGGCACCACCGTATGACGATTTTACAAATTATCATACGGCGAAACGGAAAAATCATCGCTGGAGGCGACAAGCGCTACAGCTCAGCTGTGGAGCCAGGGGTTGGGAGCCGGTTGCGGTCGCCCGGGTGAGGTAAACCGCGCGTAAAGGGATCCGGCCGTCTACGGTCGGTGCTTGTGGTAGAAGTAACCCTGGACAGGGACGAACCAGAAGAAGCTGGCGTGCCGATCCTCCTTCCTCAGCTCCTTGAGCCGAGCGGCAATGGGCTCCATCGCCGACTCGTCCGCGATCGCCTCGATCAAGTAATTGATACTCCCAGCGCCAGATCCGATACCACATCGAGTCGATTCAGCGCCGGCGACGAAAAGAGACCGCAGGCAGAAGGGCCGAGCAAAACGCCTATGACCATGTAGCCCGCCACAGCCGGAATCTTCAGCTTGCCAAACACGCGTGCCGTTGCAAAGCCCGCCACAATTGCGATGCCGATGACCTCCAAATCGTTGAACATGTGTCTCAGCCGGTGTCGATGTCGGGACGCTGCGCATTCGGCACAGCGATGTTCGCTTGGACGGGGCTGATCGGCGGCAACGGCCTGGAGGAGCCGCAGGCGTCAGATGGCCGGGCTATCGGTCATGTCGTTGACGACGGCACTGTGGTGGTGGCCCCCACACACCGGCCCAGGCGCCATAGGGGACTGGCGTGCCCTGACCCATGGGGACGGACACGGACGGCTCTTGCCGGCGCCGGCAGCGAAGGATGCACTTAACCCCGAGGAACATCTTAACAGCATCACCGGTCCGGCGAGCCGCGGCTTCGGCTCGCGAGGGGAATCCGTCTGGCGAGTCGAATCTCGGATTGCCGTCACATCCAGCGGCGCGGTGGCTATGGGGACGGGCGCGACCACGCGACCGTCTCGAAGTGGCACAACCGACGCACAAGTACGGGTGATTAGCCCTATTCCTCAGCTGCGACGAAGGGCGTGCATTGTCACCAGGGTGCTCGCCACCCGTGGCACCTGCTTTCCGGCATTCCCTGCCGCAACGACGACCCCGATCTTGCCCAGCCTGTCATCCCGGCACGGAACGCCGGGATCCAGGCCCCAGGGAACGGATTGGGAGCATCCAGCTGAGCTTTAGTTCCGATCACCTTCTGCAAAACCGGTTGAAAGGGAAGCAGGGCTGGTCCAGCCCACTGAAATCTAGTCAATACTGCGATGCACCTATTGGAAACGAGCGCGCATGTCGAGCACCATTGGCGCAAACGATCTGACGGGGCGGGCGATGACGGACCACACGGGCGAACCGGCGCGAATAGGGCGAACGGTCGACGCGGGCGAGCTCGCGCCCGAGGCGGATGACAAGCCGTTGCAAGCCTGCCGCGAGGCGAGGCACGCCCACCGTCGGTTTCGGCTTCTGATCCGGTTGTTTGCCGCTTTGTTTTTTCTGGCGCTCGTCGGCGGATGGCCGCCGTTGGACGGCACCGCCGCGAGCGACGGGTCACTCCGCGCACTGCTCGCTGTGGAGCTAGAGGCCAAGCCGCCCCCCGGCCGATGGATCGACCTCTCGTCACTTGACAGCGAAAGGAGAGAAACGATGAACAGAACTGGCACCGTGTCCGTCGCAGTGACCCTGCTGGTGGTGACGGTCGTGCTGGGCGGCAGCTTCCTGCTCCTTTACAACGGCCTTGTGGATGCCCGTGAACGGGTAAACGCGGGATGGGCGCAGGTAGAGAATGTGTATCAGCGGCGGCTCGATCTGGTACCGCTCCTGATCGATGGCGTCAAGACCTACATGGAGCATGAGCGCAACACCCTCGCCGAGCTTACCAAGGCGCGCGCCCGCGCCATCGAGGCGGATACGATCTTGGACGGCCAGGCTCCCCAGACCCTCGATCAGCTCAAGGCCGTTGAGGCATCGCAGGGGGCAGTGAAAGCGGCATTGACGCGCCTGTTCGCAGTAGTCGAGAGCTACCCTGATCTCAAGGCCAGTCAGAACTTCCTCACGTTGCAGGACCAGATCGAAGGCACCGAGAACCGTATCGCGGTGGAACGCCGTAACTACAACGAGCTCACACGCCGATACAACGCCAAGATCCAGAAATTCCCCGGCAACATGGTCGCAGACGTGAGCGGCTTCAGGTCGAAGCCGTACTTCGCGGCCGAGTCAACGGCCCTAAAGGGACTGAAAGACCCGTTCGGCCGAGGTGACTAGCGTCGTTCCTGCATGGACGTACTCACGGCGTGTCCCGCTGGCCCGTACACGACCCCGGCCCGGCAAATGAGTTATCGCGCTCATCGCAGCGGCCGAAACGAGGACTAGCGATGCGGCGCGCCTGGCGTCTGGCGATTCTGGCTGCGGTGGGCGCCGCACTCATCGCCTTTGCCCTTGTGTACTCCCGGTCTGAGCTGGGCCACGGGCGCGAGCCGCAGCCGTTGAGTGCCTTTTCCCTCGACAGCCGTCCGCAGTCAGGGCGTTATCTGTTCGACTATGCGGGCGTTCTGGCGCATTACCAGGAGGGCACGGACCGGTTCCTGCGCCGGATGAGCGAGCGGTTTCACATTGAGGCCCTGATCGTCACGCTGCCGGTGCTGCCCCAACAGACTTACCTGGAAAAGCTAGCGGTGGACCTCGTCAATCGCTGGCGCATCGGTGAAAAGCTGGAGGGACGCGGTTTATTGTTGCTGCTGGTTGACCAGGATCGCCAAGTCAAGCTGGAGGTGACCTACAAGCTCGAAGATGTATTCACCGATGCCTTTACCGGCTACGTCGAAGACTTACAGCTGCGCCCGTACTACCTTGCCGGTGATATCGGCACAGGTCTTGTCGCCGTCATGGAGGAGCTGGAGCAGCGAGCGCAGCTCAAGCAGCAGGGCGAGTACACGCCCGGCGTCATCCTCAGGCTGGACGAGGATCTGATGGCCGGCGGCGCGGGGGCCCGACGGAGCCTTGAGCGCTACGACAAGGAGCACAATTCCTCCTCTGCGGCCGCTGAACGTCCCGGCACAGGTGGGCGCTCGCCGGCAGAAGCCTGGAGCATCATGCTGAGCCAGTGGGCCGGCGAGGGTGCAGATGCGGACGTGGACGTTTACACCGACATGACCAAGCTGGAGATGGGTGATCCGAACGACGCCGATCCCCGCACCCGCCGCCTCATACCGCATTGGCGGAATGCCGACTATCAGGTGCTGCAGGACGGCGCGCACGCCGTCATCTGGTTCGGCAACATCAAGGGATGGAACAACGCGCCATTTCTCTTCTGTCGAACACCGACCGGCTGGAAGTTCGACATCGTCCATCAGCGCCGGCTGGTCGTGATGGGCGAAAATCCGCACTGGATGATCGAGCAAGGGGACTATCCCTACGTGGGGCTGCTCGGCGATGCGCCGAAATCAACCGGCAAGGACTTGCCGCTGCCCCCGGAAGACCATTATCGGTGCCAGGACGATGCGGCGGTCGCCCGGCAGATCCGAGAGCTTGAAAAGGCGACCCGTGATGCGCCCGATGACGTCGGCATCCTCATGCCGCTCGTCCGGCTCAATGTCATCACGGGTCGGCGTCCGACGCATGTGGTACCGCTACTGAAGCGGCTGAGGAAGCTGTCCCCGGACAACCCTCAAGTGTACAAGTACTCGGCCATCTATCAGGTCAACAGCTTCTTCCAGTACAAGACCGCCCTAAGGGATATGCAGGTCTATGTCGAGGCACGCCCCCACGACGCCTTCGCGCACAACTTCATCGGCTTTCTGTACTACCGGCTGGGCGATTACGAGGCGTCCATCGATTCGCTGGAGCGGGCTGTCGAGATAACGTCGGACAACGTCTACGCCTTCTCACTGCTGGCAAGGGATTACGCCCTGTTGTATCGCAGGGCCGATGACGATTCGGCCCGACGACGCTACCGCGAGCAGTCCCTGGCCATGCTGCGAAGGGCGGCAAGCTCGCCGACTCCCGACGCGACGCGGGTGGCGCGGTTGCGCACCTGGCTGGACCGAAGACTGCACTGAACCCCGATAAAGGTGGACACAGCCTGCTCCGCCGGGTCTCCTTTATGCGCTCATGCGGCATCGAAGAAGCTCCCGGGCACTGGAGCCCTGGGGAAGGTCCACAGCACGAACTTCGGAGTCAAGGGCGAGCGCCTGTTTCACTGCAGGCGAGAGCCCGTGTGGACCATCGGGCGGTAGTCCACCAGCACCGCCGCCGTATACCGAGCACATCGGGCTTTTTCGCTTCTGGAACAGACGCGACGGGCCGCTACCAGCGCGTTTGCTGCGCCGGCTACCGGTCATCTTCTATTCTCACCTTACCGGGAAAGGGCAATCCGCCGAGGTGGTAGGCGCGGCGGGTGTTGGCTGATGTGCCACGGCGATGGCTAGAATAGCCTCGCCCCCGCCCCATATAACCCGCGACACGGGGCTCCTTGTTCGAACGGGCAGCACACCAGCCATGAACGACCTGATTGCCAGAGCGCGACAATTCGCCACTGAGGCGCACGAGCGCATCGATCAGCGACGCAAGTACACCCAGCAGCCTTATCAGGTGCACCTCAAATCGGTCGCACAGCTGGTTGCTGGCATCAGCGAGGACGCGGAGATGATCGCCGCCGCCTGGCTCCACGACACCGTCGAGGACACCCCCGCGACGTTCGGCGACCTGGAGCGCGAGCTCGGCCTGGGTGTCGCCCAGCTGCTCGCCGATCTGACCGACGTGAGCAAACCAAGCGACGGCAAGCGATCTGCGCGCAATGCGATCGATCGCAATCACACGGCGCAGGCCTCGCCCCGAGCCAAGACCATCAAGCTCGCCGATTTGATTGACAACTGCCGAGACATCTGCCGCCACGATCCGAGCTTCGCGCGCATCTATCTGGCCGAGGCGGCCGCACTCCTTGAGGTCCTCGCGGAAGGCGACGCAGCGCTCTACCAGCTGGCCCAACGGAGTGCCGCGGACTGCGCCCGACGCATCGGCCTGCCCAAGCCCCCGCAAACCATTCGCGGCCGGACAGGTGGTGCGGGGCGACGCGCCCTTATCCGAGGTCGTCGGCATGCTGACCCGCCACGATTTCTGCTTCGTCACATCGATGGGCGACGTGGCCTGCGTCATTGCCCGAGGGGATATCCAAGAGCCGATCGTCCGCAGGTGGCTCGCCTGGCCAGACGGATCGAGGAGACGGTCTCCGGCTCGGCGCGCTAGGCGCCTTGGAAGTGTCCCAAACGAGGGCGCCCGGCGGATCTGCGGTCGAAGGAATAATCAGCAGGCGGGGCTTTGGAGTCGCCGCTCGATTGCCACGCAATGTCCGTATGCACGGCGGACACCCACTTGGCCGTTCCGTGCGGCAACAGGCCTATAGGGACTCGCCGAAGCGTTACTTGCACTTCCCTCGGCGAAACCAGCTTCCACTATCATGGCTGCGCGCAGGGTTGTATTGCCACAAGCGGTCCCGAGGCCCCGGTCGCCCGCTTGCGGGCCCTGCGCACCAAAGCCTGACGTTGACAACCAAGCGCTAGCTAATCAAAATACGCGGTCTTTCGCGTCTGAACTGTTTCTGGATCTTCAGGAGAGTACCTTTGGCCAATTCAGACCAAGCCCGCAAGCGCGCGCGCCAGGCGGAACAGCGCCGCCAGCAAAATGCTTCGCGCCGCAGTATGGCGAGGACCTACATCAAGAAAGTGGTCAAGCTCATCGAGGCGGGTGACAAGCAGGGGGCTGCAGCGGCTTATAAAGAGATGGTGCCCGTCATCGACAGCGCGGCGACACATGGGCTGATCCACCAGAACAAGGCGGCGCGCCACAAGAGCCGTCTCAATGCCCATATCAAGGCAATGGCCTAGCGCCTAGCCTCCGGACGGCACAAAAAAACCGGCCGAGCGCCGGTTTTTTTGTGGATGGGCACGCTGACCCGCCAAACGCCGCCTTGGGATTCGAACCTCAGAACCTCTTGTCCGGACTTCACGCGCCGGAAACTGGAGAGGATTTCGTCGAGCTGCTGCGCTGCCGCAACGTCGTCATCGAGCGCATCGTGAGCAGCGACCAGCCCGACCCCCGTCTTTACGACCAGCCCCAGGACGAGTGGGTCGTCTTGCTAGAAGGCGCGGCCAGCTTGGAGATAGCCGGTCAAGCCGTGGATCTCAAGGCGGGTGATCACGTCTTTATCCCCGCCCATACGATTCACCGCGTGCTCAGCACGTCGCACCGCCCCCGCTGCGTTTGGCTCGCCGTGCACATCCATCCCTGAGCCCTGGTCCGCAATGACTCATCTCTTCCTCGCAATCACGGCCCACGGCTATGGACATTTGGCACAGGCCGCGCCGGTCGTACACACCTTGGCGGCCCGCCTGCCTGCTTTGCGCGTCACGTTGCAAGGGGACATAGATCCCGGGGTCGCCCGGGCGCGCCTGCCCGCGGGGTTTCGTCAGGTGCCCGTGGCAGCGGACATTGGCCTGCTGATGGACGGTCCCTTCTCGACACGCTGGGAGGAAAGCCTGCCGGCCTACGAAGCGTTCGAGGCCGACTATGAGAGTCGTCTGCGGCGACAGCGAGAGACGTTCCAGCAGGACCCTCCAGACGTCGTGCTCGCGGACGTGCCTTGGCTGCCTCTCGACGCCGCCCGATCGTTGGGAATTCCGGCCGCCGGCCTTTGCTCGCTCAACTGGTACGACATCCTCGCTGCCAGTCCCGTTGCGGAGCGTGTCTCACCCGCCGTCAGCCATCGGCTGCAGTCCACCTACGGATCGGCGGATCTCTTCATCCGCCCCACCCCTTCCATGCCCATGGCCTGGCTGCCGAACGCCCGAGGAGTCGGCCCGATCGCACAGCGAGCCCAGAACCGAGCACCCTTCGTCCGCGAGCGGCTTGGCTTGTCCGACGACGATAAGTTGGTCCTCGTGCAGTTCGGCGGCGTGGGAGGCTTCGATCCCTTGGTGGGGTGGTCGCCCCTTCCGGGCGTACGCTGGTTGGTGACACGCGACGAGGGCCGCGGCCGCCCAGACGTCACGCCCGTCTCGAGTCTCGGGATCTCGGTCTTGGAGGCGCTCGCCGCATCCGATGCCGTTGTTACGAAGGCGGGCTACGGGTCGGTTGCGGAGGCAGCATGCCATGGCGTGCCGGTTCTCTACGTCTCGCGCGCCGATTGGCCGGAGGAGCCCTGGCTGATCGGTTGGCTGCGCCAGCGAGTCCCGACACGCAAGATCGCACTTGCTGATCTGGTTGCGGGACGCGTGGAGGAGCCGCTGCGAGAGCTCTTCAGCGCGGGCCGGGCAACACCGGCCGAGCCAACGGGCGCCACCGAGAGCGCGGATCTTCTGCAAGGTCTCCTAGCCCCCCGCTAGGGCGTGGCATCCAATTCGATCCCCTTGATGAAGCCGACAAGGGCCTGCCGCTCTTTCGCCACGACCTCCGCCGGCCCGTGCAGTTGGGGATAGAGGTTTCCCTTGGGCGTCTCGACAACAGCCGCCAGCAGCATCTGATCCGGCACAACCTCACCTTCTTGGCCCATCCCCATCCCCCGCGCGTAGCTTCCCCGCAGCTCCACAAGGGTCGCAGGCATCTTGGCGCCCTCCACCTTCGTCACCACCGGCTCCACCTCGCCCCCTCCGGGGTGCGAGAACTGAGACTTCCAGCGCGCGACGTTCGCCTCGAGCGAACCGCCCTGGCCGAGCCCAAAGTAATACACGACGAACTGGGCACCCTCCTTGCCCTGCACGCCAGGCACCTTGTCCTGCAGCACGCGCATGCTGCTAACGGGCTTTTCGGGTACCCATGCGGCGGGCAACTGGGAGTGCATACCGAGGAACTGGACCTTCTGCCCGTCCGCCGCAGCCGTGGACGACGCGGCGAGCAGCAGGGAGCAGGCAACGGCCTTCATGAATTGACAGCGCATCGAATATCCTCCTAGGTGGCTTGATCGGCTAAGGGCGCCGCCGGACGGGGTTCAGCACCCCTCGGTCCGCGTGCTTTCGGAGTCGAGCGTATCTCGATCAGTCCCCGCACGCACGTGCTGCGTGGAGAATCGACTAGAACCCGAAGGCGGAGCCTTGGGGTAACATGCCGCTTCAGAACCGGTCCGCTACCATTCGGAACGTCGTCCGGGAGGGCGCGGTGACCCCCGGAGATATGGCCGATGCACCCGGCTCTCTACGGATTACGACCTGAGGGGCCGGAATACCGGATAAGCAGGTGCGACAGGCATGTCGCGCCGACGCATACGAGAAGTCTGCGTTGGAGGAACTGAAGTGAGCACACACCCCGACCCTACGGCGGTCGAACGCTACCTGCTGGAGCTACAGGACCGAATCTGTTCCGCGTTAGAGGCGGAGGACGGCGCGACCCATTTCCGCGAGGACGCCTGGGACCGACCTGGCGGAGGCGGCGGTCGAACGCGGGTGCTTCAGCAAGGGAGCGTGTTCGAGCAGGGGGGAATCAACTTCTCCAATGTGTTCGGCGACAAGCTGCCGCCCTCCGCCACTGCCGGCCGGCCGGAGCTCGCCGGGCGGGGATTTCAGGCCATGGGGGTGTCCCTCGTTGTACACCCCCGCAACCCGTACGTGCCCACGTCCCACGCCAACGTGCGATTTTTCATCGCCGAGAAGGAAGGGGCCGACCCGGTGTGGTGGTTTGGCGGCGGCTTCGACCTCACGCCCTACTATGGGTTTGAAGAGGATGCCGTCCACTGGCACCGCATCGCCCGCGAGGCCTGCATGCCCTTTGGCGCAGACGTCTATCCACGCTACAAGGCCTGGTGCGACGAGTATTTCTACATTCGTCACCGCAACGAACCCAGGGGCATCGGCGGACTCTTCTTCGACGACCTGAACGAGTGGGGGTTCGAGCAGAGCTTCGCCTTCCAGCGCAGTGTGGGAGACCACTACCTGCCCGGCTATCTCCCCATCGTGCAACGCCGCAAGGATGTTGCCTACGGCGAGCGCGAGCGGAGCTTTCAAAAGTACCGCCGCGGGCGCTACGTGGAATTCAACTTGGTCTACGACCGCGGGACCTTGTTCGGACTTCAGTCCGGTGGGCGCACGGAGTCGATCCTGATGTCCCTTCCGCCCGAGGTAAGCTGGCGTTACGACTGGCACCCAGAGCCGGCGAGCGCCGAGGAGGCGCTCTATCTGCAGTTTCTGCAGCCGAGAGACTGGCTGGGCGAGGGCTCTTAGGCGCTGTCAGGACTGCGGCCGGCGCGTCGCGTTACGTGCCGAAAGGTCGGCGATCAGCCCGTCGAGACCCTTCTGCCGTGCCAGCGCAATGAAGGTGGAGCGATAGTTGGTCAGCAGGCTGACACCTGCGACAGACACGTCGTACGCGAGCCAACGGCCGTCCCTCTTATACATTCGGTAATCCACCTGAATGGGATCGCCGCCGGATCGCATGATCTTGGTCCGCACCACGACCTCCTTGTCGCCCGGCTGCAGACGAAGCGGTAAGTAGCGGATCTCCCACTCACTGAGCTCGTTCACCGCGGAGGCGTAGGTGCGAATGAGCATCTCCTTGAAGGCATGGGCGAAGGCCTCGCGCTGCCGTATGCTCGCCCGGCGCCAGTAAGGACCGAGCACCAGGGCCGACACGCGATCCAGGTCTACGTTGGGAACGAAGAGCTCATCGACGAGCCGGTAGACGTACTTAGGGTCGTTTTCCAGGAGGGCACGGTCCTCGCGCAGGACCTTCATCAGCCCGTCCGACACTCGCTGCACGACCTTCTGCGGCCCGGACAGACCGTCCGCTGCTGCCGCAGCCAGCGCAAAAAGGGCAGTGACAAGCACCGGCAAGAATCTTCGCAATAGAGTACCCGTGCGCTTGCGCATCGGTCCGCCTCCTCAGTCCGTCATGTGACAGTGAGCGCCCACTCACCGTGAAGATGCTCCTGGACCCATTCCCTCAACTGATGCGTCGAGCGGGAGCCGCTGAAGCGACCGCGCTCCTCTCCGCCATGGAAAAGGATCACGGTGGGAAAGCCGCGCAGACGATAGTGGCCGGCGAGCTTCATGTTGTCGCCCTCATCGACCTCTACCTTAGCGAGATGGAGTCGGCCGCCGTACTCCTCAATGACCCGCTCCAGATGGGGCGAGAGCGCGTGGCAGGGGGCACACCAATCCGCCCAAAAGTCCACCAGAATCGGATGTCGGTGCGACGCGTCGATGACGTCGGCTTGAAACCGAGGATGGTCCACATCAAAGATGAACGGCTTGGCGTGTTCGGTCTGGAACATGGCAAATATCAGAATATGCTTAACTAGCAGAGATTCTATCAGGGGTATCTCGCAACGCGGAAGCGAAAACGGGCTCGTCCCGGTCGGAGCGCTTGCTCCGCAAGCGGTTTGGCTTGCCAAGCAGCCACGCCACCCCAAACGCGCCAACCTCCTCATGCTTCCCGGTGTGACGGTCACCGAGTCCACGAAGTCTCGTCTACACTTGGCGAGCCAGGTAGCCGAACAAGTACCCAACCGCCACCACGGGGAGACACACTCATGCGCATACTTCGGCGCTCTGCAGTCGCCGCGCTCACCGCCTTGTGGCTATTCCACAGCGCCTACGCGGCCGAGCAAACACAACCCCAGAAGGCTGAGCAGGCCCAACAGGAACAGGCGGCGCCGGACCTGTTCCCGCCAGAGCAGATCGGCCAGCTCGTTGCCCCTGTCGCCCTTTACCCCGACGCCCTGCTTGCCCAGATCCTCATGGCCGCCACCTACCCCCTCGACATCGTGCAGGCGGCGCGCTGGCAGGAAAAGAACAAGCAGCTCGAAGGTGAGGCGCTGCAAAAGGCATCCGACGAGCAGCCCTGGGACCCCAGCGTAAAGACCCTGGTGTTCTTTCCCAGCGTGCTTGACTACATGAACGACAACCTCGACTGGACGCAGGACCTGGGAGATGCCGTCCTCGGCCAACAGGATGACGTCATGGATGCGGTGCAGCGGCTGCGCCGCGAGGCCGAAGCGGCGGGCACCCTCAAGAGCACCGAGCAGCAGCGGGTCGAGCGCGAGGGCGACACCATCATCGTGCAGCCGGCAGACCCCGAGGTGGTCTACGTGCCGAGCTACACGCCAGCGGCCGCCTATGGCCAACCGGAACCACCACCCACGACCTACTATCCTGCGACCTACACCACACCGGTTTACACGACCCCGGCGACCACCACGGTGGTCGAGTCCTCCGGCACCAGCAACCTCGTCTCCTTCGGGGTGGGGGCGCTCGTCGGGGGCTTGCTCACCTCGGCGATCCTATGGGACCGCAATGACTACCGCGGCTTTTACTACGGCGGGCGGGGTTATTACGGTCGCCCGGGTTACTGGGGAAAGCCGGGATACTGGAACGGCGGGTGGCGCCGTCCGGCGAACATCAATGTCAACCGCAACGTCAATGTCGGCAACGTCAACATCAACCGCGGCCAGCTCAACAAATGGGAGCACAATCCCGTGCATCGCGGCGGTATACGCTATCGCAACGAGCAGACCCGACAGAAGTTCGCCCACACCAACCGGCAGAACCGGATCGATCGTGACATCGCCCGCGGGCGCGACCCTAACCGCCAGAAGGTAGCGAACCTCCAGCGCCCGGACCGAGGCCAGGTCAAACGGCCGGGGGCGGGAGAGCTGAAGCGCCCGCAGGCCGGTGACCGCAAGCGCCCCGCGGGGCGGGACCTCAAGCGTCCGGAGACACGCCAGGCGCAGCGCCCGCAAGCTAAACGCCCGCAGACCGGCCGCGCGAAGGGCCCCTCCACGCGCGAGATCCAGCGCCCCAAATCCCGGGAGGCGAACATCCGCAAGCCCAAGGGCAACGCGAATCGGGCCGCGGCTCCGAAGCTCCAAAGGCCCGCGCGCAGTAGCGGCGGAGCCAGCGCCTTCAGCAAGCAGCGCGGCGGGATGGACCGCGCCGCGAGCCGTCGCGGGGCGGCGAGCCGCGGCGGTGGCAGGGCCCGCGCCGCGCGGGGCGGCGGGCGCCGCGGCTGAGTCGGCACACGGAGCACGAACAGGACACCAAGCGGAGCGCTCGAACATGATCTCTTACAAGCTTGCAGGACACCTTGCCCTCGTTCTCGCCGCCGGCCTACTGGTTACCGATCGAGCCATAGCCGAGGAGCAGCCCCACTACCCGACCCCCGACGCTGCGGTCCAGGCGCTCGTCGACGCCGCCGCCTCGAACGAGCCGGGCGCCCTGGCCAAGGTCCTCGGACCGGACGTCAAGGCGCTCCGTTCCGGTGATCCGGTTGCGGACGCGGCCGACAGGCAGGGTTTCGTAGACGCGGCCGCTGAGTCCGCCCGCATCGAGCAGGACGACGACAACCACGCCGTTCTGACGATAGGCAACGACGACTGGCCTTTTCCGATCCCCTTGGTCCGCGACGCCAAAGGCTGGTACTTCGACGTCGCTGCAGGCAAGGAAGAGCTCTTCAACCGCCGTATCGGGCGCAACGAGCTCAGCACGATTGCCGTTCTGCGAGCGTTCGTCGACGCGGAGAACGAGTATGCCGAAAAGGACCGGAACCGCGACGGAATCCGCGAGTACGCGCAGAAGCTCATGAGCAGCAAGGACGCCCAGGACGGCCTCTATTGGCCGTCCAAGGAGGGGGAGCCCGAAAGCCCCATGGGACCGCTCATTGCCGAAGCGGTGGCGGCAGGTTACAAACCTGGACAGAGCAGCGGGCCCAAGCCATATCACGGCTACTACTACCGGATGCTCACCGCCCAAGGCAGGCACGCACCCGGCGGGGCCAAGAGCTACATCAATGACGGTCACATGACCAAGGGCTTCGCCGCCCTCGCCTATCCGGCGCAGTACGGCAACTCCGGCATCATGACCTTCATCGTCAACCAGTCCGGTATCCTGTTCCAGAAAGACCTGGGCGGTGACACGGCGCAGGCCGCGGCGGCCATCGACGCTTACGACCCGGATGAGAGCTGGCAGCCGGTGACCGACTGAGGCGGGACCATCTCAACCTACGCGGCTGATCGGTATCGACCCATCGGAAAGGTCCGGCGATGCTCAGCCATCCGCTCCGACGCGATCCTTCCCCTTGAGGAACGACGCTCGGAGCTCGTCCATCACCGCAGAAGCGACGTTGATGATCTGTGCTGGACTGAAGCCGCCCGCGCTGAGCTCTCGGTAGATGCTCCTTGCGACGATCTTTGCGAGCTGCTCCGGGTCCGGACTGATTGGCCGGACCTCTTCCGACCGTGAACCGGTCTCGTGCTGGTCGCGGGCAATGGCATACCGCACCAGCTTCGACCTGAGCACGTTCTGGAGCTGCGCCACATGGATAGATTTGCCCACGAAGAGGGCAAAGAGCTTCACCAGGCACAGATCGTCTTCAGTAAAGGTCCGCCCATCGACCGGACTGTCGACATTGATCACTCCTACCGTCTTATCGCCCAGGGGTATGGGCGCCGAGATGAGACTGCGGTGCCGATCGTCTCCCCGCCGCCGAGCCGAATCCGCAAAGGCGGAGTCCGCGATATCTGCGATGAGAAGCGGTTCGCCGGTCGCCAACACATGGCCGGCAATGCCCTGGCTGAACCGGGTGACCTCCTTATACGCCGCCCTCGGCAGATCGCCGTAGTGCGCGAACACCCGCAACAGGGGCTGCTCGCCCCCGTCGGAAGCACTGAGCAACATAATGGAGCACTTCTGGGTGCCTAAGAGCCTCGCCGTCATCCCAGCAAGGTCTCGCAGCCCTTGCTCCAGATCCTGCCCCTGCTCCAGCAGGCGCGAGGCACCCAAGAGCTTCGTCAGAAAACCGGGATCGTATCCCATTGAGTTGAGGCCATTTCGGCGACGGTGCATCTCGCGCCCATGATCGATCAACCACCTTGCAGGCGCAAGCAGGGCGACCGTCACCCCAACATCGTCGTCGGGTCTCCTACACTCTAGCGAAGGCGAGACGCCTAGATGCCGAGGCGCACCCATGCCAGAGACCATCGACAATGGCACCCGACGAGAGATCGACGGAAATCTCTGCGTCTATTACGACGGCTACTGGATCAAGTGCTACGAGCCCCCGGAGGACGGCCTTGCGGCCAAGAAGCGGCTGATCGAGGCACTGACAAGACGCCTTTTCAACCACGTCGAGCACGGTATCAACATCCCGGGACGGCGGCTCGACGAAGCACGCAGGGCCTATGATCGGGAGGAGGACCCAGAGCGCAAGCGGGTCAAGGGCGGCATGCTCGCGGGTGCGCTTTTTAACCGTGCCGCCGACATCTTTACCAAGGTCGTCGAGCTCCAGGAGCTTGGGGTCCGCATCGAGCCGGACGATCCTCTGTTGCGCGAGTGCGGGACCTGTCTGCAGGAGGCCCTGGATCTGGGCAAGCTCGTCCGACATCGGGGAGGAGACGAAGGCATCGACGAGCTGTGGGGTGAGCCGTTCAAGGCATTCTGTGTCTCGGTGGAGGACTTCTACGAGAGCCGCTACATCAAGATAGCCCAGACGATGCACGACATCGACCACGTCGCCGACAGGATCTCTCAAGCCGTCGCCGGCAGCAGCCTCTCTCCCGAGCTGCCTGAGCGGATGCGGGAATTTGCTCAGGCTGCGAAGCTCAAGTGCGAGGTGCTGCGAACCGATCCGATAGTCTTCGACGTATGGCCCGCTTTTGTCGTCGCCGGCGAGCGCCTCTGCCAGCTCGACCGGAAATGGCACATACGGCCATCGGTGGAAGAGACCCAGGCCGCTACGGAGGCTCGTCGCCTGATCCGCGACGGTGTCGCCCTCATAACGCACATGGCTCGAGCCCGCGTTCCGATGCCCAAGAGCCGCGACGAGTTTCTCGATCGCTGCGACCGATACGTCGCGACACGGCAGGAGGGCGCGTACCGAACCTCACATTGCGCCATCCGCACCGATTAGGCGTACTCGAGCCCGTCCGCCCGTCCCAATAGTCAACGCCCACGCGTATCCTCGAAGCTGATGGATGCCACCTTCTCCCTCATGGTTCACGGCGGCGCCAGCGATCTCGACTCGGCAAATGACGAGAAGATCGCCGACAGCTACCGGTGGGGTATCAGCCGGGCACTTGATCACGGCCGAGACATGCTCTCCAGCGGCGCGAGCGCCTTGGACACGGTGGAGGCATGTGCCTGCCTTCTGGAAGACGACCCCATCTTCAATGCCGGGCGCGGCTCCGTGCTGAACGCAGACGGTCGGGTTGAGATGGATGCCGGGATCATGGACGGGCGAGACCTAGCTGCGGGCGCGGTGGCCGCGGTCTGCCATATTGCGAACCCTGTCCGCCTGGCGCGTCTCATCATGGAGAACAGCGAACACGTCTTACTGACCGGTCAGGGCGCCGTCCGCTTCGCCGTGCAATACGGCGTCGAGCTGGCGCCGGACCACTACTTTCTCACGGCTGAGCGTGTCGCCGAGCTCAACCGGGCGCGATCGCGAGCTGGCACTCCACCGGATCATGGCGGGCCGATTGGGAGCGGAGAAACGCATGGCACCATTGGCGCCGTGGCGCGGGACCTGGCCGGCAACCTGGCCGCCGCCACCTCCTCGGGCGGCATCGTCAACAAGCGCGCGGGGCGGGTCGGGGATTCCCCCATGATCGGTGCAGGCTTTTTCGCGGATAACGAGACATGTGCCGTCTCGACGACCGGACGCGGCGAGGACTTCATGCGCACGTTGATTGCCAAGAGGATCGCCGACGTCCTCCACTTCAGGGGTGGCGACGCCCGAAGCGCGGTCACGGAGGGGATGGACTATCTCCGACGACGGATCGCTGGGCGGGGAGGAGTGATAGCCATCGACAAAGATGGCAACTGCGCCAGTGCCCACACCACCAAGGCGATGATACACGGCTGGATCGAGCTCGGCGGGGAGACCTTTTCCCGCTGTTGACTGGCGTCCGGGCGGCGCCGCTAGACCACTGCGAGGATGCGCACGGACTTCGCAGTCAGTCCGTGATCGAATCTCCCTGAACCGCAGCAAATCCACCTGGAGGCCTGATCACATGCGAACCCTTGTCAAGATCGTGACGTTGCTTGCAGCTCTTCTATCCGGTGATGCAACCGCCCAGACATGCGGCATCGACAATTCGGAAGACGCCTCCTTCGGACCCAATAGCGGCGTCAGTGGAACATGCTCAAATAACGGTTTGCCGGTCGAATGCACTGAGAGCACCACAGACGGCATAAGCTGCACTGGTCCCGAGGGCGACTACAGTGGTTATGACCTGGACACGCTCGTTGCTGCCGCTTGCGGCTGCGACGAATGAGGTCGCCACATCGATTGATGCGACCACAGACAAACCGAGCACGGCCGCATGCACGTAGCGCCAGCTGGCCCGCACTGACGATAGTCGCTTGCGTGCTGGCGGCACTCACGGGGTGCGCCAGCCTGAGCGAAAACTGGAAGGCGCCAGAGCTAGCCCTCGTCGGCGTCCGGCCAAAGGCCCTCGCGCTCGAGCAGCAGTCCTTCATCGTGCGCCTTCGAGTTGAGAACCCGAACGATCGGACGCTGCCGCTCAGCGCCATGACCTATCGCATCTCCCTGGAGGGCAGGGAGCTCGCTCATGGAGCAACGGAGCTCGAACGCACGATCCCTCCATTCGGTGAGGAAACGGTCGACGTCGAGGTGAGCAGCAACCTGGTCGCGCTGCTGCCCCAGCTCTCGATATTCGCACTGAGCCGGGACAAGCTTCGCTGGAAGATCAGCGGGACCGTCACCCTCGCCTCTGGGCTGTTCCCATTGCCGTTCTGGTACTCTGGGGAGATCGACCCGAGGGCTGTGATGGCGACGAGGGTGCTCTAACAAGAATGGAATCGAGGCGTCAACCCAATGTCGCCCTTCATCGCCACCTACCAACCCAGGAGGATCCATGACCGCGAGCACCACACCCCTGCAGTACCTCGACAAGGCTATGAATCAGCTGCATGACCTCGGCCTGCTGCCGCAAGGGGAGACCAAGGAGGCGCCCATCGTCGCCCTGCTCAACCAGATCTCCGGCCTCGACGAGGGCCGGGTCACCGCAATCGCGCGGACCCTCAGCCAGGCATCCCTGTTCAACGACGTGGTGCGCGAGCAAGTCCAGGCGATGGAGGTTGGCGAACGCTACGAGGAGATCACCAATGCGTTCAACAGCATCCGGGACGACGCCAAGTCCATGGTCGATCAGGTCGCCGACGGTAGGGTCGACACCTTCGAGCGGCTGGGCAATATCTGGATGAAGGTCACTCGCGGGGACATCTCCACCCGTTTCGACAGGATCAAGAAGACCTACCTCGACGTCACCGACGCGACACGGGACCAGATCGAGCGTGAGCAGAAGATCCTCGCGGCCTATCAGGATTTCCGCGGCGCCCTGAAGCAGTCTGAGGTGCTGGCACTGGAGGTGTTGAAGACTGCCGAGGGCAAGCTGGATGCCGCCAAGACCGAAGTCGATACGGCGATGAAATCGGTAGAGTCCTATCAGGGTGAGGATCTGGCCGAACGCGCGAAGCTGGAGATGAGCCGCGACGAGAAGGTGCGTGCCCTGCAGGAAGAGGAGAAGCGCTACCAGATCGCAAAGGACCTCTCGGACAACCTGACCGTGAGCTACAACACGTCGGAGGTGGTCATGGCGCGCCTGCTGCAGACCACCAACGCCAAGGAGCGGGTCTACGCCCAAGCGGTGAGCTTCTTCAGTACCAACGAGGTGGTCCTCACGGCGCTCACCGCTTCCTTCACCGGCATGTTTGGGCTACACGAGACCACCCGAACGGTGGAGGCGATGAAGGAGGGGGTGAGTCAATCCTTGGAGGTCCTGGCTGAGATCGGAGGCAAGGTCCAGGAGGCCGCGGTCAGAGCAGGTTACGGCCCCACGGTACGCGCGGACGCTGTCAAGATGCTGGTCGACTCGGTTGTGGCTTGGCAGACCCGCTCCCGCGAGATCATCGAGGAGATGCGCAAGGCCAGCACCGAGAATGCCAGAGAGATCCGCACCGCGGTCGAGGACGGCAAGCGCAAGCTCGCTCGCCTCGCCGGAGAGGGCAAAGGCTTGACGGGCGCCGCGCAATGAGCACCGAAGCGGCGGGGGGTCCCGCTCCGACGGGCGCCGCGGGGGGCACCAAACAGCCCCTCGATGAGGTCATGCTCGCCATGGACGTGGTGGACACCCTTCGCCGCCGCGAGCGCATGGTGAAGCGCGAGCTGGACGCGGGGGGCCGGGAAGACGACCTGAAGGAGCGCCTGCGCACCATCTACCGGGCCCAGGGTATCGATGTCTCCGATCATGTGATCGAAGAGGGAGTCGCCGCGCTCAAGGACCAGCGCTTCGTCTACAAGCCACCGCCGGACAGTCTTGGTGTGAAGCTGGCTCGGCTGTACGTGAGCCGCCGAAAGTGGCGCAAGTGGGTCATCGCAGCCGTTGCAGCGCCCATCCTCATTTGGCTTGGCTACTACTTCGCGGTCGTCGCCCCCAATGCCAAGCTGCCTCAGAAGATCGAGGCCGTACACGCGCAGGTGATGGAGATCGCCAAGTCCGATGAGGCGCGCGAGCAGGCGGCGGGATTGTTCACGACTGCCGAGTCCGACCTGCGGGATGAAAATCCAGCGGGCGCGCGCGAGGCACTCGAGTCGCTCGGGAACATGCGCACCACGCTGGAGCAGCAATACACGCTTCGTATCGTCAACCGTCCCGGGGAGCGGTCCGGCGTGTGGCGGGTCCCGGATGTCAACACGGGTGCCAGGAACTACTACATCATCGTCGAGGCGGTGGACCCGAGCGGGGAGGTCCTGAAGGTCCCGATCAAAAACCAGGAGACCGGCAAGACGGAGCGGGTGACCAAGTGGGGCCTTCGGGTCGACGAGAAAACGTACAACGCCGTCGCTCGGGATAAGCAAGACGACGGCATCATCGAGAACGACCGCTTCGGTCGGAAGCCACGCGGTTTTCTTAAGCCCACATACGAGATGCCGACGACGGGCGGAGCGATCACCCAATGGTAGGAGCACCCAATATGCTGTCGGGTCGCCAAGCGCTGTCGACCGTCGACCAAACGATCAATGAGCAGCACGGCAGGATCGAAAAAGTGGAGCGACAGATCGAGGCCATCGGCACCAAGCTGGTGGAGCAGCAACGAGCAAATGCCGGTGACTTTAGGGTCCTCGCGCGTCTGCGCGTCGGACTCCTTGACCGCGGGGAGCTGGAGCAGCACATCGATCATGCCGAGCACCAGGTGCTGGCCTTGTTGAAGAACCGAGACGCGGCGCTCCCGGAGCTTGCGAAGCGCATCCAGGCTGCCGAAGTCGCCCGCAAGTCCCTGGAGTCCGAGCGCTCGACACAGGCAGAGCTCGTCGACCACTCAGCGGAAGCCCTGGATAAGGCCGAGGCAGCCACTCAGGCAAGACTGGATGCCGACCCTTCCTACCAGGCCCAGCGGGCGCGGGCGCGCGAGGAGGAGCGTACCGCCATGCACGCACATGAAAAGGCGGTACGGAGTGAGGAGGAGAAGGATCAGAAGGGGGAGTCGTATCGCAACGACCCGTTGTTCATGTACCTATGGGAACGCGACTTCGGCCTGCCAGGTTACAAGGCCAGCCCGTTGATCCGTTGGCTCGACGGCAAGGTTGCGCATCTGGTCGGTTTTGCCGACGCCCGCGCGAGCTATGCCCGCCTCAACGAGATCCCCACTCGTCTGAAGGAGCACGCAGAGGGGCTCAAGGCAGCGGCGGACGCCGAGTATCAGGTCCTAAAGAGGCTTGACACCGAGGCGCGGAAGGCCGACGGCGTCCCCTCCCTCGAGAAGGCATTAGGGGCCGAGCAGGCAAAGCTGGACGCAATCGACGAACGCATCGCGGCTGCAGATGAGGAGCATCAAGACCTGCTTGCTCGCAGAGCGGCCTTTGCCTCCGGCGAAGACGAGTACACACGCCAGGCCGTAGAGTATCTGGCCACCGAGCTTCAGCGTGACGACCTAATGGAGCTGCGTCGGGAAGCACTCGCGACCCCGTTCCCAGACGACGACCTGATCGTGAGTCGAATGCTCGAGCGGGAAGGCGAGCAGCGCACCCTCGAGGCTTCCCTTCGGGGCCTCAAGGAAACGTTGCAGCAACATCAGCAACGGCTGCGCGAGATCGAGACCCTGCGCGTCGACTTCAAACGCGCGCGCTACGACCGATCGGGCTCGTCGTTCGGTGACAGCGCATTGGTCGCGCTGATGCTCGGCAATTTTGTGGAAGGCATGCTTGACCGGCGCACGCTCTGGCGCGTACTGCAAGAGCAGCAGCGATACCAACCCCCGTACGACCCCTGGTTCGGCTCCGGCGGCTTCGGTCGCGGGACCGTCTGGGGTGGCGGGCGAGGCGGCTTCGGAGGCGGAGGATTCGGCGGTGGGTTCGGTGGGGGAGGCGGAGGGGGATTCCGCACCGGCGGCGGATTCTAACGAAGCGTCCAACCGCCCGTCGGCCAACCCCGGTCGGCGCCGGCTACTCATTCGGCACCCCGTCTTCGAACGGTCACCGACGGCGTTGGCGCCGAGTGATGGGGCGATCCAGCTCCTGCGATATTCGCTGCGTGGCCTTCTTGCGATTGAGCATGGGCGCTTTCTACTCAACCGATTTTCAGCGGGTGAACCAGTTCTCTTCGAGTGCCTCAGACGCGGAGACCTTGCGCCGGCGCGTGCGAAAGATATCGATGATCTCGCGCTTGAGAATGGAGAAGACGCAGGTTGTGACGCTGGAGCGATTGCCACAATGTTCCTTTCGCCGCTCCGACGACAGGCTCTAAGAGGCGCTTCTTGCGCTGTTTTGGCACCGTCACCTATGCTGCATTGAGACTACCAACTGCCAGCACTCAACTTTGCCATGACCTCGTTTCGCACACCCGCTTTCACCCTAATGCTGTCTCTGGTGACCGCCTTGGTGACCACGCCCGCCGCTGTCCAAGCCGCGGGAAAGATCGTACAAACCCCGTACGGCGAGCAAAAGGTCGTATTTGACTTCTTTCTGGACGATCCGCGCAAGATCGATTCGGCGCTGTACTGGCTGCGGTCGCTGCTCAACCCTCTGATGGACGCGCCCTACGATTACGCGCCGGAATTCCTCGACATCGTGGTAGTGATCCACGGTACCGAGATCGTCACGACCGTGAAGCACAACTACGCCAAGTACAAGGACGCGGTGGAGCGCATGAAATACTACGCCGCGCTGGGGGTGAAGTTCCGGGTGTGCGGCCTCGCCGCCGAGGACTACGGCTATCATGCCGCGGATTTTTACGACTTCATCGACATCGTCCCCTCCGCCATCACCGAGCTGGCCCATTGGCAGCTGCAGGGCTACGCGCTGATCACACCACAGATCATGGACAAGCGGTACTCTATCGAGGAAATCCGTTGAATGGCGATTGTGCAATCGCTCAGCGGCGATCCACTGGTTAGGCGCAAGCTGCCATTTACGTGGTGCCAGCGGGTGCGGACAAGCTGATTGGCACCGGCCGGGACCTGCCAAATGTCGTTACAGTATTCGCGGATGGTCCGATCCGAAGAAAATCTCCCGCTGCATGCAGTGTTGAGGATGCTCATGCGGCTCCGGCGGTCGCGGACGGCGTAGGTCTTGTCCACCCTCATCTGGGTGTTCACGTAGCTTTCGAAGTCGGCGAGCACCAGATACGGATCCCGGTGTAGCAGGGTCTCCACGAGGGGCCTGAACAGCTCTCCATCGCCACCCGAAAATACGCCGCCCACACACGCGAGATGGGCCATCCTCACATGGCGTTCGTCCGCCTCGTTGATCAACGAGAGCCGCGTCACGCGCTCCGTCTCACTTAGGGCCTGGAGGCGCACTTGATCGAGGAACCTGGCATTGATTTCGTGAACCTCAACCCGGCAGTTGAACCACGAAGCACACGAAGAGCACGAAGGATTTTAATGATATGTGGAGACTTGGGGCTTCACCCTGCGGGTGCGGCAAAGATCAGCCAAACTCATCTCGACGACTCTGTTCTTCTTCGTGTTTCTTCGTGCACTTCGTGGTGAACAGCTCTTTCTAGGGTGAATGATTTCCAGATACCGGGGCAGTAGCCGTTCGAACAGGGTCACCGGCCACTGTTCCAACGCTTCCGGCAATAGCACCAATCATCTCAGGCGATTGCCAAGAGCTGTGTGGCGCCGCCAAAGCTCGCGACCGTTTCGGATGGACGGTCCCGCTCGGTCCGACTACCCTATGGCAGCCGGACCTCCGGGACGGGCTTTCGCGCTGACATTCTGCGCGGTTGGTGCGACCTCTATGGTCGCGGCACGACCTCCAGCAGCGCACCAATCAAGCGGTCCACATCGTCCATGGAGTGAAACAAGTGGGTCGATATGCGCAGCGGAGAGGAGAGGGTCCCTTCCACCGCGTTCTGGGTCGAATCGCTGCGCAGCGTGTGCGGCACCGAGTTGTTACGGACGACGATGTTGTAGGCGGAACGCAGCGTCGACACGGCATCGGATGAGTCGGTCGCCTGCTGCGACGATTCTTCCGGGCTAAGCTCCCCGTTATAGTCGAATCCAGGCGAGAAGGGGTTGAAGGAAGTAAGCCCCGTGCGAGCGGCGGGCACCGCTTCCCGCGAATACGTCAGCGACAACGTTTTTGGTCCCCAGATGTCGACGATCTGTGCGCGAAGGTACTGGGCGAGGGAGACGATGTAGTCCTCGATCTCCTGTCGACCCCACTCATCCCATATTTGGCAAACCTCGGTCAGGGCGTTCTGGGATGGGCGGCTGCCGTTGCCGATGAGCTGCAGGACAGCTGCAATGTTGTGCTCGGGATCCCGCACGCCGTTGGCGAGGATTCCTGCCGCACCGTATATCAGGGTGTTGGTCGGGTAATAGGTTGGCAGCGGATTGGTATTGCTATAGCCGGGGATGGGGATGTCGACCATCTCCGAGGGACCGCCGAACGGGGCGAAGTCGCTGGTTGGCCGCTGCACCACTCTGTGCTCCGGATGACTGTTGTTGCGGATGTATAAGAAGCCCGTCTGGCCCGGCCCGCATTGCCACTTGTGTCCGGCGCCGGTGAAAAAGTCACAGCCCATGTCGTGCAAGTTGATGGCACACATGCCTGGAAGATGCGCGCCATCCACGATGGAGATTACACCGCTTTTTGCCGCCCGGAGACATAGCTCCTTTTCGGGGAGGCGTCCACCCGTCAGGTAGATGGGGGAGGAGAAGAGAATTGCCTTGGTATTGGGTGTCAGCTGGGCTTTGAACCGTCGGATCAGCTCCCGGTCGCTGTAGGCATCATTGGTCGGGACGTTTACGGACTTGATTACCACTCCGAAACGGTCTCGGATAATACCGGCGGCGGAGATCCCGGCATCCTCCTCCATGTTGGTGGTGATGACTTCGTCGCCGGGTTCGAACGGAATGCCCATGACGATGCGCCACAGGCCGTCCGTCGTGTTGAAGCTCATGACAAGCTCATAGGGGTCGCAGCCGAACCCCGGGGCGATGCTGTTGCGCATCACCTGTTGGCCGAAGAAGTAGGCGGTGGGATTGCCGGCAACGTCCTGGTAGTCCTGGTAATAATCATCGATCACCCGAGTCGGCGACGCACCAGTGGTACCAATGTTCATGTATAGAAGGTCGCCCGCAAACTCGAACTCACGGGCGTAAGGACTTCGATTCAACGGCCTGGCATATGGGGCAGAAACCCCCCGGGCCGTGGCGTCCTTTCCGAGCGCAAGCCCGCTCATAACCAATCCGGCTGTGCCATAGCCGAACAGCTTTAGGAAGTCGCGCCGCGCCAACCGCACGCGTTCGGCTGCCTCCTCGACAACCTCCTTGGCCCTGAAAACGTCCCCGGCGTTTGAATGGGTGAAGATGGTCTGCTTCATGTTGATATGCCCCATGGTCTCGTTTTGGTTGCCCGCAAACAGGCGTTGCGGCGGTTATTACGCGGCCATGTGTGAGAGGCCGCGTCATGCGGCGGACCCAACGTCACGAGGTCTCCCGGTGCCCGGGAATACCGCCAGTCCGTGGGAAAGAGAGACAGCTGGGTCCATGGGCCGCCCGCCCGCTCGGTAGAGCGGGCGGGCCTGATCGAAGCGTTTCGGCTGAAGTGAAACCACTTGCGCCAAGGGCTGGTGCCCGGCGGGCCCCGCGTCCTCGGCGACGCTTGTTGCGGTCTATTTATTGCCGACGTACTGCGACAGGTCTGTTGTCCTGGTCACAAGTTGTTCGCCGGAATGTCCAAAGTGGGACGCGGTGCGCACGTTTCCGCTCGTTCGTGGCTTCCGGACAGACGCAGGAACACAATACGTTCCGGGCACTTGGAATGAGCGTTTGCACAGGTCAGTGCGGTTTCGCGGCGCAGATCGAAGCAGCCGAGCCCGCTGACACGATTTTGACAAGACCTGAACGTCAGCCCGTCGGCTTGGCAAACTGTAGTTGGGCGGCATCACGGACGCGGTCTTCAAGCGCCGCGTCGTGGGAGCTCGAAAGGACTGGCATCAAGGGGGGCGGAGGCAAGGAGACCGGCGAGTGCGCGACGGAGCCCTATTGAATTGCCACGCCGGTGCCGACGCGGATGCCTCCCTGCTTTGACGCGCTATGCTTGTCTGTCAGCTGGCGGAAGAGGTGGCGGCGGGACGGGTCGGGGCTCAATGATTCGTCGGAAGGAGGCGGCTCTAACGGCCGGCACATGGGTGATGCTTGTTGTCGCCTTGCTGCCCACCGCGAGCCTGGTCGGCGGCGACGCGTGACGCATCTGGCCCTCAGTCGCGTACAGAGGACTCCTCGCCCCACAAATCGGTGCTGACGTAACGCTCGCCGGTGTCGGGCAGTATGGCAAGGAGCACCTTGCCGCACCACTCGTCGCGCCCAGCTAGATTCAGCATGCCCGCCGTTGCTGCCCCGCAGGAGATGCCGGCCAGGATGCCCTCGCGGCGGGCGAGGAGGCGCGCTGTTCCATAGGCCTCCTCGGTACTGATGGGGACGATCTCGTCGTAGACCGTCGTGTCGAGGGTCTCTGGAATGAATCCTGGGGCAGTCCCCATGATCCTGTGCTTACACGCGACGCCCCTGGAGAGGATGGGCGACTCCGCAGGCTCGGTGGCGATGACCTTGATCGCAGGATTGCGTGCCTTCAAGCGGCGGCCCACCCCCGAGATGGTGCCGCCAGTGCCCGTCGTACAGACGATCGCATGCAGGCTGTCACCGAAGTCGTTCCAGATCTCCTGCGCCGTTGTCTCATGCGCGTCGGGGTTCGCCGGGTTGAAGTGTTGACCGACGAAGAACCACCCGTTCTCCCGTTCCAGGCGCCGCGCCTCTTCCACGGCACCCTTCGTGCCGAGCTCAGGCGGAGTGAGCACTAACTCTGCCCCGAAGGCCCGCATCAGGGCCTTGCGTTCCTCACTCATGTCCGCGGCCATCACCAGTACCGCGCGGTAGCCTTTCACCGCTGCAACCATGGCGAGCCCGATGCCGGTGTTGCCGGAGGTCGGCTCTACGATCGCATCGCCGGGGCTGAGGACGCCGCGGCACTCGGCGTCTTCGATCATATTGAGCGCCGGACGATCCTTGATCGATCCGCCTGGATTGAAGCTTTCCAGCTTGACCCACAGCTCCGCGGCCAAGTGATCTCGGAAGCTGTTGAGCCGCACTACTGGAGTCCGGCCGATGGTCTTCAGGATGTTGAGGTACTTCATCCGCTGGTCGCCGCGGAGACTCGAGTTGCCTCCATCATACCCGACGCGCGGCGATCGGACTCCGGCCCGGCGGCGTATGATCGAGGCAACCGAACTGGGGATCGTTCGGATACGCACTCAGAGACCGCGAAGGTAGTCCGAGCCCAATCGCCGCATCTGCACACCGATCCAGGCTGCGCGCCGGTGCACGTGGCGGGACGGCCTGTCCAGTCGATAACGCTCGGGATTCGGAAGCACCGCGGCCATCAGGGCGGCCTCATGCCTGGTCAGGGCCGCAGGGGGCCGATCGAAGTAGCGCCAGCTGGCCGCTCCGACACCATAGGTATCCGGGCCAAATTGGGCGAGGTTCAGATAGACCTCCAGGATGCGGTGCTTCGACCAGGTCAGCTCGATGAGCAGGGTGAACCAGGCTTCGAGTCCTTTTCGAATCAAGCTGCGGTCCGACCACAGAAACAGGTTCTTGGCAACCTGCTGGGAGATGGTGCTGGCCCCTCGGGCACGGCCCGTGCGCTCGTACTCCTCCAGCGCATTGCGGATCTCCATCAAGTCGAAGCCTCGATGCTGGGGAAACCGCTGATCCTCCGCCGCGACCACGGCAAGTGGGACAGCGCGGGCTATGGCGGACCAGTCCACCCACTCGTGATGAAGATAGGACCCGTTACGTCCGTCGAGCCATCCCGCCAGTCTCTGCTGCAGCATGAAGGACGAAGTCGGCGGATTGATCCAGCGCAGGCTCAAGACGACCGATGCGGACATCAGCGCGAACGCAACGACGACCTTCCCCAGAAGGCCGCCAAGACGCCGCGCTGCCCTGCCGAATGTCATCGTACCTGGTCGGGGCTGTGAAGGCTGGGTTCGGGTGACAAGTGTCGGGGTGCGAATCCTATACGCAACCCACGTGTCAGTTTCGCTTTTCGAACCGAGGTCGGGTTGTGCCCGCCACGAGGTGCAGACAAGTATGCTTGAGCATGGGTGATTAGCGCTAAAGCTCAGCTGCCGGGCCAGGATCGAGTACGGGCCAGCGCGACACGCCGTGAACACATCCATGTGGGCTCGACGGCGCCGTCCTTGGCGCCGACGGTCGCGCCGACCCGCACCCGACCCTCCAACCAGCGTTCCAGCTGAGCCACGATCCTAATCACCTGAGCGAAATCTCTCGCTCAGGCAGCGCTGCGGGCGGTGGGCAACAAAAGACGAAGGCCGCCTCGGTAAACCGAGGCGGCCTGACCCCCCCAACCTTTCAAGGAGTGCCGACAGCCCCATGTCGGCGGGAGCTATGTTAACCAGATCGGCGGCGCGGAGATGTGATGAGTTTCCCGTTTCGCCAGTCTCGTGACTGCTTGCGGCGGATACGTCGACAGCGGTTTCAGCGGCGACGGGTTGTCGAGCAGGCGGTGGCATCGAGACGTCCGCCGTAGCCGTCGGCTGCAACTTGTCGGCTCTAACCCGAGGGGGTTCCGTTGCCGGCGACGGGGGATGTCGGCGGCAGGGGGGCTGCCGGCAAGCTAGATGGAGACATTCATGGCCTTCCCCGACACCCGCCAGCCTATCAAGCGACGGCCGCAACGCGTGCCGAGCGCGGTCCCTCCGGGCCGCGAGAGCTCGTCCTGTCGCGAAGGCGAAAGCGCTTCTCTTCTGGGTAGGGGAATACATCTTCGAGGCGCCCGGACCGTATGTTCTCCTGGCGGCAGCGCCACCAGACGGGGTCGAGCAGGTCCCGATGCAGCTCCCGGAACACTCGCCGGATGCGCGCGTCGGTTAGAAGGAAGGTCTCCAGCTCCTCTGGAAAGACATCGTCCGGACCCGGTGTATACCAGGGCTCTGCGGACATCTCCAACTCGGGGTAAGGCGCCTCTGGGATCTCGCGAAAGTTGCAGTCGGTCAGGTAGGAAAGCTCGTCGTAATCGTAGAAGACGACGCGCCCCTTGCGGGTTACGCCGAAGTTCTTGAACAGAAGGTCGCCGGGAAAGATGTTGGCCGCGGCGAGCTGACGAATGGCGTCTCCATACTCCTTGATCGCATGCCGCAGCGCCATATCGTCGGCCGACTGAAGATAGAGGTTGAGCGGGATCATTCGCCGCTCGATGTAGAGGTGCTTCACGATGAGCTGGTCGCCCTCCACGGAGATACTCTCTGCCGCGTCTTGTTGCAGATGACCGAGGAGCTCCGGTGAGAACCGTTCCAAGGGAAAGGCCACGTGGGAGTACTCCCAGGAGTCTGCCATCCGGCCAACCCTGTCGTGCAGCTTGACCAGCAGGTACTTGGCCTTGACGCTGTTCCGGGTAGTGTCTTTCGGCGGTGGAAATCGGTCCTTGATGACCTTGAAGACATACGGAAAGGATGGCAGGGTGAAGACGCACATGACCATGCCCCGGATACCCGGAGCGGGAACGAACTCGTCACCCGAATAGCGCAGGTGCTTCAGAAAATCCCGATAAAACTCCGCCTTACCGAACTTCTGAAGCCCGATTGCAGTGTAGAGCTCGGCCTTGCTCTTGCGGGACATCAACGGCCGCAAGAAGTCCACGACCGCGGCGGGCACCGCCGTATCCATCATGAAATAGGCGCGGGAGAAGCTGAAGATGTCCGCCAGCGCGTCCTGGCCTGCCAATAGGGCATCCACGTAAAGCCCGCCTCGCTCGTCGTTGAGCACCGGCAGCACGAAAGGGATCTGGTCTGGGCCGTTCACTGCCTTGCCAATGATGTAGGCCGCCTTATTGCGATAGAAGGGGGCGGAGAGCACCACGAGCTGGAAATTCTGCTGCCTGCCGCGCCGAGCCGGGAACCTGGCACGTATCGCGCGGAGCAGGTCGCACAAGTCCTGCCGGCGGCGGCGGAACGGGAGGCGGAAATCGAAGCTGTCCAGGATCTCACAGAGCACCCGGCAAAATCCGTCGCGGGCGGGATAGTAGCAGCGGAAGATCGGAACGTCCGCCTCCAGGTGCTCGGTGGAGACTGCGGGCCAGACGAATATGTTGCTGTTGTTGTAGTAGCGACGGTGGAAGAGTCGACAGAAGACCGAGTTGTAATAGGTCTCGGCGAGCTCCGGCTGGTGATGCATCGGCAGGAGGCGGAGATACTCGACCTTGACCCGCCGCCACAGCGGCTCGTCCAGGTGGTCGATGCCGAACTGGCCGCGCAGTACCGTCAGCGTCTCCTCCACGCGGCGGTCGTAGTAACTAATGCGCTCGCGGGAAGCCTCCTGGACCGCAGTCCAATCCGCGTCCTCGAAACGCTGACGGGCCCCCGCGGTGATCTGCCGGAAGAGCCGGTAGTGGCGCTCGAAGCCGCCGAGAATCGTCTGCGCGATTTCCTTTGCCTGGAGCCAAGCCATCGCTGTCTTATAACCCCCGAGCTAGCGGCTGCGGCTGCATCCAATCATGGTCAGCAACCAGCTGCACAGCAGACACGAGGATTCCGTCCTCATCACAGTAAACGAAGTCACCCGGGCCAAAGGCGGCACCCGCAAAGCGCACCGCAACGTCTCGTTGGCCCTCCCCCCGCTTGACGCTCTTGCGGGGGTGTACGCCGAGCGCCTTGATGCCCAGCGGCATGGCGGATATCTCGGCGCAATCGCGTACACACCCGTACATGAGGACCCCGCGCCAACCGTTCGACACGGCGCTTGCGGCTAGAAGATCCCCGAGCATGGCGCACCGCAGCGAGCCGCCGGCGTCCACGACCAGAGCTCGACCATTCCCCGGCTGCCCGAGCGCCGATTTCACGAGGGAGTTGTCCTCAAAGCATTTCACGGTGGATATGGCCCCAGCAAAACGCTGCAGGCCTCCGAAATCCCGAAACACTGGGTCACAGACCGATACGCGGGCGTCGAACCGGTCACACAGATCCACAGTCTAGAAATCCATCGGTGCGAGCGTCGGAAGGGAAGCGGAATGTGCTCCGCATTCGGTCTACTCCCGTCACAGCGGGAGCACACTGGTCGGCAGCGCCGGTTCAACCGTTGACCACCGCCTTGTCCACGTAGAATTGGGCCTCTTCCGTGGACCCGCGGAGGGCCGTGACCGAGGAGGCACCCCCCTGGATCACGGTAGTGACATCGTCAAAGTAGCCGGCCCCCACCTCTTGCTGGTGGGAGACGAAGGTGTAGCCCTTGTCGCGAGCAGCGAGCTCGGGCTCTTGTACCTTTGCGACATAGTGCTTCATACCTTCGCCGCGGGCATAACCGTGGGCTAGGTCGAACATGTTGAACCACATGCTGTGGATACCGGCCAGGGTGATGAACTGATACCTATAGCCGTACTCGGAGAGGCTGTCCTGAAACTCGGCGATCGTCCGATCGTCCAGGTTCTTCCTCCAGTTGAAAGAAGGCGAGCAGTTGTACGCGAGGAGCTTGTTCGGACTGCGTTTCAGGACCGCCTGGGCAAATTCCCGGGCAAAGCCGAGGTCTGGGGTTCCGGTCTCGCACCAGACGAGGTCCGCGTAAGGCGCATAAGCCACGCCGCGGCTGATGGCCTGCTCCAGGCCGTTCTGCACGCGATAGAAGCCTTCCGAGGTACGCTCGCCGGTCAGGAATGGCTGATCGTTGGGGTCTACGTCAGCAGTAAGCAGATTGGCAGCCTCCGCATCCGTTCGTGCGAACACGAGCGTCGGGACTCCACACACGTCGGCGGCCAGGCGCGCGGCGATCAACTTCTGGACCGCCTCCTGAGTGGGCACCAACACTTTGCCGCCCATGTGGCCGCACTTCTTGACCGATGCCAGCTGATCCTCGAAGTGCACGCCGGCGGCCCCCGCCGCGATCATGCTCTTCATCAGCTCGAAGGCGTTGAGCACGCCGCCGAAACCCGCCTCCGCATCCGCCACGATCGGCAGGAAGTAGTCGACGTAACCCTCGTCGCCCGGTTCGATGCCGCGCGACCATTGGATCTCGTCAGAACGCTTGAAGGCATTGTTGATGCGCCGGACCATGGTCGGCACCGAGTCGTAGGCGTAGAGCGACTGGTCCGGATACATGGTCTCGGAGGTGTTTCCGTCTGCCGCCACCTGCCAACCCGAGACGTAGATTGCCTCGATCCCGGCCTTTGCCTGCTGCACAGCCTGACCGCCGGTGACCGCACCCAGGCAGTTGATGTAACCCTTCTTCGCCTGCCCCCGAACCAGATTCCACAGCCGCTCGGCCCCGAAGCTGGCGTACGTGAACTCCGGCTGTCGCGATCCGCGCAGCCGGACGACGTCCGCCGCTGAGTAGCCGCGTTCGACGTCGGTCCAGCGTGCATTGTCCGCCCACTCGGCTTCGAGGGCGTTGATCTGCTCTTGTCGGGTCATGTCGATGTCCTCAGGTGGAGTGTAGGAGGCCAGGGCCTCTTCTCCTCGTCTCGTAGGTCGCGCTGCGTCCTAGCTTGCTCGGTTTGGCGCTGAGCACCCCGCGAGTCAACCTGATCTAACCATCCAAATTGGTCTTGCCACTAAACGTAGACTTCGAATGACTATTTGAAAAGCAAATTACGTTAATTTTTGTCATTGACGTAAAGAATTCTTCAGTCATCCGCCCTCATCCCCGGTCGCCCAACCCGCCCGCTCGGCCAGCGGTCAAAGCCGGGGACTGCGGATCGAATGGGTGTGCTGGCGGCTGGCGGCTGGCGGCTGGCGGCTGGCGGCTGGCGGCTGGCGGCTGGCGGCTGGCGGAGCCTACCCGACAACGCGCCGCCAATAGGTCGAGCGCCAGTAGTAGAGGACCGTGGTGTCGCTCAGAGGATAGGAGTCTGCGTAACGCTCGCCCCGCTTCGGGTGCTCCACGTTGTCGACTGCGAGATCCAGTTGGCGCCAGCCGTCTTCGATTTCCTCACCTTCAACCGGTTTGCGCGTCGTACCTAGATTGCGCCGCTCCGAGGCGCCATAGTCCTGGAAGTTTTGCTGGGCGTCGCACAGGCTCACCCGGTTGCTGCTCCCGGGCATGAGCGGAAAGCGGAGTTGGCTGAGATCGTCCTCCCAGCCGCAGATGGGGCAGACCTGATGGAAGCCGGGCTGAAAGTCGAATACGCGATAGCCGCAGCAGGGGCAGGGAAATCGCTCAGAGTGACGCATGGTGTGCTCTCGGCATTGCTGGCTTGGCCAAGGCTCCGCTGATACCGCAACCCGGCTGCACGAGTCGTCGTCCCAAACTATACCGAACCCACCCAGGCTTTTCGCTATTGGACCAGGAAATGGGAACCCATCGGGGGCGCTGCGGTGGCCTTGACCCTCTTCTTGGGCGTCCCTCTCCCGAGGTCCACGCGTCCGGAGGTTACCACCGGGGGGCGCAGCCAACCGCCGGCCCTTACAACATCGTGATTGCCCACGACGCTGGACGGCTAGTCTGACTAGCTTAATCCTAGAAAGAGCTGTTCACCACGAAGTGCACGAAGAAACACGAAGAAGAACAGAGTCGTCGAGATGAGTTTGGCTGATCTTTGTCGCACCCGCAGGGTGAAGCCCCAAGTCTCCACATATCATTAAAATCCTTCGTGCTCTTCGTGTGCTTCGTGGTTCAACTGCCGGGTTCAGGTTAATCGGTCTGGCTATGCGCCTGTTGTTAGGATCGGTGCTTCCGCGTCGCTACTGCAGGGACCCGGCGCGCCGAGCGCCCGGTCGAGCACGGCCGCGGGTGTCGGTGGCAATGGAGCAGGGTCTATCTGGGCGTCAACGGAACGAAAAAGGGGCGCCGAGACGCCCCTGTTCAACCTAACGTGTAGTCGAGCCTCAGTTCACCTTGGGATCCAGCTCGCCCTTCGCGTAGCGCGTGGTCATGGCCTCCAGGGACGCGGGCTTGATCTTGCTGGCGTTGCCGGCGGTACCGAAGGCCTCGTAGCGTTCCTTGCAAATGCCCTTCATCGCCTTGGTCGCGGCGCTGAGGTATTTGCGGGGATCGAACTCCTTCGGGTTTTCGGCCAGGAACTTGCGCATCGCGCCGGTGGACGCCATGCGCAAGTCCGTGTCGATATTGACCTTGCGTACGCCGTTCTTTATGCCCTCGGCGATCTCTTCGACCGGCACCCCGTAGGTCTCACCCATGTCGCCGCCGTACTTATTGATGATTGCGAGCCAGTCCTGCGGGACCGAGGAGGACCCATGCATGACCAAGTGGGTGTCGGGGATGCGGGCGTGGATCTCGCGGATGCGCTGGATCGCGAGGATATCGCCCGTCGGCGGACGCGTGAACTTGTAGGCGCCGTGGGAGGTGCCGATGGCAATGGCCAGCGCATCGACGTGGGTGTCTTTGACGAATCGAGCGGCCTCTTCCGGATCGGTCAAGAGCTGGCTGTGGTCGAGCTTGCCCTCGGCGCCGGAACCGTCCTCTTCACCCGCCATCCCAGTCTCGAGCGAGCCAAGACAGCCAAGCTCGCCTTCCACGGACACACCGCACGCGTGTGCCAAATCGACCACTTGACGCGTGACCCGAGCGTTGTAGTCATAGTCCATCGGCGTCTTCATATCCTCGCCGAGGGAGCCGTCCATCATCACTGAGCTGAAGCCGAGCTGGATCGAGCGCTGGCACACGGCCGGCGACGCACCGTGGTCCTGATGCATGACCACGGGTATGTGTGGCCACTCTTCGATCGCGGACAGGATCAGGTGGCGTAGGAAGGGCGCACCGGCATATTTGCGCGCGCCCGCGGACGCCTGCACGATGACCGGGGAGTCGGTCTCGTCGGCCGCCTCCATGATGGCGCGCATCTGCTCGAGGTTGTTTACGTTGAAAGCGGGGACGCCGTAGCCGTGCTCGGCGGCATGGTCCAGTAGCTGACGCAGGGAAATCAGAGCCATGGTGAGGTCTCCTCGTTAGTTCGGCTTGGAAATTAGAAACCAGGAATGTCTCGGGCTAGTCCTCGGTTAGGAGCGCGTGCTCCCCGACCCGCATGATTTTCATGATATTGGTCTGTCCTTCGACTCCGGAGCGGTCACCCTTCGTGATGATTACCAGGTCGCCGTCGCGCACCGTGCCGCGACGCAGCAGCTCCTCGACGACCTCTCGGTTGACCTCGTGTATGTCCGTGCTCGCCACATCGAAGCTTACCGGATAGACGCCCCGAAAAAGCGTTACTTTTCTACGCGTTGCCGCGTGGCGAGTCAAGGCGTAGATGGGGATGCCCGAGCGGATGCGCGACATCCATTTGACCGTGGAGCCGGTTTCGGTCAGGGCAGCGATCGCCTTCACCCCGAGGTGGTTCGCGGTATACATCGTTGCCATGGCGATGGCTTCGTCCACGCGCCCGAATACCGAATCGAGACGATGGCCGGACCGGCGAGCGCTCGAATGCTTCTCCGCTTCCTGGCAAATGCGGTGCATCGCCTCAACCACCTTTGCCGGGTACTTCCCCACCGAGGTCTCGGCGGACAGCATCACCGCATCCGTGCCGTCCAGGACCGCGTTCGCCACGTCGAACACCTCGGCCCGGGTGGGGATCGGGTTCGCGATCATCGACTGCATCATCTGAGTCGCGGTGATGACCACGCTGTTCATCTCCCGCGCCTTGCTGATTACCGTCTTCTGCACTGCCGGGAGCTCCGCGTCGCCGACCTCGACGCCGAGATCCCCGCGGGCGATCATGATCGCATCCGCCGCGAGGATGATATCCTCGATCCCGCGCAGCGCATCGGCCCGCTCGATCTTGGCCAGGATGCCACCCTTACCACCGGCGGCCTCAAAAATCTCCCGCGCCAGGCGGACATCGTCGGCCGTGCGCACGAAGGACACCGCCACATAGTCGGCCTTGATCTCGGCCGCGAAGCGAATGTCTTCCATGTCCTTATCGGTCAGGGCGGGTGCGGATAGCCCGCCTCCCTTCTTATTGATGCCCTTCTGATCCGAGAGCTTGCCGCCCACGACCACCCTGCAGCGGACGAACCCGTCGGCGGCCTCCTCCACCCGTAGCTCTATCGCACCGTCATCGAGGAGGAGGGTGTCACCCGGGGCAACGTCTTGGGACAGCCCCGCATAGGTAGTGCCCACTCGGCGATGGTCGCCGCTGTCGAGCGGGCAGCTCGCGTCCAAAAGGAAATCATCGCCTGGGGTGAGCTCCACGGGGCCGCCCTGGAAACCGCCGATACGGATCTTCGGACCTTGAAGGTCGGTCAGGACAGCAACCTCGCGCCCGGCGGCCTGCGCCCGCTCACGCATGCGCTCCGCACGCTCGCGATGACGGGCGTGCGTGTCGTGGGAGAGATTCAGACGGACGACGTCAACGCCTGCGGCAACGAGCCCGTCCATGACCTCTCCGGTGTCGGTGGCCGGCCCGAGCGTAGCGACGATTTTTGTGCGTCTGGGGATCATTGGGCTACAGCTTCCAGCTTTCGGCCCCCAGCTAGATTGCTGGAGGCCATGGGCCGGGGGCTGCCTCAGTCCTTTGCCCGCCCTTCGAGCATGGCAACGGCCGGCAGGGTCTTGCCCTCCAGGTACTCCAGAAAGGCACCCCCAGCGGTCGAGATGTAGGATACCTTGTCGTAGATGTCATATTTCTGGACCGCCGCGATGGTGTCGCCACCGCCCGCGAGGCTGAACCCGGCGGCGTTGGCAATGGCCATCGACACGGTCCTGGTGCCCTCGCCGAACTGATCGAACTCGAACACACCGACCGGGCCGTTCCAGACGATGGTACCTGCCTTCGAGATAATGTCGGCCAGCTCCTGCGCGGACTTCGGACCAATATCGAAGATCATGTCGTCGTCGGCAACATCGGACGCGTCCTTGAGCACGGCAGGCTCGTTCTCGTCGAACTTCTTGCCGACCACGACGTCGACCGCAATCGGGATGCTGGCGCCGCGGGCTTCCATCTTCTCCATAAGAGCCGTGGCGGTGGACACCAGATCGGCCTCGCAGAGCGACTTGCCGACATTCTTGCCGGATGCCTTGAGGAAGGTGTTGGCGATGCCGCCGCCCACGACGAGCTGATCCACCTTCTCGGAGAGGGACTCGAGCACCGTGAGCTTGGTGGAGACCTTCGATCCGCCCACAATGGCAACCATGGGGCGGGCCGGATTGGCCAGCGCCTTGTCGAGGGCGTCGAGCTCCTCGGCCAGCAGGAGGCCGGCGCATGCAACCGGTGCAAACTTCCCGGCGCCGTGCGTGGATGCCTGGGCACGGTGTGCCGTGCCGAAGGCGTCCATCACGTAGACGTCGCACAAGCTCGCATACTTCTTCGCGAGCTCCTCGTTGTCCTTCTTTTCGCCCTTGTTGAAGCGGACATTCTCCAGGAGCACCAGTTCGCCTTCCGCGACCTGAGGCGCCTGATCGAGATAGTCTTTGATCAGGTGAACCGGCTTGCCGAGCTTGTCGGACATGTTGTCTGCAACGGGCTTCAGGGAGTTTTCCTCCGAGTAGACGCCCTCTTCCGGCCGGCCCAGGTGCGACATCACCATTACCCTGGCCCCAGCCTTGATGCAGTGCTCGAACGTCGGCATGGACGCGCTGATACGAGCGTCCGAGGTCACCTTCCCCTCCTTTACCGGGACGTTGAGATCGGACCGGATCAGTACCCGCTTGCCCTTAAGGTCGAGGTCGGTCAGCTTGATGAAGGACATGGGTGAAACTCCCTTCGTGGTGGGTCAAAAAACGATCTGGTAAACCCAATGGCTTACCGGATGGCTCTGCGATAGAAACGAGGATCTCGAACCAAGGGCCGAGGAGACCAGCCACGCTTCGCCTCCTCAGCCCTTTTCCTACTAGGTCCTCACTTAGCTACGTGCTCGACCATGCGCAGCATGTTGCACGTATAGCCGTACTCGTTGTCGTACCAGGCGACCACCTTCACGAAGGTGGGATCGAGCTGGATTCCGGCCCCGGCATCGAAGATGGACGGCGTGTTGCGGCCGCGGAAATCGGTGGCTACCACCTTGTCCTCGGTGTACGCCAGGACGCCTGCCAGATCGCCGGACTCGGAGGCCGCCTTCATGGCGGCGCAGATCTCGGCATAGCTCGCGTCCTTGTTCAGCTCGACGGTGAGGTCAACCACCGAGACGTCGGAGGTCGGCACCCTGAAAGCCATGCCCGTGAGCTTGCCGTTAAGCTCGGGCAGCACTTTGCCTACCGCCTTGGCGGCACCGGTCGAAGACGGGATGATGTTCTCCAGGATACCGCGACCGCCGCGCCAATCCTTCCTCGACGGGCCGTCCACGGTCTTCTGGGTGGCTGTCGCGGCATGCACGGTGGTCATCAGGCCGCGCTTAACGCCCCAATTGTCATGCAGGACCTTGGTGACGGGCGCCAGGCAGTTGGTGGTGCAGGAAGCGGCAGAGACGATCGCCTGGCCGTCGTAGGTCTTGTGGTTGACGCCGTAGACGAACATCGGCGTGCTGTCCTTGGAGGGAGCGGACTGCACCACCTTCTTGGCACCGGCACCGATGTGCCCCTGGCAGGTCTCCTGGGTCAGGAAGAAGCCGGTGCACTCGATGACCAGATCCGCGCCGACATCGCCCCACTTCAGGTTCGCGGGGTCTTTCTCGGCGGTGAGACGGATGCCCTTGCCGTTGACAACCATGGTGTCGCCTTCCACACCGATCTGGCCGCCGAAGTTGCCGTGGACCGAGTCGTACTTGAGCATGTAGGCGAGGTAGTCGGGCTCCAAGAGGTCGTTGATGCCGACGACTTCGATGTTGGGGAACTCCTTTGCGATGGCGCGAAAGGCCATGCGACCGATGCGGCCAAAGCCGTTGATACCTACTTTGACAGTCATGCGAATGCTCCTCGTCAGAGATTAAAGGATCATGCGGGATCTTAGGCCGCGGGGACCGGCTCGAACGGGCGCCGCTCCCCGGCCGCCTTCACGTCATCCCATGGGTTGCCTCAATGGGGCTTGCCTTGCAGCACGCCCTGCACAGCGAGGACGACCTTGTCCGCGGTGAAGCCAAACTCCTTGAAGAGCGCACCGGCCGGTGCAGACTCGCCGAAGCGGTCGATTCCGACCACGGCCCCATGGCTGCCGACGTACTTCCACCAACCATCCGTCACCGCCGCCTCGACGGCGACGCGTGCCGTGACCGCCTTGGGCAGCACCGACTCCTTGTAAGCGGCGTCCTGCGCGTCGAAGACGTTCGTGGAGGGCATGGACACGACACGGATGGCCTTGTCGTTCATTGCCTCAGCCGCCTTGACCGCGATCTCGACCTCGGAGCCGGTGGCGATGATGATCGCATCCGGGGTGCCCGAGCAGTCGCGCAGGACGTAGCCCCCGCGGGCAATGTCGGCGATCTGGGCCTCGGTGCGGCTCATGTGGGCAAGGTTCTGGCGCGAGAAGATCAGGCAGGTCGGGCCGGCCTTGCGCTCGATCGCCAGCTTCCAGGCAACGACGGACTCCACCGCGTCGCAGGGACGCCACACACTCATCCTCGGGATCATCCGCAGCGTCGGGATCTGCTCAACGGGCTGGTGGGTGGGCCCATCCTCGCCGAGACCGATGGAGTCGTGGGTGTAGACGAAGATCGTCGGAACCTTCATCAGAGCCGCCATCCGCAAGGCATTGCGGGCGTACTCGGAGAACATCAGGAAGGTGCCGCCGTACGGGATGAAACCGCCGTGCAGGGCGATGCCGTTCATGATTGCGGACATGCCGAACTCACGCACGCCGTAATAAAGGTAGTTGCCGGACGCGTCCTCCTTGCTCACCCCCTTGCAGCCCTTCCAGATGGTGAGGTTGGAGCCGGCCAGGTCCGCAGAGCCCCCGAGGAGCTCCGGCAGCAGCGGGCCGAAGCCGTTGAGCGCGTTCTGGGACGCCTTACGGCTTGCGATGGTCTCCGCTTTCGCGTTCACAGAGTGTATGAAGTCGCTCGCCTGCGCGTCCCAGCCCTCCGGCAACTCACCGGCCACACGGCGCTTGAACTCGGCGGCCAGCTCCGGGTGCGCGGCCTCGTAGGCCGCGAACCGCTCGTTCCACCGTGCCTCGGCGTCGGCGCCGCGCTCCTTAGCACTCCAGCCTGCATAGATATGGCTGGGCACCTCGAACGGCGGATAGTCCCAGCCGATCGTCTCGCGCACCAGCGCAACCTCATCGTCGCCGAGGGGCGCACCGTGGCATTCTTCCTTCCCCTGCTTGTTCGGGGAGCCATAGCCGATGATGGTCTGGCAGCAAATAAGCGAAGGCTTGTCGGTAACCGAGCGAGCCTCTTCGATGGCTAACTTGACAGCCTCTGGATCGTGGCCGTCGACCTGCGGGATGACGTGCCAGCCATAAGCCTCGAACCGCTTGGGCGTGTTGTCGAGGAACCAAGCCGGCGTCGACCCGTGACCCCGGACCTCTCCGTCGATGGAGATATTGTTGTCGTCGTAGAAGGCAATCAGCTTTCCGAGACCCCATGCACCGGCGACGGAGCAAGCCTCGTGGGAGATGCCCTCCATCATGCAGCCGTCGCCGAGGAACGCGTAGGTGTAGTGGTCCACGATTTCATGCCCGGGACGGTTGAAGTGCGCCCCCAGCACCCGCTCGGCCAAGGCCATACCAACGGCATTACTGATGCCCTGTCCGAGCGGACCGGTGGTGGTCTCGATGCCCGGGGCATAGCCATATTCCGGATGGCCGGGGGTCTTGGAGTGGAGCTGCCTGAACTGCTTGAGGTCTTCCAGAGTCAGCTCGTACCCGGTGAGGTGGAGGAGGGAATAGACGAGCATGGAGCCATGCCCATTGGAGAGCACGAAACGGTCACGGTCGGCCCACTTGGGGCTCGCCGGGTTGTGCTTCATGTAGTCGTTCCAAAGCACTTCGGCGATATCCGCCATGCCCATGGGCGCGCCCGGGTGGCCGGATTTGGCCTTCTGCACCGCGTCCATGCTGAGAGCGCGGATGGCGTTAGCGAGTTCTCTACGTGAGGACATTAGCCCCTCCTCTGTAAGCGATTACCAGAGCGTTCCGCTTGGCGCGGCCAGCGGCATCGGCGATGGACGTGCGACTGTTAGTGGCATGGGAAGCGGCGCGAGTATCCTTTCCGCTCCCCACCAGGCCGGCATGGAGCCGCTGCTCCGACGCCTCTCCCCGTGTGGAGCCGGAGCCCAGCAAGGCTAGAAAGATCGCCTATTCTGGCGCACAGCGACTGGTTACGACAAAGAAACTAACCTTATGCCGTCAAAAAATGTTTTATCAGTTCCTTATATTGCGATGTTTTAACCCTATGAGAGCCGCCAGCGGTTAGCTAGACGAGATCCAATGCGTAGCGTCCGGACAAGTCATCCTTACGCTCACCGTGCGGCACTGCCGCGCCAAAGATCAAAACCTGACCATGCGGTTGGGGGCGGACGACTGGCGGCTGACGGCTTAAGCAAGCGGTCTTTCGCTTTGTGAGGACCGGACGACCGCCGGCGACTCATGGCTGCTTCCACTTGATGGAGCATCCCATGCTGGGTATCTGCTCGCGCGGACCCTCGCCGGTCTCCGCAATCTGCTTCATCGCTTCGAAGAGGTCACGCCGCACCCCCGCAGGTGCCGCGTCCTTCCGGCTCTCATCGAGTCGTCCGCGGTACTGCAGTCCAAGATCGGCGTTATAGCCGAAGAAGTCCGGGGTACACACAGCACCGTACGCCTTGGCAATCTCCTGGGACTCGTCGATGAGGTACGGGAACGGGAACTGGAATTCTTCGGCAACTCGCTTCATGTTCTCGACCGAGTCCTCCGGATAGTCGGTCGGGTCGTTGGACATGATGGCCACTGAGCCGATGCCGCGCGCGGTCAGGTCGCGTGCATCCCGCACGATGCGCTCTCGGACCGCCTTCACGTAGGGGCAGTGGTTGCAGATGAACATGACGAGGAGGCCTTTCTCGCCGGCACATTGGTCACGGGTCCACGTCTTGCCGTCCACGCCGGGAAGGGCGAAATCCGGAGCGGGCGTGCCGAAATCGCATATGGGACTCTGCAGTGAGACCATGATCAAATCCCTCTCGCGGTTTTGGGGCGAGCCGGTAATAGTAACTGATGTCGGGGGAATTCCAACCCACGGACTAGGAATGACAGTGACGGCCCAGTAAAATCGCGCTCTTGCCGAGACCGCCGCCCAAGGGCTGCGCTGTCGCCAACCTCTCAATCAGGGTCCGCATCGATGGCAAAAGACTTCATCTTCACCTCCGAATCCGTCTCCGAAGGGCATCCCGACAAGGTCGCGGACCAAATATCCGACGCCATGCTGGATGCAATCCTGACCAAGGACCCGAACCCGGAGCGGGCGCGCGTCGCATGCGAGACCATGGTCAAGACCGGTGCCGTGATCGTCGCCGGGGAGATCACCACCAATGCCTGGGTCGACCTCGACGAGCTGGTCCGGGGCGTCGTGACCGATATTGGCTATACCAGCTCTCAGGTCGGGTTCGACGGCTCCACCTGCGCCGTCATGTCCCTGATCGGCAAGCAGTCCGGCGATATCGCCATGGGAGTCGACCGGATCAGTCCCGAGGAGCAAGGCGCCGGCGACCAAGGGCTGATGTTCGGTTACGCCACCAACGAGACCGACGTGCTGATGCCGGCCCCCATTACCTACGCGCACCGCCTCGTTCAGCGCCAGTCGGAGATGCGCAAGACCCACGTGCTGCCCTGGCTGCGTCCCGACGCCAAGAGTCAGGTCACGCTGCGCTACTCCGACGGCAAGGTGGCGGCGGTGGATGCCGTTGTCCTTTCCACCCAGCACGACCCGGACATCGACTACCGCCACCTGCGCGAGGCCGTAATGGAGAACATCGTCCTCCCCGTCATCCCGGAGGAGTGGGTGCACGGCGACACCAAGTTCCACATCAATCCGACGGGGAGCTTCGTTATCGGCGGACCGGTTGGAGACTGCGGTCTGACCGGCCGCAAGATCATCGTCGACACCTATGGCGGCTCCGCCCGTCACGGCGGCGGTGCCTTCTCCGGCAAAGACCCCTCGAAGGTGGACCGTTCCGCCGCCTACGCCGGCCGCTACGTGGCCAAGAACATCGTGGCGGCGGGTCTCGCCGAGCGCTGCGAGATCCAAATCTCCTACGCCATCGGCGTCGCCGAGCCCACCTCCATCACCATCGAGACGTTCGGCACCGGCAAGATCCCGGAGGACCGCATCGCGGCTCTGGTACGCGAGCACTTTGATCTGCGCCCCTACAGCATCATCCACATGCTCGACCTGGTGCGGCCCATCTACCGCAAGACGGCCGCCTACGGCCACTTCGGCCGGGAGGAGCCCGAGTTCACCTGGGAGCGCACCGACAAGGCGGAGCTCCTGCGCGACGCCGCCGGATTGTAGCCGCCAGCTTGCGGGCCCCAGCGACAAGAAGCGTCCGGATCAGGCACATGCTCGAAGCACGAGGCTCTAGGTTGGTAGCTGGAGGCTAGCGGCCCGAAGTCTTTTCCGTCCTCCACCGAGGAGCGTTGCAACCCGGCTCGGGTGGTCGGGCCAGGCTCGGTGGAGGAGCAATTCTCCAACGGCGCTCACTCTGATAATCACAGGAGCTGACTACCATGAGTGAGTTCACCGACTTTAAGGTTGCCGACATCTCCCTGGCCGACTGGGGCCGCAAAGAGATCCACATCGCCGAGACCGAGATGCCCGGCCTCATGGCGCTGCGTTCGAAGTACGGCGCTTCGAAACCGTTGAGGGGTGCCCGGATCGCGGGCAGCCTGCACATGACCATCCAGACCGCCGTGCTGATCGAGACCCTGGTCGAGCTGGGCGCGCAGGTCCGATGGGCCTCCTGCAACATCTTCTCCACGCAGGACCATGCCGCCGCAGCCATCGCGGCCTCCGGTGTGCCCGTCTATGCCTGGAAAGGCGAAACTCTGGACGAGTACTGGTGGTGCACCGAGCAGGTGCTCAACTGGCCGGACGGAAAGGGGCCGAACATGATCCTGGACGACGGCGGAGACGCGACCCTCCTCGTTCATAAGGGCGTGGAATTCGAGATGGCCGGCGCCATCCCACAGGCGACCAAGTCCGACAGTGAAGAGTGGCGTGCGGTGTTGGGGGCGCTGCAGCGCAACTTCGAGCGCGATAGCCGCCACTGGCACGGGGTCGCCGAGGACATCAAGGGGGTCACGGAAGAGACAACGACCGGCGTCCACCGTCTCTATGAGATGGCGAAGAATGAAACGCTGCTGTTTCCGGCGATGAACGTCAACGATTCGGTGACCAAGTCCAAGTTCGACAACCTCTACGGTTGCCGGGAGTCGCTCGTCGACGGCATCAAGCGGGCCACGGACGTCATGATCGCCGGCAAGATCGCGCTGGTATGCGGGTACGGGGACGTGGGCAAGGGCTGCGCCCAGTCGCTCCGCGGTCTCGGCGCCTCAGTCTGGGTCACGGAGATCGACCCGATCTGCGCCCTACAGGCGGCCATGGAGGGCTTCCGGGTGGTGACCATGGAGGATGCCGCGCCCGCCGCCGACATCTTCGTTACCGCCACCGGAAACCTCAACGTGATCACGCACGATCACATGGCGGCCATGAAGGATCAGGCCATCGTCTGCAACATCGGTCACTTCGACAACGAGATCGACGTCGCGAGCCTGCACCGCTGCGAGTGGGAGAACATCAAGCCGCAGGTCGATCACGTCATCTTCCCTGACGGCAAGCGCATCATCCTGCTCGCCCAGGGCCGACTGGTGAACCTCGGATGCGCGACGGGGCACCCTTCCTTCGTCATGTCCAACAGCTTCACCAACCAGGTACTGGCCCAGATCGAGATCTTCAGCAAGACCGATCAGTATCCCATCGGCGTTTACGTGCTGCCGAAGCATCTGGACGAAGAGGTGGCTCGTCTGCACCTTGCGAAGATCGGCGCAAAGCTAACGACGTTGAGCGCTGCACAGGCCGCCTATATCGGCGTGCCCCTGAACGGGCCCTACAAGTCTGAGCACTATCGTTACTGAGGCGCCACCTGCCTCTGGCTTTCAGCGCGGCCGTCCAACTGCGCGTCGGACCGCGCTGGCCGCCGGAGGCTGGGGCCGGGGGCTATGCCGATGGAACCCAAGACAGACACGTTACCGATCTACAGCTTCGAGCTCTATCCGCCCAAGACACCAGAGGGCATGGAGAAGCTCAAGCTCAACGTAAGTCAGCTCAATGCGGTCGGCCCGCGCTACTTCTCCGTCACCTATGGGGCGGGCGGATCTACGCAGGAGCGCACCTTCGAGACGGTGTCCTGGCTGCGTAGCCAGGACATAGACACTGCCCCCCACATCTCCTGTATCGGCTCGACCCGCGACGATATCCGAAAGATTCTCGCTCGGTATCAGGAGGAGGGGATTCGCCGTCTTGTCGCCTTGCGCGGAGATTTGCCCTCCGGGATGGGGGCCGGCGCGGCAGGTGAGCTCCGTTACGCCAACGAGCTCGTCGCCTTCATCCGGGAGGAAACTGGAGACCGTTTCCGCATCGAGGTCGCTGCCTACCCCGAGGTCCACCCGCAGGCGCCGAGCGCGGGGCGCGACCTGGAGAATTTCAAACGCAAGGTTGAGGCGGGCGCCGACGCCGCGATTACCCAGTACTTCTACAACGCGGACGCCTATTTCGCCTTCGTCGCCAATTGCGACCGTCTCGACATTCACGTCCCTATAATCCCCGGTGTCATGCCGATTACGAATTTCACCCAGCTCGCACGTTTTTCCGATGCCTGCGGCGCTGAAATACCTCGTTGGGTGCGCAAGCGGCTACAGGGCTACGGTGACGACATCGCGAGCATCCGTGCCTTCGGTCATGAGGTCGTCGTCGATCTCTGCCGTAGGCTCGTCGACGGCGGTGCACCCGGTATCCACTTCTACACCATGAATCAGGCCGCGCCCACGCTGCGATTGTGGAGGGAGCTGGGCTTACCGGGCGGCAAGGAACGGGCAGAGCCGGGCTGAACCTCGATCGCGCGAGCCTTTCTTATGAGCTTTTCCTTCTGGAGTGAGCACCTTGCGGCGTTTACGGCGACCATTCACGCGAAGACCGCCTCACGCAGTTGCGAATTCTCAAGTACAGGCATGGCCGATCCTGCTAGTTTTCCTAGCGGAACCATCCACTCCTCCTTGTGAGCCGCCCTTCCTAGCCGTTTGGGGGCGGTTTCTTTTTTGCGACGTGGTCGGGGCTCGGGCGATTCCTGCCAGGCCGTGTGCGGGCGGGTAAAGTCTTATTCGGCATTCGCCTGGTCGACCGGCACCAAAGTGCCGGTAACAAGTCCGTACCTATCGGCTGGAGCTTTTCGGCTCTACGCCGACATCCGAGAAGAGAATCGCGTCGTTGCCGGGATCTCGCGCCGCGGATGTGCTCGCCGAGCTCGATGGCCCGCGAAACGCCGATCGCCTGTCGGGACTCAGGCCACGGCCTCAAAGGACTGCCTTGCGATCTCCAGCTCCTCGTTGGTCGGGATGACGAGAACCTTTACCCGGCTTTCCGGCGTGCTGATGGCGCGCTCACCCCGTTCCTGTGCCCCGTTTGCGTCCGGGTCCAGGCAAATGCCGAGGCTCTCCAGGCCGGCGCAGGTGCGGGCCCTAATCTCGGCGTCGTTCTCGCCGATGCCGCCCGTGAAGACCACCGCGTCCACTCGTCCGAGCTCCGCATAGTACGCGCCGAGGTACTTCTTCAGCCGATGGCAGAAGATGCCGACGGCGAGCTCCGCCCGCTCGTCTCCGCCAGCGGCAAGCCGGTGAATCTCCCGCATGTCGTTGACACCACAGATCCCGAGCAGACCACTCTTGCGATTGAGCAGATCCTCCAGTGCGTCGTTGTCCAATCCAACGTTCTCACACAGATAGAAGTGGATCGCGGGATCGATGTCACCGCAGCGGGTGCCCATGACCAATCCCTCCAGCGGTGTCATGCCCATGGAGGTATCCACGCTCTTGCCTTCGCGAATTGCGGTCGCGCTCGCACCGTTGCCGAGGTGCAGAGTGATCAGATTGCAGGCGGTGGCCGGCATCCCGAGCAAGGCCGCGGCACGCTTGGCAACATAGTGGTGAGAGGTGCCGTGGAAGCCGTATCGGCGCACCCGATGCTCCTTGTACAGGGGCTCGGGCAGGGCGTAGCGATAGGAGGTCGCGGGCATCGTCTGATGGTATGCCGTGTCGAAGACGGCCACCTGCGGCACCCCCGGCAACAGTCGGCGAGCGATCTCGATCCCGCTCAGGTTGGCCGGGTTGTGCAAAGGGGCGAGCGGGATCGTGTCGCGGATCGCGGCGATTACCTGGTCGTCGACCACCGTTGGGCGGTGAAAGCTTTCGCCGCCGTGCACGACGCGGTGCCCCACGGCACAAAGCTCCGTCACGTCGCCTAATGCCCCACTCTCCCTCAGCCCCTTGACGATGCGCTCGAGCCCCTCCTGGTGATCGGCAATGGGCAGCGTCTCCTTTCGGGATTCGGGTTCGCCGTCGGCGTTTATCCAGCGTCGCTGCAGTCCGCTCTCGGCCTCGCCGAGGCGCGTCACCGCCCCCGAGGCGACCGATTCCCAGTCTTCGCTGGTGAAGAGCTGGTATTTGATGGACGAGCTGCCGGAGTTGAGGACGAGGACCTTCATCGACATTCTCCTCATGAGTCCTCGGATTCCGTCTTCGTGTTCTGGGCCTGGATGGCGGTGATCGCGACCGTATTCACGATGTCCGCGACCAGGCAACCGCGGCTGAGGTCGTTCACCGGCTTGTTTAGACCCTGAAGCACTGGGCCAATAGCCACGGCCCCCGCGCTGCGCTGCACCGCCTTGTAAGTGTTGTTGCCCGTGTTGAGATCGGGAAAGACGAAGACCGTCGCCTGCCCGGCCACCTCGCTGTCCGGCATCTTGGAGCGTGCCACGCTCAGGTCCACTGCCGCATCGTACTGGATCGGCCCTTCCAGCTTGAGGTCCGGGCGCCGTTCGCGCGCGATCCGTACGGCCTCGCGCACCTTTTCCACGTCCGCCCCCTTCCCGGATTCCCCCGTCGAATAGGACAGCATCGCAACGCGCGGCTCGATCCCAAACATGGCGGCCGTACCTGAGGAGGTAATTGCGATGTCGGCGAGCTGCTCCGCGTTCGGGTTGGGGTTGACGGCACAATCGCCATAGACAAGGACCCGGTCCGCCAGGCACATGAAGAATACGCTCGAGACGAGCTCCACACCCGGGCGGGTCTTGATGAACTCGAAGGCGGGGCGGATCGTGTGCTGGGTGGTATGCATCGCGCCGGAAACCATCCCGTGAGCGTCCCCGAGATGGACCATCATGGTGCCGAAGTAGCTCACGTCCACCATCGCATCGTGGGCCATCTGGTCGGAGATACCCTTGTGCTTTCGCAGTTGGTAGTACACCTCCGCATAGCGGTCCCGCTGGGGCGCAGTTGCGGGGTCGATGATGGAAATTGAGCTCAGCTTGAGACCCAGCTCCTTGATGCGCTGGTTGACCTTGTCCGGGTCTCCGAGCAGGGTCAGATCCACCACGTCACGCAGGGCCAAGATCTCGGCGGCCCGCAAGATGCGCTCGTCGGTCCCCTCCGGCAGCACGATGTGCTGCCGCTCGGACTTGGCACGCCGGATCAGCTCATACTCGAACATGAGTGGAGTCCGTCGGACCGAGTGGCGGACCGCCAAACGCGCCTGGAGGTCGGCCACATCCACGTGCGCCTCGAACAGACCCAGGGCGGCGGCGATCTTGCGCTCGTCGCCCGCGAGAATCGTGGCCTCCACCTTGTTGACGTTCATCGCCGTGGTATAGGTATCGGTGGGGACGCCCAGGATAGGGACCTTGGTTCGTCGCAGACCGTCCAGCAGACGCTGGACATTCTCCGCCGGTTGTAAGCCACCTGTGAGCAACAAGCCCGCCACCCGCGGGAACGATGTCGACACGTCCGCCATCAGGCTTGCCATGATTATGTCGGAGCGGTCCCCGGGTGTGATGATGAGACAACCGTCCTCGATGTATCTCAGGAAATCCGGCACCTCCATCGCGGCAACCTTGTAGTTGCTCACGAGCTGGGTCATGCCGTCACCCTCCCCGCACATGCACTCGGCGCCGAGCGCTTTGCGAATCTCGCCGATGGTGGGCATGCCGAGCGAGGTTTGCTCCGGCAGGACGTAGACCGTCTCCGCAACGGGCAGCACGCTGCGTGCCCTGGTCTTGAGCAGATCGACATGCTCGGCCGGCACGCGATTGATGGCCACGGCAAGGATTTCGCATCCGCGGTCGACCAAGGACTCGTGGGCAACCTGCATGGCGTCGAGCGTCTCATCCGGGGAGCGCCCGAAGCCCTTGATCACCGGGACGATCAGACACCCGAGGTTGTTCGCCAGATCGGCGTTGAAGTCGAACTCCAGGGATGATGTGACCCCGGCGTAATCCGTGCCGGCACAGACCACCAGCTCGCATTTCTCCTCCAACATTTTGAACTTGTTCAGGATGAGCTTTAGCAGCTCATCGTAGTGGCCGCCGGCTATGAGCTGACGGGCGGTCTCGCCGGTGCAGCCGAAAAGCATCTCGGGCGCGAAGGGGGGGGCATAACGACTTCGGATCAGCGCGGCGAGGTTGTCCTCCTCTATGGTCGTGGAGACGATCGGCCGGAAAAACCCGACCTTGCGATTCACAGCGGATAACATCTCCATCAACCCCAGCACCACCACCGACTTGCCGCTGCCAGCACCAGCACCGGCGATGTACAGACTCTGCATCTTCGTCCTGCTCCCTTAGCTTAAGGAATCGCGACCGCCGCACCGACACGAGCTTACACGGACCAGACCGCGCTCCGAAATGATGCCGCAAAGCCCCGCAGGCAATGTTACGGGGTGTTTACAGGGAATCGCCAGTGAACGCACACTGAATCTGCCCCCCGTGAAATATATAGAGACGCCATGGCTCGACCCGCAAACCGAACGGCCGGCCTTGTCCTCGCCGTACCACTGCTCTTGATGACCGCGGGCGGGACTCCCCGCGCCGGACAGACCAGGGTCTACCGCTGCATTACGGCCAGCGGCCAACCCGAGTTCCGCCAGACGCCGTGCTCCGCCGGTTCCGAGGAACAAGAGCTAACCATCGAAGACCGCCGGACCGGCTGGACGCCGCCCCGAGAGACGGACGAGCCCCCGGCACCGGCCAGGAAGCGTCCGGCGCGGAGTGCGGATGACGGCGGCACGCAGACGAGGCGCGAGGACCAGTGTTGGAAGAAGCGCCAGCAGCTCGATGAGGTCAACTGGAAGCTGCGACGCGGTTATAAACCCGCCCAGGGCGACTTGCTGCGCCACAGGCGCCGGTCCTATGAGGACTATATCGATCGTTATTGTCGGTAGCCGACAGCCGCACTGAAGCAGCCGGCAGCTGGTGGTCAATCGTTATACCCAACTCACGCGAATTGTGCGCTGTTCGGCCCAAGGTGTCGGGTTGCGCCCGCCGGGGGTGTCGGCCGCAGCGACGCGGCCGTCAAGCCTTCAGGGAGGAATCCACGGCGTCCTTCGGCGGGCGCAATCCGACCCCGGAAAAGCGAGAAAATCAAATGCCAGCGGTATACAGGATTCCGCCGTGCCGCCCCGTGTCCTGGCGTCTTGGGCTAACGGATGTGGACGATCACCTTGAGCAATTCCTCTAAGCGCTGGCGTCCAATCACGGCAAGCCCCCTTCCGGGGGCTGGAAGCTGACGGCTAGAGGCTTCTCCTAAAATGCCCGCGTCACCCTCCAGCGCTGATAGCTCGGCTCGGCCAGATAGGCCTTACTGGATATGTAGTTCAGTACGTTGCGCAGGCGATAGAAGCCGACGACGGAATCGACCCGCAGGATCTCTCCGCCCTTTTCGTCGAAGAAGATAATCGAAGGCGCGTAGAAGAGTCCGAGCTCCTGAGCCCACTTCCGTGCAGTGGTCCGCTCCCCTTTCGGGGTAATCACGGGCGTTTGCGACCACATGTCCAGCTGCACGTTGTCGAACTGTTCGAAGAGTCCGTAGATCGCCGGGTCACGCAGCGCTTCACCGTGCAACACATCGCACGCATGGCAGTTTCCCTGCTCGAAGAACACGGCCAGGGGCCCCTCACCGGGGAGACGACTGCGATTCAGGTTATAGGGAGGGGCCGCATAAAAGTCCTCCTCGTTCAGGTCGCCCGGTTCGAAGACCATCCGCCCCTCTCCACGCTCCAGATAGGCGCGAAACGACTCGCGCTTGTAGTGGCCGTCGGCCACGTACTCCAGAGCAGCGCGAAACTGATACGGGGGATAATAGCCGCGCAGGGCCAACGCCTGTCGGCCGTCACGGTCGTAGAAGATGATGGAGGGGGTGAAGTCGGTCTTGTGCTTGAGGGCAAGGTCCCGCTCAGTGGTTGCCTCGCCGTCGACGTCCGTGACCTCCTCCACGCCCCAGATGTCGATGGGCACAAGGTCGAAGTGGCGTTTGGTGTACTCCACGATGTCGGGCATCCCGAAGTTCACTTTGATGAGCTTGTGGCAGTAAGCACAACGGCGCTGGCCGAAGTAGACCATTAGCCCTCGCTTACCGGATGCGATCGCCGCCCTGAGGTCATCGTCCAGATCGAGGAAGCTCTGCTTGAACCAGTCGGGGTACTGGAGCACCTCTCGGCGGGGGGAGTCGTCGAAGCTGTACAGGTCGACGTCGTCTGCGACAATCGCGCGGGAGGCCGTGGACAGAGTGCCTAGCCATAAGGTCACGGTCGCGGCCAGTATCGAGGATAAACGGATCATCTCTCGCCTCCGTTAGTCGATCCCCTCCCCTACCCCGGCAGCCAATCGCGACACGCGCGAGAATCCGGTGCACGGAGCCGGTGTGGACACGCCCCTATTGCACTCAATAGACGCCTGCTTCGTCCATTGAGGATTTCCCCGACTCCCGTTCGAGAAACCGGCGAACCAGGTAAAGGGCCGTGATGGATCGCGCCTCGGTGAAATCCGGGCGCTCCAGCAGGCCGTCCATGTCTTGCAGCGGCCACGGGACCACCTCGACAGGCTCCGGCTCGTCCCCCTCCGATCGGTGCGGAAAGAGGTCCCTGGCGAGCACGATGTGAGTGGTGTGCTGGATATAGCCTGGGGCCAGGGACACCGTATGCACCTGACGCAAATCCCGTGCTCCGTAGCCGACCTCCTCGCGCATCTCCCGCTGGGCGGCGGTCAAGGCGTCTTCTCCCGCCTCCATGATGCCTTTCGCAAGACCGAGCTCGTAACGGTCGCTCCCGGCAGCATACTCGCGAATCAGCAGCACGGTATGCGCGTCGAGCAGGGGAACGATCAAGACGGAGGCCTGCCCCCCGGGGATCCGTTCGAAGCGGCGACGGTTGCCGTTAGCGAACTCCAGCTCGACCTCCTCGACCCGAAACACTCTCGTCTCGGCGACCAGCCTGCGCCCGAGGATCTTTGGTTTCGCTCTCATGCGCGCCATTGCGATCAGAACGCGGTCCCACGCTGACGCCGGGGATGAGCGTACGGGTCAAGTAACGGTCGGGCCCCCTTCGAGAAAGGAGAGCCGCAAGTGGTTATGCTATCTGTCATCACGAACACCCAGGCAGAGCCGACCGGACGCATGATCAACTGGAACACCGTGGACACTGTCTTTCTCGACATGGACGGCACACTGCTCGATCTTCACTTCGACAATCACTTCTGGCTGGAACACGTCCCGCGACGATTCGCCGAAGCGCGCGGCGTCTCGTTCGAGCAGGCGCGCGCCGATCTGCTGAGTCGCTATCGCAGCCGTGAGGGAACCCTCGAGTGGTACTGCGTCGACCACTGGAGCCGCGAGCTGAGCCTGGACATCGCTCTCCTGAAGGAAGAGGTCGAACACCTGATCGCCGTCCATCCCCACGTATCGGACTTCCTGGAGGCACTCGCGGAGCGCGGCAAACGGCGCGTGCTCGTGACCAATGCCCACCAGAAGTCGATCGCGCTCAAGATGGAGAAGACCCGTCTGGCGGGACACCTGGAGCGGATCATCTGCTCCCACGATCTCTCGGTCCCCAAGGAGTCCGAGGATTTCTGGCCTCGTGTGCAGACCATCGAGCCCTTCGATCCGATGCGCACCCTGTTTATCGACGACAGTCCCACGGTGCTGCGCGCTGCAAGGGCCTACGGGTTCCGCTGGTTGATTGCCGTGCTCAGACCGGATTCCATGGCGCCGCCGCGCGAAGCGGGCGAGCTCGCTGCCATTTCCCACTTCTCCGACTTGCTCCCCGGGCTGAGGGCTGCGTGACCCACTTGCCTTCAGGTGGGCGCCGTGACGGCCGTTTCACCAGGCTCCGCCGCAGGTTTCCGGGTACGCCGACGGCGGCGCTTCTTGGCGGGCTCGGCATCAGCGCCCTTTACTTCCTCCTTCGGTTGCTCGCGGTCGCTCGACTTGCCGTGCGGCTTGCGCTGCCCGCCGCGGGCATGGTGCTTGTCTTTGGCATGGTGCCTGTCTTTGGCATGGGGCCGCCTCTCCGGACGAACGCGGCTCTTCGGATCCACCTCGGCGAGCAGGTCCGGCTGTAGCGGCTCGACCCGGATCTTGGCGCCGATGAATGCCTCAATGTCCGGCAAGCAGAAGGCGTACGTCTCGCACACAAAGCTGATGGCGTCGCCCGCGGCACCAGCCCGCGCGGTGCGGCCGATGCGATGGACGTAGTCTTCCGCATCGTCCGGAAGGTCGTAGTTGATCACGTGCGTGACATCCGGAATGTGTAGACCGCGGGCCGCGACGTCCGTCGCGACCAGGATCGGCAGCTCCCCCTCCTGGAACTGCCTGAGAAGCTTGAGGCGTTTCTTCTGGGGGACATCGCCGGAGAGGATTGCCGCCTTGAGTCCGTTCCCGGCAAGGTACCCCCATATGCGCTCGGTCTCGCGTTTGGTGTTGGCGAAAACCATCACGCGCCCGTCCTCTATGCGGCGCATCAGGCCGATCAGGAGCGGGATCTTCTCCTCGTTCGCCGTCATGTAGCAGCGCTGATCGACACGCTCGGCGGTGACCTGGTCCGGCTCGACCTTGATCAACGCCGGGTCGTTCATGTGCTCGTAAGCGAGCTCCGTCACCCGATAGGAGAGGGTCGCCGAGAACAGCATCCCGAGGCGGTGCTCTGGCCGCGGCATGCGCCGCAGCAGGTAGCGGATATCCTTGATGAAACCGAGGTCGAACATGCGGTCGGCCTCGTCGATCACGACCACGTCCACCTGCTGCAGGTCGAACACCCGCTGCTTGTAGTAGTCGATCAGGCGCCCCGGGGTGCCGATGAGGATATCGACGCCTTGCGCGAGGTCCTCGCGCTGCTGCTGATAGCCGGTACCGCCGAAGGCAAGCCCGACGCGAAAGCCCGTGTGCCTCGCGAGAACCAGCGTATCCTTGTGTATCTGAACCGCGAGCTCGCGTGTCGGGGCGACGATGAAGGCACGCGGCTGCGTCGGCCGGCGCTCTGGGCGCTCGGGACGGATGAGCAGGCGGTGCAGCGCGGCCACCAGAAAGGCCGCAGTCTTCCCTGTTCCGGTCTGAGCCTGCCCCGCGACGTCGTGACCCGCCAGGGCGGTGGGGAGCGTCTGGGCCTGGATCGGCGTGCAGCGGACGAACGGGGCGTCGGCGAGACCCTGGAGGATGCGCTGATCGAGATTGAAGGAATCGAACCGTATGTCCGTTAGGTGTGTTTGAGGCATTTAGAGATGGGGGAATGCTGGGTAGTCGTCCATCGACGCAGAGGACTTGCAAATTTGGAGTTTCTTGGCTGAAATAGCATCTTACCCAAGGGCACATCCCAACACCAAATCGCCCCCCTGCTCTTCCGTCCTTGCGCACGACACCTGCAGGACGACTCTAGTATCCGTTAGACCGAATCAACGGGAGACTATCTCAAGTGAGCGACCGCATCGTCCATGTGACGGATGACTCCTTTGAACAGGAAGTACTGCAATCTTCCGACCCCGTGCTGGTGGACTATTGGGCCGACTGGTGCGGCCCCTGCAAGATGATCGCCCCGGTGCTCGACGAGATCGCAGATGAGTATGCGGGCAAGATCAGGGTGGCCAAGCTCAACATCGACGAAAACCCGACCACGCCACCCAGGTACGGGATCAGGGGCATCCCGACGCTGATGCTGTTCAAGCAGGGAGAGGTCGAGGCGACCAAGGTCGGCGCCGTCTCCAAGTCTCAGCTCACAGCCTTCATCGACAGCAACCTATAGCAGAATCCCGACGAGAGACCCGATCCGTCGACCAAGATCCGTAGACGCGCTTCCAGCGGAGCGATCCGTTCTGGCGCTCCGTTCTGCCGATACACCAGCCGTCCCCGCACCACTGCCTGTCCCGCGTCGGGCGATCGGGCGCGGAGAACAAACCCGTGGCATTACCTCGGAAAACCTCATGAACCTCACCGAATTGAAGAAGATGCCGGTCCCCGACCTGGTCGAGCTGGCACAATCCATGGAGATCGAAGGCGTCGGCAGATCACGCAAGCAAGACCTCATCTTTGCGATCCTCAAGGCGCAAGCAAAAAGAGGGGAAGACATTTACGGCGACGGCGTGCTGGAAATCCTGCAGGACGGCTTCGGCTTCCTACGTTCGGCCGATGCGTCCTATCTCGCGGGTCCGGACGACATCTACGTGTCCCCCAGCCAGATCCGCCGCTTCAGCCTACGCACGGGCGACACCATCTCCGGCAAGATCCGCCCCCCCAAGGACGGGGAGCGCTATTTCGCGCTGCTCAAGGTCAATGACATCAACTTCGACCGACCGGAGAACGCGAAGAACAAGATCCTGTTCGAGAACTTCACCCCGCTCTTCGCCAATAAGCGGCTGAAGCTCGAGATCGGCAACGGCAGTACCGAAGACATCACCGCGCGCACCATCGACCTGGTGGCCCCCATCGGCAAGGGCCAGCGCGGACTCATCGTCTCCCCGCCCAAGGCGGGCAAGACCATGATGCTGCAGAACATCGCCCAGTCCATCGGCCACAACCACCCGGACTGCTACCTGATTGTGCTGCTCATCGACGAGCGCCCGGAAGAGGTCACCGAGATGGCCCGCTCCGTGCGCGGCGAGGTCATCTCCTCCACCTTCGACGAGCCCGCCACACGCCACGTGCAGGTGGCCGAGATGGTCATCGAAAAGGCCAAGCGCCTGGTAGAGCACAAGCGCGACGTGGTGATCTTGCTCGACTCCATCACCCGCCTGGCGCGCGCCTACAACACCGTGGTGCCCTCCTCCGGCAAAGTGCTCACCGGCGGCGTGGACGCCAACGCTCTGCAACGCCCCAAGCGCTTCTTCGGCGCCGCCCGCAACGTGGAGGAAGGCGGCTCGCTGACTATCCTCGCCACCGCCCTGGTGGACACCGGGTCGCGCATGGACGACGTCATCTACGAGGAGTTCAAGGGCACCGGCAACATGGAGATCCACATGGATCGCCGGATTGCAGAGAAGCGCATCTTCCCCTCGATAAACATCAACCGCTCCGGCACCCGCCGCGAAGAGCTCCTGATGGACCCCTCAGAGCTTCAGAAAATGTGGATCCTGCGCAAGATCCTGCATCCCATGGACGAGCTCGCCGCCATGGAGTTCCTGCACGACAAGCTCAAGGCAACCAAGACCAACGGCGAATTCTTCGACTCCATGCGAGGCTGAGCCCAGCCGACCGAAACGGAAGCTCGCACTCGATGCATGCAATGATCCTTGCCGCGGGCCGCGGCGAGCGCATGCGTCCCCTCACTGACGAGACCCCAAAGCCCCTGCTCGAGGTCGGCGGAAAGCCGCTCATCGTCTATCTGATAGAGGGACTGGCGGCGGCCGGATTCTCCCAGCTGGTGATCAACCACGCCCACCTCGGGGACCGCATCGAGCGGAATCTGGGCGGCGGTGCACGCTGGGGTCTGGAGATTCGCTACTCCCCGGAGGAACCGGCGCTGGAGACGGGAGGCGGCATCTTTCGCGCGTTGCCGCTGCTTGGCCCAGGCCCCTTCCTCGTCGTGAACGGCGACATCTGGACCGACATGGACTTCAGCCGACTCCGTCTCGGTGCGGATCGGCTTGCGCACCTAGTCCTTGTGGACAACCCGGCCCACCACCCGCGCGGCGACTTCACCCTGCACGGCGCCGACGTTCGCACGCAGGGCGAGCCCCGCTACACCTTCGCGGGCGTTGGCCTATACCGTCCGGATCTGTTCCGCGGCTGTGTGCCGGGCGCCTTCCCGCTGGCACCGCTCCTGCGTTCCGCCATGTCGAAAGGACGCGTGAGCGGCGAGCACTTCGCCGGCCGCTGGCTCGACATCGGCACCCCTGCGCGTTTACAAGCACTGGACCACATGCTAAAGCTTGGTTAGGCGACGAAGGGATCCGGACCGCTGGCAGCCCGCCCGCCGATGCAACACAGGCGCGCCCACCGCATGGAGGTCACCAGGGGCTTTCGTAAACTTCGGGTTCCTTCGGGCGCACTCATGGGCCAGGAGATCCAGGCATCGCGTTTCACAAAGGCTGACTTTGCGGCCTTCCAGGAGCGCCTGCGGGTCGAGACGGAGCTGCTCGAGCATTGGTTCGATAGCGGGGTTTTTGGCACGACCCCGAAGGCGGGAGGGTTCGAGCTCGAGGCATGTTTGGTCGGTTCCGACATGCAGCCCGCGTGCGTCATCGAGCCCTTCCTGGAAGGCATGGACGACCCGCTGGTCGTGCCCGAGCTCGCCACCTTCAACGTCGAGATCAACGGCACCCCGCAGCTCTTGCAGGCAGATGCCCTGAGCCGCATGGCCACTGAGCTCGGGGCCACCTGGGCGCGATGCCACGGTGTAGCTGCGGGTCTCGATGCGCGGCTTGCCATGATCGGCATCCTCCCGACGCTGCGGCCCGAGCATCTGGACACGAACAACATGGCACCGCGCAACCGGTATCGGGCGCTCAACGAACGGATCTTTGCCCTTCGCCGCGGCCGTCCCTTGACTCTGGACATCAAGGGGAAAGACCACCTCTTGCTTGAGCACCAGGACGTGATGCTCGAGTCTGCCGCCACCTCCTTCCAAATCCACCTCAAGGTTCGACCCGACGAGGCCGCCCGTGTCTACAACAGCTCGAAGATCCTTGCCGCACCGATGGTCGCCGTCAGCGCCAATTCGCCGTTCCTGTTCGGCCGTGACCTCTGGGAGGAGAGCCGCATCCCGCTCTTCGAGCAAGCGGTCTCCGTCGGCGGCTCGACCTTTTCGGAGCGGGTAACCTTCGGCCTGCGCTACGTGGAGAAATCCGTTGCCGAGTGTTTCCGCGCCAATCTCGCCCGCTTTCCGGTTCTCTTGCCGCAGGTAATGGACGAGCCGCCCGAACGGCTCGCCCATTTGCGTCTTCACAACGGCACCATCTGGCGCTGGAACCGGCCTCTGATTGGCTGGGACAGCGCCGGGCCACCCCATCTGCGTATCGAGCACCGCGTCGTGCCCGCCGGTCCGACCGTTGCGGATGCCGTCGCCAATGCCGCCCTGTACTTCGGGGCCGTCCACTCCCTCGCCTGTGACCCGGCGCCGCCGGAGCATCGGGTGCCATTCCTCGCGGCCCGCACCAACTTCTATGCCGCCGCGCAGGCCGGCCTCCGAGCCCAGATCCAGTGGCTGGACGGCCGCCAGACAGCCCTGGCAGAGGTGCTTGCGGCCGACCTCCTGCCCAGAGCACGCCGCGGTCTGCTCGACCTTGGGATCGATCCGCCCGAAGTAGATCTGTGGCTCGGAATCATCGACGGCCGACTGCGCACCGGACAAACGGGCGCCGCTTGGCAGCGCGCCTTCGCGCAACGGTATGGCCACGACATGGGTTCGCTCACCAGCGCGTACTTGGAGCGGCAGCAGGCAGGCCGCCCCGTCCACGAGTGGACGCTATAATTCGTGTTTTTCCGCCATCGCTGCTAGCGCCAAGATATGCTGAAGGAGCTCGAAGGCATCCCCGAGGGACTTCTTGAAACCGAGACGCGCCACCTCGAACGGCTGTTGGGCGGACCCACCCTCCTCCATCTGGCTGGCGAGCGCCAGCCCGCCCTCTTCGTCTCGGTGCTGATGCATGGCAACGAGACCGTGGGCTGGGAGAGCATGCGTGCCCTACTGCGCAATTACCTGGAGCGGTTCGGGGCGCTACGGCTGCCGCGCACCTTGAGCCTCTTCATCGGTAACGTCTCGGCGGCCGCGACCGGCCAGCGCTGCACACCGGGGCAGCCCGACTACAACCGCGTGTGGCCAGGTACGGACCTGCCACCGTCGCCGGAGCGGGCGATGATGCAGGAGGTCGTCGGGATCATGGAGGAAAGGGGCGTCTTCGCAAGTGTGGACATCCACAATAACACCGGCTGCAATCCGCACTACGGCTGTGTAAATGTCCTGGAAAACCGGTTCCTGCACCTCGCCACCCTCTTCAGCCGAACAGTGGTCTACTTTCTTCGGCCGCGAGGGGTCCAGTCCATGGGCATGGCCAAGCTATGCCCGGCGGTGACCCTGGAATGCGGCAAGGTGGGAGACCGGCACGGTACCGAGCACGCCATGGAATATCTGGATGCCTGCCTTCATCTGTCCGCCCTACCCAGTCATCCTGTAGCGCCCCACGACATCGACCTCTTCCACACGGTGGCCCAGGTCAAGGTGCCGAAGGACGTCAGCTTCGGGTTTCCGCCTGGGGTGGCGGAGATTCTCTTTTCGCCAGAGCTGGAGCGGCTCAATTTTCGCGAGCTGCCCCGAGGCACTGCCCTGGGCCGGGTGCGGGGAGACAATGGGATGCGTCTCGACGTTCGAGACGAGCATGGCCGAGACGTGGCTGGGCGCTATTTGCACCTGGAGGACGGCGAGCTCCGTCTGACGCTGCCGGTGATGCCGTCGATGCTTACCCGCAACGAAGCGGTTATCCGCCAAGATTGCCTGTGCTACCTGATGGAGCGCTACAACGACCACGTCCCACAGCGGGACTGAGACGCTGCCGCGCAGGGGCGGCAGCCTCCGCGATAGGGCGACGCGTGCCTCAGAGCACGCCCGCCTTCGACCGCTCCGGTACCCCGCTGCTCAGGGTGTCTTTCAGCTGATACCAGGCTTGGCCGAGGTATTCGTGCACCGCGTAGTAGCTGATCTCGAATGCGCCCGCACTTAAAAGCCAGTCCGTGTAGCGACCCTCACCCGGTTCGCGGTGGATGAAGGCCGTCGGTGCCGGGATGACCTGGACCCCCATCCGCTCGAAGGCATCGACTGCCCGCCGCATGTGCCAGGCGTGGGTCACTAGCAGAACCCAATGGATACCGTTGCGGCGAAGCATTGGGACCGAGAATTCGGCGTTCTCCCATGTTGTCCGACTTCGGTCCTCGACGCCCGCCACCTTCACTCCGCATTCATCCTCCAGGACGCGCGCCATCAGCTGCCCCACTGGGGTTCCCTCTTCCGGCGGGCTGCCGCCGGTCACGTAAACCGGAAGACCCGTGTGTCGGCTCAGGAAGGCGCCGTAACGCACGCGCTGGAGCGTACGCTCCCCGATCGTATCGCCGCCGTACTCCGGAGCCCACGAATACCGCTCCGACCCCAAGATCAGAATAGCGTCGGCACCCGTGTTGGCCAGCTGGTCTGGCTCCAGTGCCGGATAGGGCTCGAGCCCGGCAGCAAGCCTCTCTGCCGCCGCCGGGAGACTCATCAGCGTGAGCAACGTCAACGCGGTAAAGATGAAGATGCGCCCCAAGACGCCCCTGACGATGAAGAACCCCACCAGAAGCAACAGAATGATCCCGCCCGGCGGCAGGATCAGGGCCTTGAGAACGGTGTAGAACATGGTTTTGCTTGTCGAGAGCCTCGCTCGGCGCCGGTCGGGGGCCTTTTGGTACAGCCACGCCGAAATCCCGGCAACCACGCGATTCTCTTCTCTGTTGTAGGTCCTCGGGCTAGAGCCGAAAAGTTCCAGCCGATAGGTACGGCGTTGTTACCGGTACTTCGGTGCCGCGCTACTAGTCCGCCATACGGCCCGACCACGGTCAACCCGCATTACCGTCGATCCTGGCCCGAGATGGCAAGAGTCCAGAAGCCGATCGTGAACACGAGCACCACCGCGCCTATCCACAACAGTGAGACGGCGTAGGCGCCGATCCAACCATTCGTTCGGCGGCTGATCACCAGGAACATCCAGACGGCGGCGATACAGCTCACAACCAGAAGCGGCAGAAGGCCGATGTCCCCCCCGAGCATCGGGGCGAGCTGCGTGTCGTGCCTGGCGAGCGCGAGGGCGGCGAGCCAAAGACCGTTGGGGATCAGCATGAAGGCCGCGTTCGGCAAGGAGAAGGGGACATAGGCGAAGCGTGCCAGCGCATATCGGTTGATCGCATAGACCGACCCAACAGTCAGCATGAATACCAGGAAGGCGAGAAAAAGGGCGAGGGCCGTCATCCTAGGTGCCGTCGTTGGGCCGGGAAGAGGCGGAAGCCGGTCCCTCCATCACGACCGGACGACCTCGGTGGCCTGCAGGTCCGCATGGTAAGAGGAGCGGACCATGGCCCCGCTCGCTACATTTACGAATCCCATCGCCTCCCCGCGCAGGCGCAGCTCCTCGAACTCCTCCGGCCTCCAGTAGCGAACGACAGGAAGGTGATCCCGGCTCGGCTGCAGGTACTGACCGAGCGTCAGCATGTCGCACCCATGCTCGCGCAGGTCCGCCATCACGGAAAGCACCTCGTCCTGCTCCTCACCCAGCCCGAGCATCAGACCGGACTTGGTTGGAACTCCTGAATGGCGGGTTTTGAAGGCATCCAAGAGCTTGAGCGATCCCAGGTAGTCCGCCCCGGGGCGCGCGTGGCGGTAGAGGCGCGGTACCGTCTCCAGATTGTGATTGAAGACATCCGGCAACGCCTCGCCCGCGAGCAAATCCAAGGCGAACGCCTCTCTTCCCCGGAAGTCGGGAACCAGCACCTCCAGCCCGGTCGCCGGGGAGCGAGAGCGCACTGCACGCAGGCACGCGGCGAAGTGCCCCGCACCACCGTCGCGCAGATCATCCCTGTCAACCGAGGTGATCACAACATAGCGGAGGCCCAAGGCGGCGACGGCCTCCGCCAGCTGTCGCGGCTCATTGGGGTCCGGCGGCAGCGGTCGGCCGTGAGCCACGTCGCAGAAGGGACAGCGGCGGGTGCAAAGGTCCCCCAGGATCATGAAGGTAGCGGTTCCGTGGCTGAAGCACTCCCCAAGATTGGGGCACTGGGCTTCTTCGCACACGGTCGCGAGACCTCCCTCGCGAAGTAGGCGCTTGATGCGCGCCACCCCCGGCCCCACCGGCGCCTTGGCTCGTATCCAGCTCGGCTTTCGCAGGGCGGGCTCCGTCGCCTCTATCCGGATCGGGATGCGCGAGACCTTGTCCCGCCCTCGCTGGTGGGTGTCGGGGGTGGCGCGAGAGGGGGCGGAAAGGGTATCAGGACCTGCCATAAAAACTCTCTATCGTCGTGATTTGCGGCTCAGCGAAGAGGCTCTCACCCCTCTCGCTGGATAAAAACAATCAGCTCCCTGGGTCCATGGACCCCGTAGGAGAGCGTCTGCTCGATGTCGGCCGACTTGGACGGACCTGAGATAAGCAGCGCGTTCGCGGGCATCCCGGCGGCCCATGCCTGCTCCGAAAGGACCTCGGCGAACGTGCTGTACAGGTCGCCGGCCCGCAGGACAACAACATGCAACGGCGGTACGAGTGACATCAGGCGGGGCTCGTCCGGAGTCGGCCAGAGCACGAGCGAGCCGGTCTCCGCGATGGCACCGCGGCAGCTGGTAACGGCAGCATCTATCCTTTGGAACAAGGTGTCGCGGAAGATCTCCACCGGCTCGAGGTAAGGTAGCAAGGGCAGCGAAGACTGCTCAGGCCACCCACCCTCGAGCGCCGACCCCAAAGGACCCCGGGGACCGAATAGCAGATTGCGCGCCCTCTTGCCACGGAGCACCTCGAAGAGGCGCACCGGCCAATCGGCATCTACGTCGTGGACCTCGCCGCGTACCGACTCCATACGCTCGCGAAATCGCCGCAGCCGCTCCGCCGCGTCCCAGTCGAAACGCCGCACGGGGACTTCGAGTACCTTGCGCGTCTCGCCCGCACGAGCGCGTCGCAAGGTGTTCAGGATACGCCGGCGCGCGTCATTCAAGGTCGAAGCCCTCCTCCTCGGCGAGACGGTGCAGGGTTCGCGCGGCGATGGCTGGGGCGGCACGGGTCCGTGTCCAGGCGCCGAGCCGGTGCGGTACCAGAAATCGGGCGCGCGAGAGGAGCCCTGTTGCCAGCCGGTAGCGGCTGGGGCTGCGGTGAAGCCAAGACCAGAGCCGCCAGACGAGATCGTGCGAGGGCTTCCGACGGGCTCCCTGTTCGAGGACCCCCGCGCCCGGCTCCCCTCGCACGCCCTCGTGGCGCAGCCGATTGAGCAAGCTGGGAATCGGGATCTCGACGGGGCAGACCTCGCCGCAAGCACCGCACAGCGTAGAGGCGTCGGCCAGCTCCCCGTAGCCCCCGAGGCCGTGGAGCTGGGGCTCCAGGATGCTGCCGATGGGTCCCGGGTACACGGTGCCGTAGGCGTGGCCCCCCAGGCGCGTGTACACCGGGCAGTGATTCATGCAGGCGCCGCACCGAATGCAGCGCAGGGTCGCCTGCAGCTCCGGGTCTGCGAAGATGCGCGAGCGCCCGTTGTCGAGGAGCACCAGGTGGACCTCACGCGGACCATCCCTTTCGCCTGACTTGCGCGGAGAGCTGATCAGGTTGAAATAGGTCGTAATGGGCTGTCCGGTCGCGGAGCGCGTCAACAAGGTCAGTAAGGCTGGTACCTGGTCCATGCGGGCCACCACCTTCTCGATGCCGGCCAAGGCGATATGCACCTCGGGGGCCGTGGTGCACATGCGTCCGTTGCCCTCGTTCTCGACCAGGCAGAGGGTGCCGGTCTCGGCGACCGCGAAGTTGACCCCGGACAGGCCGGCCCGAGCGCTCCGAAACCTCTCCCGCATGACCCCACGCGCCGCGGCGGTCAGGGCCTCGATGTCCTCGCTGTAGGGGACGTCCGGGAACTGCTCCTCGAAGAGCGCGGCGATCTCGCGTCTGTCCTTGTGAATAGCGGGAGCGATGATGTGGGACGGCGGCTCTCGGGCAAGCTGAATGATCAGCTCTCCAAGATCGGTCTCCACCACCTCGATGCCCTGTGCTTCGAGGAACCGGTTGAGCCCCACTTCCTCGGAGACCATGGACTTGCCCTTGATGAGCGTCCCCGCCTGGTGCCGGCGCAGGATCTCGAGCACGATGCGGTTAGCATCGGCCGCCGCTTCCGCCCAATGCACCCGGATTCCGTTCTGAGTGCACTTGCCCTCCAGCTCCTCGAGAAGCTCCGGCAAGCGTGATAGGGCATGGGCGCGAATGGCGTAGCCTTGCCCTCGCAGATCGGCGAGCTCCTCGGCATCCGGAAAGGCAGCCTGACGTTTTCGGACCAGGCCGTCCATCGCTCGGCGGATGTTTGCCCTGACCCGCGCATCACCGAGGGCCTTCTCCGCACGCAGGCGCAGCTCACTCGCCACGGGTGCGCTCCCAGAGAAACTCCGCAATGTGCTTGACCTGCGGGGCCTTGCCCTGACGCTGGAAGGTGCCGCCTAGGTTCATCAGACAGCCGCAGTCCTGGCTGACCAGGACGTCAGCCCGAGTGGCCCTGATCGCGGCCGTCTTGTCGGCGGCCATGGCGGCAGAAATCTCGGGCTCCTTGACTGCAAAGGTACCGCCGAATCCGCAGCACTCGTACGCGTGGTCCGGCTCGACGGTCACGACATGCGCCAAGCGACTCAACAGACTCGATGCGGCCTCCGCTACGCCGAGCTCGCGCCGTGCCGAACAGGAGTTGTGCAGGGCAACGGTGAATGGTGGTCCGAGGTCGGTCGGCCGCAGGTCGATAACCTCAACCAGGAGCTCCGTGAGCTCGTAGACCCGTGAGGCCAGGGATTTCGCCCGAGCCTCATCGGGGGTTCCGTCGAAGAGGGTTGGGTAGTGGACGCGGAGCATCCCGGCGCACGAGGCGGAGGGCACCACCACCGGGATCTCCTTGCCGAGGGCGTCGAGCTGAAGACGAGCTACCGCCCGCGCCTCTGCCCGATAGCCGGAGTTCCACGCTGGCTGCCCGCAGCAGGTCTGCGCCCGCGGAAAGATCACGCGGATTCCTTGATCCTTGAGCAGGCGCATGGCACAGACGCCAACCCGGGGGAATAACAGGTCGACGAGGCAGGTCCCAAAAAAGTAGACGACCTCCGGCTTGGTCATTAGCCAATTATACCGTTCGCACTTGCTTTCTCGGTTTTCTGGGGCCTGGTTGCGGGCGCCTGAGGACGCCGTGCATACCCCCTCTAGACTTGACGGCAGCCGCCATGCTGCCCGCGCCTGCGGCGACCGAAACTCGGCCCCTCAGGTCACAGACCGAAAGAGCCACGTGCATTGGGTACGTGAACAGGAGTCCAGCGGCTCAGCCGGCAGTCCGGATGCGTTGGAAGAGGATGAAAAGGTCCCGCCGATCGTCTCGGCGGCGGCCCTCCCAGATTCGCCGCCAGCTCGGACCCAGGTCGACTTCCGTCCCGTGAGCACGCACCGGCGCCTCGACGACGATCAGGTCGCAGTCTGTATCCTGCGGCCGCTTGATGTGCTCGGTCGTGACCCCGGCGAAATAGTGGAGCATCCCCCGCTCGGACTCTCTCAGCCGCATGTCTTTGAGGTCGGCGACACAGCGATAGTGCGCGGGCAGTGCGTGCTTCAGCTCCGTGAACACTGTCCTATAGCTCTTCGCCTGGTCGAGCCAAGGGAGGTGAATCGTGGCCACCAGACCCCAGACGAGGGTCAGTCCGGCGGGCCAAATGACCAGTGCGGCGGGTTGGGGCGGGCGAAAGTGAACGAGGACCCAGGTCCAACCAATCTGCAGCACAACCGCCCCGAGGAACGCCCCCCACCGCCAGGTGGGCTGGAAGTCCGGCGGAAGGTGTTTGCCGATCAGCCCGAGCTCCGGCGCGTGTCCCACCGCCAACCCGTGAAGCCACAGGAACCAGAGGAGTCCGGCGAGGAGTCCGAATAGGACGGCGCTCCCCCAATAACCGCCCGCCACCACCCATGCCGGCAAACGGCGGATGGCGCCCGCGCCGATCACGGCGAGCGGAGCCAACAAGGGCAATGCGTACAGGTCACGCGCCGTGTTCGAGGCGAACAAGACCGCCCAGCCGATGATGGAGGCGACCAGCGTAACCCGCACGCCGTCGCTGGCGAAGGCATCTGCGCGGCGCCGCCAGAGGGTCCAAAGTGCCATGGGGAGGACGGGAAAGGTGACCCAGGGAAACGTGCGCAGCCAGAACAGGTCCCTGGCCGGCGAGCCGAGCCCAGCGGTGCCGAGGTAGCGCCCGAAGTTGTTGTCCCAGAACCACAGGGTAAAGAGGCTCGGGTCGCGAAGATATAGGGCAGTCGGCCAGACAAGCAACCACGGTAGGGACACCCCCACGGCCACCAACAACGCCTTGAGATAGCCAAGCCTCCGCCACGGGCCGAACACGGCCGGAAGCGTCAATCCGGTGAGACCAAGAATCCCGGGGCCGAGCAGGCCCTTGGAGAGAAAGGCGAGACCCGCGCCCGTCCCGAGCCAAAGGCCGCCCCAGGCGATGCTTTCACGCGCGCGCACGAGCCCGTATAGCCCGATCGCCACACCGGCCGTCAGTGCCGTGTCCGTGATCATGAAATGGCCATTCTGCAGCAGCCCCAGAGTCGAGAGGAGGAGCAGCACGCCGAGTCCCCCGTAACCCCGACCCCAAGTGGCGCGGGAGAGGAGGCCCGTGAACACGAGCGCGAGGCCGAGATACAGGGCGGTGGTCAGGCGGGCGGCATCGTGAAGCGGCAGCCAGCGGTGCAGCAGATGCACCATGCCGGTGGCGGTTATGTAGTACGCCGGCGGCTTCTCCATGAATGGGTCGGCCGCCAGGGTAGGCACCACGAAGTCTCCGGTGCGGTACATGTTGTAGATGATGCCGAACGAGTAAGCCTCATCCTGCTTCCATGGGTCGTGGCCCACCAGTCCCGGCAGGAGGTAGGCGAGGGCGAGCAGGATGACGCCAACGAAAATTCTCAGAGAGGATCGCGGCTCGGACGCGGCGATCGGAGGGACAGGTTCGGACATGACCAAGGCGGCGGGTGTCGTAGGTCGGCTGCGCAATATAGCACGGGGTGATTAGCACGATAACTCAGCTGCCGAGCCAGGGTCGGGTACGGACCGTCGGGACACGCCGTGAATACGTCCATGTAGGCTCGACGGCGCCGTCCGTGCCGCCGACGGTCCCGCCGACCCGCACCCGACCCGCCTAACGAACATTCCAGCTGAGGCACGACGCTAATCACCTAGCACGGTGGAGCGAGGTACAGGGCTACAATGGGGCCGTGCTTGCTCCTAACGAAAGCCCCGCATCGCCGCACTCCTCCCTCCCGCAGTCCCGGCTCGCGGTGTTTGCATCTTTTTCCGGTTCGGGCGGAGTGGAGCGCATGCTCGTGAGCCTGATCCGCGGGTTTGTGGAGCTTGGGCAGGCGGTTGACCTGGTCATGGTAAGGGCGGAGAGCCCCCACCTGAACCGGCTCCCTCAGGAGGTGCGAGTGGTGCGACTGGGCACAAACCACACCTTCCTGGCGGTGCCCGGCCTGGCCCATTATCTTCGCCGACAGCGCCCCGGAGCTGTCCTGGCTGCGAAGGACCGGGCCGGCAGGACGGCGGTGGCGGCGCGTCGCTTGGCGGGCACGGGCACCCGCTTGGTGCTGCGCCTGGGGACCAATCTCTCCGCCGCCATGGGGAGCAAATCGGCGCTGGAGCGGTGGCTGCGCTACTGGCCAGTCCGCCGGCTATATCCTACGGTGGACCAGATAGTCGCTGTGTCGGAAGGGGTGGCGGAGGACACCGCCACGATCGCCCGCATCCCGCGCGAGCGCATCAAGGTGATCCGCAACCCGGTGATTACGCCCGAGCTGCGTGCGCTCGCGGAAAAAACGTGCAGCCACCCCTGGCTCCAGCCGGGTGAGCCGCCGGTGATTCTGGGAGCCGGGCGCTTTCAGCGCCAGAAAGACTTTCCCACCCTGATCCGCGCGTTTGCTCAGCTGCGTCGCACGCGCCCGTGCCGGCTCCTCATCTTGGGCGACGGCGGAGACCGGGGGAAACTGGAGAGCTTGATCCGGGAGCTCACGTTGTCGGAACAGGTGCAGCTACCCGGGTTCAAGGCCAACCCCTTCCCCTTCGTAGCGCGCGCGAGCCTGTTCGTCCTCTCTTCCGCTTGGGAGGGCTCGCCCAACGTCTTGACGGAGGCCATGGCGCTGGGGACGCCTGTCGTATCGACCGACTGCCCGAGCGGGCCACGGGAGCTGTTGGACCATGGTCGCTTCGGTCCCCTCGTGCCGATGGGCGACGTCGACGGACTGTCGGCCGCTATGGCCGACACCCTCGATCATCCTCCGCCCCCCGAGACCCTGATGGGGGCAGTGTCCGAGTACAGTCAGGAGGCAAGCTCACGGCGCTATCTCGAGGTCCTGGGTCTCGACCCCGCAGCGCAATAGGGGACTTCGGCATCGGGCCAGACATCCTCTCGCACCGGCTTCGCTCGTCCCGGGTCACAGCCGCAGCCACGACGTGCTCGTCAAGGGAAGCGAAGGCGCCCGACGGGCCATCGGGTACCGCAAAGCGGAAGCCCGATCACAGGACGATACCAAGTCATGCTGAAAGATACAGAAGAATCCGCTAATATATCGAAAATTGGCGTTACGGCCCGGATCGCCATCTTCATGGGCATCATCCGGGGCGTCGGCAGTCGTAGCGACTCTGAACGGGCTCTCGGACTAGTCGGCGCGAAACCCCATCGGTTGGCAAACGGTTGAGGATAAGATGATGAGCAGGCTCCCGCAGGTCGGTACCGTTGTCCAGCTCTTCGGCGTAGGCTGCGAAGGCTGCGGCCACTTCCGGGGCAACTTTTCCGTCATGTCCGTCGAGGCCGAGGGTGCGGCCACGGTAACTCTCGATCCTCAGGAGATCCATTGCGAGGGCGTCGTCGACAAAGGAGCCTTCGCGCCCCTTACGATTCAGTGGAATCGGGACCTGGAGTGTTGGCAGGCCCAATGTGACGGACACCCGGTCGTCGTAAACATCAGCGGCCACTATCGCGGGGCCGAGCACGCTTTTGCCTGAGTCGCGGCCGGCCTCGGTTGTTGCCGCGGACGGGTTTCCGTCGCCAAGCTCCAGGGCGAAAGACCAACCCCGGCGGCCTGTTCAGAAACGGGCAAGATCCGGACTGAACTTTCTCGCATCCGCGTGTTCTTACCGGATGAGCGTTACGTGACGCGGAGCCGCTTGAATCCCCCCCTCCCTTAGCGGCTCCCATTTCCCGGCAGCCCCAGCCGGGGAAGCGATTGCCCCGGATGCCTGTACCCCAAGGCTCCGGGGTTTCTTTTTGTGCCTCCAAGCGGCACCCGCCGTCTCAACCCAGCCAGGGTCATTTCGCCCGACCGCCAAGCAAAGACCCTAGGCCCGTCGCGACCGGTTCTTATCCGGACCGGCCGCATCCTGGAATCACTGCCAGTCGGTAAAGCCTGACGCCATTCTCGAAGAGGGCGTTACGGACCAGTGTGTCATCTTCGAGACGACCGCTCCCCCAACCACTCCAAGCGGCTCGACCCGAGCGAGGTAGCTCTCTGCGGTGAACGGACCGGGCAGGTAAGCCGCGTTGACCGTGAGGTGGAACCGCTCGTCGATGATGTGGAGGTGGCCGTCAAATATGGGTGTCGTTTGGTTACCCACACCAGTCTCCCCAGCATCGATACGCATGACGAAGCGTCATCCTAGATTCGGAAGTCGAACCACGAAGGACACGAAAAACACGAAGAGCTTCAAATAGCTACTTCCAATTGCGCCATCAGGTGGAGGGTGAAGTCGGATCTACCCCCATTTCCTATTTCGCCGTTGTTCTACTTCGTGTTTCTTCGTGCTCTTCGTGGTGAACTGTTCTTTTTAGGGTCATCGGTTTGTCACAAGAGCTCCGCAGCTTCGTCAAATTCACGCACTAAGATATGGCGACTAAGAGAGAACACAGACGAGGCCAGGACACATGAGTGTGGAACGCAGATACGGCGAGCGGTTTGCAGTCGAGCTCAGGGTGCAGATCCGCTATCGCAAGCGCCGGTTTCTCTGCGCTCGGGCGCGTGACCTGTCCACGGACGGCCTGTACCTGGAGGTGCGCAACCTAACCTTGCCCTCGGGTACCCTGATGGAGCTTGAGCTCGATCACCGTGGTAAGTACCGGCTGATACCAGCCGTGGTGATCCACCATAGCGGCCCCGGGGTTGGCGTCATGTTTCGCGATCCCCAGCCCGAGCTGTTCCGGGAACTGGTTCAAATGGGACCGGCGACACCGTTCGGTAGAGTGCAGACGAGCGGAGTCGAACGTCCCGGGAAGTATTGACCGCTGGGCTGGCGCGCCGGGCGCAGCCGGAGCTCTGCAGATGGGGAAGACCGCCGAAACCGCCAATCGTGCCCGGGACAGGGGTAGAGCAGCGAGGGGATAACGGCCCGTCCTGGAAAAAGCGGCTCGCCCCTTACCAGCTAAACAGGAGCCATTGCGGAACCGCGTTGTTCCAGACGCGGTTTTGTTGCGTATCCAATACGCCATCCCCGTTGGTGTCGAGCATGTAGTACGACGGACCCACCACGGGCTTCACCTTCACCATGTACAGCTGGCCGTGAACGCGGTACTCATAGATGGTGCTCTTCTCGGTCTCGATGATGGTGACCTCCGGCTCCACCGTTTCCCCTTGATAGGATGGGGGTGGCAGGGAGGGCGCCTCCGGGACCCCTTCGGGCACGGGCTGCGCGACCGCAACGTTTAAGGTCGTTGTGAGCGCAGCAGCGACAAGCGTTGATTTCATGGGGCGGGCCGGCCTTTCTACAACAGGAGACCGCCTTATGGTAGTACGTCGCTTCGGGAATTTCCCGCGTTTCTTCCCTGCCGCGCGCCGCGCTATTCTTCCTGCCCGCCGTGCCATCTCCCCGCGGCGAGGCTGGCCCGGAAGACGGCGGCCCCGACCCAGACCGAGCGCCGCGGAGTCGGCGGACAGGATGCAGCTACCGATGAGCGACCTCAATCCCAGCCAGCAACGCGCTGTCACGTACATCGGTGGCCCCCTGCTGGTGCTCGCCGGGGCCGGCTCTGGCAAGACGCGCGTCATTACCCGGAAAATCGCCTACCTGCTCGGCGAGTGCGGGATGGCGCCTCGTCACGTCTGTGCCGTCACCTTCACCAACAAGGCGGCACGCGAGATGAAGACGCGCGTGGCACGCCGGCTCAAGCGGCTTGACACGCGCGGAGTCACAATCTGCACCTTTCACACCCTGGGGCTGAGCATCCTTCGCCGAGACTACCGGCTGGCGGGCTACCGCAGCGGCTTCTCCCTGTTCGACACGCAGGATTCCGAAGCCGTGCTCAGGGACCACCTGCGCAAGCAAGAGCAAGACGGGTCAACAACCCCTGGCGCCGTCCATGCGTGGATATCGCGCTGTAAGAACGACCTCACCACGCCCGAAGAAGCCCTGAGCCGAGCTCAGGACGAGTACGAGGCAGGGCTGGCTCGCCTGTTCGCGGCCTATGAACGCAGCCTGCGAGCCTACAACGCGGTGGACTTCGACGACCTGATTGCCGCGCCGGTACAACTGTTCCGGACACACCCCGCCGCGCGCGATACCTGGCAGGAGCGCTTGCGCTACCTGTTGGTCGACGAGTACCAGGACACGAACGGCGCCCAGTACGAGCTCGTGCGGCTCCTCGTCGGGCCGCGCGGCGCGTTCACGGTCGTTGGCGACGACGACCAGTCCATCTACGCCTGGCGTGGCGCCCGTCCGGAAAACCTGGCCCGCCTGCAGAAGGACTACCCGACGCTGAAGGTTATCATGCTGGAGCAGAACTACCGCTCCAGCGGCCGCATCCTCGGCCTCGCCAACGTCCTCATCGAGAACAACCCCCACGTGTTCGTGAAGCGGCTCTGGAGTGAGCATGGTCCCGGCGATCAGCCGCGGGTCATCACGTGTCGCGACGAGCCCAGCGAGGCGGAGCGGGTCGTCTCGGAGATACTCCACCGCCGCTTCACAAAGGGCGAGAGCTTCGGCGACTACGCCATCCTCTACCGCGGCAACTACCAATCGCGACCTTTCGAGAAGGCATTGCGACAGCACAACATCCCCTACTTTCTGAGCGGCGGGACCTCGTTCTTCGCACGCTCAGAGATCAAGGACGTGATGGCGTATCTGCGCCTCCTCGCGAATCCGGACGACGATGCGGCCTTCTTGCGCATTGTCAACGCACCGCGCCGGGAGATCGGACCGGCGACGCTGGAGACGCTGGCCGACTACGCCGCGGAGCGCGGTGTAGGGCTCCTGGGGGCCTGTGAGGAGCTCGGACTGGCGCACCGTCTGTCCGAGCGGGCGCGGGAACGCCTGTCCGAGTTCGCCTTCTGGATCCGCCACCATGCGCAGCGAGCGGAACGCCAGCCGGTTGCGGCGGTGCGGGCACTGGTGGAGTCCATGGACTACGAGGCCTGGCTGCACGAAAACGCGTCGAGTCGACAAGCGGCGGAACGGCGCATAGAGAACGTCGGCGACCTTCTCAACTGGCTCGACGACCTCTGTAAGGATGGGCCGCAGGAGAAGGGGCTTGCGGAGATGGTGAGCCACCTCTCGCTGATGGACATCTTGGATCGGCGCGACGAGTCGCAGGGCGGCGATCGTGTTCAACTCATGACCCTGCACGCCGCCAAGGGCCTGGAGTTTCCGCACGTCTTCCTGGTCGGGATGGAGGAGGAGCTGCTACCCCATCGGACGAGCATCGAGGAGGACAACATCGAGGAGGAGCGGCGTCTCGCCTATGTGGGAATCACGAGGGCGCGGCAGACGCTCACCTTCACCCTGGCCCGCCAACGCAAACGCTGTGGGGAGCTGCTCCCCAGCGAGCCCAGCCGCTTTCTGCTGGAGCTACCCGATACGGAGCTCGACTGGGACACGAAACGCACGGCCGATTCGGAGCAGCGCCGCGCCCGCGGCAACGCTCACCTCGCCGGCCTGAAGGGGTTATTGCAGGTGGAGTAAGCGACGACGGGTGCGAGGCGGGCGCGGCTCCAGAGCCGCCGCCCCGACAGAAGGCTACTACTGAACCTTCGAGACCATGTACTCGATCGCAGCCTTGAGCTCCGCGTCGGAGCAGTTCGCGCAAGTGCCGCGCGGAGGCATGGCATTCTTGCCGTTGATGGCGGAGTGCAGCAGGGCGTCCATACCCTGGGCAATACGCGGCTCCCATGCCGCCTTGTCGCCCAACTTGGGGGCACCGGCAACGCCCGTCGCGTGGCAGGCGGAGCAGGTCTTGTCGAAGAGTGCCTTACCCGCGTCGTCTCCGCCCCCGGCGGATGCCTGCTCTCCGGGCGTCGGCGCGGGCTTCCCCGCAGCCGCGGGCTGTGTGGGAGTTGCGCTGGCCACCTTCACGGAGCCGACAGGCGCGAGCCGCGCGGCGATCTCCTCTGGCGTACCGGCTCCCACCGCGGGAGCAACGAACCGCCCCGCCGTCAAGACATACACGAGGGCCACCAAGAGTCCGATTGCGATAAGCGCAACGACGGACGTTCCAAACTCAGTGCTTCTGTGCTCGCTCACTTTCACTCTCCCCAGTACGATTCCCACCCAGCAGCGTGTTGCGGGATCATGCGTTAGAAGATGCGAATCTTACCGTATGTTGGCGCTCTCGTGGCGAGTCCCGTGCCGGACCAGCCGTGTTTCGCGTAGACGCGACAGCGCGGACTAGGTATCCTTCTTGAGCATCGGATGGGGGCAGGAATTGCTCGAGAGCTGGCAACCGGCGGCGCCGTCCAGTCTGCAGCGCCCATACCATTCGACCGGCAACGGGGGGCTGTTGCCGGCAGTCTTGCGCCCGTAGCTCAGCTGGATAGAGCGCTGCCCT
>CAWGNT010000024.1:0-379377 GCA_963824085.1 uncultured Gammaproteobacteria bacterium
ATCTGGTTGGAGTAGACGGTTTCTTTCTCCTTGATGGGATCGACCCAGGTCGGGCGATCGGCCGAAAGGTTGGGGCGCCAATCGGGCAGGCTCCTCCTGCAGGCGCGCCTCGGTTAGGACGTTGCGCCAGATCTGTTGGCGCAGGTCGGGTCCGTCGACCAGGGTGGTGATGGGGGCGCCACCGCGCAGGCTCCCTTTGAAACCGCCCCCGAAGCTCGGGCAATTCACGGCTTGGTTGAACAGGGCGATTGCTGCCGCGGCGCCGGAGAGGGCGGAGACCTCGCCGACCTGATTGAAGAAGCAGTGATTGTTTCCTTCCGGCAGGCCGATCAGCAGCTTCTGGATGGGCGTGGTTTCTGCCGCTTTGACGCCGCGGGTCTGCATAAAGGGCTGGGTCGGGTGGTCCAGATCGAACCAGTCGGCGGCGGGGGCGATTCCGGCGTCGAAGCTCGCGGCGTCGAGCGGTTGCTCCATGCGGTTCCAAAGCTCGTCGTCGTCCCGGGGCAGGAACAGGACCTGGGTCATCGAGACGAGCAGCTGCAGGCAGGCCAGCTCGAAGTCGTCCCTGGGCAAGCTGATGCGCCAGGACCCAGCTTCGCCTAGAAGCTCCCGAAAGGTGAGCAGGCGGAATTCGCCGGTGCCGCCGTTGGCGCGAACGGGAATCCAGGGGTCCTCAAGCAGGTTCATCCGTCTTCTCCAGTCCGTAGCTGACCGAGTAGCGCAGCTGATGTTTCGTATCGGTCCACACGGTTTCGTCCTCCTGCGTCATTTCGATGAGATAGCGTCCATCGTGGATATCGTCGTCCGCACGGCAGCCATGAAGTCGGTCACCCCAGCTCGCGGGTGCGGGTACGGAATTGAGGAGCAGGGTTTCCGGCCGGTCGCGCTCGTCCAAGTCAGCTACGCGGGTGCCATCCAGTAGGCACCCGTCAGCGAGCATCGGCAACAGGGACAGGCTCATCTCGCCGTCGCGGGTGAGGGAAGTCGCCCGGCTGTCTTCGTCACGGAACTCCTCCATCGTGGTGGATGTGAGGCGCTTTGCTTCAGCTTCGGCCAGCTTTCGCTTCTGGATCCAGGTGTAGTGTTCCTGTTCGACCTCATCCGGCTCCACTCCCCACTCGTCCTCGTTCCATGCGCATCTCCGTAGACCAGTTCGATCCAATCCCGATAGGCAGCGGGGAAGACGATCTCCCGGCGCGAGGCGAGCAGTTGCTCCGTCCGCCACAGGAGCCGTGGGTCTCCGTAGAAAAACCCGTGTAGCCCGTAGTCGGTACCGGGTGGGCTGAGGACGGCGCAGGTCGGTGTTTCGCAACCCGGAGGGCGTTGCGCTCGTGCGTGGCGATGTAGGCGGCCGAGTCGCTGAAGAGAGCGATCGGGCAGAGTTGGTACCAGCCAGTCGAAATCGAGGTCGAGCTTTGTTCGATGACCTGCGTTGCCACCAGGATGCGTCCGCGGGCTCGTTCCGCATCGCGGCCGTAGCGGGCAAGAACGTCGCGCTCGATGGCCTGACGGTCGCACAGCCTGAAGCGGGCATGGAACAGGTCTACGGGAATCTCACCAGCAATGTTCCGCAGGTGCCGCGCAAGACGCTGGGCGTCGTCCACGGTGTTCAGCACGATCCCGACCAGTGCACCGGCTTGTGCGGCAGCGACGATGCGTGTCAGCAGGGCTTCGTCGGGGAAGGCGCCGTCGACCTTGTGCAGGGTGACCGCCACCGTCCGCTCGTCGGGGCGCACAGCGTCCGGGAGTGCGAGCGGTGTCGCCTTGCCGTCGCTTGTCGTCCAGAGTGCGGGGTAGGGTGCCTCCTCGTCGGCTGCGCAGTTCCATGCCTCCATCAACTCTCGACGCACGGCCGAAGGCAAGGTGGCCGATAGCAGCACGGTACTCCCACCGGCTGCTTTGTGACGCTGCAGGACGACCTTCAGCAGGCCGTTCATGTAGGCGTCGTAGGCGTGGACCTCATCCACGATCAATACCGCCCGGCTGAGCCCGAACGCGCGCACGAAGCTGTGCCGCACCGGCAGCACGGATAGGAGCACCTGGTCGACGGTGCAGACACCGATTTGCCCAAGGAACACCCGCTTGCGGCTGCTCGCCAGCCAAGTGGAGCACTGAACCCCTGCTTCCTCGCTCCGCTGGGCGGTGCCGGGCCGTGCGGCGTTCACCAGTTGGCGGAACCCGGTATGCAGGTCGCGATTACCGTGCGCGAGCACGATGTTGGCGAGGCCGTACGCCTGTGCCGCGAATGCTTGTGCGCGGGTGAGCATGGCGTTCGCCGTCGCTTGGGTGGGCAGCGCGAAGACGACGGAGTCCGCTGCGCCCGTTTCGAGCAGACGCCAGGCGTAGGCGAGTGCGGCTTCCGTCTTGCCGCTTCCGGTGGGGGCCTCGACGATGGTCAGGCCGCCTTGTGCGGGGAGTGCGTCGACCAGCAGTTGGACGCCGCGCGGCGTCTCGTTCGATTTGAGCAGCGCGGAGATGCCGCGATAGGTCAGCGGCGTCGACGTCAGGCCGAACCGGTTTAACGCGTCTTCCGTGGCCAGGTGTCCCCTCGCCCACGTCAGGTAGTCCGCGGGGGATAGGGTCGGCGATTTGTACGGGAACAGCTCGGCGTTGGAGCCGATCCAGTCGCAGAGGCTGCAGAAACCGGCGAGCAGATTCTGTGCGGCCGTGCTGATCGAAGGGGGTACATCCGGCAGGGATAGGCCCGCTGGCGACAAGAATAGCTCGGCGACCTCTTCGACCCAGGCCCGGCGAGCCGCCGCGTCCTGATTGCGTATCTCTGCCGCCGCGTACTCGCGGATGCGCTTGTCGTCGTCAGGCAGGCAGATCGAGCCGTGATGGCCTGCCACCGCGCCGAGCCAGCCGGCGAAGGCATCGATGATCGTTGGTCGGCTGGAACCGACCCAGTCGCGAATCTCCGCGTCAGCTTGCGCATAGCCGTCGCAGCCATGGTCGTACGGGCGACGCCGGATGCGGGAAGGGTCGCATTGCCGCCAAGCGGCAGCCAGCGCGTCGGATGCCTTGATCTGAAACAGCGCGTGCAGCTTTCCGACGTCGTGCAGGGCGACGAAGAACAGCACCCAGGCACGCAGGGCGGGCTGATCATCGGTTGCGAATGCAACGCGGAACGCACGTCGGACAGCCGAGGAGCAATCCCACAGCGCTTCCGCCACGGCCGCGACATCGAGCGAGTGGTAGGCGAACGGATGCCATTTCGGCTCGCCCTCGCAGCCGGAATCGGCCTTACCCCAGTAGCGGAAATAGGTCGGAATGTCATCCAACGGGGCTATTCCCTCCAGATTGAGACGACATTGTTAGCACAGGGGGTGGCTAAAACGTGAGCCTGTGCGAGCGATTTGCAAGGTGATTGGTCCTGAAACTCAGCCGGAACACTTTGCACTCCATCCGTGGGGCCTAGATCCCGGCACTCCCTGCCCGGATGACGCCCAGGCACGAATCAACGTCGTCGTTCCGGCAGAGCCTGCCCCGGGCTGGATCCGGGGGAATGGCGGAAATCAGGTGCCAAGGACGGCGCGCAGCCCCGTGAAAAGCAAGCCCTTCGTAGCAGCTGAGGAATAGCGGTAATCACCATGCGCAATGCTCAGGGCGACGGTTCATCCCCGCCGGCGCCGGGAACACAGAAAGTGGTGCGTGATCGAGGCGCTTCCGAGGCCGTTCGCGGGAGGAGCCGGAAGCCTCACAATTGGCGCCACCGCCGGTGCCCTCATCACTGTCCGGTGGCTCTTCGAATGCGGCAATTTGCTATAAGGAAGCCGTCGGCATTGCCGCAGGATCCACCGGGAATTTCGAGCGCGGTAGAGTTGAGCACGCACTCAGCGCGACGTCCGGGCCTCTACTCGCTCCATGCCAGTCGACGAATCACGGGAGCAGCTCAGTAATACGGAAGTATTCCTTGCCCTTATGCGGTCCCCGGTCCACATGAAAGAAGGCGCGTTTGCTCTTGTCCAGATGCATGGTCAATATCCGGTAAGGGCCGGAGGTCAGACCGAGCCCTCCCGTGGACTCGACCGCTTCCACGTCGACGGGACCGGTGGGGGAGTGCTTTCTTAGACTGTTCGGTTCTGTAATGACGATGTGTCCGACGCCTCCGTCGGGCGTGTGATCTTTGACATTGCCCTGTGCATCGCAAAGTCCGAGGATGAGGCAGGTCGGACCGGGTGGCCGGAAGTCGTCCCAAGAGGTGAAGTAGCGTGACGGAGGCCCGAGAAGATCCGCGATTCGTGCGCTGGTCTTCGAGGCCGACTTCCGTAGCCACTTATCCTGCGCGTTGCGCCGCTCGATATAGCCGCCCACGAAGCCATTGCAGTCCAAGCCGATAAAGCTCGCCTTGACGAATTGCTGCAGAGTGAATTTCGTCTTTTGGAAACGGTGCCGCATTTGCAGAGCCAGCTGAACGTCTTCCGGGTAGCCTTTGCCGTAGAACGGCGCTACCAAAGCGTACGAGATTTCGCTGTAGTCGTATTCCCGAGATTCGACGACATCGTCGATGCGCTTGATCTTGGTCTTGATCCTTTGGCGACCTCTGACCGCGCCGGTGAGGTTGCTGAAGTAGTAGTGGTCCTTCTTGTCATCGAGCTTCTTGGGATCCCCTCCGCGCTCCGCCCAGGCGGCACCGAGGCGATAGCTTCCGACGCGAATCCGCACCCACGAGCCGATGTCCACGACAGGCCTCAGGGTTGCACCCGCACTCTTGGCCGCGGGCATTGGCGTCGTAAGCGGACCCGAGAAGACGTAGACATCCATGTCGAGGTACTTGGAGGCATACTGCTTCGGGGTGAATAGCACGTTCGTTACTCCTTCATCCTCCGCGCCGGCAGCTATCTTTTCGGTGTGCGGTGCGGGTATGGTCTAGCTAGAGATCTCCCAACGGGGCTGTTCGTCGGTGTCGCTTGACGTTGCTCCGCTGACGCTTGGATTCCAGTCGGCGCTCCTTGGATGCCCGCGTAGGGCGGGTCTTCTTGCGCGGCTTCGGCTGATGGGCCGCCAGACGGACGAGCTCGACGAGGCGCTCGACGGCGTCCTCCCGGTTGCGCTCGCGGGTGCGGAAGCGGTGGGCCTCGATGGTGAGGACGCCATCAGTGCTGACCCTGCGGCCCGCAAGCCTGATCAGCCGGCGCCGCACGTCCTCGGGTAGGGACGGCGACCGGGCGATATCAAACCGCAGCTGCACCGCCGTCGAGAGCTTGTTGACGTTCTGACCCCCTGGCCCGGGAGAGCGGATGAAGCGCTCCTCGAGCTCCTTGTCGTCGAGGGTGATCTTGGGGGTGACCTCGATCATTCGATCGGTCCGGGGATGCGTGGCCGACTTACGGTCAGCGTATCAGGGCTTGACCGCCTCAATCGAGGCAGACACGACGTAGTCCTCCACGCCGCGCCCGGGCGCCCAGTCGCGAATGAGCTCGCGGGATTCGTCTTTCGGGCTGATCCCGACGTCCTGGAATCCCGCCGAGCGGATCATCGCTTCCAGGTCCTCGATCATGGAGGCCCCGGCCATGCAGCCGGAGTGCAGCTTGGGGTCGCTCTTCATCTCGGGGGGCAGCTCGGCGGTGGCGACCACATCCGAGATTGCCAGCCGCCCGCTGGGCTTGAGCACGCGAAATGCCTCGCGGAAGACCTGGCGCTTGTCCGGGGAGAGGTTGATGACGCAGTTGGAGATGATCACGTCCGCCGTGTTGTCGGCGATGGGGAGGTGCTCGATCTCGCCGAGGCGAAACTCCACGTTGGCGTAGTGGGCCTTGGCGGCGTTGTTCCGCGCCTTGGTGACCATGTCCGGGGTCATGTCGATGCCGATGACGCGGCCCTCGGGGCCGACCTCTTGTGCGGCGAGGAAGCAGTCGAAGCCGCCGCCCGACCCGAGGTCCACGACCACCTCCCCTGTGCGAAGCGATGCGATGGCACGCGGATTCCCGCACCCGAGACCCATGTCGGCGCCTTCGGGCACGGCCTCCAGGTCGTCCCGGCTGTAGCCGAGGCGCACGGAGATCAGGGTGTTGATCTGGACATCCTCGGAGACGCCGCAGCAGCTGCTTGTCTCCCCGCAGCAGGACCCGCTGTCGCTCGCCCGAGCGACTTGGGCGTAGTCGCCGCGCACGCGCTGGCGGATCGTGTCGGCGTCAACGGCGGTCGAGGACGCGGGGGAGCCGGGGTGGGGCGTAGGATCGGTCATTGAAGGGTCCTTTCAGGAAGTTGGCTGGGGCGTCGGCTGGTGCCAGCGGAATCGTATTCTCGCAAACGCCGAGGGGTACGCACAGCACACCGGGAACGGACGTCCTTGCCTTGAGCAGGATCGTCCGGTTGATGGGTGGCGGATTCGGGGCAGGCTCAGTCGCCTTTCTTCAGGAGCTGCTGCAATGCCTCGAAGGGCCGGTGGGTCGTCTCCTGTTTACCGGATTCACCGAGCGCCTGGCCGCCGCCGGCAAGATGATCTTCGTAACGGCTGTGCTCGTTGTCGTGGCAGTAGAGGCACAGCAGCTCCCAGTTGCTGCCGTCCGGCGGGTTGTTGTCGTGGTTGTGGTCCCGGTGATGGACCGTCAGCTCTTGCACATTGGCGTAGGTGAAGCTGCGTCCGCAGCGGCCGCAGACCCAGGGGTAGAGCTTCAGCGCCTGCTCGCGGTAGCCGCGCTCCCGGTCCTCCCGAGCTCGGCGGGCCTCGGCAACCACCTTGTCCAGCCGGCCGGCATCGATGGACCCGCCTGTCGGACGTTTGGGCGCACTCTGCTTGGGCATCGTTGGCTCCTCAACCTAGCATTTCGTTCGGGTTCAAGTGTAGCCGGCATGGGCAGTTTGGGCGATCGGGACGGTTTGAAGAGGCTCGTATCAAGCCGTCCGTGCGGCCGGTAAAGCGCTCGCTACTCGCCTGATGCCCCAGCCGCACTTGACGACGGTGATGCGACGTCCCTCGCAGCCGGTGCCCCTTGTGCGGGTGGCTGCTGTCCGCCGGGACTGGCGGATGGCGCGGGCTGTGCGTCTGTGCTCGCATTGGCCGTCGGCGCGCGGGGTTTCACGTCCTCCATGGCGTCGCCGGGCCGTGGACTCTCTGCGGCCGAACCACCTTTGGGGTCTCCAGCACCCATGGGGACCGACGTGCCGGCCGGCGGCGCTTGGACCGGGGCGGCGGCTTGCGGACTTTCCGCGGCGGGCGGTTTCGCCGGAGGTGCCGGGACAGCGGAGGCGGGAGGGGCTTCCGCACTGGGCGTACTTGCCTGCGGGATCTGGCAGCCGGAGCGGGTGGGCTTTCCGCACTGGCGCCTTTGGCTGGGGGGCTGGACGGCTGGGACCTGCGGACCTGCCGCGCTCGGGGTCTTGGCCGCGGGTGCCTGGACCACGGGAGGCGTTGGCTTGGGTGCTTCCGTTGCGCGGCTGGGGGATGGAGTCGTCTGCGCCCTGCCGGTCGTACCGGCGGCAGGTGCCGCAGAGGGGATGGTCGCCTTCTTCTCGTTGCCCTCCACGAGCCCGGCGTGCTTGATATCGGTCAGTCCATCCAGCGTGTACTTGGAAACGCTGAAGTAGTAGGGGCTGTTCGACGCCTTGAGGACATAGTCGTCGCCCTTTTCCGGCTTGGAGATGCGATAGGTGAGCGTCTCATCGGTCGCCAGCTGGACCTTGTACTCCAGCGCCGGTGTCTGCTGCTTGTACTCCGGCTTGTCCCCCTTACCGAGCACCGATAGGAAGTCGAGGGTCGACACCTTGCGAACGGCGTCCTCGACCGCCTTGCCGTTCAGGGTCTCGCCCGCGGCGAGATCGCCGAGCTTCCAGGCGCCCTTGTCACCTCGGGCCAGCACGATCCCCGGGAGCTCCACCCGCTGGACGTCCTTTTCCTTGAGGTGCAGGGCATTCTTGTCGCTCCAGTCGTCTGGCTTGTCCGAGGCGTCGAAAAGGGCAAGCTCCGCTTCGTAGATGGCCTTGTCGCCGTCGGCGCGCACGAACAGCCGGCGGAACCCGGGTGAGTCGCCGAGGTAGAGCGTGGCGAGCGGACCCTTGTCGCCTTCGATGGTCAGACGGCGCTCGAAGGTGTCGTCCGCCACCTTGAAGCGCTTCGAAGCGGCCTCCGATGTGGCGACGGGCAGGTGCTTCTGCAGCGCCGCGAGCTTGGTGAGCAGATCGGTTACCCGAAAATCGGCCGCCGGGAAGTCCCAGAGGCTGGGGATGTGCCAGCCTTTGGGCGTCTTCTCGATGACGAGCGCGTCCTTTCCGGGGCTCTCGATGCGGATGCGCGTCACCTTGGCCTGATCGAAGCTGAGCAGGGGGCCTTGCGAGGCCGCCGGACTCAGGTTGATGCTGCGCAGATCCAGCACCAGGGCGAGGAGCAGCTGCAGGACGAGCAGCGCTCCCAGTGCGATCACCAGGCGCGAGGAGAGGAGGGCGCGCCAGTCGGGCGCGCTCGCGGCGTGGGGTGACTGGGTGGTCGGCATGATTCAGGCCCTCCCCGCGGACATGACCGCCTTGTAGTGCTCCTGACGCCGCATGCGGCTGCGTCGATGGAGCCAGTAGACAAGCCCCAGGCCTGCCAACGCCAGGGCGTAGTTGAGGTACTCCCAGAACATCTGCTCCCGGCGGTCCAGGGGCTTGAGCAGCCGCGAATACTGGCCGCGACCGCGCAACGCCAGAAGCCCGCGGTCTTCCAGGGACCAGTCGACCGCATTCTGGATGAGCTCGACCGGCTTGGTGTAAAGGGTGCGCGTCGCCTCCGTGGCCAGGCTGATAGCCGTGTCCGTCAGGAAGCTCGCAGAGCCGATCAGGATCAGCCGCGCCGAGGCGGGAGAGGACTCCACCACACCGGAGATGACCGGGGGCTTGTCCTTCTCTTGCCCGGCCGCATCGGCGGCATCCTTGTTTGCCGCGTCGGCATTGTTGTCCTTGTCCTGCTGTTCGCTCTTCTGCTTCTCCTCTTCCAGGAGGGGCGAGGGCTTACCTGCGAAAAAGGACTTGAACCGGCCTTCTACCGCTGCCGCAAGCAGCTTGCGGCCCATGTCGGTACCGGGCGCGAACCCGAGGTGTCCGTGAGCGTCGTAGTCCGGCTGGATATCCTCCGATGCATTGGTCCAGGCGCCTGCAGAGCTCTTGAGAAGCGGCGTGACCTTGCGCTCCTTGTTCTTGTCCGGGTCTACGGTGAGCGGGGAGGTCCAATTGAGGGTGATCTGACCGAGGCCCGAGGTGATGCCAGTGGTCTGATCCATGCCGTCGCTTCGGATGTCCGGGAAGTAGGGGTAAGCGACCGTCTGGACCTCCTGGACCACGAAACCTCCAAGTTGCCGCTCCACGGGAATGGGGAAGGGCGTGTTCTGGGGGTCGAGGACCAGCGTCGGGTCGAGCGTCAGGCCGGCGTTGGCAAGCCAGCCCTCGAGGCCCGTGGGCTGCTTGTGGGCGGAGATGGCCTTCCCGCCGAGGTCAACGTGGTAAGGGGAGGCGGCGAGGACCACCGTGCCCCCCTGCATGAGGAACTGGTCCATCGCGAAGACCTGTTTCTGGTCGAGGCTCTCGGGGCCCACCATCAGGAGCAGGTCCGCGTCATCGGGGACGCTGCCGTTCGTAAGGTCCGTGTCGCGGACCACCGCGTTCTCGCCCAGGCTGTCCTTGAGCTGCTGGTAGCCCTGGCCGCCCGGCATCATCATTCCGCCCCCCTGATTCGGGGTGTAGAGGGCGATGGTTTTCAGGTACCCGGGCGCGAACCGTTTGATCCCGGCCTCGATGGCACGCTTGAGCCCTGCCTTCGTGGTCTCTTCAGGCAGCGGCAGGGGTACGACATGGTCGCCTTGCTCGAGAACCATGTAGAAGTAGAACGGGTTCTGATCCAGGAGTCCGAGCACCAAGGGCTGGAAACCGAAGCGGTCCTGTATCTCGTGGGCGAGCGCCCCGTCGCCCGCATCCGGGTCCTGGATGTCGAAGGTCAGCTTGCCGCGGGACTGCTGGCCAAGCTCCTTGAGCACCGACTCCAGGTCCGAGCGAAGCTGGGGCAGCGGTGCCGGCAGCTTCGACGGATCGGAGACGTAGCCGTGAAAGACGACGGGCTTGGTGAGGTTCTGGAACACGTCACCCCCGCCCTGATAGCCGTAGAGCACCTTCTTGATTGCCCGTGTGATGTCGTACTCCGGGTTGCGCAGGCGCACCTCCAGGTCGGTCTCGCCGCTCGCTTTGACCTCGATGAGGTCGCGGAAGCCGAGCTTCTCGTATTGGTCGCCGTACTTGACCAGGATGTCGAAGTAGGAGTTCACGACACCTGCCTGGTACTTGCTTGCGGTCTGGAAGGCGACCGGCCGGATGCCGTACTTCTCGCCGGCCTCGCGCTCCAGGTCGGGGTTCTCCAGGGGGTCCAGAAACTCGACCCGTACCTTGCCGTGGCCGGCGATCTCGTACTCCTTCAGGAGGTCGCGGATTTGCGGCACCAGCGGGGCTAGCAAGGGATGGGTGTGGGCGCTGAAATAGCCGCGGATGAGCAGCGGCTCCTGAAGCTGGGCAAGGTAGTTGCGCGTGGCATCGGAGATGGAATAGACGTGCCCTTGGGTGATGTCGGCGCGCGCCCAGCCGATCTGCTGCAGCCACAGGTTGCCCGCCAGGAAGTTGACGGCGAAGAGCGCGGTGACCAGTCCCCAGCGACGGTGGAGCTGCACCTTGCTGGTGTCGCCGGCCCAGCGCAGCCGCTCGAGGATGTAGACGTTGAGGGCCAGAAAGACGCCGACAATGCTGAGATAGAAGTAGAGGTCGCGCACATCGATGACGCCGCGGGTGATGGACTCGAAGCGCGAGCCGCTTCCCAGCAGCTTGAGGATCTCTCCGCCTTGGTGGCCGAACAGGCCGGTCAGGGTGTTCGAGCCGAGCATGTAGAAGACCCCGCATAGGAGCGCGGTGCCGATGAGGCTGACGATCGGGTTGTCCGTGCGAGCAGAGACGAAGAGCCCGATTGCGATGTAGGCGGCTGCCAGCAACAGGGTGGCGAGGTAGGCGCCGATGACGGGTCCCCAGTCCATCGGTCCCAGCAGCGAGACGGTGATCGGCAGGGGAAGCGTGAGGGCGAGGGCCACCGCGACCAGGGCCAGGGCGGCGAGGAACTTGCCGAGCACCAGGCGCAGGGGCGAGACCGGCAGGGTCATCAGGGTCTCGAGGGTGCCGGCGCGGCGCTCTTCACTCCACAGGCGCATGGTGAGCGCCGCCGCGAGAAAGATCAGCAGGACCGGCATCCAGTCGAACAGGGGCCGGGCATCGGCGATGTTGCGGGCGAAAAAGGTCTCGACCCAGAAGAAGACGAACAGACTCACGGCCAGGAAGGCGCCGAGAAAGATGTAGGCAACCGGCGAGGCGAAGAAGCCCCACAGCTCCTTGCGTGCGACGCGCATGACCTCATGCATGTGCCACCTCCACCGACTCGTTCACCTCGGCGAACAGGGACTCCAGATCCTTGACCTCAGGCTGCAGCCCGTAGAGCGACCAGCCGGCGTCCCCCGTGGAGCGGGCGACCAGGGGTGCCGCCTGCTCCGGGTCCGCCGTGTCCAGCGCGTAGCGGTAGCGGCCCCCGGCGGACCCCAGCGGCAGCACTGCCTTGACTGCGTCCAGGTGGCCGAGCAGGGGTTCGGCCTCGGCGGGCGCGCGGTCCAGGGTCACGAGGAGCCGGCGCGAGCTGGCGAGGGCGTCTATGCGCGTGTCCAGGGCCAGCCGGCCGGCGCGCAGGATCAGCACTCGGTCGCACACCGCCTCGACCTCTTGCAGGATGTGGGTGGACAGGATCACGGTGGCGGACTCCGCGAGCTCGCGGATCAGGGTCCGCATGTGCTGGATTTGGGAAGGATCGAGGCCGTTGGTGGGCTCGTCCAGGATGAGTATCCCAGGTCGGTGCAGGATCGCCTGCGCCACACCCACCCGTTGCCGGTAGCCGCGCGACAGGATGGCGATCGGGTCACCGGCCTTCGGCCCGAGGGCGGTTCGCTCGACGGCGGTGCGTACCGCTGACGACAGCCGCTCCGGCTGGACGCCGTGGAGGGCGCCCTGGTACTCCAGGTAGTCGATCACCGCCATCTCGGGATACAGGGGGCAGTTCTCCGGCAGATAGCCGATCCGCTGCTGCACCGCCCGCCGTTCCTCGGCGATGTCCAGGCCGTCGATGCGGATGCTCCCCGCGCTCGGCTCCAGATAACCCGTGAGCATCTTCATGATGGTGGTCTTGCCGGCCCCATTGTGCCCCAGCAGGCCCACGACCTCTCCGCGACCGATCTCGAAGGAGACCCCGTCGACCGCCTTGAGGTCGCCGTAAGCTCGTGTGAGCGCTCGAACCTCGATCATGCAAAAGCCCCTTGCGGTTGTTGAGTGGGTTGGGAAAAACGTCATCAAAGACAGCGTTATCCCGATCGAGTTCCGAGGCCGCGATCTGATTCCAGCGCCGGCGGACCGGCGCGCCGGCCGCCGACGGCCGCGAGTCCCGGGATATGCGCGGCTTGAGGCTCGTCATAGGGCGTGCCCGTTCCGTCAATTCTTGACCGCCGTCAAGGTTATTCCGGACCGCCGACGGCAGGGTGGACTGTGCGAAGTCGGAGCGAGAGCAGGCGCGGCCAACGGGATCGACTAAGGCCGTCTCCTAGGGACCGGGGGCTCGATCTGCGGGGGCTGAGAGGAGGGGTAGAAAGAAGCCTTCGCTGAATCTCGTTCCGCTTCTCCACCGCCAAGACTTTCGCCGGCCCCTCGGGACCCGAGACGGGCCGTCCGTTACAGGAAAGAGGAGAGCACAATGAGTACCACCAGCGGAGGTCGAACAACCGCTTGGCTGGCCGCCGCGGCCGCCGGTCTGGCCCTGGCGCTGCACGTCGGGCCGTCCGAGGCCGCTCGGCCCGGCGGAGAATACGGGGTCGATTGGGGTAAACCAAAAGGGCAGCAGTGCGTCGAGTGCCATATGACCGAGAACCCCGGTCTGTACCTGGAATGGAACCAGAGCCAGCACGGCCAGACCGGGGTCAACTGCCTGGACTGCCATGAGGCCCAGGAAGGCGATGCGGACGCGTTCACGCACGAAGGTGCTCTCATCTCCGTGGTCGTCACGCCCAAAGACTGCTCCAAGTGCCACAAGACCGAGTTCGAGCAGATGGACGGCTCCCACCACGCCAAGGCGGGACAGATTCTCGCCTCGCTCGATAACCTGCTGGGCGAGGTGGTCGGCGGACCGGCGGCGGTGAATGCCGGGTGCCGCCAATGCCACGGCGGCGTCCTCGAGTTCGAGACCGAGGGCAAGAACAAAGGGCGGCCCAAGCCAGGCAGCTGGCCAAACACGGGTATCGGTCGGGTAAACCCCGACGGCTCGTGGGGCGCCTGTACCGCCTGCCATGGGCGTCACCGCTTCTCGCGCGCCCAGGCACGCACGCCGGACACCTGCGGCAAGTGCCACGTCGGTCCCGACCATCCGCAGATCGAGGTCTACAACGAGTCCAAGCACGGGATCATCTACCGCGCGAAGGTGGACGAGATGAACCTGGGCTCCGACAAGTGGGTGGCCGGCGTCGACTATAGCGCTGCCCCCACCTGCGCCACCTGTCACATGAGCGCCGGCCCGAAGGAGGCCAAGACGCACGATGTGGGTGAGCGCATCTCCTGGACGTTGCGTCCGCCGATCTCCACCAAGATCAACCTGGTGAAGCTGGAAAACGGCGACGAGTTCGACGTGCCGGAAGGGAAGGACGTCCCCAAGGTGGGCGACGAGGCCAAGGGGTCCGCGGTCGTCGAGGTGCTGACCTGGGAGGACCGGCGCAACAAGATGCAGCACATCTGCTACGGTTGCCACTCCACCAGTGTGGTGAACGGGCACTATGTGCAGTTCGACGCGGTGGTGGATCTTTACAACGACAAGTTCGCCAAGCCCATCGCGGGAGTCATGGGAGAGCTCAAGAAGAACGGCTACATCACACCGGCGCCGTTCGACGAGGAGATCGAGTGGACCTGGTGGGAGATCTGGCACCACGAGGGGCGCCGGGCACGGCACGGCGCTTCGATGAGCGGCCCGGACTACACCTGGTGGCACGGCATCTATGACGTCGCCAAGCACACCTACTTCAAGTGGATCCCGGAGATGAAGGAGGTAGTGCGCAAGAAGGATGGCAACGAGAAGTTCGCCGATGCCATGCTCGACAAGTACTTCAAGCCCATCGACGGGCACGACTGGTACTTCAACGGCATGAGCAAGGAGTCTCTGGATAAGGTCCGTAAGGGATTCGAGGCACGCTACGGAAAGGGCGCCCTGAAGTAAGCCCGGTCACAGCGTGTCCCTCCCCATCCCCGCGAAGGCGGGGATGGGGAGCGGGTCGGGACCTGCTACGGCCAAGGTGGCGGGGCCTAAAGCTCATTTGGACGCTCCCAATTCTGTCCCTGATGTCTGGATCCCGGTATTCCCTGCCGGGATGACGATCCGGGCAATTGAGATCTGTCAGCCTCGCCGCGAACCTGTTGCCTTGTCTACGTTTGGTGTTTGCTCCGTCAGCCGGAATCGTCATGCGAACCGCTCTACTGATCCTCGCCGTCGCGTTGGCGCCGTCGCTATCCGCCCTTGCGGCCGACGCCGAGGCGTTGATCCGCCAGGGCGAGTCCGAGCTGCAGGCAGGGCGGTTCGACGCGGCCACGAGAACCTTGCGACAGGCCGTTGCCGCGGATCCGAAATCGTCGCTGGCCTACACGCGCCTCGGCGGCGCCCAGCTCATGAGCCAGGACTACTCCGCGGCTCTCGACAGCTTCAAGCAGGCGATCACACAGGACGGCAAGAATGGCGCTGCCTTTATCGGCATGGCCGTGGCCTATCTCCACCAAGGAAATGACGCCCTGGCGCGGGCAGCCCTGGAGGAGGCCAAGCGGGTCGATCCTTCCAAGCAGGAGGAGGTCGATAAAGTGATCTCCTCCATCGACCAGCGCGCTGCCAGCAAACCCGCCGATTGACTCGCCTCGCGGTAAACGATGGTCCGCATCAACTTGGGTGTCCGGTCTCGGCCTGGTTGAAGTGCCCTTGGCCTCATCGGTGCTGAACACGTAGAAGTCACGGTCACCCTGCCGCTCGATTGTTCCCTCGATCGGGACGGAAGGGTCGACAGGTCGTGCGAAATGGAAGTTGTCGTTGTACTCCTTCGGATGCGGGCTCTTCCATCCGAGAGGGCTGCCGGAGTCTTGGCTCCCCGACTCGTTGGAGTTGCCTGGCGGTGGCGGCGATGGCTTCGGCAGATGAGTATCCACAAAGGTGATTAGTCCTGAAACTCAGCCGGAACACTTTGCCCTCCGTCCGTTGGGCCTCGGTCCCGGCACTCCCTGCCGGGATGACGCCCAGGCACAGATCGACGTCGTCGTTCCGGCAGGGACTGCCGGAAACCAGGTGCCACAGACGGCGTGTAACCCTGTGGCAAAGCAGGCCCTTCGTCGTTGCTGAGGAACGGCACTACCCATCTTGCCGGGTGCCGGCAAAATAAGGCGCGTCCGTCTCTTTGCGGCTTGCGCGAGCGGGGGACGAAGTGGTTTGCGAGGGGGCGCACTGTCGTCTGCGCACGACAGTGCCTTTAGGTCGCCGCTATTGCAGAGCCGTCTCTGCCCCTTTGGTATGGATATGCAGAAGGCATAACAGCTCGGACATGACCTGGAGTGAAAAGCCGTCGCGGTCGACCCGTTCCGTATAGATCAGGCTATGGAGATAGCGCTCGCATGTCGGTGTGCCCCATTGCGCGAAGATTTCGTTCCATATCCGCGGGTGCTGGGTCTCAAGGGAGGCGTCCGGGAATTCTTCGTAATACTTGCCAAGATCGACCGGCGTCTCTCTTGCGCGTGGTGCTTCGGATTCAGGTTCGCTCTCGGCCTTCGGTGCCGGCACGGGCTTCTCCTCGGGCTGATCCGCCAGCTCCCGGCTAAAGCGCAGACTGTAGGCGCCGACGCGGATTGAGTCCCCGCATTGGAGCCACTTGTTGCTGATCCGATTGCCGTTGACGAGCGTCCCATTTGTACTCCTGAGGTCACTCAGGTACCAATCGGTTCCCGCTCGGAACAGCCGCGCGTGACGCCTGCTCACCGACCTGTGGTCGAGACACAGGTCGCACTGGGGGTCTCGCCCAATAACGAGGCTCGACCCGTCGACTTCAATATGATTTACCCAACCGTCTTTGGAAAGGACCGTCAACCTGCAGAGTTCATTTCCGCTCACGTCTACCAACTCCGAAGACCCGCCTGCAGAAGCCCAAGCAGGATGCGCGCCACGCGAGTAGAGCGGCACAGGAGTGTGCGTTGCAGTCCGGCCTGCAGAGCACACCGGCCGACGAGGTGAGATCGTCAGGTTCGCGCCACCTGAAGCACCACCTTGCCGCGGCCGTGCCCGGAGTCCAGGCGCTTGTGGGCCGTGCTGACCTCCTCGAGAGGGAGCACCGAGTCGACGAGCGGGCGTGCCTGATGGCGTTCGAAAAGGGGCCGCATCTCTTCCAGGCGACGGCCCTCACGCGTCAGGAACACCCCGTAGAGACTGATGTTCTTCTGGTACAGGAGGGCCAGATCTCCCTGGGGCGGCAGGATGCAGGCCACGCGACCAAAGGGCCTGATGGCGGGGAGGCAGCGGGACACCAGCTTGTCGCCCTCAATGTCGAACGCGGCGTCTGCCCCACGTCCATCCGTCTCGGCAAGAACGACCTCGGCGACATTCTGTTCCTTGTAGTCGATGGCGGTGTCGGCCCCCAGCTCTCGGAGCACATCCAGATTCTTGGCGCTTGCGGTTGCCAGCACACGAGCGCCTGCCGCTTTGGCGAACTGAACGGCAAAGGAGCCCACACCGCCGGCGCCGCCATGGATGAGCACGGTCTCGCCCGGCCGCACCTGCAGACGTCGTACGACCGCCTCCCACGCGGTGCCCCCGGCCAGCGGCACAGCCGCCGCCTCCGTGAACGAAAGGGCCTTCGGCTTACGCGCCGCCAGCGCTGCGGGCACCACGTTGTACTCGGCGTAGCTGCCCTGTGGGTTGCCGAAGATCTCCGGCGTGTACCAGACCTCGTCACCCGCCCTCAGGTCCGCGGCACCGGGTCCGACCTCTTCGACGACACCAGCAACGTCATAACCCAGGATGACGGGCGGCTCAAGGTTCGCCCAGGTGCCGTTTGCTCGAAGCTTTGCGTCCACCGGGTTGGTCCCCGATGCGATCACTCGCACCAGGATCTCACCTGGTCCCGCACTGGGGCGGTCGATCTCGCGCAGCTCGAACAGGTCCGGGCCGCCGAATCTTGGAAGGACCATTGCGCGCATTGTCTTCAAACCTCTCTGATGACGGATGTCGTAGCGTCTCGCGACGCCCCTCTGCTCAGCATAGCGAAGCTATCGCACAGTTGCGTGAGCGGTCGGGTCTTCAAGCCGCGTTTCCCGACATGGTCTGGGTGACGCAGGCACGAGCAACCCGCGTGCCTATGATGACTCGTCCGGAGTCTGCATAAACCCAATTTACATGGTGTTTTCCGAAAGACGCGCGCAGCGCGTTCCCTCCCTGGCCCTCCTGGAAATGGCCGTTAGGAACGATTCGGAAACAACTGAACCACTTCGTTCGGCGTAGGGTGCAATAGCGGAGCGTATTGCACCGACTGGGATTAACGGCGACCTGCGGCGCAATACGGCTGGGGCCTATTGCGCCCTACCGTTGGGTGGTCAGAAAAAATGGTCAAGTTGTTCTTGAATCGTCACTTATTCCTGAAGCTCAGCCGGAACACTTTGCACCCCATCCATGGGGCCTAGATCCCGGCACTCCCTGCCGGGATGAGGCCCAGGCACGGATCAACATTGTCGTTAGGCAGAGCCTGCTCCCGAGTTGTTCCGAGGGAACGTCGGAAACCAGGTGTCACGGACGGCGGGTCGCCATGCACGTGGCTCTTCGGCCCTTGACACGAGGGAGCCGGCACTGCAAACAACGCAAGTGCGACCGGGATATATGGCGACACACTGCGGTTCAAAGTACCCAGCGCGGGGACCCAAGTTTGGGGATATCGGCCGCCCTTTGCCGCGGAACAACGCTTACTGAGGCGTGTAAGCAGCGGCGGCTGACTCCTGCGTCGACTGTTGGCGGGGAGCTCCCACGAGCGGGACGGGCTCTGCGCCCGCTGCGAGGGATCGTCCGCAAACGCCCGCTAACCCCTTCGCAGACAAGGCCATTGCCGGAGCCGTGCCCCCTGGAATCAGGGGCAGATAGAGTGTTTACGGGACCGCGCGGCGGTTCGATCCGTAGTCGATATCCGCCGTGACGCATCACTCGATTCAATTGGCACGCGTCCTGCTTTAGCTGGAGTGGCGGACATGCCACCAGACTGCTGAGGGTCGCCATCGTCAGCGGACCTGGCGCGGGTACAGGGATGTACCACTTCATTATTCCCGACGGCATCGTGCCGATCGCACTCAAGGACGTTGCCTGCGCGCGCAATGAGCAGGCGGCCTTGTGAAGGACTGACGACTCGGCGCGATGCATGCGTCTGCATAACCTCCTCCCTCGTCATCTCGCCGGGGGTCTTCGCGAACGGCTCCTGACGCTGCGCGCAATGCTTGAGCGTTGGCTGCGCCTCAACGCCTGGTTTCCACACGCGCTACTTGCACTGGGCGTCGCGCTTGCCGGCTTGCTTGGCGTTGTGCCGACGGTCAAGCACCTGGTGGGTGCGACAAGCCTTCCCACAGCGGTCAACGTTATCTCGCGGGAGCTCGTGTCCGTGGTGCTGCGAGGCGCGCCGCGCGGGGTGTTCGGGGTCGTGCTGCTGGCGATGTCCGTGGGGCTTCTACTGCGCTCGCGCTTTGCGTGGGTTATCAGCCTCATGATGATCGGTGCGACCATTGCGCTGGGGCTGCATGGGGGCATCACCCCGGTCCCCAGTCTGGTGGTATACAACGGTGTCCTGCTGCTGCTCTTGCTCTTGTGGAGGCGGCATTTCGACCGCACCAGTCTAGCGGCGGCAACCCTCTTCGGCGTGACCAGCGCGGTGCTGCTCCTGGGGTACGCCGTGTTTGGCAGTTACCTGTTCGGTAAGGGGTTCTCGCCGCCCATCAACGATCTGACCTCGGCGCTCTACTTCGCAGTCGTGACCATGTCCACGGTCGGTTACGGGGACATAGTGCCGAAGACCCCGGAGGCGAGATTCTTCGTCGCGTCGATGATCATCCTCGGCATAGCCGTATTCGCAACGGCAATCAGCGCCGTGATCGTACCCATTCTCAGCCGCCAGGTGCAGCGGCTTGTGCGAGGCCCAGGAGGAAAGATGGAGCGGAAGAATCACTATGTGATCGTCGGTCGTACTTCGCTCGCGCGTAATGCCTATCGCGAGATGCGCGCGCGAGGTCTCCCTCTCACGGTGATACTCGCCGATCCGCCGGATCCGGGGGAGTTCGAAGACGCCGACCTCGTGGTGGGGGATGCCAGCGAGCTCGATACCTTGCGGAGCGCCGGTGTTCTGACGGCCGAAGCGGTGCTGGCGCTAAGCGCCGTCGATTCCGACAACGCCTTTGTAGTGCTGGCGGTCAAGGAGCTGGAAAGCCGGGCGAAAACGGTGGTGGCAGTCAACGACTCGAACAATTTGGGGCGGGTACAGCGCGTTCAGCCGGATCTCATCATTGCGCCGCAGGTGCTGGGGGGCGAGCTGCTGGCCATGGTCCTGAGCGGTGAGAACCCGGACAGCCAGACGCTGCTCGCACGCCTGCTTCACATGACGGAGTCCCCGGTCACGGAATGACAGAGGACCTTGGGGGCCTCCTTGTACGGTGCGCTGCGCGCACCGATTCCTCTTTTGCGACAAGGCAGGCGTACCTACAGCGCTCGTCGGCCTGATGCGCTGAGTGTCACCGCCGAGACCCCCGCCTGGTTGGGCTTTCCAGCGCGTGTAGCGCCCGAGCCGCTACCAGCATCTGACGCAGAAATGCCCCTCTCGATTCGCTTGAACGGCTTCCCTTCCATCCGTTAGGGAAGTAACGTGGCTGGCGGCTGGCCCAACACAGCAACAGGGGGGACAAGTCATGCAGGGCCTTCTCCGTATTGCCCGAGGCATCGATCGGCTCAATACGGGCGTTGGCCGTGCGGTGTACTGGTTGATACTGGTTGCTACGCTGGTCAGTGCCGGAAATGCGCTCATGCGCTACACGTTCGACATCAGCTCGAACGCGTGGCTGGAGCTCCAGTGGTATCTCTTCTCTGCCGTGTTCCTGCTGTGTGCACCCTATACGCTGCTGCGTAACGAGATGGTGCGCATCGACGTGATCGCCGGGCGGTTGTCGCGACGGACCCAGGCCTGGATCGATGTCGTCGGTGCCCTGCTCTTTTTGTTGCCGATGACCGTGGTGATGGTCGCCCTCTCCTGGCCCGTGTTCGTGCATACTCTTGAAAGCCACGAAATGTCCTCGAACGCCGGCGGTCTTATCGTCTGGCCGGCACGGCTGCTTGTGCCTACGGGGTTCTTTCTGCTCCTGCTGCAGGGCATGTCCGAGCTGATCAAGCGGGTTGCCTTCTTGGCGGGGGCCGGGCCTGACCCCCTGGATCGCGGCCACGAGAAGAGTGCTGAAGCCCTGTTGGCCGAGGAGATCGCAGACACGCAGAGGGAGGGCTCGTGACCGCCTTCGTGATCGCGAACATGGCGCCCCTCATGTTCGCGACCGTCATAGTCACCCTCCTGATCGGCTACCCGGTGGCCTTCTCGCTGGCGGCGGTCGGTCTCGGTTTCGGCGTGCTTGGGGTCGAGCTCGGCCTGCTGCAGCCCGCCTTGTTTCAGGCCCTGCCGGATCGTGTATGGGGTGTGATGTCGAACGAGACCCTGCTAGCGATCCCCTTCTTCACCTTTATGGGCCTCATCCTGGAGCGCAGCGGCATGGCCGAGGACCTGCTCGATACCATCGGGCAGCTGTTCGGGCCGGTTCGCGGCGGCTTGGCTTACGCGGTGGTCGTCGTCGGCGCGCTCCTCGCCGCGACCACCGGCGTGGTGGCGGCGTCGGTGATCTCCATGGGTCTGATCTCACTGCCGATCATGCTGCGCTACGGATACGACCGACGCCTCGCCTCCGGCGTGATTGCCGCATCCGGCACCCTTGCCCAGATCATCCCGCCATCCCTGGTTCTGATCATCATGGCCGACCAGCTCGGGCGCTCGGTCGGCGACATGTACTCGGGCGCCTTCATCCCAGGTTTCCTGCTCACGGGGATCTATCTCGGCTATGTGGCCTTTGCCACCCTGGTCCGGCCGCGCTGGGCTCCCGCCTTGCCGCTGGAGGCGCGCACCCTGCGGGAGGAGGGGGAGAGTAGCGGGGTGCGCTCACTGCTCGTGCTTCTTGGCGTGGCCCTCGCTGCCGCGCTGACCTTCGACCGTTTTCATCACGGTCCCGAGACGCCGACCGATACCCGGATCGTGGTCACGGTCGCGTTCGGTATGGGCGTCGCCTTCGTGATCGCCTCAGCGAACCGGCTGCTGGGCCTGCGGTTCCTGTCCCTCATCGCCGAGCGAGTGACCTTTGTCCTGATACCGCCCCTGGGGCTGGTGTTTCTGGTGCTCGGCACTATTTTTCTTGGGGTTGCGACCCCTACCGAGGGCGGTGCGATGGGCGCAACCGGTGCCCTCGTGATGGCGCTGGCGCGCCGCCGCCTGTCGCTGCGCCTGCTCAGGCAGGCCATGGACAGCACTGCCAAGCTCTCCGCGTTCGTCCTGTTCATCCTGATCGGCGCGCGGATCTTCAGCCTGACCTTCTACGCGGTCAACGGCCACGTCTGGGTGGAGCACCTGCTGTCCGCCCTGCCGGGAGGTCAGGTCGGCTTCCTGATTGCCGTCAACCTCCTGGTGTTCGTGCTCGCCTTCTTCCTGGACTTCTTCGAGCTCGCCTTCATCATCGTGCCGCTGCTCGCGCCGGTCGCGAGCAAGCTCGGCATCGATCTGATCTGGTTCGGGGTGCTGCTGGCCGTGAACATGCAGACCTCCTTCATGCATCCGCCCTTCGGCTTCGCCTTGTTCTTCCTGCGCAGCGTCGCCCCTGCCAAGGACTATGTGGACAAGGTCACCGGCCGATCCATGGCGCCCGTCACGACCGGTCAGATCTACTGGGGGGCGATACCCTTCGTCTTCATACAGGTCATCATGGTGGCGCTGGTGCTTGCCTTTCCGCGGATGGTCCTGGTCTATAAGGACGACCTGCCTACGGTCGACGCGAGCAAGATCGAGATCACCCTGCCGCCCCCGGTGGTGCCTTACGGAGGCTCCGGCGAGGATGTCACCCGCGCGTTCCGTGACGATGGTCCGTCCGACAAGCAGTCGCAGGGATCGGGGGGTGGCGAGTCTACAGGTCAGCAGGATGACGACCTGACGAACCTCTTCAAGTAGGAAGTAGGCGACTAGGCCACGGTGGTCATGAAGTTGTCGAAGTTCTGCTCGGCGACGCGGAACCACAGGACCTGCTCGTCGCGGAAGTGCTTCCAGGGTCCGTAGACCTTGCGGAAACGCGGGTTTGCTGCTGCCGTCTCGTCGTAGACCTCGTTGGCGGCCTTCCAGGCGGCATTCATGATGTCGCGCGAGAACGGGCGCAGCTGCACGCCCATGGCGACCAGGCGGCGCATCGCCTGCGGGTTGTTCGCGTCGTACTTGGCGAGCATCTCCGAGTTCGCATAGGCGCAGGCCGCCGCCAGGACTGCCTGGTAAGACTTGGGAAGGGCGTTGTAGGCTTCGAGATTGACGTAAAGGTCCATCTCCGGGCCGCCCTCCCACCAGCCGGGGTAGTAGTAGTACTTCGCGACCTTGGCCAGCCCGAGCTTCTCGTCGTCGTAAGGACCGACCCACTCGGCCGCATCGATGGTGCCCTTCTCGAGGGCCGGGTAGATGTCCCCTCCCGGGATCTGCTGAGGTACGACCCCGAGCTTGGCCAGTACTGTCCCGGCAAATCCTCCGACGCGGAACTTGAGCCCCTTGAGGTCGTCGACGGTCTTGATCTCCTTGCGGAAGAAGCCGCCCATCTGGGCGCCGGTGTTGCCGGACGGGAAGTTGATGATGTTGTAATTCTTCAGGAAGTCGCGCATCAGCTCCAGGCCGCCGCCCTTGTACATCCAGGCGTTCTGCTGGCGGGCATTCAGACCGAAGGGGACGGCGCAGCCGAATGCGAAGGTGGGGTCCTTGCCGAAGAAGTAATATCCCGCGGTGTGAGCGCACTCGACGGTGTGGTTCTGAACCGCGTCGACGACGCTGAAGGGGGGGACCAGCTCACCGCCGGCGAATACCTGAATCCGAAACCGCCCCCCGGTAGCCTCCGCGACCGTCTTAGAGATGGTGTCCGCGGCCCCGAAAATGGTGTCCAGCGACTTCGGAAAGCTCGATGCCAGCCGCCAGTGGACCTCCGGTCCAGCCTGCGCGAGGGCCGGCGCACCAAGGGCCGCCGCGGCCACTCCGGCACCGGCGGTGCCAACCTGCTTCAAGAAGGAACGACGTTGCACGATGAGCCTCCTTTGTCTTGCATGCGAGAGATCGATTCGTGAAGGGCGGTCAGGGCTAGGGCTGGTCACTGGGCGGACTGTCCAGTCGCTGATGTCGGCGATTGACGGCGTAGCGAGCCCTGATGTCGGCGAAGCTGGCTCGAGATGGTATCACCAATTCCTCAGGGCGCGATCGCGCACCCGGTGCGACGAGCACGGTGGCTTATTCACCTATCCCCAGACCGCGGGGAACACGCGGTTGACGCGTATTGCGCCGAACGCGGTCCGATAGGAATTGCTCGTCTCCACCAGCCCTTTACTCCCAGGTCATTCCGGGGTGACGCCGGACCCTCGTCCTGGCAGAGTGACAGCGAGCGACAACATCCAAGTGCAACCACGGAGCAGCCCGCTGTGAGCTGGAAGACCGCCTACCGTTCCTTCTACTACCAGGGTGCGCCGGAGCCGGAAGACCTCGCCTTGCCTCCCTCCGAGACGGCCATGTTGTGTATCGACGTACAGAACTACGGCTTGGTGCTCAAGGATGATGCTGCGGAGCGCGCCCGCTGGGCACCTTTCCACAGGCGCATGCGCGAGATCGTGATACCGCGTATGCGTGCCCTGCAGGAAGCCTTTCGTGCCAACGGCATCGACGTGATCCACGCCCGCATCGCCTGCCTGCTCGAGGACGGGCGCGACCGCTCCCTTAGTCAAAAGATGCCGGGCTGGAACAATCTGCTGATGCCCAAGCACACGGAAGCGTCGCAGATCATTGAGGAGCTCGCCCCCCTTCCGGGCGAGATCGTGGTCACCAAGACGACCGATAGTGCGCTCACCGGGACCAACCTGCGACTGGTGCTCGCCAATATGGGCATCCGGAACCTGGTGGTGGCCGGCATCTACACCGATCAGTGCGTCTCCTCCACGGTGCGCAGCCTGGCCGACGAAAGCTTCAACGTCGTAGTGGTTGAGGACTGCTGTGCCGCGGGTACGGACGAGCTTCACTACAAGGAGCTGGAGATCATCAACATGATCTACTGTCACGTGCTGACCAGCAGTGAGCTTAGGGAGGTTATGGGGGTCGCATAATCAGGGAGCAAAGGCTGAGGCGCCCAGCTGCACGGACTGTCTGAGCTCGGTCGGATCGCCGACGCACGATCCCGGCGTTCCCTGCTCGGAATGACGGGCTGCGCACCAATCAGGGTCGTCGTTCCGGCAGGGATTGCCGGAACCCCGGTGCCACGGACGGCGACCACCGCGTCGCAAAGTGGGTCCTCCGTCGCAGCTCTGGAATAGTACGAATCAGCTTTCGTAATTGCGCGTCGATCGCCGGTCCGGGTCTGCTGATTCAGGCTGCTCGACGTCGGAAGTCCCGCGGGCGTAGGCGCATCTCTGGCGGTCATGCTGGTCACCTTCGTGGTCGGCGACCGCTTCGCCGTGAAGCTGCCGCATGCCCACCTGAGCGACCTGCAGATTCCCCTGCAGCACGGCGAGATCCTGCTCCTGGTCGACACTCCCTTCCATCGTGTGCGCGAGATCGAAGCACCTGATCTCGGAGCGCCATCCCGAGGTCGGCGTCGGCGGGGTCCACTGGACCCTGGAGGCGCTGGGGGTCTGATCCGCAGGCTCTTTAGATCACATTCTCTCGATCACGCGTTCGCTCAGCTGCTTCGAGCCCTTTGCGACCAACGGTGCTGTACTGCAACCCTTGAGCCCACCGCCATGTGCGAGCGCCCGCCACGAAAGCCGGCGCCGTCGACTCCGCCTCACGGTATCATCACAGGGAGATCGGTCGCTGGTTCCGCTCACACCACCCCGCAAGTGACAAGCAGGACGGCAGAAATGAAGCTCTACGATTACGCGCGTTCCGGAAACTGTTACAAGGTGCGGTTGCTGCTTTCCCTGTTGGGTGCCGACTACGAACGCGTCACAGTCGACACCACCAAAGGGGAGAGTCTGACGCCGGAATTTCGCCGGCTGAATCCGCGAGGACAGATTCCCGTGCTCGAAGACGGCGGCACCGTCATTTGGGACTCCATGGCCATCCTGGTCTATCTCGCGCGGCGGCACGGGGGAGCGCCTTGGCTGCCGACGGATGCCTTGGGCGAGGCCCGCGTGATGCAATGGCTGGCCGTCTCGGAGAACGAGCTGCTCTACGGCCTGGCCCGTGCCCGGGCCGTGCTCCACTTCGGGCGGCCATTCGACCTGGAGCAGTGCCAGCGCGAGGGTCGGACGGGGCTGGACACGATGGAGGGCCAGCTTGCCGGACGCGAGTGGCTGGCTGCGGAGCGTCCGACCATCGCGGACATCGCCTGCTTCCCTTACGTGGCCCTGTCGAACGACGCCGGCGTCTCCCTTGAGCCCTACCCCGCAGTGCGGGCCTGGATTGGCCGCGTCAAGCGCCTTCCGGGTTTTGTCGCAATGCCAGGAATTGACGCCGATTGATTGCGGAAGAGGATCATCGACTAATCTGCGGCTGAACTGAAGAACGGAGGGTCACGGGGTCAGGTCTTGTCTTTTGCGCACCGCAAGCTGAGCTCGCGGCATGGCACGTTTCCTCGGGTCAGCCGAATTGTTCGCCGAGCGAAATACGCAATAGACAAGACCCCTTACTCCCTCACCGCATGTCTTCGCGAAGCTCATTTGGTGCAATACGCCGTCGGCTATTGCCACCGACGTCGGCAAACGCTGGAAGCGGCGAAACGCGGCGGGAAAGAGGAGCAGCATAGGCAAGCGGAAGGAAGAGCAGAGGAGAGGCTAAAGGCGGCATGCAGCCTTCGGTATGGGTTCGGGCTGGGGGCAAGAGTCAGACGGAACCGCATGCCCAGTTACCCGGCCCGCAGGCGGATCTCAACCAGCGGCACCTCCCAGGTCTCTGCGCGGCAACCCTCGCGGTAGGCGGGGTCGCCGTCGTGGCGGTGGCGGTCAGCGCGGGCCAGTCGCGGTGGAGCTTGACCCGGTAGTGATCCCGGTCGTTCTGGCGGAGCTCGAGGCTGCCGCGTTCGCCGGCGAGCCCTCTGCCGTCCCGGGCAAGACTCGCGAGCAGGTTGCGCAGGGTCTCCGGGTTGCTGTCTAGCCCCTGGTCGAGCAGGTGCTGGTTGAGCCGAGGCAGGGACAGGGGGAGCCACTCCCGGGTCTCCGCATCCGGAGCCTCGAGGCGGAGGGCCTCAAGCATGGCCCGCTCCAGCTCGCAGGCGTGCTGGAGGATCTGCTCCGAGCCGTTCTGCACCTTGTAGCGCAGGAAAGCGCTGAGCTGCGGGCCCTGGTGGAGCAGCCCGGCGGCGGTCATGTCGTGCAGGGTGCGGAGGACCCGCAAGCCTGCCGTCTCGCCGGTATCCCAGGCACCTTGCTCGGCCTCGATGCGCTTGAAGACGGGCAGCCGCGCGAGCTCGTCGGCTGTGAAGCCCTCGTCCGGATCGGCATTGATAAGTGCCTCCAGCACCGCGAGCCAGCGCGCCTCCTGGGCGGCGGAAAGGCGCAGCGGGGCGATGCGGCGGCGCGCGTCCTCCAGGCTCGCGACTGCCGGGCGTCCCTGGAAGATGCGGGTGCGGTTCTCGTTGCGCTCCACCAGCCCGGCGCGCTCCAGCCAGGCGACGGCGACCCGCACCCGGGTGTCCGCCTGCCGGTCGTCCGCGTCGAAGCCCAGGCGAAGCTCCTCGTCGCGCAGCAGCTCGCCGCTGGTGAGCACCACGGAGTCGTCCTTGCCGCGCTTCGCGCGCCGTAGCCCGCGCAGAATCTCGGCAATGTCCTGGCGGGTGAGCTCGGACATGGCCTCCATGCGGAACTGACGTTCCACGTCCTGCTCGTCGTAGAGGAGCACACACAGCGCCGGCTTGCGGTCCCGGCCCGCGCGCCCCGCCTCCTGCACGTAGCTCTCCAGTGACCCCGGGATGTCGAGGTGCACGACGAGGCGCACGTCCTCCTTTGTGGCGAGACGGGCATCCGCTACCGGGTCGCTCACCGCGTCCCGCACCAGCTTATAGTCCTTCACCAATCGGTGGTAAGGGTTCTCCGGAAAGGCCAGGGGGGACAGATACAGGGTGTCCACCACCGGCCGGCTGAGCAGCTCCAGCACAGGGGCGTGGGCACGCAGGGTGGGCAGATCGTGGCCGAGGAGGTTGTGGCCCAGCAGGTAGTCGCAGCCGGCGGCGAAGGCGTCCAGCTCGGCCAAGGCCCGGCTCGCGTCGAGGCGGCCCTCGCGCACAAAGGTCTCACCCTCCCGGATTGCGCCGATCTTGTGGAGAGCGCCGCCGGGACCCGTCTCCAGGTCCAGCTGCACGCACCGGTCAAGAAATGCGGTTAGGCGCGGGTCCATGTACCGAGTATGCGGCAAGGCATTAGCGGCGGGGCTTTCGCTCCCGAAGCGGTTCATTTCAGCCACGAAGTGAGAGCGCAGGGACGTCTCCAAGCTCTAGCGCCCGAGGCCGGACTTAAGCCGGCGCGCGACTTGCTGCGATTTTGGGGTTCCAAGTGTTGCAGATATTTCCACATCGACGGCGCGACGCTGCAGGAGAGCTGAAATGCGAGAGAGCTGGGAAGAGGTTGCGGTCGGCGACGGCCAGATGTCCTGTTTCATCATTAGCCCGGAAGGGGAGGGCCGCTTTCCGGGTGTCGTTGTCTGTATGCACGCTCCCGGGGTGGACGGGTTCATTCAGGGTATGGCCCGAAAGCTGGCCGAGGCGGGATTCGTCGCTATTGCGCCGGACCTGTACCACCGAGACACCCTGTCCGAGGACGACCCGCTCAAGCGCATGAGCCGGCTGCGGGACGCCCAGCTGCTGGAGGACATCACGGCGGCAACGAGCCACTTGCGAGGCTTAGCGAGTGTGGACGGCGATCGTGTCGGGTCCATCGGCTTCTGCATGGGCGGGCGCATCGCCTACCTGCACGCCACGGCGGACCCGGATCTCAAGGCTGCGATTGTCTTCTACGGCGGCAATATCCTTGTCCCGTGGGGGGACGGACCAAGCCCCCTCGAGCGCAGCGCCTCTATTGCCTGCCCGATGCTCGGACTGTTCGGCCTGGAAGACAAAAACCCGAGCCCGGAGGATGTGGCCCGCATCGACGAGCGACTGACCCAGCTCGGAAAGAGCCATAGCTTCCACAGCTATCCGGGGGCGGGTCACGCCTTCCTGAATGACATGCGCCCCAGCTTTAGGCCGGAGGCTGCCTCCGACGCTTGGGCCAAGTGTGTGGCCATGCTGCAAGAGCACCTGGGATAAGGCGTTTTCGCCGCAGCACTCTGGGAGAGCGCACACAACCGCTGGACAAACCCATCCTGGATTTCTCAGCGCTTCCCTAAGGGTGCACACCCGGCGGCTCGCAGGCCCTCGAGCCCGCTACCGCCGGGAAGGGGGAGCTCAGCCTTCCCGCTGGGGAGGCGGCGGCGTCCGGCTCGCCGCCTTCGGTGAGGATTCGGCAGCTTCCGGGTTAGCCGCTGGCGCAAGTTGTGGCGCGGGTAGGCGGCTATCCGGCTTCGGCATCTCGCTCACCGGCGATGGGGGTAGCGCGGGCGCGGCTGGGGCGGGAAGCACGCTTGCATCAGCGGGAGCAGGTGACGGCTCCTGCGCCGCCGTAGTCGCATCAACGGGTGGAGACGAGCTTGCCAATTCCCGATTCTGGGCCGGCGCCTCAGGTTGTTCTGTTGCCACGCCGTTGGTCGTTCTCTCGGCTGGCGCCTTGGCCTTTGCCGCTCTGGCGGCAGCCACTTTTGCCGCGGCGGCCCGTCCTTGAGCGATGTAGGTCGCGTACGACGGGCCATTGCCTTGCACCTGTACCGACGTACCGACACCGACCTGGCGGAACAGGATCGACGCAAACGCACCGGGCATACGGATGCAGCCGTGGGAGGCCCGGCGGCCCGGGTGAGGGATCGGGCCGGCGTGCATGGCGATTCCGTCGCCAGTGAGGCGCAAGAAGTACGGCATCTTGGCCCCTTCGAAACGGCCGCCAGGTGGGATCGGATCGCGCCCTAGCTTGGCGTCGCGTACGACCACCTTGCCGTTCTTGTTGTAGATCCTGCCGTAAAGATTCGACTTCTTCATCGTCGCCTTTTCGAGCACGGCGAATGTCCCGACCGGAGTGGGATGTTTCCTGACGCCGGACGCTACGGTTGTCCAGCCGATCTCCTCGTTGCCGTCATAGAACCGCGCCTTCTGCTCGTCGACGCTGATTTCGATGTGCGAAATAGTGCGCCCATCACCATTCCATTCGTAAAGCGGATAGGGTTTCGTCGGCTGCTTCGGTGCCGCCACGGGCCGCGTCGACTGCTGTACAGGTTTCTGCGACATCGCGGTGCGGTCTTGATCAGGCGGCCGGACGTAGGCGCAGGATGAAAGCAGCAAGACTGCCGCGCTGGCGGACAGCACCGCAATGCCCCTCGTCGGGATCAAGGATCTGCTGGAATCGTTCTTGGTCATATGCTCGATCACTTGTTACAAGGACGTGCGGCGGAAATACCCCAATATAGTCCGACGCATACACCTGGGAGGTAGGTTAGCGCATAACCAGCAGCTGAGACTATGGGAGACCGAAAGATTCCGTGACGCGAGTGTCATTCTCCGTGAGACGCATTGCGCAGTTCGCCGATGAACCAAGGCGATTGGCTCCTCCTCAGCTCAAACAACCGCAGGAGGGTCCCCTGATTCCCGTGTCGGCTCCGCAGGGAGAGTTCGCGTTCGCATATCCATGAGGCGGCACGGGGCACGGGAGCGGACGTATACCGTTTCGATTTGGGTTTCTCTTTTTTTTGGGGACGGACCGCTCCCGCTGCAAGGGTAATGAATAGCCTCGGTGCGCGGACCGGATTGGCTCACGATCGGATTACTATCCCTGGACGATCGGAATGGAGATCACTTCACCGGGCGGGAGAACGGCGTCGAAATCGATGCTCGGGTTGTATTGCCGCAACAGCCAGAGCGGGATGTCGTATTGACGGGTTGCGAGAATCCAGAGGTTATCGCCGTCCTTTACCCGGTGCGCGCGAACCCCCTCAATGTGAAAATGGCGAAAGTATTCCGCCTGGAGGGATTGGTGGTACGCGGTTCTCTGCTGCTGGAAGCGCTCCGCAGCGACGTTGGAGAAATCGAGCTTCAGGCGATGACCGACGACCAAAGGCTCCCCGTCCTTCAAGTTGTTGAGCTCCTGGAGTCGGCCCGACCTGACCCCGAGCCAGTCCGCATAGTGGCCCAGAGTTTCCGCCGCTTGGATTCTGATGCTCCCGTCAGCCGCCACACTATAGTCGGCGGGGTCGGCCGCAAGCTCAGGCTGGGCCTCGACCGGTGACCCGTTGTCGTCTGCCTCCTGCTCGTCCGCAGTGTGGGAGAGGTCGTCCTGGTCGTCGGGGATGCGTTTCTGGGAGACCTCGGCGGGCGCCTGCGTCCGCGGTTTGGGTCGGTCGGACTCGGGGCTGATTGGGTCGTCAGAGTCTGCAGTCTTTTTAAGGCCGGGATCAGGCGAGCCCAATCCAACTAGCGCACCCTGAGCGTCGAGGCCCCCGGTCGTGCCCGCCAGCAGCAAGACCCCGGTTGCCGACTCAGCCGGATCGTCACGGTTCGGTGGATCGGCGTCCATCTCCGCGGCATCGCTCATCAGCGGCGTTTGTTGCGGCAGGGCGTCAGTGGCCGCGATTGTCGGCCCACTGGTGATTAGGCGCTCCGGCGCGGGTCCCGTTGCCACCAGCAGCTTGTTGCCGGCGCGGATGCGATGCCGGTCCTGCAGCCGGTTCATCGCTACCAGCTCCAGGACGCTCGTGTCGTACTTCTCGGCGATTACGGACAAGGACTCCCCAGGCTGTACCTGGTGATAGACGTCAGGCTTCTGGGACGCATAGCCGGAAATTTTGACCAAAGCCCGCATCGTGTGCTCGGCTTCAGTAAGGGACTGGAACGCGGGGAGCCGCAACCCGTAATCCTTGGGTACGAGCTTGTCGTCGGACCAAACGGTCCCGGGCAGAGAGGGGTTGAGCGCTCTTAAGTATTCCCGGTCGATCTCGAATGCCTCGGTGAGGGCGTCCACCGGGAGGTAGGCGGGGACGGTCACCACTATCGGGTCCGCTTCGGGCGCGTCGAGGTTGTTGCCGAAGTATTCCGTGCTATTGCGCGAGACCTCGAGTGCCGCCAGAAAGGCAGGATAGAAGTTGCGAGAGGCGAAGCCCAAGCGTTCCCCGTCGTATTTGCGGATGATCTCGCCGAGATCTGTCGTCCCGGCGTCGCGGACCGCCCTCCACATCCCGGACAGGCCGTGATTATAGGCGGTGAGTGCGAGCGGCCAGCTATTGAGCACGGCGTAGTTGTGCTGCAGCAGGCGTGCGGCGGCTTCCGTGGACTTATACGGGTCCAGCCGTTCGTCGACGGTGTCGTCCACGCGCAGGTACCGCTGGGCGGTGGCGGGCATGAGCTGCCAGAGACCAGCCGCCCCGGCCCTGGAGCGCGCGGCCGGATTATAGGACGACTCCAGGTGGGGCAGGGCGGCGAGCTCGGTCGGAAGCCCCTGAGCGCGCAAGATGTCTTCGATGCGATCGCTCCAGTTGGCAGATCGCAGGAGCCCCTTCTTGAACCGATTCGACTGGCCACGCTGGAATCGCACCCGCTCGGCGGCAGACTGCAGCTCGGGCGCGGTTACAGCCTCTCCCCACGCCTGCAGCGCGCGTCGTTCGGCTTTCGTCAATCCGCGGCGTTTGCCGCCGGCCAGGGCAAGAAGCGCCCGCCGGTAGCGCTCGACGACCCGCTCGATGGTCTTATCCTGTACCGCAGGACCGACGTACGGATTCAGCCGTAGCACCTGGTAGATTACTCTTCAGCTCACGGTTGTCGTGGATGAATCCGCTGTTGGTGTCCAGCTCCGTGTAGACGCGGGTCCAAAATGCCACGGCCGGGGCGAGACCATCGGGTCTTGGGAAGACTGCATTGCTTCCGGAGCCGGCGTCGGCCGCGAGCGGACTCACACTCGCGAGGCCGAGCCAAAGGATCAACAGGGGAGCGAGCCTAGGCGTACGCATGGTTGGGCGTTGGCGTGCTTCGCATGTGGTCGTGGACGGGGCCGGCGCGGACACTTGAGGCCCTCGCGGCCGGGACAGCTCGGCACCTGGTGCCTCGTTGTTTTCGAACAAGATAGCCCATTTCCCGTGCTGCGTCTTCGGTGCCTCGTCACACGTCGACGACGTCCCGTCGCCGACTGTGACTTTGGCGTCGAGGAGGTTGCTGGCGGCGCTGGGCACGCAGCCGATTCTCGCTGGTTCGGCGTCCGTATCGATTCCACGGGAGACGTCGTTCTGAGAATGCGATGCGGGGTGTCTGCGGACCGGCTCTTCCACCCTGGCCAGCTAGAGACCATACTCGGCGTGCGGGAACAAGGGTCGCCTCCGGTCGATGGGAAACGGGAGCTGTCCCCGGGGGCGAAACGGCCGCGATCCCGCGAGGCGCCGGCGCGGAACGCCGCCGCCGGTGTCTTTGGATGGGAGCTTGGGAGTGCGGGCCTAGGTCCGAAAAAGGACTCTCCGGCACCGCCATCGATCACGGCATCAGCGGATAATGCTTTCTCCTCTTTAATATGGCGAGCTGATGAACCCACACCGTTCTTCGAGTGGCGGGAGCAGTGGATGCTCGACGTCGGCTTCATGGACGAGGACCACCGGAATCTGGCCGACCTGCTCAATACGCTGGCTCGCCGATACGGCCGCTCGGACCGCCCGGCGCGCCGCGGGACGTCTGAACGGACAGAGTTGCTCGAGGCCCTTGAAGAGCTGGGGCGGCAGACCCGGGACCACTTCCGGCGGGAAGAGGAGGTGATGCGCACTCTTGCTTATCCCGGCCTGGCCACTCACAAGGCAGAGCACGATCTGCTGATCGCAGAGTACCGGGCTATGGTTCGTGAAATCAGCAGGTCCGGGTCGGATCGCTTAGAGATCGAAACCCTCGAGGCCCTCAAGCAGTGGTTGATGGGGCATGCCTTGGACGACGATAAGGAGCTTGCAGTCTTCCTTCAGCATCCGCCCGACCAGACCAATGAAAACACGCCGTAGACCGTTCGGTGCCAGAGCATACGTCGGGCAGCGACGATCCAGTCGCCCGCGGCCGGTGGCGCGCTGCCGGTGCCCCAGGGGGTTGCGGTGCCCGCGCGCGCCATAGCGGTAGCCATGGCCACTGTCCTGCTCGTCGATAACGGCTCTCGGCGCCCCGGGTCCACGCTAGGCCTCCGCCGGCTCGCGGCGGCCTTGGGGCAGCGTATCGGAACGAAGGTCCACCCGGTATCTCTGCTGCACTCCTCCAAGGTTCCCCCGGTGGAGCTGGACGGCGTGCCTGCCGCGACCTTCGAGCCTTTCGTGCGCGCTCAGTTGATGGGCGGAGCGCGCGAGCTGGTGGTTGTCCCCCTGTTCTTTGGTCCCAGCCGCGCCTTGACGGAATTCATCCCGGAAATGCTGATGGCCATGCGCCGGGAGTTTGGTCCTTTCGATGTCAGGGTGACCGAAACCCTCGTCCCGCTCCCCGCCGGCGAGCCGCGGCTGGTGCAGATCCTGTGTGACAACGTACGCCAAGCCGCCGCTGCACAGGGGCTGTCGACCTATCGGGCCGTCTTGGTCGATCACGGGTCGCCGATACCCGAGGTGACGGCTGTCCGGCAGTCTCTCGCCCTCGGCATGCGCTTGGTGCTGGGGGGCGAGGTGATGCTCGAGGAGGCGGTGATGGAACGGCGCGACGGGAGCGAGTACGACTTCAACGGACCGCTGCTCGAGGAGAGACTGCGCCAACTCGCCGACGCCGACCTGTCCCAGCCCGTGATCCTGGCAATGCTCTTCTTGTCGCCCGGACGTCACGCCGGACCGGGAGGCGACATCGAGCAGATCTGCCGCTCCGTGCAGAAGGGATATCCGGGCTTTCGGATCTATCCCGCGCGCCTGATCGGCTCTCACCCGGTGCTCGTCGACATACTCCAGTCTCGCTACGAGCAGAACCTATGACCGAGAAACAAGCGCTTGAACCGACAAGGACGCGAAGATGGTCAAGTGGTCGAAGACGGAGACGGCATCACCCGGCGGATCGCTAGCGCTTCCGTGGCGGCATCAAATCCGTGATCGATCCGTGTGCCATCTCTGCTGCAAAGCAGACGGTCTCGCTGAGGGTCGGGTGGGGATGGATAGTCAGCCCGAGGTCCTCGTAGTCCGCCCCCATTTCGAGGGCCAGGACGGTCTCCGCAATGAGCTCCCCGGCATTCGGGCCTACGATTCCGGCGCCTAAAATGCGCTTGGTTTCCGGTTCGAAGAGGAGCTTGGTGAGACCCTCGTCGCGGCCGATGCCGAGGGCGCGCCCGCTGGCCGCCCACGGGAACACGCCCTTGTCGTACGCGATCCCCCGTTCCTTCGCCTCGCTTTCCGTGAGGCCCATCCATGCGATCTCCGGGTCCGTGTAGGCGACCGATGGGATGGCCATGGGATCGAATAAGGCCGGCAGACCCGCGATGACCTCGGCGGCGACCTTGGCCTCGTGGGTCGCCTTGTGGGCGAGCATTGGGTTCCCAACTACGTCTCCGATGGCAAAGATGCTCGGGACGTTGGTTCGCATATGGGCATCTACGGGGATGAAGCCCCGCTCGTCGACCTTGACCCCGGCATTCTCGGCGCCAACGAGCTTTCCGTTGGGGCGGCGGCCTACTGCGACCAGCACGCGATCGTAGGTCTCCTCGGCGGGTGCCTTGGCGCCTTCGAAAGTCACCTTTATGCCCGCCGAGGTTGCGCTCATGGTCGACACCTTGGTGGCGAGCATGATGCGCTCGTAGCGTTTCGCGATGACCTTCTGCAGAGCTTTGACCAAGTCCAGGTCGCAGCCGGGGATGAGCTGATCCTGCAGCTCCACCACATCGATGCGGCTGCCCAAGGCGTGATAGACGCTGGCCATCTCCAACCCGATGATGCCGCCCCCCACCACCAGCAACCGGGCGGGGACCTCGCGGAGCTCCAGGGCGTCCGTGGAGTCCATCACCCTCGGGTCATCGTGGGGAAAGCCAGGGATCTTCACCGGCGCGGAGCCGCAGGCGATGATAGCGTGGTTGAAGGTGATGCTGATCTGGCCGTCTGGGCCGTCTACCGCGACACGGTTCGGCGCCTCGAAACGCCCGTTGCCCTGCACGACCCTCACCTTGCGCTGCTTGGCCAGCGCAGCGAGCCCCGTGGTCAGCTTCTTGACCACCTTGTCTTTGCCTGCCCGAAGCTTGTCGAGGTCGATCTCGGGTGTGCCGAAGCGCACCCCCAGGTGCTCCATCGCCGCCGCCTCCGTGATGATCTGGGCGGTGTGCAGCAGGGCCTTGGAAGGGATGCAGCCGACGTTCAGACAGACACCCCCCAGGTCGGGATAGCGCTCGATAAGGAGGACACTCTTTCCCAGGTCCGCTGCGCGGAAGGCGGCGGTGTAGCCTCCGGGTCCGGCGCCCAATACCACCACCTCGGCCGATAGCTGGGTGGCGTTCGCGGCCGGCGACGGCGAGGTCTCCTGCTCGGGCGAGCCAGTCATTGCGGTAGGCCCGGATGGACCCTGCGGCCTCGGCCCCTCGTAGCCTTTGGGTGCCTCGGTTGTCTCGCTCATGGTGTGTTTCTTCTCGTCGGTTGGCGGTGCGTGCCGGCTACCGGCGGCCGGCCAATTCTAGCAGTCGCTGCTGCTGTGCAGTACCTGGCTTCGCCCGCGTCCAAAGAAAGCCCCGCGATTTCGGTCGGGAGGATAGGAAATCGCAAAGATGCCTCCACTGAGGACGGCCTCGCAGACATATCCGTTCGGCCGCAGAGTGGTAACCGTGCACGTATCTGCAGTCCTCTGTACCTCCGCGCTGTGCGATTCCATGATCTGGCCACTAAGGGATGTTGTTCCGTGCGGGGTCCCGTCTACAGCAGCAGGCGGCGGATGTCTCCGAGCAGCGCGCCGAGCAGGGCGGTGAAACGCGCCCCCTCTGCACCGTCGACAACCCGATGGTCGTAGGAGAGGGAGAGGGGCAGCATGAGACGCGGAACGAACGCCTTACCGTCCCAGACAGGCCGCATCTCCGAGCGGGAGACGCCGAGGATGGCGACCTCGGGCACGTTGACGATCGGCGTGAAGGCGGTCCCGCCTATGCCCCCGAGGCTGGAGATGGAGAAGCAGCCCCCCTGCATGTCACCGGGCAAGAGCTTGGCGGCACGGGCCTTGACACTGAGCTCCGCCAGCTCGCGCGCAAGGTCGAATAGACCCTTCTGATCCACGTCGCGCACCACGGGCACGACCAGGCCGTTCGGCGTGTCGACCGCCACCCCGATATGCGTATAGCGCTTGAGGATCAGGCCTTCTCCGTCCGGCGCCAGCGACGCCTTGACGTTGGGCATCTGGTCGAGGGCTGCGGCGACTGCCTTCATGAGGAAGGGGAGGAAGGTGAGCTTGACGCCCTGCTTCTCGGCGACGTCCTTTTGGTCGCGGCGGAACGCTTCGAGATCGGTGATGTCGGCCTCGTCGAACTGGGTGACGTGGGGTACGGTCAGCCAGCACCGGTGGAGGTGGGCACCGCTCAAGCGTTTGATGCGGGACAGCGGCACCGTCTCTACCGGTCCGAACTTGGAGAAATCGACCTCCGGTGCAGCGGGGAGTGCGAAGGGGAGTCCCGCCGCTGGTGTCGGGGCGCCCCGCGTCAGGGCATCCTTGATGTAGCCTTGGACGTCGTCCTTGAGAACGCGTCCCTTGGGTCCGCTGCCCTTTACCCGGGCCAGATCGACCCCTAGCTCGCGGGCGAAGCGGCGCACCCCGGGGCTCGCGTGCGGCTTGCGGCCACGGGCGACGGAGACCAGGTCCTCCGGTCGCGGCAATACCGGCGCCTGGCGACGCTCCTTCTCCCCCGGCATTCGGCCCGGCGCCTCGGGGTGCGGGGGCGCAGCTGTCGCTTCCGTCTGAGCCTCGGCTGCAGCCGGTTGCGGCGTGCTGAGCTCCGCCGCAGCGGCGGTGCGTGTCCTCGTCATGGTGAGCAGAAGTGCTCCCTGACTGACCTTGTCCCCCACCTGGACATGAACGTTCTGCACCTCGCCCTCGTAGGGCGAGGGGATCTCCATCGTGGCCTTGTCGCTTTCCAGCGTGAGCAGGGATTGGTCCTGGCTAACGTGGTCCCCCGGGGTAACCAAGATTTCGATCACGGGGATGTCTGCGAAGTCGCCGATGTCCGGCAGCCTGACCTCGACGGTCTCGCCGTCGCTGGGAGCCGTCGCGGCGATTTGGGCTTCGGCGGGCTGGGATTTCGCCGCGGCGTTGTCCGCGCCCGCCGTTTCCGCCGCGTCCTCAGCCGGATGAGGTGCTTCGGCACTCGGCTGGCCATTATCCGAGTCCACCGTGAGCAGGATGTCGCCTTCGCTCACCTTGTCCCCGACCTTCACTCGGATCTCCCGCACCAGCCCGCCGAATGGCGCCGGGATCTCCATGGTGGCTTTGTCGCTCTCCAGGGTGAGCAGGGATTGCTCCGGCTCGATGCGCTCGCCCGGAGCCACCAGGATCTCGATGATCTCGACACTGGAGAAGTCCCCGATGTCGGGGAGCCGTACGTCTTTAACGCTTGCCACGCTCTGTCCTCCTAGCCCCTGTGCCGCCGATCACACCGTCACCGGATTGGGTTTCTCCGCATCGATGCGGTATTTCGCAATGGCCGAGGCAGGGACGGCCGCGGGGATTTCCCCTTCGTCGGCGAGGGCCTTGAGGGCCGCCACCGCGATGTAGAAGCGGTTGACCTCGAAGAACCGGCGGAGCTGGCTGCGCGTATCACTGCGCCCGAAGCCGTCGGTGCCGAGCACGAGATAGCGCCTGGGGACGTAGGGGCGGATCTGATCTGCGTAGGTGCGGATGTAGTCGGTGGCGGCCACGAAGGGCCCCTCGGTCGCCTCGAGGCTGGTGGCCACATAGCTTCGGCGCGGTTTCTCCTCGGGATGGAGCGTGTTCCATCGTTCCACCGCGATGCCTTCGCGCCGCAGCTCATTGAAGCTGGTGACGCTCCACACGTCCGCACTCACATCGAAGTCCTTCTCCAAGAGGTCGGCCGCGGCGAGAGCCTCGCGCAGGATGGCGCCGGCCCCCAGGAGCTGAACGCGCTTTCCTTTTCCGGGGGACTCGCGGAATCGGTACATGCCCTTGACGATGCCCTCGCGAGACCCCTCCACCATCGGCGGCTGGAGGTAGTTCTCGTTCATCACCGTGACGTAGTAGAAGCAGCAGGTCTCTTGCTCCTGATACATCCGGCGCATGCCGTCCTGCACGATCACCGCAAGCTCATAGGCGAAGGCCGGGTCGTAGGAAACGCAATTCGGGATGGCCGAAGCCACCACGTGGCTGTGTCCGTCCTGGTGCTGCAGTCCTTCCCCTGCCAGTGTGGTCCGCCCCGCGGTACCGCCGACCAGGAAGCCGCGGGAGCGCATGTCGCCCGCTGCCCAGATCAGGTCTCCGACGCGTTGGAAGCCGAACATCGAGTAATAGAGGTAGAAGGGGATCATGTTCTGGCCGTGGTTCGCGTAAGCCGTAGCCGCGGCGATCCAGGACGAGACGGCCCCCGCCTCGGTGATGCCTTCCTGCAGGATCTGACCCTTCTTGTCCTCGCGGTAGTACATCACCTGGTCTGCATCCACTGGCTCGTACAGCTGACCGACCGACGAGTAGATGCCGAGCTGGCGAAACATGCCCTCCATGCCGAAGGTACGTGCCTCGTCCGGGACGATGGGCACCACGTACTTCCCGATCTCCTTGTCGCGGATGATCATGGTGATGAGCCGCACCATGGCCATGGTCGTGGACATCTCCTTGTCGCCGCTTCCCTCGAGCAGGGCGCTGAATGCCTCCAGCGGCGGCGTCTTCAGCTGCGGCGCATCGAGCCGGCGCGCCGGGAGCGGACCGCCGAGGGCATCGCGCCGCTCCTGCATATACCTGAGCTCCGGGCTGTCCGCGGGCGGCTTGTAGAAGGGGGCCGCGCCGATCTGGTCGTCGGAGATCGGGATGTTGAAGCGGTCGCGGAACTGCTTGAGGGCTGCCTCGCCCATCTTCTTCTGGGAATGGGTGATGTTCATGCCCTCACCCGCGTTGCCCATGCCGTAGCCCTTCACCGTCTTGGCCAGGATGACGGTGGGCTGACCCTTGTGGCGGGCGGCCGCCGCGTAGGCTGCGTACACCTTGATGGGGTCGTGCCCGCCGCGGTTGAGGCGCCAGATGTCCTCGTCCGTCATGTGGGCGACCATGTCGGCGAGCTCGGGGTACTTGCCGAAGAAGTGGGCGCGGGTATACGCACCGCCCTTCGCCTTGTACGCCTGGTAGTCGCCGTCCACGCACTCCTCCATGCGCTTGAGGAGAAGTCCCTTCTTGTCACGGGCCAGCAAGGGGTCCCAGTAGCTGCCCCAGAGAACCTTTATGACATTCCAGCCCGCGCCGCGAAACACCGCCTCCAGCTCCTGGATGATCTTGCCGTTGCCTCGCACCGGACCGTCCAGCCGCTGCAGGTTGCAGTTCACCACGAAGGTGAGGTTGTCCAGCCGCTCCCGCGCCGCGAGCGAGATGGCGCCGAGCGACTCCGGCTCGTCCATCTCGCCGTCGCCGAGGAAGGCCCACACCCGTCGGCCCTCCGTGTTCACGATGCCGCGGTCGTGGAGATAGCGCATGAACCGTGCCTGATAGATGGCCATGATGGGGCCGAGCCCCATGGACACGGTAGGGAACTGCCAGAAGCTCGGCATGAGCCATGGGTGGGGGTAGGACGACAGGCCGTTGCCGTCGACCTCCTGGCGGAAGTTGTAGAGCTGCTCCTCGCTGACCCGTCCCTCGAGGAAGGCCCGCGCATATACGCCCGGGGCGGAGTGCCCCTGGATGAAGACCAGATCGCCGCCGTGGTCCTTGGACCGGGCATGGAAGAAGTGGTTGTAGCCGACATCGAAGAGGGTCGCCACGGACGCGAAGCTGGAGATGTGGCCCCCGAGCTCAGAGGACAGGCGGTTAGCCTGTACGACCATGGCCATCGCATTCCAGCGAACGAACGAGCGGATACGCCGTTCCATCGCGCGGTCGCCGGGAAAGAGGTCTTGCCGGGTAACAGGGATGGTGTTGAGGTACGCGGTGTTCGCGCTGTACGGGAGATAGGCGCCGGAGCGTCTGGCCTTGTCGATCAGTCGCTCGAGCAGAAAGTGGGCGCGCTCGATGCCCTCGTTCTCCAGCACGGCCTCTAGGGCATCGAGCCATTCCTGCGTCTCTTGAGGGTCGATGTCGGGCTTGTTGTTCATGGTCGTCACCGAGGCAGAATCAGGTGCGGTCGTCGGGGTGCGCGGTCGATGGGTCGGGACTATACCAGGGACGGGGGAGGCTCAGATATCGCGGTTGGCGGTCAACCGTTCGGATCGACCCCGCCGCGGTATCCTCAGCCGAGATTCGGCGCGGGTCACAGTTTGCGCGTAAAGCCTGTGGTAGAAGAGGCCCTATTTTGCGGCGCAGTGGCCGAGCTGGCAGAGACACCCCGACAAAAGAGGTGAAGATGAAAGGTACGCTTCCCGTTTTTTCGCTGTCCCTGAGCTTCCTGCTCGGGGGTTGCTGCATGCAAGTAAAACCGAACGAAGTCGACCGCTTCGAGCTGTCCGAATTCAGGCCAGGGCCCTGGTGCGGGATCTTTTCCGGCTACGGGACGACGGCCGAGCCGGAGCGTGCTCACGCGCTCTATTCGCCGGTCTCTCCCTTCGAGTTTGGCGAGATCCTTTGTGAGAATCGCAGGCTTGAGGACTACGCATCCTGCGTAAATCGTGTCGTCGATTACTATCGGGCCTCCAGGGAGGATCCGGCGGCCCAAGGCAGCTCTAACTCCGGTCCCTTTGCGGCAGTGATCGATGGCAAGCTGTATTTTGGGTCGTATCGCTCGGACCCGTTCAGTGGGTACTTCCGGATCTCCAACGATGCCACCAGCTGCAGCGGTTCTTATAACGCCTTCCTTGGATCCAAGGATGCCGTTTTCGCGGTCAGGTGTGATGACGGTAGGACAGGGAGCGCCGAGATCGTCCGCGACCGAGAGGGACGAAGCGGGATCGGCTATATCTCCATGGCGGACGGTACGAGAGGCAAGATCGTTTTTGGGCAGCCGGCCACAAGCCCGCCCGGAGCCGCCCAGATACCGTAGAGGGGTCGCCCCTTCGGGGGAAGAAAGATACCCAGCTCACGCGATCTTTTCCCTTTTCGTCCCAAGGGTCGGGTTGCGCCCGGCGGGGGTGTCGGCCGCAGGCAGGCGGCCGTCAAGCCTTCACTGAGTAATCCATGGCGCCCCCGGCGGGCGCAACCCGGCCCCGGGATAACTCAAATACAAGCGAATAGATTAGGTCGAAACCTGCCGTCAGCCGGCGAGGATGCGTGCCTGTCCTTTCATCTGGTCCACGATGGCGTAGACACCCACGTGGCGATTCGGGCTCAGGTGCTCCTCCAGATGCAGTCCCTCGAACAACTCGTCCACGTCCAGCGCGTCGATCTCCCGAGGCGTCTTTCCCGAGAACAGCTGGATCAAAAGGGCGACGACCCCCTTGATGATCGCCGTGTCACAGTCGCCCGTGTAGCTGAGGTGCCGAGCATCCGGATCTACGTGAGCAGCCGTGTGCACCGTGCTCATGCACTGCTTCACCCGATTCTGTTCATGCTTTTCGGCGGCTGGCATGGGAGCTAGGTTCTCGCCAAGCTCCACTAAGTATTGGTAGCGCTGATCCCAGTCGCCCAAAAGCTCGAAAGTATCGATGATTTCTTGGATCTCGGCGGTAGGCATCGTGCTTAGACGCCGAACGACTCGCCGCAACCACAGGTGTTCTTGACATTGGGATTGCGGAACTCGAATCCTTGGTTGAGTAGGCTTTCGCGGATGAAATCGACCTCCATACCGTCGATCCTCGCCAGGCTGAGCTTGTCCACCACGACCTTCACGCCGTGGCTCTCGAACACCTCGTCCTCACTGTCTATCTCGTCCGCGTAGTCCACTTCATAGGCGAAACCGGAGCATCCCGACTTCTTGGTGCCAATACGAAGGCCCATCCCGTGGCCCCGTTTCGTGAGCATCTTGGCGACGTGCTCTGCCGCTGCGTTCGTGAGGGTCACCGCCATGGTCCCGAACCTCGTTTGCCTCAAAGTCTAGTTGTCCGGAGAGATGGAACCACCCGCACCGTTTTCAAGCCAGTCAATGCCGGTTTTCCGCCGTCTGCATGCTGGATGCGGACGACATATCCATCAATGCCCGCATCAGGTCCGCCCGTTGTGCGAGGTCGATCGTTTCAATCAAGGCCTGTTTGTCATTCGGCTCCAAGGGCAGGTGGGCGCACAGCAGATTGACCAGGTCCGCGTCGCCCATCTCCTTCACATCGTCCCACGGGACCTCGACGTTGCGCAGCCCGGCATAGGCGCGCAACGATGTGAGGAAGGGCTCACGGTTGGGCATGCGGGATTCGTCCTCGTGATAGTCGATGGCGAAGCGCTCCCAGCTCGCCCGCATCCGCCGGTATCCTCGCCGGGGGTCCAGCTCACTACGCGTCTCAAAGCGGCACACGCCCGTGAGCACCATCACGACGCGACCGTCGGTGGTCTCGCTGTAGGATGTGATACGCCCTGCGCAGCCGATCTTGTGGACATCTGGGTCCTCATCGAAGGGCGCCTCGGTGACGGGCTGGAGCATGCCGATGAGGTGGTCGCCGGCGAGCGCATCGAACACCATGTTTAGGTAACGCGGCTCGAAGACGTTGAGGGGCAGCTGGACGCCCGGCATGACCACGGCTCCGACAAGCGGAAAAATGGGGAGCTCCGTCGGAAGATCCGAGAACTTAGGGAAAAACGGATTACGGGTCATTGATCTCTCCGGCTGGGGTGCGAACAGCCTCATGCGATCTGGCTACGGGAGTACCCGCAGATTGGCTTGAGTGCCACCTCATGAGGCTTCCGGCCGCGCGTAACGAATGCCTTCCCGCCTAAATGGGGTGCGTGGGGCCGGTTCCCAGGGCAGCTGCCGTGATAAGGACCTGTACGGGCAGGCGGAGGATGCCTGTTGCGAGCCGATGGAGTTTGCCGCACTGGGCGCGAGCCTCGCGCGCACCGGTGCGGATACGGACATACGACGCCTCGACCGGACGGAGCAAGGAGCAGAGCTGGCTGCGGTAAGGCAGAGCCGCAAGCTGCGCCTGGAGTCGCGGCTGTGAAATGATGCGCGGTCTGGCCGTCGGCCGGACCGCGTATCCGGGCCGTCGATCATCACAGCGTGTCGCCGGCCCGGATCGCTTGCGCTGGTAAAGCCCCGGCGAAATCCGGGCAACTACACGATACTCGTCTCGGTGGCCGGGTTTCCCGGGTTGGGGTACGGGCTTCGGGGGACGCCGTGAATACGTCCAGTTAGCTTGACGGCAGCGTCCCTTCTGCCGACACCCCTTTCCCCGCAACCCAACCACTCGGGCGAGAGCCGAGAATATGCGGCCGACAGGGGCGGCGTCGTTACCAGCACTTTGGTGCCGCTCCACTGGTTCCGCAAGCGCCGCGGGCGGCCGCAGTCCTCTTCGCCCGTAGCCCAAGGCGACGACGACTTCCGGTGGAGCGTACTTGATGACGCACACCACTCACCGTGTCTTGATGCGGCCGTGCGTTTCCGCGCTCTGCGCTGGAAATGCCGGTCTGCGGCCGCATCTCCGTGACGAATCGCGCCAGGATATCCATTGAGTCCGGACGCGGTATGCCGACGTCCTGATCAAGCACCACGCGGAGAAAAGGAGGGCCACCATGCAGGGACTCGGGCGAGCCGAGGAAACGGCCGATCTGTTCAGGGAAGACGCGTTCGCGGATTACCGTCGGGTCAGGGCGTTCAGCGAAGCGCTTTGCAGCACCTTGGCGACGGAGGATTTCGTCGTCCAGACGGCGGTCGAGACCAGCCCGCCCAAGTGGCATCTGGCACACGTCTCCTGGTTCTTCGAGACCTTCCTGCTGTTGCCTTTCCAGCCTGGATACCGTCTGTTCCATCCGGATTTCGACTACCTGTTCAATTCCTATTACGAGCAGCTGGCCAGTGGCTACTGGCCGCGCCCCAAACGGGGGCTGCTGGCTCGCCCGACGGTGGAGGAGGTTTATGCCTATCGCCACCACGTGGACGCGGCGATGCTCGAGCTCATCGCGGACTGTCCCGGTCGGGATTGGCCCGCAGTCGATGCGAGGCTGCGCATCGGCCTGAACCACGAGCAGCAGCACCAGGAGCTTCTGGTTACCGACGTCAAGCACAACTTCGCCATTAATCCGCTGCGTCCCGCCTACCGTGACGACCTGCCGCAGGCGGTCATCTGCGAGCCGGACAGACTGACCTTCACGACATGCCACGGGGGTGTGACGCAGATAGGCGCGGGCGGCCAGGGGTTCGCATACGACAATGAGGGGCCCGCCCATCGAGTCTACCTGCAACCCTATCGGCTCGCGGACCGCCTGGTGACCAATTCCGAGTTCTTGGGGTTCATGGAGGACGGGGGTTACGGCCAACCCGGTCTGTGGCTCTCGGACGGGTGGCAGACCAGCCGCCGTGAGGGCTGGCGGGCTCCGCTCTATTGGGAGCAGGTCGACGGCGTGTGGTATGAGATGACGCTGGGCGGGCTTCGTGCCCTCAACCCGGCGCAGCCCGTGACTCATGTGAGCTACTACGAGGCCGACGCCTTCGCAGCCTGGGCCGGGCGGCGGCTTCCAACGGAAGCCGAGTGGGAGCACGCCGCCGACCGGACGCCGGTGACGGGCAATCTGGTGGAGTCGGGCTATCTTCACCCCCGCCCTGCGCCCTCAGGGGCGGGTCTCAGGCAGCTCTACGGCGACGTCTGGGAGTGGACCCGCTCGGCCTACCTGGCCTACCCAGGTTACCGACCGCCGGAGGGCGCCCTCGGCGAGTACAACGGAAAGTTCATGTGCAACCAGATGGTACTGCGCGGCGGCTCCTGCGCCACGTCGGCGGACCACCTGCGACCGAGCTACCGCAATTTCTTCTATCCGCACGAGCGCTGGCAATTCATGGGATTTCGGCTCGCGGAGGATGCCACATGAACGCCTCGGTCCACTTCTACGACTACCACCCCGAGCCGGCAGATATGCGTGCCGAGGTCATCAAAGGTCTCTCGGAGGGGCAGAAGCGGATCGCCCCCAAGTTCTTCTACGACCGCCGCGGCTCCCAGCTGTTCGACGCCATCACGGAGCTCCCGGAGTATTATCCCACCCGCACCGAGATCGGTATCCTCAGGTCACATGGCGCCGAGATGGCGGACCTGGTGGGCCGCGGGGCTTTGCTGGTGGAGCTGGGGAGCGGCAGCAGCCTGAAGATCCGGGTGCTGCTGAATGCCTTGCAGCCGTCGGTCTACGTCCCGGTCGACATCTCGCGCGAGCACCTGCTGGAGTCGGCGACGGATCTCGCCGGGAGCTTCCCCGGACTGGAGGTCCACGCCGCCTGCGCCGATTATTCCGTCCCTTTCGAGCTGCCAGTCGAGCCGAGCGGACATGGCGGCCGCGCCGCTTTTTTTCCCGGCTCCAGCATCGGCAACTTCGATCCAGTCGAGGCGTTCCGATTCCTGCAGCGGGTAGGCGCATTAGTGGGCAACGGCGGCAAGCTTCTTATCGGGGTGGATCTCGTCAAAAACGCAGAGACGCTGCGCGCCGCCTACAACGATGCGCAGGGGATTACGGCGGACTTCAACCTGAATCTGTTGCGGCGGATCAACCGAGAGCTCGACGCGGACTTCGATCTCTCCTTGTTCGAGCACGACGCCTTCTTCAACGAGCGCGAAAGTCGGATCGAGATGCACCTCGTGAGCCGTGCAGTCCAGAACGTATGGGTGGCTGGGAGGAGGTTTACGTTCCATGAAGGGGAGTCGATCCACACGGAAAACTCGTACAAGTACACCATTGAAGGTTTTCAGTCCCTGGCACGCAACGCGGGGTTCGAGCCGGAGCGGTGCTGGACGGATCCGAATCGGCTGTTCAGCGTTCACTGCCTGCGATTCGGCTGACCAGCCACCAGCCGTCGATCTTCTGCCCTTGCTTCCGCATCGAGACCGCCCCGGGTAGTATTCGGCCTCTCCCGCCGTCTGCATGCAGTCCACCCCATGAACGATACCCCCGCCGATCAAGAGCTCCAGAGGGATATCCAGCTCTTTACCGCCCTGCTCGGGGAGGTGCTGCGGGAGCACAGCCGCAAACGCGTGCTGGTTCTGGTCGAGCGTCTGCGGGACGGGTTCGCGAGATTGCGCGAGAAGGACGACTGGAAGCTGCGCGAGAAGCTGATGCGGCGTATCGAGGGGCTTGATCCCCAGACCCTGTCGGAGGTGATCCGCGCCTTCGCCATCTACTTCGGGCTGGTCAATGCGGCGGAGGAGGTGCACGCGCATCTCGGGCGCATGGACCGCGTCAGCGCCGGGGGTCCACTGTGGGTCGGGTCCTTCGACGATACCGTGCGCCAGCTCGAGACCGACGGGATCAGCCCGGAGAGCTTCCAGAGTCTACTCGAGCATCTGGTGTATCTTCCGGTCTTCACTGCGCACCCCACCGAGGCGAAACGGCGGACCATCCTGGAGACATTCCGGCGCATTTTCCTCATTGCCCAGGATCTTCACAAGCGCCGGCTCAACGACGAGGAGCTGGAGGAGAAGCTCAAGGCCATCGTTACCGAGATCCAGATCCTGTGGAAGACCGACGAGGTGCGGGTGCACAAACCCCAGGTCACGGACGAGGTCCGCCGCGGCCTCCATTTCTTCCGGGAATCCTTGTTCGAGGCCGTGCCGGAGGTCTACCGCAATCTGGAGAAGGCGGTAAAAAGGGTCTATGGCGCCGAGAGTGGCGTCCGGGTCCCGAGCTTGATCCGCTTCGGGTCCTGGATCGGTGGCGATCGCGACGGCAACCCCTTGGTCCAGCCAGAGACGACGGAGCTCGCGGTACGGATGCACTGCGAGCTGGTCCTCGAGGCGTACATCGAGCGGGTAAAGCTCCTGCGGCGCATGCTCAGCCACTCCGACACCCTGTGCCGGCCATCACCTGCCTTCCTCGACAGCCTTGATGCGGATGAGGGCTACTGGTTCGACACCATGGGCCAGGGGCAGCGCCGCTACGTCCACGAGCCCTACCGCCGCAAGCTGGCCGTCATCAACCATCGACTGCTGGCGAACCTGAGCCGGGTGCGCGCCCGAATCGCGGGAGAGCGGGACGGCCTCCCGGAGGGTTACGGTAGCGCTCGCGACTTTCTGAGCGATCTCTACCTCATCCGAGACTCGCTGATCAGTCACGGGGATGCCAACGCGGCGGCCGGCCCCCTGCAGGACCTCATTCGGCTGGCGGAGACATTCGGCTTCCATCTGATGCATCTGGATCTGCGCCAGGAGTCGACGCGGCACACGGCCGCGGTAACAGAGCTCTTCGCCCGCCAGCCGGGAGCGCCTTACTACGAGGCCTTCAACGAGTCCCAGCGCCTGGTCGCCCTGGCCGAGGCGATCGCGCATCCCCACCCGTTCGTTATCGACAAGGCGACTTTGACCCCGGAGGCCCGCGACACCCTTGAGGTCTTCGAGGTCATGGCCCGGATGCGGGCTGAGGTGAGCCCACAGGCGTTCGGCGCCTACGTGATCTCCATGACCCACACCGCGAGCCACGTCATGGAGGTCATGCTCCTCGCCCGCCTGGCCGGACTCGCCGGACGCGACCAGCGCGGCTGGTTCTGCGACATCCAGATCTCGCCGCTGTTCGAGACCATCGACGACCTCACCCACATCGACGGGGTGCTGACGGCGCTGTTCGAGAACGAGACCTATGCGGCCTTGCTAAGGGCTTCTGGCAACCACCAGGAGGTGATGCTGGGCTATTCCGACTCGTGCAAGGACGGGGGCATCCTGGCGTCGGGGTGGGGGCTCTACGAAGCGCAAAAGACGGCCGTCGAGCTGGCCGATGACCGCGGTATTTCCCTCCGCTTGTTCCATGGGCGCGGGGGCACGGTGGGTCGCGGCGGAGGGCCTACGCACGAGGCCATCCTGGCGCAGCCCCCCGATACAGTTCACGGCCAGATCAAGTTCACCGAGCAGGGAGAAGTCCTCTCGTACCGGTACGCCAACCCAGAGACGGCCCGCTACGAGCTGACAGTGGGTATCAGCGGTCTCATCAAGGCTAGCCGCTGCCTCATCGAGTCGCCCAAGGAGGACCGCAGGGATTTTCTGGGCGTCATGGACGAGCTGGCGAGCTACGGCGAGGATGCCTACCGCCGCCTGATCCATGGCACCGAAGGCATTCTCGATTACTTCTATGAAGTGACGCCGGTCGACGCCATCGCCCTCCTGAACATCGGCTCGCGCCCGTCCCATCGCAAGAAGGCGGACCGCTCGCTCGGGTCCATCCGAGCCATTCCCTGGGTCTTCGGCTGGGCCCAGTCGCGCCATACCCTGCCGGCCTGGTTCGGCATCGGCGAGGCGCTGGAGCGCTGGCGCGGCAACGATCTCGAGCGCCTGGTCAAGCTGCAGAAGATGTACCAGGAGTGGCCGTTCTTTCGTGCCATCTTGAGTAACACCCAGATGTCGCTCTTCAAGGCGGAAATGCATATTGCCCGCCAGTATGTCCGCCTTTCCCAGGATCGGGAGCGTGCCGAGGCCATCTTCGACCTGATCGAAGCAGAGTATCGGCGCACCTTGACTCAGGTCCTCCATGTCGCGGGGCTGCGGGGGCTCATGGAGGAGACACCCGCCTTGCAGCTCTCCCTCGCCAGGCGCAACATCTATCTGGACCCTCTGAACCACGTCCAATTGTCGCTTCTGGAGCGCTATCGCGCGCAGGCCTCTCAGGAGCAGCGCGAGCAGTGGCTCGATCCGCTTTTGCGCTCGATCAACGCTATTGCCGCAGGCATGCGCAACACAGGCTGACCGAACGCTACGGCCGCAATCGCGACATGAGGGCGATGGAATTCCGTCCCGCGCGCCCACAGTTGCAGTCGAGAGGGCGCCAGCCTCCAGCCGACAGTTGGTCATGTTTGTCAGTGCCGCAGCAGGCGATCATCGGGACGCTCCGACTGAGATGAATCCGCTCCCCGAGCTCGAGAGGAGACCGCCAGTGCGGCGTAGCGTCTGGGTCAAGGCCCTCGGCTTTGTCCTGCTGCTGAGCAGCGTCGGCCTCGTTTCGTGCCAGTCCCTCTTCGCCCTGTGAGCGCGCCACACGAGGATCGCCCCACCGTCGGACTGGCCGACTTCCTGCTTGGGCCACGCGCGGAAGAGGGCGGCGGCGGGCGGCGCGCCCAGCGGGTCAAAGGCTCGTTGCTCTTCGTGCTGCCCGTCCCCATGCTGATTGCCGCACTGCTTGCACTCGGGAGTGGAAGGCTGGGCGCCTTTGCGGCGAACGCGGGCGGGTTCGCACTCTTCATGGCGGCGGCGTACCTGACCCGTCGTGGTATCCGCGAGTCCAGCGATCTGCGGCCGTGGCGCTTCGATGCCTGGCATCTGCCGAGGGTTCCCCTCCATGACATTGGGGGCGCATTGCTTGCCCTCACAACGGGTCTTTCCGCCTTTTTCGCCGCGGGGCATGGTGCGGCCATTAGTGTCGCCTTCGGTGCCGTGGCGGCGATCGCCTTTCATCTGCTGTACGGGTTCGCGCCATTGCAGCGCCCGCCTCGGCGCTTCGACCGCAGCGCCGAGGCCAAAGCGGTCGCGACGGCCCTGACGGAGGCGGAGCGGCGCATCATCGCAATCGAGCAGGCGAGTCGCGCCATAGCCAACCCGGAGCTCAGGTCACGCCTGGGACGCATCGCCGCTCGCGGCCGCCAGATCCTCGAGCGCATCGCCGAGCGGCCACAGTCCATGCGCCGGGCGCGCAAGTTTCTCACCGTCTACCTGGACGGCGCTCAGCAGGTCTCCGAGGGTTACGCCCGCACCCATCGGGTGGCAGACTCCCGCGAGCTCGAGCAGAATTTCCGCAACGTATTGATCACCATCGAGGACGTGTTCGCCGAACAGGAAAGGAAGCTCTTGGAGACGGACCTGATGGATCTGGACGTGCAGATCGAGGTCCTCACCAAGCAGCTGAAACGGGAAGGGATCGTTTGAGGCGACGCTGAGACGAGAGGAGGACGGGATGGCTGACACAAAGACTCGGGAAGTCACCGCAAGGGACGATGAGGCTGCGAAGGGACAATCGCCGCATGCGGCCATGTCCGAGCTGACGGGGGACATGGGTCTCGCGAGTGACCTGGCCCCGAGAGAGCCCGAGAAGATCGGTGCCCTGCTCAAGGAGCTCGATCTCACCGACAGCCAGTCCGTGCTCTTCTTCGGCAGCCAAGGCCCAGCAGCAGCTCACGACCGTCTCGGATCAGATGCTCGAGGGGGTGCGCAGCAAGGACGTGGGGCCGGCCGGGGAGGCCCTCAACGAGATGGTCACGGCGCTGCGCGGCTTCGACGTCGATCGCCTGGACCCGAATCGCAAGCAGGGCCTCTTCGACCGCCTCATGGGTAAGGGCAAGCCGGTCGTCAGGTTCCTTCAGGAGTACGAGGAGGTGCGCCAGCACATCGACCGCATCACCGACGAGCTGGAGCGTCACAAGAGCCGGCTGCTCTATGACGTGACCTCCCTCGACCGGCTGTACGATGCCAACCTGGAATACTTCCGGACGCTGGAGCTCTATATTGCCGCCGGCGAGGCGAAGCTGCGCGAGCTGGACGAGGAGACGATCCCCGCCTTGGCGCGGACCGTCGAGGCCGGAACGGACATGGTGGAGGCTCAGAACCTGCGGGATCTGCGCGCGGCACGGGACGACCTGGAGCGCCGCGTGCACGACCTGCGCCTCACCCGTCAGGTGTCCATGCAGAGCCTGCCGAGCATCCGACTGGTGCAGGAGAACGACAAGGGTCTGATCAACAAGATCAACTCCACCCTGGTCAACACGGTGCCCCTGTGGCGCCAGCAGCTCGCTCAGGCCGTGACCATCTACCGCTCCAGCCAGGCCGCGGAGACGGTCAAGGCGGCGACCGATCTCACCAACGAGCTCCTCAGCGCCAACGCGGCGAACCTGAAGCAGGCCAACGCCGAGGCGCGCCGCCAGATCGAGCGCGGAGTGTTCGACATCGAGGTCATCAAGCAGGCCAATCAATCCCTCATCGAGACCATCGAGGAGAGCCTCCAAATCGCCGACGAGGGTAAGCGCGCTCGCGCCGATGCGACCGCCCAGCTCCAGCAGCTGGAGGCAGAGCTCCGCAAGTCCCTGGCCGCCGCGAGTGCGAGGGCCGACGAGCGCTAAAGCGTGGCGGCCGGAGCGCCTGGTTCGGCTGCCCTCGCCCCCTCTCGGGGTCGGGGTGAGGGGCGACGGACGCCCGATGCCGCACTGTGCTTTGAGACGACCGCGGCAAGCCCCAATCTCAGGAGCCATGAACGAGGAACGATTGCTCTCCCACAAGCTGCAAAACAGCCTCCAGACCGTCCTCCTGGTGGGGATGCTGGCTGTGCTGCTCACATACCTCGCTTGGTTTATCGGTGGTCCCGTGCTGGCCTGGGGCACCCTGATCGGCGTGGTGGTCCTGGCGATGACTAACCCGATTGCCTCACCGCGTCTGCTCATGTCCCTGTACCGCGCCCGGCCGATCCGTCAGGGCGAGGCGCCGCGACTCTACGCCATCGTGGACGAGCTGAGCTACCGCGCCGGGCTTGAGCGGTCGCCCGTACTCTACCTGGTGCCCACACGCTTGATGAACGCCTTTACAACCGGCGACCGTCGCGACGCCGCCATCGCCCTTTCCGACGGTTTGCTGCGCCGCATGCAGCTGCGTGAGCTGGCCGGGGTGCTGGCCCACGAGATCAGCCATGTGGCAAATGGCGATGTCCGAGTGATGGCCTTCGCCGACCTGGTCAGCCGCGTCACCAGGATGTTGAGTCTGTTCGGGCAGGTCCTGCTGCTGGTCAGCTTGCCGCTGTGGCTGCTGAGCGCAGTGGAGATCCCCTGGATGCCGATCCTTTTGCTGCTCTTCGCACCTACGTTGAGTGCGCTGGTCCAGCTTGCCCTCTCGCGCAGTCGGGAGCTGGAGGCAGACCGGAGCGCGGTCGAGCTGTCCGGGGACCCGGAGGGCCTGGCCTCGGCGCTGCAGAAGCTGGAGCGCCGACAGGGCGGACTCTGGGAGCGCATCTTCATGCCCGGGCGACGGATCCCAGAGCCCTCCGTGCTGCGTACCCATCCTCCCACCGACGAGCGCGTCCAGCGTCTGCTCGAGCTGCGGGGGCGCGGGTCGCTGGCTCGTCCCCTGCCCGGGGTGGTCGAGCCCACGCTTTGGGATCGCTTCGGAGTCCTTGCCAAGCGGTTGCCGCTGGGGCCGCGCTGGCATATTAGCGGCCTCTGGTACTGATGCCGGGGGGGTATGACTGACGCGACGGCCGACGAGCCATGACCGTTCTTCCGCCCACGCCGCTTGGGCCTGCCGTCCACGAGGCGGTCCCCAAGACCGGGGTCGACCAGGATCAACCTCCACAGCAGGCCGTCGCCCTGAGTGACGCCGAGCGCCGCCAGATTGCCGATGCTGTCGATGCGGGGGCCAGGCAGTATTTCGGCGAGCGGCGCGAGCGGGTGACTCAGTTCGTCACCGAGCATTATTCCTTTCGCGGCTCGCTCCGGCTGCACCGTCACGCCCTCGGTCTGGACCTGCTGCGCGCGCCCGCGAATGTCCTCTGGGCTGTCCCCTACCTCGGGGTCAATCTCTCCAGGGCTGCACTGCATCGGAGCGGTGCGCGGAGACTGGCGGCGGCGCTGCAGCGGCTGCGGCCCGGCTTCCAGACGGCCGTCCAGCGGGAGGTGCTCCGGCTCGTCCAGGAGGAGCTGCTCGGGCTGCCCGCCGGGCACCGGGTGGGCGGGCCGGATGCGCTGGCCGCCGCGGTTCTCTCTCAGCCCACCGTTGCCGGGGCGATCGAGCGCTACCTGGCGTCAATTCGCGTCCGTGCAGAGGACCCCGCCTTTCGTCGAGCACTGACGGCGGATCTTGCCAGCTACGCCGTGACGCGGGCTGCCGCCTCAGACCTGGTGTGTGCGGCGCTGACGACCACCTCGGGAGCGCTCGCCTTTGGCAAGCTCACCCCCGGGGCACTCTCCGCGGGACCTGCACTCGCCGCCTTGCTGGCGCAGCAGGCCGCCGTCTCTCAATTTCTGCTCGGGCCGACCTTGGGTGCTTGGTACTATGGAGTCATTCCCGCGACAGCCTCGGCGGGGCTGATCGCCGCATCGACCGGCGGGGTCGCAACGGGGCTTGCTCTCTTCGCGGCGTTTGCCGGTCTCGCGGCCGATCCGTTGCAGGCCCGGATGGGGATCCACCGGCGACGCCTGCTGCGGCTGATCGACGCTCTGGAACAGCGCTTCTTCGGGGTCGCCCGCCACGGCTTTCGCCCGCGGGATCAGTACCTCGCCCGTGTCTTCGACCTCATCGATGTCCTGCGAGGGGCTGCCGCTTTGCGTTGAAACACCGAAGCCACGGCTTCGGTAGCGGTGCGGACGCGCACCCAAGGAGATGCACATGCTTCCGCAGGACCTCCACATCCATACCACCTGGTCGACGGGGGACGGTGCCATCGTCCCAGAGCAGACCATCGCACTGATCGCCCGGCTGCGCCATGCGCAGGTGGTGGGGATCAGCGACCACCTGGAGCTGATCGGGGAGGATCGCTTCGACGAGTATCGGCGGCAAGTCCGTGCCGCCGGGCTCAAGGTGGGAATGGAGGTCAACGGTCACGGTTGGGTCCGGGCGGCGACGGAAGTGACTTGCGACTACCGCATCTACCACTGCTTCGACCGCGACGCGGACTACGCGGGACTCGATTGGCTCGTCGACACTGGCGCCCCCGTGATCGTGGCCCACCCCAACGCGCTCGATACGGATCTCAACCGCGTGCCCCCTGAATGCCTTATCGAGATCAACAACCGCTACGTCTGGCGCTGCGACTGGGCGAGCTTCTACGGGCCTTTCGTGGACCGCTTCCAGTTCGTTATCGGGTCGGATGCCCACCAGCCCAACTGGCTCAACCAGACTGTGGCGCGATATGTGGCCGCAGAGCTAGGGGTGAAGGAGAAGCTTCTGTTTAGCTGATCAGCATCGTGGGTCAGGTGCGCCCATTGGCGGGTCGGCGGGACCGCCGGCGCCACGGATGGGGCCGTCGAGCTACACGGATGTATTCAGGGCGTGTCCTGCTGGCCCGTACCCGACCCTGGTCCGGCAGCAGAGTCCTGGTGCTGACCACCTCTGTTTGCTGTCCCGTACTCAGTCGTCAGATGGCGCTGTTCTCGGCATGGGTCCCCGCCATTGCTCTAGGTGATCAGTCCTGAAACTCAGCCGGAACACTTTGCACTCCATCCGTGGGGCCTAGATCCCGGCGCTCCCTGCCGGGATGACGCCCGCACGGGGCAAGGTCGTCATTCCGGCAGGGAATGGCGGAAACCAGGTGCCAAGGACGGCGCGCAGCCCCGTGACAACGCAAGCCCTCCGTCGCAGCTGAGGAATAGCGCTAATCAACTTGTTCTAAGAAGTCACTAAACTAAGCCAATGACGGACGAGCGCCTTGCTGTCAAGATCCGTGCATCAGTCCGGCAGGATTACATCCACCAATAAGGGGAAACACTACAATGGCAAACTTCGGTGACCTTATCGGAGCGTTCATGCAGAGCGCCGTGACGCCCTCGGCGCAGGGTCGCATGGGCAATGCCCTGGACGGGCTGCAGCATGGGGGGGTAGGTGGCACGGCAGCGGGCGCGGGCGGCGGGCTCCTCGGCGGTCTGCTTGGCGCCGTGCAGAGCGGTCTGACCAGCGCCGCTCAAAACCCGGCTCAGGCTGGAGGGATCGGCGCGATCCTCGGCTCCTTTGTGGGCGGAGGGGGAAGCTCCATCAAGGGTGCCATCGGCGGTGGGGCGCTTGCGATGCTGGCGAGCGTCGCTATGAAGTCCCTTATGGGAGCGGGACAGGGGGCGTCGCGGGGCGACTCGCAGGCCTGGTCCGGCGGCAGCATGCCCCTTGGGCTGAAGGCGCCGGAGACGCCGGCCGAGGAGCAAGCGCTGGCCAACACCGCGGAGCTCATCCTCAAGGGTATGATCAACGCCGCCAAGGCGGACGGCCAGATCGACCAACAGGAAATGCAGCGGATCGTCGGCAAGCTCAAGGAGTCCGGCGCTGACGCGTCCAGCCAGCAGTGGGTTATGAGCGAGATGGCCCGACCCCTCGACCTGGACGCCTTCGCCGCGGAGATTCCCAATCAGGAGGTGGCGGCACAGGTATACGCCGCGTCCCTTCTGGCGGTTGAGGTGGACACGGATGCCGAGCGCAGCTACTTGCGGCAGCTGGCGGCACACACGGGTCTCGGTCAAGCCGTCGTAGCCTCCATCCACCAGACGATGGGCGTGGCTTGACGTCAGCCGCCGTCGGCGGAACGGAAGAACGGCTCTAGCTTGGAACCCGGGGCCATAATACGCATTGTGGGGCGTGCTCACCGCACACGGAGGTGATCGTCGATGTTGGACGTCGACAGCCAACCTGGCAGTGTCGCCTACGCCGGATCGCGTCGACCGGCGGGTCGGCCGACATTTGCTGCCGCTCCCGCCGAGCGTGCTTGCCTACCCCGGCCCGCAGGGCGTCGCTGCGGGCTTGGGCCCCCGCATAGCCAAGGGTCTTCCGCGCACGACGAAGAAGCTTTAATCGCCGTCCTGATCGCCGATGACCATCCCGCGCTGCGTGCCGGGCTTCGAGCCCTGGTGGCCGGCGAGCCGGGGCTCTCGGTCCAGGGAGACGTGGATAGTGGCGAGGCGGCGTACCTCTGGTACCGCGGGCACCGCCCCGATGTGGTCGTGTTGGATCTGGCCATGGGCGGCTACGGGGGCATGGAGGCAATCCACCGCATCCTCGCCTCTGATTCGCGCGCCCGTGTCCTCGTGTATACGGTCAGTACGTCACACGAGTTGTTCAATCGTGCCATCGACGCCGGCGCACTGGGCTACGTATCCAAGGGCTGCGACGTTTGCCACCTTCTGGAGGGGATACGGGAAGTTGCACAGGGACGGCCCTACGTCAGCCCGGACATGATTCCCACCCTTGTGGACAAGGGCCGCTTGCGGGGCCGATCGCCATTGGACCGGCTCACACCACGCGAGTTCGCTGTCTTCCGGCTCGTCGGTGAGGGCCGATCAGTCGACGAGTGCGGCCACCTTCTGAACTTGAGCCCGAAGACCATCAGCAACCATATCACTCAGATCAAGTCGAAGCTGGGCGCCGCCACCGTTGCCGAGCTGGCGCGTATCGCGATTCGTGCCGGTGTCGTGGAGCCTTGATGCGGTGGCCCATAGGCGGAGGAGTGGATTTGCCCGGTTGGTCGACAAGCACGCGTGACTTTTCAACGTCGACCTGTCTGCGAGTCTTGCGGCGATCACCAGGTGGAAGCAATCCGACAGATCACGCCGCCCCTGTATGACAAGAACAGAAAATCTGTGACTTGTGACGCACTACTAAACCCGACGCGCCGCATGGCAAGACACTGTCCACGGGCAAAGGCAGCACGCGATCCATCCGGATTACGCAACGCATTACTGATGAGGTGTCGCGTCGCAAAATGATCTTGGTTCCCGGCAAAGAGCGGCCCTCACTGGGCGGAGATTCGTACGCATCGCTACAAGCATTCTCCGGCGCGCACAGCTAGTGCATCTCTAACGCCGACTGATTGGAGGAAGGTCATGCCCCATGCCTCGACCCCGTGCTCGAGCCAGGCAAGGCTGCCCGAACGGCAGGCGAAGACATCCGTGGCATCGATCGTCGTGATCTATGCGGTCTTTGCCGCCCTTTGGATACTGGTCTCCGACAACGCCGTGGAGTGGTTGTTCATAGATCCCAGCCGAGTCGCACTGGCCAACACCTTCAAAGGCTTGGCCTTTGTCGCGGTCACCTCGCTGTTGCTCCGGGGCTTGCTGCGACGCATGGGAACCCGCTACGGAGCGGAGTCACTCGAGTTCAGGACCGATCCGCTTGCGTCAGAAGCCACGGATTCCCCGAGCAGCAAATTCGCCAACTTGCCCCTGGCGGTCATGGCGGTGGCGATCGCCACCCTCACGGTGGTGGCGATCGCCTATCACTTCGTGGAGCAACGGGAAAAGGGGGCCGCACAGCTGCAGGCTATCGCTGATCTCAAGGTCCGCGCGATCGCCGACTGGCTCACGGAAAGACGGGGTGATGCGCGCTTCCTGCAGACCACTCGCGTGCTTGCGGACAACTTTCAGCGTTGGCAGGACGCCGGTGATCTTGCCAGTCGCGACCTGTTGCGGAAGCGCTTGGAACGATTTGCCAAGGACAAAGGCTACGCGGCGATTCTGCTGTTGGACGAGCACGGGGACCGCCTCTGGGGCGCGGGGCGCACCGCGAACGCGATCACCGACGGCTTGAGGGCGCGCGCCGGGGAAGTCGCCGACCACCGAGAAGTAGGTCAGTACGGCCCTTACCGACGTCCGGACGGGAAGCTGCGGCTGGCATTTCTCGCGCCTCTGACGATCCCGGGCGGGCACGGGAGGGTCGTCGTGCTTGAAGCCGATCCTGCTACCTGGCTGTTTCCGAGCCTGCAGTCCTGGCCCGTGCCTAGCGCCAGCGGCGAGACCTTGCTGGTCAGGCGCGGCGGCGATCGGGTTCTGTTCCTTAACGATCTGCGCCACCGCGCCGACGCGGCTTTGAAGCTGCGCGTGCCGATCGCGGCCGCGGAGCTGCTGGCAGCTCAAGGTCTGCGCGGCGAGGTCGGGGAAGGGACTTTGGTAGATGGGGTGGATTACCGCGGGGTGCCGGCGTCGGGCGTGGTGCGCTCGGTTCCGGGCACCGATTGGCTGCTCGTCGCCAAGATGGATCGCTCGGAGCTTTACGCGGATGCGTTTAAGGACTCGGCGTGGATCTCCCTGGCGGGCCTCTTGGCCCTGTTCATGGCGGTCGGGAGCGCGTACTTGCGCCGCCAGCGCCAAGGCCTAGCCGCCGCTCGGCGGATACGCGAGTCCCAGGCGGAGAAGCTGCGGGCACTAAGTCAGCGGTTGGAGCTGCAGGAGCAACTAAGCCGAATCGCCGCCAGCGTTCCTGGCGTGATTTTCTCCTTCAAACGGCGGCCCGATGGTAGCACGTGCATGCCCTTCACCACCCCTGCCGTGGAGGATCTGTTCGGGGTCTCGCAGACAGGGTTGGCCGAGAGCATTTCCGCCTGGGCGGCCAATGTTCATCCCGATGACGTGCAACGCCTCAACGGCAAGGTGGCCGAGGTGGCGCGCACATTCACGCCTTGGCACGATCAATACCGATACCGGCACCCCAGTAAGGGCCTGCGTTGGATCGAGGGCTGGTCCGTCCCGAGAAGGGAGGAGGACGGAAGTATCGTCTGGCATGGCTTCGTGATGGATGTCACGGAACGCAAGCAGGTCGAGGCCGCCCTCATCGATAGCAAAGTGCGCTACGAGAAACTGGTTCAGCGCATCCCCGTCGGGGTCTTTCTTTACTGCATCCATGCAAACGGCTTCATGGCGCTGGAGTACGTGAGTCCGCGCTTTTGCCAGATTCTGGACTTGGATGCGGACACCGCGCTGAGGGATATCAACCGGGCGTTCGCGAAGATCCATCCGGACGACCTCGAATCCCTGATGCGCTCCATCGATCAGGCCCGGGTCACTCTCGAGCCCTACCACTACGAATGCCGGTGCGTGGTCGCGGGAGAGACGATTAGGGTCCGGCTGCAAGCCGATGCGACGCCGCTGCCAAATGGCGACAGCCTGTGGAACGGTATCCTCAGCGACACCACCGTAGCGTGGCGCGCCGAGCAGGCACTGCGCGAGAGCGAGGCGCGTTTCCGCACGCTGTTCCACAGTGCGGCCGTGGCCATCATCGTCCACGACCGCGACACCGGCGCAGTGATCGCGGCCAACCGCCGGGCCATCGAGGGTTACGGCTACGAGACCTTGGAAGAGCTTCAGAAGAACGACTTCTGGCTTGGGCCTCCCTACGGCTTCGAGGATGCACTCTGCCTGATTCGCAAGGCCGTCGCGGATGGGCCGCAACGCTTCGAATGGATGAACCGCGACAAGCACGGTCGCGTCTTTTGGGAAGATGTGCTGCTCAAGACGCTGACCCTCAACGGTATCGAGCGAGTCATGGCCGTTACGACCGACATCACGGATCGCAAGGCGGCCGAAGAGGCATTTCACCGCCAGACAGAGGACCTGCAGAGCCGTAACGCCGAGCTGGAGCGCTTCAACCGAGCCGCGGTGGGGCGGGAGCTGAAGATGATCGAGCTCAAGAAACAGATCAACGCGCTGTCCCGCGAAACGGGGCGGGAGCCGCCGTTCGCCCTGGCGTTTCTTGGTACCACCGATGAGCCGCCTGCAGCCAAGGCGCGCTAACCGGATCTGTGCAACGACCATGGGACAGTCGCTGAACGTCCTCATCGTCCAAGAGGACCGCGCTAACTTCCTGCTCTTGGAGCGCTTCCTGCGCAAACAGGGTGGCGTGGCCGAGTGCCGGCGCGTCGACAGCGAAGCGGAGCTCGATCGCGGGTTGCAAGGCGATTGGGACGTCGTGCTGTCGGATCACAACGTGCCGGGCATGGATTTCTGCTCGATCCTGAGACGCATCAAGGCGCGGCATCCCGATCTGCCGGTGATCCTGGTGTCGGGAAGCACGGGCGACGAGACCGCGACGGAGCTGCTCCGCCTTGGGGTGTCCGATCTCGTCCGCATGGACGACCTGGTCCGATTGCCCACTGCGATCAGGCGCGCCGTGGAGGAGGTCGGGGCGCGCCGCACCCGCCGCACGGCCGAGAATGCCCGGGTCAAGAGTCAGGCCGCCGCGCTGGTAGAGCAGCGTCGGGCGCGGCTCGCTGCCCTGAACCTCATGGAGGATGCCGTCTCAGCGCGCGCGCGCGCGGAGGCCGCGCATGCGGCGTTGCGGCGGTCCGAGGCCCGCTATCGCCTGCTGGCCGAGAATGCCGGCGACTGGATCTTCTGGCGCGACGCAGAGGGCGTCTACCAGTACGTATCCCCGTCCTGTCTCGCGATCTCGGGCTATGCACCCGAAGAGTTTCTCAGCGATCCGGGATTGGTGGAGCGCATCCTGCACCCCGACGAACTGGACCACTATCGGGCCTCCCTTAGGAATGCGGGCGCGGATGAGGTCACTTTGGAATACCGGATTTTTCATCGGGACGGCACAGTGCGCTGGATCGGGCAGCGTAGCCGTCCCCTGCGCGACGACGCCGGCAACTACTTGGGCCGCTGCGGCAGCAAGCGCGACATCACGGACCAGAAGCTCGCCGAGAATCGTCTTCGCAACAGCGAGGGACGCCTGCGAACTCTGGTGGAGACGATCCCGGATCTGGTCTGGATGAAGGACCCGGCGGGCGTCTTTCTGGCGTGCAATCGCCGCTTCGAGGAGCTCGTCGGAGCCGCGGAGTCGGAGGTTCTTGGCAAAACCGACTACGACTTCGTGGACCGGCAGACAGCGGACTTCTTTCGTGCCAGGGACCTCGCGGCGGTCGAGGCAGGCGCGCCCTGTGTCAACGAGGAAGTGGTGACATTCGCGAGCGACGGTCACCGCGAGCTACTGCAAACCACCAAGACCCCCGTGATCGACGAGAACGGCAGTTTAGTCGGCGTCCTCGGCATCGCGCGGGACATCACGGAGCGTAAACGGGCGCAGCTGGAGTTGGAGCAGCACCGCGATCACCTGGAGGACCTGGTTGCCGAGCGGACCGCCGATCTGCGACGCGCCCACCGCCATCTGCGCGAGACTCAGTTTGCCATGGGTCGCGCCGGCTTCGCTATCCACTGGGTCGACGCCCATACCGGCCGATTCCTCGACGTCAACGATCACGCCTGCGCGATGCTGGGCCGCAGCCGGCGCGAGATGCTGGCGATGTCCGTCCCGGACATCGACCCGAATTTTCGCGACGGCGACTTCGAGACCCTGACCGAGCCACTGCGCCGCCAAGGGCACGCACGCTTCGAGACCTTCAATCGGGCGGTAGACGGTCGCTTGGTGCCTGTGGAGGTCACGCTCTATTACCTGGAGGAGACCGAAAACGAGTCGGCCCGCTTCATTACCTTCAACAGCGACATCAGTGCCCGCAAGGAGGCGGAGCAAGAGGTGGTCGAGGCCAAGCGGCACGCGGATGCGGCCAGCACGGCCAAGAGTGCCTTTCTGGCGAACATGAGCCACGAGATCCGCACCCCGATGAACGCCATCGTGGGGCTGACTCATCTCCTCCAGCGCGAGCTGCGCGAGCCGGCAAACCGGGACAAGGCCGAGAAGATCGCGACAGCGGCAAGCCATCTGCTCTCAATCATCAACGATATCCTCGACCTCTCCAAGATCGAAGCCGGCAAGCTCTCCCTCGATGAGGTCGACTTCTCGCCCCGATCCTTGTTCGACCAGGTCCAATCCCTGATCAACGACAAGCTTCTTGCCAAAGGCCTGGCATTCTCGATCGACGTCGAAGGCCTGCCCCTCGTGCTGCGGGGCGACGTTACCCGACTGAGGCAGGCACTGATCAACTATCTGAGCAACGCCATCAAGTTCACGGACCGGGGTACGATCAGTTTGACCGCGCGAACCCTGGAGGAGACCGACTCGGAGGTCACGATCAGGTTCGAAGTCGCGGACACGGGTGTCGGCGTCCCCGAAGAAGCGCAGGCACGCCTGTTCACGGCGTTCGAGCAGGCGGACGGGTCCACCACCCGCAAGTACGGGGGCACCGGGCTGGGGCTCGCGATAACGCGGCGCCTGGCACGGCTCATGGGCGGCGACGTGGGCGTGGAGAGCGCGCCCGGCCGCGGCAGCACCTTCTGGTTCACGAGCCGGCTAGGCAGATGCTCCGAAGTGGAAGAGTCGGCGTCGGCGGTGATCTCACGCCCCGAAGCCCACATCACGCTTGCCCGAGAGCACGCAGGCGCCCGAGTTCTGCTGGTCGAGGACAATCTGGTCAATCAACAGGTGGCGTCGGAGCTGCTGAGCACGGTGGGGCTGCAGGTCGACGTGGCGGAGGACGGGGCCAAGGCCGTGGAGATGGCGCGTGCGGACGACTACGCGCTGGTCCTCATGGACATGCAGATGCCGGTCATGGACGGGCTGGTCGCCACACGCACGATACGCGGGCTCCCGGGCTGGTCGGAGGTGCCGATCCTGGCCATGACGGCGAATGCCTTTGGCGAGGACCGCGACAGATGTCTTGCTGCCGGGATGAATGATCACGTGGCCAAGCCGGTGGACCCTGGAGATCTCTATGCGACCATGCTGAAGTGGTTGTCGTCCGCAAGGATTTCTGACCCAGACAAGGATTCCCGGGCGGACGCTCGCTCGCCCGGCGCCAGCTTGGCGTTGACGAACGCGGCCGAGGATGCGACGACCTCGATGCGAGAGATGCTCGCCACCAGGCCCGGATTGGATATCGACTACGGCCTGAAGATGGTGCGCGGGAATGAGCGTCTGTATACGCGTGTACTGGACGCATTCGTCGCGCACCACACCGAAGATATGCCGCGCTTACGCGAATACATCTCCTCCGGAGACATCGACAGCCTGAGGGATGTGGCCCATTCAATCAAAGGGGCCTCAGCAATGCTGGGGCTCACCCGTATGCGCGCCCTCGCATCCGAGCTCGAAGCCGCACTAACGGACGGTCGATCCGCCACCGAGTACGAGCGCTTGGCGACCCAGATCGAGTCGGCGCATGTGGAGCTGAGGGAAATCGTACGCGGGCTGAAGGACGAGTAGGCCGCTGGACGAGACGATTGCCCGTTTCGGGAAATATTCCCGGCTCTGTCGGGAAGGGCAACTATGACCGCTTTCTCAAACCAGAACAGCTGGTTGGCGAATAATGCGGAGGCAGGAAGGCGGCTCCGCCCGGTCGGCTATAGGCGGAGTCCACGCGGCCTTCGGACGGGCCGCGGCAATCCCCCGAGCCGATGCGAGTTGATGACAGAGGCAATGTGGCATACAGGCGATCACTACACCTACGACAGCGGATGTTTCGGCTGATGAAGACCCACGCCGGTAACCGGCTCGCGATTCCAGCCGCCATCGGCTACGCGCTGTTCGCAGCAGCGTGGATCCTGCTTTCCGACGAGCTGTTGTCGCTGTTCGCCGACGTGCAGGCGTACAAGTGGGTTTCGATGGCGAAGGGGCTCGCCTTTGTCCTCGTGACGTCGGTCGCCCTCTATCTGTTCGTGGACGGGACGCAAGGGCGAATTGCCGGTGCGGCGCCCGAGGGGGGGCGGCCCTGTCGAGGTCGCTGCCGCGGCCGCGATGGATCTTCTACGCGCTTGCCATTGCGGCGACGCTGGCGACCCTGCCGCTGCGCGCGGGTGCGGTCGCCCTTTTCGGGGAGAATCCGTTCCTGATGCTCTTCATGCCCCCCATCGTCCTGAGCGCCCTGGCCGGAGGTATCGGCCCGGGGCTGGTGGCCACCCTGGTGGCGGCCCTGGGGGTGGATCTGCTGACCAGCACCCCAGGCGGAGTCCTGTTCGACGACCCCCAAGATTTCGTTTCCTGGGCACTGTTGGTTGGCAACGGCGCGCTCGTCAGCATCCTGAGTGGAGCCCTTCACCTCGACCGGCGCCAAGCGGCGGCGAGACGCCTCGCCCAGGATGCGACCCGGCGGGCGCTATCGGACAGCGAGGGGCGTCTCAAGCGAGCCCTCGCTGCGTCCGGAATGGGCGTCTGGGAGTGGGACGTCGGCACGAACGATGTCTTCGCGTCGCCGGAATGCCGTGAAATCCTTGGCATCGAGGTCGAGAACGCGACGCTCGCGTCACTGACCGATCTCGTCGACTCCGCAGACGCCGAGCGGCTGGTTGCGCTTGCGGAGCAGGCGATCGTGGAGAGGACGACCTACGCGTCGGAGTTTCGTGTGGCTCTCCCGGATGGCCGTGTGCGCTGGCTCGCCAGCGCCGGGCGTGCGGAGTACGCGTCGGACGGTGATCCGGTAAGGCTGGTGGGCACCGTCCAAGAGGTTACCGAGCGCCACGCGCGCGAGCAGGAGCTTGCTCGGGCGACGCGAGCCTACGCGACCCTGAGCCAAGTCAGCAAGACGATCTCGGCCGCGGCCTCCAGACAGGAGCTATTCGCCGAGGTGTGCCGCATCGCCGCCGAGAGCGCCGGCTACCGGTTGGCCTGGATCGGCTGGCTTAGCAAGGCGACACACGAGGTGGTGCCTTTGGCGCGTGCCGGCGAGGGCCAAGCCTATGTCGACCAGATCCGCGTATTTGGCGATGACCGGCCCGAGGGGCAGGGACCGGCCGGCATCTGTATTCGCGAGCACCGTACCGTTGTTTGCAGGGATTTTCTTCGCGATCCGCGCTCGGCCCCGTGGAGGGAGGCGGCGGCTGCCAACGATCTGCGGTCCGTCGCGGCGATGCCAATTCATCTCTCGGGCGACGTGTGCGGTGTCTTCGCGGTGTATGCCGCCGACCCAAACGTCTTCCAGGCGGCTGAGCTCACCTTGCTCAAAGAGGCGGCCGAGAGCGTCTCCTTCGCGCTCGTTAGGCTCGACGGCGAGGTCAGGCGCAAGCAAGTGGAGGCGTCGTTGGCCGCCGAGCGTGCCCACCTGCGGACCCTCGTCGACACCATCCCCGACCTCGTCTGGCTCAAGGATCCGAATGGGGTCTACCTAACCTGCAACCCCGCCTTCGAGCGCTTCTTCGGCGCCAAGGAAGCCGATATCGTCGGTCGGACCGACTATGACTTCGTCGATACGGAGCTGGCGGACTTCTTCCGCGTGAACGACCGGCGCGCAATGGCGGCTGACGGCGCGAGCGCCAATGAAGAATGGCTCACCTTGGCCGACGACGGCCACCGGATGCTGGCGCATACGATCAAGACGCCGATGCGGGACGGTGACGGCCAATTGATTGGTGTGCTGGGCATCGGCCGGGACATCACCGCCGCACGCGAGGCCCAGCAGGCGCTCGAGGCGAGCGAGGAGAAGTTCCGCCTCATGGTGGAAGGCCTGAAGACGGAGTATTTCTTTTACCGTCACGATGTCGACGGTGTGATCACCTACGTGAGCCCCGCCGTCACCGAGATGCTCGGCTATACGCCGGCGGAGGCGAAGCGCCATTTCAGCACCTTTCTCTCTAACGCGCCGATCAATGCGGAGGCGACGGGAAAGGTTGCAGCGGCCATCGGCGGGGCGTCACCGCCCCCCTTCGAGGCCGAGGTCCGCCACAAGGACGGCTCGACCCGTCAGCTGGAGGTTTTGGAGAGACCGACCTTCGACGCCGAAGGTGCGGTGGAGGACGTCTTTGGGATCGCCCACGATGTCACCGAGCGCCGGCTAGCGGAGACACGTCTGAAGGAGAGCCAGAACATGTTGGCCTCCATCACCGAGGCGGCACAGGACGCAATCGCGGTGATCAACGACGCGGACCGGGTGGTGCTCTGGAACGCCGCCGCAGAGCGGCTCTTCGGCTACTCTGCGCACGAGATGACAGGCCGCGAGGTCCATCGGACGGTTGTGCCGGACCGTCTGCGTGCCGTATTCGAGATGGCGTTCGCTGAATTCAAGGAAAGCGGGCGGGGGACTGCTGTTGGCCATGTGCTGGAGGTTCCGGCCGTGCGCCGCGATGGGCAGGAGCTGGAGGTGGAGCTCTCATTGTCGTCCGTGCAGATCGAGGGACGTTGGCACGGGGTGGGGATCGTGCGGGACATCACTCGGCGAAAGCAGACCGAGGCAACTCTGCGCAAGCTGTCCACGGCGGTTGAGCAGAGCCCCGTCAGCATCGTCATCACGGACCTCAAGGGCGCCATCGAGTACGTCAATCCTGCGTTCACAGAGGCTTCGGGATACTCGTTGGCGGAGGCGGTTGGTCAGAATTCGCGCATCCTGCAGTCCGGATGTACCCCGAGTGAGACCTACGGCGATATGTGGACCACGTTAACGTCGGGCGGCGCGTGGCACGGCGAGCTCATCAATCGCCGCAAGAACGGGACCGAGTATACGGAGCTGGCGACCATCTCTCCGGTTCGCCATGCCGACGGGAAGATCACGCACTACCTCGCGGTCAAGGAGGACATCACCGAGCGCAAGCGCATCGAGACGGAGCTGGTGCAACACCGTCATCATCTCGAGGAGCTCGTCGCGAGCCGCACCACGGCCCTGATGGCGGCCGAAGAGCACGCCCGTCTGATCCTCGCATCGAGTGCCGCCGGGTTGTTCGGCATCGATACCGCGGGGCGGGCCACCTTCATCAACCCCGCGGCCTGCACCATGCTTGGATACACGCGCGAGCAGATGTTCGGCCAAGCCTTGCACGCCCTGATCCACCGCCGGCGGGCGGACGGCACGGCTCACCCGGAGGACGCCTGTCCTATACAGCGCAGCATCGCCGGCGGCGAGGTCGTCCAGGTAGAGAACGACGTCTTCTGGCGCGCGGACGGCACGTCCCTGCCGGTGCAGTATGCCGCACACCCTATGTACCGGCAGGGGCAGATCGTCGGCGCCGTGGTGAGCTTTTTCGACGTCACCGCCCAGCGCGAGGCAGAGGCTGCACGGTCACAGGCGCTGGCCGAGGCACAACGGCTCGCTCGTGTGCGCAGCGAGTTCCTGGCCAACATGAGCCACGAGATCCGCACGCCGCTCAACGCCGTGCTCGGGATGGCGCAGATCGGTCAGCGCAAGAGTCACGGGAGCGCCGCACAGGACCAGTTCAGGCGCATCGTCGATAGCGGCGAGCTGCTCCTCGCCATCGTCAACGACATCCTCGATTTCTCCAGGATCGAGGCGGGGAAGCTGGAGCTGGAGCAGGTCACTTGCGACCTGGGCGATGTCATCGACCGCGCCGTGGACCTGATCGCCACGCGTGCCAAGACGAAGGGGCTGGAGCTCTTGGTGGAGGAGGCGCCTGACCTGCCGGCCGCTTGCAAGGGCGATCCGGTACGGCTCACCCAAGTGCTGGTGAATCTGCTCTCGAACGCCGAGAAGTTCACCCGGAAGGGGGGGATCATCCTCTCCGTCGAACGTGAAGGGGAGCGGGTGGTCTTCCGGTTGACGGATACCGGAATCGGTATGTCACCGGACCAGATAAAGCGGTTGTTCACTCCATTCGAGCAGGTCGACGGGGCGACGACTCGGCGCTTTGGCGGCACAGGCCTGGGGCTTGCGATCAGCAAACGGCTGATCGACCTCATGGGGGGCAACATTGAAGTAATGAGTAGCCTCGGCGAGGGCACCAGCTTCCTGGTGCGCCTTCCGCTTGCGCCGACTACGCCGCCGCCTGTGCCACACGTCGAGACGGCGGTGCTCGTCGGCCTCCGTGCCGCCGAGTCATGCAGTCTCGTTCGGGCCCTGACGGCTCGCGGCGTGGCAGTGTCGGTGCAGGCGCCGGAGACAGGTACCGCCGCACGCGCCGACCTTGTGGTGGTTGCGAGCGAGGTCCTCGAGCAGCGCTCGGTCCTGGATGGCGTACGCCGGGCGCTGGCTCGCGGGCAGCGGCTCGCTGTCGTTTGCGACCCGGGCGACGCGTCCGCAACAGCGCCCAAGCTGCCCGGAGGCGGCCGAGTCATCGAGCGTCCGCTGCGCTTGCGCCACCTGATGTGGGATTTCAGAGGAGGATGCGACAGCGGACCCGAGGCGGAACCAGCCGGACCGCGTCTCGTCGGTCACAGAGTTCTGGCGGCGGAAGACAACGAGGTGAATCGCCTGGTGCTCGCGGGGATGCTCGAGGACGAGGGGGCCGAGGTCGTCTTCGCGGAGAACGGGCGCATCGCGGTCGACGCGGTCGGCCAGGCAGACTCGTCTGGATTCGACGTCGTGCTCATGGACATCCAGATGCCGGAGATGGGCGGCTTCGAGGCGACCCGGCTTATCCTTGCCGGTAACCCGCAGCTGCCTATCATCGGGCTGACGGCTCACGCCATGCCGCAAGAGCGCCAGCGCTGTCTCGACGCTGGCATGGTGGAGCATCTTGCCAAGCCGTTCGCTCTTGACGACCTGGTGGCCGTCGTTCTTCGCCATTCGCGCGGGGCGCAACCTGCCGCGCCAGGCTCAGCAGCTCGGTCTGCGCCCGCGGGCGGCGACGACGCGCCGACCGCCCCGGTGATCGACTGGGCGGGTCTGGAGAGCCGATTCAGCGGTAAGACCAAGTTCATCGACAAGCTGGCTGCGGCGGTGCTCAAGGCGCATGCCGAGGCCCCCGCGGAGCTGCGCGCGGCGGCCCGACAGGGCGACCGCGAGAAGCTGGCCTTTGCGGCCCACAGCATCAAGGGGATGGCCGGCAACATGATGGCCGCCGAGGTGCAAGGCCTGGCGAAGGCGGCCGAAGCTGCGGCCCGGACGGGCGGGGCGGATGCGGGGGAGCGGGCGGAGCAGCTGGCCGCGGCGGCGGAACGACTCCTCGCCGAGGTCGCGGCCCGCTTGCAGTCGACCGGGTCCCAGAAAGTGGAGGCTATGTATGGATGAGCAAGCTGCAACGGTGCTCGTCGTCGATGACGCCCCGGACGAGCTCCTCATCATCGAGGACCTGCTCTCGGAGCGATACGCTGTGCAGACGGCGTCCGACGGGCGCGAGGCCCTCGACTACCTGACCGCTGGCGGCGCCGCCGATCTGATCCTCACCGACGTCATGATGCCGCACCTCGACGGGTTCGAGCTTTGCGCCCGGGTGAAGGAGATGCCGCGCCTTGGCAACCCCCCGATCATCATTTTGACGAGCCTCGATAACGCGGAGGACGAAGAGCGAGCGCTGTCCTTGGGCGCCCGGGACTTCATACACAAACCCGTCTCGCCGCCGGTCGTGATGGCCCGGGTGAGTAACCATCTCGAGCTCGCGCGCATGGGCAGGATGCTGCGCGAGAACAACCGGAGGCTCAAGCGCGAGCAAAAGAAGGTCGAGGAATCGCTCCGACTGGAAGAAGCGGCATTGAAAGCGACGCCCAACGTCGTGGTGATCACCGACCGCGACGGCGACATCGTTTGGATAAACCCTGCCTTCACGCAGGTCACGGGATACGGCGCGGAAGAGGTCCTCGGCAGGAACCCGCGCATCCTCAAGTCGGGGAAGCTCAGCCGATCATTTTACGAGGACCTTTGGGGCACCATCACCAGCGGCCGCCATTGGGAGGGTGAGCTTGTCAATCGACGCAAGGACGGACGCACGCTGATCGAGGAGGCCACCATTACGCCGGTGCGCAACACCGGGGGAGAGATTACCCATTTCGTCGCGGTCAAGCAGGACATCACCGAGCGCAAGGAGGCCGAAGGTCAGCGTGCCATGATGGAGATCCAGCTCCGTCAGGCCCAGAAGCTGGAGTCGATCGGCCAGCTGGCGGCCGGAATCGCCCACGAGATCAACACACCGACGCAATATATCGGCGACAACGCTCGCTTTCTGCGGGATGCATTCAACGACCGCCAACACGTGTGGGGGCTCTTCCTGCAGTTGTTGGAGGCAGCAAAGCAAGGAGTGGTCCCGGATGAGCTGGTGCAGGCGATCGAAGACCAAATGGCAGAAACGGACACGGAATACTTGGCGGCGGAGATCCCGCAGGCCATCGAGCACACCATCGAAGGCGTCGAGCGGGTCACCAAGATCGTCCGTGCCATGAAGAATTTTTCGCACCCCGGCAGCGAGGAGAAGACGCCGATAGACCTCAACCAGGCCATTGAAAACACCCTCACCGTGTCGCGCAACGAATGGAAGTATCACGCCGAGCTCGTCGCGGATTTGGATCCGACGCTGCCGCCTGTACCCTGTCTCCCGGGAGAATTCAATCAGGTAATTTTGAACCTCGTCATCAACGCCGCCCATGCCATCGCGGACGTGGTAGGCGACGGCAGCGATGGGAAGGGCACCCTCGCGGTCAGGACACGGCTCGACGGCGCTTGGGCGGAGATCCGTGTCGAGGATTCCGGCAGCGGTATTCCGGAGCACGCCCGCGAGCGGATCTTCGACCCTTTCTTCACCACCAAGGGCGTGGGCAAGGGGACCGGCCAGGGTCTTGCCATATCCCGTTCCGTGATAGTGGACAAGCACGGGGGGACCATTCACTTCGAGACCGAATGCGGGCGCGGCACAAGGTTCGTCGTCCGCCTTCCGCTGCACGAGGTCAAGGACGAGCGGGGGGATGCTTCAACATGAAGAGACGAATCTTGTTTGTCGACGACGAGCCGTTCGTGTTGGCGGGCCTTAGGCGCACGCTCCACGGCATGCGTAAAGAGTGGGACATGGTGTTCGTGGAGAGCGGTGCCGAAGCCCTCAAGTTGATGGAAGACAATGAGGTGGACGTCGTTGTCTCCGATATGCGCATGCCAGGCATGAATGGAGCCCAGCTTCTCAACGAGGTGATGAAGCGCTTCCCAAGAACGGTGCGCCTGATCTTGTCCGGACACGCCGATCAAGACTTGATCCTGAAATGCGTGGGCTCCACGCACCAGTATCTCTCCAAGCCCTGCGACCCGGACGCGTTGCGCGCAACCGTGAGCCGCGCGATCGGGCTTGATGCCTCGCTCAACAATGAACGTCTGCAGCGATTGGTTGCGCAGATGGACCACCTGCCGAGCATCCCCTCCCTCTACATGCAGATAGTCGAGAAGATCAATGATCCTCTGGCGTCTGTCCCAGCGGTGGGCAGCATTGTCGCGCAGGACATCGGCATGACCGCGAAGATATTGAAGCTCGTCAATTCATCCTTCTTCGCGTTGCGACGGGAGATCTCCAGCCCCACACAGGCAGTTGCCTACTTGGGGCTGGATACCGTCAAGTCGCTTGTTCTCTCCATCAACGCCTTCTCGCAGTTCGAGACGCGCCAGCTCGGGGATTTCTCCCTCTCGGCCCTGTGGAACCACAGCGTTAGAACAGCGGCGGCCGCCAAGCACATCGCCCAGCTTGAAGGCGTGGGCCAGAAGATCGCAGATGAGGCATTTGTTTCCGGTCTGCTTCACGATTCTGGCAAGGCAGCGCTCGCATTCAACTTTCCGGAGGAATACGGTCGGGCCTTGCGCGTGGCGGCCGAGCAGAGTATCGATCCGTTGGTGGCGGAGCGGCATGCCTTTGAGGCTAGTCATGCGGATGTGGGAGGCTACCTGTTAGGTCTTTGGGGACTGCCGGTGCCAGTCGTCGAGGCCATCGCGCTTCACCACCAGCCCGCGCTTGCCATGGACAAGACATTCACGCCATTGACAGCCGTGCACGTGGCAAATGCTCTGGGTCATGCCAATGGGGGAGCCGAATGGCCTCCCGCCGTCGATAGGCAGTATCTCGCTGAGCTCGGCCTCGTCGACCGGTTGGAGTTGTGGCGCCGTGAGGTTGCAAGCAATCAAGAATAACCAGGGTTAGGCAATGACCTCGAAGGTTCTGTGTGTAGATGACAATCCGAACGTCCTGGCAGCCCTCAAGCGCAACTTGCGCAAGCGCTTCGACCTCGATACGGCCGAGGGAGGTGAGCTCGCCCTTGAAATGATGGACCGTGATGGACCCTACTCGGTCATCGTCGCCGATATGCAGATGCCCGGTATGAATGGAATCGAGCTTCTCACCAGGGCGCGCCGGAAGGCTCCCGACACAGTTCGCATCATGCTGACGGGCAATGCGGATCAGCGCACCCCCGTCGATGCCGTGAACGTAGGACACATCTTCCTGTTTCTGAACAAGCCCTGTCCGGTCGAGACCATGGTCCAGGCGCTGGAGGACGGCATCAAGCAATACCACTTGACCATCGCCGAACGGGAGCTCCTGGAAAACACCCTCAACGGCAGTGTCAAGGCGTTGATGGATGTGCTCGGACTTGTGGACCCTGTCTCCTTCGGCCGCAGTCAGAAGATGCGCTATCACGCGCGTCAGGTGGCGGTTGCCTTGGGGGTGAAATTTACATGGGAGTTGGAGCTCTCCACTCTCCTCTCGCAGATCGGCATCGTCAGTCTGCCTCCCAATCTGGTTGAGAAGGTGCGCCGCGGCTTGCAGCTAAACGCGGCGGAGGAGGAGATGCTTCGCCGCGTGCCGCAGGTTGGCGCAGACTTGCTCGCGAATATACCGCGACTCGAATCGGTAGCCCGAATCGTCCGCTACCAGGAAAAGCATTTCGACGGTCGGGGGGTTCCAGCTGACTCCCTCAAGGACGAGCAGATTCCCTTGGAGTCGCGGATCATCAAGGTCCTTACCGATCTGGTCCAACTCGAGTCCGGGACCACCAATGGCAAGCCCGAGGCCATGGAGGAGATGCGGTCCCGCGCGGGCTGGTACGATCCGACGATACTCGACGCAGCCGCAAAATCCTTTCAGCTTGCTCCTACGTCTTCATCTCAACCCCGGACGAACGTTCGCGCCCGAACGATCGCCGAGCTACGCCCCGGGGATGTGCTGCGCTCGGATGTGCGGACAAAAGACGACATCCTTATCGCCGCGTCGGGGAACCGAATCTCTCCCCTTCAGCTGGAACGGCTGAGAAACTTCGCTGCTGTCATGGGACTGAAAGAGCCGGTGTACATCGAAGAGGGTTGATGCGGGCGTTCGCTGGGCGGGTGCCGTTCCCCGCGGACCGGTGCCCGCTCAGGTTGCGCCAACATCCGTTCTTCGGTGCCCTGCGAAGTGGTGAGGCCGCCGCGCTTGAGCCTGGTAATGCTTTGTTGATGAGCGCGGCTGGCGGCGGGGAGAGTCCGAGTCTTCTCCCCGCTCATTCGCCACCCTCGTGGACGCTTCGGGTGTCCCGATGGTCCCCCGTTGCTCGGAGGCGGGACGTTCTGTATGGCGGACGATAGCGGCCACGAGATCATCCGGGCCGATGGGTCTGGTAACGCTGTCTACCATGCCGACGGCGACGCATCTCTCGCGGTCGTCCACGGCGGCGGATGCCATCTGGCCAAGAATCGGAATGCCCGGCGCAAGCTCCAGGACGTGCTGGCTTGCTTCGTAGCCGTCCATCTCCGGCATTTCTGATGTCCATCAGGACAGTGTCGAAGGCGTCCGCGCCGTTGCAAGCCACGCGCTTCAGCGCCTCCTCGCCGTTGACGACCGCGACCACTACTGCGCCTTCGCTTTGCAGCAGCTCCTCGTGAACGAGGCGATTGACCTCGCCGTCATCAACCAAGAGCACCCTGACCCCCGACAGCCTCGGACCGGGAGGGCACTGGCGGCGGTGTCGCCGCGCCGCTGTCCGCGATTGGCGTTGGGGTTGCCGCGACCAGCGGTAGGCGCACATTGAACGTGCTGCCCACTCCGGGAGAGCTTTCGACCTCGATGGTTCCCCCCATCTTTTGCACCAGGCGGTGGGTCAGCGCGAGGCCGAGTCCGGTACCGCCGAAACGCCGGGTGATGCTGCCGTCGCCCTGCTCGAACGGACGAAACAGGCGCGCGAGATGCTCCGCAGTGATGCCGACGCCGGTGTCGCTGACCCGGATCAGGATCCACTCCTGGTCTTGAGCCACTGACAACTTGACCTCGCCCCGCTCGGTGAACTTCACGGCATTGGACAGTAGGTTCGAAACGATCTGCGTGAGGCGCCGGTCATCCGCCAGGCAGTACCGCGGGAGCTCCGGCGCATATGCTTCGACCAGACCGACGCCGGTGGCTCGCGCTTGGGTCCTTGCTGACTCCGCCGCGCGCTCGACCGCCTCGCGTAGATCGATGGCGCTGGGCTCCAGTCGGAGCTGACCGGAGTCGACCTTGGAAAAATCCAGAATCGTCTCGATCTGGGTCCGCAGCTTCTCTCCCGACTCCAGAATGCGGCGGAACGCTTGTTGCGCCTTCGGCAGGTCCTTGGCCATCAGACCGATACTTGCCATTCCGATGATGCTGTTCAGGGGTGTCCGAAGCTCGTGGCTCGTATTGGCCATGAGCTCACTCTTCGTGCGTGAGAGGTTCTCAGCCGCTGCGAGGGCGGCCTCGCGAGCTGCTTCGGCGCGCCTGCGCTCCGTAACGTCCATTGCGATCCCGATCAGCGCCCGTCCGCCCGCGTTGGCGATGCGTCGACTCTGGACCTCTACTTGTATGCTTTCTCCGTCGCGCCGCCGAGCGGTGAATTCGCACCTCCGGGAGTCTCCTTCCCCGGCGAGCCGCCTGCCGACGTTCTCGGCAACGCGGGCGCGATCTTCCGGGGCTATCAGCTCCATGAGCGGAACTCGATCTATGATGTCGATGGGCGAATCGAACCCCATGGTCTCGGCGAACGCCTGATTGGCATAGCGGACGAAGCCGTCTTCGGCAATGTAGATACCAGCGAGTGATTGTTCGACGAGAGCTCGGAACTTGCTTTCGGATGCGGCCAGCTCGGCGGTCCGTGTCGCCACCAGCTCCTCGAGGTGGGTTCGAGATTCTTCCAATTCCCGCTCGAGGACTCGGCGGGCGGTGATGTCGCGTGACGACGCGAACATCACTCGCTCGCCGTCCATTTCGAGTGATTGGGCGCTGATTTCCACCTCGATGATGCTGCCATCCTTGCGCCGATGGTGCGTCTCGAAGATTGCACGCTCTTTCGCCGCGAGGCCCTGGCGAATCAGGCTGGAGACCTCGTCCGGGGTGTAGAACGCATCCACCTGGCCCATATTCATGCCGATCAGCTCGTCCCGGGAATATCCGAGCATCTCGCCGAACGAGTCGCTTACCTCGAGGATGTTACCGTCTGCGTCGAGGATATGAATGCCGTCGCTGGCGTTGCGCAGGAATGCGCGATTCTTGCGGCTTTCTTTGGCCAGGGACTCTTGGGCGCGCCGGGGCTCGGTGATGTCCTGGACGATGCAGAAGAGCACGGGGCGCCCCCCCATCTCGATGGGGCTCGAGTGGACTTCCACCTCCCGAACCTTGTGGTTCGCGAGCTTGTGCGGGACGCAGAACCGCGTGGAGCTATGGCGTGTCGCCTCCGCCACCGCCGCCTCCACCTGCGCTGGCGGAAGCTGGTTGATGTCTGTGACTCGCAGGTGCTGCATCTCCTCGGCACCGTAGCCATAGAACGCGCAGGCGGCGGGGTTGGCCTCCAGAATGGCGCCGGTCGCTGGATCGATAACGAGCATAGGAACGCCCGGCTTCGTGATGAGCGCGCGGTAGTGCCCTTCCTGTGCCGCGAGCTTGGCCGTCGTCTTCTCTAGGGCGCTGGTGCGCGCCCGGACTAGCGCTTGGACCCGAGAGTGCCTGCGCTGCAGTATTGCAACCAAGGTGGCCAACGCGGCGGTAAACAGGATACCCAGTGCCAGGACGACGGCGGGCCAAAGCGATGCGTGCCCGGCAAGATAGGCCGGCGAGGGCACCGCCACGACCTTCAGCTCGCGGTTCGCCAGCTTTAGAATTCGGGTGACGCGAAGCGGGCTGCGCTCAAGCCACGCGGGGGCCACCGGCACTTGCCCGTCGCGGACCCCCGAGGCATGCACATGCAGTAGTCCGGCATCTCCCGGACTGGCGGTGTCGCGCAACCGGACGTCGATGCCGCTCAGGGGCCGCGCCGCGAGCGCTGCCTCGACCAGATTCCCTATAGGGATGACAGCGACGGCGAACCCGTCAAGGCTCCGGCGACGTGTCCTGAGTCTATCGGCGGTCTGGCCGCGGCCGTAGTGGGGTACCAACAGAAGATACCCGCGCTGGGAGCCCGTCCCCTTTGCGAGCATGAGGGGCGCGGTAGCGATCGGGCGGCCGGAGTCGCGCGCGCGCTCCAACGCCTCCCTGGATATCGGCTCGGAGGCGAGATCCAAACCGACGGCCGGCTCATTCTGCCTGCTCGGGTAGACGCGAAGCACGGGGAAATACTCCGCACGCTGCGGTGCTGGCTGGAGCGCGCCGGCGCGCCTCTCCATGATGGCGAAGCCGGCCACTCCTTCCTGGCGGATTCGGTTCTCGAAGGCCGAGCGCTCGCTTGCCTGCACACGCGGCGCCCACTCGAGCGCCTTAGCGCCATCGCTAACCGCGAGCAAGGGTCGTGCAAAGGTGAGGAGCTCTTCGCCCGTAACCGCTTGGGACGCATCATAGAAGGCGTCGATCGCGCCGAGGACCAGCTCGACACCGCGAACGCGTTCGCCGATGCCGTCAATGTAGTCAGCGGCAACAGTTCGGAAGTCCGCTGCGATCTGTTCCGACTCCCAGCGCTTACCGGCAACGAACAGGGCCGCGCATACCGATACGCCCAAGGCGAGAACGACAGCGAACGGACGCGCGCGCATCAGGGCTTTTCGGCTCATGGGACCTTCCACGTTTGTCGGTATCGGTCCCACACCATCGGAGCCATCAGGCCAGCTCTGGCCGGGTGGATCGCAGGGCGCGCAAGGCCGCGCCTGCCCATTCGTAGTTGTAGCTCTTGATATGCCGCTCGAGCTCGGTCGCCTCCAGCCCCAGGGCCGCACGCAAGAGGGGTGCCGCCGCGCGGAAGACATTGCCGGCCTCGATGTCGTCCTCGGCCAGGAGCGCATCGAGTCGAGCCAGCTCGTCTTTAACCTTGGCCCAATCCACAGAAACCGGTTGCGGTTCCGGCTCTTCACCGAGACAGCTGCGCAGGGCCGCGATCAGGGGTCTCTGCTCCCCTTCGACGGCATCGGCAAGACGCGCGATTGCCACCGGCGGTTGTTGGGCGCGAATGGCCGCATCCAGCTTCTCGGCCTCGGCATGGACCCGGCTGGCACCCAGTGTGCCAGCGACTCCTTTGAGCGTGTGAGCGATCCGTCGCGCGTCTTCCATCGCGCCGTTGGCCACGTGCTCGCGCAGTGCAGACATGTCGTCGGCGTGGGTCTCGGTGTACGTTCGCAGGAGCCGCACATAGCCCGGGAATCGGCCGCCCAGGCTCCGGAGCCCCTGCTCCACGTCCAACCCAGCAATCGTTGGGAGGCGATCTTGAAGCGTCTGGTGCATCCGGGGGCTTGACGATGCTGAGTGATTGGGCAGCCAGTTGAGCAGCGCGGCGTAGAGGGTGTCGGGGTCCACCGGCTTGCAGACATGGTCGTTCATGCCGGCTTCGAGGCAGCGCTCGCGGTCCTCGCCGAACACGTTGGCGGTCATCGCGAGGATAGGGACGGATTGGTGCTGCGAGCTGCTGCGGATAGCCCGCGTCGCGTCGAGCCCATCCATCACCGGCATTTGCACATCCATGAGGACAAGGTCGTAAGATGAGTGGGCCGCCTTCGCAACGGCCTGTGTACCGTCGCTTGCTACGTCGACCTGAAGATCGACTCTGCGCAAGAGCTCAAGGGCAACCTCCTGGTTGATGGCGTTGTCTTCCACCAGCAGGATGCGCGCACCCGGATGGCACTGTCTCAGGATCTGCTCGATGCTGGAGTGCGGTGGTGACGAGCCCGCGTCCGCAGTGCCCGCGAAAGGCACCTTCTGCAGCATGCGCCGGAGTGCCGACGGCATTACCGGCTTGGCCAGAGCGGCATCGCAACCCGCCCGATGCGCCCTCGCCCGCAGCACCTCATTGTCGGCCGGAGCGCTCAGAACGCACAGCGGCTTGCGGCTGAGTGGGAGGCTCGTGAGCTGGCGCCCGACCTCCCCACCGTCCGCGCCGGACAGGCCCCAGTCCAGCATCACAAGGTCATATGGGTTGCCGGATCCGTCCGCTTCCCGCACCGCCGAAAGCGCCGCTTGCCCGGAGTCGATCATTTCAACCCGCATGCCTTCGGCACGGAGCATCCTTCCCAACGCCAGCCGAGCGTCGGGGAGGTCGTCGACCACCAGGGCGCGCCGGCCGTGCATAGGCGTCTGCGGGGGGGCGACGGACGCCTGGCCGCTCTTGCCGAACCGTGCCGTGAGCCAGAAACGGCTGCCTCGGTTCGGGTAACTCTCCACACCGACCTCGCCATTCATCATCTGGGCGAGGCGGCGTGTGATTGCCAGACCCAAACCGGTGCCGCCGTGTTTGCGCGTGGTCGATCCGTCAGCCTGCTCGAATGCCTGAAAGAGACGCGTCTGGCTCTCCGTCGGGATGCCGGTACCGGTGTCGCGCACCTCGAAGCGCACCAACGCGTCGGTCTCGGATTCCTCCACCACTTCGGCACGAAGTACGATTTCGCCCTGCTCCGTGAACTTCACCGCGTTGGTCGCGTAATTGAGGAGGGCCTGGGTGAGTCGCGTTTGATCCCCGCGCATGATCGCGGCGACGCCGTCGAAGTCCACCACGAGCTCCAGACCCTTCGCGTGGGCTTTCTCCTTGATCAGGTCGCATACATTACCCAGCACAACGTCGAGCTCGAAATCGGCCACATCGAGGGCAACCTTTCCCGACTCGATCTTGGAGATGTCCAGAATGTCGTTGATGACCTGCAGCAGATGGTTGGATGTCTCCGTGATCTTGCGCAGTCGATCCTGCTGGGTTGAAACGCGGCTGTCGCGGAGCATCAAGTGGGCCAGCCCGACGATGGCGTTCATGGGTGTCCGGATCTCATGGCTCATGTTGGCCAGAAAGGCGCTCTTGGCACGGCTGGCCGCCTCGGCGCAGTGGCGGGCCGCGCTGAGCTCGGCTGTCCGCTCGGCGACCAGGTCTTCCAGATGATTCCGGTAGCGGTCCAGCTCTTCCGCTAGGCGCGTCTTTTCGGTGATGTCCTCCTTTACCGCGACATAATGGGTGATGCGACCGTCACGTTGGCGTATGGGCGTAATGCGGGCGAGCTCCACGTACTCGCTGCCGTCCTTGCGTCTGTTGATGAACGTTCCCTTCCAAGCCCGGCCCGTGGTCAGGCACTTCCAAAGGGCATCGAAGGTTTTTACGGGTGTCTTGCCCGAGCGCAGAATACGAGGATTCTGGCCGATTGCTTCCCCACGGGTGTACCCGGTGTTGCTGACGAACGCCTCGTTCACGTACTCGATGTTGCCGTCGAGGTCGGTGATAACGATGCTCTCCGGGCTCTGCTCCACCGCCAGCGAGAGCTTTCGCAGCTGTTCGTCGGTGCGCTTGCGATCAGTGATGTCGCGATCGATGCCGTGAAAGCCTACCAATTTGCCATTGTGGTCGAAGAGCGGCGAGGCGTTTGATTCGAGCTCCCGATAGCTGTCGTCGCGGGCGCGCCAGCGCAACACCAGATTGCGCCAGCCCTGGGCATTGGATCTGGCATGCCTAAGGGTGGAGCGATAAAGCGCCAGATCGTCGGGATGTACCAGGTTGGCCGGATCCGCCAGCAAGAACTCGTCCAGTGAGTAACCAAGGGCCTCCGCACAGGCATTGTTGCTGTAAATGTGCCGGCCCTGGATATCGATCGCCCACACCCAGTCTTGCGAGTTGTCCGCCAGCTCGCGATAGCGCGACTCGCTTTCTCGTAGGGCCTTCTCGGCCTCTTTGCGCGGTGTGATGTCCCGGTCGCTGCCCCGAAATCCGGCAAGCTCTCCGTTTGCGCCGAATACGGGAACGCCGCTGCTCTCGAGCACGACGGGATGGCCGTCCCGGTGTAGATTCACGTTCTCGAGCATCGCGAACGGACGCCGTTGTTCAGCTATCCTCGCGAAGAGCGCGCCGACTCGAGCAGCCTCGTCTGCTTCCATGAAATCGACGGGCCGGCGTCCCAGCATTTCAGAAGGGGCGTAACCAAGCAACTCTGCAGACTTGGGACTCACGTAGGTGTAGCGGCAGTCGGCATCCACCTCCCAGACCCAGTCGAGTGTGGTCTCCACGAGGGCCCTGTAGCGCTGTTCGCTCTTGCGCAGGGCGCTCTCGGCCTCCTTCTGCGGCGTGATGTCCCTGACCGTTGCCTGCAGCATCGGGACGCCTGCCAGCTCCATTCTTGTCAGAAGGACGGTTGCAGGGAACGGCTCGCCCCCGAGCCTCTTGTGCGTCCACTCGAAGAAATGAGATCCCTCCCGCATGGCCCTCTCGATCATCGCCTTCGCCGCCGAGATTGAGGGGCGCCCGTCCGCCTGCATTTCCGGGGAGTACTCCCATGGGGCCCGAGAGACGAAGTCCTCGACACCGGTTGCCCCGAACATCCGCACGGCCGCCGGGTTGCCCGAGGCAAATCGCCAAGAGGGGGGCGCCAGGGTCATGATGGCGTCGCGAGAGCTTTCGACGAGGACCTTGTAGTGCTCGCCGGTTTGCCCCGGCTCGCCGACATCCGCAAGAAGGCTTTCCTGCGTTTGCCGCAGGTATGCTCGCGCGGAAGCGCGATCCGTGATGTCTTCGCCGACGCTGACGCTGCGGTGGCGATTGCCCGGCGCATCAGGGAGAGCGATGTGATGCCAGGAGACAATCCTCTCTTCTCCGTCACCGGTGACGATCGGAGTGACGCCGCGCACACTGCCGGATGACTGGCCCGTGAGCAGGCGGACGAGAGCCGATTGCGTCGCGCTTCGCACGCGGTCCGGAACTAAGTCGTAGAGGGGCTTGCCGATAACGCGGTTTGCCGGCAATTTGAGGGTCTCACAACCTTTGCTATTGACTGCCTGAATTTTGGCGTTCCCGTCGAGAGCCAGGATCATGACGCCGACTTCGTCGAGCCAACCTTGATCGAGGGTTGGTTTCCGGGACATCGTTGTCCTCTCGAAGTCGGCAGTCATAACGGTTGGCGGGGCCTCTCAGTCGCGGCAGTAACCCGCGCCTGATGCTCGACGCGGGCCACCATCTTCAAGGCGATAGTGTCCTGCACCCTTACCGTCCGTGAACAAGACCGGCACCGGATGGGGATGACGCTTCACGCCATTTCTGCTCACAGTCTATCGTCACGTGTCTCTCAGAAGTTTGAACGACCTCAAGTCCTTGAAATAGCGCGGACTACGTCGGCTACACCGATGGTCCGTTCGGGGGGTGGACAGGATCGTCCTGCCGCCATTCGGGCGGACGTGCGTTTTGAGATAGGTGATTGGTGTCGTCCCTCAGCTGGAATGTCCGTTAGGCGGGTTGGGTGCGGGTTGGCGGGACCGTCGGCGCCACGGATGGCGCCGTCGAGACTACATGGACGTATTCACGGCGCGTCCCGACGGCCCGTACCCGACCCTGGCCCGACAGCTGAGTTATCGAGCCAATCACCTTGGGATATGGGCGCCGGCCCTCGGCGTGGCGGCCCGGACAAGCGGAGGCTCCGAGAAGGGAGTGATCGCTTCGAGACGAGAGCTCCGGAGAGCGAAGCGGTTTGGCATGTCCCCGCGCGGCCGTGTGGGAGAGTGGCCACAGCGGGGTGGTTCGACCTATCGCAACGGCGAACCTGCCGCCCCCGACGCCCTCGTGCGACAACCGTCTCCGTTGCCGCTCAGCATCTAGAGCTTGGCTGTTCGTGATGCTTCGGAATCACTGTGCCGCTCTGCAATTGCGCGAAATTCGTCGAAACTGGCCAAGAACGCATCCACTACATCCGGGTCGAACCTGCTCCCACGCTCCGCGGTGATGACTCCGCGTGCTGCGTCGAATGGCATCGGCTCTTTGTAGACGCGTTTCGAGATGAGAGCGTCGAAGACGTCCGCGAGGGCCATCAGTCGAGCCGGTATCGGAATCGCCTCGCCGATCAGACCGTCGGGATAGCCGCTGCCGTCCCAGCTCTCGTGATGCCAGTGGGCGATGGACTTCGCTATGGTGAGGAACTCGACAGATCTCTGGCCGTCGCGCTCCGCCTGCTCGATGATGTCCGACCCTTTCTTGGCGTGGGTCTTCATGACTTCCCACTCCGCGGTAGTCAGCTTGCCTGGCTTGAGTAGGATGTGATCCGGTATGCCCACCTTGCCGATGTCGTGCAGCGGCGCAGATTTCGCCAAAAGCTCGATGGTGGGAGCGGTCAGAAACGCGGAGAACCTCGGATGGTACTGGAGCCGACGGGCGAGGGCGTACACGTAGCCCTCGGTTCGAAGCAGATGGCTGCCCGTCTCCGGATCGCGCGTCTCGGCCACGCGGGCGGCCATGTGAATACTGAGCTCCTGGATGCGTTGATTCTCCCCCATGCGTCGAGCTACTTCGGCCTCCAGGGAGAGGTTCTCGTGCTTCAGGCGGTCCCGCGCCTGCTTGAGCTCCAGGTGGGTGCGCACCCTGGCCAGGACGATCGCCGGTTTGATTGGCTTGGTGATGTAGTCGACCGCCCCTAGGGCCAGGCCGCGCTCCTCGTCCTGCGCTGTGCCCATGGCCGTCACGAAGATGACGGGGATGTCACGGGCGCGCGGGTCCTCGCGCAGCGCGGCGAGTACTGCGTAACCGTCCATGTCGGGCATCATGACGTCGAGCAATATGAGGTCGGGCTTGGGGTCACAGATCGCCTTCTTGATGGCCCGATCGCCGGAGTTTGCCGCCCGCACCCGATATAGGGGCTGCAGTAGCTCGCCGAGAATTGTCAGATTCTCCGGTGTATCGTCAACGATCAGGACGGTCTGCCGCGTGGCGATGAACGGCTGACTCGTGACTCGATTGTTGTCGATCCCGACCAGGGTCTCCGCTTGGCTCGTCGAATGCCCGTGGCCGGAAACCAGCTCCCAGGCGGGCCTACCGTGAGGCACCAGTAGCTCCGGAGTGCAACTCCAGCTGTTCTGCTTCTGCATGAGCGGACTCCTGGGCGTAGTGCCCTCGCTTACGCCGGCACCCAGGGTGCTGCCGGTCCTCGGGGATTCCCGCAACATTTACGCCATTGCCTCTCCGTGCAAGAGCTCGGGGCGCCTCTCCAACGAGTTCTGCGCAATCTGTCGTCTGCAGCCGACAATTACCCGTCAAATCCGTTGTCGCAGTGCGGCGGCGGTGTGGCATTTGCCATATTGGGCCAGGTCGGCCGGCGTCCCTTCCGCCACGATGTGCCCCCCGGCGTTGCCGCCTTCGGGGCCCAGGTCGACGATCCAGTCCGATGCGGCGATCATGTCCAGGTTGTGCTCGATGACGAGCACAGTGTGTCCGGCGTCCACGAGGCGGTGAAGGACCCTGGTGAGGCGCTCCACGTCCGCCATGTGCAGACCTACCGTGGGCTCGTCCAAGACGTAGATTGTCGGTTTGGCGGTGAAGGCATTTGCGGAAGGGCGGGCCTTGGCGAGCTCGGTGACGAGCTTGATGCGCTGCGCCTCCCCCCCGACAGGGTTGGACTCTGCTGGCCGAGTGTCAAATAACCCAGCCCGACATCTTGGAGCAGTGTAAGGGGATGGTGCACGGTGGGGTGAGCGGCGAAAACCGTTGCCGCCTCATCCATGCCCATCGCCAGCACCTCGCCGATGTTCCGGCCCTTGTAGCGGATGTCCCGTGTCTCTGCATTGAACCGGCTGCCGCCGCACAGCTCGCAGGTGACCTTGACGTCCGGCAGGAAGCTCATTTCGATGCGTTGCACGCCTTGTCCCTCACATGCCTCGCAGCGCCCGCCCCGGGAGTTGAAAGAGAAGCGTCCCGGCCCCCACCCCAGCATGCGAGCCTCCGGTGTGGCGGCGAATAGGCGCCGAATCTGGTCCCAGAAGCCGACGTAGGTGGCCGGGCAGGAGCGTGGCGTCTTACCGATTGGGGTCTGGTCGACCTCCAAGACGCGCGCCAATGCCTGCCACCCGGTGATCGCTCGGCAACCGTGCAGCGTTGCCTTGGGCCGCCTAGCTTGCGACCGTGCGGCGGCAAGCAGGTTGTTCAGGCTGCGCGCCACGACCTCGCGCACCAAGGTGGATTTGCCGGAACCCGAGACGCCGGTGACACAGATCAGTCGGCGCAGGGGCAGGCGAAGGTCCAAGTCGCACAGGTTGTTGAGGTGGGCACCTTTGAGGCGCAGCCAGTCGTCGGCCCCTTTGGGGGGAGGACGCGTCGATGCGGCATGCCGCGGAGGCGATGCGAGATAGCGGCCGGTTACCGAATCCGGATGGCGCATCAGCTCCTCCGCCGTACCCTCGGCAACCAGCCGCCCACCGTAGATCCCGGCGCCGGGCCCGAGATCGATCACGTGCTCCGCGTGGCGGATGGTCGCCTCGTCGTGCTCCACCACGACGATGGTGTTGCCTTTGCCCTCCAGCTTGCCGAGGGTGGCGAGGAGCATGCGGTTGTCGCGGTGATGCAGCCCTATGGTGGGTTCATCCAGGATGTAGCAGACGCCGCGCAAATTGGAGCCGAGCTGGGCCGCCAGCCGGATGCGCTGGGCCTCACCGCCGGAAAGGGTGGGGGCAGCGCGGTCTAGGCTCAGGTAGCCGAGCCCTACTTCCTGCAGAAACTGGAGCCGATTGCGTACCTCGGGGAGCAGGTCGCGGGCGATGGTGTCTTCCCGTGCGCTCAGGACCAGCGCGCCGAAGGCATGCGCCGCGTCGTTCACGGACAGGGCGGCATAGTCGGCGATAGAGCGTTCCTGGAAGTGTACTGCCAACGCCTCTGGTCTCAGGCGCCTGCCGTTGCACGCGGGGCAGGGATGCCCACTTAGCGCGGTGTCCCCCAGCCAGAGTCCTTCCTCGCCCGTCTGCTCTGCATCGAAGCCCGGCAGCATGACCCCCGTGCCGTAGCAGGTTGGACACCAGCCGTGCTTCGAGTTGTATGAGAACAGCCGTGGATCTGGCTCCTCGAATGCACGTCCGCAGCCGGGGCAGGTGCGCTGGGTGGAGAACGCGGTCTCGCGGCCCCAGGTCCCGTCGGCCGCCTCCACGACCCGCACCAGGCCCTTCCCGTGGTCCAGGGCCGCGTTGAGGAGCTCGGTGAGCTCCCTCTCGCTGCCCGTGCCAAGATCGAGCTCACCCACCGGGAGGTCGATCGTATGCTCGTGGAAACGGTCGAGACGCGGCCAGTGGTCGGTCGGCACCGGCTCGCCGTCCACGCGAAGGACGAAGTACCCCTTGCGCCGCGCCCAGTTGGCAAGCTCCGTGTAGTACCCCTTGCGAGCCACCACAAGCGGTGCCATGAGGGAGATTCGGCGACCCGCGAAGTCGGTCAGTACCTGCTCGCGGATGGCCTCGCGCGTCTGGGGTCGGATCGGGACGCCGCAGTCCGGACAGTGCTGAATCCCGAGCTTCACGAACAGCAGGCGCAGGAAGTGGTGGATCTCGGTGAGGGTTCCGACGGTGCTCTTGTGGCCACCGCGGCTGGTTCGCTGCTCGATGGCTACTGTGGGCGGGATGCCGAAGATGGCATCCACGTCCGCTCGCGCCGTCGGCTGCACGAACTGGCGGGCATAGGCGTTGAGGGACTCCAGGTAGCGCCGTTGCCCTTCGGCGAACAGGATGTCGAAGGCGAGGGTGCTCTTGCCGCTGCCGGAGACTCCTGTGATAACCGTGAACCGGTTGCGCGGGACCGCGAGGGTCAGGTCCTTGAGGTTGTGCTCGCGGGCGTGCAGGACCTCGATGGACCCCGGACGCCTCGCGCTCCTCTCCTCACCCCGACCCATCTCCCTGCTGCGGCGATGGGCTATAAGGGTCGCCTCTTTCGACCCCTTGCCGAGCAGGCCGTCTTCGGCGATCTGGTGCCGGCTCTCCGCGTAGTCACGTAGAGCTTTTCCGGTATGGCTCGAGCCGTGCAATGTTATCTGCGCCCGCGTTCCGGCACAGACGACCTCGCCACCGCCGTCGCCGCCTTCCGGGCCGAGGTCGATGATCCAGTCTGCGGCGCCGATGACGTCGAGGTTGTGCTCGATGACGAGCACGGAATGCCCTTCCCGAAGGAGACGGCGGAAGGCCTTCAGGAGAGTCGCGATATCGTCGAAGTGGAGTCCGGTCGTGGGCTCGTCCAGCAGGAACAGTATCCCGCCTGCGCTCGCCGCACGTTTGCGCGCCTTGGCGAGGTGACCGGCCAGCTTGAGACGCTGGGCCTCGCCCCCCGACAGAGTGGGGACCGGCTGACCGAGGCGCAGGTAGCCCAGCCCCACCGCCTGCAGGGGCTCGAGTCTCGCCTTCACCTCCGCGTTTTCGGCGAAGAAAACCAGGGCTTCGGTCACCGTCAGCTCTAGGACCTCGGCGATCGAGCGCGCCCGCCCTGACCCTCTGGGGAACAGGCGCACCTCCAGCACGGGTGCGCGGTAGCGCTTGCCGTCGCAATCCGGACAGCGCAGGTAGATATCGGACAGGAACTGCATCTCCACGTGCTCGAAGCCCGAGCCGCCGCAGGTGGGACAGCGCCCGTTTCCGGAGTTGAAGCTGAACGTGCCGGCTGTGTAGCCGCGTTCGCGTGCCAGGGGCTCGGCGGCAAAGAGCTTGCGGATGGGGTCCATTGCGCCCACGTAGCTCGCCGGGTTGGAGCGGGAGGTCTTGCCGATCGGGGACTGGTCCAGCAGGATGGCCTCGGTGATCAGCTCGTCGCCTTCGATGCCGGTGTGCGCCCCCGGCGTGTCGTCGGGGCGCCCCTTGAGCTTGGTGAGGGCATTGAAAAGGACATCCTGCACCAAGGTGGATTTGCCCGAGCCGGAGACCCCCGTAACCACTACCAGGCGGTTGAGAGGGATCGCGACGTCGATGCCTTTCAGGTTGTGGGCGGCTGCGCCCAGAACGTGCAGCTGCGGCTCTGTGCCGGCGGGCGGCCGTGGCTCGGAAAGCTCCGCCACTTGTCGCCGCCCTACCAGATAGTCGGCGGTGAGGGAATCCTTCGCTCGCAGCAGCTCCATCGGGGTCCCCTGGAAGACCACATGTCCGCCGCGTTCGCCCGGTCCCGGGCCGATATCCAGGATGCGGTCTGCCTCCAGCATCACCTGGGGGTCGTGCTCCACCACCAGAAGCGAGTTCCCTTGATCCCGGAGCCGGTGCAGGATACCGACGACGCGGTCCATGTCCCGGGGATGCAGGCCGATGCTCGGCTCGTCCAGCACGAAGAGGGTGTCGACCAGGGACGTTCCGAGGGCAGTGGTGAGGTTGATGCGCTGGACCTCCCCGCCCGACAGGGTGCGGGACTGGCGGTCCAGGGTCAGGTAGCCGAGACCGACTTCGCAGAGATAGCGCAGCCGCGAACGGATGGCGTCGAGTAGGAGGTCGAAGGCGTGACCGTCTGCGGCGCCAGAGGAGTGGGCCTCGCTTGCCCCGGTCTGCAGGTCGTCGAAGAAGGCCCGGCAGCGCTCGATGGGGAGACGCATGAGGTCGTGGATGTCGAGCCCCGGCAGGTTGCGCCAAGCCGCTTCTTCCGTACTCACACGCGCGTGTCGAAATCGCCTCTGGGGCGCGAGCACGGCATCCGCGTTTCCCTGGGACCCGACCCGCCAGTCCAAGGCCTCGTCCTTGAGGCGGGCACCAGCGCAGGCGCTGCACAGGTCGTACGAACGGTAGCGCGAGAGCAGCACGCGTACGTGCATCTTGTAGGCGCGCCCCTCCAGCCAGTCGAAGAAGCGGCGCACCCCGTACCAGACCCCCTGATCCCAGCCCCCTTCACCCTCCAGCACCCACTCGCGGTCCGCGTCGGTGAGGTCGTGCCAGGGGACATCCGTCGGAATGCCCCGGCGGTGGGCGAAGCCCATGAGGTCTTCTTGGACCTCCGAGTAGCTGTCGGATTGGATCGGCTTGATGGCGCCTTCGATGAGGGACTTGCCGGGATCGGGCACCACCAGGTCCCAGTCGACCCCGATAGTGCGGCCAAAGCCGCGGCAGGTCTCGCACGCCCCGATCGGGGAGTTGAAGGAGAAGAGATTGGGGATGGGGTCGCGGTAGGAGATGTCGCAGTAGGGGCAGTGGAGGTCCGTTGAGAACCGCCAGGGGCTCCCGGGCGCGTTGTCCTGGTCCAGCGGGTAGACCCGGGCATGGCCGTGGCCATGATCCAGGGCGGCCTCCAATGCCTCAGTCCCGCGGCTTCGGTTCTCGGCGGTGAGCCGCAGGCGGTCCTGAATGACCTCGAAGGCGCTCGCATCCTCGCGCAATATCCGGATGTAGCCCTGCTGAGCGAGCAGCTGCCGGATCTCGTCGTGGGAGAAGTTGTCGGGCACGGGCACCCGAAAGCTGACCAGCGCCCGCGGGCTGTCATTACCCGACAGGCGGAGGAGATTTCGCCAGGCGCTTTCCGACGTGTCTCGGCGCACCTCGCGCCCGCAGCCGCGGCAGAAGAGCCGGGCAGCGCGGGCGAATAGGAGCTTCAGATGGTCGTTCAGCTCCGTCATGGTCCCCACCGTGGAGCGGGAGGTGCGCACCGGGTTGGTCTGATCGATAGCGATTGCGGGCGGGATACCGTCGATGCGGTCGGCGTGCGGCCGGTCCATGCGGTCCAGGAACTGACGGGCGTAGGGCGAGAAGGTCTCCACGTAGCGCCGTTGTCCTTCGGCGTAGACGGTATCGAAGGCCAGGGACGACTTGCCCGAGCCAGAAACGCCGGTGACCACGATCAGCTCGCCGAGCGGCAGGTCGAGATCCAAACCTTTGAGGTTGTTCTGCCGAACGCCGCGCAGACGGATGCAGTCGTGGTCGTGATCCATGACGTGTCCCAGGAGGATCTGTTCAGTTCTGGCATCGTCGTTCAAACCAACGATAATGCCATGACCCAGGGGCAAGGGCTAAGGGACGATGACGAGACCCGAACGAGGATGGATAAGGCGCAGCGTGCGTGGCGAAGGACCGAAGTCAAAGGACAAAGGGCAGAAGGTAGGATGGGCAAAGCGCAGCGTGCCCATCAGAGGACTGGTCGGTCTGATGAGCTGAAAATCACCGCCGATGGCGGCTGGCGGCTTAAATCACGGAGGCACAATGCTCGAGCTCATGCGCGATGCGGCCGATCTCGTCGCGGCGGGGCAGGTTTGGTATCAGGCCCAGCCGCTGCCGCTGCAGATCGGGGTGGCTGTCGGGGCGCTCGCGGTTCTGTGGGTGCTCTGGATCCTGCTGCGGGTCATCCTGGTCGCCTTCCGGGCAACCTTCCGGGGACTATGAGCGACCATTCGGCAGGGTGCGCCGCGTGGACGGCTTCCGCGTCCAAGAAGGCACGCCGCGTCCGAGAAGCGGACTTGTCGGCCATAGCAGACAGGACGGATTTCGTCCCCGGAGTCTTTGGCCCGGCACTCCTCGCCGGAGTCGGGCCTCCGCTCGGCTAGCCCCCTTGGTCGGTGGCCTGCGGCGGCGCCTCCTCGTCTTCCTTTCCGTTGAGCTTGTCTCCCAGCAGCCGCCGAACAACGACGAAGAATACGGGCACAAACAGAACCCCGAGCAACGTGGCGCCAACCATGCCACCGATCACTCCTGTCCCGATCGAGTGCCGGCTGTTGGCCCCTGCACCGGTGGATACCGCCAGGGGCATGACGCCGAAGATGAATGCGATGGAGGTCATCAGGATGGGGCGAAAGCGCAGCCGGCACGCCTCCAGGGTGGACTCCAGCAGGCTGCGGCCGGACTTGTGCATCGTGTTGGCGAACTCGATGATCAGGATGGCGTTCTTGGCCGACAGGCCGATCACTGCGATCAGACCCACCTTGAAGTAGACGTCGTTCTCGAGGCCGCGCAGCCAGGTGAAGCTCAGCGCTCCCAGGATGCCGAGGGGTACCACAAGCATCACTGCCGCCGGGATGGACCAGCTCTCGTAGAGAGCGGCGAGGGCGAGAAACACCACCAGCAGCGATAGTCCGAACAGGACGGGCGCCTGCTGGCCCGAGATGATTTCTTGATAGGAGGCACCGGACCATTCGTAGCCGATGCCTTTGGGCAGGTCCTTGTTCACGATCTCCTCCATGGCCGCCATGGCCTGGCCCGAGCTGTGTCCGGGAGCGGCGCTGCCGTTGATCTGGATCGCTTGATATCCGTTGTAGTGGTCGATTGCCGGTGGTGCGATGGTCCAGCTGGAGGTCACCACGCTTGAGAGCGGCACCATTTTGCCGGCGCCGGCCGTGAGGCTCGGAATATAGAAGTGTGTGAGGTCCTCCGGGCGGCTGCGGTAGGGGGCGTCGGCCTGTAGGAGCACCTTGAGCACGCGCCCCTCGTAGTTGAAGTCGTCGGCGTAGACTGGTGCCAGCATAAGCTGGATGGCGTTGTAGATATCCGAGAGGGAGAGCCCCATCGCCTGGGCTTGGAGTCGGTCGACGTGAAGGTGCACCTGCGGAGCGTCTTCGAGCTCATTGGGGCGCACACCCGCCAGGATCGGGTCCTTGGCTGCGGCCCCGAGGAGGATATTACGGGCCTCCTTGAGCTTCTCGTGCCCGAGGCCAGCACGGTCTTCGAGGCGGAAGTCGAACCCGCCAAAGCGGCCCAGGCCGCGCACCGTGGGCATATTGACGACGAAGATGCGCGCGCCCTGGATTGCCTGCAGCGCGATGTTCGCCTGTTGAATTACGGCACCGATCTGCTCGCTCGGTTTGGTGCGCTCGGACCACGGCTTGAGTCGGAGGAACCCCAATCCCACGTTCTCGCCCTGACCGACGAAGCTGAACCCGGCCACGTCCAGCACCTGCTCCACCGCCGGGTTCTTCGCCATAATCTTCTCCATCTGTCGCAGGACCGCACCCGTACGTTCCATGGTCGCACCTGGCGGCAGCTGGACGATCACGAAGGCGTAACCCTGGTCTTCCTCCGGAAGGAAGCTGGTCGGCAGGTGGGTGAAGAGAAAGGCGGCAAGCACGACCATTGCGGCATAGGCCGCCATCCAGCGAGGGGTGCGGCGCAGCGCGCTTGCCACCCGCGCGAGATAGGAGCGTGTGACCCAGCCGTAGCCGCGGTTGAACAAACGGAAGACCCAGTTCGGCTCTTTGTGGACCGGCTTCAACAGGCTCGCGCAGAGGGCCGGGGTGAAGCTCAGGGCCATGAGCGCCGAGATGCCCATGGAGATGGCGATAGTGAGCGAGAACTGGCGATAGATGGCGCCGACGCTGCCCCCAACCAGGGCCATGGGCAGGAAGACCGCAGCCAAGACCAGGGTGATGGCGATGATTGCGCCCGTGATCTGGTCCATGGCCTTGCGGGCGGCCTCCTTCGGCGGCAGCCCCTCCTCGCTCATGATGCGCTCGACGTTCTCGACCACGACAATGGCATCGTCGACGACCAGGCCGATCGCCAGGACCAGGCCAAACAGGCTCAGAACGTTGATGGAGAATCCGACCTCGTACATGCCGGCGAAGGCGCTGGTCAAGGCGACCGGCACCACCAATGTCGGTATGAGCGTCGCGCGCAGATTCTGCAGAAACAGCAGAATGACCAGAAAGACGAGGCACACCGCCTCGAACAGAGTGATGACCACCTCTTCGATCGAGATCCGGATGAATTTGGTGCTGTCATAGGGTACCAACCAGCTCACCCCGGGCGGGAAGTACCTTGCCAGCTCGTCCATCTTGGCGCGTATCTTGTTGGCGACCTGCAGTGCGTTGGCGTCCGGCGCGAGCTGGATGGCGAAGCCGGCGATCGGCTCGCCGCCCAGATGGACGCTGTGGCCGTACGACTCGGCGCCCAGCGCGATGCGGGCCACGTCCCGGAGGCGCACGTTACTGCCGTCGGCGTTGGTGCGCAGGATGATGGCGCCGAACTGGTCGGCGGACGTGAAGCGGCTGGCCGCGCTGACCGAGGCCGTGAAGCCCTGCCCCGGTGGGGCGGGCTCCGCCCCGATCGCCCCGGCTGCCACCTGGACGTTTTGGGAGCGTACCGCCGCCAGCGCCTGTGAAGCGCTCAGATTGTAGCCCCGCAGCTTGTCCGGATCGAGCCAGATCCGCATCGCGTAGCTCGCGCCGAACAGGTTGGCACCGCCGACTCCGGGCAGGCGCTGGATGGGGTCCAGGACCTGGGCGGAGATCAGGTTGTTCAACGCATAGGTGTCGAGGCTGGGGTCCGTGGACTTGAGCGCCACGACCATCAGGAAGTCGTTGTTCGCCTTCGCGACGGTCACGCCGTTCTGGACGACCTCCGACGGGAGACGGGGCTCGGCAATGCTCAAGCGGTTCTGCACCTGTACCGCGGCGATGTCGGGGTCCGTTCCGGTGAGGAAGGTCAGTGTGATCTGCGCCGTCCCGTTGGAGCGGGAGCTGGAGTCGAAATAGAGCAGGTTGTCGACGCCGGTGAGCTGCTGCTCGATCACCGAGGTGACCGTCTTCTCGACCACCTCCGCACTGGCTCCGGGATAGGTGGCACTGATGCTCACCTGGGGCGGGGCGATGGGCGGGTAGGCGGATACGGGTAACTGGAAGATCGCGACCGTCCCGCCGAGAGTGATCAGGATGGCCACGACCCAGGCGAAGATCGGCCGGTCGATGAAGAAGCGCGGCATGGAGTGTGCTCCCTGGTCCTCAGGGCTTGCCGGGTGCGGTATCGGCCGCGCCCTCGCCCTCGGGAACCGCCTTGGCAACGGCCCCAGGTTTTACCTTCTGCAGCCCCGAGACGATGACCTGGTCGCCGTCCACGAGATTACCGGTAACGACCCAGCTCGTGCGCTTCATGACATGGGTGTCGACCCGTCGCTGCTCCACCTTGCCGGCGCCGCCCACGACCAGGACATAGGCACCTTTCTCGTCACGTGCCAACGCTGCCTGCGGCAGGACGAACGCGTGGTCGATCTGGCCCAAGGTGAGATGCACTTTGACGAACATCCCCGGAAGCAGGCGGTGATCCGGATTCGGCAATACGGCTCGCAGGGCCACTGCGCCGGTGGTGGGGTCGACCGACAGTCCCGAAAAGTCGAGGGATCCGGGATAGGGATAATCCCTCCCGTCCGGCAGCTGCACCTCCACCTTGGTCTTGGTCTTTGGGATGGGTGCGGAATGATTCTGCGCCCCGGCCCGCTGCAGGTCCTCGAGCTCTCGCTCGGACAGGCTGAAGTTGACATAGATCGGGTCGATCTGCTGGATGGTGGTCAGCGGCGTGGTCTCACCCTGGCCCACCAGCGCGCCCTCATCGACCAATGCCTCGCCCGCACGACCGGCGATGGGGGCCGTCACCGTGGCATAGCTGAGATTGAGCTCGGCGGTTTCCACATTGGCCTGGGCCTGTTGGACCGCAGCCGAGGTATTGCGCTTGTTTGCCTCTGCGGTGTCGAGATCCTGCTGCGCCAGCAGATGCTTGGCGTGCAGCTCGGCATAGCGTTTGGCGGTCAGGGCGGCATTCGCCGCATCCGCTTCGGCCTTGGCGAGGGCCGCCTGCTCGGCGTGCAGCGTTGCCTTGAGCTGCGCCGGGTCGATTTGGAACAGCACCTCGTCGGCCTTGACGTCGGTGCCTTCCGTATACACCCGTTTGAGGATGATCCCCGGCACACGAGCGCGCACCTGCGCGGTCCGAGTCGCGGCGAGGCGACCGACCAGCTCTCGGGTGAGTGGCACTGCTTTGGCTTCGGCCTTCACCACCGTGACCTCGGGCGGCGGCATCTTGGCGGCCGGACCTTGGGGCGTGGCATTTTCGCAGGCGGCGACCAGCAGCGCGCTGGCCGCTAGCGTTATGCCGCGCAGCACGATCGATCTCATGAACGAAACTCCTTAGGTGGCAGGCGCGCCACCGGACCTCGGTAGGCCGGACAACCCACGGCCGCGCATAGCGGACCGGTTCCGGCAACACCGGCTTTCCGAGAAGCCGTAAAGAGAGCCGGCACCAACAGGATGCCTGAGCCGTGACGAAACCGCTCTATTGTAACCCCGAAACTTGGTGGTCCAGGGACGTGTGACGAGCTGAACGAGGCGCGGCTAGGACGAGCGCCATCGAAGAAGACCAGCGCATGTCGCCGTGGTTCCGCCGAGGCTTCCTCTGGAGGCCGCACGCGTTGCGCGCGACTATACGTCGGCCCCATGGATCGACGAGCCACGAAGCGATGTGCGCTGGGCAAATCGCTCACGCACCTGACCCCTTACCGAAGCCGTCGCGCGCTCAGAGAGCGAGGCGAGGACGGACGCGAAAAAAAGGCGGCTAGGCGGTCAGTCTCTAGCCGCGAGGAAAAGGAGGAGTTGCTGCAAATGCAGCTTGTCCAGTCTATGCGACAGGTCGCCAGAAGTAGTCGCGCCAATTTTTTGGTTGCCACGGAGTGACTTGGCGTCGCTTGCCACCTGATCGACCAGATCGGGGTGGGATACGACGGCGCGGGCTTGCCTAAATCCTCCATGGTTACATCAGGGAGGCTCACCGGATGAGCCCGGGTTGCGCTAGCCTTCGAGATGGCGAGATGGGCGGAAGTGCCGCGCCGCCCACATAGGTAAAGCAATCGCTGCAAACCGGATAAGCCCGTGACACACTGTTGCCCGCTGCGGGCCAGCGTTCCGCGCTCCCTTAGCATCTGGCCGCCGGCGTCTGCCCCGAACACCGGAAAGGAACATGTCTCTCGTCAATTCCGAGTTCGAATCTATCCTCGCGGATGGCTCCAAGCGGATCGAAGGAGATATCGTCTGGAAGGAAGATGAGGACCACTCTCCAGCGGTCGAGTTTCGAGCCGAGGTCTTATCAGCCGTTGGTTGGCCGCTCTTCATCCGAGGGAGCTACAACCGCTTGGCTGGCACCCTGACCTACGCGCTTATCCTGAAGTCCGAAGGACGTATCTACGCGCTTGATCTGGGCAAAGAGCACCACAATCCCACCTGCTCCCAGGTGGGCGAAAAGCACAAGCATCGTTGGACTGAGCAGTACAGAGATAAGGACGCACACGTGCCGAAGGACATCACTGCATCGGTCACTGACCCGTGTTCAGTCTGGGGGCAGTTCTGCATGGAGGCTAACATTAGGCACGGTGGAGCGCTAGAGCCGCCGCCTCCGGTACAGGAGGAGTTGTTTCTATGAGTGCGCCGAATCTTTTTACAGCACTGAGCGCAGAGCTCGGAGAGCTATTCACATGCTCGCCGCACGGCAGTTTTCAGAGAATCCGCACGCCGTATCTTTATCCGGACGGAGACAACATCGACATCTTCTGCAAAGAGGAGGGAAGAGATTCGATTGCGGTCACCGACCTGGCCGAAAGCGTGCGCTGGCTTCGCATGCAGTCCATGTCGCCCAAGCGATCCACGAAGCAACGTCAACTCATTGAGGATACCTGCTTGACGCATGGTGTGGAGTTCTACCGCGGAATGTTGGTTGCTCGTTGGCACCCCGGACAGTCTTTGGCGGCCGTCGTAACGCGGGTTGCCCAGGCCGCCCTGCGCGTTTCAGACCTATGGTTCACATTCAGAACGCGGTCGGTCGAATCGGTCACGGACGAGGTCGAAGACTACTTAACTGAGCGTCAGTTACCCTTCGCCCGCGCAGAGAAGTTGATAGGCCGCTCGGGACGCGGTTGGACGGTGGATTTCCATGTCCGGGCGCCCGTTCGCAGTTCGCTGGTCTATGTGCTTAGCACGGGGACCCGTTCTGCCGCGCGACCTGTGGCTGAACATGTCGTCGCAGCTTGGCATGACTTGACTCACTTGGCGGCAGGTCCCGAGGCGCTGCAGTTTGTTTCCCTCTTTGACGATACCGTGGATGTCTGGGCCGACGAAGACTTCCGGCTCGTAGAAAGCCTGTCCACCGTGAGACGGTGGTCACGACCGGACGAATTCGCAGAAATCCTGTTGGAGGCCGCGTAGGCGGAGAGGCCGCCGGACGCCTGACCGCTCCCACCACCCCACGACCCCGCTCCGGCGGGGTTTTTTTTGGAGGTGCGGTTGCGCGCGGAGCGCAGGGCCGGCCACCCACCTGAGGAAATGGCGGTGCGCGGGGGACGAAAGGCCGGCCGCGGTCTGATCAGAAACCCGTCACGCTAACGGATTTAGGCGTGAGCGAAACGCAATCCGTCCGCTGGCAGAAGCTCGCGAGCGTTCCAGGGGACACCTTCGAGGCCGCGCCGCGCGGCAGATCGGGAAGCTCAGCGCGGAGCTGGAGACTCACGAACGAGTGCGCACGGATCTGCATCCCAACGCCGGGAAGCAGACAAAAAAGGCTACCCTCAAAGCCGCCGGCATCAGCACATCGGCTGCCGTACGCTACGAATCCCTCCTGCAGATCCCACGTCCGGGCGCTGGTCCGAGAAGGTGCCAATTTCCTGTCTAAGGCGAGAACGCGCTGTTTTACAGGGGATTTAGCGCGATAAATGGCGGAGAGGGTGGGATTCGAACCCACGGAAGGCTTGCGCCTTCACTTGATTTCGAGTCAAGCCCGTTCGGCCACTCCGGCACCTCTCCGGTTCATCTCTCGGTACGCGGTACGCCGGGGTGCTCCCGGACCGTTCCCGACCTGTCCCGTTCCCGCCCCAATGATGTTTGGTGCCCTCGGCGGGATTCGAACCCACGACCTATCGCTTAGGAGGCGATCGCTCTATCCTGCTGAGCTACGAGGGCGAGGTCCGTCCGCATCTTGTCGAGCCGATGCAGTCCCTTCATACGCACCGCACCATTGAAGATGCGGCTCTCGAGGCACTGGTCCGCATCCGTCGTCGCTCGGACATCCTAGCACAGGGATTCAGCTGCGGCGCAAACCTCCGGGGCCGCGCCGTTACGACATCCGAATGTCCGGCCCAGGTCGTCCAAGCGGCTATTCTCGCCGGGTACGCCGAGGGGGCCGCAGTATACAAGACCGCGCCCGTTCGGACCACGGTGAGCGACGTAACCGCGGCGGGGCAAAGGGCGCCGAGCAAGCCGCAGCAGCAGGACCCTTTCGTGGTTCCAGGCCGATCCTCTCAGATCCGCCGCGGGGGCTCTTCGACAGGCCGATGTGATCCCGTTCAGCTGGTCGCTTGCCTGCTTGGGGCGATGGTGCCGCGGATCTCCCCCATCGGACCCACGAGGCGCGCCGGGAGCCGCGGTAAGCTGCTTGCGAGGGAAGCCAGCAACGTCGCCAGATAGGGAATCCCCTGGACGAACAGCACGGCAGACCACAGGCGGACGTCGAGCATGTCGCCGTCATCGCGTAGCAGCACGAGGGCGGCGGCCATCCACAGGGCGATCAGCACCAGAAGCTCCTCGCGCGCGTCCGCCAGCGCTCGGATCAGCGCGGGCGCTTGCGCTAGCTTCGGCGTCCGGAAGAACCCGAGCTTGCTGCTAACGAGACCCTTCCAAACGGCCCTGGAGATGGTGTGGGAGAGCGCAAGCCCGGCCAATCCGGCCGCGAAGCTCTGCCGATAGGTGGCCGTCATTCGGCGCCGGTAGAGCAGGTAACTCTTGGTGAGCTTGAAGGCGAAGAGTACCAGCGGGATAGCGGCCAGGGTCACCAGCGGCGGTGTGAACGAATCCGGGAAGAGCACCATTGCGACGGACCAGGCGAGGGCCGCCAGGTTGAACACCAGGTTCAACCCGTCGGCGAGCCAGGGTAGCCACCCGGCGATGAAATGGTACCGCTGTCCGGCGGAGAGCTGGCTGCGCTCAAGGCCGAGCAGGGCCTTGTGGTGGCGGCGCAAGATTCTCACAGCGCCATAAGCCCAACGGAAGCGCTGCTTCTGGAAATCGGCGAAGGTGTCCGGCATCAGTCCGCGGCCATAGGTGGCCGGGATGTAGAGGGCCTTGTGGCCTGCCTCGAACAGCCGCAGTCCAAGCTCCGCATCTTCCGTAATACACCATTCCGCCCATCCGCCGACCGCGTCCAGGACGGAGCGGCGCACCATGGTCATAGTGCCGTGCTGGATGATGGCGTTGCGCTCGTTGCGGGTCACCATTCCGATGTGGAAAAAACCGTGGTACTCGGCCATGCACATGGCCTTGAATGCGCTTTGATCACCGTCGCGGTAGTCCTGGGGCGCTTGCACGATGGCGATGCCGGGGTCGGCGAAGGCGGGCAGCAAGTCCCGCAGCCAGGCCGGCTGCACCACGTAGTCGGCGTCGATGACTGCAACCACCCCGGCGGCGGGGTCGGTTTCGCGCAGCGCGAAGTTGAGCGCGCCCGCCTTGAATCCGGAGAGCGGGTCCAGGTGGAAGAATCGGAAGCGCGGGCCGAGCTTGGCGCAGTGGGCCTCGACCGGCTGCCAGACGGCGGGATCCTTCGTGTTGTTGTCGACGACAATGACCTCGAAGCGTGGATAGGCGAGGGCGGCCAGGGCATCGAGGGTCTCGACCAGGAGCTCGGGCGGCTCGTTGTAGGCCGGCACGTGGACCGAAACCAGGGGCAGCTCCTCATCGGGGACGCTGCGCAGCGGGAAGGGACGGCGCCATTTCTTGAGCCAGAGCGACTCCGCCCACTCGTGGGCCTCCGCGACCAGAAGCACGATGATGCCAATGACACCGAGCAGCAGCACAACCCCAACCGCCATGGTGGGGAGCGTCATGTATTGGCGCGTGTAGTCATACACGATAAAGACCGCCGCCGTTGAGATGGCATAGGTGAGGAGGGCGAGGAACCCCTTGCCGCCGGACCCGAGCCCGGCGCTGTCGCGGTACAGGAGGGTGAGCGTGATGACGGCAAATACGACCGAGATGGCCGCCAGCTCTTGCCAGTGCGGGATGCGTACGACTGGTTCCGTGAAGGCAAACTTCGGCTCGCGGTTCGCGTCGTAGACGCCCCAGTAGGCGCCGATCGCGCCTTCGACACTGCTTTTCCACGGCTGATCGAATGCCTCCATGATGTAGTACACGTAGTGCTGCTGCTCGGCCAGATGAAGGAACCGGCGCAGGAATCGCGTCTGATTGCTGGGGGAAGCCTCCGCCCCCATGCGCTTGCGGCCGTTGCTCGGCCAGCCCACCTCGGCGATCACGATCTGCTTACCCGGAAACATGGCCTTGAGCTGCTCGTAGCGCATCACCACGTAGTCGACGGCGCGGTCCACCGGGATGCCTTCCCAGTAGGGCAGAATGTGGACCGCGATGTAGTCGACGTGCTCGGCAAGCTCGGGATGGTCGATCCAGATGTGCCAGGGCTCGGCCGTGCTTACGGGCGCCGCCACGGCTGCTCTGACGCGCTCCAGATAGGGAATGAGCTGCTCGACGGTCAGGTCCCTGCGCAGCAGCGCCTCGTTGCCGACGATCACTCGCACGATGCTTCCCGGCGTTCTCTTGTAAACCTCGATCAAGCGGGCCATCTCTGCGTCATTGGCTGCGGCGTCCCGTCCGAGCCAGCCGCCCAAGGCGACCTTCAATCCGTGCCCGGCAGCCAGCTGCGGCACCTCGGCAATGGTGTTCTCCACCGTGTAGGTGCGCACCGCGTGCACCTCGTCCTGGAGCATGGCCAGGTCGTCGTCGATCTCCTCCATGGTGGGAAAGATGCCTTTGGTGGGGTCGTTGTTGGCTCGCATGGGCGAGAAAGAAAAGCCCTGGATGCGTGTCGGCCAGGGCGGCTCTTCCGATGGCCGATTCAGCAGGGCCCAGAGGGTGACCGTGAGGAGGGCGATCAGGAGCGAGAAGACCAGGCTTGCGCGGTTCATGGCTGTACGGTCGTGTCCCCGGCCTGCCGCGGCGAGGTCGTCGATCGGAGAGATGCGCGCACGGCGGGCATCAAGACGGCCCGGCGCGGGATTGGGAAGTCCCGGCGGTTGGTTTGGGGATCGCGCGATACCATTGCCAAGTCTCAAGCAGTGGGACGAGCGTGTAGTCCTTGAGCAATCCGGCCCGCAGCTCCCGCGACGGTGTCAGGGCGAATATGTCCGTGAATCCTTCGGTAGGGAAGGGGCGTCCAGGCGCTGGTTCGCCCCAAATCCTGGCCTCGGTCTTTAGATCATAGGCGAGAGAGATGATTTCACCCACGGTCACGCCGCCGTCGGAGGCCAGCACCAGGGGGCGCTCTGTCGCGTTCACCAGCCGAGCGACCATGTGGTTCTGCCAGCTGTAGTTCTTGCTCCACCAGGTGTCCGCCCGAAGGATCATGAGCTGAGAAGCCACTCCGGATACGAGCAGCAAGACGAGTCCGGAGCGCGCCATCCACCATGCGCGGTTAGAAGACGAATCCCAGCCCATCGCCAACACATAGGCCACCGCTAGCTCGACCGCCAGCAAGCCGGGCATCAGGTAGCGCGGGTGGAGTGAGCGGCTGCCGCCCAGCACTAGGTCCGGCAGCAGCACGGCTCCCGCAAAGAGTCCGAACAGGAGGGTCAGGAAAAGGACCGACTCACGCGGGGCGATGCGCGTAAACCGCCACAACAGCCACCCCAGCGGCGGAAGGCCGAGCAGGAGCAGTGCCCCGGCCGCTGGCCAGTCGACGAACGTCCTGACCAGGTGCATACCCCAGTTCTCGAAGATCCGGAGGGGCGAGATGGGTCGTGCCATCCAGCCCGTGTACCGCTCGACTCGATCGGCGCCCGTGATCAGCACCCATATCCAGGGTGAGAAAAGCAGGACACTGACCCCGGCGGAGGCCGCCCAGGGTCGGAGAAATGCGCCCAGCCGACGGCCTTCGCGTCGCGTGAGGAGCAGGCCGTAAAGCGCGTGACCCGCCACTACCAGCGCGAAGAGTAGATGTGAGTAAAGGCCGAGAGCCACCAGGCCGGCATAGAGCCCCCAGTCTGTCGTGCGTTGGCGCCGCATGGCCCGCAAGAAGGCCGCGCTCGCCGCCGCGGTGATTGCGGCCCAAAGGGCGTACTGCCGCGCCTCCTGCGCGTAAAGCAGATGCAGAGGCGAGCAGGCGACGAGTCCCGCGGCGACCCACGCGGCTTTATCCTCACGAAAGAGCTCCCGCCCAAGCCAGAAGATCGCGGGAATGAGTAGCAGACTCAGCGTGGCGGAGGCGCCGCGTATGGCCATGAGTGGGTCGTCTATGAATCCGGCTGTTAGCCGAGCGAGCAGGTAATAGAGGGGGCTGTGCTCGGGGTGCTCCTCGAGCGCTGTCAGGGTATCGGTCCATCCGCGGTTTGCACTGGGCTTTTGGAAGGCGAGCAGGTCGGCAGGAGCAATCAGGCGCCCGCTGAAGACGGTGCGCGTGGTCTCGCCCTGGTGATATCCGAACACCCGCACGGCGGTGAAGACTTCGTCGTGCCAAACCACCATGCGGTCAAGGGCATACAGGCGTCCGAAGGCGCCTGCCAAGACGGCTAGGACGATCAGCGCGAACAGCAAGGTCGCAGGGGACGGCAGGCGTGTGCTCATGGTAGGGGCCGAGCGTTCTACGGACGCCCTCAACGCGCCTGCGGTTCGAGATGGGCCGCGTCTACAGAGGGCGATCAATGATATACCAGCGGGGCGGAGGTCGCACCGAGGCACGGATGCCCCGCATCCGCGGCCCCCGCGAAGAGCCTCCGCGTCGGTTTGCGGGTGTGCACCCGCAAGCTTAGCATTATCGATATAGCGGTAATCAGGGTCGGGAGGAGACGTAGACGATGGCAGACATCAAAGGGAGGGGCTCAGAGGAACGGCCGGTCGCCGCGCTGATCCACCGTGCCGCGGACTGGGTGGTCGCCAACCGCAGCTATTGGGTACGCGGACTCTTGATGTTGGCGTTCTTCCTCGTGCTCGGGGTCGTCAAGATTCTGGTTGGACTTATGGCAGTGTTCCAGCTCGGCGCCTTGTTGATCACCGGGGAGCCCAACGAACCCGTGCGTGGGTTCGGGCGAGGGCTCGCCCGTTACACGCACGACTTGGTCGCCTATCTTACCTGTGCGTCGGATCGTCCGCCGTTTCCCTTTCGCGAATGGCCGCCGCGGACTCTGCTTGACGACGGCGACGGCACCTGACTGACGCCTCCCGCTTTCGTCAACTCAGCTCAGACCGGTCCAACTTGGTCACGATCTGGGGACTCGCCCTTTGTCTTCACCCAACCCCGCGTCGCCCGACTGGTCGAGAAAACGGTCGAGGGCCTCTTTCGCGCCCGTCTGCAGGATCGTCAACCGACCCGTTGCTTGCTCAAGTGCCATCTGGAAGCCCTCTAGCTGACTGCGGAGGGTCGGGTCGAGATCTCCCGTCTGCAGAATGTGGCGCAGCTCGAGGAGCACGTACCGCAGTGCCCCCTCCGCCTGCTGCGACGCCTCGAGGCTCTCTAAGAACCAGTGAGGGATACTTCGGTGTTTGGCGTTTGACTGCTTCATCTCGTCGTGCGGGACCGCGGCAGGGCCGGCTGCTGCACCCATCGTCTACCTCGGTCAGTCCGGTCGTCCGGCGCTTTCCCGGCGCCGGGCGATGCCTCGTGCAGAACCCCGTTCAAATGGTCCAGTTTTTCGAAAGGGTACGGCGGTCCGCTCTGGCCCGGTTGCGGACCCTTCTGGGCGGGCTGCCGCTGGGGAAGGGGCCGATCGCAGCACCGACGCGGTATGCGCCGGCAGATTGAGTCGCTTGCTCATTGCCAAAGCTCGAACTGGCTCCGTCTCACGCCTCTTGCTGCATCCGCAGGCCTTTTTCGACCTGGTGGTCGGCGATCGTGGGCACTGGTGGCGAGCGGCCGTGCCATTTATTTAGTCGTCGGTCGAAGGTAGTCACGCAAGTTACAGGCCACACGTTCGATGTGGGCAGGTGCTGACGTTTAGCGCGCTCTAGCGTGTGCCTTGGTCGCCAGGCCGTTGCCGGAGTGCGACAGTTTTCGGCAAATTGTGCTCACGAGCGCTGGGAGTGGGGCCGGACCTTCAGTATCCTAGCGGTCACTCTTGTCCTACCGATCAGGGGCTTGTGCACGGGTTCTCGATAGCGCGCGTCGTCGGGCTCTTCTCGATCATGTTCAGCCTGACCCTCGTGGTACCCATCCTGATCGCGCTGGGGTATGGCGAGGCCGAGGTGAGGCATTTCCTTTACCCGATGGCCGGTTCGCTCGGCATGGGTATCCTGCTCTGGCTCCTGGGCCAGGTTCGTCCGCCGAACCTCGGCACCCGCGACGGTTTCCTCATCGTGGCCTTGTTTTGGGTCCTGTTGAGCCTTCTGGGTGCCTGGCCGCTTGCCCTGAGTGCTCACCTCTCCTATCTCGATGCGCTCTTCGAGTCCACTTCGGGTGTCACGACGACCGGGTCGACCGTGATGACCGGCCTGGATGCCCTCCCCAAGTCGTTGCTCTTTTACCGCCAGCAGCTTCAGTGGCTGGGCGGGATGGGGCTGATCGTTCTCGGCGTTGCCGTCCTGCCCATGCTGGGCATTGGCGGGATGCAGCTCTATCGCGCGGAGGCCCCGGGACCCCTGAAGGACGAGAAGCTCACCCCGCGCCTTGCCCATACCGCGCGGGCGCTCTGGGCCATCTATCTGGCCCTGACTCTGGCCTGCGCGCTCGGCTACTGGGTTACCGGGATGAACCTCTTCGACGCAGTAGCACACAGTCTCTCGACCTTGTCCACGGGGGGGTTCTCCACGCACGATGCGAGCATTGGCTACTTTCAGAGTCCGGCGGTGGAGGGCGTCGCCATCATCTTCATGCTTTTGGCGGCAATCAACTTCGGCGTCCACTTCATCGTTCTATACGGCAAGGACCCATTGCATTACTTCAAGGACGTGGAGGCGCGAAGCTTCCTTCTCTTCGTCGTTCTCGTCACGCTGGCGGTGACTCTCACCCTGCGCGTCGAAGGGGGCTACGCAGGGCTTTCGCCCAGCTTCAGGAACGCCGCCTTCGTCGTTGTCTCCGTCGTGACGAGCACCGGGTACGGCACCGTGGACTTCTCCGCGTGGCCGGACTTCCTGCCCGTCCTGTTGATCTTCATAAGCTTCGTCGGCGGTTGCGGGGGCTCCACCGCCGGTGGGATGAAGGTGATGCGGGTGCTGCTCCTGGTCCGCCAGGGTGCGCTGGAGGTGCGTCGCCTCATTCATCCTCACGCGTACCACCCGGTACGCTTGGGACGACGCATCATCGACGATCGGCTGATGCAGAGCATCTGGGGCTTCTTTGCGGTCTACACGGCTACCTTTGCCCTGTTGGTTTTACTCATGATGCATGCAGGGCTTGATCAGGTCTCGGCCTTCGCGGCTATCGCCACCTGTATGAACAACCTCGGTCCGGGTTTGGGCGACGTCGCCTACAACTTCCAGACCGTCAGCGATCTGGGAAAGGTGCTTGCCGTCGTTGCTATGCTCTTGGGTCGGCTCGAGATCTTCACCCTGCTGGTTTTGCTGTCACCCCATTTCTGGATGCGCTGAGTCTCGATACTTTGAACCGCGGAGACGCAGAGGGCATGGAGCGGAAGACAGCGTCAATTGGAAGTGGCCTGCGACCCTGCACAGACGGATCTGTGGAAATTTCTCTGGGACCTGCCGCGCAACCCGACCCAGGCCGCCGCCAGAAACGGATGGCCAGTTACCAACCGGGCTGCATCGATTCCGCGGCGCTGCTTGCGTGCTTGGTTTAGCTTCGGCTTGCCGCGCCAGCCATAAAGGGCCTTGAAAAAACGATAAGATTATTTAATATAAGTGACATCTAATATTTAACAGGTTAACCGCTATGCGATTCGCCACCATCTTATTGCCGATCCTCAGTGGATTTTCGGTTGCCGCCGCCGGCGCTCCAGCCCCGGCTGCCGTCGAGACCTCGCCGGCTGTCTATCGAACGGTTCCGCGGGAATACCGCCTCGACGGTGTCGTCGAGGCCGTCAATCAGACCACCGTCTCTGCGCAGACTCAGGGCCAGGTCGAGGAGATCCTTTACGACGTGAACGACTTCGTCGAGAAGGGTGCGGTCCTCGTCCGCCTCAATGACACCGAGCACCGAGCACGAGTCACCCAGGCCGCAGCGGAGCTCAAGTCCGCTACCGCGCAGCTCCAGCAGAGCAAGGACGAGTTCGAGCGGGTAAAGGATCTGTTCTCGCGGAAGCTCTCGTCTGGGTCGGCAATGGACGACGCCACGGCGAAATTGAAGAGCGCCCAGGCGCGCTTCGAGGCAGCGACGGCAGGACTGGAGCAGGCCCAGGAGCAGCTGCGCTACACGGAGATCCGTGCCCCCTACTCGGGAATCGTCACCCAGCGGCACGTGGAAGTCGGGGAGACGGCGAGCCCAGGCCAGCCCGTCATGACCGGCATCTCCCTGGAGCAGCTTCGGGTGAGCGTGGACGTGCCCCAGAGTGTCATCCCTGCCGTGCGCGAGGGCAAGGCGGTGCGGGTCTACCTCCCAGACGGAGAGACGATAACCGCTGACAAGATCACCGTCTTCCCCTTCGCCGATCTTGGGTCGAACACCTTCAAGGTGCGGGTGGAGCTGCCGGAGGGGACGAAGAAGCTGTTCCCCGGCATGCTGGTGAAGACCGGCTTCGTCATCGGGGATAAGCGCGAGCTGGTCGTTCCCAAGGAGGCCGTGGTCTACCGCTCGGAGGTGACCGGTGTCTACGTGCTGAACGGGGACGACCGGCTGCATTTTCGCCAGATCCGGATTGGGCGCGCCCTGAAGGATGGCCTGGTCGTCTTGGCAGGTCTCGACGAGGGCGAGCGCGTCGCGCTGGACCCGATCGCGGCCGGCGTTCGGCTGAAGGCGCAGACGCGAGGTCGAGCCGATGGATAAGCTCGGACTCTCGGGGCGTATCGCGCAGCGGTTTCAGGCGACCGAGATCACCCCCCTGTTGGCGCTGGCCGGGCTGCTGCTCGGCCTCTTCGCGGTGCTGGTGACGCCGCGTGAGGAGGAGCCGCAGATCAACGTCACCTTCGCGGACGTCTTCATTCCCCTTCCGGGTGCCTCCGCGAGCGAGATCGAGCACCTGGTCGCCGGACCGGCGGAGCAGGTGTTGTCGGAGATCCGGGGGATCAAGCACGTCTATTCGGTCTCCCGCCCGGGTATGGCCGTCGTGTCCGTGCAGTTCAAGGTGGGTGAAGACCGCACCGACGCCATCGTGCGCTTGTTCAGCAAGGTCTTCTCGAACCAGGACTGGCTGCCCGCGAACCTGGGCGTCGGTCAGCCCATCGTCAAGCCCAAGGGCATCGACGACGTGCCGATCGTCACTGCTACCCTGTGGTCGAAGGACCCGGCGGTGGGCGGCTATGAGCTCGGCCAGGTGGCGCATGCCATCGAGCAAGAGATCAAGCGGGTGCACGGCACCCGCAATGTCTACACGGTTGGAGTGCCACGCCAGGTGGTCCGCGTGCTGCTTGACCCTCAGGCGCTTGCCGGGCACGGCATCGACCTCACGAATCTGCGCCAGGCCTTGCAGTCTGGGAACATGATCCGCGACGACCTCGCGATTACGGCAGACAACAAGGAAATCCTGGTCCAGGCCGGCACCTTCCTCACGACCCCGGATCAGATCGGTGATCTGGTGGTGGGGCTGCATGGCGGCCGCCCCGTGTACCTGCGCGACGTGGCGACCATCGAGCGCGGTCCGGAACAACCAGAGAGCTATGTATGGATGGGCGCCGGGAAGGCCGCCGGACATGTCGGTCTTGCACTTTCGGGTGATACGCCGGCCGTGACCTTGGCCGTGGCGAAGCAGGAGGGTACGAACGCGGTTGAGATTGCCCAACGAGTCATCGACCGCTTCGAGCAGCTCAAGGGCACCTTCATCCCGGAGGGGGTGGAGGTCACCGTCACGCGCAACTACGGCGCCACGGCCGACGCCAAGGCAAAGAAGCTCATCGGCAAGTTGACCTTCGCCACCGTCTCGGTCGTGCTTCTGGTCTTGATCGCCATCGGCTGGCGGGAGGCCGTCATCGTCGGCGCTGCCGTCATCGTCACCCTGGCGTTGACCCTGTTCGCCTCCTGGGCCTGGGGGTTCACCCTCAACCGGGTGTCGCTCTTCGCGCTCATCTTCTCCATCGGCATCCTGGTCGACGACGCCATCGTGGTCGTGGAGAACATTCATCGTCACATGGCCATGGGCAGGCGCAACCTCCTCGAGGCCATCCCCCCGGCCGTCGACGAGGTGGGCGGGCCCACCATCCTGGCCACCTTTACCGTCATTGCCGCGCTGCTTCCGATGGCGTTCGTTACGGGCCTGATGGGGCCCTACATGAGTCCCATTCCGATCAATGCCTCCACCGGCATGCTCATCTCGCTGGTCGTGGCGTTCGTCTTCACCCCTTGGATGACCAACTTCATGCTAGGGAAGAAGGCGCAGCAGCACGCCCTCGAAGGTCATGGCGGGGCTGACCTCGTGGAGGGCGAGAGCGGGCGCGTCCAGCACCTCTTCGACCGCGTCATCTCCCCGTTCCTCTCGGGAGCCAAGGGAAACCGAAACCGCTGGTGGCTGCTCCTCGGCATCCTGATATTGATCGGCCTGTCCCTGGCGCTCGTCGCGAGCAAGACCGTGATCCTCAAGATGCTCCCCTTCGACAACAAGTCAGAACTTCAGGTGGTCCTCGACATGCCCGAGGGCACCAGCCTGGAGCAGACTGCGCGCGTGCTCAATGCCATGGGCGAGTATCTCGCCACGGTGCCCGAGGTCACGGACTACCAGGCCTATGCGGGGACTGCGTCGCCGATCAACTTCAACGGCCTGGTACGCCAGTACTACCTGCGCGAGGGGGCCGACGTCGGCGATCTGCAGGTCAACCTGCTCGACAAGCACGAGCGCGAGCGGCAGAGCCATGCCATCGCGCTCTCCGTGCGCGCTCCGTTGCAGGAGATCGCGACCAAGTACGGCGGGAACGCCAAGATCGTGGAGATCCCGCCCGGGCCGCCCGTCCTCTCGCCCCTGGTGGCAGAGGTCTACGGGATCAATTACGACGGCCAGATCAAGATTGCACGCAAGGTGCGCAAGGTCGTCGAGTCGACGCCGGACATCGTGGATGTGGACGACTCCGTGGAGTATCCGTCCCGCAAGCTCGTGGTGGTCGTAGACCGTGCAAAGGCGGCACGCCTGGGTGTGACCCAAAGCGCAGTCGCCCAGGCGCTGGGCACCGTGGTGGGCGGGGAGGACATGAGCTTCCTGCACGGAGCGAACGTCAAATACGCGGTCCCCATCCGGGTGGAGTTCAGAGACGCGGACAAGGCGGACCTGGAGCAGGTGCTGGCGCTGCGCGTGCGCTCGATGAGCGGCCAGCTGGTCCCCCTCTCGGAGATCGTCAAGATAGTGGACACGACCCGCGAGCACAGCATCCAGCACAAGGATCTGCTGCCTGTCGTGTACGTAACCGGCGACATGGCGGGCAAGACGGACAGCCCCCTCTATGGCATGTTCGAGATCTCCAGTACGCTCGGGGACATACCGGGTCTCGGACAGTGGTTTGTCCAACAGCCCCTCAACCCGTACGAATACAGTGTCAAGTGGGACGGCGAGTGGCAGATCACGTACGAGACGTTCCGCGACATGGGGATTGCCTATGGCGTGGGCTTGGTCCTCATCTATCTCCTGGTGGTGGCCCAGTTCCGGTCTTATCTGGTGCCGCTGGTGATAATGGCCCCGATACCGCTCACCATTATCGGCATCCTGCCCGGCCATGCCTTGCTCGGCGCCCAATTCACGGCGACCTCCATGATCGGCATGATCGCATTGGCGGGCATCATCGTGCGCAACTCCATCCTGCTGGTGGACTTCATCAACCAGGAGGTGCGCAACGGGATGGCGTTCGAACAGGCGGTGATCCGCTCGGCGGCGGTACGCGCCAAGCCGATCGTGCTCACAGGCATCGCCGCCATGGCCGGCGCGGTGTTCATCCTCGATGACCCGATCTTCTCCGGGCTTGCCGTCTCGCTCCTCTTCGGTCTCTTCGTCTCCACGGTCCTCACGCTGGTGGTCATACCCGTTGTCTACTACGGGGTCATGCGCAAGCGGGTGGCGTGGATTAGGGGCATGACCGGGTGATGTGGCGGGATGCCGCCTTCACAGGACGCAAATGCCCGGGCTCAACCAGTAGGCTTCCCAGAGGAACCGTGTGGCCTTGGGTGCGCAAGGCGGTCCGGAGCTGCCGATCGGTGAGGTAGCCGAGCTCCTTGAGGATCTCTACAAGAGAATGCTCCTCTCCCACTTTGCCCCGAGCACGGAGCGCGTAGCGGAGCTGCGGCCCGGTCAGCAGGCCCTGGTCCAGTAGTAAACGGGCGATCTGCGCCCCCGTTTCCGCCTCCTCGAATGGCACTTCGGGGTCAGTCTCTGCGCTCATATCCACGCCGCTCACGCCTGCGTGTGATCCTTCGCAGTGCGCCGAACCCTTCCGCGAATCGCCTCTGGCGGTTGCCTCGCCGTCCCCTGTTCCCGCACATCTCCAGGCAGCCGCGCCAGCCATAGGTGCCAAAGTCGGCGCGCTCTTCGTTTCGGATTATCCTAAATTCGGAAGTCAAACCACGAAGGACACGAAGGGCACGAAGAGTTTCAAATGGTTACTTACAATTGCACCATCAGGCGCAGGGTGAAGCCGGATGTATCCCCATTCCCTGTTTCGCCGTTGTTTTTCTTCGTGTTTCTTCGTGCTCTTCGTGGTGAACTGCTGTTTTTAGGATTATGGGTTAGACCAGAACCTCGATCGGGCCCCCCATGTAGATCAGCAAACCGACCGGATCGACGGAGGGGCCGCAGAAGCCGGAGCTTGTCTTTCAGGTTGCGTCGGGCGTCAAGCATTGAGTCGGGATAATGTGGAACGGTCCTGGGGGCCGTCGCACCGATTTGGCGCCGTCTCCGACGATAATCCCGTCGCCACATGTGGCGCAAGCACCAACAGGACCTCGGCGCTGCCTGTTCGCCGTCCCCGTCCGACCGCACCTTGCACGGAACACCGTATATTGACAAGCGTCAAAAATTCAGTAAGACAGCCAGGAGCGCGCGGACGCCGCGGTACCTCGACGGGTCATGTGGATAGCGTCACGTACGTGATGCTCGAGGCGACATCTGCCGGAAACGCAACGAAGGAGGAGCACCAAGTGGAGGCGATCGCATTCTTTGGTCTTGGACGCATGGGCGGTGAGATGGCCAAGCGCCTGATAGACGCGGGGTATCACCTCACGGTCTATAACCGCAGTCCCGAGAAAGCGAAGGCGCTGGCGGACAAGGGCGCGCGCCATGCGAGCCGTCCTGCGGAGGCGGTCTCGGCGGGCGGCGTCCTGGTGACGATGGTGGCAGACGACCAGGCTCAGCGCGCGTTGGTCAGCGATGATGTGCTGGCCGCGTTGGGCCCCGGCGGTGTGCACCTCGCCATGAGCACGGTAAGCCCAGCAGCCGCCGAAGCTGCCGTTGAGCGCCATCGGGAGTACGGCGTCGACTACCTTGCGTGCCCGGTTTTTGGCCGGCCGGATGCCGCTGCCGCGGGCAAGCTGTGGCTATGCCTGGCGGGTCCCGAGGCGCCAAAGACGAGAGTCGGGCCGTTGCTCGATGTGCTCGGTCAGGGGGTCTTCGATTTTGGCGAAGCGCCTGCTAGCGCGAATGTCGTCAAGATCTCCGGCAACTTTCTGATCGCCTCGGCCATCGAGGCGATGGCCGAGGCGCTGAGCCTGTGCGAGAAGAATGGGGTCGCCCCGGACAGGATGTACGAGCTCTTCTCCCAGACGCTCTTTGCCTGTCCGATTTACCAGAATTACGGGCGGGCCATCGTCGAGAAGCGCTTTTCACCGCCTGGTTTCGCACTTGCCACGGGGGCGAAGGACGTACGGCTCGTGCGCGACGCGGCGCGCGCTGCGCAGGTCCCGATGCCATTCGCGAGTCTGCTCGAGGACCGCTTCCTGCGCTCGTTGGCGAACGGGCGCGCGGGGCTGGATTGGACGGGAATCGCTCTGGACCAGCGGGAGTCGGCCGGCTTGCCAGGAGAAGTGGCGGCCGGCAGTTAGCTGATCCGACCGGACGTACGCCTTCCGCCCGCCGCACGGCCCGAACCGCGGGGGCGCCGAGGATGCAGAAGGTCTCCCGTTTGGCGAAACCGGGCGGTCGGCGGTGTCGGCAGCAGGGGGAGGCTGCCGTCAAGCCCACATGGACGTATTCACCGCGTCCTCCGGCGGGAGGCCCGTCCCCAAGAACGAAAACCCAGATCGGAACGGTATACATGGCAAGGATGGAGCTTGCCAACCCCATCTGTTTTCAAGAGCCTCCGCGTCTCCGCGGCTCAAGCGCATTCTCCATTAAAAGTGATTAGCGCTATTCCTCAGGTACGACGAAGGGCATGATTTGTCACGGGGATGCTCGCCGTCCTTGGCACCTGGTTTCCGGCATTCCCCCGGATCAAGTTCGGGGCAGGCTCTGCCGGAACGACGACGTTGATCCGTGCCTCGGCGTCATCCCGGCAGGGAGTGCCGGGATCTAGGCCCCACGGATGGAGTGCAAGGTGTTCCGGCAAAGTTTCAGGACTAACCACTCCATTCAAAGCACGATAGTGTCGCCTTTTTGCGGCATGTCGACTTCCGTGTCTCGTAGCTGCCCGGCGAAGCTGCGCATCGCCTTTTCGTCGCCATGTACAAGGATGGTTCGGGCCGGGCGCAGCGTGCGCTGCCAAGCGAGCAGTTCGTCGCGGTCGGCGTGAGCGGAGAAGCCATTGATAGTGTGCAGCCGCGCGCGCACGGGGATCTCGTCACCGAACAGCTTCACGCGCTTGGCGCCGTCGATAAGAATGCGCGCCAGCGTACCCGGTGCGGCATATCCGACGAAGACCACGGTGGAGTCCTTGCGCCAGAGATTGTGGCGCAGGTGATGGCGCACTCGCCCGCCTGTGCACATGCCCGAGCCTGCCATGATCACCGCGCCGCCCACCAGGCGGTTGAGCGCCATGGAGTCGGCGGTCTCGCGCGTGAAGCGCAGGCGCGGCAGGGCGAAAGGGTCGCGCCCCGCATCGAAGAGTGCGCGGGCCTCTGCGTCGTAGCATTCGGGGTGGCGCCGGAAGATCTCCGTCGCCGAGATGGCCATCGGCGAGTCGAGAAAGACCGGAAGGTTGCGCGTCAGATGCCCAGCCTCGACACCTTCGCGCAGGTAGTACAGGACCTCTTGGGCTCGCTCCAGGGCAAAGGTGGGGATGATGACGTTGCCGCCCCGGGCCAGGGTTTCGCTGATCGCTTGGTATAGCTCGTCGATCGACGGCGCTAGCGCCTTGTGCACGCGGTCGCCGTAGGTCGTTTCCATGACGACGGCATCCGCCCGCGGGGGGAGCTGGGGGTCGCGCAGGATGGGGCGGCCGGCGTTGCCGATGTCACCTGAGAAGATCACGGAACGACGCTCGCCGTCGGTCTCCTCGATGCGGATGCTGGCCGAGCCGAGTATGTGGCCCGCGTCGTAGAAGCGAGCGGTCAGGTTTGGCGCGAGCTCGACGGGCCGGCCGTAGGCGGCCGTGCGGCCGAATTGCCCCATGGCGTTGAGCGCGTCCAATACGCCATACAGCGCTTCTCGTGGCGGATGGCCGTGACGGCTGGCGTGTCGTGCATGCCGCTCCGCTTCCTCCTCTTGCAGGTGGGCCGAGTCGAGCATGACCACGCGGGCCAGCTCGCGCGTCGCTGCGGTCGTGATGATCTCGCCGTCGAACCCGCGCTTGGCCAGCAGCGGGATGCGCCCGCAGTGGTCGAGGTGGGCGTGGGTGAGCAGCAGGATGTCGACCGACCTGGCATCGAAGCCAAAGTCTTCCGCGTTTTCCTCGTCGAGCTCGTGTCCGCCCTGGTACATGCCGCAGTCCACCAGGATGCGCTTGCCCTTGGCTTCGACCAGGTGGCAGGAGCCGGTGACGTCGCGGTCGGCGCCGTGAAAGGAAATCTTCATGCCTCGTACTCCTCACGCATTGCCGTAGCCGCCGTGCAGCGGGGTGCCGTTGAGCTCGTGCCAGGCGCGGATATCGTCCCATGCTTGGGCGGCCGTTTCAGCGTACCAGAATAGCTCGCTGTCCTCGTTCTCGATGCTGCCGGAATCGACCAGAAACTCCACGTCGAACACGCTTCGCCAATAGACCTCACCAACCAGGACCACCGGCATGGGCGCGACCTTGCGGGTCTGGATCAGGGTGAGGGCGCCGAACAGCTCGTCGAGCGTGCCGTAGCCGCCGGGCAGGGCGACGATGGCGGCCGCGCGTTTCATGAAGTGGAGCTTGCGCAGCGCGAAGTAGTGAAACTGCAGGCACAGGCCCGGCGTGAGGTAGGGGTTGGGGTATTGCTCGCGAGGCAAGGTGATGTTGAGGCCGACGGTATCGGCCCCTGCCTCGAAGGCACCGCGATTGGCCGCCTCCATCCCTCCCGGTCCCCCACCGGTCATGACCGCCAGATGCGGATCACCGGCTGCGCCCACGAGCTGTCCTAGCTCCCTCCCGATGGCGTAGTAGCGAGACAGCTCCAGGCGGCGCTCGGCGAGATGCTCGCACTGTGCCAGCGTTGGATCAGCGGGATGCGCCGCGGCGTCGTGACGAGCAGCGGCAAGCTCGCGCCGGGCAGTTTCCGGCTCGCGCAGACGGGTGCTGCCGAAGACCACGATACACCGGTGGATACCGCGCGCGGCCAGGGTCTGCTCCGCCTTGAGGTAGTCGAGCTGCAGGCGCGCTCCGCGTGTGGCGTCCGTGTGCAGGAAGTCGACGTCGCGATCGGCCTCGACATAGGCCGGATGTTCCATGATTGCACGCAGACGCGCCGCGGCCTGGGTCTCCTCCTCGGGCGGCTTGGGGCGCTCCCAGGGCAGCGGCTCGCGGCGCTCGGTGGGATGCGCGGGTTGCGGAACGGTGGTGCGGTGGCGTGTCATGCGGCACTCTCCTGGGCCGACGCTATCGCGCCCAGCCCGACGCTGGTGAAGAGGTGGCTGTGGAGCGCACAGCCATGGCTGAGACTTATGTACACGACGCACACGGCATTTTCGCCGCGTGACCGAGCGCGGGCGCAACCCGGTCCCACAAAAACCAAAACCCAAATGTAAACGGTGTAGCTCAGGTCGAAGTGGCCAGCATGGGCACACCCGCGACAAGAAGATTGCGCGCTAGACCTGTGCCCGAGGGTCGTGGTTGCTCAGGCGCCGCGGCGCGCCGCCCACTAAGCTCGCCAGCAGCAGAGCGAGTATCCCGGTCAGGAAGATGCCGTCGAAGGTGCCGGCGCCCCCGATCGATGCAATCGGGGCCCCGAGGCCTTGGATTCTGCCCAGGTTGAGGAGGTCGGCGCCGATCAGCGTCCCTAGGCTTCCGGCGACGTAGGCGAGAGCGGGCGCAGATTCTCTGGAGAGTAGCAGTGCGACTGCGGTGGCGATCAGGGGCGGTATGAAGGTGGGCTCGGCGATTCCGACGCCCCTCACAGGGTGGGCCATCAAGTGGACGCACAGGGTGACGACCGCAACTGCAACCAAGCCGTTCCAAAACAGTCGCTGCTTCATGAGCAGGTACAGGGAGAGCAGGATGGGTACGACCGCACCGCCAAGATTCAGGGCGACAATGGTTCCCGGCCAATTCTCCACGACCGGTATGACGTAAGTGACGCCATAGAAATTGACTTGGTCTCCGGAGATGACATGTTCCGGCGGCAGTTGAAATACGGGAATGTTTATATAGCTGCCCAAAAGTGAAAACAACAGCAGCAAATACACCCACCATCTGCTAATGCCCAGCCTCTGGTACGCATAATGAAGGACTCCGACCTCGACGAGAACCAGCAGCAGAACGAATAGGAACGATAGAACAGCGAGATACAGTAGCGGGATCGGGAAATAGTGCATGGAATCCTCCGTGTGGCTCGACGACGTGGTCCATCAACCAAGGCGATCGGCGCAAGGGCCCCGCTGTGGGGCAGAGCCGGGTACGGGCCGTCGGGATGCGCCGTGAATACGTTCCAAGTGGGTTCCACGGCGCCCTTCCGGGCGCCGAAGGTCCCGCTGACTCGCACCCGACCTGTTGGCTTCAGTCATAGCAGAGCCAGGACGCCATTCGCCTCACCCAACAACGGCTCTCGGCCACCCAGCCATCAGCAGCTCTACGAAATGCTGGCGTAATCACTGTCTCAGGTTCCTTGAAGCGGTCTGTTGGTGTGCTCGAGAAATGACTCCGCATGCGGAGAAAAGACGTTGCGTCCCTGCATGTGGCTGTCGAGGAAGCGGTAGATTCCGAGCTTGACGAGGTCCAGGAAGAGCATCCAAACCAGGTTGTATGCCCAGACCCAACCGATCAGCTCCCAGCGTACCGCCGGAATGAGCCAGCCGAAACCCGCCATCAAGACGGCGAAGGCCTGGGTGCCGAACACCGCCGTCAAGAGCTGCCAGGAAGGGTGCGGCTTCGCCAGGAAAGACTTCTTGGTGCGAGTGAGGAGCAGAAGCAGGTGCCCGCCGACGAGCAGCTGCAGGAACAGCATGGTCTGCATATGAGTCGCATCGAGCTGCAGGTACAGCACGCCGGCGGCAAGGAGCCCGAAGCTCTGTAGCACCGAGAAAAGACCCAGTGCAATCGAGACGCTGAAGCTGCGCGCCCGGTTCCAGCGCACGGGACTGGGCTCTGGCTGGGTGTTGTCGTAGGCGATCGCCATGATGGGCACATCGTCGAGCAGCGCCAGCACGACAAGCATGATGGCCGTGAGCGGGAAGAAGCTGAAGACCAGGCTTGCCAGTACCACGAAGAGCATGATGTCGATGCTCATTGCGATGCGGTAGATGATGTAGCTCATCATACGTTCGAAGATCCGGCGTGACTCTTCAACGGCGCGCGTGATGACCGAGAGTCCCGGAGCAGTGAGGACGAGCGCCGCGGCACCGCGGGCCGCATCGGTGGCACCGGAGACTGCGATACCCACGTCCGCCTGCTTCAGGGCCGGGGCGTCGTTAACTCCGTCGCCCGTCATCGCCACGATGTGGTTGCGCTGCTGCAGCGCCTTGACGATGCCGTACTTGTGCTCGGGGAACACCTGCGCGAAGCCATTGGCCTGCTCGATCAGCCTGGCCGATGCCGCAGGTATTTCTCCATGGGAGACGCCGCCGGCGAACAATGAGTCAGCGGCGAGGATGTTGGTACCGATGTCTAGCTGCCCCGATATCTGCTTTGCGATGGCGAGGTTGTCGCCCGTGACCATCTTGACCGCGAGACCGTAGCGCTTGGCCTCGGCAATGGTCGCCGCGGAGTCTTCCCGAGGCGGGTCGAACAAGGGCAGTATCCCCAAGAACTGCCATGTTCCGTCGCTGTCGGTGCGGGCCACGCCGAGCGTCCGGTAGCCCACGCCGGCAGCGTCCTCCACGAGCCTCTCCGCCCGCTCCCTCCGCTCCCCCGTCACCTCGCTCAGCTCCATGATGACCTGAGGTGCGCCTTTGGTGACCTGGAACGTCTCGCCCTGCGGTCCCTTGATGCTCGCCTCGGTACGCTTGGAGACGGGATCGAACGGAGAGAACTTCAGCTGCTCGTAAGTGTTCAGCGCGCCGGGGTCCTTCAGGCCCCCAATCACCGCTACGTCGATCGGGTCGTTGTTCTCGGCCTTGGAAGCCAGGGCGCCGGCGAGGATCAGATCCTGGGCCGGCACGCCGAAAGGCTTTGCGACGCCCAAGGTGAGCCTGTTGACGGTGAGCGTCCCTGTCTTATCGGAGCACAGGATATCGACGCCGGCCATCTCCTCGATCGCCTCCATGCGCGAGACGATGGCCTTCAGCTTGGACAAGGCGAGGGCGCCCAGGGCCATGGTGACCGAGAGAACGGCTGGCATGGCGACCGGTATGGACGCCACCAGGAGCACGAGCGCGAGCTTCAGCACGTGCAGTGGGGACGCGCCGAAGAAGATCTTCACCGACACCAGGATCACGATCAGGACGAGCGCGGAGACAATCAGGAAATTGCCGATCTGCAGCACCGACTCTTGCAGGTGCGACTTGGCTCCGGCCGTCTCCACCAGCTTGGCCGTTCGGCCAAAGAAGGTGTTGCTCCCGGTGCCCGTGACCAGCGCGACCATCTCCCCCTGTTTGGCGACCGATCCCGAGAAGGCCATCTCGCCCGCCTGCTTGTTGACCGGCAGGGATTCGCCTGTCAGTGCGGATTGATCCACGCTCAGGTAGTCGCCGTCGATCAGCTTGGCATCGGCCGGCACAATGTCGCCGAGGCGGATGCGGATGATGTCGCCCGGCACTAGGTCGGGCGCGGGGATCTCCTGCCAGCGGCCGTCGCGCAGGGCGCGCGCCCGCACCGCCAGCTGGTTCTTCAGAGCCGCCAGCGCACTGGCGGCGCTGGACTCTTCCCAGAAGCCGATCAGGGCGTTGAACAGCAGCAGGGCCATAATGACGACGAAGTCCTTCCAATCCCGGGTAAGCAGGGATAGCAACGCGGCCGCCTCGATCATCCAGGGGATAGGCCCCCAGAAGAACGGCAGCACCCGCTCCAGCAAGGTGATTTGCTTCTCCTCGAGGGCATTTGGGCCGACCTCCTGGAGCCTGCGCTGTGCCTCGGCGGCCGCAAGGCCTCGGACGCGGTTGCTCTTGAGTCGCTCCACCGCGTCTGCAGTCGACAGCCGAGCGAAGTCCTCCGCCGCCGGAGGGGCCTTCGCCGTTGGTGCGCGCGGTGCCGCCGGCCGCCGGCGGTACTTCCAGAGAACGATGCTTGCGACCAGGGCCAAGATGATCGGGATGCCCAGCCAGTCCAAAGGCTCGTGTTTCGCGAGCTCCGGCTCGATCTGACCCCATACGCGCTGCCACTGCGCCGATGGCGGCGTCGCTTCGGCGGGTTGGCGTCGCGCCGGCGGCGCAGCTTGCGGAGGTGCACTCGGCGCTTTGTGTGTCGTGGGTGTGGCGGATGCCTCTGTCGGCGGTTCTGCAGCCCGGGGCTTGGGCGCGACAGGAGATGCCGGCGTCGCAGGCTGCGGATGCTGCGGCGGAGTCGCGGCTGCAGCGGCCTCGTGCGCGGGTGCCTCGGCCGGCGGCTGCACGGGCGGGGTAGCAGCCTGGGTTGGCGGAGCCTGGGCAGGCGCGGGCATCGGTGTTTGTTGCGGAGGTGCAGCCGCAGCTTTGCCGGCCGCGGGCGTCTCCGGAACGGGCGCGGTCGCCTTGGTGGGCGGCTGTGCGGCCGGAGTAGCCGCCTGGGTCGACGCGGCCGGAGCGGGTGCGGCGGCAGGTGCCTTGGTCGGCGGCTGTTGTAGAGGCGGGGTCGCGGGTGTCGCGGCCTCGGGAGCGGGTGCCTTTGTCGGGGGCTGTGCGGGCGGCGGAGCGGCCTGAGTCGACGGCGTCGGCGCGGCCGGTCTCGGTGCCGCGGGTTGCTGTTGCGGTGGACCTGCGGGTTTCGCTGCTGCCGCCACAGGTGCTGCGCTCGGCTTGCTGACTGGCGGACATTCCAGGGGCCTGCCGGTCCGGAGGTGATCCTTCCACTCCCGCTCTTGGCGCTGGAACTCCCGCTGCGCCTCGCGGGGGCTCAATGCCTTGGCCTCTGCGACCGGCGGCACGTCGAGCATGACGCCGATCAGCAACGGAGAGTCGGCGTTGCAGGAAGCCGTAAATGCCTGCGGGTTCGCCTTCAGAAGGGCGACGATCGCTTGATCTCGGGTTACGCCCTGATCCGGGTACACCTGCCTGGCAATGTCCCATAGGTTGTCACCCCGGCGGGTCGGCCCATAGGTGTCGTTCGCCTGGGCGGGGAGCCCGACAACGAGCAGGACCGACGCAAGCAGTATCGCAACAGATCTCGTCTTTTTGTTCATCGTCACCATCAATTAACCGGATGCCCGGTCTTCAAGCGAATCGTTCGTAGGTCGTCGCCAAGAGGTCGCAGGTCCGATAGGGTTGCGCCTGCTTTCTCGACCCCCACCCCAAGCACGAGCCATGACCGAGCGCCCGTTCATCGATCTGGCGGTCAAAGTCTCTGTGCTCAAATTCTCTCCGTAGCGCACCGAGAGGAGCCTGTGGTCGGCATGCAGCACGTAATATGCCACAGCGTCTTGCTGAGAGCCGGACAGTCAATTTGTGAGTGCGGACGTTCCAGGCCGAACAACGCCCGTGGAAAAGCACCGGTCGACGAAGTCTCCTGGTGGAAATGAACCAATTTCTCCGGTCTAGGCTAAGGCCCGGGACGAGCCGTGGCGGCACCGGAGATAGCGTCCGAGGACTCTTCCCAGCAGGCGGTCGTGTTTGTGGCGGGCTGCCTTACCTGCGACATCGGCCCCTTGGCATCCGGGTTGCCTGCTGTGGGCCGGACGCGGTATGCACGGGCGACAGGCGGACGCTCCGCAGCGCGGCGGCCACGTCGGCAGGGGGTGTTCCTGCGCTGTCTTAAGTACTGAGAACAAGGGGCTTAATCGATGGCAACAGCATACGTCAAGGATGACAACGGAACCAATGAGGCGATGGGCGTGAGCCGGAAGATTCAGCTCGTTGAAGTTGCGGTCTTTCTCTTCCTGATTGTCCCTTCGCTGGTGCTCTCGCTCGTCGTAAGTCCTCAGGCACAGGCAACGGTGGGGTTTCGGCTCACGGCGGTGATGGTGATCGTGCGCGACTTGGCGCTCGTGAGCCTGGTCCTGTACTTCGTATGGCGTAACGGCGAAGCCTTGGTCCGGATCGGCTGGACGTTCAGAGGATTTCCGCTGGAGATCTTGTTGGGGATACTGCTCTTCGTTCCCATGGCCTACGCGATCGGGTGGCTGGAGCAGTTCTTCGCAAGCATCGGTCTTTCCTCCCCGCCGGCCTCGTCCTCCAGCTTTCTTCATCCTAGCGGCGGGGCGGAGCTGTGGTTGGCCATGGTCCTTGTGGTAGTGGTCGCCGTCGCAGAAGAGACCATCTTTCGCGGTTACCTGATGCGGCGCTTCATCGGCATTGGTCTTGGCAAGACCTTGGCGGTGCTCTTGTCCTCCCTGATCTTTGCGGTGGGACACGGCTACGAGGGTTCTTCGGGGGTGGCTACGGTGGCCGTCATGGGTGTCATCTTCGCCCTGGTCTATTTGTGGCGCGGCAGTCTGGTGGCGCCGATGGTGATGCACTTTCTACAGGATTTCCTCGCGATCGTCGTCCTGCCTTTCCTGGTCGGCAAATAGGCGGCGAGGCCGGGTGCGGGGGCGCCAGCGGGTTCGCGTTGGCCGGTTTTGTCGGCGCTGGCGCCGAGGGGGTCTGATGACGGATCAAACGCAGAAGAACGATCAAGACGAAGAGGGTGCATCCATCCCATGGCGAAAGCGGCACCGCAAGCTGCTCCTGGGTGTGCTCGCCTCGATCTTCGTGGTCAGTGGCCTGTTGTACGGCGCGTACTGGTATTTCACCGCGCGTCACTGGGTCAGCACCGCCGACGCCTATGTGCACGGCAACCAAGACCCGCTGATGCCTCAGGTGTCTGGCATTGTGACGGCCGTGCGTGCCGACGACACCGAGCTCGTGCATGAGGGCGACGTCTTGGTCGAGCTGGACGCGACCGACGCGCGTCTGGCGCTCGACCGTGCGGAGGCAACCCTGGCCGACACCGTGCGGCAGGTGCGCAAGCTATTTCAGCAGGTCGACGAGCAGGCGGCGACGGTGCGGCTGCGTAAGGCCGATCTCGCGCAGGCGTACAAGGATTACCAGCGGGCTCAGGGCCTCGAGAAGACGCACAACATCTCCCAACAGGGGTATCAGCATGCCCTCACGGCCTGGGAGACGGCCCAGTCGAGCCTGAGCGAGGCACAGTTTCAGCTGAGGGCACTGCAAGCGGTCACCCAGGGCACCGACGTGCGCGATCATCCGCAGGTGAAGCTTGCCGTCGTCGCGCTGCGGCAGGCCTATGTGAATCTGGAGCGCACCCGTATTCGAGCGCCCGTGACCGGCTATGTCGCCCAGCGCACTGTCCAGGTCGGACAGCAGGTGTCACCCGGTCAGGGTTTGCTCGTCATCATTCCGCTCGATCAGGTGTGGGTCGCGGCCAACTTCAAAGAGACCGATCTCGCCCAGATGCGTGTCGGCCAGCCCGCTCGGCTGACCGCCGATGTCTACGGCGGGGGAGTGCGATACCGCGGCACCGTGCTCGGCATCAGCCCCGGTACCGGGAGCGTATTCGAGCTGTTACCCCCGCAAAATGCCACCGGCAACTTCATCAAAGTGGTGCAGCGGGTGCCGGTTCGTATTGGCCTGCGAGCGGAGGATATCAAGGCGCACCCACTTCGGCTCGGCCTTTCGATGGAGGTCAGCGTTAATGTCAGCCACCCCAGCGGCCGCGTGCTTGGAGAGGCCCCAAAGGGACGAAAGCACTACAGCACGGGCGTCTACCGTCGCGAGCAGAAGAAGCTCGACCAGCTGATCCGCACGATCATCCGCGACAATGCGGGCGGCAAGCCGGCCGCACCCGCGGCGGACAGCGATCGTGGCGACTGAGCAGCACCGGGGATATCCGCCCCTGGATCCGCTGCGACGGACCTTGGTCACAGTGTCCCTCGCCCTGGCGGTGTTCATGAACATCCTCGATGTCTCCATCGCCAACGTCTCCATCCCGACCATCGCCGGCTATCTCGCGGTGAGCGCGGAAAACGGTACCTGGATCATTACCTCGTTCGCAGTGAGCAACGCCATCGCCGTACCCATTTCCGGATGGCTGGCGAGACGGGTCGGGGAGGTGAGGCTGTTCGTCCTCTGTACCCTGTTGTTCACCCTGTTCTCTTGGATCTGCGGACTTTCCGTCTCCTTCTCCATGCTGCTGGTCGCGCGTGCCCTGCAGGGCGCCGTGGCGGGGCCGATGATCCCCCTCTCGCAAAGCCTGCTGCTGTCCAACTATCCGCCTGAGCAGCACGGCTTCGCCAACGGAATTTGGGGCATGACCGCGGTCGTCGGTCCGGTTGCGGGACCCATCCTCGGCGGTTGGATCACCGACAACATCAACTGGTCATGGATCTTCTACATCAACGTGCCCATTGGCCTCTTTGCCGGATGGATGACCTGGATGCTGCTGCGGGAACGGGAGACGGCGACGCACAGGCAGCCCATCGACGTCGTGGGCCTCGGCCTGCTGATCGTCGGTGTCGCCTGCCTGCAGATCATGCTGGACAAGGGAAACAATCATGGTTGGTTCGGGTCGACTCAGATCGTTACGTTGGGGCTGATCTCTCTGGTCACGCTCAGCTTTTTCGTGGTCTGGGAGCTGACTGACGACCACCCGGTTGTCGATCTCACCCTGTTCGCCCGTCGCAGCTTCGCGGTCGCCGCCCTCGCCATGACGATGGGTTACATGATGTTCTTCGCAGGTATCGTCATCCTGCCCCTGTGGCTGCAGACCCAAGAGGGTTACACCGCGACCTGGGCCGGGTTGGCGACGTCCTCCTTGGGCATTCTCGGCATCGTCTTTTCGCCCGTCATCGGTCGACTTTCGGACAAGGTCGATCCTCGACTCCTGGTCACTGTCGGCTTTGCGGTCTTTGCGGCCGTCTCTTTCGTCAATGCCGACGCCAGCACCGCGATCACCTTCGGCCAGCTCTTTCGGCCCCGTCTGCTCTGGGGCATAGGTACGGCCTGCTTCTTCATCCCCTTGATTACCCTGTCGCTCAGGGGGTTGCACCCGAGCCAGCTGGCCAGCGCCTCCGGACTTTTCAACTTCGTGCGGCTGCTTTCCCTGGGATTCGGGACCTCGATCAGTGTGACCTTGTGGGACCGCTGGGCAACCCAGCACGACCACTACCTCACAACGCACCTCACACCCTATTCGCCCCAGACCCAGCACTGGCTCGACCTGGCCCATGCCCTCGGTCTCGGACCGCTCCAGAGCCTGGACGCGCTGGCGCGGGTCGTGACCCGCCAAGCCTTCATGCTAGCCACGAACGACATATTCTGGCTGTCGGGGTGGGTGTTCCTGCTCCTCATCGGCGTGATTTGGCTGGCCGGCCGCCCAGCGCGGTACGAAGGTTAGCCCCGGCGCCGGCTGCTGTTGGTGCGCGGCTAGCTGCAGCAGACGTCGTCGACACGTCTCAAGGATTTTGCTCGCGACGAGGGCTTGTGGGCCGGCACTTGAAGGCCGCAATCTCCAGGACTAACCTGCGGCCTTTGCCGTTCTGATTTGGGTTTTTTCCTTATTTCTTGGAACGGACCACTCCCGCGGGGGGACGCCGTCAACACTCCACAGACCTGGCGGCGGCTTCCCTGTTGCCGACACCCCCGGCGGGAGCGGCCCGTCCCCTCTGGTCCAGAAGCGAAAAAGGGCGAGTGAGCTCGGTATATCCGCTAGCGATGCAGACTCATTCCCGACTGGATTCTCGATGAAGCCTATTGCGGTCATCTCCGACGTGCACGGTAATCTGGAGGCCCTCGAGGCGGTGATGAGCGCCATCGACCGGCTCGGGATCGAGAGCGTGTTCTGTCTGGGCGACGTGATCGGGTACGGTCCGGATCCCGTCGCCTGCCTGGAATTGTGTAGCGAGCGGTGCCGGGTCTTGTTGGCGGGAAACCATGAAGAAGGCGTGCTCCATCCAGAGCGCGCTCGAATGAACAGCCCCGCGCGTGAGGCACTGCTGTGGACACGTGCGCGGCTGGAGCAGCGTTGCCTGATCAAGGGACTCGCACAGTGGCCGACCTATCATCAAGTGGGTACCCAGTTGATGGTGCACGCATCGGTCGAGGGAGGCGCACATGGTTATCTGCTGGAGCGCGACAGCAGCGGAATGTCCACCTTCGACCAGGTGGCGCGGTTCATCGAGAAGAGCTTTATCGGATACCAGATCTGCTACGTCGGACACAACCACGTGCCATTCCTCGCCACCAGGGAGGGCTTCATTCATCCGCACGCGGACCGGATGGCCTTCTACGCGGGAAGCGAGCGCTTCTATGTGAGCGTCGGCTCAGTTGGACAGCCGCGTGACGGCGACGCGCGGGCGTGCTTCGTGACTTACGACGGTCACGAGGTGCGCTTTGTGCGCGTGGAATACGACTGGGCTGCGACCGTTGAAAAGATCAACCGCTTAGGCTTGCCGAAGCACCTAGCGGAGCGCCTGCCCAAGGGCCGCTAGTGTCCGCCGTCCAGCTCTTCATCGAGCGCGCCCGCAGGCTGCCTGCCGCGCCGACAGTGGTGCTCAAAGTGCTGCAGCTAACCCGCAATCCCGACACCTCGGCGGGGGCGATCGCGGAGCTGGTGCAGCGCGAGCCCACGCTCTCGGCGCGTCTCCTGAAGTTGGCCAACTCGGCCTTCTTCGGCATGCGTGGGGAGATCGATACGGCGCGCCGTGCCGTCGTCGTGCTCGGCTTCAAGACAGTGGCCTCCATGGCGATGGTGGTATGGACACACACCCTCTCCCTGTCGACGAAGGACCGCTCGTTGCAGGCGGTCTACCAGCACCTGTTCAGACACGGCATCGCCGTTGCCGTCATCGCGCGGGGCCTGGCCGCACGTGTGGATCCATCGTCGCGGGAAATCGCTTTTCAGGCCGGGCTGCTGCACGACATCGGCCGCGTCGCCTTGTGCGCGGAGCTGGGCGCCAGGTATTGGGAGGACGTGTTGGACCTGTCGCGAGGCGGGTGTGCCGTTGCCGAGCTAGTCGAGCGTCGTCGGTTGGAATTCGACCACGCCGAAATGGGTGCGGCCCTCATGCTCCGGTGGGGCTTGCCGTCGTCGCTCGTGGAGGCGGCCGCCGCGCACCACGCGCCGACGGCAGCGCTCACGGGGGATCTCGTAACGCGGGCCGTCGCCCTCGGTAACCTGTTGGCGCGGCGTCAGGGTTGGGACTTGCTGCCGGCGGCGGGCGACGTGGTATCGGCGGAGGCGGTCGAGCAGTTCATGTTGGCGGACGAGCAGGAGCTGGAGCGGTTCCTCGCCAGCAGCGAGGCGCAGATCGCCCAGCTGGTCGCGTCGGCGCGCTGAGCCCTGGCGGTCGAATCAACGAGTCGCGCCCATGCGGGGCTGGTGCCCTCCCAGGTCGCAAAGAGGTCGCCCCCCTTTTCCGAGCTAGTCTTCGTCCGGCGCCAGACTCAAGTGACTGGTATCGATGTGGGGGGCGCGTTGCGCCGGGGACGCCTCGCTGAGTGGCCCCAAGGGTGCGAGGGTAAGGCCGCCCGTGTCCATGAGCGCTGGGCGCGGACTTTGCGCGGCCTCGCCCAGCGATCCCAAGGGCGCCAGAGTGAGCCTGCTCGTGTCGATCGCCGCGACACGGGGGGTCGGCGTGGTCTCGCCCACAGGACCTAAGGGCGCGAGGGCGAGGTCGCCGGCGGACCCGGGTTCCTGCCGAGACGGCTGTGTTGGTCTCTCCGGCGGTGAGGGAGTGCGATTGGGCGGCGACCGATAGGCTTCGGAGGCTGAGCTCGACTCGGCTGAGAATCGGCTGGACAGGGTTGGGTGCTGATGCCGCTGAAGCGCTCGCTGCAATGGCACGAAGAGCTCGCTCAACAGCGACTCGAGAAGGATGAGCTCCGATCTATTGAAGCGCTTCCCACGCGTAAACACCATCTGGCCTAACGACTGGTCCGGGGTCTTCAGCGTATACGAGCAGCGGTGACGGCGGAGCCCCCCTGCCACGACGTGAATTCCCCGTGCGTCGTTGATGTACTCGATCCCTTCGCACGCCATGAGACCCTTAAGCTCGCCGGCAAAGAAGGTCACCAGGGAGTGGAGATCGGACGTTGTATGAAGGGCGCTCGCCAGCCGAATTGGATGACTGCTCGGATTAGCAACAGAGAAGGTGCTCTCGCGCTCTGTATCCAGTCCGACGTCGTTCTCTTCCGTCCGAACGGCCCTAATGGAGTTGTCCATCAGCTTCGACCTCTCTTTGGCTGCAGCTAGCTGGCGTTTTTTGTGCCAAAGAGAAGACAACAGTTGTGCCAAAGAGAAAACAACAGTGAAAACAGCATATTGGCCGATCGTTCTTTGGTGTCGTCAACTTCTTGTCTGGGGTGTCAACCGGAAGGGTCCCTTGGCAAGTCAAGAACTTGGCGGTCGGGATTCGGTGCCGTTTGACGCACTCGCCGGTTGGCTGCCGCATTCCCGCGGTCGCGAATCGTGGGCTTCCGTGCGAGTTGGTCTATCGTGATTTTCTTCAGAGGGCGGCTCTGTCAACCGGAAGTTTCACTTCCGGTTGCGACAGACTTCAATATTTCAGACTCATGGGTACCGTAAGCTGCTGCACCAAAGATGATGGTGATTAGCCCTAAGACTCAGTCGCCAAGCCGGGGTCGGGTACGGACCAGCTGGACGCGCCGTGAATGCATCCCCGTAGGCTCGACGGCGCCGTCCGTGGCGCCGACGGTCCCGTCGACGCGCATCCGACCCACCCATCGGGATTCCAGCTGAGCTACGATGCTAATCGCCAAGATGATTGACGGTCCGCCGCCGCCGGGCTATGCGAATGGGTGAGCGGCCCTCGGATGGAGCGGCCGACACGACGGTGTCTGGTCGAAGGCAACGTCCAAGCGACTTGTGGTCGCGCCGAAGTACCTGACGACCTGTCCTGCCGGGGGAGGCCGTGAATTCGTTTGGACGGCCTGACGGACGCGTCCTTGCCGCGGACACCCTCGCGGCAACCCCATCCCTCGCTCAAGAAGCGAAAGAATCATCTGCGTTGTGCGAGACCATCGCTGCGAGACCTTGCGGCCAATGTGTTCAGAGGTACGAGAGGTCGTCCTGAGACGAAGGTGCCGAAAAAGGCACTGATGGCGTGAAGGGATGATAGGAACATTAGAGATGACGCAAGAAGATGTAGGTCGTTACTCCGAGAGGCGGGACGGAAACCTCAGTGACGTGGTCAAGGGCATTCGAGACGACGGCCCGGCGGCTGCTCCCGTCGAAAGGCCGGAGTCCACGGCTTTCCAGCCGAAGCCAGAACGCGGGGAAATTCGGGCCTCGGACTCCGCGGGCGACTCTGCCGCGAGCGCGCGCACGCACGGACCGATCCGCGGCAATGGATGGAGCCGGGTGGCGCTGGCCGCGGTGGGCGCGCTTGCCGTGGCGTTCGTTGTGACCCTTGGCCTGTGGGTCGGCTATCCAGATGTCGGAAGCGCCCCGTCGAGTAGCGGCGAGCCGTCCGTTCCCGATAAGCTGCCCGGGGAGCTGCACAGCCTTGTTGTGTCCGTCGCCGCGCTTCGGGCGCGCGTCGAGGGCCTCGACCAGGAGAGCGAGACGCGTGTTCGGGAGATCCGGCAGCTGGTTCGCGATACGGAGCGGTCGACGACTCAGAAGATGGCGTCGCTGGAGAAGCGGGTCGAGCAGACACAGCGCGCTCAGGCCGACCTGTTGGCGCTGGCGCAGCGGTTGGGGAGCCTGGCCGACCAGATCAAGAGTGCGGCGGCTGATCACCCGGGTTCGCAGGCGGACGCCCAAGGCCCTAGCGGCAAGCCGGCGTCGGTAGTGACCGGGCAGAAGGCTGCCGCGGTGCAGGTCGGCGAGGGCGGGGCGCCGGCGGTCTCGGCGGAGGCTGCGCAGGCGCCTGCGGGGAAAGGGGCCGGTCGTCCGCTAGATGCGCGCAAGACCCGTGAAGCGCCGCGCCAGGAGGCGGCCGCGAACGCGGCTCGCTCAGCGGTCCCGCCGAGGGCGGAGTCGGCAAACGGTCCTCAAGCGGTTCCTGTCGAAAAAGAGGCGTCGCTCGTGACGCAAGAGGTCGCCGCTGTGAAGGACGCGCCTGCCACGAGCAGCGGTGCGGCGAAGTCGCCGGATCTTCCGACTTCACAAGCGCCGCCGTCGAGAGGGCCGACCGCCCGTGTCACGTCCGCGGAGACGCCGACTTCTGAGCGAGAGACGGACCAGGTCCCGACCACCCTTTCCCACACGTCGCCCGTCGAAGACGGGAGCAAGGAAGTGACAGCTCCGGTTCCCGCTCGAAAGAATCGTTCGACCGGGGCGATCGCCCTCGCACCCGAGTTGGCCAAGCAAAAGGCGGCTGCCGGTCCTGGTCAATTGAAGGAGCCGATAGAGCCTTCCGGAGGGGATACGGGCGAGCAATGGGTTATCAACCTGGTCGCGCTCTCGAGCCGCGAGAAGGCGGAAGCCGCGCAGCGGACGTACGATGAGAAGGGCGTGCTTGCCGACGTGGTTGAGCTACGCCGATCGGGGTCGCGCGTTACCCTGTTCGGTGTTCAGGTCCCCGGCTTTAGCTCGCGCGAGGAAGCGATGGCGTTCATACCCACGCTGAGGGCAAGGCTGGGCATAAAGGACGTTTGGATTCACCGACGCTGACGCGGCGCCGCCAATGCCAGCGGCTTTAGGCGTGCGGCTGCGGCTTGACGCGATGAGGATCTCGCTCCCGCCGCCGTTCCGCGACGCTGCGACGCGCGCCTTTCAAGCCTCGCCGATCGTTCTGTGGGCGCCGAAGCCGTCGAGCCTGCCCGTGGCGTGGTATCGGTCCGGCGTGGCCTCTTGATCGAACAACACGCGCAATGCCCGCTCAAGGGCGGAGCGCTTGCGTTCGAGAACCGCGCCGTTGGTCTGGTTGTGCACGCGACACCTGCCGAGGACGCGAATCACCTCGTCATACATCGTTTCCAGCCCTTCGGAAGCGCGAGTCTCCCTGACGCACGCGGCAAGACCGCCCGCATCCGGCGTGAACCCCTGCCGCCGCAGCAGCGCGTCGAGCCGCTTGGTGCCGTCCGCGAGTTGACCGAGCGCGGTCTGCTTGTCGGTCGCCAGCTGGACGATCGCGTCGTCCTGACCTTCTATCAGCGCGGTGGTTTCCCGGCGCAGGAGCTCTTGCAGCTCGTCCAGGGGTCCAAGCAGATCATGCAACAGGTCGCGGAGTTGGTCCACCACGCGAGTTTTCTCCTTCAGCTGTGCTCCTTAGCCCCCGATGAGGCGCTCGGATACCAGTAGCTTATCGGCAATGCGTTCGGCGCTGGGTCGGTACTCGCCATTCTCGATCGCCTGGCGGATGTCGTTGACGCGGTTCTGATCCACCGCGGACTGCTCGGAAAGTCCACGCGTGATCTGCTCGAGCGTCAATGCCATATTTGTGACGCTGAGCCTGACGCCCTCGGACGTGTCGGTCGTCGGACTCTTGGCCGCTCCCGACGCCTGATCCGACGACTTCGTAACCTTCTGTGCTTGGGAGGTCGACGGCAAGCCCCCCGTGTATGTCGGAATTTTCATGGTCATGACAGCGTCGTCCTGTGTGATCAATCAATATATCGGCCGTCGCATGAGAAACTTTAGCGTCGCCGAGCGCAATCTTCATCCGTCGCCCCGCGGCCCGGAAAGCAGTGCCCGACCCGGCTCGTCGCGTGGGTGCTGACTAGAGGCTGATGTGGATGATGCCGTCTTCGGCGACGGTCCCTTCCACGACCCTCTGGCTGCTGGAATTCTCGACGCGCACGCGGTCTCCGACGGCGCCGTCTTGCAGCGCGGTGCCGATCATACGGACCTGAAGGTAGGGAGACTCGGCGACTAGCCAGACCTTCTGTCCCCGTGTCACTAGCGGGATCTCCTCCAGTATCCCCTCCGCGATTGGGGCCCCGGGCCTCACCGGCCGCGTGGTGCGCTTGCCCAGGGCCTGCTCGGCTTGCGTGAGATAGCCGAATGGTCCGCCCCGCAGGTTACATTCTTGAATGATAACGTCCGACGCTCCAATGACGGTGCCCCGGGCGAGCCCCCTTGCGGCCACCAATACGTCGCCGCGATAAGAGATGTGAACGGAGACATATAGGGTCCAGGGCTTTGGTCCAGGGCAGCTGACACCGACCGTTCTGTTGTCGCCAGTTCGTGCCCCCGGCGGAAAGAAGGTTTGAATCCCCTGCTCGCAGGCCTGTAACCGCAGCCTGGAATCGAGGTTGCCGACCTCAATCGTTCGCGTTCCAGGCGCCGGCGGTGTTTGTGCGGCGACGAAGGACTCGACGGCTTGCCGGATTCCGTCGAGATCCTGGATCTGCTCCGCAGCTTGTGGCGTTCCGATCCACGACAGGAGCAGCACAGGTACCCCGAGCAGCCAGGCGCGGCGGCGGGGCGACGACATCAATCCACCCCCGCGTGCACGCGGCGAAATCCGTGGCTTGCTACCGCATGGGGAGCGACTCGTCGCGGTGGCATGGGTCATCATCGCAGTTACACGGTTTTTGAGGATGCGAGCCATAGGCGGTCCCGTGTTGAGCGTGCCGCGTCAAGAAATTGGCACCAAGCGTCCGTACCCTCTGGCAAGCAACGGGAATGCCAAGGATCGCTGGCCGCGAGGCGGACTGGACTGCGGCGACGCCTCAATCTGCGATCTGGTCGACTCGCAGCCGGAGGGCACGCGGACCTGAGCTCCGAGGTCGGGTCCTCAGTTGCAGGTCCACGCGTGGATCGGCAGAGGTGGCGTATGCGGCCGGGCTGAGGAGCAGCCATTCGCCCAAGTGCCCGGCCACCGTTGTGCGCAGGGCGCGGGTGTCTATTTGACCGCCTCCACTCGTGCTCGGCGAGGTATCCGAGTAGGCGACGTTCAGCACCAGGTTGTCACGGAGCAGTGTCGCGCGCACCAGGAGCTTGTTTGCCGTGGGTGCGGGTGGGTCTGCGAGGAAGACGCTTAAACCGTTGCCTACGCCGACCTCCACCGGGACGTCGACGGCGGGAGCGGCCCGAGCGAAGACGACGAGCGCCCATTGACCCTCGAGGACCGAGACATGTTGTACGTCTTGTGTGTCCCTTCGAGCGCGAGTGTGCAGTGACTCCGGGCGAGATGTTTCGTCCTGGGGGGACGCGGGACGGTCGTTCCGACCCGTGTGATAGCTATGAGTGAACGATCCCGCATCCAGCTCGGGCGGCTGCAGCGACGAGTCGCTGGAGTCCTGTTGCCAATGCCATCCCCCTCTGGGCTCGCGCTCCACCGTGATGAGCAGTCGGCGCGCCGGGACATCGAGGTCTTCGAGCACTCCTTTCACAACGGCAACGACATCCGGTGAAGCAGTGACGACGAGCCGGGGCCCGGTTCCCGAGATCGCTCCCTGATAGCGGGCGACCTGTTGCTTGAGGAGGGGAAGAACGTCCTCAGCGCTGCGGTTTCTCAGCTTGAAGATGACCGTTGCCAACTGACCGGCCGACTCTTGTAGGGTTGCCCCAGAAGCGATTGCCGCGGACAAGGCAATGGCGCACAGAAATATCTGGACGCAGGCGACTGCAACTCTACGAGGGCGTCGACTCCGACTCCGGCGCTGACAGTTGAGCACGTCGTGTAAGATCCTTTTGCCGATCGAGTATGTGCTTCGCGATGAGGTCCTCGGTCGACTCTCGTATATTGACGAACTCGACCGTTGTGAGGAAGCGGCGATCGCCCCCGCCGACAAAGGGGGTGCTGCGAATGACCCGGCCCTCGCTTATGACGCCCGTGAACGAGGGCAATAGGATGATACTGAGCAGCAGCAGTTGCTTCTCTGGGAGCTGTCTGTCGGTGTGGAATGCGATCCCCGTCGCGCTCAGCTTCACCCGCTGCCGCGCAGCGGTGATGGTATCCATCTCATGCAAGAGGATGACATTGGCGAGAATATCGATTTTTTCGTCCAATAGCTTGAGATACCGGGAAACCGCCGGCGCCTCTTTCTGGAGGTCCCACAGCATTGGCTGCATGTGGTGCCGGCACTCCGCGAGACGCGAGGAGATCACGAATGCCGTTGATCGGTCGAGAGGTGGCGCAGTATCTCTACTAGCATCGTCCTCGGCTGAGACCCGCTGGTATTGAAGAATGACCTCGTCGTCAATACGGTAGCAGCGGCGCTGATTCTCGCCCTTGGGTCCGGAGCCGTCTCGCACTCTCACGGCGTCAGTCCAGCATCTCACGTAAGTGGTTGGCATGTATACCGATCGCCCCTGCATTTTCGGCTTTCGGGGACCGGGTTGGGGGCCCCATAGGACGCCGCGGATACGTCCCCGTAGACTTGACGGCAGCGTCCATGCCGGCGACACCCCCGCGGACGGCATGGAAAACGTAGTGGACGCGTTTCGGCACTAACGATTCCTCAATGCGCGTTCGTTTCCGAGACCTTGTCGTTCCCATACTCGATGGCGATCTCAACGCGGCGGTTGCGTGCACGCCCGTGGCTGCTTTCATTCGTATCGACGGGACGCGTATCGGCATAAGCCTCGAGATGGATCCTGGCGTCTGGGATCGCACCGTTGTCGAAGAAGACCTGCGCGACGGTGACGGCACGTGCAGAAGAAAGCTCCCAGTTGGAGTGAAATTCGCTGTTGGCGATCGGGACGCTGTCCGTGTGGCCAGATATCGCGATCTCCCCGTTGGTATCCTTCAAGGCCCGAGCCAAGCGGTCCACCACCGGCCGGAACGGCCGTTCCAGCCGAGCACTTCCCGACGGAAAAGCGCCCTTTTCCTTGATGCGGACGATGATCTTACGGTCTTCGACCTCGAGCTCGACCAACCCGGCTGAAATTTCGTTCTCCAATGCTAGCCTTATCTTGTCTTCATCCAGCTTCTTCTGGTCACGCGGCTCGTCTGGAGCCTTTTGCGACTGAGGGAGACGGGCATAAGGCATGTAGTCGTCCGTTGTGAATTGCCTGATCTCGTTGAGGGCCGTCGGCGAGGGTATGCCAGGACTGAACTCCCTGGCGATCACGTTTACTCCCCTCGGGGGCGTCATGGTCCGAATCTCCCGCTGTACGCCGAAGGCGTCCTGCATCGAGCCCGCCACCTCCTTGTACTTCGCCTTATCGACCTCCGAGAAAGAGAAGAGTAGGACGAAGAAGGACAGCAGGAGGGTGCATAGATCGGCGAAGGTGGTCACCCACGCCGGAGCCGACGACTGAGCGCACTTCTTGGTCATAGGGGAATTGATGTCTCCAAGAACGCCTAGGCGGCCTGCTCTTCCTCACCGCCCTGAGCTTGCTTCTGCTCTTTGCCGCGTTGGTTGTGGGGAAGGTAAGTGCTGAGCAGCTCCTCCATCACACGGGGATTCATTCCGTCCTGTATGGCGCGGATGCCCTCAAGAATGAGCGACTTGTTGATGCCTTCTTCTCGGCTGCGGTGGGCGAGCTTGTCGGCGATCGGCAGTGCGAACGCATTGGCGAGGATGGACCCGTACAGGGTTGTAAGCAGAGCGACTGCCATTGCAGGTCCGATGGACTTTGGGTCGTCCATGTTCGACATCATCTGCACCAGTCCGATCAACGTGCCGATCATCCCCATGGCTGGCGCGACGTCGCCGATTGCCTTGAAGATACTCAGCCCTTCTTCGTTGCGCTCGATGGTGAGGTCGATGTCCTTCGACAGCATGCGCTCTACCAGCTCCGGCTCATGACCGTCGACGACCAGCTGGATCCCTTTCCCGAGGAACTCGTTCTTCACTTCGACTTGTTCAAGACCGAGCAGACCCTCCCTGCGCGCCATTTGAGCCAGCTCGACGCTTTGCTCGATGAGGTCGGTCGCCCTCTCGGACTTGTGGATGAATGCCTTCACGGCAACACTGAAGGCACCGAGTGTATGTGACAAGGGGAACTTCATCAGGGTGATGGCGAACGTGCCTCCGAGCACGATTACGACGCTGGGGATATCCACGAAACTTGGCGCGTTGCCCCCCATCAGGATGGCCGCCGCGATGGCGCCTATGGCGCCGAAAAGACCAAGCAGCGTCGCCAGGTCCATCTTCTTTCCCCCCGACTGACAGACGATTGGAATGTTCTCGGCGGAGCCCGGTTAGCCGTGGGCACTGTCGTGAGAGCGAGCACCCCGGAGGCTCCTATGGGAGGTATCGGCTGCCAGGACGGGATCTTTAGTTGCTTTCCGAAAGGGGCCGCGCTGGTGTGGCTCCGATTTTCACTGGCTTTCACGGAGTGCCGGCACGAGCGGCGGCGGATTATGTGACTCTCGCCACGGTGCCGAGAGCGGGCGCAAAGCGCAGCAAGCTCGTGGATGTTTGACAGAAGGTGCGCTGATGTTGGTGAGGGGGCGGCGAGCTGTGGGGACGCAAGGGTCAGGTGCAACCTCAGTGAAGAACGGGGTTCCAGGCAGCGCGGCTAGGTTGCCCGCGCGCTTCACAGATTCGCTTCAACTTTGAGTTTAGGCTGGGTTCTCGCCGATAATTTGGCGTATGTCCCTAAACCGCCGGCCGAGCGGGAGGGGCAGGCAAACGAGAAGAGAGGAGCATCGACTTATGACACCCGAGCTGGAGAGGCGATTGAGCCTGCTGATCGATTTCCCGTCTCCGGCAGGAGTCGCGGCCCAGGTCGTCAACGTTGCAAACGACCCGGAGGCGGATCTGGGGCGGGTTGCCCAAACAGTCAGCATCGACCCGGCAATGAGCGCGAAGATGCTGCGCACGGCGAACTCCCCATTCTACGGCCAGAGACGCAAGTCTCAGAACCTGCGCCAGGCGGTCATGGTGTTGGGTTTAAATGCCACGATTACGCTGGCGCTCGGGTTCTCTCTAGTGAAGGCCTTCGAGCAGCACATAAGTGGCGGTGTCGACTATCCCCGATTTTGGCGCCGCGCGTTGCTGAGCGCTGTCGCAGCACGTGCGGTCGGCGAGGTGAAGCGGCTCCCCTACAGGGAAGAGATGTTCTTGGCCGGGCTACTTCAAGATATAGGTATCCTGGCCATAGAGCGCAGCCATGAGGCGTTCTACTGCGATCTGCCCCGAGATGCGAGACATGACCAACTCTGCGTCTATGAGCGGGACCGCTTCGGCTGTGATCACGCGGAGGTCGGCGCATGGCTGTTGAGGAGCTGGAACATTCCGCACCTGCTGTGCGACGCGGTGGAGGCGAGTCACCGCTTGCGTTCCGTCCCGGTGGCGGCAGAGATCGACGCCTTCATGCAATGCGTTGCTCTTTCCGGGATCTTGGCGGATGGCTTGATGATCAGCGAAGGAAGCGCGCAGCTGCGCCCCGTATCGGAGGAGGAAAAGGCGCACCTGCAGATCGACGAAGCGGCCTTGAGCGAGATCGTCGAGAAGATCAAGAACCAGATTCCTGAAACGGAATTGCTCTTCGAGCGCAACATCATGGCCGGATGGGAGCTCGATGCCCTGATGGGGCGGGCGCGCGAGGTCCTGCTGATGCGGAGCCTGGATACCCTCAAAGAGTTTCAGAAGCTCGCTGAAGAACACAGCCTGTTGCGTGCGCGCACGGACGAGCTGCGGAAGGCGTCGTCACTCGACGGCCTGACAGGGATCTTCAATCGACGCTACTTCGACGGCAAGCTCCAAAAGGAATTCGAGTATGCGCAAACCTGCCATTGGCCTCTCTCTGTGCTCTTCGCAGATCTCGATCGCTTCAAAGGGGTAAACGATGCGTACGGGCACCAAGCGGGCGACGAGATCTTGCGAGCGGCCGCATCCCTGCTTCAAGACAACCTCCGCGAGACGGATATCCTTGCCCGTTACGGCGGTGAGGAGTTTATCGTCTTGCTGCCGAGCACCGATTCCGAGGAAGCGCTGCTGGTAGCAGAACGGATCGTTGAAAGGTTCCGTGCGAACGTGCATGCGATCGGACCGCATCGGCTCCGAGTCACGGTGTCGCTGGGTATTGCCACTTACAGCGCGGGAGCTCGCTTTGCACAGGCCAGTGACTTGGTGCGTGCGGCCGATGTCGCGCTCTATGCAGCCAAGAGTCAGGGGCGCGACCGAGTGGTCAAGTTCGACGAGCAGCACTTGTCATAGCACGTCGATCGGCCGCCGACCCCCACGAGTCGGGTCTCGGCAGAACCTGGGCGCACGCCGGATAATCGACTGGGCAACGCGTCAGACTCCATTCTTCCTGCCCGTATCGGTTCCCCGTCGCCATCCCCGTAGCGCCATACATGGCAAGACGTGCCTAGCCCCCGCCTGGGCGTTGGCTGCCGGTTGCGGCAACCTCTTGCCGACCTCGCAAAGCCGCGGTCCGCCCCGAGACCAGCGCGATCCCCGGAAAATCAGCGCATTAAAGCGCTGGCATCGGCCTTGCTGCGGAATGAACGGAAAAATGGCTCAAGTACCAGTCGAGAGATGCCGATAACCTTAGATTCAGCACTGGACATTCACGCGACGGCGCTTTCCCTGCGTGCCCGACGCGCGGAGCTGCTCGCCTCCAACCTGGCGAACGCCGATACCCCCGCGTACAAGGCCAGGGATATCGACTTCAAGGCGGTTCTCGAGCGGCAACAGCACAACCAGCCCGCGGCGAGTCTCAGGGTGACGAACGCCGCCCACCTGACAACCGCTTCACCCAGCGGCGTCACGTCGACAGACGTGCAGTATCGGGTGCCAAGCCAGCCGTCGATGGACGGGAACACGGTGGATCCGCACCTCGAAAAGGCCGCGTTTGCCGAGAACGCGGTCCAGTATCAAACGACGCTGCTCCTTCTCGACCGAAAGATTCGCGGCCTGATGACGGCGCTGCGGGGAGATTGAAATGGCCCTTGGGCAGATCTTTGCCATTGCGGGCTCGGCGCTGAGCGCGGAGAGCGTTCGGCTGAATACGGTCTCGAGCAACCTCGCCAACGCAGAGACCGTCAGCGGCACGTCCGACCAGGCCTACCGCGCCCGTGAGCCCGTGTTCGCGAGCATGCTGGCGCAGCAGGTCGCCGGCCAGAAGCCCGAAAGCGTTGGGGTTCGTGTCGTCGACGTGGTCGAGAGCGCGGCGCCGCCACGGATGGAGTATCGACCGGACCATCCGCTTGCCGACGAGAATGGAAATGTATTCCTCTCCAACGTCAACACCATGGAGCAGCTCGCTGACCTCATCTCGGCCTCGCGTTCATATCAGACCAACGTGGAGGTGTTGAACACGTCGAAGCAGCTGTACCTCAAGACGTTGGAGCTTGGTGGATGAAGACTTCTGAGAGGAGCAAACCGGAGTGAGCAGCGTGATCGACAGCACTAGCAGTGCGACGAATGCGCTGGAGGCCCTGGGGCTCTCCCAGAAACCCGCGCCGAGCGAGGAGTCCAAGAAGGAGCTCGGACAGGCCGATTTTCTTACTCTGCTGACGGCGCAGATGAAGAGCCAAGATCCGACAAACCCAATGGATAGCCAGCAGTTTCTGGCGCAAATGGCGCAGTTCAGCACGGTCCAAGGAATTCAGGACCTTCAAAAGTCCTTTGCCACGCTGGCTACCTCTCTCACATCAAGTCAAACGCTGCAGGCATCCCAGCTGGTAGGGCACTCGGTGCTTGTGCCAGGGAGTGTTGCGAACCTAACCGCTGAGGATGGGCTAAGCGGCGCGATGGACCTTCCCCAGACGGTGCCCGACCTCGCTGTAAAGATTTACGACGGCAGCGGAAAGCTTGTCCGCGTTCTGGACATGCAGGGCCAAGGTCCCGGTCTCGTCGACTTCAAGTGGGACGGCCTCGACGACTCAGGGCAGACACTGCCGCCTGGTCAATACCAGTTTTCCGCCGAGGGGTCGCTCAATGGCGAGGCGCAAGCCTTCGACACCTTCGTTCTCGCGAAGGTGGACAGCGTCTCTGTCAAGGCAGAAGACGGTCAGGTGCAGCTTGATACGGGCGGCTTCGGGCAGTTCGGGGTCGAGCAGGTTCGCCAAATACGCTGAATAATCCTTTCCAGCAGAGGAACAGACCATGGGATTCGAGGCAGGAACGAGTGGGCTAAGAGCGGCGTCCGCTGATTTGGACGTCATAGGCAACAATGTGGCGAATGCAAACACCACGGGCTTCAAATCGTCCCGTGCGGAATTCGCCGACGTCTACGCAACGAGCGTCTTCGGGGCTTCTTCCACATCGACAGGCAACGGTGTGCGACTCAGCGACGTCGCCCAGCAGTTCACCCAGGGAACCGTGAGCTTCACGAACAACAATCTTGATCTCGCCGTAAATGGCCAGGGGTTTTTCCGCCTGAATGACGGCGGCTCGACCATTTACACGCGTGCTGGGGCGTTTAGTGCGGATCGGGACGGCTATTTGGTGAACAGCAGTCAACAGCGCCTCACAGGTTACGTCGCTGATGCAGACGGGACTGTCACCGGGCAGCTGGGTGATCTCCGTATCGATACGTCCAACATAGAGCCCTCGGCGACGGAACGGGTGGACGGAGCGCTGAATCTTGACGCCAACAGTGTGGCGCCGCTCGCGGCATGGGACGACAGCAATCTGCCGCCCCCCCCTTCCAGCTACAACAACTCAACATCCCTGACGATCTACGACAGCCTCGGCAACAGCCACGAGCTGTCCCTCTACTTTGTAAGTACGGGGGCGGACAGGGAGTGGGACGTTCACACCCTAATCGATGGCGAGGTGGTCGGCAACGCCCAGCAGATCGGCTTTGATGAGTCTGGTGCGATCGATCCGACGACGGCGGAATGGCAACTAGCTGGCTGGACGCCTGCTAACGCCGCTGGCCAACCGATCGATATCTCTCTCATTGAAACTACCCAATACGGCAGTCTCTTCGGCGTTAACTCATTGACGCAAGATGGCTACACCACCGGCCAATTGGCCGGTGTCGACATCGATGCCTCGGGCGTGATCTTCGGTCGTTACACCAACGGCCAATCAAAGGCCCTCGGGCAGGTGGCGCTGGCAAACTTCGCCAACCCCGGCGGCCTTCAACCCTTGGGCGATACCAACTGGGCCGAGACCTACTCATCCGGTGCCGCGCTCTTAGGGGCGCCCGGCTCCGCCAGCCTCGGTGTACTGCAGTCCGGTGCGCTGGAGGAATCCAACGTCGATCTGACGCAGGAGCTGGTCAAGCTGATATTGGCACAGCGCAACTTCCAAGCGAATGCGCAGACGATCCGCGCGGCGGATACCGTGACGCAGACCATCATCAACATTCGGTAACCCCGACGCTAGGGGCGAGCGATGGACAGGATGATCTATATCGGCATGGTCGGCGCCAGGGAGACGGCCGACGCGCAGGGCATCGTGAGCAACAACCTCGCGAATGCCAACACGACGGGGTTCCGCGCGGACCTGGAGCACCTGCGGAGCGTGCCGGTCTACGGGGACGGATACCCATCCCGCGCCTTTGCGGTGGCCGAGACTCCGGCGTCCGATCTCTCCCCGAGCGCACCGATCAAGACGGGCAGGGATCTGGACGTGGCAATCCAGGGCGAGGGCTGGATTGCCGTGCAGGCCCCCGACGGCAGCGAGGCCTATACCCGTGCGGGCGACCTGCGGCTCTCTTCCGGCGGAATCCTGACGACCGGGTCCGGACACCCGGTGATCGGAAACGGCGGTCCCATCGCCCTGCCTCCGGTGCAGAAGCTGGAGATCGGCACGGATGGGACGATCTCCGCCAAGCTTCTGGGCCAGACCAATATGGCGGTGCTTGATCGCATCAAGCTCGTCCGCCCTCCGCAAGACCAGCTCACCAAGGGCGAAGACGGACTCTTCCGCCTCGCCGCGGGCGACGAAGCGCCCGCAGACGCCACCGTGGGGCTGGTGTCGGGGGCCATCGAGTCGAGCAACGTCAACAGCGTCGAGGCGCTGGTGAAGATGATCGACCTGTCGCGGCTGTTCGAGCTCCAGGTCAAGGTCATGAAGGAGGCGGAGAACACGGACGCGGCGACGACCAGGCTGCTCAGCCTGCGTTAGCTGGCAAACCTCTTGCACCATCCATGGCCAGCAACGGTTTTTTGACACACGCGAGAGAAACGGACGGAGGCATCGGATGTTCCCTGCGCTCTGGGTAAGCAAGACCGGGCTCGAGGCCCAACAAACCAACCTCTCGGTCGTCTCCAATAACCTCGCGAACGTCAACACGAACGGCTTCAAGCGCAGCCGCGCCGTTTTCGAGGACCTGATGTATCAAAAGGTGCGCCAGGCCGGCGCCCAGTCTTCCGAGGATACGACGCTGCCGTCGGGGCTTACGCTCGGCACCGGAGTGCGCACGGTGGCGACCGAGAAGATGTTCCAGCAAGGAAACATCGTCCAGACGCAAAACAACCTGGACGTTGCGATCAACGGACGCGGGTTTCTGCAGGTCCTCATGCCGGACGGCACCGTCGCCTATACCCGTGACGGCGCCCTGCAGAGCGACGCGGACGGGCGTTTGGTCACGGCCAGCGGCTATGTGATCGAGCCCGCGATCACGCTGCCCGAAGACACGCAGAGTGTGACGATCGGCAGCGACGGAACCGTGTCCGCGCTGGTAGCCGGCGAGCAGGCACCGAACGAGGTAGGGCGGATTGAGCTGGCCGATTTCGTCAATCCCGTGGGGCTCGACCCAATTGGTGAAAATCTGTTTCGCGAGACGGCGGCAAGCGGCACACCGCAGCCGGATACCCCCGGCCTGAACGGCCTGGGGACCATCGTCCAAGGGTCCCTGGAGACATCGAACGTGAACGTGGTCGAGGAGCTCGTCAATATGATCGAGACCCAGCGCGCCTACGAGATGAACTCGAAAGCCATCAAGACGGCCGACGACATGCTCCAGTTCGTCACCCAGACCCTGTGAGCCGCTTCGATGTCCGCGTTCCTCATCTCCACCACGTTAGGGCGTCGAATAAAGCGCCTTGGAGCCATCGGCCTGGTGTTGCTCGCCGGCTGTGCCACCTCTCCGAAGGAAGACCACTCTTATGCCCCGGCCAAGCCGATCGCACCGCCGCCGCAGCTCGTTCATACCGGCAGTATCTACCGTGCGGGTTACGAGATGCGGTTGTTCGAAGACCTGGTTGCACGCAACGTCGGCGACACCCTCACCATCAAGCTGGTCGAGAAGACCGCCGCCAAGAAGAAAGCGGATACGGCACTGACCAAGGACAACACGGGGACGGCGGCCCTGGCGATCGGCGGGGCGAGCCTCGCGCCCTGGAGCGGCGACCTGGACCTGAGTGCGAAGCGCAAGTTCGACGGCACCGGTGAGAGCCAGCAGAGCAACAGCCTCACCGGCAACATCACCGTGGTGGTCGCAGACGTGCTGGCCAACGGAAACCTGGTCGTGCGCGGCGAGAAGTGGATGACTTTGAATCAAGGCGACGAATACATCCGTATCTCGGGCATCGTGCGGCCGGCAGATATCGCACCGGACAATACGATCCCGTCCTACCTGGTGGCGGATGCCAAGATCAGCTACGGCGGTGAAGGGCCGCTGGCGGATGCCAACACCCTTGGCTGGTTGGCTCGCTTCTTCATCAGCGCACTGCTCCCGTTCTGACGAGGTGATCGGTGTCGAATATCAGTCAACCACTGGTCCGGCTCTTCCACCGCTTCGGGTGGATGATGTCCTTCGCCCTCATTGTGCCTTTGGCGCTCCATGCCGACGGGCTGCCGGGCTTGCGTGCAGAGGGTGTATCCGGGTTCAAGGGCGGCGCCGCAGGGACCCATGGAGCCGTCTCGCGTGTCAAGGACATCGCCTCCATCGCTGGGGTACGCATCAACCAGCTCGTTGGCTATGGGTTGGTCGTCGGTCTTAACGGTACCGGCGACAACCCCAACAACACCCGCTTCACGTCCCAGAGCATCATCAACATGCTCACTCAACTCGGGGTGCAGCTGCCCGCGGACACGCGCCTGCGCTCCAAGAATGTCGCGGCCGTCATGGTAAGCGCGGAGCTGCCTCCATTTGCAAAACAAGGGCAGACAATCGACGTCACCGTGTCGTCGCTCGGCAGCGCCGAGAGTCTACGCGGCGGAACGCTTCTTATGACCCCATTGAAAGGCGCGGATGGGAAAGTCTATGCCATCGCGCAGGGGAGCCTGCTCGTCGGTGGGCTCGGCGCGCAGGGCGCCGACGGGTCGAAGATCACCGTCAACATCCCGAGCGCCGGGCGCATCCCCAACGGAGCCACCGTCGAGCGCACTGTGGCCAGTCCCTTCGCCGAGGGCAGCGAGATCGTGCTCAATCTCCACACGCCGGACTTCACGACCGCCAGCCGCCTCGCGGACGCCATCAACGAACATTTCCGCCCGGGCGTCGCCCAGGCGATCGACGGCATGTCGGTCAAGGTCCGTGCGCCGCCGGACCCCAGCCGTCGCGTCGGCTTTGCGGCGGCGCTGGAGAGCATAACCCTCGAGCCTGGCGACGCGCCGGCGAGAGTGATCGTGAACGCGCGTACCGGGACGGTCGTCATCGGCGAGCATGTTGTCGTCAAGCCGGCGGCCGTGAGCCATGGGAATCTCGTGGTCACCATCACCGAGAGCCCGACCGTCAGCCAGCCGGGACCCTTCTCGAACGGAACCACGGCGATCACGCCGTCCTCCGACATCGACATCAGCCAAAAGAGTCGCATGTTCCTGATCCCGGCAGGGATCACGCTGGAAGAGATCGTGCGCGCCGTCAATCAGGTGGGCGCCGCCCCCGGCGACCTGGTCGCGATCCTCGAAGCCCTGCGGGCTGCCGGCGCCCTGCGTGCGGAGCTGGTGGTCATCTGACCATGTCCAGCCGAGGTCTCGCCCATGTCTGACGAAGTCCGCGCAGGTCAGGTCTACACGGACTTCCAGGGCTTGGCGGCGCTGCGCTCGCGTGCCCGTGAAGGCTCACCCGAGGCGCTGGAGGTCGCGGCCAAACAGTTCGAGGCTTATCTGGTGCAGCAGCTCCTGCGCAGCGGCCGTGACGCCAGCCTTGGGGACGGCATTCTCGACAACAAGGACAGCGAGCTCTACCAGGAGATGTTCGACAAGCAGATCGCTCTCTCGGCCACGCAGGGTAAAGGCTTCGGCATTGCCGAGATGCTCGTGCGTCAGATTCAGCGTGCCCAGGGCGTCACGACCAGCGTCCCGGCGAGTGCAGCCCCGGCGGCCAGCGCCACGACAGGTTCGGCGGTGAGCAAGGCACCCGCGGCGACCGGGAGCGGGCGGCAGCAGACGGTGGGTCAGACCTCCTCCGGCCTCGCGCTCCCCTGGACGCCTGGCGTCGAGCCGACCACCAGGCAGACGAGTGCCACCATGCAGCCTGGACCTGCGGGGGCGACTCCCACCCGGTTCGATACGGCGCAGGAGTTCGTCGCCGCCCTGATGCCTGACGCCCAGCGTGTCGGGGAGGAGCTCGGCGTGGACCCGCGGCTGTTGGTCGCCCAGGCCGCCCTCGAGACCGGCTGGGGCAAGTCGATCATTCGCAACAGCGACGGCACCAGCAGCCACAATCTTTTCAACATCAAGGCGAATCGGGGCTGGGACGGCGCCGCTGCGTCGGCGCGCACCTTCGAGTACGAGAACGGGGCGATGGTCAAGGTGGGCGCGCGCTTCCGCTCCTACGCCTCTTTCGCGGACTCCTTCCGCGATTATCTCCAGTTCCTGCGCTCCAATCCCCGCTACGGGGAGGCACTGCAGCAGACTCACGATCCGGCGGCCTATGCCCAGTCCCTGCAGGCGGCGGGTTACGCCACCGACCCCCGGTATGCGGACAAGATCATGACGATCTACGGCATGGACGAGGTGGCGTCGGCGGTCGGCTAAAGGCAGGCCGCCAATGGCCGATATTTCTTGTAGCCCTCGCGGTCCTCGTCGCTCCGCGAGCCAGCGGAATTAAGGGCGTACAAGACGGGAACCGCATAACACGTGCGAGTGGCCAGCGAAGCGGGCGGGTCGTGACAATTTTGAGGGGACGGTGACATCTATGGCAGGCGGCGACCTCCTAGGCGTGGGATTGTCCGGGCTTCTCGCCTCGCAAGGGGCGATGGACACCATTTCCCACAATATCGCCAACGTCAACACACCCGGCTATAGCCGCCAACGCGTTGAGCTCGCGACGCGCACGCCCCAGTGGGACGGTGCGCAGTATTTCGGCAGTGGCGTCGATATTGCCAATGTCCAGCGGTGCTTTAGCGATCTCCTTGCCCGGGACGTCCGAACCAGCACTTCCGCCGCGGCGGATCAGCGCGTCCAGCACGATATGGCCGCGCAGCTCGATGCCTTGCTCGGCAGCGCCGAGACCGGACTCGGCCCTGTGCTGCAGGATTTCTTCAACAGCATTGAAGACGCGGCAGCCGACCCGACCGACCTCTCGGCGCGGGAATTGGTGCTGAACCAAGCGGACCAGCTTGCTCAGCGGTTTCACGCCCTTGATACCCGCTTTCAGCAGCTCCGGGCCAATGTCCAGGCCCAAGGACGTACCGCCGTGGGCGAAATCAATAGCATCGCCCAGGCCATCGCCGACCTGAATAGCCAGATAGTCTCCGCGGGCGGCGCGTCGGGCCAGCCTAACGATCTGCTCGATCAGAGGGACCAGCTGGTAACCGATCTTGCCCAACGGGTGGGTGTGACCACGACCGTCCAGGAGGACGGCGCCCTGAATGTCTTCATCGGTACCGGGCAGTCGCTGGTAATGGGCGGGGACGCGCGTCAGCTCGCCGTGACCGGGGGCGGCGAAGATGGATCCCAGTTCGGTATCCTGTTCGTCAACCGCAATGGCGCCACCAGCGACGTCACCTCGGAGATCACCGGAGGCGAGCTCGGCGGTCTGCTGGCGTTCGGCAACGGAATGCTGGCGGACGCGCAGCGGCGTACTGACCAGCTCGCACTCGGTGTCGCCGATCAGCTCAACGTGCAGCATCAGCTGGGGATGGACCTCAGAGGTCAGCTCGGCGGGCTGTTCTTCAACGACATCAATTCCCCTGGACTGCAGGCTGCGAGGGCGGCCGGTGACTCGGAAAACACAGGCTCGGCCGTGCTGGCCGTCACTGTAGATCGCGTTGATCAGCTCCAGGACAGTGATTACCGGCTCCTCTACGACGGCAGCCAGTACAGCCTGATACGGCTTAGCGACAACAGCGTCGTTAAGTCCGCCTCTTTGAACGATCTCACCAACGGCAAGGGCTTCAGCATTACGCTTACGGGCTCTATGGCAGCCGGTGACAGCTTTACCATCCGCCCGGCGGCGGGGGCTGGCCGCCAGATTAACGTGCAACTAGCGGATGGTCGGGCCCTGGCCCTGGCCGGCCCGGTCCGCACTGCGGCCACCGTCGGTAACCAGGGTAACGCCAATATTGGGGCGGCGGACGTCACTAATCTTGTAGGCACTCCCCTAGGGACTGCCATCACCTTGACCTATGATGCTGCGATCGGCGGGTTCGATGTCAGCTCCCCCCAGGGGGCACAATCTCCTATGACCCATCGACAGACAATGGCGTAGCACTGTCCCTCAATGTCGCCGCATTCGGCGACATCCAATTTACGATGAGCGGTACGCCGGAGGAGGGCGACACCTTCTCCATCGTCAGCAATGCGGGCGGCGTCAGCGATAACCGCAACGCCCTGGCCCTCTCCGGCCTCCAGCACCAGCGGTCTCTTCTGGACGGCAGCGCCACCTTCGCCGAGCAGTACAGCCGCACGGTTGCCGACGTCGGAAGCCGGACCCACGCGCTCGATCTGTCTGCCTCCGCCCACGAGCGCTTGCTAGCCAGCGCGCAGGACGCTCAGTCAAGCTACTCTGGCGTCAACCTTGACGAGGAGGCCGCGAACCTTCTGCGCTTCCAGCAGGCCTATCAGGCGTCCGCCCGGGTCGTTTCCGCCGCGAACGACATGTTCCAGGTCATGCTGCGCGCGGTGGGAGGATGAGCCATGCGTATCTCCACTAGCCAAATGCAGCAGCGCGCCGTCGACCGGATGCTGGAACAGCAGACGAAGCTTAGTTATACGCAACAGCAGGTGGCGACCGGCAAGCGCATCTTGACCCCCGCCGACGACCCTTCGGCGGCCGCGCGGGCCATGGGGCTCGAACGGGAAATCTCCGTTACGCAGCAGTATCAGACGAATGCCGACCTCGCGAACGATCGCCAGATCAGGGAAGAAGACGTGCTGGCGAGCGTCACTAACCTGCTCCAACGCGTCTCCGAGCTGACGGTTCAGGGTAACAACGACACCAATTCAGCCGAGGACAGGCACGCCATTGCCACGGAGCTACAGCAGCGGCTGGACGAGCTTCTCGGCCTGGCCAACACGCGCGACGCCAACGGCGAGTACCTGTTCTCCGGCTTCCAGGGCAACACCCAGCCCTTCAGCCACGAGGGCGACGGCACCTTCACCTACAACGGGGACCAGGGGCAGCGCTTTCTCAATATCGGTCCCAGCGTCCAGGTGGCGATGACCGACTCGGGATCAGAGGTTTTTCAGCGGGTCCAGGTCGGGAGCGGTGTCCAGGACGTGTTCACTACCGTCAACAAGTTGGCCGACACCTTTGCCGAGGCTGCGGACGATCCTGCCTCTCGGAACGATCTCCACACCAACGTCGACAGTGGCCTCGAGGCGCTGGACGCCGCGCTTCAGCACATCCTGCAGGTGCGCACGCGCGTCGGCAGCCGCCTGAACGTGGTGGAGAGCCAGAAGGACTACAACGACGCCTACCTGCTCACCGCGCAAACGACCCTGTCCGGCGTCCAGGACCTGGACTATGCGGAGGCCGTGAGCCGCCTGCAGCTGCAGCTCACTGGCCTGCAGGCCGCGCAGCAGGCATACCTCAAGATCCAGGGGCTCTCCCTCTTCAACTACTTCTGATGCCGCTTGCCTGAGCGGGGACGCTCCCGCCGCGCCCGTCGAGGCGCGGCGGGTTTGGCGTTCTCCGCGCGCATGGAGATGAAACCGCCAAGGCGCCAAGGACGCCAAGAAGAACCGCAGAGATGTATAGGGAGGCGAGTGGCGAGTGAACCGCGGTGTGCCGATCGCGTCATCCAGGCAGGGAATGCCGGGATCGAGACCCCAGGGATGACTCGAAGCCGGCAACTGGCGGTTGACCCTGGCGCCCAAGCTCCAGCTTGGGTGCCTCCGCTCCCGAAGCTCTGCTTCGACTGCGCCGGCCGCCAGCTCCCAGCCAGGCGGAGGGAAGCAGAGCTTCCAGGAGAGCGTTCCCAAGCGGGAGCTTGGGAAACGAGGTAGGGGCAGGCGCCGCAGGCCGTCACCAGTCGCGGTCGACGTCGATGACCCCACAGCCGCCCGCGTAGTCGCGCGCGCTCGACCACCGCTAGTGCTCAGGTAGGTCCACGAAACCCGCTGACCCTGGCACCCAAGCTCCAGCTTGGGCGCCTCCGCTTCTGAAGCTCTGCTTCGACTGCGCCGGCCGCCCCGCCAGCTACCAGCCAGGTGGAGGGAAGCAGAGCTTCCAGGAGAGCGTTCCCAAGCTGGAGCTTGGGAACGAGGTAGGGGCGGGTGCCGCTGGCCATCACCAGTCGCGGTCGACGTCGATGACCCCACAGCCGCCCGCGTAGTCGCGGGCACTCGACCACCGCCAGTGCTCAGGTAGGTCCACGAAGCCCCGTTTGACCGGGTTGTAGTGGATGTAGTCCAGCTTCTGACGCATCACCGCCGCGTTCTCCACGCGCTGCGGGTGGCTGCCTTCTTCCCAGAACTGGTGCTCGGATTGCGTCTTGTGTGCGCGCTTGAACAGGGTCAGCAGCTCGAGCAGGCGAATTGCCTTGGCGGACTGCAGGTGATCGATGATGCTGCGCGCCGTGTAGGACTTGAAGCGCTGGATGTCCTTGCCGATCTGCGGTGAGCCCGCGACGAGGTGGAGATGATTCTCCAGGACCACGTAGCCATGGAGCCGGAACGCATGGTGCTCGCGGAGATAGCGCCAGCAGTCGAGCAGAATCTCCACGGTCTCCGGGCGGGTGAATACGGGCAGCCAGGAATTGACGGTCATGGTCATGAAGTAGGGGGCATCGGTTCCGACGAAGCGATAGCGGCTGCGGGGCATGGCTGCGTGTCTCCGGTGTTCACCCACTCGCGATGACGCTCGCGCCCAAGCTCCGGCTTGGGCGCCCCGTCCTCGAAGCTCTGCTTCGAGTGCGCCTGCCGGTAGCTCACGGGCCGGCTATGGGAAGCAGAGCTTCCGGGAGAGCGTACCCAAGCGGGAGCTTGGGTACGAGGAGTACGAGGAGTCCGGAGCCAGCCTCCCACCGATTTGCCGCCTTCGGTCTCACTTTACCGGGAGTGTGACCCTGGCGCCCAAGCTCCGGCTTGGGTGCTCCCGTCCTCGAAGCTCTGCTTCGAGTGCGCCTGCCGGTAGCTCACGGGCCGGCTATGGGAAGCAGAGCTTCCGGGAGAGCGTACCCAAGCGGGAGCTTGGGTACGGAGGAGTACGAGGAGTACGAGGAGCCAGCCTCTCAGGATTTGCCGCATCCGTCTCACTTCGTTCGGGATTTTTTGCGCTGTCGGCTAAAGAGCCCGCCGCGGTGACCGATATATAGCCTGAAGGCGGCAGCAATGCTCCGCCAACAGACCATCGGTTCATCAGACCCTCCGTTCGCAAGGCGATAGGCGGAGGGGAGTAACCTCAAATTGCGGAGGGTTCGAAAATGCCTCAAATCATCAACACAAACATCGCGTCGCTCAATGCACAGCGCAATCTGAACAGGTCGCAGAGCGCCCTGAATATATCCCTGCAGCGCCTCTCGTCTGGCTTGCGGATCAACAGTGCGAAGGATGACGCGGCGGGCCTCGCCATCTCCGAACGCATGACCACCCAGATCCGCGGCTTGAACCAGGCCGCACGCAACGCCAACGACGGCATCTCGCTGGCACAGACGGCCGAGGGGGCGCTGGGAGCGACGACGAATAAGCCTCCAGCGGATCAGAGAGCTCGCCGTTCAGGCCGTGAATGCGACAAACTCTGCCAGTGACCGCGTCGCGCTGAACAAAGAGGTGTCTCAGCTCATCGGTGAAATCACCCGCATCGGCGACACCACGAGCTTCAACGGACTCAAGATGCTCGACGGAACCTACACCGATCAGGTCTACCAGGTCGGCGCGAATGTCGGCGAGACTATCTCCATTTCATTGGGAGATGCCCGTGCGAGCGCCCTCGGCGCTACGGAATCGACCTCAACAAGCGGGACTCACGGGCACAATCGACTATACGACCGGTATCACGATCAACGGAACGGCCATCGACACCAGCAGTGCGACCTCGCTCAATGACGTTGTGAATGCCGTCAACGCGCAGGTCTCCGCAACAGGCGTTAGCGCTCGGGTCGCGACGACCAACACGGTGGATACAGGGGCATATACGGTTTCATCTGGCACGGCTGCACGATTGACATCAATGGAACGCAAATTGATCATTGGCGCTAGTGCAGACGCCGATGCCGCCGTGGCTGCGATCAATGCCGAGGCTTCCCGTACCGGCGTTACTGCCGAAAACGGATTCCGGTGGTACAACATCATTCATCTCAAATACCGACGGGAGGTGACATTGCGGTCACGGACGACGGCACCGATGTCTTCGGTGCAGTCATTGGTACACGCAGGAGACCTATACTGCCGGCATTGAGCTTAGAGTGCGGCCGTGGGCACCACTATTGACGCGGCTGGTACGCTCGCTACGTACGCTGAACGTCGCGAGCGCAACTGCGGCAGAGTACAGGTTGAGCAGCGCCTCAGTCCTCACCGCCGACGACGCCAACAACGCGATCAAAGCAGTCGACTACGCGCTCTCCCAGATCAATGGCTCTCGCGCGGATCTTGGTGCGGTCCAGAGCCGCTTTGAGTCCGTCATCTCGAACCTGCAGACCACCTCCGAGAACATCTCGGCGGCGAGGTCGCGCATCCAGGATGCGGATTTTGCCGAGGAAACTGCTGCACTCACCCGTGCGCAGATCCTGCAGCAAGCGGGCGTGGCAATGTTGGCGCAGGCCAATGCAATGCCGCAAAACGTGCTGTCGCTCCTGCAGTAGCAGACGATCCCGGCCGGGGCACGACAAGCCCCGGCCACATTTGGGGCAGTAGATAGGCGATGGTGATGAACGTCTCTCACGCTACCACCGACGCTGCGGCACTCTGCCGCAGCGTGCCTAATTCCGAGACCCCCGCCGTGAGCAGTCTCCCTAAGCGGCAAGGGGTTGCCGTTGCTGGCCAGGCTACGTACGAAGCCTCCAAACCGAAATCCGACGACGTGCCAAGTGCTGTCATGTCAGCCGCTGTGGTACAGCTGAACGACTATGTTCAGGACGTGCAACGGTCGCTGCGGTTTTCGGTTGACGAGCTAACCGGTCGCACTGTGATCACCGTGTTGGATTCGGAAACCGACGAGGTGATCCGGCAGATACCGGCGGAAGAGGTGCTCGCAGTTATGCAGGACTTAGCCAGACGCGAGGCGGGCGACACGGCCCGCGGCATTCTCTTTCGGGAAAATGTCTAGTGGTCCGCTAATTGCTGTCACACCAGAACGGAAAACGCTAGGGTCGAGACACCTATGACGGGCTTGGTTGCGTCTGGTCTGGGGTCAGGGTTGGACATCAGCGGGCTGGTGTCGAAGCTCGTTGCGGCGGAGGGCGATCCGGCCAAGGCGCAGCTCACCAAGCAAGAGACGCAAGTCTGACAGCGGAGTTATCCGCGCTCGGCACGCTCAAATCCGCCTTCTCGGGGCTGCAGTCGAGCTTAGACGACATCGACCAGTCGTCGGACTTTGGTCAGCTCAAAGCCTCGTCCCGTGACGCGGACGCTGTTCACAGCGACGGCTGAAAGTGGTGCGGCATCGGGCAGTACGATGTACAGATTAGCGGTTGGCGCAACCGCATAAGCTCACCTCCGCGATCTTCGCATGCGACCGGCTTTCGGAGGAAAGGATGGAGATCAACCTGACCCTGACCGTCAACGGCCAGGCGTTCGTCGTCGATCTTCCGAGGGTAAGACTCTCGCGGAGCTGCGGGACGAAGTCAACTCGGCGCCGACAATCCAGGCGTGAGGGCGACGCTCGTCAACGTGGACGATAGGCCATCAGGCGTTGGTGCTGACCGCGACTGAGACGGGCTATCGACAAGCGCATCGAGTGTGACAGAGAACTTCGCCTCGGGCGGTTCGCTCTCACTGGCCACCGCGAACCGCGATGCGAGCGGCAACCTGGTTGGCGACCTCAGCGAGCTGGACGCCGCCGTGACGATCGACGGCATCACCGTGACCCGCTCGACCAACGAGATCGCGGATGCGATCGATGGCGTGAGCTTGTCGCTCGGCAAGGCCGACCCAGGGCAGCCCACGACGCTGACCGTCGGGGTGGACCGGGACGGCATCTCCTCGGCGATTGCCGGATTTGTCCAAAGCTACAACGCGCTCGTTCGGTACCCTGAGTCGCGTCTCCGGTTATCAGAGGGCAAGGCGCTAGCCAGCCGGCCCTGTTCGGTGACGCGATGACGCGGAGCATTGGTGACCGGCTGCGCACCGAGCTCGGCCGCAGCCTGTCCGGCCTCGACGGCGACTGTCTCCGCGCTCGCGGACATCGGTATCACCACCAACACCGACGGGACCTTGGTCCTCGATGGGGGCAAGCTCGACAAGGCGTTGGCCGCAGACTCGGCCGCGGTCGGTGCCCTCTTCACCTCGGAGCAGGGCTACACGTCCCGGCTCGACGACATCCTGGATTCGTATCTGAGCGCGGGAGGCATCATTCAGACCCGCACCAACGGTATCCAGTCCCAAATCGATGACATCGGGGACCGCCGCGAGGTGCTGGATCGGCGGCTGGCCGCCCTTGAGGATCGCTACACGCGCCAGTTCAACGCGTTGGACGCCCTGGTCGGCCAGCTGACGGCAACCAGCGACTACCTGACCCAGCAGCTCGCAACCTGCCGGGCGCTTGGAAGCCGGATAACAGTAGCTGACCAGAGCGCAACCCGTTCGCCATTCTTGGCATCAACTGACATCAAGAGGAATCAAAAAATGAACGCGACGGCCGCCTTGCAGCAATACCGGGGAATCGGCAACCAGGGTGCGGTCATGGACTGCAAGTCCTCACCAGCTGATTCTGATGCTCATTGACGGAGCGGTCGAAAAGACCGTGACGGCAAAGGGAAAGATGCTGCATGGCGATGTCGCCGGAAAGGGGAGCCTCATCAGCGGAAGCATGGCCATCATCGATACGTTGCGCGTGAGCCTGGACCATAAGGCGGGCGGTGAGATGGCCGACAATCTGGCTGGTTTGTACGACTACATGTCGCGCCGCCTGCTCGAATCGAACGCGACCAACCAACCGAAGCTGCTCGACGAGGTGGTCTCTCTGTTGAAGGAGGTCCGGGAGGCGTGGGTGGCCATCCCCCAGGACTATCGGACCCCTAACGGCAGGACCCAAGTGTCGGGAATGATGAGCGTGAGCCCCCAATAACAACGGATGGGAGTCAACAACGTGAGCGCGCTTTCTCTGGTAGACCCAACACGGCTGCAAGACTGGGACGACATCCTGTCGTGCACGCGGGAGATGCTCGACGCGGCGAACGCAGGTGACTGGGATCGGGTCGTCGTTCTCGAAGCGGAACGGCGGAATGAGATCTCCCGATTTTTCTCAGCGGGGATCGCCGCCTATGAAACGGTGCACGTACGGCGGGGTATTCAGGAAATTCTGGAATCGGACCGGGAGCTCCTGTCGATGAGTCAGCGCCAGAAACGCCAGCGGTCGGCGGACATCGTGCAGCTGCGCCGGCGGGCCTCGGTGCAGAAGGCGTACGAGGCGACCGCCGCCGGCTGATTCGATTTCGCCAGACATCGTTCCCCGGCTCGCACCGTCGCCGATCACAGGAATGATCCTGGACGCAGCTGTTTGAAACCGCCAAGGCCACAAACCTCACCCCTCCGCTTGCGCCGGCCCTTCCGGGGTCGCGCCCCGCGTCGCAGGGCCGCCATGGAAGCGCTCCCGAAGGCGCTGGAAAACGACGTAGAGCATGGGGATGAGGAAGATGCCCACGGTGGACGCGATCAGCATCCCCCCGAACACTGCCGTCCCCACGCCCCGCTGGCTCGCCTCGCCGGCGCCGCTGGCGATGACCAGCGGCACCAGCCCCAGGATGAAGGCGAAGCTCGTCATGAGCACGGCGCGAATGCGCAGTCGCGCGGCGCTAGTTGCCGCGTCGAGGATGGACTTGCCGGCCCCCCGTTCCTCCATGGCGAACTCGACGATCAGGATGGCGTTCTTGCTCGCGAGGCCGATGAGCACGACGATGCCGACCTGGGCGTAGAGGTCGTTGGGTAGTCCGGCGACCCACAGCGCCGCCATGGCGCCGAGAACGCCGATGGTGACCGAGAGCAGCACCGCCGTCGGCATGGACCAGCTCTCGTAGAGTCCAACCAGGAACAGGTAGGCGAAGAGCACCGCGAGCCCCAGCACGATGGGGGTCTTGCCGCCCGCCTCCTTCTCCTGAAAGGCGGTGCCGGTCCACTCGTAGCCGTAGCCGGCGGGGAGCGTCTTCGCGGAGATCTGCTCCATGGCGGCCAGGGCATCGCCCGAGCTGCGCCCGGGGGCCGGGCCGCCTTGAACAGTGACGCTGCGGTAGTTGTTGTAGCGCTGCAGGAGCTGCGGACCGAGCTGGAGCTCGGGCGACATGATGGCGCGGATGGGGACCATCTCGCCCTTGGCGTTGCGTACATGGATGCGGTAGACGTCGTCGAAACGCTCGCGGTCCTGCTGCTCACCTTGGACTTGAACCTGCCAGACTCTCCCGAACTTGTTGAAGTCGTTGACATAGTAGCCGCCCAAGGTCGCCTGTAGGGCGGTGAAGACGTCGCTGACCTGCACGCCCAGGGTCTGGGCCTTCTCGCGGTCGATGTCAAGGTAGACCTGCGGGTTGTTGGTAGCCCAGGTGGAGAAGACCCGGTTCAAGGCCGGGTCCTGGTTGGCGGCTAGGACGAGGGCGCGCATCGCGGCGGCGAGCTCCTCGGGGGGGCGGCCCTGGAGGTCTTCGAGCTGGTACTCGAAGCCGCCGCTGGTGCCTAGGCCGATGATCGGCGGCAGGTTGAAGGGGATGACGCGCGCGGTCGGGATACCGGCGGTCTCGCGGGCGATGCGGGCGATGACGGCATTGACCTTCAGGTCCGGCGTGGTGCGTTCGTCGAAGGGCTTGAGGCGGCCGATGACGAAGGCACTGTTGGATTGCACCGTGCCGTCGAGGATGCTGTAGCCGGGCACGGTGAGCACGTTGGCGACGGCCGGGTCGCTGCCGACGATCTTCTCCAGCTGCTTGACCACCTCCAGGGTGCGGTTGACCGAGGCCCCCTGCGGGAGCTGGACCTCCGCCATGAAGGCTCCCTGGTCCTCTTCCGGCAGGAAGCCGGTGGGCGTGACCGTGAACAGCCAGCCGGTCGCGAGCCCCGCGCCCGCCACCGCCACCAGCACCAGGATCGCGACTCGCACCAGCCGGGCGACCAGGTGGGCGTAGCCGTCGCGCACCTGGTCGATGCCGTTCATCATCGCGCCCAGGAGCCCGCGCCTGTGGTGGGTGGGCTTCAGGAGGATGGCGCACAGGGCCGGCGATAGGGTGAGCGCGTTGATGGCCGAGATCAGCATGGAGAAGGCCACCACCGCCGCGAACTGCTGGAATAGCTGGCCGGTGATACCGGGGATGAAGGCCACCGGCAGGAAGACCGAGAGCAGCACCAGGGTGATGGCGATGATGGGGCCGGTGATCTGGCCCATGGCCTTCTTGGCCGCTTCCCGCGGCGGCAGACCGTCCTCCTCCATGATGCGCTCCACGTTCTCCACCACCACGATCGCGTCGTCCACCACGATGCCGATGGCGAGCACCACGGCGAGCAGCGAGATGGTGTTGGCCGAAAAGCCGATCATGAGCAGGAAGGCGAAGGTGCCTACTAGTGCCACCGGGACCGCAATCAGGGGGATCAGGGTGGCGCGCCAGCTGCCGAGGAAGAGGAACACCACCAAGATGACCAGGGCGAAGGCCTCGAACAGGGTGTGGACCACCTTCTCCAGGCTCGCCTTGACGAAGTCCGTGGTGTCGTAGATGACCTTGTAGGCCAGGTCGTCCGGAAAGCGCTCGGCCAGGTGCTCCATGGCCGCGACGATGCCGTCGGCCACTGCCACCGCGTTGGCGCCCGGTGCCAGGTAGATGGCCATGGCGGCGGTGTCGCCGCCGTTCAGCCTGCTGAAGGAGTCGGACTGCTTGGCGCCGAGCTCCACGCGGCCCACGTCCTTGACCCGCACGGTGGAGCCGTCGGGATTGGCCCGCACCACGATGTTCTCGAACTCCGACGCATCGGTCAGCCGCCCCTGGGTCTGGAGCGTGATCTGGAACTGCTGGTCCGGGGTCATGGGCTGGGCGCCGATGCGGCCCACGGCGGCCTGGACGTTCTGGCCCTGGATAGCGGCGATGACGTCCGAGGGCGTAAGGCCCAGCGCCGTGAGCTGGTCGGAGCTCAGCCAGATGCGCATGCTGTAGTCCAGCGGCCCGAACAGGAAGACCTCGCCGACGCCGGGGACGCGGGCGAGGGTGTCGACCACGTTGATGGTGGCGTAGTTGCTCAGGAAGAGCGCGTCGTAGCTCGCCTTCGGCGAGTATAGGGCCACCACCTGGAGCATGGCGTTGGACTTCTTCTTGACGGTGAGTCCCTGGCGCTTGACCTCCTGCGGGAGCTGGGCCTCGGCGAGGTTCACCTTGTTTTGCACGTTGACCGTGTTGATGTCCGGGTTCGAGCCGAGCGCAAAGGTCACGGTCAGCGAGTAGCTGCCGTCGTTGGCGCTGGTCGACTTCATGTAGAGCATGTTATCGACGCCGTTGACCTTCGACTCCACCGGCTGGGCGACGGTGGACTCCACCACCGCGGCGCTCGCTCCGGGATAGGCCGCTGTCACGGAGACCTGGGGCGGGACGATGTCGGGGAACTGGGCGACTGGGATCTGGGTGATGGCGATCAACCCGGCCAGCGAGATGACGACCGAGATGACGATCGACAGCCGCGGACGGTCGATGAAGACGTCGGAGATCATGGCGCCGCGCTCCCCTTCGGCTCCTGCGGAGGCGTAGCGCTGACCACCTGTCCCGGTCTAACCTTCTGGGCGCCCTCCGTGATCACGAGCTCGCCCGCCTTCAGGCCGCTCTTCACGGCGACCCCCGCCCCTTTGCTTTGTCCCGTCTCGATGCGGCGGATCTGCGCCTTCTTCTCGGCATCGACGATCAGGACGAAGGTCCCCTGCTGGTCGACCTGCAGCGCTGACTGCGGCACCACGATTGCCGACTCCGGCTCTCCGCTTTGAACCACAATACTTGCGTACTGTCCGTCCACCAGGACCCCGTCCGGGTTCGGCAGCTCCGCGCGCAAGGTGACCGTATCTGTGCTGGAATCGGTCGTGACGTCGACGAAATCGAGCCGCCCCGGCTTGTCGTACATGCTCCCGTCCGGCAGGCGAACGCGCACCACCACCCCTTTGGGATCTCCGCCCTTCTTCTTTATGGTCCGCCGTGCTTCGAGGAGCTGCCTCTGGGTGACCGGGAACTGGACGTAGATGGGGTCGCGGCTGACGATGGTGGCCAGGGGTCCGGACGACGGACCCACCAGGTTACCCACCGTATACTTGGCAAGCCCGATGCGCCCGGAGACGGGGGCGGTGATCTTCGTGTAGCTGAGGTCCAGCTCGGCGGCGTTCAGGGCCGCCTTGGCCTGGGCGATGCTGGCCTCGGCAATGGAGTCGGCCGCCTGGAGCTCGTCTACCTTGGCCTGAGCGATGTTCTTTTGCTGCAGGAGCTCCCGACCCCGCGCGAGCTGGGCGCTGGTGTTCTGGCGGTCGGCCTTGGCCTTGGCTACATCGGCCTCCCGCTGTTGAACGATGGCTTCGTATTGGTCCGGCTCGATGACGAACAGCACTTCTCCGACCGTCACCTGCTGTCCCTCGGTGAAGCGGCGTTCCTTCAAGAACCCCTGTACGCGCGCCCGTAGCTCCACCTTGTCAACCGCCACGACGCGACCGACGAACTGGGCCGACTCTTCCACAGGCTGGCTCTCGGCCTTGACGACGACCACCGAAGGGGCAGGTGCCTGGGCTTTTGCTGTGTCTTCTCCGCTTCCACCACAGCCTCCGAGTGTGAGCAGAGCGGGGAAGAGGATCACCAGGAGGTGGCGGGAGAGCGGTTCCTGACGCAGGTGCTCGCGCGCGTCGCGCGCTTCGGACGTGCTATGGCAAAGGGGCATCTTTTGCATGAGATCGCTTCCGCGGCGTGTGACGGCGCGCATTGTATACCCCCTTCACTTGGATCGGGGGTCTTGCGCGGGGAGTCGCCGCACCGAACGGTGGTCGAGCCGGGGTGCCTAATCTTGGCCGTCGGAGGAAGCAAGCGGGGCGCGGCACCGAACGTGCCAAAGACAAGATCGATAGCTAGACGCGCGCCAAGCTGAAGATGTAAGGAGTAGACGCGGGGGGTTGGCAATGCGACCGGCCGCTAGGGCCACTCCGGCTGGGCCTTCGTCCACGCATCGACCGGTGCTTTCTCGCTCTACGCGACGGGCTTTGTGCGCTTGCGATCGCGGCAGGTACCCCGGCCGCGCCCGCGCAGATGCCGCTAGGAGTCGTTCACCGCTAGTTGTGGTCTGTTTGCTCCCCGTTGCCGGAGCCGTCTGAGCTGTCGTTTCGTAGCGGCGAATGCCTCCGCGATTGCTTCGGCGGCCTGCTTCTTCGCCTCCCGGATAATGACCTGGCGGCGCTCGCGAAGCGTGGTTACCACCTCGCAGCGCACGCGGTGTCCGTGCAGGCGGTCGAACTCTTCCATGATGCGGACCCGCAGCCCGAGGGTTTCGTCCGGATGTCGGCGCTGCAGCTTGTTCGCCTCCGACAACACTTGGTCGCGGACGGCCTGGTCCAGCGCCAGGGTGTCGCCGCTGATGTGGACACTAGGAGGCGAGGTCGACTCGGCGCTCATCTGAAGTATGCATGCTCCTGTAGTGGCTCAGGGACGGGAGGACTGGTCGGGCTGCAGCGGGTGCCGGCGGCGTGGGCGCCACCAAGGCGTCTGTATTGCGGTGCCGCGAGTGATGCACCCCATCCGCTACTGGGTAGCGGCCGACGGCAAGGAAATGGGACCGGCTCGGCGCAATGCAAGGCGGTCTGGACGATCGGCTTGATGGACACAAAACCATAATAACAGAGGAGTTGCATTCTAGGTGTGCGTCTGTTTTCGTTTTTCCTAGTTACCTGCTAAAGAAATTGTCAGTGAACGGGGACGACCCTGTGGCCGAGCATCATCCGCCCAAGCACGACCGCCATTTGCATATCGATGCGTTTCTTCGTACGTCGGCACGTTATCTCGGGGTTCCGCTGCCCGAACCGCGCCGTAAATACGTCCCTGTAGACTTGACGGCAGCCTTCCTGCTGCCGACACCCACGACGGGCGCAACCCGGCCCCTTCGGCGAGAACTGAAAAGCCCATGTGAGCCGCGTATAAGCTAGAGGAGCAAACACCCTCCGACGCGTTTGCAGGGTCGTGCAGCCTTGCCCGAAGGGGATACGATCCACCAGGTAGCCGCGGCGCTCTGCCCTGAGCTGTGTGGGCATGTCGTGCGTCACGTCCACTTGAAGCGGCTCAACGGCAGCAACCTTCTCGGTCGCACGATCTCCAACGTCTCCAGCAAGGGCAAGCACCTCTTCATCGACTTCGACAACGGGTTGGTGCTCCGCAGTCATCTTGGGATGTACGGCGCCTGGCACAGATACGGCCTCGCGGAGCGCTGGCTGAAGCCGGCCTGGCAGGCGTCCATCGTGCTGCAGACCGATGAACGCGTACTCGTATGCTTCAACGCGAAAGAGGTAGAGATCCTGGCGGCTCACGGCTACAGGCTGCTGGACGAACACCGTCGCCTGGGGCCGGATCTTATCCGGGACCGCCCGGACGCCGCGGTCCTGGCGCGCCGCGCGGGCGAGCTGCTGGGGCCCGACGTACCTCTGGCGGACGTCCTCCTCGATCAGCGGGTGGCGGCAGGGATCGGCAACGTCTACAAGTCAGAGGTGTTGTTTCTCGAGGGGCAGTCGCCTCTGGACCGGCTGGCGGACACGCCGGCGAAAGCGCTTCAAGCACTGTACCGGAGGGCCGAAGAGCTCCTCCGCCGCAATAGTCAGGGCGGTCCGCGCGTGACTCGCCCAGTGGACGACGGTCGCGGCCGGCTATGGGTCTACGGCCGCCGTGACCGGCCGTGCCTTCGCTGTGGCACCAGCATTCGATGGGCACGCTTGGGTGTCAATCAGCGCGTCACCTACTGGTGCCCGCGTTGCCAGGAGTCTTCTCGGGGCCGCCGCTGACCGCTTGCCACGGTCTGTGGAGCACCCGACTCATGCCGAGATGGCGACGTGCATCGACCGAAAGTCCAGCCTCAGCGTCCCGACGTTGACGAATCCATCGCCCGGGAGCCCGCCGATGCGAAACCGGCGATTCTTCTCAAGGCGGAACCTGGCGAGCAGCATGCCCGGCAGCTCTTCGCGCCGACGCCGGTGTCGAGGATGAACAACCCCTTGATTCCCTGGACTAGAGCCTCGACCAAGGGCAGGTTTACGGCCGCAGGGCTGGTGAACCGATAAGCGCCGTGCGGCGCCAACTGCTCCAGCTTGTTGGACAGCGCGTTCCGTCCGATCTGCCGGTAGAGCGACGCTGCTTCCGTAAGTCGGCCCCGACGCGATTGGCAGTCGGCCAGCAGGGCTATGAGGCGCGGGCTCTCCCCCAGCTCTTCGAGGGCCTGGGCGATAAACGACGCGGCCTGCTCGGGCCGGTTCCGCAGCAACAGGAGCTCGCCGAGAAGGGCTATGAGCTCCGGTGATTGGAAGCCTTCACTCCAGAGCTCGCGACAAATCCTTTCGCTCGAAGCGAAGCGTCCTCCGGCGAAATACTCGCTGGCGATTTGCAGGCGGCGGGTGAAGCTCATCACAGCGCTGACGGCCCACGGCTGGCACTCTACCCGAGTGTGGGCGACGATCACCGGCTATCAGACCCGAGCGGTCCGGGTGTGTCAAATCTTGGAGGGCGAGGGACTTGCCCTGCGCGACCGGCGTCGCGAGCCGGCGGGCGGTCGGCACCCCAGCCCTTCTCGGGTCGCTGGTGCCTCGTGCATAATGCCGACGATCGACAGGGTCAAAACAGCCTCTGGACGGCACGCGGCGCCGATCCTGAGGCCCGGGGGGCCGGGATATGCTGAGCGTGGGGCGACGGGACGCTGACCGGCGGCGGCCCGTCCAAAAAGAACGAAAAACCGAGATCGAAACAGTACATTCAGCGGGCGAGGAGCCCCCGCGGGTCCGCGGGCGCGGCTTCACCGGCCGGCACCATGGACACACGTAAGATCTGCGTCCTCGGCGACTTTGCGACGGGCAAGACGAGCCTGGTCGCCCGCTTCGTGAATCACACCTTTTCCGAAACCTATCACACGACGGTCGGTGTGAAGGTCGAGACCAAGGATGTCGTTCGCGACCAAAGTCCGGTACTTCGACTCGCGATCTGGGATGTGGCGGGCACCGGAACACCTACAGAGCTCTTTCTCCGTTACCTACGCGGGATGATGGGGTACCTCCTCGTGACCGACGGGACCCGCCTTGAGACGCTCGGTCGGGCGCTCGAGCTGCGGGCTGCCGTGGAATCACAGCTGCCGACGATCCCGCGCGTGCATCTGGTCAATAAGTCAGACCTGGGCGAGAGCCAGGAGATCGACGACGGGCGCATCGCCCGCCTGGCAACAGGGGACGAGCGTTGGCTGCGCACGAGCGCCCGCACCGGGGCGAACGTGGAGCAGGCGTTCAACCTGCTGCTGGAGCAGATGGAGCGGGTGGGATGAATCAGTCCTTTGCCGCGGCCCGCTATCTGCGCAAGATTCTGGCTGACCAGCTCAGGCCCTTCTTTGTGCTGCTCGACGACGATTTTCGGGTCGTCCAGCTCAATGGGGACGCCGCCAACTATGGGTACGGTGATCTGACGCCGGGCGCGGATTGTCGTGACCACATGCCCTTCTTGATTGGCCTCGCCGTGGGAGAGGCGATCCACCTGCCGTTGGTGGAGACCGCCAGCGGCCGCGCCGCGGACCTGCTCTTCGCCCCGATGGGGAGCGGCCAGGGAGTGCTGCTGACAGACTCGACCCGCGAGCATGCGGCCCGCCGGCATGCCCAGCAGGACGCCAACGAGGTCCGCCTGCAGCACAAGGAGCAGCAGAAGCTCTTGGATGGACTGCGGCAGGCGCGCGACGAGCTCGAGGTCATGCACAACCAGGCAGCAGAGGCCGGCCTGATGAAGAGCCGCTTCATTGCGGGTCTTTCCCATGAGTTTCGCACGCCCCTCGCGGCCATCCTCGGTCACGTGGCCCTGCTCATGGACATCAAACGCGAGGGTGATGTATCCGCGGGCGAGAGTGCTCAGCTGATCGAATCCAACGCGAACCATCTCCTTTCTTTGGTCGACAATGTTCTCGATCAGGCGAGTCTGGAGATGGGCCAGCTTAGCCTGCATCCGGTCCCTATGCGCTTGAGCGCCTTCTGCGGCGAGATGCAGGCCATGTTCGAGCCTCTCGCAGCGGCGCAGGGCCTGGAATTTCGCTTTCATCGGCGCGGCAATCCTCACGAATGGATCGAGATCGACGCCACCCGGCTGCGTCAGGTGGTGATCAATCTGATCGGCAATGCCATCAAGTACACGGAGCGCGGGTTCGTCGCGTTTATCCTCAGCTGGGAGCAAGGCCGTCTCGAGGTAACGGTCAGCGACACCGGCCCTGGCGTGCCCGAGGCGGCGCGCCAGCGCATCTTTCTGCCATTCCAGCGTGCGGAGGACGCACGCGGCAAGCGCGGCGCCGGTCTGGGTCTTGCCATCAGTGCCCAGCTCGTGGAGTTGATGGGCGGCACCCTCAGGCTCGACGATCGTCCGGGCGGGGGGTCTGTCTTCGGCTTTCGCGTTCCGGCCGCTCAGATCGAGGTCGCCACCCCGAGCACTGGCTCCGAAGGCGGTTCCGGGCTTCGGGTGCTACTGGTGGACGACAGCGACGACATCCGCGCACTTTATGCGCGCCTGTTGAGGAAGGCAGGTTTCGTTGTCGACACCGCAGCGGACGAGCCCGAGGCATGGAGCCGCTTCGAGGCTGGCCGGCCGGACGTGGCCATTGTCGACCTCTATCTCAACGAGTGGGAGGGGACCGGTTTGGTCCGGCGCCTGCGGGCGCGCGGGTTCGCTGGAGGTATCGTCAGCTGGTCGGCGTCGTCTCTGCGGGAGGACCGGCAGCGAGTATTCGATGCGGGTGCCGATACATTCATGGTCAAACCGGTGGAGGTATCGGTGTTGTGTGCAACCCTGGTCGACGTCGCACGTTTGCGGGCACGCGCGGCTTAAGGCGGTGACCCGTTGAGCGCATTGCCTGCTTCGATGGGGACGGCGCCGTGCTCCCCGTTGGGGCACCAGCAAACCGCGGTGTCGGCAGCGGGCCGACGGATCATTCGAAGAGATTCTCGAACGCCCGCGCGAGCTGCTTGTAAGCGTCCCACCCGTCCTTATCCATCACCTGATCGATAACCCAGCGGTTCTCTTCCTCCTTGCCCATGATGCACTGGATCTCGTACCCGAGGTGGCGCAGGAAGGGGTAGCTCGGACCTTCCTCCGTCAGCTGGAGCTCCGCGTACTCACCGGAGCGCGTGTTCAGCAGCTCGATGAAGGGACGCCCGTAGTCGCCGGGACCAAGCAGGTCTTGGCTGTTGTCCTGCACGTGCTCGATCGCCTTGCGTGCGAGATTGGTGATCAGGGAGCGCCGATCTTCGTCGCTCAGTATCCCATGTGCTAGGCGGTCGGCGACCTGGATCAGGAAGACCAGATACTCCTGGATCACGGCCAGACGCTGAGCGTCGCTGTTGTAAACAAAGCGTTCGCAGTGCAGGTTAATCGCCTTTTCCATGGAGACGCGCCATGCGATGAAGGCCAGGGCGCTTGCGATCTCGGGCAAAGACCGATCTGCCTCGTCGTTCCACCAGTGACTCTTGATTCTCAGTGCCACGCGATACACCTCTGTGTCTAGAGCCGGTCTTGGAGCCCGCCGGGGCCCGACCAGTCCTCGATAAAAGCCTACTAGTATACTAGGGAAAGTCTGTGGCGTTTAAGGTCCCACCTGACCCAGCGGATGCAAACGATGAATGATCGGGCGATTCATGACTTAGCGCATGCGGTCCAACACAACTGCCATATCTCCGACGCGCGCCATGGCGCGGACTATTCTCTCTGCGTCTATCTCATGAAGATGCGGGAGTACTACCGTTGGGAAAAGGGTCTCCCGTACGGTGCTGCGCTCGCCAAGGACCATGTCGGAAGCTGGCTGCAGGCCCGTGAGCAGCTGTGGGAGGAGCTTGCAGACGCGGAGCTGGCCCCCATCGAGATCGATTCCGATCACTTTGATCCGTTTGATGCCGATGGGATCAACGCGCGCCTCGAGCCTCACGGGCTTGTCTACAGTGGAGGATTGGGTAGCCAGGGGAAGCCCCACTTCTTTCTCGGCGACCTCGAGCAGCGGCACTCCACGGGGGATTACAGCGTCTTCGTGGTGGCGGGGGAGTATGCTCGGGACCTGACGGCGCCGCCCGCAATGACGCTCGGACAGACCATCTTCCTGCGACGGCAGTCCCTGCGGCGGCTGCTGTGGGAGAAGCTCGAGAGTTGGCGTTGGAGCCGTCCCGACAATGCACTCGGACGCGCGTTCGCTTGCTATGACTTCGAGAACGCGCTCGACGAGTCGCTGGACGCGATGGCCGATCGCGAGATCGATTCCGTGCTGCTGCACGAGCAGGGCGAATACGAGGCGGGCGTGCGCCTCGGGGACGGCTGGAACGAGATGCTCATGGGTCTCCTCTACACGCCCGCCGAGCTCATGGCACGCGCGGTGCGCGACCATCTCGCCGATTGCCTGATCACCCTGCCGACCCTCGCGGCAGAGGGCGACGATGCCTCGTTGCACTTCTATATGGGTAATCTTACCCACATGCGAAAGGAAATCTTCCCCAGTCTGCAACACGCCTATGAAGGGTGGGGCCGCACAGACGAGCGGCAGCCGATCCTTGCGGTCGCGGAGGCCGGGCGCTCCCACTGGGAGCAGCTTGCGCAGGCGATGATCGAGATCCATCAGGAGGCGCCGAGCGAGGCTCCCGGGCGGATCCAGTCGCTGGTAGGCGACAGCCATTTGTGAGCCTGTCTCTCGTCGTGTGGCTTACGAATGCGGGCAAGGTCTTCCATTCGGGCGGACGCCGTTGACCACGGCGCCGGGGCACGGACAATAGCTCATCTTGGGAAGACTGCAGGAGCCGAAAGCTATGACAGCGGCCACTGAGCGCGTTCTGACGCCTCTATCGACAATCCGGGAAGTGAAACCTGGAAGCTTCATCTTCGAGCGGCCGCAGGCATTACCTCCGGCCTTCTGCGATGCGGTGATCGACCGCTTCGAGGCCAATCCGGAGCAGCAATACGAAGGGAGGATCGGCCAGATCCGATCCAAGGACCGCAGCATCAAGCGAACCACGGACCTGGTTGTGAGCAACAAGACGGACTGGAAGGACGTAGACGAGATGCTCTTCCGATCCCTCGCTGCAGCCATGCGCGAGCTCCGCGAGACCTTTCCGTACTTCAAGGGGCCCTTCAAGGACGTCGGATACCAGGTGCAGCGCTACGAGCCTGGCGAGTTCTACCACTGGCACATCGACGGGGGAAGTCACGAGCTCAGCCAGCGGCAGCTCGTCGCCCTCTGGTACCTCAACGACGTCGAAGGGCCTGGCGGCGAGACCCAGTTTCTTTATCAGGACGCGAGCGTCAAACCGCGTAAGGGCAAGCTGATCCTCTTTCCCCCATTCTGGACCCACGAGCACCGCGCCGTGGAGCTGAAGGCGGGCCTGAAGTACATCGCCACGACATGGGTCGTGTTCGGCTGAAGGCTGCGAGGCTGGGTGGACAGCATAAAACCCCTGCTCTTGGCCATCGTGGAGTTGGGGGGCTACCCGAATCTGGTGCCTCTCTACAAGCGGTTAGGCTTCGAAACGGAGATCGTGAGCTCTCAGCGGAAGGCTCAGGCCTTCCTGAAGAGGCGCATTCCCGACGTCATAGTCGCCGAGTACAACTTCCAGTCCGATTTTCGAGATCGCACCAGCAACCTGGAGACGCTGATGGCGCGGCTGCAGAAGCACACTGAAGTCAAGGTCATCTGCTTTTACCAGACCGAATTCCAGCACAAATTCGACGACCTGAGCTCTCGATTCCCTGTTTTCGAGGCGATAACGTTTCCGGTCGAGCTCGCGCGGGTGGAGTCGGCACTGCGGCGCGCACTGGCAGCGGACTGACTGCTCTGGGGACGCAGCGCCGGTCCGATCAACCCGCCATCCGCCGGCGCCCGAAAACGCAAAAGGCAAGTGCGACCGGTTACGTTCAGCGCTTCCTCAGGAGCCTGCGAGCAGACCCCTGCAAGCGGCCGGCATGACGGGCTGCGGATGCGGCCGATGCGGTTTCTTCGATGGGGTTCTCGCCTCGTCGGTAAACCACCAGGCGAGCCCTTTGCCGCACCCGTCCCCAGCGGGAACGGAGGCCTGTTGGTCGCAGTTGGGACTGCCCGTGGGGCACTTGATGCGGACATGGAAATGCGCCGCATGGCCCCACCAGGGCCGAAGCTTATGCAGCCACGCCCGGCTGCCGGTTTCGGACTCGCACAAGGCCCGCTTGATCGCCGGGTTGACGAAGATGCGGTCGACCCGGGGGTCGTCGGCGGTGGTCTTGAGCAGGAAGCGCTGATCTGTGCCCCAGGCCGAGCTCAGGCTCAGACCGTCTCCCGCCACCATGGTAGGGGGATCGCTCCCGTCGGGATTGTCCCGGACCGCCGCCCGGGCCGAGGGTGCGAGCCGGAACCAGATGTCCACATCAAGTCCGTTCTGGTGGCTGCGGTGCGAGGAAGACATAAGACCGCCCCTCGGTTGGCTGAGGTCCCCAACCATCATGAGCTCGTTCGTGTGCCTGTCGAGCGCGGCGCCGAGATCGCGAATCAACCGCACCAGCGCCGGGTGCCCGTAGTAACGGTTGCGCTCGCGCCGAATGCTGACGTAACCGGGACCTTGCGCCGGCAAGGCAACGGCACCGCCCACGCAGCCATTCGCCGCTCCTCCGATGGCGGCTGCGGGCCCTGCGGAAGGAAGCTTGACCTTCGACCATGGGCTGGCATGGCCGGCGGGGAACGCGAGCAGCAGGCATGCCGCGAGCCAGAGAGCGTGGGACGTCCATGAGGCGAAGGCGCCGCCCTTACTGTTGGCCTCGGGCTTCCCTCCCGGGCCTGCGTCGTTGCGAGTCCGGCTGGCCTCTGATGGGGGCGCCTTTCCGGCGATCGATTCCGAATCGACCGGAGTCTGCTTCCTGTTCATCTACGTCCTCCTGAGGTTGTCCGGTAGGTGGAGCCCGCGCGTCAGGCGAAAGTCTAGCATTGACTTTTTGTTACTGCTGTTTCCTCCGCTTCTCAGCGAGCTTTGCTTCGCCGGCTTCAGGGTGCTCCCGCTCTCAGAATGGCCACACCAAGGGCACGACCGCGACCGTGACGGCGGCGACTATCAGCGTGAGCGGCACCCCTACCCGCAGGAAGTCCGAGAACCGATAGCCGCCCACGTTGAAGACCATCAAATTGGTCTGGTAGCCGATGGGGGTAGCGAAGCTCGCCGAGGCTCCGATCATGAGGGCGACCACGAAGGGAGTCGGGTCCACACCCATGCCTTGAGCGGCCTGCAGGGCAATTGGAAACACCAGGACGGCAGCCACGTTATTGGTTGCCAGGGAGGTGAGGAGGGCGGTGGCGAGGAAGAGCAGGGCCAGGGTCAGCCAGGGGCTGCCGCCGGCGAGTCCAACCATGCCGCCCGCGAGCAGACTTGCGGCACCCGTCTTCTCGAGTGCGGCACCGATCCCAAAGGACGTGGCGATGACCACCAGGATCTGCCAGTCCGGGGCGCGCCGCGCCGTGCGTCCGTCTGTGCAGCGGGTGATGATCATGAGACCCGCTGCCAACAGGGCGGCCTCCAGCATGCTGAGCCAGCCCAGGGTCACCGCGACCACCATGCTGCCGACGATCGTCAAAGCGACGGGTGCCCGGTCGTGGTTGAGGGGGTGGGAGTCCCCGAGCTGGCTGACCAGCAGGAAGTCGCGTGAGTTGCGTTGCTGCTCCACGAATGACGGACGGCATTCGAGCAAAAGGGTGTCGCCGGCTCGGAGCTCGATGTCGCCGATCTTGCGTTTGACGCGCTCGCCATTGCGGTTCAATGCGATGATGACGGCGTTGTACCGGGTCCGGAAGCGGCCTTCACGTACCGTCTTGCCGATCAGGGGGCACTTGTCGGAGAGTACCGCCTCCACGAAGCAGCGGTCCTGGCGGGGGCCGCCGAGCTTGAATACCTGGTCCGTGGCGGGGACCAGGCCGCGGATGCGCTGCAGGTCCACCACCGAGTCCAGTATTCCGGCGAACACCAGCCGGTCGCCTGTCTGCAGCACTTCGTGCGACGACACGGCGGGGATGATTTGGCCGGCGCGGTCGATCTCGATGAGGAAGAGACCTGGAAGCTGGCGTAGCCCCGCCTCCTCTACGCTCTTGCCTGCCAGCGGGCTGTCACGCTGCACGAGCATCTCTGCCGTGTACTGACGAACGTCTTCGTAGCTCGCGATGGCCGATGCCCGGCGCGGCAGCAGCCAGCGGCCGGCGGTGAGCATGTACACGATGCACACGGCCACCACCGGCAGCCCCACCCAGGCGAGCTCGAACAAGGCGAAGCCGGACGCCTGCGTTTGGGACGTGTAGAGACCGTTGACCACGAGATTGGTGCTGGTCCCGATCAGGGTGCAGGTGCCGCCTGCGATACTCGCGTAGCTCAACGGAATCATGAGCTGGGACAGCTCCAGCCGATGGCGTTTCGCCCAGTCCTGGACCGCGGGGATGAAGATGGCCACGACAGGGGTGTTGTTCAGAAAGGCGCTCAACGCTGCCACTGGTGCCATGAGGCGAATTTGCGCGTGACGGGGCGAGCGCGGCCGTCCGAGCAATGACTGGACGATCCAGCCCACGGCCCCGGTCTCGGTGAGACCGGAGACGACCACGTAGAGGACCGCTACGGTGAGCATGCCCTCGTTGGAAAAGCCGGCCAGGGCCTCACGGGGGGTGATGACTCCGAACAGCAGAAGGATCGTGAGACCTGCAGACGTCACGATATCTGGCGCCGCCCGTCCAAGGGCAAACATGGCAAAGCAGAAGACGACCACCGCGAGGCTGAACCAACCGTGCCAGTCGAGGGACGTAAGTGCGTTCAACTGCTCACACGCGGCGGGAGGATCGGGACAGGCCGATCAAACCGGGGTGCCAAGCCGGCGGGTGATGTCGCGGATCTGCCGCCCTGGTGGGCAGAGGTCGGGTCCGCGCTGCACGGGGATCCGCGCCTGCGGCCAAGGGGCTCGGCCACGGCCTCAATGAGGGCTGCGCTGCAGCGTTTCGAAACGGTCCCGAAATACCTCCTGGCGCAGCCGCTCCGCTTCGTCCTTGTCCCCGATCACGGCCGAGTCCTTCCACTCGCCTGTGCCGTGGTCGAAGACCGAGAAGCGATAGCCCTTGCCGACCTTGAAGACCTTGGTGACGTCATTGCCCGCTTGCTCCATCGCCGCCAGCTTGCTGAGACCCTTCGGCATCGGCGCCTCGGCCCGCGGCGCATCCGCCCGCTGGGGGGTATCGCGGAAGGTGAAGGTCGTATTCTGTATCTCGCCGTGGATATCGATCTCCACCGCGTCGACCTCGGGCAGCCGGCTCAAGATGTAGCCGGCCATCAGGACGCCTGTCTTGTGGTTTTGGTTCTCGAGAGCGGTCAGCAGCTTGTCCGCAGCGATTTGACAGCGTTGCAGCCGGTCCGGGTTCTGGACCCACTCGCGGCTCATTTGCCAGCCGTTGTCCATGTCACGGTCCAGCTTGGCGAAGATCTCCTCACCCTGATCGACTACCGCGTCGGGTACGTTCAGCGTGTATTCCTGGTCGTCGATGATCGCTTTGAGAATCATCCTGGCCCCCTTTCTTTGCCGATGTCAGCGCGACATTCTAGCAAACCGGTCCCGGCGCTCGCTCCGGCGAACGACCGCACGGCCGACGCCGATCCCCCACACATATACCGTGGTGATTAGCACCATGTATATGCCCTTCGCACTTGCTTTGTCGGCTATGCGGCCCCAGAAGTCACGAACCGAAAGAGCCATGTGTATTGGGCATAAATCGGAAGGATTGCGATGCTGCTGACGATCCCGGAGTTGTTGAACCAGCCCCAGCTCGACAAGCTCCTCCAGGTGCTGAAAGACGCGTCCTTCGTGGACGGCCGTTTGACTGCGGGATTCGCCGCGGCGCGGGTGAAGAACAACCTAGAGATGCAGACCGATTCTGAGCGCATGCGGCTCCTGATCCGCATCATCATGGCGAGCCTGGGGCACAACGAGACCTTTCGGTTTGCTGTCCTGCCGCACCGGGTCGCAGATCCCATCGTTGCTCGTTACGAGCCCGGCATGGCGTACGGCGACCATGTCGATGACCCGATCATGGGCGCAAACGGACCGCGTTTCCGCACTGACGTCTCAATGACTATCTTCTTGAATACGCCTGAGACCTACGACGGCGGTGAGCTCATCGTGCGCACCTCGTTCGGCGAAAAGCGGGTAAAGCTGCCGGCAGGCGATGCGGTGGTGTACCCCTCGTCGAGCCTCCACCAGGTCGCCCCGGTCACGCGCGGCGAGCGGCTGGTGGCTCTGACCTGGGTCCAGAGCTACGTGCGCGACCCCGCCCAGCGCGAGCTGCTCTACGATCTCAACCTCGCTCGCGAGCGACTGCTCAAGGACGCGCCGACCGCGGACACCACGGGGTACGTGGACCGCTCTTACACCAACCTCCTACGGATGTGGGCCGAGCTCTAGGGGGAAAGACAGAGGACAGACGGATGGGCAAAGCGAAGTGTGCCCATCAGAAGACTTCCGGATGCCTTGGTCATTCAGAGTCTAGGCGCGAGGGAAGGGTCCGGCGCCAGACAACGAAAAAAGTGATTGGCTCGATAACTCAGCTGCCGGGCCAGGGTCGGGTACGGGCCGTCGGGACACGCCGTGAATACGTCCCTGTAGGCTCGACGACGCCGTCCGTGGCGCCGACGGTCCCGCCGACCCGCACCCGACCCGCCTAACGGACGTTTCGGCTTAGGCACCACGCTAATCACCACGAAAAAGGCCGGCGTATGCCGGCCCTTTTCTTTCTCGATCCTCGCTCCTCGCTCCTCGGTCCCTTTCGTCAATATCCCCCTTTGCGCATCACCTGCGGTAGGCCGGCGATCTTGGTGCCCTGCTTGGTGGGGGCGAGCGGGAAGAGTTGGTAGAGGTCCTTGCTGCTGGGCTTGGAGCCCCATTTCTTGCCCATGTCTTTGAGCACGACGCGCTCCATGGGCTGGTTTGCGTTGTTGTTGATGTACTCGTCGCGCATGTAGTTGATGACGTCCCAGTGCTTGTCGGTAAGCTCGATGCCCTCTTTGGCGGCCAAGGCGCGGGCGACATCCTCGTCCCACTCCATGTGATTCACGAGAAAGCCGGCCTCGGTGGTCTCGATGGTCTTGCCATTCACCTCAATGGACATGGTGATTTTCCCCTCGTGCTGTTCTGCCGAACGTGCGGCGCCGTTGCAAAGACCCGTGCGCACTGTCTGCGCGCACGAGCATCAAAGCTTTCTAATTTTATGGAATTGGAACACTCGCGTCATCAACCACGTGGTGCACCGCGAGCGCAAAGGCGGTACTCGTGAGACGCCGATCGGTCCGGCGTTCGTTCAGCTGTCTTTCTGGACGGCGTCTATGCCCTTGTGGGGGATGAAAATGCCACAGCCCATCTCTCGGTGGGGCCCGAGACCGACCTGCTGCAGGCGCACCGATTCCTCGGGTGAGAGGTCGGCCAGCATGAGGCTGCGGGTGTGGAGGGGGCCGCTGGGACTCGCAAGAGGGGTGGCCTTGCCGCACAGCGCCTTGCGTACCCGTATACCCAGGTGCGCGAGCTCGCCGGCGGCCCAAGTCAGAAACTGCTCCTCGGTATCTTCCGGCCGAGCGACTACGTAGCGGGCGAACAGGGTCGTCGCCTTGCTGAGCGGTCTCGCCTTTCCTTCGCCCACGGTCAGGGGGCAGCCGTTCACATCGAGGGTCTTTCCATTGAGTCCGTCCACCAGTGCTTCCACGCGATCCTTGGGCACGCGGATGGTGAGCTTTGTTCGCCGCGAGACCACCAAACGCTGTTCCGCATCGTGCTCTGGTCGCTGCCATCCATTTTGCGACCCTGCCACGTGGACGGTGTGGATGCCGACTCCAGTGGTGTCGCCGAGCCAAGGCAGGGCACCTTGCAGGGCCGCGGACAGGGCATGGGCATGGTCCACAGGCAGATGCTTGCAGTCGATGGCGAACAGCACGTCCAAGACGTCGTCGGGAACTTGGAACGGCTTATCGGAATGGTCTTCTTGCCAGAACATGATTGGCGGGTAGCGAATCCTCGGCGCCGAAACTCGGCGTTCAGTTGATCGGTAGCTTGGCTTGAAGGGCGTCGCGGTCGAACCACCATTCATCCTGTACGAGGACGTCTACCACGTTGCGTAGCCGCACCAGGAACTTTTCCGGCTCCCGCAGCTCCATCCTCTCCATCCACAGATCGAAGGCCTCTTGCGTATCCGCCCCACTGTGGCGGCGTGCGACGTTTCCCAGCATCTGGGTGGCGAAGAACATGAGGTTCTCGCGCTGCCGCCCCGACGCCCGCATGTCAGCGAGGAACAGCGCCGTGGTGGCGGCCACTGCGGCGCCATCGGCATCGTCCGGCGTCTCGTCGACGACGTGACTCAGCAGCTCCACCGATAGCTCGGGGTCAATGGGGTAGGTCACCGCGAGCCATATCCCCTGGCCCAACGCGCTGAGGGATAGGGGCTGCTCCGACTGAAACAGCACGTCGCAAGTGTCGGCTGCGGACTCGAAGTCCTGCGTGGCGATGAAGACGTCCAGGGCCTCGCGTGCAGTCGGCCATGCCTCGTTGCCGCGCCCGAGGCCGACCAGGGTGCGGGCCATCTGGAGGCGCAGCTCCGCCAGCTCCTTGGGCTGTGCGCCGACGCGCCGGAGGTCTTCGTACCTTTCCTGCAGCGCCACGAGATGGGACTCGAGCGCGGCGTCCGCCGCGGCCCGGTTGACCACGGAGTCCGCTGCCGTGTCCGCGAGCTGCATGTGGTTGATGTCGTAATGCTTCATCATCTCTGGAGGTCTCTGCGCCGATGCGTGCTATCGGACGAGCCCGCTGAAGGCAGCCTCGAGGCGATCTTCCCAGTTCTCCGGCGTGTCGGGGTACGGGGGCTTCACATCCATGCGAAAGAATCGCTCACCGCTGCGCGCCACCGCCTGAACGACGGGGATGAGCTCGTCGAACGATTCGATCTCCTTGTGCGCCACCAAGATGTCACTAAGCTTCAGCATGTCCATTCAAGCCGCTATGGGTTCGTAATTCTGCGTATCGGGAGCGAGGCTCCGAGACCGCCGATGTGTCCTTTCCGCGAGCCCGTCATGGCTGTTCGCGATCGACGCGCATCGTCGTCCCTGGGTGTCCGCCTACGGACTCCAGGTATCGCGTCCGCAGGAGCATTCGTCCCGGATGTCCGGCCTCGGCGTTCTCCTCGAATCCGGCTCGGTTGTGCAACACATTGTTGCTGATATATCCCTCGCCGGGAGCCAGCTTATGGCGAAACATGTGGACGTCGCCTCGGGAAAACAACCGAGCCAGGGCGTCCCGGGCGTCCCTAATTTGAGATGTCTGTTTCCACTGCACGTTGCGGCTTCGCGCCGAGTAGCGCATGTGCAAACGGCCCTCGTGCACCGAGAACACCGGACCGGTGTGAGCGGGGCGTACTTCTCTCCCGTTCTCCAGATTGGGCGGGATGGTCATAGACTCGGGGTCCATGAGGGCTCGCACTAGTCCGGCGTCCTGGTCGCGCAGCCGGATGTAGGCGACCTCGTGATCCAGTAGGGCGTTCTCCCCGCCCGTCAAGGCATCCCGGACACAGAAGAGCATCCAGGCCCGCACCTGTCTGTCCGGTGAGTTGTAGTAGCCGTCGGTGTGCCAGCTCAGCGGCCGGTTGGTGTAAGGAACGTACCCACTCGCTCGGCCGTTCGTTCGCACCGTGAGGGTGCTGACCGCCCGCTCATCGGCGCAAAGATTATTGTCGAGACGTTTCAGGCCGAGAGACAGGCCGAATCGGAGCAGGGCGGATTTCGTGACCTGGGACGGATCTCCGCAGCGAATCAGCGCCATGTTGGTTTTGGCAATCCGGTGCCGGATCTGCCGGACTTCAAGCTCCGTCGGCGCGTCGAGGCGAGCCACCTCCACCCGCAGCTCGGCGACGCTGCGGGGATAGAAGCGCAGCTTGTTCGCACGCCAGGCGAGGTAGGCGTCCGTGTCGTCGGGATCGAAGCGGTTGTGCATATGGATATAAGGTATGGGTAGATGTATGCGACGGTTGAGGAAGTTCTTATATTAGGAATCGTTGACTTAGCGCAAATGGCGCCCTATGATCCCCGGCTACTTCGCGCTCGTCGGTACGGGCCGAAGCGGGCTGGAAGGTGTCAGGCCGGGTCCTTGGCGTGCACTATCCCAAAGGGGATAGGGGCCTTGTTGGAGCCCACCCCGAAAGTGGAATGGGACCCCCTTGGGTCAATTGGTATATTAGCGAGCCACGATGGTGGTCCGTTCCACGAAGGCCAACAGCTTGCATCGGACTCCCATCGCCACCGGCAGTTGAGTGAGGCAAGACCCAGGGGTCTTCAAGGACCGTCGGCGGAGACCGCAGACGAAGGCTATCGAGATCCTTATCCGCTTCGAGAAGATTAGGAGAGACAGCGCAATGGCAACCGACAAGCACCAAACACCCATGCTCGACCAGCTGGAGACCGGCCCCTGGCCGAGCTTTATCTCCGGAATTAAGCGGTTGCGCGACCAGCACCCTGAGGCGCGCATCAATGACATGACCAACGACCTGCTCGGCCAGTTGGAGCATTCCTACGAAACCCGCAAAGGCTACTGGAAGGGCGGCACCGTGTCCGTCTACGGTTACGGCGGCGGCATCATTCCGCGCTTCTCCGAGGTCGGCAAGGCGTTTCCGCGGTCGAGGGAGTTCCACACGCTGCGCGTGCAGCCGCCGGCAGGCAACCACTACAGCACCGCGATGCTCCGCCAGCTGGCCGACAGCTGGGAGAAGCACGGCTCGGGCCTCGTGACCTTCCATGGTCAGACCGGTAACATCATGTTCATCGGGGCGGACACCAAGGCCACTCAGCACTTCTTCGACGAGATCAACGACTACGGCTGGGACCTCGGCGGCGCCGGTCCCTGCGTGCGTACCGCCATGTCCTGTGTCGGTGCAGCCCGCTGCGAGATGTCCTGCACCAACGAGCTGAAGTCGCACCGCGCCTTGGTTAACAACTTCACCGACGACGTGCACCGCCCGGCCCTTCCCTACAAGTTCAAGTTCAAGGTCTCCGGCTGTGCCAACGACTGTCAGAACGCCATCGAGCGCTCCGACTTCGCAGTGATCGGCACCTGGCGCGACGACATGAAGGTCGATCAAGCCGAGGTGAAGAACTACATTGCGGAGAAGGGTCGGCAGTACTACATCGACAACGTCATAACCCGTTGTCCCACGCAGGCCCTGTCCCTCAACGATGATGACACCCTGGCGGTGAACAACCGTGACTGCGTGCGCTGTATGCACTGCCTGAATGTCATGCCGAAGGCCCTGCATCCCGGCGATGACAAGGGGGTCACCATCCTGATCGGCGGCAAGCGTACCCTGAAGATCGGCGACCTGATGGGCACCGTACTCGTGCCATTCAAGAAGCTGGAGACCGAGGAAGACTACGAGGAGATGGTCGAGCTCGCCGAGACCATCATCGACTTCTGGGCCGAGAACGGTCTGGAGCACGAGCGTTGCGGCGAGATGATCGAGCGCATCGGTCTGGCCAACTTCCTGGACGGCATTGGTGTCGAGCCCGATCCGAACATGCTCAGCCATCCGCGCCAGAGCTCCTACGTCCGGTTGGACGGCTGGGACGAGGCGGCCGAGTCCTGGTTCGAGCGTCAAGCCGAAGCCGGCAAGTAACTATATCCGCGGCGCGGGCCGTCAGGTCCCGCGCCCCCGAACGAGCCCCCACAGCTTACATTTCGATTTTGACTGGAGGTAAGGCGATGGCAGAAATGCGTGAGCCGATCGAGTCCGGATGCCCCGATCCGTGGCAGTACATGCATCCCGTAATGCGCAAGAATTTTGGCCAGTGGAAGTATCACGACCATCCGCGCCCAGGCGTGCTGCGTCACGTGGCATACAGCGGTGACGAGATCTGGACGGTCAAGGCTGGCACCCAGCGTATCCTGGACGTGTTCACCCTGCGCAAGCTGTGCGACATCGGTGATCAGTACGCCGACGGCTATGTCCACTTCACGCTGCGCTCGAACATCGAGTACATGGTCAAGGACGCGGCCAAGGTGGAGCCCCTGATTACGGAGCTCGAAGACGCAGGGTTCATCGTCGGCGGGACCCAGAACTCGGTGACCATGATCTCCCACACACAGGGCTGGCTGCACTGCGACATTCCCGGCACCGACGCCTCCGGCGTGGTGAAGTCGATGATGGACGAGCTCATCGACGAGTTCCGCAACGCCAATATGCCGAACCGGGTGCACATCACCACCTCATGCTGCCAGATCAACTGCGGCGGGCAGGGCGACATCGCGATCAACGTACAGCACACCAAGCCGCCGAAGATCAATCACGACCTGGTCGCGAACGTCTGCGAGCGCCCCTCGGTAGTCGCTCGCTGTCCGGTGGCGGCCATTCGGCCCGCCATGGTGAACGGCAAGCCGTCCCTCGAGGTCGACGAGCGCAAATGCATCTGCTGCGGCGCCTGCTATCCGCCGTGCCCGCCGATGCAGATCAACGACGCGGAGCACTCGAAGCTGGCGATCTGGGTCGGCGGAAATCACTCCAATGCCCGCGGCAAGCCCACCTTTCAGAAGCTCGTGGCCGCCGGCATCCCCAACAACCCGCCGCGGTGGCCCGAGGCGACGGCCATCGTCAAGCGTATCCTCAAGGCATACAAGGAAGGAGCGCGGGACTGGGAGCGCGTCAACGAGTGGATCGAGCGAATCGGCTGGCCGCGCTTCTTCGAGGAGATCGAGCTGCCCTTTACCAAGTATCACATCGATACCTGGCGCGGCGCCCGCAACAGCTTCAACTCCTCCACCTACATCCGCTTCTGACGGGGCGGACCGCCAGACGGCAAAGCGTGCCGTAGGCGCCCCCGGCACGCCCTCTCCCGCGCCCTCTACCGCGGGAGAGGGATGGGGGAGAGGGTAACAACCAGATCGAGGTCGCTATGAAGTTTGCCATTCAGATCAACGAGGGACCTTACCAGCACCAGGCGTCGGATTCGGCGTATCACTTTGCCAAGGCCGCGCTGGAGAAGGGCCACGAGATCATGCGCGTGTTCTTCTATCACGACGGGGTCTACAACTCGTCGCGGCTGACGACGCCGCCGCAGGATGACCGCCACATCGTCAACCGGTGGGCGGAGCTAGGCGAAAAGCATGACCTCGATATGGTTGTCTGCGTTGCCGCAGCCCAGCGCCGAGGCATCGTGGACGAGGGCGAAGCGCAGCGTAACGGCAAGGATGCCACTAACATCCATCCCCGATTCCGCATCTCCGGTCTCGGGCAGCTGGTCGAGGCGGCCATCCAGTCGGAGCGCCTCGTGGTCTTCGGTGATTAAGGAGGTGCACCGTGTCTGAAGTCGTCAAGAAATTCCTCTATCTCAACCGCAAGGCCCCCTACGGAACCATCTATGCCTGGGAGTCCCTTGAGGTCGTTCTGATCGGCGCCGCGTTCGATCAGGAGGTGAGCCTGGTGTTCCTGGATGACGGTGTCTACCAGCTGACCAAGGGCCAGGACACGACCGGGATCGGGATGAAGAACTTCTCGCCCACTTACCGGACCCTGGGTGACTACGAAGTCAAGAACATCTACGTCGATCGGGCGTCCCTGGATTCCCGCGGTCTCACGCCGGATGATCTCGTTCAGGTGGCCTGGGAGGATTGGGAGAGCGGCGAGGAGAAGGAGAACATCGTCGAGGTGGTGGACAGCGCGCGCGTCACCGAGCTCATGGACGAGTCCGAGGTCATCTTTAGCTTCTAAGGAGAGGGCCGATGAGCATTTTGCACACTGTCAACAAGTCACCGTTCGAGCGTAACTCCCTTGAGTCGTGCCTGAAGTTTGCCCAGAGCGGAAACGCGGTCCTCCTGATCGAGGACGGCGTCTATGCGGCCCTGACGGGGACCGCCGCGGAAGGGCAGATGAAGGCCGCCCTCGACAACCTGAAGGTCTATGTGCTCGGTCCCGACCTCGCGGCGAGGGGCTTCAAAGAAGAGCGCGTCATCGAGGGGGTCAAAGTGGTGGACTATTCGGGTTTCGTGGATTTGGCCGCGGAGAACGACAAGGTCCAAGCCTGGTTGTAGTTTGTACTTCTACCGAGAGGAGAATTGTCATGCCGATCGAAGTCAGTGGTAAGAGCCTTGAAACCGATGAAGAGGGCTACCTCGCCAACATCAACGAGTGGGTGCCCGGAGTTGCTGATGTGATGTCCAAGGAGGACGGCCTGGAGCTTACCGATGAGCACTGGGACATCATCAACTTCCTGCGCGAGTACTACGAGGAGTATCAGATTGCTCCCGCGGTGCGCGTCCTCACCAAGGCGGTGGGTAAGAAGCTCGGCAAAGACAAGGGCAACAGCAAATATCTCTATGGCCTGTTCCCCTACGGCCCTGCGAAGCAGGCCTGCCGTTACGCTGGTCTTCCGAAGCCGACCGGCTGCGTCTGAACGCGTAGCGAGCTGGGGGGCACGCGAGCGCTCCCCAGCTTTCCGACGGACCCACTGAAGGTAGCGGAAACATGTCGTTGCTGACGGTTGTTTACGCCTCGCTGTTTTACTTCGCCACTGCGGTGCTGCTGGGCGGCGTGATCTACAAGGTTGTCCAGTACGCACGTACGCCAGCGCCCTTGAAGATCCCAACGACCCCGGCTCCCACGACGACGAGTGGCGTTGTCTTCCGAATGGCCCGAGAAGTCGTGCTCTTCGAGAGCCTGTTCAAGGGTAACAAGTGGACCTGGATCTTCGGCTGGATCTTCCATTTCGGCCTCTTCCTGGTGACGCTTCGCCACCTGCGCTACTTCATCGACCCAGTCTGGCTACCGATCGAGCTGATACAGCCCTTCGGGATCTATGGCGGCATGGCGATGGTTGTTGGCCTGATTGGGCTCTGGGCGCGCCGCTTCTTGGTCGATCGCGTGCGCTATATCAGCGCGCCGTCGGACCACCTAATGCTTGGCCTGTTGGTGCTGATCGGCGTCAGCGGGCTGATGATGACGTTCGTCGTTCACACCGACATCGTATCGCTGAAGCAGTTCATCCGCGGGGTAGTTACATTCGATCTACACCCGCTGCCTGCGGACCCCGTGTTGATGCTGCACTTGCTGCTTGTCGCATCGCTCATGATCATATTCCCGTTCAGCAAGCTGCTGCACGCCCCCGGCCTGTTCTTCAGCCCTACCCGCAATCAGGTCGACAACCCGCGCGAGCAGCGGCACATCGCCGAGTGGGCGCGGAGCTTGGAGCAGCAAAAGGCTAAGTGATCGGTTTTGCGGGCCACCGATGTCGCTGAAGAGGTCGAACCATGGCAAAGGTTGATTTTGAAGTTCCCAAGCTGACGCAGTACGCCGAGATTCCGGCGGTGACGCCGGATACGATGTCTCACAGCAGCCCCTATATGGCTAAGCCGGAGTTCCAGCAGCAGCTTGGCTTTCCTGGTGAGCTGGTCGATGGCTGGCAGGAAAAGGCCATCTCCAAGATGGGAGATCTGCTCGGCAAATACCGCTCCCTGCCGGTCTACCTCGATTCCTGCGTAAAGTGCGGCTCGTGCACGGATAAGTGCCATTACTATCTCGGCACGAAGGATCCGAAGAACATGCCGGTGGGGCGCCAGGACCTGATGCGCAAGGTTTACCGCCGTTACTTCACTCTCGCTGGGAGGTACTTTCCGAAGCTCGTGGGCGCGGCAGATTTCACAAGAGAGGTGCTCGACGAGTGGTACAGCTACTTCCACCAGTGCTCTCAATGCCGCCGCTGCTCCGTATTCTGTCCCTACGGTATTGACACCGCCGAGATCTCCATGGCGGCGCGCGAGATCATGGACAGCATCGGGGTAGGTCAGAAGTACTGCAACGAGATCATCGGCAAGGTCTACAAGATCGGCAACAACCTCGGGCTGCCTGGCCCCGCCCTGGCGGATACCCTGGAAGGGTTGGAAGAGGACGTCTACGACGATACGGGTGTCAAGATCCGCTTCCCGCTGGACCAGGAGGGGGCGGAGATCTTAATGATCACGCCTTCCGCCGACTTTTTCGCGGAGCCCCACGTGGATGGCCTCATCGGCTACGGCAAGGTGTTCCATGAGGCAGGCGTGTCCTGGACGCTCAGCTCTTACGCCTCGGAGGCCGCCAACTTCGGGATGTTCATCGGCTCCTACGAGAACATGCGCCGGGTGGCACAGCGCATTCGGCAAGCGGCCATCGACCTCAAGGTCAAGCGTATCGTGTTCGGCGAGTGCGGTCATGCCTGGCGCGTCGCTTACAGCTTCCTCAACACACTGGCGGGACCATGGGACTTCCTCGACCCGCGCTATCCGGTGCCGCAGCACATCTGCGAGCTTACCTATGGCCTCATGAATGAGGGCAAGCTGAAGCTCGACAAGTCGCAGAACGACGACAAGGTTCTCACCTACCACGACTCCTGCAATGTGGCGCGCGCCTCGCGCATGGGCGATAAGCCCGGCGGACAGTTCGATATCCCTCGCGCGATCATCAGGGCCACCTGCAACCACTTCTATGACATGGACGAGGAGACCATCCGCGAGCGTACCTTCTGTTGCGGCGGTGGCGGCGGACTGCTCACCGACGACCTGATGGAGGTGCGGGTGAAGGGCGCCAAGCCGCGTGTGGAGGCCCTCAACAATGTGATGGAGGAAAAGGGTGTGACGCACATGGCGGCGATCTGCGCCATCTGCAAGACCCAGTTCGTCAAGGTCCTGCCCTTTTACGGCATGGAGATGGACCAGATCGTGAGCGTGCACGAGCTAGTGTCCAACGCGATCATCCTGACCCCTGGGGAAGACGACGAAGAGGGCGAGGACGCGGACGAGGCCGCCTGATGCCGGGCAATGCTTCCACTAAGGGCCCAGCGCCGCTGCGCGGGCTGCGGACAGATTAAACACCAGACGCACAGGTTTTAACGGATAGGAGAGTGATCAATGGCAACTCCTCGCGATGAAATGAGCACCAAGCTTTCCTGGCGCCGGTTCGAAGACGGCGACCAAGTGTGGGAAAAGCTTACGGATAAGATTTTTGCTCAGGACACCTCTCACAAGTGCCCAACCTACGTGCACAAGACCCCGCCGTGCCAGGGCAGCTGCCCGTCCGGGGAGGATATTCGCGGGTGGCTCGCTATCGTGCGTCAAACGGAGAAGCCGCCGGTTGGGATGGACTGGCACGAGTACGCCTTCCGGCGCTCGACTGATGCCAATCCCTTTCCCTCCATGATGGGGCGAGTGTGCCCTGCGCCCTGCCAAGACGGCTGCAACCGCAACGAGGTCGAGGATTTCGTCGGCATCAACGCGGTGGAGCAGTACATCGGGGACACCGCAATCGCCAACGGCTACACGTTCGAGCCCGGCCCCGATACGGGAAAGAAGGTTGCCATCGTCGGCGGCGGTCCCGCTGGCTTGGCTGCGGCCTACCAGCTGCGGCGCAAGGGCCACGCCTGCACCATCTTCGAGGCCAACGATGGACTCGGCGGCATGTTCCGCTTCGGCATCCCGGGCTACCGCGTGCCGCGCGACAAGCTAGATGCGGAGATCCAGCGCATCCTGGACATGGGCCAGGTCGAGTGCCGTTTCAACGTGAAGGTAGGCGTGGACGTCAAGGTCGAAGACCTGGAGAAGGACTTCGACGCCATACTCTGGGCCATCGGCTGTCAATCCGGCCGCGGCCTGCCGGTGGCAGGCTGGGAGGGTACACCCAATTGCGTCTCCGGCGTCGCCTTCCTCAAGGCATTCAACGAGGGCCGCATGAAGGTGACCGCCGAGAAGGTGGTGTGCGTCGGTGGTGGTGACACGTCCATCGACGTTGTCTCGGTCGCGCGACGACTTGGTCACATCACCAAGGAAGGCCAGAAGGACCTCCCCGAGATGGTTATCCACGACGGCTACGTGGCGCACGATGCCGCCGCCAGTGCCGCTGCCCAGGGCGCCGATGTGACGCTAACCTCGCTGTTCCCGCGCGACAAGATGACCGCTTCCGAGCATGAGGTGCACGACGCCTTGACCGAGGGCGTAACAGTTTACGACGGCGTCATGCCGGTGGAGCTCGTCAAGGGGGCCGATGGCCGCGCCACGGCTCTCAAGGTCGCCGACTGTGTGATGAAGGATGGCCGCCCGACCCCTGTCGAAGGAACAGAGCGGGTCCTCGAAGCGGACCTAATTGTGGCAGCTATCGGACAGGGCGGCGACCTGGCGGGCCTGGAGGCCCTCGATAACGGGCGGGGTCTGATGAACGCGGACAAGTTTTACCAGGTGCCGGATAAGGCCGGTCACTTTGTGGCGGGCGACATCATCCGCCCCCACCTGCTGACGACCGCGATCGGTCAGGCGTCGATCGCCGCCGACTCGATCGATGAGTACCTAAGGCAGGAAGAGCACAAGCGCCGCCCCAAGGTCGACGTCCATCACTTCGACCTGCTGCGCAAGATGGAGGAGGCGCGACTCGCACCCGAGCGGTTCGACGCCGAGGCGCGCGGGGACATGCGCGGGACCTCCGACGGGAACTGGGCGATCCACAACTATGAGGACCGCTCCGGGGCGGAGATTATCCCCCACGACGAGCTGTTCCTCGGCCACTTCGCCTTTCATGCGCGCAATCACCGTAAGGAAGAGGTGCCGACGGCGGAAGAGGTGCTCGGTCACTTCAAGGAGCGCGTCATCGGTCTGTCGGAGGCTGAGGCCATCGACGAGGGCAAGCGCTGCATGAGCTGCGGCATGTGCTTCGAGTGCGACAACTGCGTCATTTACTGTCCTCAGACGGCGGTGTATCGCGTCGACAAGAACAGCCGCACTACCGGGCGCTATGTGGCGACCGACTACGCCAAGTGCATCGGCTGCCACATCTGCGCCGACGTATGCCCGACCGGCTACATCAAGATGGGGTTGGGTGAGTAACTAAGTCCGGAGATGCCGATGGCAAATGCCGTAGTTACGGGCAGTCTCCTCTCTGTCGGTCTCGCCGGGGCGCTGTGCGCCCTGGCGGCCCAGGCCGCCGAGGGCTCGCATGTAGTCCCCGGATCACGAGCTGCCTCTTTGGAGCACTGCGTGGCACCCACGCCCTTCATGCGCCGCAACCACATGGAGCTGATCTTGCATCAGCGCGATGTCACGGTGCACACGGGGGTTCGGTCGCCCAAGTATGGCCTTGACGACTGCGTGGCCTGTCACGTCAGCTACACGGCTGAAGACAAGCCGGTTCCTGTCAACGCCGAAGACCAGTTTTGCGACTCCTGCCATGAGTACGCAGCCGTCGAGCTGACTTGCTTCCAGTGCCACGCGACTGTGCCCGTACCCGAGCCGAAGACCACTGCGTCGGCGGAGTCCGCAACCGGTTTGGCGCGCGGCACCTCTTCCGGCTCCCTTGCGCTAAGCGGGTCCGTGCTGCGCCCTGAGACACGGGAAGAGGGCAACCGACCATGAATGAAACCAGCGAGAGAATCGACGGCGAACGGCGCGCCTTCATCGGAACTGCGGCGGGCGTTGCGGCGGCCACGGTCGCCCCGGGCGTCTTGCTCTATACGGTGGCCGGGGCCGAGCCGCGCTCCGAGCCAGTTACCAGCGCGGTGCGCTGGGGCATGCTCATCGACACGGCCAAGTGCGCGGACGGATGCACCGCCTGTGTGACGGCGTGCGATCAAGAAAACGGCCTCGATCTTCAGGAGAAGCCGGACGGTGAGAGCGAGGACAAGTGGGAGCAGCAGAAGTCGGTCTGGATCCGCAAGGTTCGGGTCCGCGACAACTTGACTGCCCGTGTCAGCAACCTCCCGCTGATGTGTCAGCACTGCGAGCATCCTCCATGCGTGGACGTCTGCCCGACCGGCGCCTCCTTCAAGCGAGCCGACGGGATCGTACTGGTGGATCGACACATCTGTATCGGCTGCCGCTACTGCATGATGGCCTGTCCGTACAAGGCCCGCTCCTTCATCCACGAGCGGGTGGAATCGAAGCTGACGATCGTGCCCCGGGGTAAGGGTTGCGTGGAGAGCTGCACCCTTTGCGTGCAGCGTCGCGACTATGGCGAGGCATCCACGGCCTGTGCGGACGCGTGTGCCCGCGAGGGTCACAACGCGATCGTGTTCGGTGACCTGAAGGACCCCGAGAGTCCGTTGAGCAAGCTGCTCGCGAGTATGCCGACCCGGCAGATTCGCGAGGACCTGGCCCTCAATACGGGCGTTCGCTACTCGAATGTCTGACGCCGGCGGGAGTGGTTGACATGAAGAGAATCGTTTATCGGGAATGGAGAATCACCCCGCAGAGATACTGGGGGCTTCTCGCGGTATTGGCGGCCGTCGCCGGCATCGGCGGCCTCGCCGCGCTCTACATGGAGCACCAGGGACACTGGGTGACCGGCATGACCAATCAGGTGGTGTGGGGTACTCCGCACATCTTTGCCGTGTTCCTGATCGTGGCCGCCTCGGGGGCGTTGAACGTTGCCTCCATAGGAACCGTGTTCGGCAAGACCATGTACAAGCCTCTCGGCCGTTTGTCTGGCTTGCTTGCCGTGGCGCTGCTAGCCGGGGGGCTGCTGGTGCTGGTGCTCGATCTCGGCCGGCCCGACCGCCTGATCGTCGCCATGACCACCTATAACTTCCGGTCGATCTTCGCCTGGAACATCTTCCTCTACACGGGCTTCATGGCCGTCGTGATCGCGTATCTTTGGACCATGGCGGAGCGTATGGGGAATCCCTACAGCAAGCACGTCGGGTTCTTCGCATTCGTGTGGCGTCTGCTCCTCACCACAGGTACCGGCTCTATCTTCGGATTCTTGGTCGCGCGCCAGGCCTACGACACGGCGATTCTCGCTCCCATGTTTATCGCCATGTCGTTCAGCTTCGGCCTCGCCATTTTCATGCTGGTGCTCATGTTCGCCTTCGAGGAGGACGGACGCCCCATCGGTGAGGCCCTCCTGTCCCGCCTGAAAAATCTGCTCGCCGTGTTCATTGGTGGGGTTTTGTTCTTTACCTTCGTCTATTTCATCACCAAGCTCTACGGGGCGAAGAACTACGACCTGGTGTCCTTCTATCTGCTCAACGGCGGCACCTACACCTTCGTGTTCTGGGTGGGTTGGATTCTCGCCGGAAGCCTGGTGCCCCTCGGCATCATCTTCCACCCGGTGCGCGGCAAGGAGCGGAGCTGGCTAGCGTCCGCTTGCGGCCTGGTCATCCTCGGGGGATTCGCCAGCATGTATGTGATCATCATCGGTGGCCAGGCTTATCCGATGCAGCTCTTCCCGGACCAAACGATCATCGCCTCCGGCTTCTTCGATGGGGTTGGCGGCGCGCCTGCCCACTACGCCCCGAGCTTGCCCGAGTTGCTGTTGGGCCTCGGCGGAGTGGCGGTTGCCATGCTGATCACGGCGGTGGGGGTGCGAATGCTTCAATTCCTTCCCGAGTCGCTGGACGACCAAACGGTCGATCCTCACGCCGTGGCGAAGGCCTAATCGGGCGGCGTCACTCGCCCCCATAGGGCGGCTCTCTGATGCCGCCCTATCCAATTGCTGCGCTTCAAGCCATGGCGCACGTCTATATCTCTGCCGCCCACAAATCTTCCGGAAAGACGACTATTTCCCTGGGGCTCTGCCGGGAGCTGAGGAGGCTCGGCAATCGAGTTCAGCCCTTCAAGAAGGGCCCAGACTACATCGACCCACTGTGGCTCTCGCAGGCCGCCGGGCGCGACTGTTTCAACCTCGACTTCAATACCATGGGGCAGGATGAGATCCGCGCCGGGTTTGCCCGTTCGCTCGCCGACGCCGACGTCGGGCTCATCGAGGGGAATCTGGGGCTCTTCGATGCAGTTGATCTCTTGGGCAGCAACTCAAACGCGGGGCTCGCCAAGTTGCTCGATGCCCCTGTTGTCCTGGTGGTGGACGTGCAGGGAATGACGCGGGGAGTGGCACCCCTGCTCTTGGGTTATCTGGCCTTCGATCCGGCCGTCAACGTTGCGGGCGTTATCCTGAACAAGGTGGGTGGGTCACGCCACGAGACCAACCTGCGTCGAGTGGTGGAGCATTACACAGACCTGCCTGTGTTGGGTGTCGTCCACCGGGCGGCCGGGATGCAGATCAGTGAACGCCACCTTGGGCTGATGCCGAGCAACGAAGCCGAGGGTGCAGAGGCCCAGATCGAGCGCATTCGGGGCCTTGTTGCGGCTCAGGTCGACACCGATCGCCTTCTCGCCATCGCCGCATCGGTCCCTATGCCAGCAGCGCCGAGGGTGCCTACCGTGACCAAGGCGATGGGGACAGATCCAGTGCGAATCGGGGTCGCGCGGGACGATGCCTTCGGCTTCTACTACTCGGACGACCTCGCCGCGATGCGGTGCGCTGGCGCAGAGCTAGTGGATTTCAGCCCCGTACACGATTGCGAGCTGCCTCCGGTGGACGGGTTGCTCATCGGTGGCGGTTTCCCGGAGTTTCGGATGCGGGAGCTGGAAGAGAACCACCGTATGCGTGCCGCCATCCGCGACTTTGTGGAGTCCGGCGGACCCGCGTACGCGGAATGCGGCGGGCTCATGTACCTGTGCAACGGCTTGCGCTGGGGGGCGGAACGCCGCGCCATGTGCGGCGTGCTCTCAGCGGACGTAGAGATGCACGAGCGGCCCCAGGGCAGAGGCTACGTGCGGTTAAGGGAGACCCCGGCATTCCCTTGGCCGTCGGCCCAGCCGGTGCCGGCAGAGATCCGTGCCCATGAGTTTCACCACTCGGCCGTGGTGGCGCCGGACCCGGATTGGGTCTATGGCTTCGAGGTCTTGCGTGGTGCAGGTGTCGACGGCAAGCATGACGCGATCCTGTACCGGAACCTGGTGGCCGCATACAGCCATCTGCGGGATGTCGGCGGGGTGGGGTGGACACGGCGCTTCGTTGATCACGTGCGGGCGTGCCGGGGCTGATAGCGATCGCCTTCATGCCGTCGAGACCCTGGGCGCGCTGCTGGGGGGTGGGTGCAGCCGAGCTGCAACGTCCGGCGCACCGGCCATGCGGGTTGCCGCAGGCGCCCGCTTTGCGCAAACTAGAAGGGTTGTATTGATGTGTAGACCAGATTTTGCTGTGGGAAGGGCGTGCACGCATGTTTAAAGTGACTGCAGCCGCCGCCGACCAAGTGGTCAAGGCGGCCAAGCAGGGTGGGACGGAAGGCCTGTCGTTACGGCTCGCGGCCTTTCAAAAGCCCGACGGATCGATCGACTATCGAATGGGGTTCGATGATGCCACAGAGGACGACATCCGGTTCGCCACCGCGGGCGTCGACATCGTCGTGACCCCGGAGTCCGTCCCGCTGCTCGATCAAGCCACGATGGACTTCGTCGAGATCGAGCCGGGTCAGTACCACTTCATCTTCCTAAATCCGAAGGACCCGAGCTACAAGCCGCCGACGGAGGGTTGAGGGTGCGCCGCCGCGGCGCGCCATAGAGCTGCGCGCCGTGTCGGCCTGATCGGTTGCGGCTTGCGGGGCGTGTTCGGGCGGCGACTCGGATAGCGTCGAGAGCTTCGGCGTTTCCGGCGGCCGTTGCTAAGAGCTCGTCGGTCGCCGTCTGGTCCTTTGGTCTCGTCGAGCCCGGGCTTGAGCGGGCCCGGCAGACGTCTCACGTCCGAGGGCCTTCGGAGTAGGTTTTGATGCAATGGAGCTCTCGAACGAAGACAACTTTCGACTGAATGTCCTGCTTGCAAACCGGCCCCTCGCCATCCGTATCGATGAGGCCAGGATGATCGTCTATGGCCTGTCGGAGAAGGGCGATGCGAAGGTTCCGCTGAACCCGACGGGCCGGCCCGAGCAGTACTTGCGCAAGGTCAGGGAGCTGATCTCCGGGCACATCCTGGGCTCGCCTGGTGGCTATCCCATCTATCTGCGCCGATGGACGCGCATGGGTCAGATGCGGGACGAGAGTCTGGAGCAGCTTTTGATGCTCGGTGAGCCGGAGGCTGTCGTAGCGGCGGTATGCTCACCGGGGCTGACCGACGAGCTGGCACGGCGCGCGTGGTGGGCAATGGAGGAGGCCGAGAATGCCCGCCGCATGCTGGCCAACCCGGCGGTCGTGGCCGGCCGAATGGGAAAGATTCTCGCCCGGTACTTGGTGGACTATCTGCCCTTCGAGACGGACACCGAGATGATGGCGGAGTCCGTGCGTTTGGCGCTCCAGCCGGGGCTGATCTCGGATTCCGAGCGGCTGGATTTGTGGAAGAAGTCCGCCCGCAAGCAGGCCTATCTGCTCGGGTTTCTCCAAGCGGTACCAGACGACCTTCCGGAGCCGGAGCCGGCGCGCAGCGACGCCGCCGACTCTGCGCCATTCCTGCAGGAGCTGGCGGAGCAAGGGAATGCATGTGCCCGGCTGATGATGCGGGTGCAATCGTCGGAGGGGCAAACCTTTCTCAAGGCGGCTGCCGCCGTGCTTGCGAAGCCACCGACTCAGGACGTTGTCAACGCGATGCTCGACGTGCTGCGCGGCTACTTTGCCCCGCTGCGTCCAGAAGGCGATCCCGATCAGACGATCGCGGAGCTGCGTGCGGAGGGGATGCGCTTCGTCGAGTCGAGCACAGCGTCACGCGTCGATGGTGCGGCGGCCTGTCTCGCGGCGCAACCCGCGTCTGCTGCGGACATATCGGCCATGCGGGTGCTCTCGGGCGTAGGCTACGGCGTGCTCCGTCCGGTGATCGGAGACTCCACGGCTATCGGCGGCTTGATGAGGCGCAAGCTTGCCCCTGTGCTCGATCCCCTGGTGCGCGAGATCGAAACGCTGCGCGGCACAAGCGGTTGACGCGTACCCTTGCGGCCGGACCATCGCCACGCCAGACCTTCCGACCGTCCCCGCACGGGCGCGGAACGCGAGACGAAGGCTTGCCGGAGCCAGGTGTCTTTAGGGCGAGAGGGGCCGGCGCCCCATTGATGAGTCAGATACGTCCAGAGTAAGGCCCCGACTATGATCGAACCCTGGGAGCGTCAGGAATCGCCGTTGCGTATGGCCCTGCTTGCGGTGCTGGTCGGCATCGTCGGTGGATACGGCGCCGTCGCATTCCGCGCCATGATTGGCTGGATCCACAACCTCGCCTTCCTGGGGATCCCCTCCTTCGAGTACAACGCCAACGTGCATACGCTGCAAAGCCCGTTGGATCAGTGGGTGATACTGGTGCCGGTCGTCGGGGCACTGCTCGTCGCCTTCCTGGTGAAGAACTTCGCCCCCGAAGCGAAAGGACACGGCGTCCCCGAGGTGATGGACGCCATCTATTATCAAAAAGGGATCATTCGCCCCGCTGTGGCTGCGGTGAAGTCCCTCGCCTCGGCGATCTCGATCGGCACCGGCGGCTCGGTCGGGCGCGAGGGACCGATCATTCAGATTGGATCCGCATTCGGGTCGACCCTTGGCCAGCTCATCCGCGCGTCTGAGGCGCAGCGGATCACGCTTATTGCGTGCGGCGCCGGAGCCGGCATCGCGGCGACCTTCAATACTCCCGTCGGGGGTCTCTTGTTCGCTCTCGAGCTGATCCTGCCGGTGGTCGGCCCGCATACCCTCATCCCGGTCATCCTTTCCACGGGGACGGCGACCTGGATCGGCCGCATCTACTTCGGCGATTACCCGGCGTTCGATGTACCGGCGCTGACGCTGTCGGCCGCGCATGCCACCACGCCGTACGTAATCGCCATCTATGCCCTGTTCGGCGTCATCCTCGGGCTGGTATCCGTCGTCTTCGTGCACGCAATCTACGCGGCGGAGGACCTTTTCGACCGTATTCCGGGCAACTACTACTCGCGCCATGCGCTTGGGATGGCCCTGGTGGGCGTCATGATGTATCTGCTCATGAAGCACACCGGTCACTACTACACGGAGGGCGTCGGATACGCTACGGTTCAGGACGTCCTGTACCGGACTCTTGTGGATCCGCGTTTCCTGCTCCTGCTCTTCGCGCTCAAGTTTCTGGCCACCTGCCTAACGCTTGGGTCCGGAGCGTCTGGGGGAATATTCTCGCCCTCCCTCTATCTCGGAGCCACCCTCGGCGGTGCTTACGCACTGGCGTTCAACGAGATTCTCGTGGACGGAATGCACGTGGATCCGGTCAGTATGGCCGTGGTCGGAATGGCGGGCCTCGTCGGCGGGGTCACCGGTGCTGCGGTGACGGCCATGGTGATGATCTTCGAGATGACCAGAGACTACAACGTGATCCTGCCGGTGCTGGTCACGGTTTCGCTGGCCTACGGCACACGCCGCATGGTGACCCGGAACAGCATCTATACCCTCAAGCTGATCCGGCGCGGCCATTACATTCCCGAATCCCTGCAGACGAACCGCTTCATGCTGCACAGCAATGCCGAATCCGTGACTACCCCCATGGTGCTCATGCAGCAGCCGGACTGGGAAAGGCGCAGCCGGCTTCGCGAGAGACGCGGTCGGCGGCGGGCACATGTCGTTGTGCTGGATCGCGACAAGGTCGTTGGTGTCGTGCCCGCAGGTGCACGGCGACGTGTGCGTCGGGTGCTCGGCGGGATGTCAGACTTGGGGTCGCCTTTTGTCGTCGCCGATGCGCGCGGCTCGCTGCTCGACTTAATGGCCCAGATGCGGCAGGAGGACGCAGAGGCGGCGGTGGTCACCACAAGTGGTTCGCTAGATAAGCCGAGCAACATACTGGGGGTCATCGACTGGAACGACATTGCCCGCGCCAGCGAGCTTCCGCTGAGCATCCTGCTGCGCAAGCCGAAAGTGACGGGCGTCTAGCTCCAGTCTCCCCTCCCGCAGTGCCTTATCCTGTGGTCGAGACGATGGTCCGGCGGTCACGCGGCGAGATCCCGTGACGGAACCGGTATCCTCTGATGCGGTTGTACCGTTCCGATTTGGGTTTTACGTTTGTCGGGAGCGGCCCGTCCCTCCTGGTCCGGAAGAGAAGATGTCGGGCGAGCTCGCTATAGTCCCGGTGTGGCGTTACAGTGAGCTGCGTCTGTGGCTCGTCACTCTCTGGTGCGCATGGACCCAACCGTCTTTCAGTTCGAGCAAATCCACATCGACGTTGCGCGCAACTCGACCGACGATTTCAACCCGTTTCACGATCCCCACCGATGGCGGAATATCCGCGACAACCCCTTCGGCGCGCCGATTGTGCTCGGCTTTCAGCTGGAGTTTCTCGTCGACTTTCTGGTGACGCGGCACCGTGAAGAGACCGGCGAGGCGAGACTCGTCGATGAGCGCCGATTGCGCTTCAGCAATCATGAGCTGGTATTTGCCGGTGTGTTGCGCTCGGGTGAGCCCTTTCATGTGGATGTTCGCAAGACGCTCGCCCAGACCACCTCGGGTGGCGGCCTAACCAACCGGGTGATGGTGCGTAAGGAGGACGGCGATATCGTGTTGGTCGGAACCCAGAGCGACACCGCGGAGCCCCGTTTTCTCGCGGACGCAGCGCTAGGCGATCTTGGGGTCCTCGATCGCGCGCAGGACCGTACCTGGGTTGGCAACGGCCGGTTCTTCCTTAAGCGCAAGTTCGTGAATACGAGCAACGTGAAGAACTTCGCGCTCGCTGCGCTTACCGACCAGCACTACTACGTGGATGAGCTCGCCGAGCGCGTAAGCGTCCCGCCGATGTTCACCGCCTCCCTCCTCTCCTGCGCCTTGCTGGAAGAGGCCAGACTGGAAGGCTACGACTTCGAGGCCAACCCCCTCGTCTACACCAGCCACCAGATCTCCATCGATCGAAGTCTCCAGCGGACGCTGCGCAGCAACGACAGGCTTCACTTGCTCGTGACGGGTGCTGTGCCGGCGGCTGCCAAAAAGGGCCTCGGCCACTCGGCCGTCGCACAGAGTGCCTATAACTGCTTCGGAGTTGTCGCGGCGAACGCAGTGCTGTTCCGCGCGAGTGTTCAAACGGCTCCGCTGCAGGCTATTCTCGCAAGGAGCTAGGAAAGCGCTGATCAATTCGGAAGCCGGCACGAGGGTGCGCAACGAAATCAGGGTGTTGCAAGGGAAACGCCTTACGGTCGCATATCAAGGATGTTGAGCATGTCGACACCCTTCCAATCATCTGACCCATAAGGCTCACAAGGCAATTGTCGCGGGAGAGCTGGATACCTCGGTGCCTCCCTGGCGCGCCATTCGTGGACCTAGAGACCTAACCACGGCGGGCGGCTTCGTGCCGACCGGTGCCATGCGCGGCAGCGGTTCCGGCGGGTCTCAGCCGCACGGATGTGCCACGCGGCGCCGGAGGCGCGCGAGGTCTTCACCGAGCAGCTGGGGATCTGCGTCACGGATGCCCTGGAAGGGAACGGCCAGGCCGCGTCGCGCGAGCTCGGCCGCCAGCGCCAACATGAAGATGCCTGATTTTTCGGTCAGTCGAGTCGCGTCTCCGGCGACGGTGTGGACCGCGCAGGCGGGGCTCTGCGCGTTTCCGCCGAGCACGGCAAGCACGCGATAGCCGAGTTGGGCGTACGATTGGATACGCTCCGCTGTGGCCGCGGCCAATCGACCGCAGCAGGCGAGCGCCGGGGGCTCCTCCAAGGCGTGTCTGATCGACTGGCCTGGGGCGCGCCGCCGCTCGAACCCGAGGCAGGTCATTTCGGGGCAGGGGATCTGCACTATGCCGACCTGGGCATCGGACAGCAGCTCCAGGACGTCCCGATCGAGCGCTGGACGCTCTGCTGCACCCAGGTCCCGCGCGTTCTGGTTCATCAGGCACTCGATCAGAAACACGAGACGCTTGCTGCGGCCGTCCGCCTTCGTCGCTTTGCCCGAAAAAGGCCACATGGGTCTGTCCCCCTGGTCTTCGTCGCGCCGCTCTGACCGTCCCCGATCGCTGCACTCTGGCTCGTCACTCGCCTGTCGGTGTGTGAGCGGTCCAGTGCCTGTCACGCTCGACCATGGTTAGGGGAACCGGCAGAGTCCGCAGCGCCGCTCCGGGGTCTTCAGCCGATTAGGACCGTGGGGTACCCCATGATGATCGACCCGCCGTGTGCGGTCATGTCGCCCATGCGGGCAGCCGGCTGTCCGCGGATGAGTACGGTGAAAGATCCGAGGGCGATGACGTCGGGCGGTCCCACGCAGGTCGCCATGTCTCCTACCCGAGCTGCGGGCATGCCGCCAATGAGGACTGGGATTCCGCCGGGGGGGAGGATCGGACCGCCGACGTGGGGTACGACGCCCGTCACCATCGGGCAGACATGCATATCGCCGACTCTTGCTGCTGGCATTCCCATTTCAAGTCGCCTCTCTGCTTCCGGTTCAGCTCGGTTCGCCCTTCGCCACTCCGATACCTATGTCGAGGAAACGACGGTACTTCTCGGGGGCCTTTTCCGGCTCGCTCATGACCGCAGCGAGTGTAACCGCCCCGCCTACGGCATGAGCGGTCAGGTGATCGGCGGGGGGAACGGCTGGGACATCCGGAGGGGCGAGACTGCCGTCGCTGACGAAGGCCCCAAACGCGGCGCACGCACCTGGACTGTCGAGACCCGACGCCTCCGCGGCCGCCATTGCGGCTCTGCGGTGCTCCTCGCTGGGCTCGTGGACCCAGCGCTCGGCAGCCTCTAGGGCTTGGACGGCAAGAGCGGGGGTGTCGGGCCCTGTGACCTCGCGTGCGCACAGGCACGCCCATCCCACCGCCTCCCGCTTCGGAAGCGCGTGCGCCAAGAACTTCACAGCATCGCTGAAATGCTCCCCGTCGAGAAGCGCGGAGAGATACTCTTGCGGCGTCATGGTCGGAGTCAGGACGGCCCTCGCGGCATCTCCCAGCTGCGCTTTGCCGCAGAGCTCCAAGGCGGTTGGTGCCGTCACTTTCGTCAGCTCTCCCATATCTGTCGCGTCTTGTTGTTTGCACGGATCATGAGCGGTCCCCTCCGCAGTTGCCAGTCGCGGCGGCCTCAGCCGATCATGGTGATGCCGCCGCCCGCCTTCAGCATGGCCGATCCATTGACGGTCGTCATCAGGCCCTTGACATCCGTTGTGATCTGGCCCTCGACCTTGATCATCATTCCCTTGATGGTAACGCCCATCTGATCGATCAGAACGCTGCTCTGGCCAACCTTGAGCTCAATGGACTGCATTGCATCCGTGGTACTCTTGCCGAGAGAAAGCTTGGTTGTTTGATTTCCCATCTTCAGCGTGGTGCTGAGATTTCCCATCTTGAGGATCAGCTCGTCGTTACCCATCCCAAGCTCGACCTTCCGGTTGCCCTGTTTGATGGTGATGGTCTCGTTTCCTTTCGCGACCGTCTCCGTGCGGTTCTGCTGGATCTCGATGGTCTGGTCGTTACCGACCTGGAGGTCGTCGTCATGCTCGACGACACGGTGAAAGTCCTTCTCCGCGTGAAAATAGACGTCTTCTGAGCCCTTCTTGTCCTCGAACCTTAGCTCGTTGAAATTGCCGACGCCCCCGCCCTTGGAGCTTCTGGTCTTGACGCCGCTCCGAGTCTGGTTCGCCGGCAGATCATAGGGCGGCATTTGGTCCGCGTTGTACACGGAGCCAATGATGATGGGTTGGTCCGGGTCGCCCTCGAGGAACTGCACCACGACCTCTTGACCGATACGGGGGATGAAGATGCCCCCCCAGTTCTTGCCGGCCCAGGGGGAAGCGACACGTACCCAGCAGGAGCTGTTCTCGTCGGAGGTCCCGTAGCGGTCCCAATGGAACTGCACCTTCACGCGCGCATACTTATCGGTCCAGATCTCTTCGCCCTGCTTACCGACGACGATGGCGGTCTGGGGCCCCTGCACGACAGGTTTTGGCGTGGTGCGCGGGGCACGGAACGGATTTCGTGCATCCATGGCGGTGAACCCGCACCGATAGACGGGACCCGGTGTCGGCGTCGGCGAGGACTCGAACTCGTCGGACTGAAGTTGATGACAGGCCGCAATGACCAGGTGCTCGCGGTTTTGCTCGCTCCTCGGATGGTTGGTCAATGTGAACAGGTAGCCGGTACATAGTCCGGCCGCCAGTCCGTCGCCGTCAATCATCTCGTAGTCGGTCTGCAGCTCCTCCATCCGCACTCGCGCGTACGTCTCTCCATCCCCCCTTTCGACATACTCACCCGGGTAGTCATAGACCTCGTAGTCGGCGTGCGCATGGCTCCGTGTAATGCTGGAGACCGAACGTAGATCGGTGCGCGGCTTCTCGAAGTCGAAGTCGGTGTGCGCATATCTTCCCGTGCGGACGGCCGTTCCGGCGCACCAGCGCGCGATGTGGTCGAGCTCGCGTCGGCCCGTCATGTCCTCGGCGTAGTAAGGGATCTGCTCATACCCCGGTACTGTTTCGTGGGCGCTGTAGGAGTCGGCGAGCACGAGCTTGTGCTTCCCGTTCTCGTGGGTGAAAAAGTAGTAGATGCCCTCTTGCTCCAGCAGGCGGCTCACGAAGTTGAAGTCCGTTTCCCGATATTGAACGCAATACTCCCAAGGGCGGTAGGTCTCGCTCAGACGCTCCTCGAAGTCCGTGAAGCCGGCCTCTCGGAAGACCTCTTTCACGATCTCGGGAACCGTTTTCCCTTGAAAGATTCGGCAATCCGAGGTTCTGGTCAGAAACCAGAGCCAGGGTACAACGGTTGCCCGATAACTTGCCAAGCGTCCTGGGAAGCCGGTGTGCTCGAATCGGCTGACGAATCCGCTAAAGTATCGCTTGCCGTCGCCCTGGGGCCCCGAACCTTCCCGCAGCTCGAGGCGAACCGTCATCGTTTGGCCGAGAATATCGTCAGCTTTGATGTTGTCGTCCTCACTGAGCAGATCGAGGTGGAGTTCAAAAGGCGCGCTTAGCCGCTCATTTGCGACCATGCTCCGCAGGAGCAGCTTGTCCGGGCCGAGCGGCGAGTCCACTGCGATCATTCTGGCTTCTTGGGTGTACCGCGTCATGTCGGGGCCTCTTGGCGCTGGATGCTAGTCGTCGATTCCCCCTGCGATGCAGGGCTGCCAAACTCGGGAGCCCGCGTTGAGGCAAGGGTCGCATCAACTCGTCAATCGTTTCGGGCTCTGCTGCTATTACCCTAGGTTGTCCGGTTTCTAGACGTCAACTGTCGAGACGTTTCCCCGAGGTTCACTGAGATTGGTGCACGAGTTGAGCCAACTTCGGGATTGGCGAGCATCATGTTGCGAGGTGATTAGCGCCGACGGTGCCCGCCTCAGTGGTTGCGGCTGAGCCTTTGCACTGATCATCTCGGGAAACGCTGAAGAGATCCATCGAGATTTCTCGGCGCACGCCATCTCCGTAACCTGGCTTCCAGATAGAGGTGGATCGGCTGCAGAACCGGCCCAGTCTGACACGATCGAGCCGTTTCGGACTGTTTGTGGGCGTAACGCGCGGCGACTGGTGTCGTAGCTCAGCCCAAGAACCTTGGGCAGGCGGTTGGGTACGGAGCGGCGGGACCCTCGGCGCCAGGGACTGCGCCGTGAAGCGACAGGGAGAACGTATTCACGGCGCGTCCCGACGGGCTGTATCCATCCCTGGCTCCACAGCCGAGCCTTGGTGCCAGTCGCCCCGTCGGTTCCCGGCAAAGAAGAGTCTCGCGAGAAAGTCCCGGCGCCGACGATGCTGAGCCCCATATCTCATTCTCCCTCCCGCATGCCATGTTTGCGGAGCCCGCCCGGAAGGCAGCCGCTATACTGAAAGCTTGCCGCAAGCCATCTCCGGCTTGCCGCGTGTGAGGGGCGTCCCGGCTATCGGAGATGGAGGAGAAGGGTTGCGACCATGAGCGGCAGGATCGAAGTAGCGCTAGAGCTCGGGGAGCGATCGGGGGCTCGTTGGCGCAAGGCGCGGGACGATGGCGCGATGCGCATCCTAGTTATGGGGGACTTCAGCGGTCGAGGGGTGGCGCAAGCCGGTGTGCCCTCCCTGGAGACCCTGCCCCGGCCGATACGCTTGGACATAGACAACCTGGACGATGTCCTTGCGGCACTGGAGCCTCAGGTCACGCTGCCTTTCGGAGATCATTGGGGTCAAGATTTGGTCGTCGATGTCACATGCCTCGACGACTTTCATCCGGATGCGCTCTACGAGCGCGTACCGATTTTTCGTCGGCTGCGCGATCTGCGCGGGCGACTTCTGGAGCCCGCGACCTTCGCGCGCGCTGCCGCCGAGCTTCGAGACGAGATCCAGGTGTTCGCGCCAACACCTATGGCAGGCGCAGAAACGCCGGAGAACGATGCCTCGACCGTCGAGCGCCTCCTCGGCAAGCGACCTGGTCATACGCAGGTGGCCGAGCGGCGGTCCGAGGTGGCGGAGCTCCTCAGGCTGGCCGCAGCCCCTCACCTTTCGCCTGAGACACCACATCAGGAGCTCTATGTGAGGGCGCTGGACGACATCGCCGGCGACCTCATGCGCAGCATCTTGCGGCACCCCAGGTTCCAGGCACTCGAAGGGGCCTGGCGGTCCGCACACCAGCTGGTATCGCGACTGGAGACGGGCGAAGCGCTCGAGGTGTGGTTATTGGACCTCGGACGCGCGCAGCTGCTGGCGGATGTCTGCGCAGCGGGCAACGACCCGTCATCCACGCGGCTCCATCGAATGCTGATGCACACCGCCCCCGGGATGCCGGAGGGACGGTTTTGGGGGCTTCTGGTCGGCGCTTACACCTTCGGTCTTTCAACGGAGGATGTGACCTGCTTGACGGCGCTAGGGGGCATCGCGTCTGAAGTGGGCGCGCCCTTCTTTGCGGCCGCTGACCCTGCCATTCTGGGCTGTGCATCCCTGGTGGAGACGCCAAGCGCCGCGGATTGGTTGTCCCTCGATCCTTCATCGGAGGCGCGCTGGCAAGGCTTGCGGCGCAGCCCCTTTGCCCGCTGGGTCGGGCTCGCACTGCCGCGGGTGCTGTTGCGGTTACCTTATGGGAAGGCGACAGACCCCATCGAATCGTTCGAGTTTGAGGAGCTTGCGCCGGTGAGAGAGCACAGTGCCTACCTCTGGGGTAATCCGGCCTTTGTCTGCGCCGTGGTGGTCGCAAGAGCATACATCGCAGCGGAACGAGGGAACGGGCCGAGACACCCGTTGGACGTGGACGACCTGCCAGCGCACGCTTATCGGGAGGATGGCGAGACTAAGCTCCAAGCCTGCGCGGAGACGTACCTCTCGGAGTCGACGGCCGAGACGATAGCGAGTCGAGGCATCATACCGTTGCTGAGCTACCGAAACCGCAATGCCGTCAGGGTCTGGCAGCTCCGCTCCCTTGCTGATTCATCGGCTGGGCTTGCCAGTGCTTGGACGTAGGCTGCGCTCGCACGCAGATACCTCGCGCGGAAATTACCAATTGACACGCACGCGCGGATAGACCAATTTTCGACGTCAACCACCGATGGTCGAGGCATGGAAGATACGGCTTGTGTTTGATTTTCGCTTTTCCGGGGTCCGGTTGCGCCCGCCGGGGACGCCGTGAACTCTTCCCTGAAGATCCTACGAACCTAAATTCGGAAGTCAAACCACGAAGGACACGAAGGGCACGAAGAGTTTCAAAATGGTTACTTACAATTGCACCATCAGGCGCAGGGTGAAGCCGGATGTATCCTCATTCCCTGTTTCGCCGTTGTTTTTCTTCGTGTTTCTTCGTGCTCTTCGTGGTGAACTGCTGTTTTTAGGATGAAGGCCCGCCCCCATGCGGACGACACGCCCGGCGGGTGCAACCTGACCCCTTGGGCGACAAGCGAAAAAATTGCGTGAGTTGGGTATAACAGTGCGGCAGCCGATTGCAACGGTCGTGCTGAGATCGCGAGCCTGAAGGAGTTGAGGAGTTGATCGACATCGAGAGCTTGCTCCAGGACATCTCGCCGGACGCGCCCTGCGGTGAAAACCTGGAATATGACCCCGACTACGGGGCACTGGAGCGCGCCACCCAGGGCAAGCCGGAGCAGCAGTTCGGCGACACGATCGTCCCCGCCGAAGAGCCGGATTGGCTGGATGTGGAGCGCAGGGCGTCGGCCCTACTCGGCCGCACCAAAGACATTCGGGTGTTGCTCCCCCTGATCTGGGCACTTGCGCGTACCCAAGGGTGGGCCGGGTTCAGGGACGGCCTTGCCTTGCTCCGAGGCTCGCTGGAACGGCACTGGGATAGAATCCATCCGGAGCTCGATCCGGACGACGACAACGACCCGACGCTGCGCATCAATACGATTGCCGCACTCAGCGACCCGGATAGCATGCTTGCCGGCCTTCGTGCCGCCCCACTGGTTCAGTCCCGCGCCTTCGGACGCTTCTGCCTGCGGGATATCCAGATCGCCTCGGGAGAGCTTCCACCACCGGAGGACGGCGAGCCGCCGGAGATGCAGGCCATCGACGGTGCGTTCATGGAGGCGGACCTGGAAGAGCTGCAAGCTACCGCCAACGCGGTCAGTCAATCCGTCGAGCTGATCGCCGGGACCGAATCCTTTCTGCTGGAACGGGTCGGCGCGACGCAGGCGCCGGACCTGGAGTCGCTTAGCGCTGTTCTGAAGTCCGCGCAACGCGCACTCGCTGATCCGCTCTCGCGGCGCATCGGGACGGCGGCATCCGGCGATGTGGAGGTCGAGAAAACCATGGGTACGGCTGAAGGGGCGGCGTCCGTGAATGCGCCCGGCGCGCCAGCCGCGCTTGGGCCGATCCGCAGCCGGGAGGACGTGATCCGGGTGCTCGAGTCCGTGTGCGAGTACTACGGCCGCCACGAGCCTTCCAGTCCGGTCCCGATCTTGCTTAATCGGGCAAAACGGCTGGTCTCGAAGGACTTCACGGAGATCCTTCGAGACTTGGCGCCCGACGGCGTCTCCCAGCTGGAGATGATCCGTGGTCCGGAGGCGGATGAGCCCTAGGCGGACGCCGCCGTTTTTTCCGGGAGTGACTATCCTATTTTGTCATCGGTGTTCCGGCCCGCCGAGGTCGATTCCAATACACACCAAGGGGGTGTCTCGTGCCAGAAAGCAGTCAAAAGTTTATTGCGCGTAACCGTGCACCGCGGGTACAGATCGAGTATGACGTGGAGCTCTACGGTGCCGAGAAGAAGATCCAGCTGCCGTTCGTAATGGGCGTGATGGCGGATCTGTCGGGAAAGCCGACGGAGCCGCTTCCCGCGGTCGCGGACCGTAAGTTTCTGGAGATCGACGTCGACAACTTCGACGACCGGCTCAAGGCCATGAAGCCGCGGGCTGCGTTTCAGGTCCCCAACACCTTGACGGGGGAGGGTAACCTGAGCGTGGATATCACCTTCGAGAGCATGGACGACTTCTCCCCGGCGGCCGTTGCCCGCAAGGTCGGGGCGCTGAGCAAGCTCTTGGAGGCGCGCGAGCAGCTCTCGAACCTGATGAGCTATATGGACGGGAAGAGCGGAGCCGAGGAGCTCATCGCAAAGGCGCTTAAGGATCCGGCGCTGCTGCAGGCGCTTGCCTCTGCTCCCAAGCCCCAGGAAACGGCATCCCAGGAACCCACTTCAGAGGAGGGCTAGCAGATGGCCGAAGCGGAGACCCAAGCCCAAGTACAACCCGCGGCGGAGGCCGTCGAGGCTGGCGAGTTCAGCGCGCTTCTGGAGAAGGAGTTCCGGCCCAAGTCCGAGCGCGCCAAGGAGGCGGTCACGGACGCGGTCCGGACGCTGGCGGAGCAAGCGCTCAGCAGCTCGGTGGTCATCTCGGCCGATGTGCTGCGCACGATCGAGTCAATCGTCGCCGAGATCGACCGCAAGCTGAGCGAGCAGATCAATCTGGTCATGCATCACCCGGACTTCCAGAAGTTGGAGGGGGCATGGCGTGGTCTGCATTACTTGGTAAACAACACCGAGACGGACGAGATGCTCAAGATTCGCGTCATGAACATCTCGAAGAAGGAGCTCCACAAGACGCTGAAGAAGTTCAAGGGTACGGCATGGGACCAGAGCCCAATCTTCAAGAAGATGTATGAGGAAGAGTATGGGCAGTTCGGCGGGGAGCCGTTTGGCTGCCTGACGGCGGACTATCACTTTGACCACAGCCCACCCGACGTGGAGCTGTTGGGTGAGATGGCCAAGGTGAGCGCGGCCATGCACGCGCCTTTCATTGCCGGGGCGGATCCGAGCGTCATGCAGATGGATTCCTGGCAGGAGCTGGCGAATCCTCGGGATTTGACGAAGATCTTCCAAACCCCCGAGTATGCCGCTTGGCGCTCGCTGCGCGAAGCGGACGATTCACGTTACATCGGGCTTGCGATGCCTCGTTTCCTGGCCCGCTATCCTTACGGCGCAAAGACCAACCCGGTCGACGAGTTCGACTTCGAAGAGGATACCGAGGGGGCCGATCACAACAAGTACACGTGGTCCAACGCGGCGTACGCCATGGCGGTCAACATCAATCGCTCATTCAAGCTCTACGGTTGGTGCTCGCGCATCCGCGGCATCGAGTCCGGCGGCGCGGTCGAGGGCCTGCCGGTGCACACCTTCCCCACCGATGACGGTGGGGTCGACATGAAGTGCCCGACGGAGATCGCGATCAGTGACCGCCGCGAGGCGGAGCTTGCCAAGAACGGTTTCATGCCCCTCATCCACAAGAAGAACTCGGACTTCGCTGCCTTTATCGGCGCCCAGTCGCTGCAGAAGCCCTTCGAATATGACGACCCCGACGCGACGGCAAACGCCAATCTGTCGGCCCGCCTTCCGTACCTGTTCGCTACGTGCCGTTTCGCCCATTACCTGAAGTGCATCGTCCGCGACAAGATCGGCTCGTTCAAAGAGCGGGAGGACATGCAGACCTGGCTGAACAACTGGATCGGCAACTACGTGCTCAACAATCCCGCGACCGCCACCGAGTCCGATAAGGCAAGGCGTCCACTCGCTGCGGCCGAGGTGGTCGTCGACGAGGTGGAAGGCAACCCTGGATATTACAGCTCGAAGTTCTTTCTCCGGCCTCACTACCAGCTGGAGGGACTAACGGTGTCACTGCGCCTGGTGTCCAAGCTGCCGTCCACCAAGAAGTAGGTTCGAATGAGCGGCACCCTGGTGCCGCTCGCATGGAACCAACAACCGCCCAGACCCTGGGCTCACAGAGACAAGGAGACAATCGTGATTCTTCTCAATTTCGAGGGTAAGATCAAAGGCGATTCGCAGCAGTCGGACCACACAGACTGGATCAATCTGCATTCGCTTCAGCTCGGCGTGGGGCGTGCGATCACCACCAGTGGCTCGGGCAAGGACCGAGATACCAGCACACCGTCTTTCTCCGAGGTCAGTTGCACCAAATCATCGGACATCGCCTCCAACGAGCTTTTCGCCCAATCCATGTACGGCAAGAAGATCTGCGACAAGGCAGAGGTACACTTCATCCAGACCGGCGGCGAAGGGGCGGACCAGGTCTATATGAAGTACGAGCTCTACGAGCCCATCGTCTCGTCGTACTCGCTCTCGAGCGGCGGTGAGCGCCCCATGGAGAGCTTCTCGCTCAACTTCACCAAGATCATCCAGAAGTACAGCCAGTTCGACGCCGGCGGGAAGGTCACTCAGGCCACCGACAAGGGCTTCGATCTCAAGACCGGCAAACCGACCTGAGGCGGACGGCACACGCATGCCGGGGGGCGTGCCCGGCATGCATCTGCGGGCGTCCTCGCACGCGATACGGCCGATCAGCATCACCTGGATTGCGACTATACCTACCGGTCTCAGACTTTCGGTTCCTGCGCCAAGGGGTCGGGTGGCGGGGATGTCGGCAGCAGGGATGCTGCCGTCAAGCCTACATGGATGTATTCACGGCGCTCCCTGGCGCCCGTAACCCGGCCCCGGAAAAACCGAAAACCCTAATAGGAGGGGTATATGGCTGCGGAGCAACTGCTCGGCGAAGGACAGTTGGACGATGCCCTCGCGGAGCTAAAACAGCAGGTTCGCGCGGATGCGGCAAACCCCAAGCATCGAATCTTCCTGTTCCAGCTGCTTGCGGTCCTAGGGGACTGGGAGCGAGCGGGCACCCAGCTGGAGGTTGCCGGAGACCTGGACCCGTCTGCCCTGGCAATGGTGCAGACTTACCGCGAGGCGTTGCGATGTGAGGTGTTGAGATCGCAGATCTTCGCGGGGAAGCGCTCTCCGCTGGTATTTGGCGACCCGGAGCGCTGGCTCGCCCTCCTGCTCGAGGCCCTGCAGCTCACTGCAGCGGGCGAGGACGCCAAGGCGGCTCCACTGCGGGACGATGCCTTCGCGGCGGCACCTGCGACCAGTGGCATGATCGACGGGCAGCCCTTTGACTGGATTGCAGATGCCGATCTGCGTCTGGGTCCCGTCCTCGAGGCGATCATCAACGGGCGCTATTACTGGGTGCCCTTCCATCGCATTCGCACTCTCGAAGTCGAGCCGCCGGCGGACCTGCGCGATATCGTATGGATGCCGGCGCACTTCACTTGGGTAAATGGCGGCGACACCGTGGGTCTGATCCCCACCCGGTACCCGGGCTCCGAAGCCAGCCCGGATGCCAGCATACGCCTGGCACGCAGGACGGACTGGCTGGAGCCACTCCCCGGTATGTATATCGGTCAAGGGCAACGGATGCTTGCGACGGACAGCGGGGAATATCCGCTGATGGACGTGCGGCTCGTCGAGCTGGGCGCGGCTGCGGGCAAGGAAGCGAACGACATTGCGAACTCCGAACCGGATGCGGTTTCGGGCGGTGGCTGAGCTCACCCAGAAGGAGCGGCTTCAGCCATCACTCCTCGATCGCCTCCGGGATGACGAGCCCGATAAGAAGCAGGAATCGCGCGACCGGCGCGTGCTCTCAATGGGAAAGCTGCGGGAGAGCGTCCTGCGCGATCTCGCCTGGCTGCTCAACGCAGGACGGCTCGATTCCGTCCAGTCGCTGGACGACTGTCCCTTCGTCGCGCGATCGGTTCTGAACTATGGGATCCCGGATCTGACCGGACTCACTGCGTCCGGTGTGGACGTCGCCGGTCTCGAACGCGCCGTACGCCAGGCAATCTGGGACTTCGAGCCGCGTATTCTGCGTAATTCGGTCAAGGTCCGGGCGCGCGTCGATCCTGAGCGGATGAGCCACAACGCCTTGACCTTCGATATCGAAGGCGATCTCTGGGCGCAACCACTTCCCCAGCGGGTGTTCTTGAAGACCGAGCTCGACCTCGAGATTGGAGACGTGAAGGTGACCGAGCACGCAGGTCCGGGGGACCGCTGATGGACCCGGATTTCCTCAGGTACTACGACCGGGAGCTTCAGTTCATCCGTGAGATGGGCGCGGAGTTCGCCAAGGAGTTCCCGAAGATCGCCGGCCGCCTGGGGCTGGAGGGGTTCGAGTGTGCCGACCCCTACGTGGAGCGGCTGCTCGAAGGGTTCGCCTTTCTAGTTGCCCGCGTACAACTCAAGCTGGACGCGGAGTTCCCAACCTTCACCCAGCACCTGCTGGAGATGGTCTACCCCCACTATCTGGCGCCCGTACCCTCGATGGCGGTCGTGCGCTTCCAGCCCGATCTTACCGCAGGCGACCTGCAGGAAGGCTTCCGTATTCCCCGCGGTTGCGGCCTTCGAAGCGTGCTCGGCAAGGGAGACCGGACCGCATGCGAATACCGGACCTCGGCCGATGTGACCCTGTGGCCCGTCGAGCTGGTCGAGGCCAAATACCTGGTAACGGCTGCGGCAGGCGCGGTGGTCCGGCGACGGATCAAGGACGTCAAGGCGGGAATCCGCTTCCGGCTCCGAACCACCGCAGGCTTGACCTTCGATCAGCTTCCGCTGGATAGCCTTCGCATCTATCTGCGCGGCGGTGATGGGCTGCGGATGCAGATTTACGAGCAGCTTCTCGCCCACGCGGTGTCTGTGGTCGTGCAGCCTGGCGGGACCTCCGCAGCGTGGCAGGACGTCCTGGGGAAGGAGCGGATTCGGCGCGTGGGCTTCGACGATCATGAGGCTGTTCTGCCCTACGGCCCCCGCTCCTTCCAAGGCTACCGGCTCCTGCAGGAGTATTTCGCCTTTCCCGACCGCTACCTCTTCGTGGATTTTGTCGGGCTACGCGACTCGGTGGCGCGCTGCACGGGCACGGAGCTGGAGCTCATCGTCTTGCTGGATCAAAGTGACTTCCTAACGGAGGACGCCTTCGACGCGTCCTATTTTTCCCTCTTCTGCGCACCCGCGGTCAATCTGTTCCCGAAGCGGGCGGACCGTATCCATCTCACCGACCGGGTCGAGGCCTCCCATGTGGTCCCCGATCGCACTCGTCCCATGGACTTCGAGGTCTATGGCGTGACCGAGGTGCTCGGCTTCGGCTCCCGCGGTGAAGTGGAGCAGGAGTTCCTCCCGTTCTATTGCTCGCAGGACCTCGCCACCGGCCGTGAACATCGCGCCTACTATACGGTGCAGCGCGAGCCCCGCGTCCTGTCCGTCGAGCAGAAGCGCCGCGGGCCGAGGTCGAGCTATGTCGGCAGCGAGGCGTTCCTCTCCCTGGTGGACGCCGATGAGGCCCCCTATCGCCACGACCTGCGTCAGCTGGCGGTCAACACCCTCTGCACGAATCGGGATCTCCCGCTTCATCTCCCGGTGGGGAGAGGCAACACGGACTTCACGATGGAGATAAGTGCGCCCGTGGAGTCGGTCCGTTGTGTCGCGGGACCCACGAAGCCCCAGGCCACCAGCCCCAAAGGCGACACGGCGTGGCGTCTCATCAGTCACCTTTCGCTGAATTACCTCACGCTGAGCGATACCGACCCGGAACAAGGGGCAGCAGGTCTGCGCGAGCTGCTGGGGCTTTACGGCGATCTCGGCGAGGCAGCGATAAAAAAGCAGGTTGAGGGAGTCAAGTCGATCTTGGCGCGTCCGGTGACGCGGCGCCTGCCGTCCCCCGGGCCCGTCACCTACGCGAGAGGCCTGGAGGTGACTGTGACGCTGGACGATACGGCCTTCGAGGGGAGCGGCGTGTTTCTCCTCGGGGCGGTCCTCGAGCGCTTCTTCGCGAAGTATGTGTCGATTAATTCCTTCACCGAGACGGTCGTGATTTCTACCGAGCGCGGCGAGGTGATGCGATGGCCGGCGATAATCGGACAGCGGCACACGCTCTAGAGCTGCTGCGGGCGCTCCAGGAGGCTCCGCACCGGTTCGGGTTCTTTCAGGCCCTTAGGCGCCTCGAGTGCGCCCACCCCGCCCGCCCTCGCGTCGGTCAGGCACGGCGTCCGGCGGATGATCCGATGCGTTTCGCGCAAGAGCCGTCCGTGGCATTCGCGCCGGCAACCCTTGCTTCGTGTACGCCCGGTAAGCAGGGTCTGCCGCCCCGGCTGGCCGTCCACTTTCTCGGTCTCTTTGGCCCAAACGGGCCCTTGCCGCTCCATCTCAGCGAGTACGCACGAGACCGCTTGCGGAACTCGGGTGACCCGACCTTTGCGCGCTTTGCCGATCTGTTCCACCACCGGGTTCTGTCGGTCTTCTACCGCGCTTGGGCCAGTGCGCGTCCCACGGTGAGCTTTGACCGGCCCGATGCAGACCGCTTCGCCGCCTACCTCGCCGCGCTCTTCGGCTTGGCAATGCCCTCCCTGCGCGAACGGGACGCGGTGCCGGATCTTGCAAAACTGCACTATGCCGGGCGATTGGTATGTCAGACGCGCCATGCCGAAGGTCTCACAGCTTTGCTCGCCGACTTCTTTCGGCTTCCGGTTGCCCTGGACGAGTTTATTGGGCACTGGCTGCAGCTGCCGCAGGATTCCCGCTGGCGTCTGGGGGAATCGGCCCTTACCGGAGCCCTCGGCATCTCTGCGACGGTCGGTGAGCGCGTGTGGGATCGTCAGTACAAATTTCGCGTACTGTTCGGCCCGTTGGGCTTGGACGATTATCGGCGCATGCTCCCCGGGGGGGGAAGCCTGCGTCGGCTTGTGGCCATGGTGCGCAACTACCTGGGGGACGAGCTGGACTGGGAGGTCAACCTGATCCTGAAGCGAGACGAGGTCCCGCCCCTCAAGCTGGGTGAGCAGGGTGAGCTTGGCTGGACCACCTGGGTCGCCAGCCGCCCATTCACCACCGATCCCGCGGACCTGATGCTGGAGCCCTTGCGCGTCGATGCATCCTAGGTCACGGCCTGACGTTCCACCGGGGATATTGCGCTGTCCGTCGCTGAGACGGCGCGATCCAACATACCGGCCAGGGTTCAGGCGAAGTCTATACCGAACCCACTCGGCTTTTCGCTTCTGGGCCAGAGGGGACGGGCCGCTCCCGCCGGGGGTGTCGGCAGCAGGGACGCTGCCGTCAAGCCTACATGGACGTATTCACGGCACCCCCCGGCGGGAGCGGTCCGCCCCCAAAAAACGAAAAACCCAAATTGAAACCGTATATCTATAGGGGAACAACGACATGCCTGATATCAGTCGTGTGGCGCTTTTCGGGAAGCTCAACAGGCTCGGCTACAAGGCCATCGAGAGCGCCACCGTCTTCTGCAAGCTGCGCGGAAATCCCTACGTCGAGCTGGTGCATTGGCTCCACCAAATCCTTCAGCTGCCGGACTCGGACCTGCACCGTATCGTCAAGCAGTTCAACCTGGAGCCGTCGCGTCTTGCCAAAGACATCACCGAGTCCCTCGATAGGCTACCGCGGGGCTCGACCTCCATCTCCGACCTTTCCTCCCATGTCGAGGAGGCCGTCGAGCGGGGGTGGGTCTACGGCACCCTGATGTTCAAGGAGTCGCAGGTGCGCACCGGTTATCTGGTCATCGGCATCCTGAAGACGCCGGGCCTACGCAACGCCCTGCCGGCGATCTCGAAGGAGTTCGAAAAGATTCGGCTCGACACCTTGACGGACCGCTTCGCCGAGATCGTTGGCGGCTCCCCCGAAGACGCCATGGCTGCCCAGGATGGCTTCCAGGTGGGCGGCGGCGCCGCGCCAGGCGAGGCGAGCGATGCCATCGCGCCCGCCGCAATGGGGAAGCAGGAGGCGCTCAAGCGCTTCACCGTGGACCTCACCGAGCAGGCCCGCGGTGGCAAGCTGGATCCCATCGTCGGACGTGACGGCGAGATCCGCCAGATCATCGACATCCTGATGCGCCGGCGCCAGAACAACCCCATCCTGACCGGCGAGGCGGGAGTCGGCAAGACCGCCGTCGTCGAAGGCTTTGCCCTCAAGATCGCGTCCGGGGACGTGCCCCCTCCGCTGAAGGACGTGACCCTGCGCACCCTCGATGTGGGACTGCTGCAGGCGGGGGCCAGCATGAAGGGCGAGTTCGAGCAGCGCCTGCGCTCGGTGATCGAGGAGGTCCAGGCATCGCCCAAACCCATCATTATGTTCATCGACGAGGCCCACACCCTGGTCGGGGCGGGCGGCGCTGCCGGCACTGGCGATGCGGCCAATTTGCTGAAGCCGGCGCTTGCACGCGGCACCCTGCGCACGGTCGCCGCCACCACCTGGGCAGAATACAAGAAACACATCGAGAAGGATCCCGCATTGACCCGTCGCTTCCAGGTCGTTCAGGTCGGTGAGCCAAGCGAGGAGAGGGCCATCCTGATGATGCGCGGTGTCGCCTCCACCATGGAGAAACACCACAAGGTCCAGGTTCTCGACGAGGCGTTGGAGTCGTCGGTCCGGCTGTCCCATCGCTACATCCCTGGACGCCAGCTGCCCGACAAATCCGTAAGCCTACTCGACACCGCCTGCGCCCGCGTGGCAATCAGCCAGCACGCGGTACCGCCCGAAGTCGACGACAGCCGCAAGCGCATCCAGGCGCTGGAGAACGAGCTCGAGATCATTGCCCGGGAGACTGCCGTGGGCATCGATACCGTGGAACGTGAGGCAGTGGCCACGGAGAGGCTCACTGCCGAGGGGATGCGGCTTGAAGGACTAGAGAGCCGCTGGAATCAGGAGAAGGAGCTGGTCGAGCAGATCCTGGACATTCGTGGAAAGCTCCGCGCGGCGACCGGTAAGGTCGAGGGAACCGAAAGCAAGCTGGAGGCCGCCGCGGACGTAGCGGCCAAGGTAACGCCGGTCCAGGCAGGAGAGGGCGAAGCACAGGAGACAGCCGAAGCGGGGGCGGCGGATGTGGACCGGGAAGCCCTGCTCACCGAGCTCAAGGGGCTGCAGGCCGACCTTCATGGCATGCAGGGCGAGCACCCCCTGATCCTGCCCACCGTCGATCAGCAGGCGGTCGCCTCGGTTGTCGAAGACTGGACGGGAATTCCGGTCGGGCGAATGGTGAAGAACGAGGTGGAGTCCATTCTCAGGCTTGCCGACACCCTTGAGCAGCGCATCATCGGCCAACGGCACGCCTTGGAGATGATCGCGCGGCGCATCCAGACTTCCCGCGCCAAGCTCGACAATCCCAACAAGCCGATTGGTGTCTTCATGCTGGCCGGTAGCTCCGGTGTGGGCAAGACCGAAACGGCGCTTGCGCTCGCCGAGGCCCTGTACGGCGGCGAGCAAAACGTTATCACGATAAACATGAGCGAGTACCAGGAGGCGCACACCGTGTCCACCCTGAAGGGTGCGCCGCCGGGTTACGTCGGATACGGAGAGGGAGGGGTGCTGACGGAGGCGGTGCGCCGCCGGCCATACAGCGTCGTGCTCCTGGACGAGGTCGAGAAGGCCCATCCGGACGTGCACGAGATCTTCTTCCAAGTCTTCGACAAGGGGTGGATGGAAGACGGCGAGGGCCGGGTGATTGACTTCAAGCACACCTTGATTCTGCTGACGACGAACGTGGGCACGGACCTCATCATGAAGCTCTGCAGCGACCCGGAGTTGATGCCGGAGGCCGATGGCATTGCCAAGGCCCTGCGCGAGCCGCTGCTCAAGGTGTTTCCCCCCGCCTTGCTTGGGCGCCTGGTCGTGATCCCGTACTACCCGCTGAATGATGAGATGATCGGCGCCATTGCGCGGCTGCAGCTTGGGCGTATCGAGCAACGGATTGAAGAAAACCACAAGGTGCCATTCAGATACGACGACGAGGTTGTCAATCTCATTGCCAGCCGCTGTACCGAGCTGGAGAGCGGGGGACGGATGATCGACGCCATTCTCACGAACACGGTGCTGCCAAGGATCAGTGAGGAGCTCCTACAGCGCATGATAGAGGGCAAGCCTATCCAGCAGGTGCGTGTCACAGTTGCGCAAGGGGATTTTGCCTATGCATTCGATTGAAGTGATCCCCGTGTAGAGTTAGCCCTAACGCTCGGCGGCTCCGTCGTCCTCCATGCGGGCGCGGCGCGGATGCGGAAAACGAAAAACCAAAGGGGAATGGTATCTCTCAGGAGCGCTCATTTACTCAGTGTCTTCCGCGGGGCAGGGTGCCCCGCCATTTTAGGCACCTGCAAGGGATCGAAAATGATGCTCCTGGAAACCGCGCCTTCCGGATGCCGGGCGCTGAGAAATCCCGAATGGATTTATTTGGCGCCTCCTCCGCGGGTCCGCTAACGTCAGCTCCATGAGGGGTCAAGAATGACTTCACGGATCTTCGTAACCACAATGGGCTTCACCTGCGCGAGCCAACTGAGCTCGATGGGCGGACCTGCTCCCGGCGGACAAGCCGCCGTGGTCATCCAGGCACCCGTGGGCGGTAGGCCGCCACCGCGCTGCCGGAACTTCTCCGGCGACGTACGGACAATCCAGCAGGCATTGAACCGCTTCTCGCCCCTGGATGGTGGCCCAGCGGTCAAGCTCGCGGTCGACGGCATCTGCGGACCGAAGACCAACTCCGCAATCCACCACTTTCAGAAGAAGTGGGCCTTGGTCCCAAAGGGCTGGAAGGTGCCAGACGGTATCGTCGACGTGGATGGGCCGACCATCGTGCGGTTGCGCAAGGGACCCGGTTTTATTCCGAATCTTCCCGTTGAGTTCATGGCGAGAATTCCGCGGGTGATGCAGGCAGTGACGGCAGCGCGCGCGGCCCTCGAGGTTGCCAAGACACACCTGCAGCTCGAGGAGCCTACCGCGGTATCGGGACCTTTTCCATCCATTGCCTCGTTCGGAGAGGCCGCATTCAAAAGGGCGGACCGCCATTTTCACATTGCCAAGCTAGCGAACCCTCTCGCGCGACTCAATCAGCTCGAAAGTGTGTTCCTGTCGATGCAAACCGCGATCGGTTACATCCCGCAAGGAGTCGTTCTGGCCACAGATGAGCCATCGACGGTTGCGGAAGGGGCGTACATGTTCACGTTCGAGGGCGGGTATCACCAGCGTGGGAAGGCGGATACATGGAACGGTATCCCGGTGGCTTCGATCTACCTGTGCCCTAAATCGAGGACCCTGAATCAGGATGCCTTCGCGTACGCTATGATTCATGAGCTCGCCCACTACACGGGGCCCGCGAACAACGGCATCATTGATCAAGCCTATTTTCATAAGGATCAGAACAAGTATCGCTCTCTGAGCCCGGATCGGGCGTTACACAATGCCGACTGCTACTCACAGTTCGCGTTCGACGCCATTGGAAAGTCCGATTTCATGATAGACAGGAACGCCTACTGAACCGGGTGACCAGCTGGATAACTCAGCTGTCGGGCCAGGGTCGGATACGGGCCGTCGGGACACGCCGTGAATACGTCCATGTAGTCTCGACGGCGCCGTCCGTGGCGCCGACGGTCCCGCCGACCCGCACCCAACCCGCGTCACGGACATTCCAGCTGAGGCACGACGCTAATCACCCGCAACCGTCTCCTGCTCAGGTACGGCAGACAGACTGAACCGACCAGTTCAGATTGAGCCGGTCCACCTGCAATCCGTTTGCCCTCACCGATCGTGCTTTGCATGGTTTCTCTCATCCAATCAGCGCCTTGGCAAGTTGGCTCGATCTCTGCTTTGAATGAGGTGCCGACATTGAATGTAACTCGGCGAGGTTCCACAAACGTTGTCCGCCCGCTGGGCGGGCATGACTCAACCGGAGACCACCATGATTCTTCTCAACTTCGAAGGCAAGATCAAAGGCGATTCGCAGCAGGACGGGCACACGGATTGGATCAATCTACACTCACTTCAGCTCGGTGTGGGGCGCGGGATCACGACCAGCGGAGCGGGGAAGGACCGCGACACCAGCACCCCGTCCTTCTCCGAGGTCAGTTGCACCAAATCATCGGACATCGCCTCCAACGACCTGTTCGCGCAGTCCATTTACGGGAAGAAGATCTGCGATAAGGCAGAGGTGCACTTCATCCAGACCGGTGGCGAGGGAGCAGACCAGGTCTACATGAAGTACGAGCTCTACGAGCCCATCATCTCGTCGTACTCGCTCTCGAGCGGCGGTGAGCGCCCCATGGAGAGCTTCGCGATTAACTTCACCAAGATCATTCAGAAGTACAGCCAGTTCGACTCCGGGGGGACGGTCACTCAGGCCACGGACAAAGGCTTTGACCTCAAGACCGGTAAGCCGACCTGATCCCAATAGGGGGAGAGTGGCGGGCGAGGCTCAGGCCAATTGCGGCATTGTCACCTAAGGAGACGCGGATCAAAGCAGCGTCTCCTGCGGGGCAGGACACCCCGCCAACTTCAGCGCCTGGAAGCGGCTGAAGATGAAGGCGTCAGAATGCCGCGAGTTTCGGATGCCGTGCGCTGGGAAATCCGGGATGGATTTATTCAGCGCTTCCTCAACAAAGCGTACTGAGACGTCCTCCTTCGAACTTGATGGGGCACGCCGTGAACCTCGTCTATTTCGGGTCCACAACACTGCCTTTGGTGCCGAGTGCCTCGCTGCAGCACAACTTGCTCAGATTCGAATGTGAGATAAGGCGCGACGCGGGGCAGAGCGGACCAAGCACGGGACTCACAGGATTTGTCTGAGCCGTAACCGCGTCGCCCCAAGCTCCACCGTGTCTCCGACATTCACGGCGTGTGGGGCGGAGATCCGTTGACCGTTCACGTAGGTCCCGTTCGCGCTCTCAAGATCGGCGATCTGTAGCCGCTTCACTTCCTTTTCCATGACAACTGAGAGCTGGGCATGGCGCCTGGACACGCTCGGCTCGGCGATGCGGAAATCCACATCCGTTGCCCTTCCGATAACACAGTGCCCGTTAATGTCGACGACTCGTTCCTCGTCTTTGCCCGAGCCCGAGCTCGAACCGACCGCAATCAGTATCCGTGCTCGAGGTAAGCCGGAGAGAACCATCGTGGGTCCGCCGGTTTCGTCTTCGGTCGTGGGCGCCTGTAGGCATCCGCGGCGGAGTATGGAAACGAGTTTGGCGCTGGCCGGGAGTGGATCCGTTCGGAAATCGAGATACTGAAGCCTGCCCAACTTGAGGTGTACCGTGCTAGGCTCACAGGACTCCAGCATGACGGGTATGACACGGCCTGGACGGTTCTCAAGTGCCCAATGAGCCTCGGCGCGAACCCAGTCTGAACATGCAGCCTCAGGCGAAAGGACGACGACAAACCAATCCGCCCATAACAACGCTCTGCGTATCTGCTCCTCCCACTCGAGGCCGACCGGCATATCGACGCTGGAGCACCACACAGCGGACCCCTCGCCCTCGAGTAGGGACTTCAGATAACCGGCGGCGAACTCGGAATCCTTAGAGGAATGACTCACAAATACTGTCGTCACAAGTGGCTTGCTCATGGTCGTACGCAAAATGAGCGTTCTTTGCCCGACTCACCTGCAGAGAGTAGTTGGTCGTGCAGGAAGAGGAAACGTGTCGTGCGGCAGACGATTGCCCTGCGGGCGCGGCGCAGGGGTTGCTGCGACAGCTCGTTCGGTTCGGCCATGTCCGTTATGGACGACGCGTTGGTCATCTCCGAGGTCGGCGAAACCGCGAGCCCGTAAGGCTCTGTCTGATTTGGTGGTTCGGATATGGATCAAGGGTCAGCGAGCAAGCTGCAGATTCCCGGGTATCAGCTGAAGGCTGCAATCGGGCACGGGGGTATGTCCACCGTGTACCTGGCGGAGCAGGAGTCCTTGGGGCGGGAAGTTGCCCTCAAGGTGATGAGTACCACTTTGGTGGCCGACGCCGAGTTTCAGCAGCGCTTCCTCAACGAAGGCCGCATCGTTGCACGTCTGCGACATCCGAATATCGTGGTCGTCTATGACGTCGGTTTTCAAGCGCAATGCTATTACTTGGCGATGTCCTATCTGTCGGGCGGCACACTCAAGGAAAGGGTGAACGCGGGACTCGGGCTCGCGGAAAAGCTCGCGATTATCAGAGCGATCGGCGATGCCCTCGGCTACGCGCATGACCGGGGTATCGTGCACCGGGACGTCAAGCCGCAGAACATTCTGTTTGACGAGGACAATTCCCCCGTCTTGACGGATTTCGGCATCGCGAAATCCATCGTGGGGGATACGAAGCTGACCACCACCGGGACGACCTTCGGCAGCATTCCTTACATGAGTCCGGAGCAGGCGAAGAGTGCGGCAGTCGATCACCGATCCGATCTGTACAGTTTCGGCGTCGTGTTTTGGGAGCTGCTGACGGGCGAGCTGCCCTACACGGCAGAGACGCAGTTTGCCCTGGCTTTCAAGCATGCAACCCAACCCGTTCCGGACCTGCCGCCTACCCTGGCGAAATTTCAGCCGGTATTGAACAGACTGCTAGCCAAGAGTCCTGGAGACAGATTTGCCAGTATCCATGAGATGCAGAACGCCCTGGATGCGGTCTTTCCGGTCGCCGACGCGAGGGTGTCGGCCTATCCTCACAGCTCGGACCAGACCGTCCTGGACCTCAAGCCCCGGAGCAGAGGTGGTCCTTGGCAGAACGAGACCTTCGTGCAAACGGAAGCCGTCCCGGAGCACAAGGTGCGGTTGCCCATCGTCGTCTCTGTCGGAGTGGCGCTGGCTGTTCTCGCAACGGCCGCCTACTTCGTCCTTCGACCCATCGGACCGACTTTCCTCGCGGGTCCCCGTGGGACGCAAGTCGAACCGACATCGGACACATCCGTGCAGCAGGCCGAAACTGATACGGCTGCCGACACTGATGTGACGGCGACCCGGAACGAGCAGGAGCGTCCGGACGGCGCCGGCCGGCTGGCCAGACTCGAGGCGCAGGCGGCCGGCCAATGGCGCGCGGGCAAGTACCTCACACCGTCAGGTGATAACGCGTTTGAGACCTACCGCAGCATCTTGCGGCTTGAGCCGGGAAACCTCGAGGCCAGGGACAAGTTGCTGGAGATTGGCAGGATGCAGCTCGGAAGGCAGGCCTTGGCGGATGCCGAGAGACTGCTTCGGGACGGCAAGTTGCAGGGGGCATTGCAAAGGACGGAGATGGGACTAACGTTCGCACCGCAGGATGCCGGCTTATTGTCGATGCGCGACAGGCTTAGGAAAGAGCAGGCGAAGGCAGAGCACTAGCTTCGGCAACTGATCTTCTATAGCCGTGTCCACGTCGGACTTATCCGCAAAGGCGTTGCCAGGCGTCGCCCTTCAAACCATACTTGCGTAGTGGGGTATCCTCTACGCCAAGAGCTCCCGCCCGATGCACGAGCGATCGGGCGGTTGCGGTGATCCATCGGCGGCTGGGCGAGGGAGAAGCTCCTTTCCCGAGCGGGTATCGATTGCTTCCTTCGGGAGTCGGGAGGACCAGGTTGGGAACGGTGCCAGCCGTTCCCGCAAGTAAGCCTTAATGACAATGCTGGATGGAGTGGGCCGTAATGAAGAAAGTGCTTATGTTCCCCTTGGCGCTCTTGTGCGTCAGTCCTTCCTTGTGCGGGGCCGCGGGTACCCACCCGCTGTTCAACGCCAAGACAAACTCGAACGTCCGGGCGGCACCCACGACGAATTCCCAGCGCATCGGATTTCTCCCAGAGGGTAAGGGGGTCCGGGTGCTCGGTGACGCGGCGGGAGGGAATTGGCGGCAGGTTAGACTGGATAGCGGTCAGATGGGCTACGTCTATGCGCCGCTTCTCGAGCCCGCCGGATCAGGAGCAGCACCGGAAGAGACGGCGCCCCTGGTGGGTGGGCCGACACCGGCCCCGCAGGATGCGTTTTCGTACATTATCTGGCCGAATGACGGCGAGGTCATCCCGGGCGGCGATTTCGTTGTGCTCTTTGGCCTCCATGGTATGGGAGTCGCGCCCGCCGGTGTCGAGAAGGAATACACCGGACACCACCACCTGCTGATCGATACCGATCTGCCGCCCCTGGACAAAGAGATTCCGAGCGACGACCATTTCGTCCATTTCGGTCGCGGACAGACCGAATATCACCTCGTTCTTCCGAAGGGAAAGCACACGCTGCAGCTGCTGCTCGGCGACGCCAAGCACATTCCGCACACACCTCCCGTGATGTCCGAAAGGATCACGATCACCGTGCCGTAGGCATCTCGCCCGTGGGAGTCGGCGCCATGCGTCAGCCATTGCGGGGCAGCCGTCTTCGGACACAGTGACTGCATGCCGTGCCGTAGCTGCAACCCCGTGTCGTGTTCAGCCTGTCGAGGCAGGGGGCAGACCCGTGAACGCGTCCCTGCAGCCTCCGCGGCGCCTACTCCATTGATCTGGCTACGCGAAAGCCGTTCAGGTAGTAGCGAACATCCAGGTCGTAGCGGCCGCGTCGGGATGCCCTCATGTAATCGCTGTCCAGATTCCAGCTGCCGCCGCGGAGTATGCGGCTCAGGCACTCGCCGCGGACCCAGGGCTGCCCATCGGATGGGGCACCTTTGTAGGACGGATTCCAGCAATCTGCAGTCCATTCCCACACATTTCCGTGAACGTCATACAAGCCGAACGGGTTGGGCTTGAACGAACCGACCGCCACCTTGCCTTTGCCGTCGCCGGGGTTTTGGCAGTCCGTGCAGTTTGCCATGCCAGGCTTCACGGAGTTTCCCCACCAATAGTCGGTCGTGGTTCCGGCGCGTGCCGCGTATTCCCACTCAGCCTCGCTGGGAAGTCGATATTCTTTCTTCGTCTTTTTCGACAGCCACTGCACGTATCGTTGTGCATCCTCCCAGCTCACGTTGCTGATCGGCATGCGAGGCCCCTCTTGGCGGGCGGGATTGTACTTGCAGCCGCCTTCCCGCACGCAGACATCCCATTCACCGGCAGTGATCTCGTAGATGCCCATCGCGAACGGCTGGGAAAGCTCCACGGTGTGGACGGGCTGCTCCTCGCGCCTGCCCCGTGCCGATCCCATTCGGAAGCGGCCGGGCGGGATGATTGCCAGCTGGGGACAGCCGTCACAGTCGCGGATTATCTTGCGCGGATGCTCACCATCATGAGGTGCCGTCCGTTCGCGTGCCGTGTCCCGACCAACGGGCTCCGGGCCGCTTGGCTTCCCTGATCCGCCCAGCGCCTTGATGCGGAGGCGGGCCAGGGCTGCGAAGCGACCTTGGGGGTAGGCGTTCAGATAGGCACGGTATTCTTGGGGATTCTTGCTGTCCTTGATCGCGTCCCAGAATGCGAGCTCTTCCCAGAAATCGAGGTCCTGAGCATCGCTAGGTGCGTCCACCGGGTCCGCAGCGGCCATTCCGACATGCAATACCGCCCCGAATAGCGCGGCACACAGGATTGGCATTACTGACCCCAAGATTGTCGATGACATGTGGTGGTTACCAGGCGCTGAGCAAGGGTTCGCTTGTCTTCGCATCACGAGACAATTGTTGCGTCCGAAGCCTCGCTTGTCTACGAGCCTGGGGCGAATCTCGACTTTCCGCGCCTGCATGAACGCTTCACAATTTGCCGCCAACCATGTAGCGCAAGCGCAACAAGCGCCGTGCACTACGATCGGCTGTCGCGCGGAAGCATTTGGTTGCTTTTCCCGGAGATTCTGCTAGCCTGAGCAAGGCTCCACGCAAGTGACGGATTTTGCTCTTTAGCCTTGGTCGTTGTTGGTGAGGCGGCGACCGTTCACTATGCCATAGTAAAACACGTGTGCTTTGTAGCAACAACGTTGCATTTTCGCGCGTTTCGGCGTCCACGCCAGCGCATCGACCATCCAGGGGGGCGGGGTTCGGTCATGACGGGCGCGCGGCTGGGTGGATCCAGGCATGTGGTTGCCAGCTGATCGGCACTCGCGGGTCGGCGGATGGCTTGCCAGGCCGCGGGCTGACCGGGAGATCGAAATCTCGCGTTCGCAGCGGGGGCGCGGATGCACAGATCAGTGCTGACGGGACCTCAGGCCGTCTCAGTGGGCAGTGAGATGGTTTCCGGCCGATCGCCGGGAGACCTTGCCTTTTTTGGCATCCTCGTAGGCATTGTCCTCCAGGCGTTGCCGCTTTCGGCCCAAGTATCGGCTGCTCTTGTCGGTGGTTCGGCCGGCATGCTGATCGTGGTCGAGAAGCCGAGATTGGTCCTTCGCTCCAATGACGGTATGGCTTTGTATTTATTCGGAGCAGCCTTTCTGGCTGCGAGCTTTGTCTCGATCCTGGGCTCGGCATCTCTCTCTCGAAGCCTTGACGTGAGCGTCTCCCTTCTCCCCCAGATACTGGTCTTCCACGCTATCGCCTCGCGGTTCGGCCACGAGCGCGCCGAGAGGTTGGTGTGGGCGCTTGTCGGAATGGGTGCCGCAATTTCGTGTGTTTTCCTATTCACCGCACTTGGGAACCCGGCGCAGTCCCCGACGCAATGGATGAAGATTGCGGGGCTTCCTTATCTTTCGGTTCCGAATGACCTCCTCATTCTGGCGCTGGTCGCACCCTTCTCTGCGATCTGGCTATTGCGCCATACCGTCTGGCCAATCAAGGCAGCGGCTGGAATGACCTTATTAATGGCCCTTGCGACGCTGACCATCTACGAGAGCCGGAGCGGCGTGGCGCTGTTTGTTATTTCGTGTGTCTTGGTTGTCGCGATGCGCGCCGGGGCGAGTTGGCGGAAGACTGTCTCAGTGCTGGGCATCAGTGTTTGTTTGCTGCTTCTCGTGGACGCGTCCTCGGGGTTCCGCTTGGCGGAAAAGTTCGCCCATGTGCAAACCCTGTCGCTCCGTGTGCCTCTATGGGCGGCCGCCTGGAAGATGTTTCTCGGTGCGCCTTCGCTGGGTCACGGACCTGGCATGTTCTCGCCCCTCTACGAAGGCTACTTGGCCGGCATTCGTTTCCCGGACTGGGTCCTCATGTCTCCTGCAATTCATTCGCCGTGGGCCCACAGCCTGTACTTGGAGCTCTTGGCGGAGCGTGGCTTGGCTGGATTCGTCAGCTTCATGGGCTTTCTGATTGTAGCGGGGAGAATGCTGCGCAGCTTTTACCTGCAGTCAAGAGGCGATTTACTGTGGATTGCTTTGACGGCCGCGTTTACGCTGATTCTCCTCGGAGGGCTGAGTGAGTTCAGCCTGTTAAGGTACTGGTTCGTCCAGTTTCTGCTCGTATCTGTAGCGATGGTTTTTGCTCTCAATAACGTGGGGGAAGCTCAAGATGAAGAAGCGACGTGATGTCTCCGATCCGGCGCGGGCAATCAAGATTATTGGTGTAGCGGCATTTGTGATGCTTCCTGTAGCGTTCCCGCGCTGGGCGAACGTCATTGCTGAAGCATATACTGCGAACGGCGCCATAACGGGGGCCGCTATATTCGCGACCTGCAAGACGGGGGCTAATGCGGAGGGAGCTCCGAATAACCAAGCATTCCAGAAAGACTGCAACCTCATTGTGGGTGGCGCAAGCACTGATCCCGCGGGGTCCGATAAGGCCGTTACGGACATAGCTGCCGATCAGATCAACGCGCAAAACTCTGCCGCATTGCGTACTGCCAGGATGAGTGTCGCCATCGTCAGCGGTCGCCTGGAACGTATTCGGGTGGCCAGCGGTCTACCGGCGTACGGCGCAGGCTCGGCATTGGCCGCGAACAGTCTCTTTGGACAGACGGGCGGGGGCGCGAGCAGTGATGTGACTTTCGGCCGCTTCGGCGGATTCCTGAACGGTCAGTACGTCAACGGAAGCGAGGACAAGACGAGCTATCAACCCGGCTACGACTTCGACGGCTGGAGCGTATCCGGCGGACTGGATTACCGGGTCACCGACGAGTTTGTGGCTGGTGGGTATCTGCAGTATTGGGACGGCAACGTCGATTATGACAGCAACCGGGGAAACATGGACGCGAGCTCGTGGGGGGGTGCGGTCTACGGCACCTACTTCCTTCCCAGCGGCCTGTATTTCGACGGAATGATCGGCTACGCGTCCAACGACTACAATCTGAAGCGCAATATTGTCTATACGATCAACAACCAGACCGCGAATCAGGTGGCCAAGTCGGACCCCAATGCGGATTTGTGGAACTTCAGCCTCGGTACGGGGTATACGATCTATCAGCAAGATCTGTCCTTCACGCCCCTTGCTCGGCTGACCTATCTCCGGAACTCGGTCGATAGCTATAGCGAGCGGATGTCCAGCCCGATCACTACGGGCGGCAGCATGGCTCAGGCACTCGACTCGCAGACCTACGAGTCGTTCAGGTCCAACCTCGGATTCCAGATCGCCAAGGCATTCAGTACCGCCCATGGGGTATTCACCCCGCAGCTGAGCCTTTCATGGGTGCACGAGTTCATGAACGGCCAGGAGCAGGTCGGAACCCGGTTCGTCAACGACATCAACAACACCCCGTTCTTCGTGTTGACCAACCAGCCCGACCGGAACTACTTCGACCTCGGCGTAGGTGTCTCGGCGCAGCTCGCGCAAGGCCGCTCCGGTTTCATCTCCTATAATACCCTCTTAGGTTACGACGGCGTCACGTACAACGCGGTCAACGCCGGCGTAAGGCTCGAGTTCTAAGTGCGGTTCGCATCAAACGGACACTGGACTGCAATGACGACAGAAATGATCGTGCGCGTCCTTCGGCGGACGGGGGCGTCGGCCCTCGTCCTGTTGGCGGCTGCCTGTGTCTCGACGCAGCAGGCCGGAGACCACGGCGCCGTGCCTGCGGTCGCACAGTCGTCGTCAGCAGGTGGTGTTGATGACTTCGTCTTGGTCGACTGCATGCTGCCGGGCCAGATCCGGCAGCTCGGGACCATGATGACCTATTTGACGCCCCGGCGCCCCGCGAAGACGACGCGGAAGGACTGTGCGATACGCGGCGGAGAGTACATCGTCTTCGATCGGTCCGACTACTCGTCGGCATTGCAGTCCCTATTGCCGAAGGCCCGGGCAGGGGATCCAGTGGCCCAGACGTATGTGGGCGAGATCTACGAGAAGGGCCTGGGCTTGCCGTCGCCCAACTATGCAGAGGCCGCCAGCTGGTATCGGAAGGCGGCAGATAGCGGCTACCGCCCCGCAGAGACCAGTCTCGGGTCTCTGTACGAGCGCGGTCTCGGCGTGCCGAAGGATAAGGCGATTGCGCTCGATTGGTACCGGAAGGCGTCGGGTATCACCGACGACCGGTTGGTGTTCGAGTCGAGCTTCCAGGCCGAGCGCGCAAGGTTCCAGAAGGAGCTCGCGCTGCGCAAGAGGACCGCGGACGGCCTGCGCCAGAAGCTGCGAAGCACCGAGGAAAGGCTCAAGCGTCAGTCGGAGGCGGCCAAGGGCACCCAGACCTCGTTGGCAGACGACCGGCGACAGCTCGCACGTCTCAACAGCGGAGGCGCCGGGTCTCAGACGCAAGAGGAGGCGGCGCAGCTCCGGGCCCGCATACAGGCGCAAGAGGCAAAGCTCGCGTCGCATCAGGCCGAGGTCGACGCCCTCAAGCGCAGCTACGAGGCGCAGAAGAGACTGCTGGAGAGCCAGCGGCGTGACGCGGCAAGCGAAGCCGAGCGCCTGCAGACCGAGCTGCACGCCGTGCAAGAGCAGCGCGATCAGGCCAACGCGAGGGTCGCCGCGGAGCAGCAGGCGATCGATCGCGTACGCTCCGAGGTAGACCGGCTCCGGAGTGAGCTGGATCGCGTACAGCAAAGGGCGGGTGCAAGTGCTTCAACAATCCAGACGTTGCGGGACGAGCTGCAGGCGCGCGAGAGCGAGTTGCAGCAGAGCCAACAGAGGCTGGAGGCGACGCGCACGAAGGCATCTCAGCTCGGCAAGCTCGAGCTCAGCCGGAGAGAGGAGTACGAGGGCGTCCTAGACGCCAAGCGCCGAATGGCCGGCGGCCCGTAAGCCTGCGGTTTGGGGCGGAACCGCAGGCTTACGGGGAGCTGCCTTACAGACGGGGTTACCCCACCGCCGGCGAGTCTGATAAATGTCCCCAGGGACCGAAGTCTGAGGGGGGGAATCAGTCGCCGGCGAGACGGAAGCCTAGAAAGCTGTAACGGACCTCGCGGTAGTTCCTGTCACGATAGGCCGCTCGAACCGGCTTCGGACCGCTGTACCAAGATCCTCCCCGGAGCGTCAGCGGAACGGCGGGGTCGTGTCCCATGCATTCTGACTCGCCCCCTCCGTAGCTTTGGTCGTAGGGTGAGCAGGTCCACTCCGAGACGTTCCCCAGGATGTCATAAAGGCCCCATGCGTTAGGCTGGTACTTGCCGACCGGTGCAACCCATTCGCTGCCGTCGTCGCACGGGAAGCCGTCGGCCCAGTTGTGGCCGGTGTCGGCCACGTTGGCATACTGACAAGCACGTGCGTCGACGCCGTCGCCCCAGAACCGAGCGGTCGTGGTGCCTGCACGGGCCGCGTACTCCCATTCCGCCTCGGTCGGGAGTCGGTAGTGGCTTCCCGTTGCACCGTTCAGCCAGTGAATATACGCCTCCGCATCGGTCCAGCTAACGCAGGACACGGGCTCGTCGTCCTGGGTGTCACGGTACTTGTTTGGCTTGCGCCAGCTTGCCCAGGTCCGATACTTCCACGGCGTCTCCTGGTCGCTCTGGTCGAGGGTCCAGCAACCGCGGTCGACGCCCTCATCTCGCTCCGCGAGTGTCTGATAGCCCGTCGCGTCAACGAAGCGGCGGAAGTCCTTCACCTTGACCTCGTACTTGCCGATGCGGAAGTCCTTCACACAGACCTTGTGCTGATGCTCGTCCCTTTCGCGTTCGGGCTCGCTTGGCGGACTGCCCATCTCGTAACACCCGCCTTTGACAGAGACCATCTCCGGCAGCAGCTCACGCTGGGCCTGTTGTTGCGCCTCCTCCTCGGCCTTCTGCTTCGCCAGTGCCGCCGCCTCTTGTCGCTTGGCCTTCAGGTCGTGGGTCAATTCCGCGAGTCGCGGATAATTGGGTTCAAGGTGGCTCAATTCCGCCAATAAGGTCTCAGCCTTATCGAGCTCGCCACCCGAGATTGCCGCCACCACCCAGTCGGCGGACAGGTCTGCAATCCGGTCCAATTTCGCCTGTGCCTCGGCGTCGTCCGGCTTCAGGGCGATAACCTGGTTGTAACAGGCCGCGGCAGCGTCGACCCCTTCCGCGGAGAGGCGCTCCAGCGGGAACTCTTTGGCGCAGCCTCGCAGCAATCCATCGACGCGTTTCTTCGCGTCGAGCTCCGCCTTTACCTCGACGCGGAGTGCCAGCAGGTCCGCTTGATCCGGAGCGAGCTTCAGCGCCTTTTCGACCAGCTTCAGGCTGTCGTCCAGATCATTTTTACTTTTGCGGTCGTGTGCTTGGGCAACGAGGTCGGCCACCTTGCGTTGCTTGTCGACCTGGTCCTGGACCTGGCTACGCAGCGCCAGCAGGTCTTTGTCGTTCGGTATCTGCTGCAACCCTTCATTGGCGAGCTGCAGGGCTTTTGGTAAGGCTCCCTGGTCCCGTTGCTCCCGGGCCTGGGCGAGTAGCTCGGCGGCTCGCGCCTGCCGGCGCTGGCGCTGCTGGTCCTGAACGGTGCGGCGGAGCTCGAGGAGCTGTGCATCGTCGGGTACGAGCTGTAGCCCCTGTTCGACGAGGGCGAGGCTCTCGTCCAGCGCATCCTGCTGCTGACGCTTCTGCGCCTCGGCCAATAGCGCGCCCGCCTTCTTCCGCTTTTCGGCTTCGGTTGCAACCTGGGCACGGAGTGCCTCCAAATCAGGGTCGGACGGGACAAGCCGCAATCCCTCCTCAATGAGCTTCATGGCTTCCCCGAGATTGCCCTGCTGCCGACTCGCTCGGGCCTGAGCGAGCAGCTGCTGGGCCTGCTTTCGCTTGCTTTCGCGGAATTGACGCTCGACTTCGGTGCGCAGTGCCTTCAAGCCTGGGTGATTTGGCACCTGCTGCAGACCTTGCCCAATGAGTTGGAGGCTCTGCTCAAACGAACCGTCCTGAGCACGCTGTGTCGCTTCCGTGAGCAGGTCGGTTGCGCGTTGGTAGGCTTCGATGCGGTCCTGCAGGGCCAACAGGCGGGCGTCCCCGGGGGTCGTCGCGAGGCCCAGCCTTGTCAACTGGAGGCTCTGCTGAAATTCCTTCCGATGGAAATGCTCGACGGCAAGCCGCTCGTATTCTGCGGCCGTTGTGGATCGGTCCTTCTGTGCCGGCGGCAGCCCAAGGGTGATCTCGTATCCTGTGGAAGGGGTGTGCTGCCGGAGAAAGACGAGGTAGCCGCCAATCCCCGCGGCGGCGACCAACAGCAGGATGCCGCTGATCGCGAGGCCCTTCTTCCGGGTGCTCGGGGGTTTGTTGGGTTCAGGTGCTTCCTCGGGCGCCCTTGGGCGAGCTTGAACGGGAGTGACGATTCGCGTCTCGTCGTTGTCGGACGATTGATCCAGTCTCCGGGTGTCGATCCGCTCCAACGCCTGAATGAGCTGCCGAGCGCTCTCGAAACGGTCGTCAGGCGTCTTGGCCAAGAGTTTGTCCAGGACGGGCTGCAGCGCCTTGAGCTCCTCCGGAAGCCGTGGCGCCGGCTCGGCGCAGTGCTTCATCGCGAGGCTAATGACATCGTCCGCGTGATAGGGCTGCTCGCGCGTGAGCATTTCGAAGAATACGATTCCCAGGCTGTACAGATCCGACCGGGAATCCAGCGTCTGGCTCGTGATCTGCTCCGGGCTCATGTAGCGCGGACTGCCGATCGCCGTCCCGAGCCGTGTCAACTGCGTGGCTTCGGGGCTACTGGTCAGGATCTTGGCGATGCCGAAGTCGGTCAGCACGGGAGTGCCGTCCGCACGGAACAGGATGTTCTGCGGCTTCAGATCTCGGTGTATGACCCCGCGCTCGTGGGCGTAGGCCAGTGCCTCCGCGACCTTTTTGACAATTTCGAGGATACGTTCCAGGGGAAGCCCTTCCGGGATTCTCTCGGCGAGGGTGCCGCCGGGAAGGAGCTCCATGGAGAAGTAATGAATGCTGTCGTAAGAGTTGAAGTCGTAGATCGTGACAATCTGCGGGTGTTGGAACTGCGCGATAATTTGTCCTTCTTTCGCGAACCTGTGAGTGAAGTCCTCAACGGCACCCGAGACGGGCTCCATGACCTTCAGCGCGACTTGGCGGTTGAGCCGATCCTGCGTCGCCAGATAGACCGTGGCCATGCCGCCCCTGCCCAGCTCGCGAATGATCGTATAGCCTGGAATCTGCATTGAGTTGGTTGACGGCGAGCGACTGCGTACTGCTAGGACGGAGAGTGATGGAATCGACGGGTGATTTCGGGGTTCTGAGGCTTACGGATCTTCCGGTGCGGGTGCTCGGCCGACCGCACGCCGCTGAGACGCATCGCGAGCGGCTGGTGGCGGCGGGGCCACAGACGGATGCTACATGGACTGCCCGAATTTTCAACGACCCTCCGGGGCTAAGTCTTCCTTGACGCCGAACCAAGGCTGGTGCGCGTGCGGGTCGCCGCAGCAGGCGCTGGTACGAGTTATGCCCCTCCGATCTGGTTTTTTCTTTTTTTGGCGACGGACCGCTCCCGCCGCAGGACGCCGTGAACACGTCCATTTAGGCTTGCCGGCAGCCTCCCCGCTGCCGGGAGCGGCCCATCCCCTATGGTCCAGGAGCGAAATAGTCGGGCGAGTTCGGTATAGGTGGGCGGGCAATGGTGTGCCGCGAAGGATCCTTGCCTACCTGTTCCCATCGTTCCTGGTTTTCCTGGGGGGGTGTGCGCCCGCACAACGGCTGGACGCGCTGGCGGCGGGCTACGGGTTCAAGCGGGAAGTGGTCACCGGCACGCACTTTCAGCACGTCCTGTACCGCAATCACTGGCGAGAGGCGCACGGCAAGGTGCTGCACGTCTATTTGGAGGGCGATGGGCTCCCGTGGAGGACGAGGTACGCCGTGTCGGGGGACCCCACCCCTCGTGAGCCCTTAGCGCTGCGGTTGATGGGCCAGGACCCGGCCCCTTCAATCTACCTGGGGCGGCCTTGCTACAACGGCCAGGCCGTTGCACCGGGCTGCAGCCCGGAGATGTGGACCAGCGGGCGCTACGGGCCGGAAGTCGTCGCCAGCATGGAGGCAGCGCTTACGCATATCCTCGATATATCGCGCTTTTCCGGGGTCGTGCTGATCGGCTACAGCGGCGGCGGCACGCTGGCGATGCTGCTCGCCCGGCGAATCGAGGCGACGCGAGCTGTGATTACCGTCGCCGCCAACCTGGACCCCGCCCGCTGGGCAAAGCTGCACGGGTACAGCCCACTGGGGGAATCCATAAACCCGGCTGATGGGCCCCCGCTCAACAGCAGGGTAAGACAGTTGCATTATGTCGGTAGCCTTGACCGAAATGTTCCCCCGGACATCGTTCGATCCGTGGGAGGGCATCAGCCGAATTCAGCTGTGATCGTGATCAGCGGGTTCGATCACCGGTGTTGTTGGGAGTCCGTCTGGCCGTCGGTCATCGGGGGCTTTCAGGTCGGGCGGGCGACGGCAGGGCATCCTGGATAGCAGCTGCCGCCGACAAAACAGTCGAAGTGCATCGTGACAGCTGGTTGTGCGCTACTGCTGCCAACACTCGGCCGACGTTTCCTTGCCGCTTGCATCCCAGGCCTTGGCAACGTCCTTGTTCGTGAGTGTCAGTGACGCGCAAGTCACATCCCCGGCTTGTATGCCCTGCGGCACGGCCTCGATGGTATAGCTGTCGACCGCAAGCACGGCGCTGGTTATCAGGTAGTGGCCTTCGTGGGAGATCAGGCTCACCGTTGGGCCGGCACTGACGATATCGCAGCCCGGGTCGTTGTAGGCGCGAAACCGGGAATGACAGCGCTCAAGCTGGTTCGCTACCTCGTGCAAGCTTCGTCGCGCGTCGCATCTGCGCGCCTTGTTCATCTGTTCGAGATAGCCGGGGACCGCAATGGCAGCCAGGATGCCAAACACGGCGAAGGTGATCAGAAGCTCGGCGAGCGTGAAGCCATTCGATGGTCGCGCTCCTACCCCGCGCTGCTGCAGTAGCAGACATGCCGGCCTTACAACGGATTGCTTCACTACTTCACACTAATATTTTCTACCGGCCTAATTTCGCCCGGTGTGTTTACCGTGAAATTCGCGCGTAGTGCGGTCCGGAGGCGCCTCTTTGGAAAGGGGCTGGGTGATGGAAATGGTCATGGCGTCAGTAACCTACGATCATCTTAGTGGCGCCGGAGCCATAGCCATCAGTGCCATGTGGTGGGCGCGACGCCCGAGTCGGGTGCGGCCTGTCAGGCCCCTCTCGAATATGTTCGTGTACGCCCCACGGCGTCGCGGGCCGCGCCAACCCGGACCTGGCCGCGCACAGTAGGACCTAGCCGGGTTTCGAAGCTACCAGCAATCTCCGACGGTCGCAGTGCCGGCAACAATACCGCGTTGGCCGGCCTGATCGAGCGTCAACGTCTTGCATCGGGTATCGCGGCTATCCTGGGTTCCTTGCGGCACCGCCTGAATAACATAGGTCGACTGGGTCGGCTGGGTGTTGGTGAACGAGTAAGCGTAATCTGTCCCAGTCTGGTCGGCACTGGCACAATCCAGCGCTGGCAACGCATTGGCTGTGCCTACACTGTCCTGGTCGTAACGCATATTTGTCGTGTGATACCGCTCCATGTAGTTAGCGAACTCCGACAGACAAGCCGCTGCCGAGGCCCGCTTGGTCTTGGTGATCTGGTCGATGTATGACGGGTAGGCAATCGCCGCAAGGATGGCGACAATGGCCACAACGATCATCAGCTCAATCAGGGTAAATCCCGATGTCGCGCGGCGGCTAGATCTTCTCTGAGTGCCGGGTATTTGGATCGGCTCATGTTTAATCTTTTGCTGCACGGCCCGTTCCCCCCTCATGGATTGACCAGCTCTCGCCACGAAATCCTGCCACCGGTCCCGGTGGATCCCGAGGTCTCTATCGAGGCAGTTGTGCCGTTCTCAAAGCTGACCAGCATGGTGTTGCCCACGAAGATCGGGTTATTGGGCGGAGAATCGAATCCAACGCCACCCGCCGGATAGGATTCACCGTTGTCATCCGTGATGACATCGGCAATATCGACCACGCCGTCGCCGTTAAGGTTGAAGAATGGCTCGCCGACATTGGTGCCGGTGAAGGGATCGAGGGCCATGATCCAGCCACGGCCGCTGGGGTTGCACACATCGGAAGCGTCCGGAATTCGCGAGGTGCCGATCAGCTGGTTGCCCTGGAACTGATTCGGTGTGACCATCCGTTCTCCCTCCGCACCGTTGACCGGCGAGGTCAGGTCCATATACCAACCTGACTTACCCGTCATGTCACCTGCCGTCTGCTTGGTGAAGCCTCGGCTGGCGAGCCCATCCGGGGACGTGCCGCCGGCTCCCGTGCACCAGGTGTCGACCTGGCTGTCAGCAAGGCCGGATAGGGTGGGGCTCAATGTGCATTGCGAATTCCCATTGCCGTCTACACCATCATAGGTCGCGATGGTGTTGTAGCCGCCGGCCAGCGCGTTGGCTCGGTCGGCGCGCATTGCGTCGAGGATCGAGTAGCTGGGAACCGTGACCTGGGTGTGCATCATGGCGCTGTTGTTGTTCGCCAGCGCACGGGCCTGGAGCGCGGCCATGCCGAGAAAGCCGATTGACAAGACCACCACCGCGATCAGCACCTCCAGGCCGACGCCTGTCTGCGCCCCGCGCAGACAGGTGGCCGTGCACGCAGGATCAGTTCGCCCAGCTGGCATTTGGTGTGGTTCCCCCACAGGCGGTTGAATCACGACAGATGCTGATGGCGGACCCGGTCGCGAGATAGACGCAACGATGGTTTCCGGATGTGATACTCGTGCTGTTGATGTCGGCCCCTAGTCCGGAATAGCCTGCGCCGGGGTCCGCTACCTGCAACAGGCCGACTGGTGTGGCAATCAGCGCCTGCACGCTGTCGAGGTTGACATTGGCTGGCGGCACCACAGCGGCACGAACGGTGCCTCCGTCAAAGCTGACCGAGCAGTCGGCATTCAGGTTGACGGCCGCATTGTGTTTAATGGCCTCGGAGCGGGCGACGCTTATGGCCACAACCATATCGTTGGCCGCGGCGGTCAGACGATTCGACATGATCAGCTGCTGAAAGCTGGGTACGCCGACGGTCAGCAGGATTGCGGCCACGGCTAGCGTGACCATCAGCTCAACGAGGGGGAAGCCGGCGTCGCTCGCCTTCATTGGAACCTCCCTACCCGGAGCGAACCCAACGCGCCGATCGGGGAGGGGCGAGCTGTGTGCGGCTATCAGATGACACCCCCGTCCCGGCCTTGGCCGGCGCCGGATGTCACCTAGATGCCTGCACGCGCTCTACCCCTTTGTGCACTCGATCCCTCGCCCCTCCGCCCGTACCCGAGAGACAGACGAGGGAGCACGTCATTGCCCGGTAAGATAGAAGCTGGGCGGCCGCCCAACTGTGACAAGGTCGAGAAAACCAGCCCGGGCTTCCGTGAGGGGCCCCAGACTGTGCGATGGGTCTTTTTTTTGTGCTGCGCTCTTAATGCCGCGGACGCCGCCGCTTGCGGCCCTTGTAGGCGGCGATTTGCTGGATGATCGGCTGGAAGGGGACGTCGGCGAGGTCCCCGAATCGCTCTTGCGCGGCCTCGATGATCGCGTGGACGTCTTCGATGCGCGACGGGATGGGATGGCCGGGTGCCAGGGCTGCCTGCAGGCCGCGCAGACCGCCGACCTGGACGCGCATGGCCTTGGCGTGAGGCAGGGCGGCGCGCTCGTCCGTGGCCTTGAGGGCGAAGCGCGCCTGTCGCCGCAGAAGCTCGAGCACCTGGAGGCACCTGGCTTGGGCGGCGTCGGAGCTACAGCGGACCCCTTCGCGCTCGGCGATGCAGAAGCGCTTGGCGAGGGAGCATTCGCAGTTGTTGGTGAGTATGCTCTTCTCGTACGGGCAAAACCGCTCGTTGATCGAGTGGTAAGTCTTGCGGAATATCTCGTTATCCATCTCAGTCTCTCCCGCTCAGTCGTCCGACTTGCGGGTGAATCGCTCGATCATGCGGCGGTCGCGCTTGCTCGGTTTGGCGGCCGGTTCGACAGAGTAGGCCCCTCTCTCGCGGCGTTCACGCACCTGTGTCTGGCGGCGCAGCCGGCTCTCCTCTCGTTCCTCGTAGAGGGATGCCGCCTCCGGCGCCGAACGCCGTTGCTTGGAGAGTGCCGTCACCTCCACTTCCCATTCGAGCGATTCCTTGTGGATCGTGAGCCGGGCCCCGACACGGATCGCCTTGCCCGGCTTCGCCCGCTGGCCGTTGACCTGGACCTTGCCGCCGCTTATGGCCTCCGTCGCCAAATGGCGTGTCTTGAAGAAGCGAGCGGCCCACAGCCACTTGTCGAGCCGGATCCCGCCATCTAGGTCGGGCGAGCTCACAGCCCGAGCAAACGGTCTAGCTCGCCTCGCGCCTCGAGGGTTGCCAGGTCGTCGAAGCCGCCGACGTGGTAGTCGTCGATGAAGATCTGTGGCACGGTGTGTCGGCGGGTGCGCTCCATCATGACGTGCATCTGCTCGAGGTCGCCATCGATGCGGATCTCCTCGTACTCGACGCCCTTGCGCTGAAGGAGATGCTTGGCCCGCATGCAGTATGGGCAGATCATGGTTGTATACATCACGACTTTCGACATGTCCGCGCCCCGTGTTCTTTGGTCTGCGCCTTTCTGCGCGCACCCTACAAGCCCTTGAAAATTGATGCCTCAGCCCGGAATACAACCCGCAGCAGCAATGTATTCGGGCCGGATGGCGCCATGCGTTGAGGGTCTGCACGCGGCGCGGAGCTGCTGCGGCCGAGTTTTTCTCCGAGGAATCCCATGTACCGCAACACTCCGCCTGCCGTCCACCTGAGAGACTATCGCCCTCCTGAGTTTCTGATCGATCGCACCGATCTGCGCTTCGATCTGGATACGGAGGTGACCGTCGTGGAGGCTGCGCTGGATTTGCGGCGCAATCCAGCTGCGGTTCGCGGTAACGGCGACCTGCGTCTCGACGGCGAGCTCATGGACCTGGAGCACATCGTCCTGGACGGACGGGAGCTTACTCCCGCCGAGTATCGGGTGGAGGCGGACGGCCTTATTTTGCACCGGGTTCCGGACCGCTTTCGATTGGAGACCCGGGTGCGCCTGCATCCGGCATTGAACACCGCCCTGGAGGGGCTGTACGTCTCAGGCAAGATGCTGTGCACCCAGTGCGAGGCGGAGGGGTTTCGCCGCATCACCTATTTTCTCGATCGCCCGGATGTGATGAGCCGCTTCACCACGACCCTGGTGGCGGCAAAGGCGCAGTTTCCCGTCCTGCTCTCGAACGGAAATCCTGCGGAGCAGCGGGACTTGCCCGACGGTCGTCACCTAGCTCGCTGGGCGGACCCGTTTCCCAAGCCGAGCTATCTGTTCGCGCTCGTCGCCGGCGACCTGCGGGCGGTGGAAGACCGTTTTGTGACGGCCTCCGGGCGCGCGGTCGACCTCCGCATCTACGTCGAGCCTGAGAATCTCGGCAAATGCGACCATGCCATGAGTTCGCTCAAGAAGGCCATGCGCTGGGACGAGGAGCGCTACGGCCGCGAGTACGATCTGGATGTCTACATGATCGTCGCCGTAGGCCACTTCAACATGGGCGCCATGGAGAACAAGGGGCTCAACATTTTCAACTCCCGCTATGTCTTGGCGCGTCCGGATACGGCGACGGACCAGGACTTTCAGGGCATCGAGGGCGTGATCGCCCACGAGTACTTCCACAACTGGACCGGCAACCGGATCACCTGCCGGGACTGGTTCCAGCTCAGCCTCAAGGAGGGTTTCACGGTCTTCCGGGACCAAGAGTTCTCGGCCGACATGGGCTCGCGTGCGGTCAAGCGTATCGCCGATGTTCGGTCCTTGCGCGGCCGCCAGTTCGGGGAGGACTCAGGGCCGCTCGCCCACCCTGTGCGTCCGGAGTCCTACATCGAGATCAACAACTTCTATACAGCCACCGTGTATGACAAGGGCGCGGAGCTTGTCCGCATGCAGGCCAAGCTTCTAGGCCGGGACCTGTTCCGAAAGGCGACGGATCTCTACTTCTCGCGCCACGATGGCCAGGCAGTGACCACTGACGACTTTGTGCGGTGCATGGAGGACGCGAGCGGCCGGGACTTGAGCCAGTTCAAGCGCTGGTACGAGCAGGCGGGGACCCCCGAGCTCGTGGTCGCCGGAACCTATGATCCAGCGGCCCGGTCATTTGCGTTGGACATACGTCAGAGCACGCCGCCGACGCCTGGGCAGCCGCGCAAGGCGGCGTTGCACATCCCCTTCGCAATCGGCCTCCTGGATGCGGAGGGGCGCGACCTCCCGCTGCGTCTGGAAGGAGAGGCCGGGGCGCAGTCGGCGGGTACCCGTGTGCTGGAGCTCAGGGAGGACGATGAGCACTTTCGCTTCATCGACATCCCCGAGTGTCCGGTGCCATCCCTGCTGCGGGGGTTCTCGGCCCCGGTGAAGGTGCGCTATGAGTATAGCGATGAGGAGCTGATGTTCCTCATGGCCCACGACAGCGACGGGTTCAATCGCTGGGATGCGGCACAGGCTCTTTCACAGCGCATCCTCCTCGCAATGGTCTCGGACCGGGAGGTCACGGTCCCGGATGGTTTTCTGGCCGCTTTTCGGCGTGCCCTGCTGGATCGCGACGCCGACAGGGGCCTGCTGGCGGAGGTGCTCACCCTGCCCACGGAGTCTTATCTGGGGGATCAGATGGAGACCGTGGACGTGGACGAAATTCATCGCGCCCGCGAGTCACTCAAACGGCGGATCGGCATCACGCTGCGGGATGACCTGGCAGCCGTCTTTGAGGAAAACCATGATTCAGGCCCGTACGACCCAGAGCCCGTGTCCGTTGGGCGGCGAGCACTGAAGAATCTATCCCTGAGCTACCTGGTTCAGACGGGCGATCCCGATGCCCTGGCTTGGTGCCGCCATCAGTTCGATGCAAACGACAACATGACCGACGTAGTGAGCGCGCTGCGGCTCCTTTCCGATCAGGAAGATGCAGCGAGAGAGTACGCGCTGGGGACCTTCTACAACCGCTGGGCCGGCGATCCGCTCGTCCTCGATAAGTGGTTTGGGATTCAGGCGACGAGCAAGCGCAGGGACACCTTGGATCGGGTACGGGACTTGACGCGGCACCCGGCCTTTTCCATCACCAACCCGAACCGCGTCCGCAGCCTTGTCGGGGCATTTTCTGCCGGCAATCAGGTTCGGTTCCACGCGGCTGACGGGGCCGGATACCGTTTCCTCACCGACCGTGTCTTGGAGATCGACCCAATCAATCCCCAGATCGCATCCCGGCTACTCCAGGCATTGACCCGGTGGAGGCGGTTCGACGGTGCACGCCAGGCGCTGATGCGCGCAGAGCTCGAGCGCATCCTGGATGTGGAGGAGCTGTCAAAGGACGTCTACGAGGTCGCCTCCAAGAGTCTCAGCGAAGCGTAGGGCTCGTGGGCGCTGGCGCCGTTTGCGGCTCGTCGTGGTCGGCGTCTGGGCAAGCGGGGCGTCTTGACCTCGTCGGGTGTCTCGATGCTCCCCGTTCCTGCGCAGGGCTCCCCGAGATGCGCGCGAGCGCGCTCATCGAAGGACCTCACGGCAGAAGTGTGAGCTGTTCCTCAATACGACACCTCCATTCGGCGCCTCGATACGCGTGCGTTCTTTGGCCTGGTGCGCTCGTGTAGAATCTGGACGACGAAATCCCAAGAGGATGATGCAGTACTTAGGCTTCCGCTCCCCGTTTGCGGTTTGCCGCTAGCTCGCAGCAGCCAACGATCGACGGAAGTCTGAGGCAGGCTGAAGTGTCCTTTACCGGTCCCCCAGACGATATCAAGCATGCCGGTTCGCTTGGGTTGGCTCTCGGGCGTGAGGTCCAGGCGGGGCCTTTCGCCGGTCTCATGCAGCGAAGGTGCTGAGCGACGATGAAAAGGATGGAGCTGGATCAGGAGGACTTCCCTGCGATGGTAGCGGATGCCGGCGACCGCCCGGGACCTCCCCAGACCCCATCACCGGCGCCACCGAAGGGGGCGCGCGAGTCTCGGTTTTCGCTTTTGCGTTGGTTGTGGGGCCGCGTGGCCTCGCTCTTTGCGGCTTCGTTCGATCTTCTCACGCTTGGCCTGCTGGTTGGTGCCGCGTTCGTTTCGGTGACCCTCGCCGAGCTCCCCGAGACGGCCACCCTGAGGGACGTCCAGCTCCAGGAGCCACTGCGGGTCTACACGGCCGACGGCGGACTGATGGCAGAGTTCGGGGCACAGCGGCGCAGTCCGGTCGCCTTCAAGGACATCCCGCCGCTGCTCGTCAAGGCGTTCCTCGCCACCGAGGACAGCCGATTCTTCGAGCACGAGGGTGTCGATCTCACCGGCATCGGCAGGGCGGCTCTCAACTACGCCAGGACGGGGGAGCGCACCCAGGGCGGCAGCACCATCACGATGCAGGTGGCGCGCAACTTCTTTCTGTCGCGGGAGAAGACCTTCCAGCGCAAGTTCGCCGAGCTGCTTCTTGCCATGCACATCGAGCGGACGTTTACCAAGCAGGAGATCCTCGAGCTCTATCTGAATAAGATCTTCTTCGGCCATCGAGCGTACGGCATCTCTGCCGCCGCGGCGCTGTACTACAACAAGCCGCTCAATGAGCTGACGCTGCCCGAGATGGCGATGCTTGCCGGTATCCCGAAGGCCCCCTCCGCGAACAATCCGGTCTCAAACCCCAAGCGCGCCATGGCGCGCCGAGAGCATGTGCTGCGACGCATGCGCGGGCTTGGCTATATCACCGAGCGGGAGCTTCGCAGCGCACTGCAGGCACCTGATCATGCGATGCTGCATCGCAAGGAGGTGGATCTCGACGCCGACTACGTCTCCGAGATGGTGCGTCGGGAGATGTACGCCCGCTTCGGTGAGGATGCGTACCACGAGGGCTACCGGGTGACCACGACGGTGGACACCAGGCTTCAGCGCGCGGCCCAAGCCTCGGTGCGGACTGCGCTGCTGGATTACGATCTGCGGCACGGCTATCGCGGGCCGGAAGGGCATTTTGAGGTCGGGGGCAAGACGGACGCCGAGCTGGACCAGATGCTCGAGTCGGTGCGTTCGCTGCCGCGGCTCGTGGCAGGAATCGTGGTGGGGGCGGACAGTTCAGAGGCGGAGGTGTACGTCGGGGGTGGCCGCAAGGTGTCACTCGGTCTCAAGCAGGCGAGCTGGGCTCGGCCATTCAAGAGCGAGAACTGGCGCGGCCCTCCGCCGCGAAGGCTGACCGATGTCGTCGCCGTCGGCGATCTCGTGAGGCTCCGAAAGGACTCGGACGGGGCCTGGGCGTTATCGCAGGCGCCTTCGTCTGCCGGTGCCTTGGCGGCGGTCTCGCCGGCCGACGGGGCGATTCGCGCCTTGGTGGGCGGGTACTACTTCAGCGACAGCAAGTTCAACCGTGCCGTGGATGCCCGGCGCCAGCCCGGTTCCAGCTTCAAGCCCTTCATCTATGCTTCGGCCCTGGACAAGGGCTGGACGCCGGCTAGTCTCGTCAAGGACGAGCGCATCTCTATCCGCCTGAACCAGCGCGAGATGTGGGAGCCGGACAATTTCGACCACAAGACGATGGGTCCGATCCGGCTGCGCGTCGCGCTCACGCTCTCGCGCAATCTGGCGTCGATCTATCTTCTCGAGCACGTGGGGCTTGACTATGCAAGGCGCTTCGTCGGCCGTTTCGGGTTCGACCTCCAGAATCTGCCGCTCGGTCTTTCCATGGCACTCGGTACCGCCGAGGTTTCACCGCTTCAGATGGCAGGGGCCTATGCGGTCTTCGCCAATGGCGGCTTCCGCGTCAACCCGTACTTCATCACCCGGGTCGAGAACGGTGACGGGAAGCTCGTCTTCGAGGCGAAGCCGCGCCAGGCCTGCGCCGATTGCTGGTTCCATTACGAGCAGTCGCCTGCGCAGACGGCGGCGTTAGAGCGCAAGGATGGCCTGCAGGCGAACCGCGTACTCGAGCCGCGCCTGACCTTCGAGATGAACTCGCTCCTTCAGGGGGTGATCAGGGAAGGCACCGGCCGCAAGGCGCTCCAGCTCGGGCGCTCCGACCTCGCCGGCAAGACGGGAACGACAAACGATGTACGCGATTCCTGGTTCTGCGGCTACCAAAAGGACTTGGTGGCCGTGTCCTGGATGGGCTTCGACGACTTCGCCCCCTTGGGTAGGGGGGAGACGGGAGGCCAGGCGGGCCTCGGGATGTGGGTGAGCTTCATGCGAGATGCCCTCAAGGACAAACCAGAGGCCATCCTCGACGTGCCGGAGGGAATGGTGGAGGTCCGGGTCGACAAGCGACGTGGGACACTGACCTCGGCCACTGGAAGCAATACTGTGACGGAATGGGTTCGTGAGGAATACCAACAGTCCTTGGGCGGGCCTGAGCCGGTGCAGTATGCGGGCGACGGGTACGGGCCTTCGAGCGCACCGCGGGTCATCGACGAGCTGTTCTAAGGCGATTGCCGGAAAATCATGTACCAGATTGCGCCGGATTTTCGTTCGCCTTCAAGGAACGCTGACGGGAGCATAGCTGGGCTATGTGACTGCAGGCGTGACGCCGAAGGCGGGCGAAAGGACCAGCAAGGTGGTACCTGATTTGACAGAAATCGCCTAAGCAGGACAGCGCCGCGCGATCGACGCTCTGGTAACAATGCCGCGCCTATCGGCTGCAACTTTTTCGCCCTCGCCTGAGGGATCGGGTTGGGGGTGTCGGGAGCGGGAGCACTGCTTCCCTAGCGCACGTTCGGCCCTGTAATGGGTACGAATCGGACCGGAAGCACCTCCCTGCGTTCGAGTGTCCCCCGTGCCGTCTTTTCGAGCACCACTAGCTGCTGGGTCCACCCATGCTCCCCAACCGGCATGACCAGCCGACCGCCGGTCGCCAGCTGATCGATTAGCGGCGCCGGGATCTGCTCGGCTGCTGCCGTCACGATGATGCCCGCGAAGGGCGCTGCCTCGGGCCAGCCGAGATAGCCGTCCCCGGCGCGCACATGGACGTTGTCGTAGCCGAGGTGCTCCAGGACGCTGCGTGCCCGCTCGGCGAGCTCCGGAACGATCTCCACGGAGTAAACCTCTGCCCCCATCTCCGCCAGTATGGCCGCCTGATAGCCCGAGCCCGTGCCGAGCTCGTAGACCCTGTCCCCGGGCTTTGCCTTCAGCAGGTGGCTCATGACGGCAACGATATAGGGCTGCGAGATGGTCTGGCCTGCCCCGATCGGGAGGGGGTGATTGCCATAGGCCTCGCTCCGCAGGGCGGGGGGGACGAACTCCTCACGGGGTACCTTGCCTAGCGCGGCGATCACGGCGGGGTCCAGCCGATCAGTTCCTAGCTCGCGGCGAGTCTGATGAACCTGGGCCTGGATCTCCCGTACCAGCGCCTCGCGCTGGGCGCCGTAGTCTGGCGGACCGGCACAAGCGGTCTGCGTCAGGCTGAGCGAGACGAAAGCGATAGCGACGATCGTCCAGCTTCTCACAGAGCCGATCTTCCTGCGGATCGAAACGATCTCGGCAGGGTAATATCGTGCGTGCCCACGGATCCGTCGCCGCTCCGCGCACAATATGGATGACGCTCGCATCGGAAACCTCTGGCAGCGCCCGGCGGGTCAGGTGATACCATCGTCCGGCCTAAAGATAGCCGACTCTCCCTGTGCTCGGAGAATCGAACGCGCAGCGGCACCCCGCGACCCGGACGCTGGCCGAGCCCCATGGCCAATCAACTCTGCGATCGCAAAGTAGCATAGTCGTTGCTGCCGTGTACCCGAGTGCGAGGGGACTCTCTACCCGCGCCGTGCTGCCTCAAACGCACGGGGGAACCGACTCTGCTCCGGCCGCGGTCACTTGAAGAGGTCCTCAGCCGCCCTCTGAAGCTGGTCGGTATTCGCCCGCTGGCCGCTAGCGGCGGGTGACTTGGTCGGCTCGAAGAATTCGCAGAAGTTCGCCCTTTCCTTGTTCAGGACCCGCTCCACCATGGGCTCGACGCACTCGTTGGGGCGCCCCGGTGCGAAGTGACGGCAGTTGCGGCAAACGTGTGTCTCTTTGCCGCAGGCGGTACAGACGGTCTCGCGGCCGTAATCGGCGCGCGTCAGGCCATGGCCGCAGTGCCAGCATATGCCTCGGATCTCATCAGTCATTCGACGGCCCTCGAAAAATTTCGCCTTGGCTCTGGGCGAGTATAATCCGCGCATCTTGCGTCCTTTCCGGCCCATCGGATGGGTCAGCGCCTCGTGTCCCCGGACGGAGGGCTCTATGGCCTTGAGCGGACAGGCTTCCGGTTTGGTGTTGGCCGCCATAGACGGCTCGCACAACTCCATTGTAGCGGCCGGGGCCGCTGCGCGTTTGACGCGCATGTTGGGCGGACGGCTTGGTCTCATCCACGTGCTGGATGTTCCGCCGCTGAACTTCTGGGTGGGGGTGGAGACGCGCATGAAGGAAGACATCCGCGCCCAGGCCGAGACTACGCTCCTTCGGATCTCGGAGCGAGTCGAAGCGGTTTGTGATGTGATGCCCGAATACTACATCGTAGAGGGGCTACCCGAGTCGGAGATCCGGCGGGTCGTGGAGACCGAGCCGGCGGTGGTGATGGTGGTTGCCGGCCGGCACGGGGTTGATACGGAAAGGCGCGCCGCGTTGGGCCTGGGGCGCAGCCTGGGCCGTCTCTGCGAAAAGCTGGCCGCAGAGCTTCCCGTTCCGGTGCTGATCGTTCCTCCCGATGGTATCTCCGCCGACATTTGCCCCGACCTTCGCGACCTGACCCCTACCGAAGAGCCGCGTACTCCGTAGGCACGGTTTCTCCACCTCGCCCAACTCCGTGGAGATCTTTCTGCCCATCGCGCACATGGACGTGAACGTCCTACTGATCCTCTGCTTCGGGGCCGTTGTCGGTTTCCTGTCGGGTCTGGTTGGGGTTGGCGGGGGGTTTCTCATTACGCCCCTACTGATCTTCATCGGAGTTACTCCCATCGTCGCAGTGGCCACCGGCTCCGCGCAGATTGCGGGTACCGCGGCCAGTGGCAGTTATGTTCACTGGCGGTTGGGAAACGTCGACTTCCGGATGGCCTTCAGTCTGCTCGCCGGAAGCTGGGTGGGTGCCGCAGCCGGTGTTTATGCCGCTCGCCAGCTGCAGCGGAGTGGCCACTTCGGGAACACGGTCGTCCTTCTCTATGTCCTGCTTCTCGGATTCATCGGGCTCTCGATGCTCTATGAGTCGGCGGGAAGCATCCTGCGCCGCGGTCCTCGGCCCTCCGGGCCTGCAGGTCAAGGCGACAAGCCGAGCGCGCGCCTCGGCGAGGCGCTCGAGCGGCTGCCGGGGGCGGTGGACTATCCGACCTCGGGGCTGCGCATCTCGTTCCTGGTGCCCGTCGGGCTAGGTGTTGCCGTTGGTGCATTGACTTCGCTCATGGGGGTGGGCGGAGGCTTCGTAATGGTTCCGATGATGATCTACCTCCTGCGCATGCCCACGCGGGTCGTTGTCGGCACCTCTCTTTTTCAGTTGCTGTTTACGACGGCCGCGGTCAGCGTGATGCAGGCGGGCGTGAACCATTCAGTGGACCCCTTTCTGGCCCTGATTCTGATCCTAGGCTCCGCGTTGGGGACGCAATGGGGTGCACGGCTCGGAATACGGCTGCCGGCGGAACGGCTGCGCCTGGTGCTGGCCCTACTGGTCGTGGCAGTGGCAGCCAAGATGTTATCGACCCTACTTATTACGCCGGACGAGGTATATACGATGGTGCGGGTGGTCAGGTGACCAGGATCGGGCTAGCAGCCCTGGCGATCACATTTGCACTGGCTCTGCCGGTACGATACGCATCGGCCCAGGAGGGACTGGTGACGCGCCTGGAAGCGGACCATGTGGACGTCACGAGCGAGTTCAAAGGCGAGCAGCTCCTCCTGTTCGGCGCGTTGTCCCGTGGCGGCGACGTAGTCATCAAGGTCGTCTCGCCTGGGCAAGAGGTTGCGCTAAGTCGCAAAGAGAAGCTGGGTCCCATCTGGCTGGATGGTGGCCGGGTGAAGGTTGCCGGAGCGCCTGGCTTGTTCTACCTCCTGTCGACGCGGCCCATCGGCGTCCTTCTGGGTCCCGCCGAGCAGGAGCGGTATGGCCTCCGCGTTGAAGTCGCACTCGCGAACGCGCGCCTGTCGGGCGACGCGACGGGCATGTCGGACTGGCGCGTCGCCTTCCTCCGTCTAAAGGGACGGAAAGGTTACTACCTGTCGGACGGACAAGGCGTCACGGTGAAAGAGGGCCACCTCTTTTACGCCAGTGTCCGGTTGCCGGCCAAGTCGCCCTTGGGACGGTACGAGCTTTCTATCTATCTCGTGCGCGACGGTGTGGTGGTGGCGTCACAAAAGGAGGCCCTGGAGGTACGTAAGGTCAGCCTGCAGCGCTGGGTAGACCGCGTCGCCCACGAGCATGGATGGCTCTTTGGAGGGGGCTTCACGCTCGGCGCAATGACCATCGGGCTCGCCCTCGGAATCATCTTGCGCCAGAAACGCGAAGTGTAGCCGCTGCCCGTTACTGACGCGTCTGAGAAGGTCTCGGGGCGCCCCTAATGCAGGACCACCGCCAGCCGGACCCGTCGGTTGCGGTGGGCCTTTGGCTGCAGCCGCTCGATGCGGGCGCTCAGGTTCCGTCGGTTTTCCAATAAACGCGCTACCAGGAAGTTCTCTCTGCGCGGCAGGTAACCCAGCTTGCGGCCCTTCCAGAAGATGGCCACCGCGTCCGGGTCATGGGGGTTCTCCGTCTCTCGGCTCAGGGTGAGCGAAGCAGCCACACGAAGGCCGATCCACACTGCGGGCGCTGCATGGTGGCGGAAGCCGGCGAGGGTGCTGCGCTGAATGATGATCTGTCGTCCGAGGGCCTGCTCGGGGAGGCAATGAGCGCTGCGTTCCTGGATGCCTTTGTCGGTGCGCGTCATGGATTTGGCCCTGAGTTGATTGCTGTCGCTATTTTTATCGCAGCGCGGGCTCATTTGGTGAGCCTGGCGAGGCGGACGACGGACGGCAAGGCGATTAACGTCGTGCCTCAGCTGGACGGTCCGTTATGCGGGTCGGGTGCGGGTCGGCGGGACCGTCGGCGCCACGGACGGCGCCGTCAAGCCTACATGGATGTATTCACGGCGTCCCTCGGCGGGTGTAACCGGGCCCCGAAAAAACGAAAAACCCAAGTGCAAAATGTATATTCACGGCGTGTCCCGACGGCCGGTACCCGACCCTGGCCCGACAGCTGAGTTATCGAGCTAGTCACCCAAGACTGTGCGGCGCTGTCGTGACTAGTGCTGCGATGGGGGCGCCTCGTGGGGGACGCTAGCCGCGAATAGCTTGAGTGCGTCCACACGGTCGAGGTGATAGTGGCGGTTGCAGAACTCGCAATCCACCTCGATTGCCCCGTGCTCCTCGACAATCGACTCAATCTCCGCCTCACCCATGGCGCGCAAGGTGTCTTCGATGCGTTGACGGCTACAGGTGCAGCGGAAGGCGACGGGCTCGGACTCGAACAACCGAACGGTCTCCTCGTTGAACAGGCGATAGAGCAGTTCTTCGGCAGGCAGGCTCACCAGCTCATCTACGGTAACGGTCTGTGCCAACAGGGAAATGCGCTCCCAGTCCTCTTCCGTTCCGCCTTCGGCGGGAAGCCGTTGCAGCAACAGACCGGTCGCCCGTTGCTCGGTGGCTGTCAGCCACAGCCGAGTGTCGAGCTGCTCGGACGAGCTGAAGTAGGTCTCGAGCGCAGCCGCCAAGTCGGCGCCTTCCAGCGGCACTATGCCTTGATAGCGCTCGCCGCCAAGTGGCTCGATGGTAATTGCGATGCTGCCATCGCCAAAGATGTCCGCGAGTCCTGCCGTGTCGGGAACCGCACCATTCCAGCGGGCGAGACCGCGGATGGTGCGCCTATGGGTGGCCTGGGCCACAAGAGTTCGCAGCGGTCCGTCGCCCTGGGCTTGCAGGATGAGCGAGCCCTCGAATTTGATGGTGCCGGTGAGGAGCAGCACTGCGGCGAGGGCCTTGCCTAGCTGTTGACGCACCGGGTCGGGATAAGCGTGGATGTCGAGTACGGCGCGCCAGCTGGCGTCGAGGTACACCAGCTCGCCGCGCACCCCGGCGCGCTCGAAGAGAAAACGGTGCAGACTGTCGGACATGTGGAGCTGGGAAACTTGCAGCGGACCAGCCCATCATTGTGGGCTAATACTCGGGTCTGCGCACCGCTACAGGAACCCTGGCTGGCGGTAAGGGTTTCGGGTCTACCGAATCGAGCGGTAAACGGCGTGCCGGCTGCGTTTGCTCAGCACGATCTGCCATAGCTGACCCTGGCGGGCACGGAAGTAACCCGCGCAGGCATTCAGGTAGTACTTGAACATGCGGTAGAAGCGCTCGCTGTATTTGCCCTTGAGCGACGGCCAGGCGGCGTCGAAGTTGCGCCACCAGGCCATCAGGGTCGGGTCGTAGTCTTGGCCGAAATTGTGCCAGTCCTCGATGACGAAGTCCGGCTCGACGGCACGGGCGATCTGCCGCGCAGAAGGGACCTTGCCGTTGGGAAAGATGTACTTGTCGATCCAGGCGTCGGTCGTGTGAGTCGTGTCGTAGTTGCCGATGGTGTGGAGGAGGAACAGGCCGTCGTCCGCCATAACTCGGTTCACGGTGGCGAAGTAGGCGGCGTAGTTCTTGGGGCCCACATGCTCGAACATTCCGACCGACACCACGCGGTCGAAGCGGCCGTCGATCTCGCGATAATCCATGAGCTTGATCTGGACCGGCAGTCCCCGACAGCGCTCTTCAGCGAGCTTGCGTTGCTCCCGCGAGACCGTTATGCCCTCCACCTCGACGCCATAGCTCTCGGCGGCGAGGTGGGCCAATCCTCCCCAGCCGCAGCCAATATCGAGCAGACGCATTCCCTGGGACAGCTCCAACTTATCGCAGACCAGGCGAAGCTTTGCGATCTGGGCATCCACCAGGGATAGAGCTTCCTTCCAATAGCCGCAGCTGTAGCTCATGGTGGGGTCGAGCATGGCAGCATAGACGTCATTGCCGATATCGTAATGGTGTTCGCCCACCTGAAACGCGCGCTTCCGCGACTGACGGTTGAAGAGGAGGTTCCTGAGAAACAGTTCCAGAAAATGAAGCCGGGTCACGCCGGTGATACCGCGATCGATGCCGGCGCTTAGAAGTTTGTAAAAGGTCTCGTCGAGCTGTTCGCTCTCCCAGGCGCCGTCCATGTAGGACTCGCCGAATCCCAGCGAGCCGCGGCGGATGACCTGATCGAACAGACTCGGGTCCTTGACCTGGATGTCCCAGGGCCGGTCTCCGTTGAATCGGACATCCGCATGCGCGAGGAGCTGACTCAGGATCTCCGGTGCGTCAAGGCTGTTCGCGGCACCATGGCTTTCCGCACGCACCGCAGTATCGTTGGCCGTAGCCATTCTAGTGTCTCCGGGTTGCGATCGGGTTCGAGGGTATCGTTTCCAGGGACAATCGTACACGGCGGGGACCGTGAGACAAGGCGCGGAGCTCAGTCAGGCCGGCTCGGCCCCCAGGTAGTCCAGGCAGCCCTTGAGGCTGGATAAGCGCGGAAAGTCGCTCTCCGGGATGCGCCGTCCGAGCCGCTTCTCCAGGCCGATGACGAAGTTGAGGAAGTCCACGGAGTCGATCTCGAACTGGTCCCGAAAGGCGACGTCCGGATCGAGGGCGCTTGGATCGATATCAGGGGCAATCCCGATCAGTGTGTCGAGGACGAGCTGTGACAGGCTGTTGTCGTCTTGCTCGGGCTTATCCGCGGTCATGGTATTTCCCAACTGGGTCAGATGGGTTCCTGAAAGAACGCAGGGACTAGCGTAATAGTGCCAAATACGGCGACTGAGTGGAAAGCATGAGCCGGCCGCTGTTGCACGCAGCTGGGCTCTTTTCTGAGCAGCCGAGCGTCATTTGCCCTCCTCGGTGTCTTCCAGGGCGGATATGTCGCCCACCGCCTCACCCGTCTCCTGCGCTCGCAGCAGGCGACGCATGATCTTTCCCGAGCGGGTCCTGGGCAACTGCTCCCGGAACTCGATCTCCTTTGGGGCCACCGCCGGGCCGAGTCGCCGGCGCGCGTGGCCCAGAAGCTGGCGGCGGAGTTGCTCGTTGCCGACACCGCCGGGCCTCAGTGCTACGAATGCCTTGACGATTTCCCCGGCGATGGCATCCGGCTTTCCGATCACGCCCGCCTCAGCGACGGCCGGGTGCTCCATGAGCGCGCTCTCGACCTCGAAGGGGCCGACGAAGTGGCCCGATGTCTTGATCAGATCGTCCCCGCGGCCTACGAACCAGAAGTAGCCGTCGGCATCTCGTTTGGCCAGGTCGCCGGACAAGTACCAGCCGTCGGCGAAGCAGCGTGCGTAGCGTTCCTCGTCATTCAGATAGCCGGTGAACATGGACGGCCACCCGGCGCGCAGTGCCAGCTCGCCCTCCTGCTCCGCCTCGGCGATCGGCTCGATCCCACCGTCGATCCGGCGCAGGATGCCGGCCTCGATCCCTGGCAGTGGGCGTCCCATCGAGCCGGGCCGGATGTCCATGCAAGCATAGTTGGCGATCATGATCGCCCCGGTCTCTGTTTGCCACCAGGTGTCGTGGAAAGGGAGCCCGAGGGTCTCTCGTCCCCAAAGGACTGCCTCGGGGTTGAGCGGCTCGCCCACGCTGGCCGCGAAGCGCAGGGCGGACAGATCGTACTGCCGAGGACAGTGCATCGCCTGCCCGCATGAGCATGCGGATGGCGGTTGGAGAGGTGTACCAGACACTGACCCGCTCGGCCTCCAGAAGCCGGTACCAGCGCTGAGGCTCGAAGGGCTGGGTATCCGCTACCAAGGTAGCCCCGACACTGAGGGGGCCGATGATGCCGTACACGGTGCCGGTCACCCAGCCGGGGTCGGCCGTGCACCAGAAACGGTCCTCTCGACGCAGATCGAGGGCGAGCCGGCTGCTCGCGTACTGGGCCAGGATGGCCTTGTGGGGCTGGATCGCCGCCTTCGGTCTACCCGTCGTTCCGCTGGTAAAGTGCAGCAGGGCGGGGTCGTCGGGGGCGGTGTCGGCGGTGCCGTAGCCCATTTTGGCGCCTTCGAGAAGCTGCTTCAGTGGCAGGCATCCATCTGGAATTGCCTCGGCGTCCTCCGCTGCGAGGAGCACATGTTGCAAATCCGGCAGCTCGCACTTCAAGGCCGTGACCTTGCGCCGGAAGAGAGCGGGTGTCGTCACCAACACTTTCACCCGCGCAATCGAGAGCCGCTGGCGCAAGGGCTCCGGCCCGAACGCGGTAAACAGGGGGCAGAACACGGCCCCGGCCTTCAGTGTGCCGAGCGCGGCAACATAGAGCGCGGGTTCCCGCCCGATCAGGCTCGCGACGACCTCTCCTCGCCGTACTCCGAGCCGCTCCAGACACTCCGCGAAGCGACTGCACAGGTCCCGCAGCGCCCTGTAGCTGATTGTCTCGACCTCGAAGCCGCGGCCGAGGATGCGCAGAGCAGTGCTGTCGCCTTGGGCTTCCGCGTGGCGGTCGACCGCGATACGGGCGATATTGAGGTGCGCTGCGCCGTCCGGTACCAGCTCGCGGTGCACCGTCTGCCACGAGAAGCCCGCGCGCGCCGTCTCGTAGTCGGCGAGATTGGGTGCGGACCGCGGCGGCGCAGCTCGTTTTACAATGGGGTTCCAGGGCATGGCTCAGGGGCGGTGGAAGGCCCTCGGCAATGTGCTATACAACAACGTACACGGCATTTTCGCTTCTTGACGGAGGGGCCCGGTTGCGCCCGCTGGGCGTGTCGGCAGCTGGGAGGCTGCCGCCAAGCCTTCCGGACGAGCTCGCGGCGCCCTTCGGCGGGCGCAAGCCGGCCCCAGAAAAACGAAAATCCAAATGCGAACCGTACATAAGTCTAACTACATTCGTCGGAACGTCCGTTCCTGGCATCGTCGCGTGGGTTCTGCCACGGGTGCGACGACCTGAAGCTCTTCGGAGCCATCAATGTCCGTCCGTCATCTGAAGCGGTTGTTTGCCCCTCGCTCGGTGGCCCTCATTGGGGCGAGCACGCGAGAGCATTCGGTCGGGGCCGTGGTTGCCGCAAACCTGCTGAAGTCTGGCTTCCGCGGCCCGGTTTGGCCCGTCAACCCCAAGCACAAGGAGATCGCCGGCACCCGGACCTTCCGCGATGTGGCGGATCTGCCGGAGACGCCGGACCTGGCCGTGATCTGCACACCGCCTGATGTGGTGCCGGGGATCATCGACCACCTTGGCGCGCGCGGGACGCGGGCGGCGGTTGTGATCACCGCGGGCTTCGGGGAAGGCGGCGACGCCCACGGCGAGGTGCTCAAATCGGCCATTCAGGGGGCAGCTAAACCGCATCAGCTGCGGATCGTGGGCCCAAATTGCCTCGGTATCCTGGTGCCGGCCATGGGCCTCAACGCGAGCTTCGCCCACCTGATGCCTGCGCGCGGGGGGATCGCCTTTGTCGCGCAGTCGGGCGCCATCGTGACCTCCGTGATGGACTGGGCACACGGGCGGGGCATCGGCTTCTCAAACCTGGTCTCTCTCGGCGACATGGCCGATGTCGACTTCGGGGACATGCTCGACTTCCTGGCCAGCGAGGGTGGAACCACCGCGATCCTGCTGTACGTGGAGGCCGTTACGCACGCCCGTAAGTTTATGTCCGCGGCCCGCGCGGCGGCCCGCATGAAGCCCGTGATCGTGGTCAAGGCTGGGCGCCACGCGGAAGGGGCGCGGGCGGTGGCCTCCCACACCGGGGCGCTCGCGGGGGCCGACGCCGTCTATGACGCGGCCTTTCGCCGCGCCGGCATGCTGCGCGTGTTCACCCTCGAGGAGCTGTTCGACGCCGTCCAGACGCTCGCCCTGGTGCGCGCGCCCCGCGGCGATCGTCTGGCGATCCTCACCAACGGAGGGGGCATTGGCGTCTTGGCCACCGATGCCCTGATAGACCGGGGCGGTCGGCTCGCGGAGCTCCTCCCGGGCACCTTGGAGGCCCTCGACGGGGTGCTTCCGCGGAGCTGGTCCCACGCCAACCCGGTGGACATCATCGGCGATGCCCCGGGGAGCCGATATTCGGATGCCCTGGCGATCCTGCGCAAGGACCGCGGCGTCGACGCGGTGTTGGTGCTCAACTGCCCCACGGCCGTAGCGTCCTCGGTGGAGGCCGCGCGGGCGGTGGTGGGCGCGGTCGGCAGCGGCTGGGGGGCGCCGGTCCTCACGAGCTGGGTGGGAGACGGTACGGCCGAGCAGGGGCGGCGCATCTTAAGCGAGAGCCGTCTGCCGACATACGAAACACCCGAGCAGGCGGTGCGGGCCTTCATGTATCTGGTGGAATACCGGCACAGTCAGGACCTGCTCATGGAGACACCGCCGTCCGTCCCCGAGGACTTCACCCCAGACCTTGGGCGCGCTCGGGAGGTAATCGAGCGGGTGCTCAGGACGGGGAGCGGCTGGCTCACCGAGCCCGAGGCGAAGCAGGTCATCTCCGCATTCGGCATTCCCGTGGTCAGTACCCGCACGGCCGCGACACCGCAGGAGGCCGCGGCGCGTGCGGCGGAGATCGGCGGCCCCGTGGCCCTCAAGATCCTCTCCGCGGACATCACCCACAAGACGGAATTCGGCGGCGTCGCACTCGACCTCAACGGTCCCCAGGCAGTGCTCGATGCGGCCGCGGGCATGCTCGAGCGGGTCGGGCGCACCCGCCCGTCGGCGAATCTCGCGGGGTTCTCGGTCCAGCCGATGGTACGCCGCCCAGGGGCCTACGAGCTCATTCTGGGCATGACCAATGATCCTCAGTTTGGACCGGTCATCCTGGTAGGGCAGGGCGGCAGCGCGGTGGAGGTGATCAAGGACAAGGCACTGGGCTTGCCGCCGCTCAATATGCGTTTGGCTGCGGAGATGCTTTCCCGTACCCGCATCCACCGGCTGCTGCGGGGAGTAGCCGACATGCCGGCGGCGAACCTCGACGCCATCGCCTTGGCCTTGGTCCGTGTCTCTCAGCTGGTGATCGATATTCCGGAGATCGTCGAGCTCGACGTCAATCCGTTGCTTGCCGATCAGTTCGGCGTCTTGGCGTTGGATGCCCGCATTCGGGTGGAGCGGCCAAGTGTTGCCGGGGCCGCACGTTTGGCAATCAGACCCTATCCGAAGGAGCTGGAGGAGAGTGTGCCCCTTGGAGACGGACGCACGCTCCTTCTTCGGCCTATCTTGCCGGAAGACGAGCCAGCGCTGCAGGCGTCCTTCTCCAAGCTCACCCCGGAGGAGATTCGGCTGCGGTTCTTCGTGCCCGTGAAGACCCTCGATCACGTCACCGCGGCCCGTTTCACGCAGATCGACTACGACCGCGAGATGGCCCTCGTGCTCACGGAGCCAGGCATAGCGGGTCGTACCCCGATCTTTGGTGTGGTTCGCCTCATTGCGGATCCGGACAATGAGCGGGCAGAGTACGCCATCGTGGTCAACCACGACATGACCGGCATGGGGCTCGGCATCCTTCTCATGCGCCGTATCCTCGACTACGCGGAGAGTCGCGCGGTACGGGAGGTGTACGGGGATGTCCTGCGCGAAAACCGCACCATGCTCAAGCTGTGTGAGGTGCTGGGCTTCAGCCAGAGCGGCGTACCGGATGAGCCCGAGCTCGTGAGGGTTACCCTCCGCCTTAGGGATTGAGCAACAGCGCCCTCCTTGCCGGGCCATTCAGCGCAACCTTAGAATTGGCGGGCAGGCATCCATCACCGATCACACGGCGGGAGATAGCATATGGGAAAGGGCGATATCCGCACCAGGCGGGGCAAGATCAACCGGGGCAGCTACGGGAGAACACGCCCCAAGAAGGAGTCGGGAAAGAAGAAGAGCTAGGCAATCATCGCCCAGCTAGACGAAGCGCACGGGGGCAGGATTCCCCGTGCGGTGCGAAATCCAGGATGGATTTGTCCAGTGCTTCTCTAGTCGCGAGGCGCCGCATGAGCGGCGGCGCTCCCGCCGTCCGGGACTTGTTGCACGCAGACACCACCGCCTATCCCCTTCAGGGACCTGGAGCTGCGTGAAGGCGCCGCTCGCGTTGCGTGCGCGCACCACAGATTCGCGATTGTGGTTCCCGCGCAATCGGGGTCTGGCCGCTTGAGCACCGATTTCCTTTCGGGAAATTTGCGGAACCGCGCACACCTTAGGTCAGCGGTCCGTTGCTCAATCGAGCGCTGCGAGGAAATCCTGCACCGCCCGCTCCAGTGAGACAGCACCCGCCCGCACGGCTTCCCGGTAGCGCGCATGCCACGAGGGCATGAGCAGCCGGGCCCGGCGCCACTCCTCGCAGACGACGCGTGCAAGCGGACCGCCCTCGTCGAGGAACCCGGATTCCTCGAAGTCCCGCTGCATGCGGTCCCTGTCATATCCGAAGCGTACGATGCGTGTCCGCCAGCGCCCACCAGCGTACTCCAGCTGTCCGTAGCTGCCTCGGGGGTCACCGTCGAAGGGAGATCCGACCGACCCGACGTTCAAGACGTGGGTGCCGTTGACGAAGCGCTCCAACGGCTTGTGGGTGTGAGCGGTGACGAATAATGCTACGCCCTCCGGGAGTCGACCACGCAGATCCTCATTGCTGACGCTAGGGGAAATCCCGTCGCGGTTCCCTGCCAGTGTGCCGTGGGTGACGTGCACCCAGCTTTCCGGCTGGGTGCCGTGAAAGCTCAGATGATCCGGCCAACCCTGCAGTGCTTCCTCCACCGGGGCAATCTGGCGGAAGGTCCAGTCGGCAAACCGGCGCAGGTCCGCATCCAGGGGGTCGACGGGCGCTTCCCGGCCGCAGCGTAAGACCCACTCTTCGTGGTTTCCCTGCACGGGTAGCCAGCCTTCTGCGTGACGTAAGGTGTCGAACTGCTCAACGCACGCCCGACTGCTCGGCCCTCGATTGATGAGGTCTCCATCCATGACGACCAGCTCGGGGCGCCAGGCGAGGATGTGCTCTACGGCGACCTCGAGAGCGGGGAGGTTACCCTGGACGTCGGAGAAGATTGCGACTTTCATGCTTGGAGGGCTCTGGTAGCGGACCTTGTTGCGGGACGCAGACGTCTAACCTGTTCGAGTCCTATGTGGGGCCTGAAGCGAACCTTTACTCGGCAACCTCGCCGATGCGTCGCCGCACGGCCACTACCTTGCTTGTCAAGCGCCCCGTGGAGCCCTTGCGGCTGTCGATCCGGACCGTCGCGTAGATACGTTCGCAGCCCATCGTGGCGAGGCGGTTGTGCGCCTGCGAGATCAGCTCCAAGGCGTCTTCGAGCCGCTCTGCCTCCACTGTAGTTCCCATCGCGGAGAGTCGATACGGGAGACCGCTGTCCCGGATCAGCTGTATCACGGGAGCCACGAATGCGCTCACACTGGGGCCCTGATCCAACGGAAAGAGACTGAGATCGACGAGGACGGACATCTGCTGTACCTCCCGAGGGGGAATGGGTCATCATAGGGTCTCGAAACCGCCAATTCGAACGACACTATCAGCTGACTGCCGCCGTTGCGCCAGCCTGGTCGAAGGATAGAATCGAAAGTTGCGCATGATTGAAGAACAAGATGCCGCGGATCCCGACTGGGACAGCCCGCTGCACATCAAGCTCACCCCCGGCCTGCTCATCCATGCCCTCATGGCCACCGCCTCGACGGTTCACACCGGCTGGGCGAGCTGCATCGACGATAAGCTGGTGATGTCAGATCTGGTCTCGATGGATGACGCGGCCGGTCATTACGTCCGGCTTGCCGAGCAAGAATTCTACGAGGACGAAGATCCGGCAAACGTTTGGCACGACTGGACGGTTGAAATCCGCATCGGTAGCGTTCTGACCACCGGACACTGGCAGATACAGACGACGGCACCGGCGATGGAATGGGATTGGAATGCTCGTGAGGCGGAGAATGCGTTCGAGCATGCCTGTGTGCTCATCGGCCGTCGCGTCCGCCGCGGACTGGCGGTGGAGGAGCCTGCACCCGCAGAGCAACCGCCGCCGCGGTCGAGGCGCCACTGACCTGCTCTGTTTCCGTGCTTGCCCCTGTATTAGACGTCAAGCCCTGGGAGGCCAGCCATGAATGTAAAGATCGATATCGATATCAGCCCCGAAGAGGTGCGGAGGCTCGTTGGCCTCCCCGACGTCGAGGCGTTTCAGCGCCAGCTCATGGAGGATATCCGCGCCCGTATGGCCTCGGGAGCCGAAGGCTACGACCCATTGAAGCTCTTCCAGCCGTATCTCTCCAGCACCATGGCGTCGTGGGACATGTTCCGCAACATGATGTCCGCGGCCGCGGAGGGGGGCAGCGGCAAAGACCCGAAGAAGTGATCGACTGACGGCGATGCCTCCGCCCGCAGTGGTGTCCACTGGCCGGATGCTGGGTGAGCTCGCGTTCGGGGGCGGATCATCGCACTCGGACGCGCACCGCACGCCCGTAGCCTCTGGCCCAGAAGCGGAAAAGCCGGGTGAGCTCGGTATATGATTTGGGCATGAGGAATCGCCGGTAGCGGGGGAGTGGGCGATGGCTGCGAAGTTGCTGATCCTTGGTTGTAAGACGCTGCGGGAAGGGGTGGTGGTGTCGGCGATCTTCCTGGTTGGAGCCGTCTTGCTGTTCCTTGCCGCGCAGCACGTTGTGCCAGACAGCTTCCACCTGCAGCAGCTAGTCCTGTTTTTTGCCCTCATTCTGATCATCCTTGCCCCGGTCGTCCTGATATCCACCTTCCTCCTTTCCGTTCTGCCTGGGGCGAGAGAAAAGCTCGACAAGTGCGAGCACTGATCGTACCTAGTCGCCTTAGCCGTCCGATGTCAGGCGATTTCGGCTGGCGGCAGGTCGTCCAACACAAGCGGTTGCTCGAGGATGCGGCCATCGAGGCGGGGTTTTCCGTCTTCCCCCAGGCGCAGTCGGCCTTCGGAGAACCAGCGCACGACCTTCGGGTAGATGCGGTGCTCTTGTTTCAGTACACGGGCCGCCAGCTGCTCCGGATCGTCATCCGATTCCACCGGCACGCGTGCCTGAAGAACCAAGGGGCCGCCGTCGAGCTCCTCGGTTACGAAGTGGACGCTGGCCCCATGGACGGTCTCGCCTGCCTCCAAGGCGCGCTTGTGGGTATGCAGCCCTCGGAATCTTGGAAGGAGGGACGGGTGGATGTTGAACATGCGCCCCTGGTAGCGGGACACGAAGCCAGGCGTGAGGACGCGCATGAAGCCCGCAAGAACCACCAACCCTGGCTCGAATACGTCAATGAGGTCCGCTAGGGCCTGGTCGTAGGCCGCGCGGCTCGGGAACGCCCGGTGGCTCAGGACCCGGGCCTCGATCCCGGCCCGCCGAGCCCGCTCCAGCCCGAAGGCATCCGCCTCGTTGCTGATCACGGCGCGAATGTCCACCGGCAGGTCTCGCCGGGCAGCGTCGATCAGGGCCTGGAGGTTACTTCCGCTGCCAGAGATCAACACCACGATGGGGAGCCGGCCGGCTGCGGATCTCACCCTATGGCACCCTCGGCGAAGACCACCGAAGGTCGCCCTGGGGCCGTCTCCACCCGACCGATGGGCCACGCCGTCTCGCCGGACTGGCTCAGATTCTCGCACGCGCGCTCGGCATCGTCGGAAGCGACACAGAGCACCATGCCGACGCCGCAGTTGAAGGTGCGCAGCATCTCCGTCTCTGCCACGCCCCCATTGGTCTGCAGCCAATCGAAGACCGCCGGGCGCCGCCAGGATGCGAGATCGATCACCGCCTGTGCGCCGTGGGGCAGTACCCGCGGCAGATTCTCCGGGAGCCCGCCGCCGGTGATGTGGGCCATGGCGTGGATGGAGATCTCCCGCATCAGGGCCAGTATGGGCTTGACGTAGATCCGAGTTGGGGCAAGCAAATGCTCCGCTAGGGAGATGCCGTCCAGGGTCTCGTCCAGGTCTGCCTCGGCGACTGCGAGGACCTTGCGGACGAGAGAGTACCCGTTGGAGTGAGGCCCACTGGAGGCAAGGCCGATCAGGACGTCGCCCGGCCGCACGCGCTCTGGGGTCAGCAGATCGTCCTTCTCGGCGATCCCTACGCAGAAGCCTGCCAGGTCGTAGTCTCCGTCCGTGTACATGCCCGGCATCTCCGCCGTCTCGCCGCCGCTCAAGGCGCAGCCGGCGAGCTCGCAGCCCTTGGCGATGCCGCCAATCACCGCGCTTGCGACCTCCAGATCAAGCCGCCCGGTTGCATAGTAGTCGAGGAAGAATAGGGGCTCCGCCCCGGCTACCAGCACGTCATTGGCACACATGGCCACAAGATCGATTCCGACCGTGTCGTGTCGGCCCAGCTCCAGTGCCAACTTGAGCTTGGTCCCCACCCCGTCGGTGCCGGAGACGAGAACCGGATGCCGATAGCGCTCCCAAGGCAGCTCAAACAGGGCGCCGAACCCGCCGAGGCCGGTGACCACGCCGGGGCGAAACGTGGCGGCGGCGAGCGGCTTGATACGCTCGACGAGGGCGTTTCCGGCGTCTATGTCGACGCCTGCGTCGCGGTAGCTCAACGAGGTATTGCTGTCGGGGGGCGAGTGCTCTGACACGGCCGGCTCCGCACGATACGGGGCGATGATTTTAGCAGTTGGCCAACGGAGCCGGTACTTACGATAATCTCGGCACATCGGGGCCGGACTTTTTCGTTTGGGTCGTCATCTGCGTCAGCCGCCGGCCGGTCGCCGCCGTTTCTAATGAGATGGCGCTGCGAGACGTGGGACGCATTAGTGCGGTGACCGCTGTGAAGTTACGGGACTTACCCAACGCCATCAGCCTGCTGCGTCTGCTCGCCGTTATCCCAGTCGTGTTTCTGCTGCTGCAGCGGGAGTTCGGCTGGGCGTTGGTGTTGTTTGCGGCGGCGGGCCTGTCTGACGGGCTGGACGGCTTTTTGGCCAAGCAGTTCGGGTGGCAGAGCCAGCTCGGCGGTATTCTCGATCCCCTCGCGGACAAGGTCCTCCTGATGGCATCGTTCCTGGTGCTCGGAACCTTGTCGCTCATCCCGGCCTGGCTGGTCGTCGCCGTAATCTTTCGTGACCTCCTCATTATGGGCGGCGCCCTGATGTACCACTATGGGGTGGAGGAGCTGAACGCTGCTCCGACGCTGACGAGCAAGCTGAACACCTTGCTCCAGATCCTGCTAGTGGTGCTGGTGATCACCGACGCGGGGCCTATGCCCATGTCGCGAGACATCATCGCCGTTCTGATCTGGGCGTGTCTCACCACCGTTGTCTTGAGCGGCTCGCAGTATGTGTGGGTCTGGTCTCGCAAGGCCGCGGCGAAGGGATGGCGGCGGGATTGATGCCAGTCGGGGACTTCAGGCCGGCGGGTCCAGCAGCCGGCGGATCAGCCGCACCGACGGGCGCCGCTTTTCCCGCAAGCTCTCCTCGTCGAGTCGACTCAGGAGCTCGAGCAGGGCTCCGGCCTCCCGGCGGCACCGCCGCATGATGTAACCCACCAGCTCAGCGTTGATCTTGAGTCCGCGCCGACTCGCCGCAGTGAGGAGCAGCTCTTCGCAGTCATGCTCCCCCAGGGGCCGCAGTCGATAGCCGGGTCCCCAGCCCAGGCGGGAGCGCAGGTCGGCAAGCGCGAAGGGCAGATCGGTGACCGGTGTGCTGCCGCTCACCAGCAATCTCCTCCCCCCGTTTCGCAGGCGGTTGAACAGGTCGACCACACCGAGCTCCCACTCCCGGTTGCCTCGAATCGTCTCGATATCGTCCAGGGCGACGAGATCGGCCGCCTCTAGGTCCTCGAGCACCGAGGGATCGAGTGCGGGATGTGTCATCGGGAGGAACACGGCCGTCTTGTCCCGTCCGCTCGCGTGGCGGCAGGCGGCTTGCAACAGATGCGTTCTGCCGGTGCCGGGCGCGCCGAAGAGGTAGAGGAAGGGTTCGCCTGTGCAGTCGGCCCAAGCGCTAATCGCGGCCACCGCCTCTGCGTTCGGGCCGGCCAGGTACCCGGCGAAGTCGGCCTCGGGTCGCAGCTGGATTGCGAGCGGGAGCTGACGCATGGCGGCTGTCAGTGCGGAAATTGCGCCGTCCGAGATCGACTGCGGCTCCTCACTTTCCCAATGCTGCTGCGGCGCGCGCCAAGCGTTTCCCCAGTGCGTGGCAAAGGCGTTTCTCTTCCTCGCTCAGGGGCAGGTTGCTCTCGGTCCCGGCGAGGTGAGAGGCTCCGTATGGGGTGCCGCCGGTGGCGGTGCGCAACAGGTCCGTCTCGTTGTAGGGCAGACCGAGCACCAGCATGCCGTGGTGCAGCAGCGGCAGCATCATGGAGAGCAAGGTGGTCTCCTGGCCGCCGTGCAGGCTCGCGGTGGAGGTAAAGACTGCAGCTGGCTTGCCGGCGAGGGTCCCCGAGAGCCAGAGGGGACTGGTGCCGTCCAGGAAGTATTTCAGGGCCGCTGCCATGTTGCCGAACCGGGTGGGGCTCCCGAGGGCGAGTCCGGCGCAATGCCGCATATCGTCCAGGCTGGCATAGGGGGGACCGGCGGGCGGGATGCTGTCCTCGGTCGCCTCGCACACGGGAGAGAGCGCCGGTACGGTGCGCAGCCGGGCCTCGATCCCGGGGACTTCCTCGACTCCACGGGCGATCAGGCGTGCCATCTCCGCAGTGGCGCCGAAACGGCTGTAATACAGGACGAGGATGTAAGACATGGTGTCAGAGCAGGTCGAGAACACGCTCGGGCGGACGGCCCAATATCGCGATATCGCCCTTCACAACGATCGGGCGTTCGATGAGCTTCGGATGGGCGACCATGGCAGCGATCAGCTCCTCGCGGGTGAGGCTCGGGTTGCCCAGGTCGTTCTCCTTGTACTCTGGCTCCTTCTTGCGCATGAGGTCCCTCGGCTCCAAGCGCAACATGGCGAGCAGGCGCCCGAGGGTAGCGGCGTCGGGCGGCTCCTTGAGGTATTCGACGATTTCGGGCTCGACTCCCTTGTCCCGAAGCAGACCGAGCGTCGTCCGCGACTTGCTGCAGCGGGGATTGTGGTAGATGGTGACGGCCATGCGGTTCCTCCCGAGCGAAAGCCGCATTATTCTACGGGCCTGGCTCTGAACTCCCAATCGCAATTAGAGATTTCGACGATGTATGCTCCCTTTGCCCTGGCGCGCGCGTGCTATCTGGTGCTCACCGTCCTCGCGCTCTCGAGCGCTGCTTCTACTGCGACGGCCGAAGTCCGGGACCCTGGCGAGTACTTTTTCGATCAGACCTTCGGGGACTTTCAGGAAGAGCTCGGGCGGGCGAAGCAGCAAGGCAAGAAGGGTATCTTGATCATGTTCGAGATGGACGAGTGCCCTTTCTGCCGCCGCATGAAGGCCACGGTCCTCAACCAGTCCGAGATTCAGGACTTCTATCGGAAGAATTTCCTTATCTTTCCGGTGGATATCGAGGGAGATGTCGAGATTACGGACTTCCAGGGTAATTCGGTTTCCGAGAAGGATTTCGCGCTGAAAGAGTTCCGCGTGCGGGCAACGCCGGTCTTTGCCTTTTTCGACCTGGACGGCAACCTGGTCGCCAAGTATACCGGTGCCACGCGGGATGCAACGGAATTTCGCTGGTTGGGCGAGTATGTTGTTGATGGGGCGTACGCTAAGACCAGCTTTACCCGTTACAAACGGGAGCGCCAGCAGGCGGCGGAGCAAGGCTAGCAGCGGCGGCGACGGGCGGAACGTTGGAGGTCCAGAGAGATGGGTGAGCAAGCGACCGACAAACACATCTGTTTCCGGTGCGTGGTCGCGGGGCGGGTACAAGGGGTGTTCTTCCGGGCCTCGGCCCGCGAGCAGGCTCAACGACTGGGATTGACCGGTTATGCGCGGAACCTCCCGGACGGCCGCTTAGAGGTGCTAGCTTGCGGCGAGCCCGCGGCGGTCGCCCAGCTGCGCGAGTGGCTGCGCAACGGGCCGACCATGGCCGAGGTCACCGGGGTGGCCTGCGAGCCGGCGCCGTATCAGAGCCTCACCGGCTTCGCCACGCACTAGGAGACACCACCTGCGGCTCCCCCCGCTCGCCGACGGCCGCATCCTGCGCCGTTACAAGCGCTTTCTTGCGGATGTCGAGCTCGCTGACGGCGATCTGGTCACAGCACACGTCCCGAATACCGGCAGCATGGCTACTTGCTGGAGGCCGGGCGTCCCGGTCCAGCTCAGCCGCAGTGATGCGCCTCACCGCAAGCTGGCCTGGACGCTCGAGCGCGTGGATATGGGGGCGGGCTGGATCGGGGTGCACACTGGGCGCACGAATGCAGTCATGGCCGAGGGCATTGCGGACGGGCGGGTCCCGCCCTTGGCCGGTTATCGTCAGCTGCGGCGGGAGGTGAGCTTCGCCCCCGGTGGTCTGGCACGCGGCCGGCTCGACATCGAGCTCAGGGAAGGTCCCGCCCGGGACGCCCTGGTAGAGGTGAAAAACGTCACGCTCCTCGACGGCGATTATGTGCGCTTTCCCGATGCGGTGAGCCTGCGCGGCCGCAAGCACCTCGATCTTCTCCTTGCGACGGTGCGCGAGGGACGGCGCGGAGTCATTCTCTTCGCCGTCAACCGGCCCGAAGGGAGGCGCTTCGCGCCGGCCTGGGGCATCGATCCCGGCTACGGTGAACGGCTGGCGGAGGCCGCGGCCGGCGGCGTGGAGATTCTCGCTGTGCGCATCCGTCACATTCCGGAAGGGATGGAGATAGGAGAGCTGCTGCCCGTCGACCTGAAACCTTGAGAGTAGCCTCCAGCCTCCAGCCTCCAGCCCCCAGCGTTCGGCCTCCAGCTCTGCTACACGGTCACGTTTCGAGATTCGTCGTCAGTCCCGTCATTCCGCTCAAATGACCGGAGATGCGGGGGTAGGGGGTGGGTTGGCGGAACAGTAGGCGGCATGGACGTGCTCGCAGCGTGATCTGCCGGACCAGCCGCAACCCCATGCCGAGTCTCGGGCTAATCACCCCGAGACTTGTGGGGCGCTTGTGGTCAGCAACAGGACGGCTTGCTCCGTCTCCACCTCCACCTCTTTGGTGCTATTTCTCTCGTCTCTCAGTCAGTATCCCCCCGTATTCGACAGGTCGACGGGCCGCGGGTAGGCCGCTATGCGGTTGACGCCCGTTTCGATCTGGCCATCCGCGTGCAGCTCCAGCCAGCGGAAGCCCGGCGTGAGAGGGTCCATGGCGAACGCTTCACTCCCGGGTCGAAACTGGATGCAGGTCGAGGGCGAGCCGAGCAGGAGAACCTGTCGGCGGCGGCTTACGAACTCCTGGTGGATGTGACCCCACAGCACACCGCGGACCTGGGGATGTCGGTCGATGACCCCGAAGAATGCTTCCGGATTGTCCAGGGCCATGGTGTCCATCCAAGCACTACCCACGGGCACGGGCTGGTGATGCAGACAGACGAGGGCGTACCGGTCCTGCTGCCGGGCAAGGGTATGCTCAAGCGTTGCGAGCTGCGTCTCGTTCAGGTGGCCACCGTTCTCGCCGGGAATGGTGGAGTCCAGAAATACGAGGTTCCATTCCTCGCACTGAACGCTCGGTTCCGTGCTCAGCGGGCCGTCGGCAAGGGTCTCAGACATCACGCGGGGGGAATCGTGATTGCCTGGGATGCAATTGCAGGGTGTGGCGAGCGCTTCCATCCTTCTCTCCAAGTAGCGATAGCCCGCCGGCGTTTCGTCGTGCACCAGATCTCCCGTGAGGAGGAGTCGCTCCGCTGGCCAGAAGGTCTTCTCAGCCATGGCTAGCACCAGCTCGAATGTCGTGCGGGTGTTCTGACCCAAGAGCTCCCCTTCCGGGTCGGCAAACAGATGCATGTCGGTTAGCTGAAGGAGGCGCACTCTGCCATTTCTCTCTGCTTGTTCGGGAACGACCTTCGGGGCCCCGACGCGACCTCGCCTTGGAGGCTGTCGACGGAGGAAATCAGGGTCTATAGTTCGCGCTTAGGGGACCTCGGGGACGAAGGCTCGATTTCTATCAATCTCCATTGTCCACGGCAAGTAGCCCGGGTCACACATTAACGCATGGAGCTTCGATGACGCTCAATGAGCTTAGGTACATTGTGGCAGTCGCGCGGGAGCGCCACTTCGGGCATGCTGCCGAGGCCTGTTTTGTTAGCCAGCCAACCCTGAGCGTCGCCGTTAAGAAGCTCGAGGACGAGCTCGGGGTGAGTCTCTTCGAGCGCGGCGTGGGCGAAGTCACCGTCACCGCCGTGGGGGATCGAATCGTAGCTCAAGCTCAGCGCGTCTTGGAGGAAGCAGAGGGGGTCAAGCATTTGGCCCGCCAGGGAAAGGACCCACTCGTGGGCACCTTGCGCCTGGGGGCGATCTATACGGTCGGGCCCTACGTGCTTCCCCAGCTGATCCCCTTGGTGACGGAGCAGGCGCCCGCCATGCCCCTTGTGATCGAAGAGAACTTCACGGCGGTGCTCAGTGACCGCCTCAAGCGAGGCGACCTCGATATCATCGTGATCTCCCTTCCATTCAATGAGCCCGGCATCCTGACGCGGCCGCTCTACGACGAGCCTTTTGTGGTGCTGATGCCCGCGTCGCGTCGGTGGAACGGGAGCGATCTGGTGGCGGTGGATCAGCTCGCCGGAGAGACCGTTCTGCTCCTTGGCGCTGGGCACTGCTTCCGCGATCAGGTGCTGCAGGCCTGTCCGAAGTGTCTGCAGTCCGCCTCGACAGGATCCCTGCAGCGGAGTCTCGAGGGCGGATCGCTGGAGACCATCCGCTGCATGGTGGCGAGTGGTGCCGGCATCACGGTGCTCCCTTGCACTGCTGCGAGGGGAGATGGTTTTTCGGATAGCCTGGTGCGCACGTTCCGCTTCTCCGGTCCGGCCCCCCACCGGCGGGTGGCATTGGCGTGGCGGCGATCGTTTCCCCGCCTCGAGGCGGTGGACGCCATCGAACGGGCGGTGCGCTCGGCCGGTCTGAGCGGTGTCACTTACCTGAGCCAGTGATAAACGATAGCTATCAGCGCGATTGGAAGAAACAATTTCTATTGGCGGGGTCCGGCCCCTACTGTGTGCGATACACATTGATGCCGACAGCAATAGCTACCGATAACGGAGGAAACCATGGCACTGAAAGGCAGCAAGACTGAAGCAGAGCCTGAAAGAGGCATTCGCCGGCGAGTCCCAGGCCAACCGCCGCTACCTCTACTTCGCCTCCAAGGCGGACGTGGAGGGCTACAACGACGTTGCGGCCGTGTTTCGCTCCACCGCCGAAGGCGAGACCGGGCACGCCCATGGGCACCTGGAATACCTGGAGGCGGTCGGCGATCCGGCGACCGGCCTGCCCATCGGCGGCACCGACGCCAATCTGAAGGCGGCCATCGCCGGTGAGACCCACGAGTACACCGACATGTATCCGGGCATGGCCAAGACCGCCCGTGACGAGGGCTTCGAGGAGATCGCCGACTGGTTCGAGACCCTGGCCAAGGCGGAGCGCTCGCATGCGAACCGCTTCCAGAAGGCGCTGGACGCGTTAGACGCCTGAGACAAGCGGTCGACGGTGAGAGGAAGGGGCGCGGTGGCGCCCCTTTTTCGTGTCTGGCGAGATCGGTTGATGGGCGTGTTGCCGCTGGGTACGCGACGCTTTGCCCATCCTACCTTACCGGCGGTTGGCTCAAAACCCTTCCGTCGAGGTGAACAGTCCGACCCGCAGGTCTTTGGCGGTATAGATCTGTCGGCCGTCCACTTGCACCATGCCGTCGCCGATACCGAGAACGAGCTTGCGCGTGATCACGCGCTTCACGTCGATGTGGTAGGTGACCTTCTCGGCGCTCGGCAGCACCTGTCCCGTGAACTTGACTTCGCCCACTCCGAGCGCGCGGCCGTGTCCGGGATTCCCGATCCAGGCGAGGTAGAAGCCCACCAGCTGCCATAAGGCGTCAAGCCCGAGGCAGCCCGGCATCACCGGATCACCCGGAAAGTGGCAGGCAAAGAACCAGAGATCGGGACGGATGTCGAGCTCGGCGAGGATCTTCCCCTTTCCGTAGGCGCCGCCCGTGTCTGTGATCATGGGGACCCGGTCGACCATCAGCATGTTGGGGGTGGGGAGCTGCGCGTTGCCGAGCCCGAACATCTCCCCGCGGCCGCAGGCCAGGAGCTGCTCGCGGTCGAAGGATTCCTGTCTGCTCATGAAAGGCCTTGTCGATCGCAGTGGCGCCCCACGGCAGGCAGGGCGCGGGGTTTCTAACCCGCGTTATTCGGGCGCAGGCGCTGAAAGAGAAAGGACACGATCTCGTCCATGGGGACGAAGGTGGTCTCGGTGTCGCGGCGGCCCTTGTACTCGACTGTCCCTTCGTCCAGGCCCTTGTCGCCGATCACAACGCGGTGCGGTATGCCAATCAGCTCGATGTCCGCGAACATGAAGCCGGGGCGGACGTCGCGGTCGTCGAGCAGGACCTCAATGCCCGCGGCTGCAAGCTCCCCGTAGAGCCGCTCGGCCGCCTCGCGGACTCGGTAGGACTTGGCGAGCTTCATCGGCAGCAGGGCCACCTCGAAGGGGGCCAGGGGCTCTGGCCAGACGATGCCGCGCTCATCGTGATTCTGCTCGACGGCGGCGGCCACCACTCGTGAGACCCCGATGCCATAGCAGCCCATGGTCAGGGTCACGGCCTTGCCGTCGTCGCCGAGCACATTGGCCTTCATGGCCGCGCTGTACTTGCGCCCGAGCTGGAAGATGTGGCCCACCTCGATGCCGCGGGCGATGGTTAAGGTGCCTCGGCCGTCGGGGCTCGCGTCGCCCTCTACCACGTTACGCAGATCCGCGACCTTGGGGAGCGGCAGGTCGCGATCCCAGTTGAGGCCGAAGTAGTGCTTGCCGTCGATGTTGGCCCCGGCACTGAAGTCCGCCGTGACCGCCACGGTGCGGTCGACGATACAGGGGATAGGAAGATTGAGCGGCCCGAGTGAGCCGGGGCCGGCTCCCACGGCCGTGCGGATCTCCGCTTCGGCGGCCATCCGCACGGGCGAGGCGACCTCAAGCAGCTTTTCGGCCTTGACCGCGTTCAGCTCGTGGTCGCCGCGGACCAGGAGTGCTACCAGCCCGCCGCCGGCCTCGTCGCTCGCTGCGACTACCAGCGTCTTGACCGTCCGCTCAATGGGCTGGCCGAACTGCTCGACCAGATCGGCAATGGTCCTGGCGTTCGGGGTGTCCACCAGCCGCCGCTCTTCGCTGGGCGCCGGGTATCTGCCCGCGAGCGGCAGCGCCTCGGCCAGCTCGACGTTGGCCGCATACCCGCCCTCGGTGGAAAAGGCGATGGCGTCCTCGCCGGAGGCAGCCAGGACGTGGAACTCGTGGGACGCATGGCCGCCGATGCTGCCGGTGTCCGCTTGGACGGCTCGAAAGTCCAGTCCGCAGCGGCGGAAGATGCGGCTGTAAGTCTCGTACATTGTCTCGTAGGTCGCGGCGAGGGACCCATCGTCGAGATGAAACGAATAGGCGTCCTTCATCAGAAATTCGCGCGCCCGCATGACCCCGAAGCGAGGGCGGATCTCGTCCCGAAACTTGGTCTGGATCTGGTAGAAGTTGACCGGAAGCTGCTTGTAGCTCTTGAGCTCGTTGCGGGCGAGCTCCGTGATGATCTCCTCGTGGGTGGGGCCGAAGCAGAACTCCCGCTCATGTCGATCGTGAAAGCGGAGGAGCTCGGGCCCGTAGTGCTCCCAGCGCCCTGACTCTTGCCACAGCTCCGCCGGCTGGACCGCCGGCATCAGCACCTCCAGAGCGCCCGCCCGGTCCATCTCCTCCCGTACAATGCGCTCCACCTTGCGCAGAACCCGCAGGCCCAGCGGCAGCCAGGTATAGAGACCGGCCGCCAGCTTTCGGATCATGCCTGCGCGGAGCATCAGGCGGTGGCTCGCGACCTCGGCGTCCGCCGGGGTCTCCTTCATAGTCTGGAGGGGGAATCGGGAGGTGCGCATCGGGGCAGGGAGAGATGGGCAAAGCTCGGCATTCTATTTGCCCGGGCGGAGGGGAACAACCAGCTCGACTACGAGGGCGTTGCCGTTCACGCAGACGTTGCCGAAGTTCCAAGGTGAGGGGGCTCGGATTCGTTCCGCTTCCGTCGTGGTGAGCCCCCCTCTAGATTAACGAACTGGATGCCCGCCTTCGCGGGCATGACGAGAGCGGATTCCAGTCTCCTTAGGAGACTTGTAAGCGCGCCTCAAAAGGTTCCCCCGTTCCAGCCGAAGAGGTGCCGTGGGGGAGAGGCGAACTCGATGTATACGCGGTCCGGCGGTACACCGAAGTGCTGCTCCATGAGGCCGCAGAGCGCGGCGGACAGCTCCGGGGTGGTTTCCTCGGGCAGACCGAGGCTCTTGAGCTCCAGGTAGGCGTGCGGGGCGTCGTCGGCAGCAAACAGCATGTCCGGGTTGGTCTCCAGAATGACCATCACGTAGCGCTCCGGCTTCCCCAAGAGCTCCGCGACCTTCGATGAGGCGGCCTCCATAATTGGCTTGCGACGCCTGAGCGGCACCTCGACGTTCGTTTTCACGATGAGCGTCGGCATAGGGTCTCCTACTACTTCGACTACTTGCAGTGTTTGGCAATCTGCTCTTCGGTCTTACGAATCTCCGCTGCCACCTCGTCCTCCGAGAGGCGCCGGTACTCACCGTCGGAGGTGCGTATCATTCGAGGACCGAGATTCTGAAGAGTTTCCAAATTCTTCCGTGCCGCCGCACAGTTCTCCGCAAGGCGCTTGGCGGCTTCATCCTTTTTCGCCTGCTCCTCCGCTGCCCGCTTGCGCTCTTCCCGATCATCGAACGAGGTTTCGATCTGACGCTGCAGCCGTTTCTGTGCCGCGCTGACCTCGGCCGGCGGCGGCGGTGGAGCCGCCTTCAGCTTGACCGCTTGGCCGTCAGGCGGCGGCGATTGCGAGTAGACTGTCCTGCCGTTCTCATCCACCCAGCGATACATGTCGGCGTGCAACGGCATGCAGGTGGAGGCGGCGAAGAGGACAATGAGCGAGGCGGTGCGGCACCTGCTCTTGGATAGGGAGGTGGTCACGCGCATTCAGGCGGGTCTTTAGTAGTCTAGGTGCCTGCATTATGGTCCACTCGGCCATGCATGCAACTGCAGTGCTCCGATCCGCGAGTTGGCGCACGGCTCACCGGGTTTATCTTGACCACGAAGCGGCCGGTCCTGTACTTTTCCGTACTTTTCAACGCCGGTTTAGCGGTCTTTCCTGTATCAGCGGCAGCGCCCTGTTTGCGGGATCGACGGAGGGTCCGTGACGTGGAACTGAGTGGTGCCGAGATTGTCGTTCAGGCGCTGATAGACGAGGGCGTGGACTGCGTCTTCGGATATCCCGGCGGCGCCGTGCTCCACATCTATGATGCCCTCTTCAACCAAGGAAAGGTGAAGCACATCCTGGTCAGGCACGAACAGGGCGCCAGTCATGCCGCGGACGGTTACGCGCGTGCCACCGGCAAGTGCGGTGTCTGCCTGGTTACCTCCGGCCCCGGGGCCACCAATGCGGTGACAGGCATTGCCACCGCCTACATGGACTCGGTCCCCATGGTGGTATTGTCGGGTCAGGTGCCGACCCCCGTCATCGGCAGTGATGCATTCCAGGAGGTGGACACGGTCGGCATCACGCGGCCATGCGTCAAGCACAACTTCCTCGTGAAGGACGTGCGGCTCCTCGCGGAGACCATCAAGAAGGCCTTCCACATCGCCACCTCCGGACGCCCGGGACCAGTGGTCGTGGACATCCCGAAGGACGTTACGGATCCCAACATCAAGATCCCGTACCACTATCCGCGCGAGATCCGAATGCGCTCGTACAACCCCGCCCAAAAGGGCCATCTCGGCCAGATCAAGAAGGCGGTGGATGCGATGCTCGAGGCCAAGCGCCCGGTGTTCTATACAGGCGGCGGCGTGATCCTTGGCAACGGCTCCGAGCTCCTGCGTGAGCTTGTCAAGACGACCGGCTTTCCGATCACGAGCACCCTCATGGGGCTCGGCGCCTATCCGATGACGGACCGCCAGTTTCTCGGCATGCTGGGCATGCATGGCACCTACGAGGCCAATATGGCGATGCATGAGACCGACTTGCTCATCGCCGTCGGCGCCCGCTTCGATGATCGCGTGACGGGCAAGATCGAGCACTTCTGCCCTCACGCCAAGGTCATCCATGTGGACGTGGATCCGTCGTCCATCTCTAAGAACGTGCGGGTGGACATTCCGATCGTGGGTCCGGTATCCAGTGTCCTGACCGACATGGTGCGCCTGGTCAACGAGCACAAGCGCAGCCCGGATGGGGACGCACTGGCAGCCTGGTGGGCGCAGATCGAGGAGTGGCGGGGCATGGACTGCCTGCGCTACGACCGCGCAAGCGACAAGATCAAGCCCCAGCTTGCCGTAGAGACCTTGTACAAGGTGACGAACGGGGATCTCTACCTGACGTCCGACGTGGGTCAGCACCAGATGTTTGCGGCTCAGTTTTACATGTTCGACAAGCCGCGGCGGTGGATCAACTCAGGGGGGCTCGGGACCATGGGATTCGGTCTGCCCGCGGCGATGGGCGTGCAGCTTGCCCATCCCGATGCCTCTGTGGCCTGCATCTCGGGTGAGGCCAGTATCCTCATGTGTATACAGGAGATGGCCACCTGCAAGCAGTATGGGCTCCCCATCAAGGTCGTGCTGCTCAACAACGGCTACATGGGGATGGTGCGTCAGTGGCAGGAGTTCTTCTACGAGAGCCGCTACTCCCATTCCTATGTGGATGCCCTGCCGGACTTCGTAAAGCTGGCTGAGAGCTTCGGTCACGTGGGCATGCGCGTCGAGAAGCCGGGTGACCTCGAGGGTGCAATGCGCGAGGCCTTCGGTATGAAGGACCGCTTCGTTTTCCTTGACGTCGTGGTCGATCCCACGGAGAACGTGTACCCCATGATTGCGGCGGGCAAGGGGCACCACGAGATGCACCTGTCGCCGGAGAGGGAGCTGGCCTGAGATGAGCGACATGCGACACATCATTTCCGTTCTGTTAGAGAACGAGGCCGGCGCCCTTTCGCGCGTTGCAGGACTGTTCTCCGCGCGCGGCTACAACATCGAGTCGCTCACCGTAGCGCCCACGGATGACCCGTCCCTGTCTCGGATGACCCTCGTCACGACGGGCAGCGAGGACATCATCGAGCAGATCAAGAAGCAGCTGAATAAGCTCATCGATACGGTCAAGCTGCTGGATCTGTCCGAGGGGCCGCACATCGAGCGTGAGATGATGATGATCAAGGTGCGCGCTCAAAGGGAGGATCGCGAGGAGCTCAAGCGCCTTGCGGATATCTTCCGCGCCAAGATCATCGACGTGACCGATACCAGCTACGTCGTGGAGCTGACGGGTCCCTCGAAGAAGCTCGATGCCTTCATCGACGCAGTTCCCGAAGGCCTGATCGTTGAGGTCGTGCGCTCGGGTCCGACGGGTATCGCCCGCGGCGAGAAGGGCCTGACCCTCTAACGGCAATCCGGGCAGCTCCGTTCATGAGCCGGCATCCGGAGCATTCCAGACAACCGCAGAGACTCTGAGGACGCCCAGCGCAGAGATGGATGCCCTGAGCTCGCTCCAGCGAGCATGCTAGTTAGAACGCCGTTCGCAAGAGCTCAAGGCACCCAGAGTCTCCGCGGTTCAATTTGACCACTTTGCTCAGACAAGCCCAGGACTGATCCATGTCTATCAACGTTTACTACGACAAAGACGCCGACCTCTCCCTCATCCAGGGTAAGAAGGTCGCCATCATCGGTTACGGCTCCCAGGGGCACGCCCACGCCAACAACCTGAAGGACTCTGGCGTGTCCGTTACCGTCGGCCTGCGTCCCGGCTCCGCCTCTGCCGCCAAGGCGACCAACGCGGGGCTCGAGGTGAAGCCCATTGGGCAGGCGGTGGCCGATGCCGACGTCGTCATGGTCCTGGCCCCCGATGAGCACCAAGCAAAGCTCTACCGCGAGGAGATCGCACCGAACATCAAGGAGGGTGCAGCCCTCGCGTTCGCCCATGGCTTCAACATCCATTTCGGCCAGGTCGAGCCCCGGGAGGACCTGGACGTGATCATGATCGCGCCCAAGGGGCCTGGTCACCTGGTCCGCTCCACCTACACCCAGGGCGGCGGCGTGCCGAGCCTAATCGCCGTCTACCAGGACGCCACCGGTCAGGCCCGCGATATCGCGCTCGCCTACGCCTCGGCCAACGGCGGCGGACGTGCCGGGATCATCGAGACCAGCTTTCGGGAGGAGTGCGAGACCGACCTGTTCGGTGAGCAGGTGGTGCTGTGCGGTGGTCTGACCGCCCTGATCAAGGCCGGCTTCGAGACACTGGTCGAGGCGGGCTACGCCCCGGAGATGGCCTACTTCGAATGTCTGCACGAGGTGAAGCTGATCGTGGACCTGATCTACGAGGGCGGCATCGCCAACATGCGCTACTCGATCTCCAACACCGCCGAGTACGGCGACATGACGCGCGGTCCGCGCATCGTCACCGATCAGACCAAGGCGGAGATGAAACGCATCCTGGCCGACATACAGTCGGGCGAGTTCGCCAAGGAGTTCATCCTCGAGAACCAGGCCGGTGCGCCCAAGATGAAGGCCCTGCGCCGCCTGGGTGAGGAGCATCAGATCGAGGAGGTTGGCGAGCGCCTGCGCGAGATGATGCCCTGGATCAAGGCATCGAAATTGGTTGACAAGACCAAGAACTGATCCGGCGTTCGTTGGTGCCACGGAAAGGCCGCTGGGCGCCCCGCCTGCGGCCTTTTTCGTTCGCAAACGTATACCGAGCTCACCCGACTTCTTTTGGTTCTGGACGAGAGGGGACTCGCCGCTCCCGCCGGGCAGCCGGCAACAGGGAGGCTGTCGTCTGTCACGCGATCGCGCGCACCACGCCTCCGTCCACCCTGAGCGCCGCACCATTGGTCGCGGACGCCGCTTCGCTGCACGCGTAGACGATCATGTTGGCCACTTCGTCCACGCTCGCGAAGCGCTGCAGGAGCGACGAAGGGCGTGCGTGCTCGAAAAATTCCTTCTCCATAGTCTCGAGGTCGACACCGCGCTGATCCGCCATGCGCTCCACGAAGGTTCCGACGCCCTCGGATCGCGTCGGGCCGGGCAAGACGCTGTTCACCGTGATGCCCGTCCCTGCCGTCGTCTCGGCGATGCCTCGGGCGATGGCCAGCTGGGCGGTCTTGGTCATCCCGTAATGGATCATCTCGGCAGGGATCTGCAACGCCGACTCGCTGGAGATGAAGATGATCCGGCCCCAGTTGCGCTCGCGCATGCCTTTCAGATAGTGGCGCGATAGGCGCACGCCGCTCATCACGTTGGTCTCGAAAAAGCGCAGCCAATCCGCGTCGCTGATTTCTTCGAACGGCTTCGGCTCGAAGATCCCAACGTTGTTCACCAGGATATCCAGGGTAGGGACTGCCTCGATGAGCTCGCGGCACTCCCGTGCTGTCGACAGGTCGGCGGCGACCCCTTGGACGTCCGCTCCGGGGATGGCCTTCCGGATCTGCGCTGCCGCGGCGTCGCTTCGCTCACAGGTGCGGCCGTTCACCACCACGGCTGCGCCCTCTCGGGCGAGTCCAAGGGCCGCGGCAAACCCGATGCCGGCGGTCGAGCCGGTGACCAATGCCCGCTTGCCTTGCAGATGCAGATCCATGTTCGCTCCTTTAGGGAAATAATATTGTTGGGTTTGATCGTTCCCGTGTTGGCGGGAGGCGATTAGTCCTGAAACTCAGCCGGAACGCTTTGCACTCCATCCGTGGGGCCTAGATCCCGGCAACGCAATATGGCCGCGGTATAGGCGGCGAGCTCCGGCGGCTTGTCTTTGAAGCCCAGCGTGCGTCGCGCCCTTGACGCATTTGCGCCAAAGAGGTCCGAACGACGGGGACATCCGCGCTGGGCGGCCTCCTCAGGGGCGGGCCCTTACCGCAATTCTGGATGTCCGGCGTTCGTTGGCGAGAAGACATCCGCCTCCGACCTCGGAGGCGGGCGATGTCGAACCTTAGCAGACCTGGCAGTAATGTTCCGGCAGCCCCGCAAGCCGGGCTGCCTGTTTGCTCCCGCCGTTCGGGAACAAGACGTCCAGGGTCTTGCGGGTGCAGCGGCCACTCACCGTGAGCTGTGCACCGACACCCTTGATGATGAGGCGCGGGGAAGGCGGATGATGGAAGACGGCGTAATAATTGCGCAGAAACTCGATTACTGCCCAGTGGCACTCCGTAAGCGTCATGCCTTCCTGTTTGGCCAGGCCGATTGCGATATCCCTATCCCAGTCGTCGAATCTGGCCAGGTGGCCCGTCGGGTTGAGCTGAAGCTCTCGACCGGCGATCCGCAAAGCAGTCATAGACATCTCCCCTGGGGTGGATATTCAACGCCTCGCTTATGTTGTCTTGCGCCTCTGTCGAGCGCTTCGTCGCCCTCCGGTGGTACGCACCAGAGCTATGTTCGCGTGGGCGTGTCTCTTACCAACTGGTAACTATACCGCACATTTTCCCTATCGACGGTCGGTGAGCAGATTCAGATCAACCAGCTGTCAGTCGACCGGAGGACCAGGCCCCGAACGAGGTCTTGGCGCAGGTTTCTCACCGCTTGGCACACCGTCGCCGAGGGCCGCGCCAATTCCGAAAAGCCAGGGGGGCGGGGATGATTCCCAACCTGGGTTCTTCGCACTGGGTCGCCGGACGCATCGGGAAGGCCACTTCTGACTCCGTTTGGACTAACATGCTGGTAGGTTCGGATGTCCTTTCGGAAGCAATTTCATGAGTCCTCATGCAGCACGCGGCCCCGCGCTCACCCTGTCCGTCGCCATCACGGGGTCTGGGGGCAGCGGCGCGGTCACTACCGGGTTGATCCTCCTTGAGGCGATTGCCCAGGCCGGATTTTACGGGCTGATGACGCGATCGGCCGGGCCGCAGATTCGGGGCGGCGAGTCGGCTGTTATGCTTCGTTTCTCCGACCAGCCAGTGGACAGCATGGGGGATCGCTTCGATTTCCTGGTGGGTCTCGATTGGCGCAACGTCGACCGTTTCGCGCCGGAGATCGCCCTGGACTCCGGCAGTCAGATCCTAGCTGACCCGGCGGCAGGGGAGGTGCCGGACGTCCTTCTGACGTCCGGCGCCCAGGCGCGCCGCGAGCCCTTCAAGTCGATCGCGGGGGTTATACCGGACGGCCGCATCAATATGGCCGCCTTGGGCGTCCTGGGTGCGGTGCTGGGCCTGCCGATGGATGCGCTGGAGGCAGGGACGCGCCGCGTTTTAGCCTCGAAGCACGAGGGTGTCACCGAGTCGGCGGTCGCCTGCATCCGGCACGCCTACAGCATGGAGCGGGAGGCAAGACCCGCCTTGCCCGCCCCCGCCCACGCCCCACCTGATCGTTGGAACCTGAGCGGGAACGAGGCCGCCGGTCTCGGCGCACTGCGCGGCGGCGTGCGCTTTGTGGCCGCCTATCCCATCACTCCGGCCACGGAAATTTTGGAGTGGCTTGCCCCTCGCTTGGAGCACCTCGGGGGCTGTCTGCTCCAGGCCGAGGACGAGCTGGCATCGATCAACATGATCATCGGCGCATCCTTTGGCGGCGTTCCGTCCCTCACCGCCACTTCCGGGCCCGGGCTCAGCCTCATGGTGGAGGGCTTGGGGCTTGCGGTCGCAAGCGAGACGCCGGTCGTGGTGGTGGACGTCATGCGAGGAGGACCTTCCACCGGTATCCCGACCAAGTCCGAGCAGTCCGACCTCAACATTGCGCTCCATGGGCTCCATGGGGACGCGCCGCACCTCGTGCTCGCTCCGCTTTCCATCCGAGACTGTGCCTTCACCACTCAGTGGGCAGTTGGGCTCGCCGAGCACCTCCAGGCGGCGGCGATCGTCTTGTCGGATCAGTTGCTCGGGCAGTCCCGGGCGGTGACCGTCCCGCCGGTCCAGCCGAAAGGGGCGCTCGCCCGCCGCCGATGGCAGGGCCCGGATGGCGAATACATACGCTATGCGCCGACCGACGACGGCATCTCCCCGATGGCCGTGCCCGGGGACGCGGGCGGCGTGTATACCGCCGACGGTCTCGAGCACAGCCAGTCCGGCGCACCATCGAGTGCGGCGGCGGACCACCAGCAGCAGCTCGCGAAACGCCGTGCCAAGGTGGATAAGCTCGATTACGGAGAAGCCTGGGCTGAGATCCGGGGAGATGGCCCCCTTTGCATCGTCACCTGGGGCTCGAGCGCCGGCGCTGCGTTCGAGGCGGCGCACCGCTTGACCTCGGCCGGAATCGCGGTGCGTGTCATTGCGCTGCGCCTCCTGGCGCCGCTGCAGCGTCGAGCGCTTGTCGACGCCCTGACGCCGGCGGAAAGGGTATGGGTGGTGGAGCTGAACGAGGGGGCCCAGCTCTTTCACTACCTCCATGCGGAGCAGGCAATCCCTGCGGAGTCGTGCAGCCTCGCCCGCCCCGGGCCGCTTCCGCTGCGCCCCGGGGAGATCGTGAGCGCCGTGACCGAAGCAACCTGAAGAGAGGTTCCGATGAGCGTTCCCGCGCTGCATGCGAAGGACTACAAGTCCGCCATCAAACCCATCTGGTGTCCGGGCTGCGGAGACTTCGCCGTACTCTCGGTCGTCACCAAGGCGTTGGCGCACCTCGCGCTGCCGAGGGAGCAGGTGGCCATGGTATCTGGCATCGGCTGCTCGTCCCGGCTGCCCGCTTACGTGGAGAGCTACGGATTCCACGGGGTGCACGGCCGAGCGTTGGCCGTGGCGTCCGGCCTTAAGGCAGCCCGGCCGGACCTGACGGTCCTGGTGGCCGGCGGCGACGGCGATGGTTTCTCCATCGGCGGCAATCACTTCCTGCACGCCTGCCGTCGCAACATGGATTTGACCTATATTGTGATGGACAACGAGGTGTACGGAATGACCAAGGGTCAGGCCTCGCCCACCACAGCCCCGGAGTGGAGCCGCAGTAAGATGACGCCCCACGGTTCCGGTGTGCGCCGCTTCAAGCCGGCCGCCATTGCGCTGGCTTCTGGTGCGAGCTTCATCGCTCGCGGATTCTCGGGGGACCCGGCCCTCTTGACCCGTCTCCTGGTGCAGGCGATCCGCCACCGCGGGTTCTCGTTCCTGCACGTGCTGAGCCCATGCCAGACCTTCCGCCCTGAGCAAAAGGAGTGGAAGCACGCGGTCCATCCCCTCGCCGAGAACCCGACCAGCAACGCGGTGGAGGCGGCCCGGCTGATCCAGGCCGACGACAGCATGTCCGTGGGATTGATCTATGCAGAAGAGCTGCCGGTGTGGCAGCCGAGTAGCGAGGTTACCGCCACTTTGGAGGCGGTTGAAGAGGAGCTGCGGGTATGAGCGATGTCGAGAGAGAGCCGATCGCGTCCGTGCCTGAGTTTCTGGCGCATGCCCTCGAGCTCGAGGTGGAGGCCCGCGATCGTTACCGCGAGATGGCCGATTGCATGGAGGTGCACCATAACCCCGAGGTCGCGGAGCTCTTCAGCGAGATGGCGCACTACAGCGAGCTGCACGTACGCGAGGTGCAGCTGCGGGCGCACGGCATCGAGCTGCCGGCCATCGCCCCCTGGGGCTTCAAGTGGAGCTGTCCGGATAGTCCTGAGGCACCCTGTGCGGAGGATGCCCACTACCTCATGAGCAGGCGCCAGGCGTTACAGCTGGCACTTCACAACGAGACTCGGGCGAGGGACTTCTACCTCCGCGTTGCGACCGGTTCCCAGGTCACCGAGGTTCGCGCCCTTGCCCAGGAGATGGCGGGTGAGGAACAGCTTCACGTCGAGCTCCTGACAGAGTGGATTGCCCGCGCGGCAAACGGCGCAGAGGAGCTTCCCGAGGATCTCGACCCGCCAAACTCCCCCGAATAGGGCAGCGGTTCAAGTGCTGTCTCTATAGCCTCAGGGCTCTCGGGTATAGCGACCGCGTCGAACGCCCTGCAGCAGCGCGGCAAAGTCGTCCCCGCTGACGCGGACGAGGTTCTCGTGATCACCGGCCTCGAAATACACATGAGCGAGCGTGGTTAGCGCCTCGTCGAGGAAGGTCTCCACGCCGTAGGCGGGCCCCAGGGGCGGAACGGCGCCTGAAGCGCAGTCGGGGAGCAGGGGCGCGAGGTCAGACTCCTCGTCCAGCCCGAAGGTGCGGCCCGTGTCTCCGTTCAGGGCGTCGAGGTGGAGCCATTGGTCGCCGCGCACCACGACCATGGCGTGGCCCCGGTCGTCTCTCACCATCACCGCCTTGGCCATATGGTCTTGGGGGACATGGGCCGCCTCTGCCGTCTCGTGGGTCGATCCCGTTCGATGGTGCGGCGTCAGCTCGAAGTGGACATTCCGTGCCGTCAGGTAGCTCTCAATTGTCGGTGCGATGGCCATTTCCCACCTCCTGTTCGTGGACTTGATGTCTGCGTTCCATCCTAAAGGTGGTTCACGTGGGCGAAGAGGTCAACCGGTGGGCACTGGCGCCACGACCGTTAGCCAAGCAGCTTGATGAGCGATACGAGGCCCAGAATCACGGTCAGCACGCCCACGGCCCCGCGGACCAGCGCCTCGGGCAGGCGCTTCACCGTCAGGGTTGCCATCGGCACGGAAAGCAAGGCGCCGCACGTTAACGGAGCCGCCAAGGCCCAATCGATCTGGCGGTGCAGGATCACATAGGCCGCGAGCCCGATCAGGCAGGTGAATGCCTCGGCGACTGACGTGATGGCAACCGCATGCTTGGCAGGCATGCCCGACACCACCTGGCCTGCGGTGACCAGCGGTCCATAGCCGCCGCCCGAAAGGCCCTTGTTGAAGGCGGCGACCAAGCCTACCGTGATGATGCTCCCGGCCCGGTAGGCGATTCGGCGTCGCGCTGTCGCCAGGGTCAGTACACCCATGCCGAGCACGATGACCACAATCGCGAGCGAAAACCAATGCTTCGGGATGTTGAGAGCCACGACCGCGGCGATGATGGCCCCCACGGCGCTGAGCACGGTCAAGAGCACGACTGTACGGCGCACCCGGTGGTCGCGCAGCAGATCAACGTTGCCGTCTCGGTGATGCAGGGCGCCAGCCGTGAGTCCGGTCAGGAGCTCGGAGAATAGAACCGCGGGCACGATCTGCAGAGGCTCGAAGCCGGCGATCAGAAGCAGGGGGGCCAAGGTGGTCCCATATCCCATACCCAGGCTGGAATCCACGTACTCGCACAGGAGCGCGGCGAAGAACACGGCGAGCAGAGCCTGCACCGACATGGCGTCCAAGAAGCTGGGCAGCATGTGCCACCGGGGCATTGCTCCGTGAAGCACGGTCACGGCGACAATAGCGGTGACGAGCGTCAGCCACAGGACTACGCGGCGACGGTGCCACGCGTAGAAACTGCCTAAGGACGAAACGGCTTCACGGACCATGGCGAACCCCCATTAAGCTGGATCAACGGCCGAGACTGGAGTCTCACTGGTGACTAACCAATTTCCGTGCCGTTTGTGTGAGACCAAGCCGGGTCGGCAGGGAGTGTGCGCTATGGTTGGCATACAAATATTCTTATTATCAGTAAGTTATGTGTATTGCTCTGACAGCAGCTAAGCGTCCCTGCCCTCGCCCTCAACGGGCCAAAGAACCTTGCCCAGCTTGCAGCTACGGCCATATTCGCTAGTATTGCCAGCATATCTCATAGTTCTCCCGTCAGCGCTCGTTGCGTGGAACGCTTCATCCCTCTGCTCCTTCAAGTTTGGCAACAGGCCTGTCGACACATCCGCATCGACGAGTCCGCCGCGGCCATCTTTGTGGTGCTGAGGGGCCTGCTGCCGCTGGATTGGATGCTCCTTCGCCGTCTGGACCTGTCCCGCAGTCGGCTCGAAACTTTGGCGATGGCCGGCCCTGAAGCCCTGCCCGTTGAGCCCTTCCATGCTGTTCCGAAAGGGCAGCTCGATGCGCTGATACGCTGGTGCTCGGGGCAAAAGGTGCTGCGCGATACGGCGGACAATGTTGCTCAGCCAGTTGCCGGGGCTCTTGCCCGGACGGGCTGGCCGGTGCGGTGCTCGCGGGCGGACTCGTGCTGGAAGGCGATCCGATCGGCGCCCTGATCCTGGGTGCCCGGAAGTCCTCGGCCTTCGGCCCCGAGCATGAGCCGATGCTCGCGGCCTTGCTGGAACCGCTCGCGGTAGCGGTGCAGAACGACCGTCAGCTGCGCGAGCTGTCGAGCCTGCGGGAGGCGGCCGAGGCGGACCGGGAGTCACTGCTGGCCCGACTTGGGCGTCAGGACATCGCGGACACCGTCGTGGGCGCCGAGTCGGGGCTCAAGGAGGTCATGCGGCGCGTGGACCTGGTTGCCCGCGCGGACACGCCGGTGCTCATCTTCGGCGAGACCGGCTCGGGAAAGGAGGTAGTGGCGCGTGCCATCCACGCCCGCTCGCGCCGGGCGGCAGGTCCCTTTCTGCGCGTGAACTGCGGGGCGATCCCGCCGGAGCTGATCGACTCGGAGCTGTTCGGGCACGAGCGCGGCAGCTTCACCGGTGCCTCGGCGCTCCGCAAGGGCTGGTTCGAGCGCGCGGACGGCGGGACCCTGTTCCTCGACGAAGTTGGAGAGCTCTCCCGGGGGGCGCAGGTTCGGCTGCTGCGTATCCTGCAGGACGGGACCTTCCAGCGCGTCGGCGGGCAGCAGCAGCTGAAGGTGGACGTGCGGGTGGTGGCAGCCACTCACCGTGATCTGCGCGCCATGGTGGGGGATGGGCATTTCCGCGAAGACCTCTGGTACCGGATCAACGTCTTCCCGATCCACCTACCGCCCCTGCGCGAGCGGCTCGAGGACATCCCCGCCATGGCCTCCCACTTCGCGCTGGGCGCGGCCAAACGTCTCGGGCTTGCGCCTCAGACCCCCACGATGGACGATATGGCTCGGCTGCTCGCCTATCCCTGGCCGGGCAATGCTCGCGAGCTGTCGGCGGTGATCGAGCGCGCGGCCATTCTAGGGGACGGCCGCGGGCTGGAGGTGGCCCAGGCGTTGGGCGTCGAGGTGCCGGCGCGGGCGCCCCCCGAAGCGGCACCGGACCCGCACGCCGAGAGCGAAGAGCGAATCGTGACCCTGGACGAGCTCAACCGGCGTCACATCGAGACGGCCCTGCGCAAGTGCCTCGGCCGCATCGAAGGCCCCTTCGGTGCAGCCCGCCAGCTCGGCGTCAACCCCCACACCCTGCGCGCCAGAATGCGCAAGCTCGGCATCGACTGGCAACGCTTTCGCTACTCGCCGCGCTGAGCGCGGAGACGTCAAAACACCAAACCCGTAGGAGCGAGCTCGCTCGCGAACCAGCGACCCCGTAGGAGCGAGCTCGCTCGCGAACCAGCGACTTGCTCGCGACCCAACGACCCAGTAGGAGCGAGCTTGCTCGCGAACTAACGGACCCACATCGCATCCCAATGCGGGTAATCCCCAATGCGACCGACCAGCCCGGCGCGTAACGGATTGCCCACCAGATACCGTGCCGCCGCCTGCAGGTCTTCGTCTCCGCGTAGACCGTGGTCGTAATAAGCACTCTGCCAGACCTTGCCCTGATACCCAAGGCGACGGTTGACTGCCAGCGCGGAGCGGGATTTGAACCCCTGCATCAGCCGTGCGAGGCCTGGGCAACCCGTAAGTGTGAACAGCCAATGCAGGTGATCCGGCATCAGCACCCAGGCGAGCGATTCGACCTCGCCCTGCGAATGGCAGCGTTTGAGCTCGACAATCGCCGCGCGCGCCGCATACAAGTCGAGAAACAGCGGCCTGCGCGCATGCGTGACGGTGGTGACCAGATAGGCGTGTCCCGGCTCGCTGAAGCGCCCTTTACGCAGCGCCCGATGGCCGGCTCCCCCCACCATTGCACCCCCCGAGATCCGTAGGAGCGAGCTCGCTCGCGACCAGCGCACGAATTAACCACAAATCATCGTATTCTGGTTCCCCAACGGTTGCCAGCGCGACACCCTTTCGGGGCCGATCGCGAGCAAGCTCGCTCCTACGGGAGGGCGGCGGTGTTGGCCGATCGCGAGCAAGCTCGCTCCTACGGGACGGCGGTGGTGTTTTCCGATCCACGGGACGTGTCGGGCCGCGTTCGGGGCGTCGCCGGGCACGCCGCGCGCTGGAACATTGAGCACTCTGCTCGCTTGCGCGTTTCAGGCGTCAGGCTCGGGATAGGCCAGTCCCAGTTGCTCCGACGTTGCCCGAAGCCGTTTGTCCCGGGTCCAGAGCTTCGCCGCTGCGTTTAGGGAGACGGACGCGAGCAGGTGGACGTCGATGTAGCCGATGCCCCGTCCCCATAGGCGGTTCCGTTCCAGGAAAAAGAGGGCCTCGGCGTTCGTCGCGGCCGACAGCGGAGGCAGGTAGCGCAATAGTGCCAACAGCGTATCGGGGTCTCTCGGGGTTGCGCACGCCAGCTCGCCGGCGGGGAATAGACTCCAACTGGGGTTACGAACCTCCAAGCCTCGGGAGCTGGCGGGCACTCTCTCGCTCGATCAGGGCCTCGAGCCCTTCTCGGATCAGGGCCGACGACGCCCCCTCAGTGCTTTTTGCAACCGAGCTGTTGGCAAACCGCCTCCAATATTCGCTCGAAACCCGATGGGGTCAACTTCCCAACACGCCGGACGATGAGCGCGTCGTTCAGGGTGAAGACTTTGTCGGGACGCACGATGCTTTCCTTCGGCAACCCGCCCAGCTCGAAATCCTCGGCCATCAGCCACGCGGCCGATAGATCGGTGAACGGAAAGGGCAATAAAACGATCTCAGACGGCAGGGGCATCGTTCCACGCGTCGTCGTCAGCGTTGTCCCAATCGCTTAAAGACACTTGCTGCGCCGAGATCAGATCGCGATCCTCGCGCGTCGCCTCTCTTAGTAGTAGGAAATGCGCAAAATCGAGCACCTCACGTGCAGCCTCGTCCGGGAGACGCTCCACCGACTCGACAATCTGTTCGGCGATATTCGACATTACTATGCCCAGCCTATTTGGGTTTTTCGTTTTTCCGGGGCCGGGTTGCGCCCGCCGGGGAACGTCGTGAATTCATCGTGAAGGCTTAACGGCAGCATCCCTGCTGCCAACACCCCCGGCGGGCGCAACCCGGCCCCTCAGGTCGAGAAGCGATAAAGCCATGCGGTTTGTTTATAACCGCAACACAGGTCACACGTCGACACCATACACGTGTAGATTGGTCAGCTGTCAGCGTCTCATCAGCAGACGCTGACGACCCGGTTGCTCGGGAGCGTATAGCCATACGGCAGAAGAGCCAGGCTCACAAACGCCCCAACCCGGATCATGTGCAGCTGCTACATAATTCCGCAAATTCAACGCGTTGTTCTCTGTTCCTGGCACTTTCGAGCCGGACAATGTGGGGTTGCTACACGATGCCGCGAACTCGTAGGAGCGAGCTCGCTCGCGATCCGCGCACAAATTGACCGCCAAATCATCGTATTCTGGTTCCCCATCGGTCGCCAGGGCGACACCCCCTCGCGGGCGATCGCGAGCAAGCTCGCTCCTACGGGAGGGCGGCGAACAACGGATACGCCGGCGGTGCATCGGTCCGCACAGCAAACCCTACGCGAAAACAGTTGGTTATCGTAGGGTCCGCTGTGCGGCCCGGGCTTGGGGGAAAGCTTGGATATTTGCTCCCAGCTGTAACAGCTCGGCACGACCTGCGATTCGACGGCCTCGATCGCATCGAGCGACGTCTCGACCTGGCGGATACCTCGAGCTCGCAGAAGCGCGAGATGCAGCGGATTTTTTTCCGGGTTTGGGGCAGCTCGGCGGCACCCACTTACACACAAGGGGGGAGAGGGACGGGATGAGGGTGTGCGCCCTGAGCGGCCAATTCCGCTCAGTGGATACGCGCAGACTGGGGCATGCAGCACGCTGTTCTGATTTCATGCTCCGTGTCGCCGAAGAGACCGAGCGCCCGCCCAAAGAACTCGAAGGCGTCCTGGCTATAAATGCGGAACCCCAACTCCCTGCGGGCTAGCTCGAACAGGTCGCCTTCCGGAGTTTCACCCCAGAGCAGGGCCTCGATAATCTCGATCCGCTTGTCGTCATTCATGGTCCGTACCCCTGTGTGCCGCTCTGCCCTCGCGAGTATCGGTCACATAAGTCCACCGAATACAGGCAAATTGCGCGCCACGACGGCGAGAGTACACCCGCACCTTGTCCCTGCACCACCGGTAGGCTTCCCACGGCCGCTAGGGGTTCCGGTAAGGCCATGAAGGTAAGCCAGTTTCTCGGTCGGCGACGTTCGGTCTCCCGTTTCTGGCAGCGGCCCCAGGAGAGGCACGGCAGGTCTCGACTCCGCTCGGTCTCGCGCTGAACGGGTCAAAATGGACAGAATCTGTCAGCCTCGACCGGTGGATGACCGCACCTGAGGCGGGCAGTCTCAAAGGTACCGCAAGTCTCCCGAGAGGTAAGGGTATCCGCGTCTGCGGCGGGGACGATCGTGATTAGACCGGCGTGCGGCGATCGTTCTTGGGAGACGCCAACTCCAAGAAAGGGGCTGATCCGCCGCTTGTTTGGTCACGCCTAGGAGCGGTGGCGCACAGTCTTACCCGAGAGCGCCGTCTCTGAGATCTGAGCCGAACACGCGCGACATGCTGATCTCTTCGAGCACACCATCGCGCTGGGCCAGGCAGGTCTTTGACCCATTGTCCGGCTCTACGACGATCACGGGTCTTACGGTCGGGGGCTCGGTAGAACAGTCGACCGTTGCAGCCTCGCTCAAGTCGCATCGGCTTCCCCGCCTCAGCCTCACTGGTCCAACGCGAAAGCCTGCGGTGTCATGCTCAGTCCAGCGGTACGGGGGGCTCACCGGGCCGCACGATGCGAGCACGAGCTCCTGTAGCGTCTCACATGCCGCCTCCCAGTCCGCGTGGGCATCCGGACAGAAGTAGTGATTGGCAATCCACTTGACCAGTCCCTTGGCCTGTTGCACGGCGCCGTTGTCGCCCGGACTTGGGTCACCTGCACCGTCCGCCCGAAGCCCCGGCTCAGGCGACTCTTGGCAGACCTTGCCGGCATCGGAGCCCAATTGCGGCATGCTCGCCCGGAACAGGGTCTCGACGCCAAGGATGTAATTTCGCCACCTGCGCTGGGCGTTCCTGCCGCCGTAAACGTCCGAGGCCAGCTCTCCCGCCGAAATGCGCGAAAGGAGTACCGCGACGCTCGCGATCAATGACGGGTCGCGACAGGTCCGATCCCCGGTGGATGCTCCCTCTCCGTCTTCTTGCTGCAAGTGCAAGACAACCTTCCCTTCCACAACATTCCCCTCGTTTACCGTCGCTGCGTCGCTGACGGCGTTCGCGGGCCTCGATACGACAAGGCCGATACGATTAGAAGGTGCTGGCGGCGGTTTCGCCATCCGTACAAGTACTTACGCGTGAAGGTGCTAGCTACCGGAGGGTGTCGGTCGCGCCGCAGCCAGCGCTGCCCTGAGCGCTGAGCAAATCGCCTCAATGGATGCGCGCAGACTGGGGCATGTAGCACGCTGGTTTGGGCTCTTGCTCGGGGTCGCCCAAGAGACCGAGGGCGCGCCCAAAGTACTCGAGCGCCTCCTCACTGTAGACACGAAAACCCAGCTGGCTCCGGGCCATCTCGAAGAGCTCTCCTTCCGGCGTCTCGCCCCAAAGCAGACCCTCGATAATCTCCATCCGCTTGTCGTCATTCATCGCCGAAACTCCTACCTGACGTCTCACGCTGGCGGTATGCCTGTGGAATCCTCTGCGAATGGAGATGCAGGTTGCGGGCCATTGCGGGGCTGCGACTTCGGGTGTGGCGCCCCGTCAGCTGTGATATGCGCCGGACAGCCTCAGGTGAGCGACACAAGCCGGTGATCGTGGGCGGATTTTGTCGGGCTGCGAGAACAGAAGGCATCGGCCAGGTCTGGGCTGGCCCGTGCAATCGGAAGGCATTCGATCAAGGTCTGGCGGACACCGGCCGGGTCAAAATGAGCAAATCCTGTCAACCTGAACCGTCACGTGTCCTCCACCTTGCCTGGGTCGTTCGGCATCCGACATCCACCGACTGTGTGTTCGCGAGGTCGCATCGACGGTAGCCGCGGACTAATGTTCCGGACCGGCGACGTCCCGCGGGCTCGGCGGCGGGGGCACGGGCAACCCACGGAAAATGTAGCAGCGGTGCCGGGCGAAGAGACTCTTGCCGGTGACGGTCCGACGAAAACAAAAAAGGGGCACCAGTCGATGCCCCTTGAAGGTGTGATCACCGCGCCCCGAGGGGGCGGGCGATCCGGTCTCAGCTTAGACTAACGTCAAAGAACAGGAACGAGACTGACCGCATTCATGGCGCCGGTGAGGGCGTCGACGGCGAACGCGTGGTTATGGACACCCTTCGACGAGTCGCGATCGATCAGCACGTAGTTCCAACCGGCCTTGAGCAGCGCGCCGTCATTGCCTGGGCTTGCCGTGAGGCTTAGGTTGTAGAGGCTCGTCTGATTCGCCGTGTCGCCGTTATAGACGGTGATGCTCGACGGATTCACCCGCGTGCAGGTCCCAGTGGAAGCCCCGGTGTTGTAGGCGATCGTGAGCCGGGTCGTGCTCTCCCAAGCGACGCTCGTGATCTCGTCCGCGGACGTGATGAGCGTTGAGCCGCACGACGGCCCCAGGTCGACCGGGAGCGCGCTCGTCATCAGCCTCTGGTATCCAGCTCCCAGGTTCGCCAGCAACCCACCCATCAAGCCGGTCACCTGGTTCTGCACACCGTCTGCGGTAACGCCCGAGCCATGGCAGTTCGAGCAGACGTTCGGGCTCGCCACGAAGGTGTGGTTGGTGCCGTTCACGTAAAGCGGCTGAGGCGGCAGCGTCTTGTCCATGTGGCAGTTGACGCAGGTGTCGTCGATCGAGGCGTGCGCACCCGGGACGTTCTTCACGAAGTACGCGTTCTGCCCCTCCAGCACGTCCGCCTGGGCCGGCGGGTGGGAGGTCTGGGTCTTGTTGGTGATCAGGTCCCAGTGCGCGTCGTCGTGGGTGGTGAAGTACTGGGTGCCGTCGTCTGCCGTCTGCTGTCCACGACGGGAGTTGTGGCACTCCATGCAGACGGCCCCCTTGCCTGCACCGAAGGCCTGGAAGCCCGCGACCAGCAAGGCGGTGTCGCCCTCCACCCGTATCGGGGCGTTGGTGTCCGCGCTGCCGCTGGTGGTCCCGGTGTTATGCGGCTCGTGGCAGGTTGCGCAGGTCTGCGGTTGGACGGTGTCGGCGTTCCATGTGATGTCGCACGTCCCGGGCTCGGAGACCCCGTCTTCGCAATCCGTCAGGGTTTCCCACGGATCATTGGCGTACTTCGTGGTCCAAACGATGAAGCCGTCCCCCGAGTGGCAGCGGGTGCAGTTGGAGCGCGGGCCCTCCCCCTGCGCCAGCTCGTAGTCGGAGTGACCACTGATCTGCCACTGCTGGAATCGAGCATGACGCGCCGGCTCGCCGTGGCAGGTCGCGCACACGTTCGCGGAGATGCTGACGCGCGGATTCACGAAGGACTTGTCGACGACGGCCTGGTCATAGGCCGGGTTGTCGAAGCCATGATCGCCGGCGTAGTCCTGGGGACCATGGCAGTGCTCGCACTGCACGTTGGCAAGCCGCGTCAACGACGACAGCGACAGCGGATTGCCGTCCGCGTCCATGTCCTCCAGCATGTAGAGCCAGCCGTCGAGGCCGCTGTTGATAAGCCCGGACGGACCGTGATGATCATTGGGGTCCGTCGGGCCGAAGTTCGCATAGGCGGCCAGATCGTCGAAGCCGTTGTTCTGCGCCGTCGGGTCCGTGTCGAAGCCCACCGTGTGGCAAGAGAAGCAGCCCGGGCCGTAATGACCGGTCGGGCTGTTGCCGGGGGGCGTCATGTTCTGGGTGAAGATCTCCGCGTGACCAGTCTGGCGCCAGGGGGTGAACATGTCGGGTGCAACACCGTTCGGGCCCGCGCGGTGGCAGCCGGTGCACGTCGCGTCAGCGACCGGCCGACCGTCGCCAAAAAGGACGGAATTCAGTGTCGTCACCGGATCGATGACCCCTTTCCAGTACCCGGCGTAGACGCTCATGGTGTGACCGCTCACGCTTTCGAGGATCTGGTACTCGCCGAACTGGTCGGGGGTGAACCAAGGGGTTTGAGTGTCGGCATCCTGCAGGGCCGTAACCTGTGACCCGGCAGGAGGGGTAACAATCCAGTTCCACGTCGCCTGCTGCGGGCATACCCCGATGATGCCTTCGTCCTGAGCGTCCTCGTCGGGGGGTGTGAGTTCCGCACCGCACTTACCGTACAGCAGCACACCCTCGTTAACCGGGACCGTTGCTAGGCCGGTGCTGACTACCCAAGGCAGGGACGTCGTGACGGTCGTGGAGGCCGTATAGGTGCCGGAAGAGGTCTCGCAGGTGTAGGTTAGGGCGACGTCCGCCGCTACCTCCTCGGCGAATGGGTTGATGCCCGTGACCTGCCACTGATCCTGGAGCCCACGACCGAAGTCGCTCGGGTCCCCTTCGAGGGCGGGGAACCGGTCCGCTAGCTCCGGCGGAAGCTGATCGGCGGTGATCGGCGGCTCTGCGAGGGCGTCGATCATCGCGACCTTATAAGCGCCAACGGAACCGAGTGTCAGCGTGCTCCCGTCGATGGTCGCCGGTACGCCCTCCGTTTGACTCCAGGATTGGCCCTGGATGGTCGAGCCGTCCATCGGCGTACAGCTGCTGTTGAGCGTCAGACTGGCGTCCGGAGCAGGGTTGCCGGAGACAGTCGGCGTCACGACCACATTTGCCACGGGCGACAGCGTCACGTTCACGACTCTGGAGGGTCCCCCCTTCTGGAGGTTGACGCCCGACAGAGTCCCGTCGTTGAAATTGCTCGCGGTGACGAGGACAGAGTAAATGTCCGCGGGGATCGATTTGAAGCTGTAGCTCCCGCTGGAGTCTGTCGTAGTGTTGAACGTTCCCGAGGCGCCAGAGTAGGTGACGCTCGCACCCGCGACGCCCGTGGTCGTCAGGTCGTTGAACACTGTCCCCCCTAGCCTCACGGTTGTAACCTTCTGAGTCGAGGGGCCTGGGGGCGGCTTTCCCGGAATTCCCCCCTTCGCCGCAAGGGCCAGCGGGCTGGCGAACGCAATTATCGCAATGGCGACGAATAATACCGGCCACCTGCCTCTGATGGCCTTGATGCTGTGAGGTCTTCTGCGAGTTCGTGACATTTTCTCCTCCAGTATTGAAGCAAGGTTGCGTGATGGGCTGCACGCCGTGCCGGCGTTCTGCTACTTCTTTGTGGCTCCTTTTCCGTTTCGCGAACGAAACTGTCAGGCGGATACGCCTTGTTCCATTAGGGCGTTCGGCCCGACGCCCGGAAAAGTCCCTGGTGAGCCCCCCAGAAAGGTCCGGCGGTCGGTGCCCGCACAAACCCACGTTAGGAGTGTAGGGGGCGAACCTTAAGAAATCCTTAAGGTGGCGAAGGGATAGCGGCGGGGGCTCCAACGCGATGCAGGTGGCTTTGCACGGGAACCCCCATGGGGCCGTCTTACGGGCTTTTGGCGAGTCGCCCGCCGGCGGCGACGCGGGTCAACGCAAGTGGACGCCTCAGGCACGTTCAACCGGCCTCTACTCGTTGATCGCGATCGGATTGAAGGGGGGGTAGATGCGTGAGGTGCTTCCCGGGGAGGCTAGGTGAGATGCGCAGGGTAGAGGCGCGCGGTTCGTTTGGTCCCTCTATATCTCACCGCGGTCCCTTTAGGACCTTGAGTCTGCCGTCGACGAGATCACTACATCTTGGAGTGCTGGCCGCTCGTTGGCCTCCATGGTGGAAGTAGGGGAGGCAGCCTCGGCAAGTGGGGGCAGTCTCACCTCGCAGCGCAGGCCACCCTCCTCGCGGTTCTCGAGATGCACACTTCCGCCGAGAAGGTCGCAGATCCGGCGCGCGATCGAAAGCCCGAGGCCGCTCCCTGTCATCTGCGGCTCGTCGCCCCGTCGAAACCGCTGAAACATCTCGTCGTGTTGGCCGTCAGGCATGCCTCGGCCGTCGTCGGTGACGATCACGCGGTTGAACAGGCCGCATTTGCGCACAGTAACCTCGACCTCGCCGCCCGTCGGGCTGTAGCGAACTGCGTTGTCGATCAAGTTACGCAGGAGAATTCCGATGCAGGTCTTATCGGCGGGCGAAATGGCGTCTTCCGCCCCATCCACGTGGACATTTACCGCGCGTTCCCGCGCGAGCAGTTCCAGTCCCGTCGCCGTGACGCGCGCAACCTCGAGCAGCCCCACAGGCTCGATTGCGGGCACTCGGGTCTCGCTGTCGAGGCGCGACAGGGTCAACAGCTGCTCCACTACGTGCCCGGCCGTCCCAACGCCGGCGATGATCTGGTCCAATGCCCGCTGCCGCTGCGCGTCGTTCGTTGCCCGCTTCGCCACCTGGGCCTGCACGCGCAGCGCCGCCAGAGGGGTTCGTAACTCGTGTGCCGCATTGCCGGTGAACTGCCGCTCGCTTTCCAGTGCCCGACCGAGGCGCGCGAGGAGGGAGTTGAGGGCCGCCACGAGGGGCTCCACCTCGACGGGGACCGCCATGTCGGATAACGGCCGCAGGTCCTGCGGGTCGCGTTTCTTGACCTCTCCCACCAGGGCCAGCAAGGGGGTTAGCCCCTTGCTGATGGCGAGCCACATCACGAGTAGCAGCAACGGGACCGCGAGCAGGGTTGGGAAGAGCAGGTTCTCAATGAGATGCCAGGCGAGCTCTTCGCGCAGGGCATGATGCTCGCCGGCGTAAAGGACCATGTGATGCTTGGCGTCGCCGACGCCGAACACGCGCCAACGTACGCCGTCGATGAGACCGTCGGAGAAACCCGCAACACCCTGGGCAAGCGCGTCGTCGGGTGCGTCTGCAGACTTCAGGAGGAAGGAACCGTCGCGGTCGAGCAGCTGGAACGCCATCAACCGCTCGTACTTGCCCGCGTCAGCCCCGAAGAGCTCTGTGATTGCGTGCACCCGCGGCAAGTATTTGGGGGCGAGAGTGGGGAGCAGCTCAGCCAGCCGGTCCAGCTCGCCGCGTTCCGCGCTGGCGGCGGCCAACCCAAGAGCACCCGCGCCGATTGAGCTAGGTGCGCGTCGTAAAGCTCGTCGACCTCTTGCAGAGCGCGCGCGTAGAAAAGGGCATTAATTGGCACCCACGCGAGGAGGGTGGCCCCCGCGAACAACAGCATCAGGCGCCACTTGAGCGACATTCGGGTGTCGTGTCAGTCCAACCGGTAGCCCACGCCTCGAACCGTCTTCAAGGACGCAGCGGCGACTTTCTTCCTGAGATTATGGATATGCACCTCAAGCACGTTGCTCCCGATGTCGTCGTCCCAGCCGTAGAGCGACCCCATGAGCCGGTTGCGCGGAACGACCTTGCCAGCATTCTCTAACAGTGCCTGCAGGATGGCATATTCTTTCGGGGAAAGGGCCACCGGCCGACCGTGGAGTGTGACGGAGCGTGCGGACGTGTCGACCTCGATCGCCCCGTGCTGGAGTTTGGAAGACGCGCTGCCCACCGACCGCCGGCGAAGCGCCCTCAGTCGGGCGCACAACTCGTCGAGATCGAACGGCTTGGAGACGTAGTCATCGGCGCCAGCGTCCAGCGCCGTCACGCGGTCCGCGACGCCGTCCGTGGCGGTGAGGATGAGCACCGGAACGGAATTGTCCCGGGCCCGCAGCCAGCGCAGGACCTCGATGCCCGGCTTCTTCGGCAAGCCGAGGTCGAGCACCACCACGTCGAATTCCTCCATCTCAAGTGCCGCCTGGGCCGCTAGCCCGTCGCGTACCCAGTCCGCCGCCCAGCCCACCTGCTCCAGGCCGACCTTGAGACCGTCGCCCAGGAGCCCGTCGTCCTCGATCAATAGTACGCGCATAGCTGCCGCTCACACCCCGCCGCGGGCAGGCAATTCCTGAGCGGCCCACAGCCTGCGAACTTTACCGCATATCCGTCCTCCGATGGGAAGCGACGCGGGCGGGATGGCCGATTGTCGCCTAGCGGTGACACGCCATGTTGGAGGGGGGCGCGCGCCCTAAGTTCCCGATGGCTCAACAAAAAAGCGATTCCTCCTGATAGTGCCGGGATTGCTGGCTTGTTCATCGTTGCTAGACCTCATATGCGTCCACCGAAGTACCCCAACCGCACATCGCTCTCTGCATGAGTCGGGCCAATCTGGGGGTGGTCGTCCTGGTCGGTGGGCGGCGAGCGCCCAGCGGTACACATACGGTTGTCTTAAGGATTTCTTAAGCTTCGATACCTACACTCCGACTCTGGCTTCGTGTCTGGGTGTCCCTGCAGGAGGCCAGAGAGAGACTCGGGACGCGTTCGAAAGATGATGCGCCGCACAACTCGCGGGAAAGATGGGGGAGCGGCACCACTGTGTTTCTGGAGGAGATTAACGATGAGATCCACCGGCACGACGCCGTGTGTGCGCGCCTGTCGCATGCGCGGTCTCTTAAGTACCGCCCTGATCGGCCTGGCGGCGTTGTCGCTGCCGGCCGGACAAGCATTGGCTGCAAAGCCGGACAACCCCGGCGGAGGACCGAAAAACACGGGTGGAGGGGGCTTCACCTGCTCCATCGCTGGTCCGGTTTCAGTGACGGCGGGAACCGAGGCGACCTTCACGGGCACGTTGAGCGGCGGTAAGTCGCCCTATACGGTAACTGGACCTTCCCGGATGCGACGCCCGGCACCGCAAATACCAATCCGGCAACGACGACGTTCACCGCGGCAGGCTCCAAGACCGTCACACTGAATGCCAGCGACACTCCAAACGGCAACGGAAAGCCCAAGACCTGCAGTACGAGTCTGACGGTGACCGTTGGAGCCAATCCGCCCACTGCGCGCGGCGACACCTATGGCACGCCCTTCGGCAAGGAGCTCGCCATTACGGCCTCCAGCGTCTCCGGCGTCCTGTACAACGACTTCTACACGGACCCGGAGACAGGTAAGCCGGTGTTCAACTCCGGCCTCACGGCGGAGAAAGTCTCCGATACGAGCCACGGCAGCCTGAGCTTCAACTCGGACGGCTCCTTCACTTACGAGCCGGACGGCACTCTCAAGGACAACGGCGACGACAGCTTCACCTACCAAGCCAAAGACGCCAACGGCAACCTGTCGAATGTTGCCAAGGTGAATATCCACATCCAGTCGGACCAGCCCGACTTCAAGATCATGATGAACTACGAGCTAGGGATGCACTGCACCGGCTTCGAGTTCTCGTACTGCTGCATCCTGCCGCCGTACAACTCCATCGTGGCGCAGGTGGTGAAGCCCCAGCAGCCAGGGAGCTTGGTCTCCAATGCGGACTACCCCCGCCTGCTCGAGGCGGACCCGACCAACGGACTGGACGGCCTTGGCCGCGAGACCGTCCTGCGCGATTACGACAGCGCCGGCAACTTTAAGAAGTATGTTCTGGAGTACTACCACGACGCGATGCCGCGGCGCGAAGGCAATATGCCCGGCTCGTTCAACACCACCGAAGGTAAGGACACCCTCATCAGCGCTGCCGAGGGAAACTCTCTGCTTTACTTCAGCACCCCGTTCGACTCCGCATGCACCAATCCTGGCCACGGGCCGCAAAGGACAGCGACTGCGACACGTAACCCGAGCTTCCCCGTCGGAGGCCTGGTCACCGCGACCTCGGACGGCATCCCGAACGTGGTCCAGGGCAACGGAAGCTTCGCCGATCCGACGGACAACTTTGCCAACGGCTGGCTGAACCACTTCTACATTTACGAGAACGCGGAGGGCAACCCAAATCTGGAAGGCGAGAACGCGAGCGGCGGCAGCTTGGAGGTGAACAAGATCCGCCTCGGCGTGACCGGCATGGTGGCCTATCCGCACGACTGCGGTCCGTCGCTGCAGCCCCTGGGACCGGTCACTAAGGTCGACCCACTTGACCCGAGCGACACGACGACCAAAGCCAACGACTGCGGCGGCGCTTCCAACGGCAACGTTCTGACCTTCTCCGGGAGCACCGGCACCATCGTGTACACCCAGTCGAACGTGCTGGAGAACGTCCCCATTACGCTGACGTCGCCGCGCATCTGGGAGGCGCTGGGTCTGCCGCTGACCCCGTTCGAGGATAGCATCAACTTCTTCGCCGAGCCGGGGGCAGTGGACGAGGACACCATCCGCCCGTTCGTTGCGATGAAGACGAAGCTGCACTATTACGACGACTGACAGCCCGGCAACATGGGCGGGGTGGTGACGGGAACAACGGACAGCCGGTTATCGGCTTCGGCTCGGCGCCCATCGATATCCCGAACTGCGAGCGCTGCCATTCGGTGCCCGCTTTCAATCCGAACACCGGAGAGCCGAACGTCAACGCGCCGAACTATGTGCGCCGGCAGTCCGGGCCGGATCCCTTCGTTGGTTACGGCGGCGAGTCCCTGGAGTATCTCACCGAGCTGGAGATCAACTACTGGAAGTCGGTGTACCCGAGCTTGCAAACTGGCACGGACTGGTACGCCCGGCTTAAGGGCGCGGCCGTCAACATGATCAGCATGCACGACTACGACGTGGGTACCGACTTCTCTGTCAACTACCCGTCGAACACCAACCTGCTGCCGGGCCAGCCACCGAGCAGGCCGCAATCCCGCAGAATACCCGCTTTGGGCATCAGTCGGTGATCTGCCAGCGGTGTCACGGGGACAACGTGATCGCGGCGCTCAAGTCTGCGGTGAGCGGAATCCGCCCGATCTCCGAGACGATCCACGACACCCACATGAACACGAGCGCCGGTGGGCCCATCATGTTCAGCGACAGCCTCGGGCGCTTCGGCGGTTGCCAGGGCTGTCATCCGGCGCACCGCTCCGACGGCGTGATGGACAAGTATCCCATCACCGGAGGCGATGACTTCCAAGGCGGCGACAACGCCAATGCCGACGGCGACAACCGTCTGGGCAAGGGCGGCTGCTTCGTCGGCCGCGACGTGCACTCCAACCCTTTGAAGGACTTGGAGCTGCATGGGGGCAACGCGCCCGTCAACGGCCAGAACATCCACCTGAACGCGGTGGGTCAATGGCTGTCGCAGAACGTGTTCCGGAATCAGGCGGGGCGCGCTGGCAGCGACGCCGACGTGCGCGGCATCTGGTGTACGAACTGCCACACCCAGCTCAGCCAAGAGATCTGGCGCAACGAGGACTGCAACGACCTGATCCATTCGGATCCGACGAAAACGTCATCGCCGGACTGCTTGGTCAATCCGCGGGCCGCGCCCAATTTGACCGCCCTCGCCGGCATGGTCGGGATGAGTCACCAGACGCTGCTCGACTACATCGATCCGAAGAACCCGCAGTTGCAGGACCCCGCGATCGCTGCGGCCGGCTACGGGGTGACGACGGACCAGACGCATGCGCCTTGGAATCCGGGGACGCAGTACAGTCCTGATATCCCGGATGCGAACATCGCAACCATCGAGGTGGACGCGAGCGGCAATCCCGTGCTGACGCCCGATGGGGACTCGCCGCCGGACTTCAGCGTCAACATCCTCTCGTTCTGCACGACCACTGATTGCGTGAACCTGATCAACGCAAACAAGGGCGACCAGAGCAAGTGGCGGTATCCGGCCAATAACTTCATCAACACTGCGAACAAGGCCGTGGCGGTGCCGTTCAGTGCGGCAGCGGCCGGTCGCGACCACTGGCTGGCGGCAGGCGAGCCCCACTGCGCGGACTGCCATATGGCGCCCTATACCGAACCGAGCGGCAACTTCGACTTCTTCGTGCCGTTTAACTACCCGGCGAAGGCGAGCCTGATGCGCTACTCGTTCGGTCACCAGGGGATCAGCTGCCAGGGGTGCCACGAGTCGATCCACGGGCTGTACCCGGTGGGGGCGGCGATCGATAACACGACCTATGCCCAGGCCGCCGCGCTGAACGGGGACGGCTCCCATGGCCCGCTGAAGTGCGGAACCTGCCACCAGACGTCCAGCGACAACGGCGAACCGACCTGGATAACCGACGGGGGCGGTTGGGGAAGTCAGTACGTCGGGAACTTCGAAGCAGCCGTCGGGTTCGCGCATGAGTACACGGCGGACGCCAACGTCCTCAAGACGACCTGCCGCAACTGCCATGGCGACTTCAAGGGGGAGATAGGCGCAGCGGACTATGCCTACCTGAGCCACGCCTATTCGACGGACGACAACCCGACCGCGCGGACATCGCGTTTGATGATGGACAACGCGGAGATTACGCAGTTGGGCCATGTTCTGGGGGCCTCTGCCGGTCCGGAGCGTAACAGCCTATGCTCCACCTGCCATGAGGGCGGGGCCAACCATCTCACCGACGGCACGGTCGAATGCGACAGCACCGTTTGGAAGCAGCACCTGACTCAGGGCCGTGTCGCGGAATCAGTCTGGGAAGATGTCTCCAACGCCACGACCGGCAGCCTGTGCGGCTGGTAATCTAAGGACATGGACCCGCCCCGGAAACGGGGCGAGCTCTTAGGGGTTTGGCATTTTTCTGGGGGAAGCTCGCTTCCCCTTTCTTTTTTCGGATCCCGGCCGAGCCGACGAATTGACTGGTTGCCGGGCGCCGATTCGATATCCTGGAAGCTGTAATGAACCCAACGCATTTCTTTTCGCTTGCTACTGCCGTGACTCTCATCGCGACCCCAGTGGCTTACCCGCCGCCCGCCGCTGGCCACGAGGCGGCCGCCGAACCTGCAACGGTTGCCGAAGCCGGTCCCCCAGGCGCGGAGGTCATCGCCCGAGTGGGGGATCAGCCCATCACCTGGGGCGAAGTCAACACCATGCTCAACAGCTCGGCGGTGGTCGGCGTTTCGATCCCGGCCGTCGGCACGCCGGAGCGGGACAAGGCGCTGATTTTGCTCCTCGACAAGTTTGTCAGCGCCGATTTGCTGTACCTGGACGCTCTGAAACGAGGTGTGGATAAGGACGCGGCCTACCAGCGGGACATAGAGCGTTTTGAGAATGCAATGCTTGGGGATCTCTACCGCAGGCGAGAGATGATCGGTGACGTCCAGGTGACCAAGCAGGAGGTGGAGGACTACTTCAACAAGAGCAAGAAGGATGGCGCGGAGCTGACGGATAATGTGCGGTATGCCATCGAGGCCGCGATTCGGCGGGAGAAGACGAAGCAGCGTCTCGCGGACGCCGCCCAGCACCTCCGGGACGGGATAAAGGTGGTGGTCTACGAGAAGAATTTTGACACTGCGGGCGACGCGAAGCGCCCCGACAGCACCGTCGTGGCCGAGATTGATGGCAAGGCGGTGACCTGGGGCGAGGTAAAGAAAAGGGTCATCGGTGCAGGCAAAGGAGCGGTAAAGCTGGACCCGCTAGCCATGGAGGACGACGCCCGCGTCAAGGAGCTGCAGGGGGAGATTGACGTTCGCATCACCGCACAGAAGGCGCGGGCAGCTGGTCTGGATCAGGACCGGATCTACCAAGCTCGAGTCCGCGAGTATCGAAAGAGCCGCCTCATTACCTTGTACAGAGCGAGACTAATCGCCCGCATGGAACCGAGCAAAGAGGAGCTCAAGGCCTACTACGAGGCGAACAAGGCGCGCTTCGTGGAGCCGGCGGCGCGGAAGGTGCAGATGGTGGTCGTGAAGACGGAGAAAGAGGCGGAGGATTTGAAGAAGAAGATCCAGGCGGGACAGATGACCATGTATCAAGCGGTGGAGAAATATTCCATCGCTCCCAACGCGAAGAAGGATCTGGGGGAGGTCGGCTGGGTGAACCAAGGGGCGACGTTCCCGGCCCTGGACAAGGTCATTTTCGGTCTGGGTCCGGGCGAGGTTGGCGGGCCGGTGCACATCGCCGCAGGCTGGGAGCTGGTTACCGTGCAGGATGCGGCGGAGGCCAAGTACGACGACTTCGACGATGCGACCACGCAGGCGGTCGTGCGGCGGGAGTACCTCAACGACAAGCTCAACGCGTATTCGGTAAACCTGCGAAAGAACGAGTTCCCGGTGGTGGTATACGAAGACGTTATCGTGCGACTCTCCCAGCGCGAGGCGGACGCGGTGGCGAAGCTGGCGGAAAAGGCCAGGCAGCCTGGGTCGGTCACGCAGCAGCGGCTCAAAGAGCTTGGGGAGCAGATGAAGCCGTAACCGTCGGATGGGGCATTCGCTGTTGTGGCCAGTGCCCCGCCTGAAGCCGATCCTGGGCGCTGTCCAGTGGCCGACAGGGAGTGTTTTGTGCGAGCAGCCTCTGTTCGCTATATCGTCGGTTTCCGACGCGTCGCGACAGGAGCTGGCCTCAACTTGTTGCCTTAAGCATCCTTCCGGCCGCAGTGCACGCAGCTGACGAGAGCGGACGTATAGCCGCGATCAGCTTCCGCCCATCACAGGCCGGTTCTAATGGTTGTCTCAGATATCTCCGATCATGACGTACGCGCATCATAACAACGCCGATCATTGCTGGTCGCCGGGTTCGACAAAGGTTCGCCAAGCAGTGCTCGGGCTTGCACTTGGCCTGCTTCAAGTTTTCGGACAAGCCCACGCCGTGGAGAAAGGGACCTTTCAGCCGCCTGACCTCAGCAAGTTTCTTCTAATCAACGCCGAAGACGGCGACGGCGATGGCGACGGGGTCAAAGAGACCCACATCGTTCACTACCAAAACATCGCCGGCGACAAGCTGTTCAGCATGACAACCAAAGGGAGGCTATGGGCTTGGAGCATGAAGACTCCGGGCGAAGCTTCCCGCGACAGTGCATGGAACTATGTCATTCGGGACAGCAACTGCGACGGCACCTTCGATGAGAAGTACCGCCTGGATGAAGAGTTTCACGTGCCGGACTGCCTGAAATAGCGGGTGTCGCGTCGCCGCATTGCTACCCACACAACTAGAGAGCGATTTCCGGCGGTCCTGGACGCAAGGCTGATCTGTCTGCCGGGGCTGGCGCGACCGAAGCAAAGACAGTGACGTTTATTCGCCTGACCTTGAAGTTCTGCCTTGCCGCTGGGTGGCCTTAGTCTCTGGAATTGCCGTCCGGATGACGCTCGGCAGTTCAATGAACTGGAACCGCGATCTGGGTCTTGACCTGCCGAGATCCTTTTCGATGGTGAGTTGCCACAAGAGTGAGATCTACCATTGGATGCGAACCGGTCGCGCGGCGACCTTATAGGGTTGTTTCGTGACGCTGCGGATTCTCGAGAAGTCGCCGCCATCCGTCATGGGCCAGACGACAGGACCTGCGTCGCGGGATTAGCAAATTCCCTTGTTCTCAGGGTTGTTTCGATTTTTCTGCTATAACAAATTTCTATTGGTTTGACGCAGCTTTATCATTTACAAAGGGTTTGGTCGGAAATGGGTGGGATGGCTCACTACCCGAGGGACATGGCTCAGGATGCGGCGGATGACGAATCCGCTGGACAAGAAAGTCGCCGGACATAACAAAGACTAGATTCGAGCGACGCGCCTCATTTCTCTAACAAAAGAGGGCCCTCCGCGTGCGAAGGTTCTCGTTGTCCACGGGGCAAGGTCCTGCAGTGGGCTTTGTCGCCAACATGAGGAGGAGCACCCGTGATATGTCCAACCTGCTACCCGACACGTCTTCCTTTTGACGTGCTGCTGATCAGGTATCCCCACACTGGTAATTCGCTGGCAGCGAGCTGCAGCCGGACCAGCCCGGCCCGGTAGTGCACTGTCAGCCACCTGTGCCTTATTGAGCCCGGCGGACCCTAGACCGTGCGAAGCGCGGAGCCCCTCCCATCGTTGATGGGTATGCGTCGCTTGCGTGAATCGCCGCGGCGGCAGCTGACGGCGGTTCGGTGCAGAAAGAGGCCCTTCGCGCACTGTATCGAAGCCTCTTTCAATACGGGCGGCGTTGACCGCCTTCCGCGAAGCAGGTCGCCCGGGTGAAGGAGCCACAGAGGCTTGGGGAGCCGTCGCCCCGGCAATGCTTAGGCCCTCTCCTCAATCGGGCACGATGCTAATCGGCACTTGTGCCGGAGGACAACTTTCGATGAACAGGAGATTCTTGAAGACGTTGAGCCTCGGCCTATTGAGCTCTGTTAGCTCCATCGCTCTTGCCGTGGCTCCCGAGGAGGCGTGGGTCGCCCGGTACAACGGCCCCGGTAATGGTAAGGACAACGCGTTGGCGCTGGCGGTCGATGATGGTGCCGGGAGCGCTTATGTCACCGGGTTTAGCGACGGGGGTGGTGGGAACTACGACTTCGCCACCATCAAATATGACGGCGAGGGTAAGCAGGTTTGGGTTGCCCGCTACGACGCCGACGCGCACGGCGCGGATTGGGCGAGGGCGGTCGCGGTCACAGCCGACGGCAACGTCGTCGTTACGGGGTCGAGCGCGGGTAAGGATTCCGGCTTCGACTTCGCCACCGTCAAATACGACCCCGCGGGTAATCAGCTTTGGGTCAGCCGCTACGACGGACCTGCCCACGGCGACGACCGCGTGACGGCACTGGCGGTGGATGCAGACGGTAACGTGTATGTGACTGGTGACAGCTCCGGAGAAAGCGATGCCGCGGAGGCCGTCACCGTCAAGTACGGTGCGGACGGCAATCTGCGTTGGGCGGCGCGCTCCGGCTCTCCCGGCGGGGGCCAGTCAGTTGCGGCCATCGCCCTGGACGGGGAGGGCAACGTCTACGTGACAGGGCGGGCAAGCCGCGAAGCCGGGAATACCGATTACGTCGCCGTCAAGTACGACCCCACGGGGAAAGTGCTCTGGACCGCCCGACGCGATTGGTCGGCCCACGACGATGCACGCTACTTGGCGGTAGACGGGGCGGGCAACGTGTACGTCGCCGGCGATATCGTGAGCCACACCGAGGGTTCGGAGATGACTGCGCACCAGGATATGGGGCTCGTCAAATTCGGCCCGGACGGAGACGCGATCTGGAGTGTCTCCTTTAACGGAGGAGACGGAAATAACGACGTTGCCGCTGGGATCAGGCTGGGGCCAGATGGCAGCATCTACCTTTCGGGAACCACTCTGTCGTCGGGGGGGCCGGGCGCCCAGAGCCCGCCCCCAGCCGAGTTTGTCACCGCCAGATACGATCCCGACGGCGCCCTGTTGTGGACCGCGCGTCACGAGGGTGTCGAGCAGGGGGTAAGCATGGCGCAGCGTCTCGCGCTGGACGCCGCGGGCAACGCCTACGTGCTCGCATCCGTTCGGGGGGTGCCTGACCGCACGCCCGCGCTGACGTTGATCAAGTACAGCGCCCAAGGAGAGGAGCAGTGGGTGGTTGGCCATGCCGGGTCTGCTACCACCGCCAACGGCGGTGTGTCGGTGGGCGCGGACGGGACGGTGTGGATTGCCGGGAGTGATGCTAGCGGCAGCGACTACCTGACCGTGGAGTACGCCCAGTCAGAGCGCTCCGCGTGGCACGGCACTTCCGGCGACCGCTGACCCCTGTCGTCGCGGGGCTGCGGGGTACGACGACATGGTCTCTCGGCGATTGCCGGGGCGACCGGTTGCGCGGGAAGCCTTTCTAGCCACTGACCGGTTTTCGCAGGGAATTCGGACCTATGGTTGTTGGCCCGGGCGCAGCGGAGGGCGGGAGCGGGACCTTACTGCCAAGAGAATTTGGAGCACGCTGAGATCTGCCACGGCGGGTCTTGGTGTTCTCACGGAACGAGGGCGATCGTATTGCTAATAACCCATCGGAGGAGTCAATGAGACCGAAAATTCCGAAATTACCAGCAGTCCGCGGGGTAGCGCTAGCGTCCCTGGCGTCCCTGGGGCTGCTTATGTCGACGCCACCGGCGTTCGGCTTCAACAGTATTCTGAATACCTTTAACAGCACCTATCCGGGCTCCAGCTCGGGTGCAAATGCCAGCTGTCAGCTTTGCCATGGCAGCAGCACCAGCACCTGGAACGAGTACGGCTGGGGGCTGCGGTCAAACGGACAGGACTTCGCGGCCCTGGAGGGCTTGCCGTCGGTCAACATCAACGGCGGCACGACCATGCTGGACGAGATCAATGCCAGCACCCAGCCCGGTTGGACGACCGGTGCCAACAACAATCTGTATAACCGCGGCGGGCTCATCACGAGCACCCAAACGCCCCCTGCCGGCATCGGGACCCTCGACCCGGCCGGCGCTAACATCCCGCCAATTGCCGACCCGAACGGCCCATACACCGGCGTCGTAGGCGTGAACGTCATGTTCGACGGCACGCGGCTCCTCCGACCCCGACGGCACCATCGTCTCCTACGATTGGGACTTCGGTGACGGTGGCACGGGCACCGGCGCGAGCCCACAGTATGCCTACGCGACAGCCGGTACCTACACGGTGACCTTGACCGTGACCGACGATGCCGGCGGCAGCGACACGGCGACGACGACCGCCACGATCGATGCGGCCAACCAGGCGCCGACGGCCGACCCGAATGGCCCCTACACCGGGACAGTTGGTGTGGCGGTGACCTTCGACGGATCCGGCTCCACCGACCCGGACGGCACCATCGTCTGCCTACGATTGGGACTTCGGTGACGGCAGCACCGGCACCGGCGTAGCCCCGACCCACACCTATGCGGCAACCGGAACCTTCACAGTGAGCCTGACGGTGACCGACGATGCCGGTGGCACCGACACCGCGACGACGACCGCCACCATCGGCGAGGGTAACCAGCCGCCGGTCTCTGATCCAAACGGCCCGTACAACGGGACGGTTGGTGTACCCGTAACCTTCGATGGTACCGGCTCCTCGGATCCGGACGGCACCATCGTCTCCTACGATTGGAACTTCGGTGACGGCAATACCGGCACCGGCGTGAGCCCGACCCACACCTATGCGGCGCCAGGTACCTACAACGTGACCCTGACCGTGACCGACGACGCGGGTGCGACCGATTCGGCCATGACAACAGCCAACATCGTTGCTGCCCCGCAAGATCCGATTGCGGATCCCAACGGACCCTACAGCGGCATCGCAGGTGCACCTGTGACCTTCGACGGTAGCGGATCGTTCGATCCCGATGGCGGTGCCATCGCGTCGTACGCTTGGGATTTCGGTGACGGCGCCACCGGCACTGGAGTCAGCCCAACGCACACATACGCGGTTGCTGGTTCCTATACAGTAACCTTAACGGTCGTGGACAACGAAGGGGCAACCAGTGCGCCGGCGACGACGACAGCTAGTATCGACGTCAATCAGGCGCCGACCGCTGACCCGAACGGCCCGTATACCGGTGTCGTTGGCGTGAACGTCATGTTCGACGGCACTGGCTCGAGCGATCCGGACGGCACCATCGCTTCCTATGATTGGGACTTCGGAGACGGCAGCACCGGCAGTGGTGCCCAGCCGCAGCACGCCTACGCCGCGGTCGGTAGCTACACGGTGACGCTGACGGTGACCGATAACCTCGGTGCGGTCAGTGACCCGGCGACGACGACCGCTGACATCGTGGTAGGCAACCTGCCGCCGACGGCCGACCCGAACGGGCCGTACAGCGGGACGGTTGGTGTAGCAGTGACGTTCGACGGGTCCGGCTCCAGCGACCCAGATGGCAGCATCGTCTCCTACGTTTGGGACTTCGGTGACGGTAGTACTGGTAATGGCGTGGCGCCGAGCCACACCTATGCGACCAGTGGAACCTTCACGGTAAGCCTGACGGTGACTGACAATGCCGGTGCTACCGACACGGCGACGACGAGCGCCACCATCGGCATGGGCAACCAGCCGCCGGTGGCTGATCCGAACGGCCCGTACACGGGGGAGGTCGGCATACCTCTGACCTTCGACGGTACCGGCTCCTCGGATCCGGACGGCACGATCGTATCCTACGATTGGGACTTCGGTGACGGCACTGTCATGCTTGATGCAGGGCCGACGCCCAGTCATGCCTATGCGGCAGAGGGTACCTACAACGTCACCCTGACAGTCACGGATGACGCTGGCGCGACGGATTCAGGCGGCACGACCGCGACCATTAGCTTGGCCGACGTGTTCCTCAGCAACCTGAAGGTGCCGAACAAGGTCAACGGTAAGGTTGGCCGGGTGGTGAACAAGACCGTCGATGCTAAAGGCGACGGTACGCTCGTCGCCCAGCAAGCCACTGTGACTCTGTCCGCCGTGGCCTCGTCGGGTATAGGGGTGGTCATCCAGCCCGTGAGCATCACGGAAGGGGTCGTCCCGGGCAATCCGGAGACGCAGTTCCGGTGGTTTACCGTGTTCATCTCGTGTGACGCAAGGGGAACTGGGACTGTGGAATGGACGGCGATCATCAGCGCATCGGCCAACTCCGATCCGAACAACGACGTCCTGACGGGAACTACATCGGTGACCTGCCGCTAGGCCGGGCTAGCCGATAACTTGGGGGGAGGAGGCGAACTCCTCCCCTTTTTTTGTATCCGAGTTATGGTGCAGGCGCCGCAGGAGCAAGCTCTGCACGTCCTACCAACCGGGCGACTTGGTTATCCGAGCGACTTTAATGTTTCCAAGCGGCCGAGGCCTTGCTGTTGGAATGGCCGTGGTCTTATTGAGTTCTCATGATGGCGAGAGCGACAAGCGTCGGGTTGGTATGACTCCAAGATAATGCAAAGACGTAGGTTGAGGTGAGGCGCGAAACCCAACGTTGTCGCTTTTTTAGCTTCTTGAAAAGATGATTAAACAGATTGATCCATGCAGAGCCCTATCTCTAACCGCCGCGAGCCTGGGCGCCGTGGCCATCGTCTTCGCGCTTAGCTCTCCGCAAGTATCAGCGATGGAGACCGGCACCTACGAGTCGCCTGATCTCAGTCGATTTCTTCTCATCAACGGAGAAGAGGCCGACGGCGATGGTGACGGCGTCAAGGAGACGCACATCGTCCACTATCAGGACGTGGCCGGTGACAAGCTCTTTAGCATGTCCACCAAGGACAAGCTGTGGGCGTGGAGCCTCCAGTCGAAAGCAGACAAAGGCTCCGAGGGCGGCTGGAACTATGTCATCCGAGACAGCAACTGCGATGGGACCTTCGATGAGAAGTACACGTTGGATGAAGAATTTCACGTGCCGGATTGTCTGAAGTAGTCGGCGGCGCCCGTTCGAGGTGCCACGTGCGAGACCCGCGATGTACAGAAACACTTCTCGCCTCCTAATCGGGGTATTGCTCCTCATCTCGGTGCCCGTTGCTTGCACTGGGCGACGACTTCCAAACCCCCGCGATCAAGGCGGCGGACGTCTTGGCCCGGGAAGGCACGCCGGAAGCGCTTGCTGGTGGTCGACGTGCGGCCGTACGGCGAGTACAAGTCGGGCCATATCGCCGGTGCGATCGATATCCCGTACACGAAGGTGGACAAGCACTTGGACGAGCTGCGGAAGGCGAAGGGCGTCGTGCTCTACTGCACGCTGGGCCATCGGACGAAGCTGGCGGAGCAGACGCTGCTCGATAACGACGTGCCAAACGTCTTCCATCTTGACGGTGGCCTCGGCGCCTGGCGACAGGCGGGCTATCCGATCCACACGGGCTGGGGGCCGTGAAACAGGGCTGATTTGCCCCGGCCGCCCGAGGCGGAGCTGATCTGACGAAACAAACGCCACCGTATGTGTGGGTGTTCGTTAGATTCTCGTTGGTGACTGGTGCTGAAGGTCAGCTGGACCGCTTTGCACTCCATCCCTGGGGCCTGGATCCCGGCACTCCCTGCCGGGATGACGGCGCGGACACCAATCGAGGTCGTCTTTCTGGCAGAGTCCGATCCGGATTTGTTCCGGGGGATTTCCGGAACGCCGGGGCCATGGACGGCGCGGAACGTCCCAAAGTCCAGAGCCCGATTCGGTGTGTCACTGGTTGGCCGGTGAGGTCTCTGGAGCTGACGCTTGCTGACTTGCCTGAGGCTTGGGTGGTGGGGACTGCTTTCCCGCGTGCGGCAGCGGAATCTCGACCCGTCCGCTCTCGTGGCCTCTCACGTAGTCGATGACCAGCTCTTTGGCATCAGGGATATCGGGTAGGAAAGCGCTGCCCGCCACCTTCCCTCCGGGCGCCAGCTCAACCCCTTTCAGCACCCTGACCGCGAAGGTCCGCTGCGCGCTTCCCTTTGTGCCCGATGTCGCGGTGGAGGTCGCACTGGACAGCACGCTGACGAGAACCCCACCGTAGGGGATGATCTGGCCGGCCGCGAATCCGGCGGCGCTCTTTGCCACGTCGCCGGCGACTTCCAGCGTCGTGTTCGGCGGGACGATGATCTGATCATAGGTCGCCGCCGAGTCGATGTAGCGGCCCGTCGGGTTGAGGAGCTTGACGTTCTTCACCGTCAGGTCTTCCGCGCTGATGTTCTCGATCTCCAGCACGTACTCACGCCAGCCCTCGTCCTGCACCAAGGTGCCTTCGTCTCCGGTACGCAGGACGCCGGCCAGGGTGACCCGAATGTCCGGCGACTGGACGGTGATCGGCTGCGGTCTCGGCGGATGATCGTTCTTGCCCGCCAGCTTGGAGCCGCCGCATCCGGCGATGATCAGGGCGAGGGCGACCGGAATGGTCCCAAGGCGTCGGAGCATGTTGCGTCTCGTGGTCGGGTTGAGGGGTTTCACCTGGTCCGGCAGATAAAACGTGGTGAGTGCAGCGAACCGCACCGGCCGCGAGTGATGCGGTTCGTCCCGCAATGCATCCTGCGGTCCTGAAGCGTGCTGTATGCGGCGCGCGATGGCTCATTCCCCGTCCATTGTACCCGTGGGCTCGTAGGAGCGAGCTTGCTCGCGAGCGGCGTGCGAATTGACGGCAGGATCGTTCCGTTGTGGTTCGGGTGCGGTCTCTGGGTTGAGAACCCTTCGGGGTGGTCGCGAGCAGGCTGGGCGGTCGCGAGCAGGCTGGGCGGTCGCGAGCAGGCTGGGCGGTCGCGAGCAAGCTCGCTCCTACGGGGTGGTCGCGAGCGGGGTCGCTCCTACAGATAGTCGGGACGCGCCGTTCGCCGATGGGTGCCGTTGTCATGCGAGCATCCGGAGCCCATCCGCCAATGCGCGGACACTGATGGCTTCAATCTTCTCCGAGAGAGGATACCGATCGTCGGCCGCATGGACCACGAAGGCGCGCGCCGGCTTTATGTCGTTGCACGCCTGATGGAAGCCCCTTTCAACCCGCCCTGACAGTGCGCGTTTGATCTCGATGGCCCAGATTGAACCGTCCTTGTGCTCAAGCACGAGGTCGATCTCGGCGCCGGCCGCAGTGCGATAGAAGAAGGCCGATGACCGCCAAGGCAAAACGGACAGCAACGTTTCCAGGACGTGGCCTTCCCAGCTCAAGCCGACCACCGGATGGCCGGCGAGCTGCTCGAGGGTTTCAATGCCGAGCAGCGCATGCACGAGGCCGCTGTCGCGGACAAACACCTTGGGCGATTTTACGAGGCGCTTGCCGATATTGGCATGGAAAGGCGGCAGTCGACGTACCAGGAGGAGGTCGACCAGCAGGTCGATGTAGCGGGTGACCGACTGCGTGCTCACTTCCAGCGAACGGCCGATCTCGGAGGCGTTGAGTGTCGTGCCTTGGCGGTGAGCCAGCATGGTCCACAAGCGTTCGAGCGTCGTGGCCGGAATGCGCATGCCGAACATTGGCACGTCGCGTTCCAGATAGGTGCGGATGAAATCCTTGCGCAGGGAAAGGCTATCGCCGTCGCTGTCAGCCAGGTAGCTGTCCGGAAATCCCCCGCGCAGCCAGAGCCGTTCGCGCGCCGAGCGACTGTCCTCGACCTCTAGGGCAGACAGGGGAGCCAGATTGATATAGGCGATGCGGCCCGCCAGGGATTCACCCGATGTACGCATCAGATCGATGGAGGCAGATCCCAAGATGAGAAACCGGCCCTTGCCTTTTCCCTTGCGCCGACCCCTGTCGATCACCCCGCGCAGGGCCGGAAATACATCCGGTACCCGATGAATCTCGTCCAGGATGACGAGTCGGTCTTCGAAACTCTCGAAGAACAGGGCAGGGCTCGTGAGCCGGTTGCGATCGTCCCGGTCCTCCAGGTCCAGATACAGGGCGTCGGAGGCTTGGCCGATTTCCAGCGCGAGCGTTGTCTTGCCAACCTGCCGTGGACCTGTCAAGGCGACGGCGGCTTGGCGGCGGAGGGCGTCCTCGACCTGCAGCTTGACCAGTCTGGGTATCATCCTTGCAAATTATCCACATCATGGAAAATTTGCAAGGACTATTCAGGCAAAGATCCACAAACGTGTCAGGGATTCGGCGGACTGGGTCGCTCGTACAGACGGCTGTCGTTTTCCGCGGTAGCGTCTCTTTGCTCGGGCTTCTCAGGACCCGCCATCCGCCGGCGGTGGACGGCTGAGTCCCCCAACCGCGTTCCATGCGATTGATACGGCTCGCCTCGCTCACTACACACTGCCGGCGGCGCTAGCTCAGGCACAGCGCTCCGCAATTCGCTTCTGGGCCCTGAGTCCAGGTTCGCCCGGTAGCAACTCGGAGTCCGATTCGGTGTGTTAATGGTTGGCCGGGGACCTTTTCAGCGGTGGGGCCGGCGGAACCGACTGTATTGCTGGTATTGCGGTCTGCTGAGTTGGCTCGAGCGTGGGCGCGGGAGCAGGTTGATGTGCCGGGGCTGACTGGTCCGCTTGCGGAGCGGGACCGGAGATCGGCTGACCGGCGCCGGAAGCCGGGATCTGTTGGCTCGCCGGCGGCACCGTCGCGGGAGCACGCTGACCAGGTATCCGCCATAGGGGATGATCTGGCCGGCCGCGATTCCCGCTGTTGTCTTGGCGACGTCCCCGGCGACGGCGAGGGTCGTGATAGGGGGCACCAGGATCTGCTCGTACGTCGAGGCCGATTCGATGTAGTGGCGGTTGGGGTTGAGGAGCCGGACGTTCTTGACCGTCAGATCCTCGCCGCTGAGGTTTTGAACCTCGAGCACGTACTCCCGCCAGCCCGCGTCTTTCACCAGGGTGCCCTCGTCGCCGACCCGGAGGGTCTTGGCGAGCGTGACCCGCAGGTCCGGTGACTGGACGGTGATCGGCTGCGGTCTCGGCGGATGTGCGTTCTTGCCCGCCAGCTTGGAGCCGCCGCATCCGGCGATGATCAGGGCGAAGGCGACCGGAATGGTCCCAAGGCGTCGGAGCATGTTGCGTCTCGTGGTCGGGGTTGCAGGTTTCACCTGGTCCGGCAGATTAGAGGTGGCGAGTGCAGCGCACCGCATCGGCCGCGAGTGATGCGGTTCGTCCCTCAACGCATCTTGCGGTCCTGAAGCGCGTTGTATGCAGCGCCCCATGGCCGGCTCGCCGCCGATTGTACCTTCCGAATCGTAGGAGCGAGCTTGCTCGCGACCTGTGAACGGATTGACCGCAAGATTGTTCTATTCTTGGTTTACTCGCGGTCACTGGCTTGACATCCCTTCGGAGCGGTCGCGAGCAAGCTCGCTCCTACGGGCGGGCGGCTTTGTTGGCTGATCGCGAGCAGGCTGCTGCTCCGGACGGTGGCTCCGCTGGGGTCGCGAGCAAGCTCGCTCCTACCGGACGTTTCACGCGTGTCTTTAGCGCGTCGTTGGGTACGCAGGGCGCTGGAACATCGAGCGCTCTGCTGGGTTGCGGATTTCTGCGATCAGGCTCGGCGTGGGCCAGTCCCATCCGTCCAGCCGTTTTCCGAAGCCGTTCGTCTCGGGTCCGGCGTATTGCCGCCGCGTTCACGTAAATGGTGGCCCGCGGGCGGACACCGAGACGTCCTCACGCCGGGCTTGGTAAGGTTGGTACGAGAGAGGGCGGCAAGTGCTTTACGAGCGCAGTAGAAACGACAGGCCCTCACCTCGGCTCCGAAGGCGCGCCATGTCTTGCTCACCGTGGCACGTCCTCGTAGATGGCTTCGATCGGGATGTCGACGTCGAGGCATTCGACGGAAACTGCGCCCTCGGTAATGATCTCGGGCTGCCAGTCGTTGCGGTGGCGGTAGATCTCGATCCGCGGTTTGTCCTGCGCCACGAGGAGGTACTCTTGGAGGCTGGGGATGGTCTGGTAGGCAAGCAGCTTCTCGCGCCGGTCGATGCGCTCGGTCGCTTCCGAGAGCACCTCGACGATTAGGCAGGGGCGCTCCCGAAAATAGGTTTCCCGATCGTTTGGATCGCAGCTGAGTACCAGGTCTGGGATAGTAGAAGATCTCCTGTCCGGCGATGGTGAGACGGACTTTCATGTCCGCCATAAACAGCTGGCAGCTGGTGCCGCGGGTGCGGGGCCGCAGCATGGTGGCGAAATTCAGTGCAATCAAACCATGGCGGTCGCTGGCCCCAACCATTGCGTAGACTTGCCCGTTGACGTACTCGTGGCGGATCTCGCTGTGCATCTCGCCGTCGAGATAGCCCTCGACGCTGACTCCGTGGGCTGGATTGTTGAGGCTAGTCACCGAGACGTCCTCGCGCCGGGCTTGGTAAGGTTGGTAGCAGAGGGGACGGCAAGCGCTTTTTGAGCCCAGTATAAGCGACGCGCCCTCACCTCAGCCCCGAAGGGGCGCCATGCCTTGTTCACCGTGCCACGTCTTCGTAGATGGCTTGGATGGTGAGATTGGCATCAAGGCATTCGAGAGTCACACGGCCTTCCGTGATTATTTCTGGCCGCCAGTCGTTGCCGTGGCGGTAAATCTCAAGCCGCGCTTGGTTCTGCGCCACGAGGATGTATTCGCGCAGGCTGGGGATGGTCTGGTAGGCAAGCAGCTTCTCGCGCCGGTCGATGCGCTCGGTCGCTTCCGAGAGCACCTCGACGATCAGGCACGGGCGCTCCCGAAAATAGGTTTCCCGATCGTTTGGATCGCAGCTGAGTACCAGGTCGGGATAGTAGAAGATCTCCTGGCCGGCGATAGCCAGGTGGACTTTCATGTCCGATGTAAATAGCTGACATTTCCGTTCACGTGCAGCCGGCGTCAAGGCGAAGGCCATGGCATTAACGATCAACCCGTGGCGATCGCTCGCGCCGACCATCGCGTAGACCCGGCCACCGACGAATTCATGGCGAATCTCGCTGTGCAATTCGCCCTTGAGGTAGTCCTCGACACTGGTTTCGTAAGCTAGGTTTTTGCGGCTGGTCATCGAGAGGTTCTCGCGCCGGGTTTGGTGGCCATGCTCGTACGAGGAGGCAGCAAGCGCGGGACGAAACGTCTGTAGAAACAGCAACTTATCCACTCGCCCGTGCCCTCTCCCCGAGGGCGCGAGGGCGTGCCTCGCCCTCCCGGGAATTAGCAAGTAGGATGTGGTGAGCGGAGCGAACCGCATCTTTCGCGATCGATGCGGTTCGTACCTCACCACATCCTACAGTCGTGCGACCTGCAAGGGGAACCGACACCCCGGCTATCACCAACGCCTGGGCTCGAAGCCGGGTCGGTTCTTCACCTCCATGATCTCGTCGCCGACAGCGAGCACCAGGAAGCCCTGCTTTTCGGCGTAGTTCAGCACGCCTTCGTCAATTGCAAGCGTGGCCAATACGCCTACTAAGGGGAGGTCGCAATACTCGGGAAAGAAGTCGCGGAATTTGGCGATCTCCGTGACGAAGCCGTCGACGTCGGCGCTACGTAAGGTCGCCTTGGTGCTGTTGAGACAGACCAAGTCGCTGGTTAGAGCGATGGCGTCGAATTCCTGCATCCGGCCGCCCGGAAGGCGACGCTTGCGGCGAATCGAAAGGTCTAGAACGTCCCAGGCGAGGGCCTCTTTGACCACGCGCGCCAGGCTCGGGTACACCAAGTCCTCCACCATGGTGCCGAGCTTGTTGCTCAGGTCTCCCCACTTGCGGTTCATCTCGCGCCGATCTTCGTGCATTTCGTCTTTGAAAGAGCGCATCTCGTCCTTGAATCCCCCCATCTCGTCTTTGAAGGAGAGCATCTCGTCCTTGAATCCCCCCATCTCGTCTTTGAAGGAAAGCATCTCGTCCTTGAATCCCCCCATCTCGTCTTTGAAGGAACGCATCTCGTCCTTGAACTCGCGCATCTCGTCCTTAATTCGCGCATCTCGTCCTTGAACTCCCGCAGCTCCATTTCCGTGCGCATTTGGGAGTTGTAGAGCTTGTTGAATTCGATGCCGACATTAACGACGAACCGATCGATCGAGTCCTCCAGACGATCGACTCGTTCCTCCACGGCTGCCATTGTCATCGTTGGCTCCTCATGGGCCCGAGATTGCCTGCAGTATAGCCGCCGACAGGGCGCAACGATCAAAGCCCGTTAGCGGAATCGGAAGCGAACCGCGGTTGTCGCGATTGATGCGGTTTGCTCCGCTCACCACACGTTACTGGCGCGCTAGGCCGCAGGCCAGTACGCGGTGGCGATGCCGTCTCCTAGGTCCGCCTCGACCAGCCGCTTGCGCACTTCCAGCAGCCGCTCGATGAGCTGCGGCTCGAAGGCCTCGTAGCCTTCCGCATCGGGCACACGCTTAACGACGACCCCGAGCAGCTCGGTGATGGCGTTGCCGACTGAGTTCTGGCTGATGGTGACGATCAGCTTGCCGTCGTCGTTGCGGTAGATGAGCTGCTTGAAGGCGGGCTGCCAGCGGATGGAGTTGGCGTAGGCGGCGTCCGTGATGCAGCGGTCGCGAACCTTCTTGGCGCTCTTGAGGAAGTCGTTGTTGAAGAGGAGCACGTTCTCGACCTGCTCGGGGAAGTGGACGTCCTTCGGCATCGGTGCGTTGCGGGTGGAGACCTGGGAGAAGAAGGTGCGGTAGAAGTCGATGAAGCCCTGCAGGATCTCGTCGTACTCATGCCAGAAGCGGACATCGCGCAGGGCGTCAACGCCGCCTTGGATCTCCCAGCAGGGCAGGCCCTGGGGATAGCCGGTCAGCCCGATGCGGGAATCCGGCGCGCTCGCCGGCTTCAGTATCCTGAGGTCCAATGCGCGTTCGAAGAACTCCCGATAGACGTCCCGCATGTATGCCTGGAACAGGCTGTGCTGGCCGCCGTCGGTGAGATTCGGATTCGCGGGGTCTGCGAGCTGGGCCGCCCGCAGCTCATCCATCGGGAAGACGATGAAGTGGTTGTGGAGCATGCGGATGCTGGGTACCCCAGGGGATGTAAGGGGCCAGGTCGCATCCAGGCTTGCCTCGCCGGCAAGGACCAGCGCCTCCTCCGGGTCCGGATACTCCTCGATCATGTACTCGATCAGGATCTGGTTCATCCGGTTCCAGACCCGTTTGACCGGCGCCGGAACCTGGGTGCGGCGTACCGGCCTCCCGAGTGGGTCCAGGATCACTTGGGAAGTGTTGTAAATGATGGACGCGTCGAGCTCGCTGCTGTGCCCGATGGCCTTGCGGTAGAGCAGGAGGTTTTCCGGGTTGATGAGCAGGCCGTTGTTGTGAACCAGGTCGTTGAGGTTCTCGGTGCTGTTGAAGAACTCGTTGGGCTTCATGCCCTCCGGAACCTCCAGCGGAATGGGACGGAAGGGGGTCAGAATCTCGCGGGGGCCGTATTCCACGGTCTAGCTACTCCGTTAGTGATGCTTGAGTATGGGCGGGCTTGGGGGGTCCAGGTCATAGGTGTCTGACCGAGCGCGCGGGGCTGGGCCTGCATTCTCAGCGCCAGGCGGGAGGAGCGGTTTGCCCTGGCAGCCAAGAGCCGAGTCCGTTCGGGTACGGCCCCTGGAAGCTGTGCTTCTGAATGGCTGCTCGACGGCTGCGGCGCTTACATGGAGCTCAAACAAACGGATTGCTCACGCGCAAAGGTGTCGAGCCAACGATCGCAATCGACCCCCGTAGGAGCGAGCTCGCTCGCGACCGCCCCGCAAAGGTGTCGAGCCAACGATCGCAACCGACCCCGAAGTAGGACGATTTTGCGGTCAATTCCCAGACAGGTCGCGAGCAAGCTCGCTCCTACGGGGTGCTGCGGGCGGTGTTTGAGGCCGCTGCCGGGTGTGCCGCGCTGGAACGTTAAGCATCTGACGGGTGGCGTGTTTCGGCGTCAGGCTCGGCGTAGAGGGGTCTCTGTTGCGCCGCCGTCTTCCGAGGCCGCGTCGATCCCGTCGTGTCAGGTCTTCCGGCGGGCGGCAGTGGCCGCGGCGAGCTCACTCAGCATGGGTGCTGTGTCGGCCCAACCCACGCAGGCGTCGGTGATGCTCTGCCCGTAGACCAGGTCGTGCTCGGGGGTCAGATCCTGGCGACCGGCCACTAGGTGGCTCTCGACCATGACCCCGATGATCCGTTGATCCCCGCGGGCGATCTGTCCGGCCACATCCCGCGACACCTGGATCTGTTTCTCCGGGCGCTTGCGGCTGTTGGCGTGGCTGAAGTCGATCATGATCTTGGGGGTCAACCCAGCCTCGATGATCTCGTCGGACGCGATGTTGACGCTCTCGGTGTCGTAGTTGGGCCTTTGGCCGCCGCGCAGGATGATGTGGGTATCCTCGTTGCCGGAGGTGCTGAAGATGGCGGAGTTGCCTTCCTTCGTGACGGACATGAAGACGTGGGGCCTGGCCGCCGCATGAATGGCGTCGATGGCGACCTTGGCGGAGCCGTCCGTGGCGTTCTTGAAGCCGACCGGGCAGGAGAGACCCGAGGCGAGCTCCCGATGCCCCTGGCTTTCCGTAGTGCGCGCGCCGATTGCCCCCCAGCTGATGATGTCGGCGATGTACTGGGGGCTGATCAGGTCGAGGAACTCGGTGCCGGCGGGGACACCCATCTCTGCAAGATCCAGCAGCAGCTTGCGCGCCAGGCGCAGCCCCTTGTTGATCTCGAAGCTGCCGTCCAGATCGGGGTCGTTGATGAGCCCTTTCCAGCCGACCGTGGTGCGCGGCTTCTCGAAGTAGACCCGCATGACGATCATCAGGTCGTCCCTGAGCTCGTCACGCACGCCGGCCAGCCGGGATGCGTATTCCATCGCCGCTTGGGGGTCATGAACGGAGCAGGGGCCGACCACCACCAGCAGGCGGTCGTCTTCCCCGTGGAGGATGCGCTTGATCTCACGGCGGGCGTTGTAGACGGTCTCCGCCGCAGTGTCGCTGAGGGGGAACTCCTCTTGGAGGGATCGGGGCGGCGCCACCTGCTTGATGTCGCGAATGCGCAGGTCGTCAGTTTGATGTCGCATTGAAACTAAGCCAGTCTTTTTCGGTTCGAGCTAATCTTCATTCGTTGCCGCTTTGACGGAGGCCGCAATCTGGCCAATAGGTACGAACATGGCGACTGGCTCAGGTCGATCGCCAAGGATACCACTGACGAGCTCGATGGGTTTGAAGCCCAAGGCGGAATAAAAGGCAACCGCGTCGGCTTTGGCATCCACCACCACGCCTACGCAGCCGACGCGGTCGCGTAGTTCTAGGGCAAGTTCCAACATAGCGCGCAGTAGTAGCCTGCCGATGCCATACCCTTGGAAACGATTGTCGACGGCTAGTCGGGCCAGGCGCAGGACAGGCAGTGGGTAAGCGGGCAGGCGCCGGCGCAAAGTTTTCGTCAGCCTCTCCGTAGTCATCTCCCCGCTGGACACGGCGGCAAAGCCGGTGATGAGGTCACCCTGGACGGCGACATAGGCCGTTCCGATGTGGTGTCGAAACTGGTTCTGTCCGGCGTAGCGCTGAAAAAAGCGATCGAGATCAATATCCCCGCTACGAAATCCTGATCGGTCGTCCCGTGGCTGCAGTCGCCGGACGCGAACCTCGAGCCTCGCGTTACTCACGGAACAGCGCTGTCAGGGCATCCGTGGGCGGACTTTGTTCTGCGATGCGTTTTGCCGTCTCCTCCATTGCCTCGCTGGTCAACACCAGCCGCGAGGGGATGACCAAATCCTCGGGAATCTCGCGCAGTGCCTGCAGGTGATGCTGCAGCGCCTCTTCGATCAGGTAGGCCTTCTTCACACCGTGACGCTTCACGTACGCTTCAACCTCGGCCTTGGTCTCTTCCGAGATGTGAGCGGAAACTTGCGTGGTTGTGGGCATGGCATACAACTCTATACAAAAAATTAGATTTATGTAGAAGTTACCATGCAAGTGCGCAGCAGCGAAGCTGCAGGCGTTCTTCGGCGTCGACTTGGCACGAGCTGGACAGGGCGACTCCGTCACGCTTTGAAATAGGTGATTAGGGCTTTTCCTCAGGCGCGTCCGCGGGTGTGCTTTGCCGCGGCGCTGGTTGCCGTCCGTGGCATCTGGTTTCCGGCATTCCCTGCCGGAACGACGACCCCGATATTGCCCAGCGTGTCATCCCGGCACGGAACGCCGGGATCCAGGCTCCAGGGAAGGGATTCGGAGCGTCCAGCTGAGCTTTAGCACTAATCACGTTAGATTTGTTCCCCAAAACACCTGGGACCCTCGGCCTTAGCGAAGGATGACGGCGAGGGTCAGCGGGATGGTCACGAGGCTGGCCATATTGCCCCAGATCACGATGGAGGCGACCGCCTCCGGCTCCTGGCGATACTGTTCCGCCAGCACGTAGTTGAGCACCGCGGGCGGCAATGCGGCGAACAGGACGAGCTGTCGGGAACGGTCCCCCGGCAAGGGCAGTACAAGCAGGGCGGGCAGCGCTGCGATCAGGCCTGCCGCCGGCCGCAGGAAGGCGCCGAGAAGGCCGATCCGCCAGTGGGACCAGTCCGCCTCGGTCAGCCGAACCCCGAGCGCGAACAGCATCAGGGGGATGGCCACCTGGCCCAGCATCTCGATCCCCAAGGCGACGGGTTTGGGGAGGTGGATGTCCAGGAGCGAGAGGCTCAGTCCCAGTAGGCACGCGAGCACGAGAGGCATGCGAAGCAGCCCCGCGAGGCTCCGCTGGTGGTCGAGGATGCGTATCCCGAGTGTGAAGTGGAGCAGGTTCTCGACCAGGAAAAGCACCACCGCCGCCGGGAGCGCGTGCTCCCCAAACGAGAGCACTGCAAGCGGCAGACCCATGTTGCCGGAATTGTTGAACATCATCGGCGGGACCAGGGTGCGGTACGCCGTTCCGGTCGCTCGGCACACGACCAGCGCGATCAGCCCTGACCCTAGCACCACGACGGCCGCGCCGACGGCCAGGTCGAGGTATTGGCCGATCTGAAAGTCCTTGCCCGAGAGGACGTGGAAGATGAGCGCCGGGGTGAAGACGTCCAGGTTGATGCGGTTGGCGGCCGTCATGTCCGGCCCGTGGCGGCGGGCGTACAACCAGCCGACCAGCACCAGGCCGAACACCGGCGCGACGATGGAGAGGATCTTGGTGATCAACCGGACGGCCGAAGGCTCAGCGAATCTGGCGCGCGTTCACGCACTCGACGCTTGCCCCGAAGCGTTCGTGGCGGATTCGCACGACCCCGGCGTAGTCCAGCCGGAGGCGATACCAACGCTCCGGGGCGGCCCGCAGGACGCGTCCGACCAGCGCTCGTATGACGCCGGCGTGGGCGACGATGAGCAAGTGGCGCCCGGGGTGGGAGGCAATCAGGTTATCGTAGGCGTGGCCGACGCGCTCACTCAGGCTTGCGAGGGATTCGCCGCCGTCGGGGCGGCAGTTGAGGGGGTCGCGGTAGAAGGCCTCGAAGGCGTCGGGATCTTCTGCCATGACTTGGCGCGGGGTGCGCCCTTCCCAGCTCCCCATTCCCACCTCCCGCAGCTCGGGCTCCACCGCGAGGGGCAATCCGTGGCGCGATGCGAGCTCGACGGCGAAGGCGCGGCAGCGGGCGAGGGGCGAGGCGACGATCTGATGCCACGGGCGATGATCTCCCACCGCCTGCCGCATCTGCTCCCAGCCCAGCGCACTGAGCGGGTCGTCGGTGCCGTTGCCCCGGTAGCACCGGCCGCCTTGCGGCTCGCCGTGGCGGATGAGATCGACGACTGTGTCTTTCATTAGGGTGTTGTGGGCCGAAAAGGGGCGGGCGATGGGTATACTTGGCGCTTCCCGTCGCCTCGGCCACAATTGTACCCAACACGTTCCAAGCAGAAGGCGGAAATGAGCCAGACAAAGATCTATCAGGGCATCGACAAGGAGGCCCAAGGAGCCATGACTCCCACCGGCAACATCATCCGCGATGCCTGGGTGTTCGGGATCATCCCGGAGACCGAGACCTGCGCGGGCTGGTCCCTCCAGGGGATCGAAGGGCTGTACGACAAGGTCACGGCCGCCTGGGAGCCGCATGGTCACCTGGCCTCGCGTCTGCCTCCCGAGCTGCGCGAGCGTCATGCCCGCATCTACGCTGCCGCGGTGGAGCGGGCGCGTGCCGAGGGCTGGGAGCCGGCGCTCGACGACGAAGATTGATCCGGGCACCAGGAGCTCGAGCCGTCAAGGCGCGCGGGACGCCAAGGGAAACGCCAGCTTGCGCGGAGGCTGTGCTACTCACTAGATGATCTCATGAACGTGATCAACTACCTGAGCTGCTTCGCGCTGGCGGCGTTCGTGGCGGTTCAAATGCTTTTTCTGGGTTAAAGGACTGGCGGGTTAGGCATGGCCCACTACACGGTCCGCGAAACCTTTTTTCGGCCCGAGGAGCACTCCCGCCAGCACAGCTCCTTGCCGGCGGACATCATCAACGCCATGCGTACGCTGCTGACCCGCAGCGGCGGCAATTGTCTCTTCGTCCCCATCCGCTCCATGCAATACCAAGCTGTGGTCGAGCGCGACGAGATCGTCTTCGTGGATGCCCAGGGCGGATACGCGCACCAGGACGGCGAAGGTGGGCGCCTGATCCGCATCGCCTGGCAGCCGGCCCCCGTGTCTGAACGGGAGTCCCTGACCGCACCCGTTACCTGCGACGTCGTCTACTATTTCGCCGACCTGAGGGAGGTGCAGCGGCGGCTGTTGACAGAGATCCGGCCCGCGCTGGAGCAAATCATACGGCGCCAGCTTGAGCGGACCGCTTGCGCCGTCGAGCCGCGCGTCGTACCGTTCCGGCGCGCCACCTGAACCGTCTACAGCGGGGGCGCAATTAGCGCGCAGCCTCCAGCCTCCAGCAGGTCGGTGTGGAGCCGGCTGGCGCCCGCACCCCTTGCCGGGCGATGTGTCCAAGATCCGGACACGAGCGCGGGACAACATCGGGGCATCGGCTCTTACCGCTCAACTCTTCCCAAACAGATCCCGCAAGAGCTGCACGGTGACCTGGCGTCCAAGCTCTCCGATGGCGGTGGTGAGCGGGATCTCCTTGGGGCAGACGCGTACGCAGTTCTGGGCGTTGCCGCAGTCGCTCAGACCGCCGTCCCCCATGATGGCGTGAAGACGCTCGGTGCGGTCGAAGCGGCCGGTGGGGTGGGCGTTCATCAGGCGGACTTGCGCGAGGGTTGCGGGGCCGAGGAACTCCGACCAGGGGCCGAACTGGGGGCAGGCGGCCATGCAGCACCCGCAGCTCATGCAGCGGCTGTAGAGGTAGCTCTCCGCCCAGGCTTGCGGCGAGACGCGCGGACTGCCCTGATGTATGTCCCAGGGGCCGTCGATCTCGACCCAAGCCTTGACGTGCCTGAAGCCCTGGTCGATGCGGGAGCGGTCGACCAGAAGGTCGCGCACCACGGGGAACTTGGGCAGGGGCTCCAGCACGATTGGTGGCTCGATCTCGTCCAGGAGAGCGGAGCAGGCGGGTCGCGGTACCCCATTGATCAGCATCGAGCAGGCACCGCAGACCTCCTCCATGCAGTTGTGCTCCCAGGACACGGGGTCCACCCGTTTGCCGTCGATGGTGACCGGGTTTTCCCGCAGGATCATCAGCGCGGAGAGCACGTTGTAATTCGGCCGATAAGGGACGCGAAAGGTCTGCCAGTAGGGCGCACTGTCGGGGCGGTCCTGGCGGCGTATGCGAAATTCGACAGTTTGCGTTTCCATCGTCGGTGACCTAGCGATAGTCGCGCGGCTCCTCGGGGGGCAGGAGGGTGGTGTCCACGGCCTCGTAGCGAATGCGCGGGCCATCGGCGGAGTGCTCGGCAATGGTGGTCTTGAGCCAGCTGGCATTGTTGGCCTTCCAGCGCGCTCGGTACTCCTCGAACTCGGGGTCGCCGGCGAACTTCCCCTCCGGGATCGGCAGATCGACCTCCCGCTTGAAGTGCGCGCCGCGGCACTCGTCGCGCTCACGCGCACTGCGCGCCATGACCTGGGCGAGCTTGACCATGTCGAGCACCTGACGCGCGTGGGCCAGGGTCTGGTTGGCCCAGGCGCTGGACTCGCCCAGGCTCAGGTGGTCGAAGCGCGCCTCAAGCTCCCGAAGCTGCGAGTAAGCCGCGTCCAGCTCCCGGTTGTCGCGAACCACACCGACCTTGGTCGTCATCAGCTCCCCCAGCTCCCGGTGCAGGGTGTAGGGGTTGTGGTTACCGCTCGCCGTCATGAGGCGATGGTTGATGCTCTGCTGGCGAGCCACCTCCTCCTCGTGGAACGACTGGGGTGTGCTTTGCGCATACCGTGTCAGCCCCTTGAGGTAGGCGCACACGGCCTCGCCCGCGACCCGGCCGGAGTAGGAGGCGGAGAGCAGCGAGTTTGCCCCGAGGCGGTTGGCGCCGTGGTAGGCATAGTCGCACTCGCCGCAGGCGTAGAGACCAGGGATGCTGGTCGCGTGGTTGCGAGGGCTCCCACGGCGCATACCGCCGGTGGCGGGGTCCTTCTCGAAGTCCACCCACAGGCCGCCCATGGCGTAGTGAGCCGCGGGGAAGATCTCCATCGGCTCGTCCATCGGGTCTACGCCGCGGAACTTGCGGTAGATCTGCAGGATGGCCCCCAGACGCGTACCTATGAAGGCGCGGTCGAGGTGCGTGAGGTCGAGGTAGACGCGGTCGCCGCCGCGGATCCCGAGCCCGAGCTCGCGGGTCACCTTCCAGATCGCGCGGGAGGCCTCGTCTCTGGCGACCGTGTTGCCGTAAGCCGGGTACCAGTCTTCCAGGAAGTAGAAGCGCTCCCGCTCCGGGATCGACTTCGGGGGCCTGACATCCCCCGCCGCGCGCGGCACCCACACGCGGCCGCCCTCGCCGCGGGCTGCCTCGCTCATCAGGCGGGTCTTGTCCTCCCCGAGCATGGCCGTCGGATGGAACTGGAAGAACTCGGCATTCGCGAAGCGGGCGCCTTGCTGGTAAACGCGGCTCGCGGCGGCGCCGGTGGCATTGGTGGAGCAGGTCGTCTTGGGCGTGTAGATCTGCCCGAGACCGCCGGTCGCGAGCACCACGGCGTCGGCGCGGAATGCCTGAACATCGAGGCTCCGGAGGTCCATGGCGACCACACCGCGGCACACGCCGTCCCCATCCTTGACGATCGCGAGCAGCTCCCACCATTCGCGTTTCGTGACGCGGCCGAGCGATTCCAGCCGCCGCACCTGCTGATCGAGGCCGTACAGGAGCTGCTGGCCGGTGCTCGCGCCGGCGAAGCAGGTGCGCCGGTTCTTGACTCCTCCGAACAGCCGCTGGTCAAGCAGGCCCTCGGACGTTCGGGAAAAGGGCACGCCCATGCGCTCGTAGGTTCGGATCAGGCCTGGCGCATCCTCGCACAGGCTCATGACCGGGGGCTGGTTTGCGAGATACGCGCCACCCTTGATGGTGTCCACGATATGTTGGTGAATGCTGTCGCCCTCGCCCTTGGTGTCCATGCAGGCGTTGATCCCGCCCTGGGCACACACCGAGTGGGAGCGCTTCACCTCGAACAGGGAGAAGATGTCGACTGCGAAACCCGCATCCGCAATGCGCAGGGCCGCCCACAAGCCTCCCAGCCCCCCCCCGACGACGATGACCCGCGGCCCGCTCACAGCAGGAAACCGATCAGCCCGTGCAGGCCGAGCCCGGCCAGCAGTATCCCGATCCCGGCACAGACGTAGCTGCTCAGCTCCTGGGACCGGGCCGATGTGGTGACGCCCCAGACGATTCCCATGCTCCACAGCCCGTTGGCGAGATGAAAAACGGACAGCAGGAGACCGGCCACATACAGGGTGAACATGAGGGGCTGGGAGAGAAGCGCGCGCATGTGGCCGAAGAGGTCGGCGTGTACGGCGGGATCTGCGATGCTCCAGAGACGGGTGAGTCCAACGTGCACCAATAGAAAGACGAGAATTGCAACTCCCGAGATCCGCTGGAGCCAGTAAAGGCGATTCCGCGTATAGGCGTAGCGTGCGAGCTCCGCTCGGCCGCTGCGGATGATGAGGATACCGTAGGCGGCATGGAACAGGATCGGCAGCGCGATCACGAAAATCTCCAGCAGGGGCAGATAGTTCATCTGCTGGAGCCGCCCCACCACGTCGACGTTGTAGTGCTGCGCCCCGAAGCGGGACTGGGAATTTTCCCAGAGATGGAACATCAGGAATCCGCCGACAGGGAGCAGACCGAAAAGGGAGTGCAGGCGGCGCAGAAGGAAGTGGGGGTTGTCGATCGAGGTGCTCATATCCTGACGGTACCCGCGAAACATGCACACAATACCGCCGGGCGCACGGAAAGGCACTGACCCGCCTCAGCTTCCGGGAGGTTCTCAAGAAAAAAATAAGTTACAGATAATTTACTAAAATTGTAGTGCGGAAGCTTGTTCCGTCCGCCCGAGAGATGTCGCTCGGGTGGCAGTGAAGGAGGTGTCCAATGAAACGGCTTTCAACCTTCGCGACCGCAGTCCTGGCCGTCCTGATGCTCGCGATCCCCGCTGAGTCGGAGGCCTTTTTCGGGTTCTTCGGCGGCGGATTCAGCTTCGGCTTCGGTGGCGGCTTTGGCGGCTGGGGCGGCCCCGGTTGGTGGGGGCCCGGCTACTGGGGCGGCCCGGGCTATTGGGGCGGTCCCGGCTATTGGGGCGGTCCTCGTTGGTATAGATGGCGTCACTGGTATGGCCCCCACGCCTGGGGTTGGTACCGACCTTACCACTGGGGCTATCCGTTTGGCGGATACCCTTACTATGGTCTGACCGCGCCCTACAGCTACGGCGTGCCGCCGGTGATCGCACCGACCTTACAGGCACCGGCGACCTCCAAGGAGAAGTAGCCGGGATCGGCGAGCGTAGGTCCAAGCTGGGTCGAATCTGGCCTGCCCTGGATGGGGGCGACGGGAAGGTTCCAGGCACGGGGGATTGTGCTCCCGAAGGGATCGAAGCGAGGGCATACGCATGACGTAGATGCGATCGGAACAAGACCTTAGGTCGCGCCCTCAACCCGCCCCCTCTCCCCCTATCGGGGGTGAGGGGGTGTTTTCGACTGCCCCGAGCGAGCGGGAGAAAGCCGGGCTCAGAACAGTAGGCCGGAGGGGAGCAGATAGACCAGTCCGGCGATCAGGGCAATCGCTATCAGCTTCAGCCCCAGCCCGGTCATTGCCATCTGTCCGACACTCACTCTTCCCGAGGCGAACACCACGGCGTTTGGCGGTGTGGCGACCGGCAGCATGAAGGCACAGCTCGCGGCGAGGGCAGCTGCAAAGAGAAGCGGCGCCGCCTGTTGATCCGAGGCCGAGTACGTCGCTGCAAGCACCGGCAGCAGGGTCGCGGTGACAGCCGTGTTGTTGGTGATTTCGGTAAGGAGCCCCACCAACGCAACAGTGGCGACGAGGCCCCAAAGGAGGGGCATCTCATGCAGGCCCGCCAAGGATGAGGCCACAAAGGAGTCAACGCCGTTGCGCTCGACGGCCGCAGCGAGGCTCAGACCCCCGCCGAATAGGATCAGTATCCCCCAGGGTACTGACTTGGCCGTCTCCCAGTCCATGGCGAAGCGGCCCCGCACGGGTTCGACCGGGATCAGAAAGAGAGCCAGCGCGCCGATCATGGCGATCACGGAATTGTCCAGACCCGTGAGCCCGGTCCAGGCGGAGAGCGCCGGCTGGAGAATCCAGCCGAGCGCCGTGAGGCCGAACACGGTCAAGACGATCCACTCGCCGCGGCTCATGGGTCCACGGCCGATCAGCTGGCCGTGCAGAACATCATGTCCGCCTTGGATCTCGTGCCCGTGGAGGGGAAAGGCGACGTGCGTGAGATACAGCCAGGTCAGCGGCAGGAGCATCACGACCAGCGGCAGAGCGACCGACAGCCAGGTCAACGACGAGACACTGGTCCCGAAGTGCTGTTCCATGAAGGTCGCGAGAATGAAATTCGGGGGCGTACCGATCAGGGTACCCATCCCGCCGATGGAGGCCGCGTAGGCGATGCCGAGCAGGAGGGCCGGGGCGAAGCGCTCGATGGGGTCGCGTGATTTCAACACCTGTCCGCCGAGCCGCCCGGAGAGGGTCTCCAGGACACTCACGCCGATGGGCAGCATCAGGATCGCCGCTGCCGTGTTGGAGATCCACATGCTGAGGAACGCAGTCGTGAGCATGAAGCCTGCGATGACGCGCGTTGGCTGCGCGCCGACGGCAAGCAGAGTCAGCAGCGCGAGACGCCGGTGCAGGCCCCACTTCTGGAGCGCCAACCCGAGAAGAAAACCGCCCAAGAAGAGAAAGATGAGCGGGCGGCTGTACGGCGCAGTCGTCTCGGCGATGGTTCCTGCCCCAAGGAGCGGAAACAGCACGATCGGAAGCAGCGCGGTGGCGGCGAGGGGAATCGCCTGGGTGAGCCACCAACATGCCATCAGGACCGCAGCTGCTGCAGTCGCCCGCCCGCCGGGAGACAGGGTGCCGGCATCGGCGTCGAGTGCGACCCAGACAATGACCGCCAGCGTCGGCCCCATGGCGAGGCCGATCCAGCGAATGATGTCGCCGTTGACGTGACGCCTGGAGAGGCGGACGAGTGAGTTGAAGCGTGTGTCGGGCGCGGCCATGTGAAAGGTAAGTGTTCGTCGTTCTCCCCGCGGGTTCTCGTTGTGCCGCCGAGACTTAGAGAATGCAGCCGGTGGGAGTAACGGGTCTTCTGTTGTTCTCTTGGTGCTCCGGCCGACCGCAGCAGTTCTTGGCTGCGAGTGCGATGCGGCGCCATTGAACCGCGAACCCTCGGAGAGCACAAAGGTTTTTCGTGGTAGATGGGCTCGGCGACCGAATAGTCCTGCTGGATCGCATAGGCGACGTGAACGCCTCCCCCGGCTTCCCGAGACTGCCTGGTTCGAGCTAGCCCCGGATCGGATTTGCGAGGTGCTGTCGCCCAGCACCGCGTGCCTCGACCGGGTGGAAAAGCTCCCGGCCTATGCCTCCGCCGTGGTTCGACCAAAGCCGAATGTCCAAACGGGCTTCGTCAGAGCCGGCCTGGCAGCGACCTTGCGGCACTATCCAAGAGAGAGGTTTCTGATGCAGGCATTTCAACGAATTGCTTTGTCACGACGCTGCTCGCCGTCCATGGCACCTGGTTTCCGGCATTCCCCGGATCAAGTCCGGGGCAGGCTCTGCCGGAACGACGCCGTTGATCCGTGCCTGGGTGTCATCCCGGCAGGGAGTGCCGGGATCTAGGCCCCATGGATGGAGTACAAAGTGGTCCGGCTGAGTTTCAGGGCTAATCACCATTACTCGTGATCCGCAGGTCGTGGGCGGTCACGCCGCTGATGCCACCACCGGTTACCAGGATGGTCTCGTTGGTTGCGACGACTTGCGTCGTGGACTTTCCTCCGTCTTCGCGGAATGGATCTGCGAACAACCCAGCCGCATTGCCGACGGCCTCTGTGCCGGGTTCTTCCGTAGGTCCGGGTGTACTCGACCCCCGTATATCAGAACCCACTGAGATACCCGCCTTCTGCGCCCCTCGCTACCTTGCGGATGGGGGAGGTCCATCGTATTTTTCGATCTGGAGATCGGCGGGGGCTATGGGCGACAGCCTTCAGCCGCCAGCTTCCACCTGGTCATGGCGCGCGCGTCAGCGGTACGAAGGCCACGCCGAGTACGTGGGTGGTGTTTGCGGAGCCGTCAGCCTGCTTTTCCACCACCAGCAGCTCCTGATGCCCGAAAGGTACGCCGACCGGAATCACGAGTCGCGCGCCCTCTCGAAGCTGCTCCACCAGCGGCGGGGGTACTGCTGGTGCGGCGGCGGTTACCAGGATGCCGTCGAAAGGGGACTCCTCCGGCCAGCCGTCGTAGCCGTCGCTGACACGCGTCGCCACGTTGTCGTAGCCGAGCCGAGCGAGCCGCTCCCCAGCGTCTCGAGCGAGCTGCGGAACGATTTCGATCGAATAGACCTGGCCGACCACGCGCGACAAGATCGCAGCCTGGTATCCTGAGCCCGTCCCAACCTCCAGCACGCGCGCCTCGGGGCGGCACTGCAGGAGGTCTGTCATCAGGGCCACGATATAGGGCTGAGAGATAGTCTGCCCATGGCCGATGGGGAGCGGGCCGTTCGCGTAAGCGCAGCTCTGTTGCTGGTCGGGGACAAACTCGTGGCGAGGGACCTCCGCCATTGCCGCCATGACCCGTGGATCGAACGCATCCTTGCCGATCAGGTCGCGCGTGTAGCGGATCTCGGCCTCGATGTCCCGCAGCATCGCATCGGCGCGTTTCATCTTCTAAATCCTCCTTGTTGTACACATCACATTGTCGTTTTCGGGGGGGCTGGGTTACGGGCGCCGGCGGACGCCGTGAATTCGGGCTTGCCGGCAGCCGCCATGCCGCCGACATCCCCGCCGCCCGCTCCCCGGTTGCGTCGGTTGAGATACCGGGACGCCATGTCCAGTGGGTGTAGGACCTTCAGGTCAAGTGGCAGGGCCCGCCGTTTGGAGCTCCGACTCCGTCGGTGGAAGGTCGGGCGGGGGAGGCAGCCGCTTGACGAGGCCGTTCGGAACCTCCCCCCGCCCTGCCTGATAGATGGAGCCGGACTCCAGCATGATCAGTACCATGAGCGCGATCAGAATCGGCGCGATGGCCACCCGCTGGAGCGCGATGAACATAAAGTCCTGCATGCGCGGGTCGTGGTAGTTGTGGGCCAGAATCCAGCCTAGCCCGATCAGTGCGGCGCCGACAAGATAGGCGATGAGCAGGATCTTGTAGCGGTCGGTCGCGAGCCGCCAGTGCGCCGCGACGAACCAGGAGTCGTTCGTTGCCGCCCTCCTTGCGCGCACGAAAGAATAGGCAACGACCGATAGGGAGATCACGAGGGGGACGACGACACCGAAGACCTTGTAATGGGCGAGCGCCGAGTCCGTTTGCAGGAAGCTTCCGGCCAGCAGGGCGATAAGCAGCAGCAGGTTGAACAGCAGCAGGTTCACCATGGCGAGCTCGTGAGGGGACTTGGCCCTGCGCCGTATCGGATCGTCAACCTTAAAAAACATGAGCTTCGCCGTCCGCTTTCGCTAACATTCAGCTACGCCAGATTCTCGTTGGTGTCACTGATCATTTTCAAGGTTTATCAGTTGGTGAGCTGCTTCCCGTTCCTATGAGTGACCAGGTCGACCCTCACGCGGACCTGACCGCAGAGCTCTCGCGGCTGCGTGCTCGCATTGCGGACTTGGAGCAGGAAGCTCAGCGCCGCGAGGCGGCGGAAGCGGCCCTCGCGGAGAGCGAAGCGAAGTTCCTCAACACGATGGATGCGACGCTGGTCGGGATGTATGTCATCCAGGACCTGCGTTTCGTCTATGTCAATCGCACCATGGCCGAGCTCTTTGGCTATCAGGTCGATGAGATCGAGAACCGTCTGGGCCCGGCAGACCTCGTGGTCCCCGAGCACCGGGACTGGATAGCGAACAACCTTCGCCGCCGCGCCGTCGGGGAGGTCGGCACGCCATACGAGATTGAGTGTCTGCGCAAGGACGGCAGCCGGTTCGACGCCATGGTCTGGGGCAAGGGATTCACGCTTCGCGACCGCCCGGCCTCCGTCGGGAGCCTGGTAGACATCAGCGAGCGCAAGGAAACGCAGCGGGAGCTTCTGCGTCAGCGTCAGCAGCTGGAGGAGGATGTGGCGGCGCAGACTGCCGCGCTTCGCGAGGCGAACCAGCGCCTAGAACGGGACGTTGCCGAGCGCACACTTATCGCGGCGGAGCTTACCGCGAGTGAGCACCGCTTTCGTGCTCTCATCGATGCAACGGCCGAGGACGTTGTGGCCCTCCTCGATGGTTCTTTTCGAATGGTCATAGTCAACGAGCGGACCGCCAGAGGCCTCAGTACGAGCGTTGACGACATTCTCGGCAAGCGGATGGCGGATCTGATGCCGCCGGCTGTTGCCGAGCAGCGCGAGGCGATGGCGCGACAGGTGTTGACTAGCGGGCGGGCGATTCGTTTCGAGGACCAGCGGGGCGGTCACTGGTTCGACAACAACATGTCTCCTGTGATCGGACCGAGCGGCCAGGCCGAGGGGGTAGCCGTCTTCGCCCGGGACATCACCGAGCGCAAGGCGATGGAGCAAGCACTCGCCCAGGCGAAAGACCAGGCCGAGAAGGCGAGTGCGGCCAAGTCGCGGTTCCTGGCCGCGGCCAATCACGATCTGCGTCAGCCGCTGCAGGCGATGTCACTGCTGATCGGCGCTTTGTCCTATGCCCGGATCGACGAGCAGGCCCGCGGGATTGCCGCGGACATGCGCGATACCTTGTCGGTCATGGAGGGACTGCTAAACGCCCTGCTCGACATCAGCAAGCTCGATGCGGGCATCGTGACCCCTCAGGAGCGCGACTTCCTTGCATCAGTGTTCCTGCACCAGCTGCGCAATCAATTCAAGGCGGTGGCGACGGATCAGGGTGTGCGCATTCGGCTGTTCTGCCGCAACGACACCCTACATACGGACCCAGAGCTCTTGGAGCGGGTCCTCTACAACTTGGTCTCCAACGCCGTGCGCCACACTCGGTGCGGGAGCATCCTGATCGGATGCCGGAGGCGCGGCGATCGACTCCGTATCGGGGTCTGGGACAGTGGCGAGGGGATTGCGGAGGACCATCTCGGACACATCTTCGAGGAGTTCTACCAGCTCGGGAACCCCGCGCGGAATACCCGGCAGGGTCTCGGTCTCGGATTGGCCATTGCGAAGCGTATCGCCGCCCTGCTCGGGCTGCGGCTGGGCGTGCGTTCAGCAGTCGGCAAGGGTTCCGTTTTCTTCGTCGATGTGCCGATAGCGACCCGTGCGCACGTCGCTGGGGTGAAAGAGCCGGCGTCGGAGCCGGACCTTCCGGCTCGGGGCGCGACAATCCTGGTCGTCGAGGACGACAGTCAAGTCATGCTCGCCGCCGCCCGTCTTCTCCGGCTATGGGGCTATCGACCCGCGTGTGCCCGCGATGCGGATGAGGCGATCGCGCTGATACGGGAGCAGGGCTTACGCCCCGCCATGGCGCTTGTCGATTACCGGCTGCCAGGCAACAGGAACGGTATCCAGCTCCTGGACGAGATGAGTTTGGGCATGGGGCTCGACATCCCGTCCCTGCTCCTCACGGCGGACACGGCGCCGGAACGGCTGCGCGAGGCCCAGACGAGCGGCTACCCGCTGCTCCACAAGCCGATCACCCCCAGTGCGCTGCGCCGGGCACTGGCCGAGCATGCCCCGTCCGACCGACCCGAGACACCGGATGGTCCCGCGTCCCCACCTATCGGCCAGTAGGGCCACGGCAGCGTCTTTCCAGCGTCACAAATCGCCTCAGCCATCACCAAGGAGCGAACGATGCCACAACCGATCCTCGTCGGTCAGGGTGACGTCCCTGTCCACATCCTTCCCCGCATGGCCAACCGTCACGGCTTGGTGGCCGGGGCAACCGGGACTGGTAAGACCGTCACTCTTCAGCGGTTGGCGGAGTCCTTCTCCCGCATCGGCGTCCCTGTGTTTGTGGCCGACGTTAAGGGGGACCTCGCGGGCATCAGCCAGGCGGGCGGCAATAACGCCAAGGTCGCCGAGCGCGTAGCGGAAATGCGCTTGGAGGCGCAAGAGGGCTTCATCTACGCCGCCTGCCCCGTGACCTTCTGGGACATCCTCGGCGAGCAGGGCCACCCGGTTCGCACCACCTTGAGCGAGATGGGGCCGCTGCTGCTTGCCAGGCTGCTCGAGCTCAACGACGTCCAAGAGGGTGTGCTCAACATCGTCTTCAAGGTGGCGGACGAGAACGGGTGGCTGCTCTTGGACCTCAAGGACCTGCGCGCGCTGCTTGGCTATGTGGCGGACAGCGCTGATTCCTTGCGGTCGACCTACGGCAACGTCTCGAAGGCCAGCGTCGGGGCCATCCAGCGCCGTCTGCTCGGTCTCGAAGGGCAGGGGGCGGAGCACCTGTTCGGCGAGCCCGCCCTCAACATCGCCGATCTGATGCAAACGGACGAGCACGGCCGCGGTGTGGTGAATGTCCTTGCGGCCGACCAGCTCATTCAGACCCCGGAGCTTTACGCGACCTTCCTGCTGTGGCTGCTCTCGGAGCTCTTCGAGCAGCTGCCGGAGGTGGGTGACCCGGAGAAGCCCCGGCTGGTCTTCTTTTTCGACGAGGCCCACCTGCTCTTCGACGACGCCCCCAAGGTCCTGCTCGACAAGGTGGAGCAGGTCGTGCGTCTCATCCGCTCCAAAGGGGTTGGCGTGTACTTCGTCACCCAGAATCCGGCCGACGTGCCCGACAGTGTGCTGGGACAGCTCGGCAACCGGCTTCAGCATGCGCTGCGCGCCTATACGCCGAAGGATCAAAAGGCGGTCAGGGTCGCGGCCCAGACCTTCAGGCCCAACCCGAAGATCGATATCGAGCGGGTCATCACGGAGCTTGGTGTCGGTGAGGCGCTGGCATCGACCCTGGACGAGGAAGGAACGCCCACGGTGGTGGAGCGGATATTGGTCGCCCCCCCGGGAAGCAGGATAGGCCCCATCACTCTTGCCGAGCGGCAGGCGCTCATGCGTGGTTCGCTGGTCCAGGGTATTTACGACCATCCGGTGGACCGGGAGTCGGCCTACGAGATCCTGCAGAAGCGCGCCGAGGATGCCGCCGCTGCGGCTCAGACGTCCACGGAATCGGCGTCTCGGTCGGGCCGCAGCCGCCAGTCCCCGCTGGAGGCATTTATCACGAGCGCGGCCCGCTCGGTGGGCAGCCAGATCGGACGGCAGCTGGTACGCGGCATCCTGGGCTCCCTGCTGGGCGGGCGTCGTCGTTGAGTCGCCGCCCCGGATCTGGCGCAGGGGTTGCCGGGCGGCTTTGCCGCGACGGATGATCCGGCGGATATGCTGTAGGCCATCAACGAGCTGTCGGCGTCTTCAACCCTGGTGCCCAAGCTCTGCTTGGGTGCCTTCTTCGTCGAAGCTCTGCTTCCAGCGGGCCGGCGTGTGGCTCACGGATAGCCTCAAGGAAGCGGAGCTTCCGGGGGAGCGCTCCCAAGGTGGACCTTGGGAGCGAGGGATCTAGGAAGAGCCCTACTACGAGCCGGTGGGCGACGAGATCGGCGTATTCGAGGCCGCCTATCGCAACCGGCTGCCCGTCCTCCTCAAGGGGCCGACGGGATGCGGCAAGACCCGCTTCATGGAGCACATGGCGTAGCGGCTGAAGCGCCCTCTGATCACCGTATCCTGCCATGACGACCTGACCTCATCGGACCTGGCGGGGCGTTTTCTTGTCCGAGGCGGAGAGACTATCTGGGTGGATGGCCCCTTGGCGCGGTCCGTGAGAGCTGGCGGAATCTGCTATCTGGACGAGATCGTCGAGGCCCTGATCCTGGTCTCCGAGGCCCTGCAGACGTTGGGCGACCGCTTCGCCATCTATGGCTTTGCGGGCTCAACACGGAAGCGTTGCGAGGCCTACCCGGTAAAGCGTTTCGATGATTCCTATGGGGACGAGGTCAAAGGGCGCATCTGCGGAATCGAGCCCCGCGACTACACGCGCAAGGGGAAGGGGGCAGCCTTCCGCCACCTGAGCGGGCTGCACCCGTTCTGCATCACCATCGACGGGGAAGGGCCAGATTATCTGCCGCACATGTACGGCACCGCGAGCTAGGTGTTGGTGGCCGACGTCGCGCGCTTACCGGGCAAGGTGTCGGAGATCTACCGCAAGCTCACCAGCTGATTCCCTCATTTTCTCTCGCGTAACTCGCTTGATTTTCGCGGTCTGCGTAGGCACCCTGCGCGCTACGCTGCGGGAGCCGCTCGCGCGTTTTCAATAATCACAGGAGGACTCAGATGAGATTGCACTTCGGCTTGCCCCTCGTCCTGTTGCTGTGCACTGTTGGTTTCGCCCAGGCGCAGCCCCCGCACCCTTATCCGCCCGGCGCTTACGCACCTGGCGCCTACCGGCCTGCTCCTCGCGTCATGCCCAGGGAGCAGGCTGCCGAGGTGTTGCGCGAGGGGATGGACAAGCTGCTCACCTTTCTTGGGCAGAAGGAAAAGCCGAACAAGCTTCAGGTCGCTGCCTTCCTCGACAAGGAGATCGCTCCCTATTTCGATTTCTACTACATGGCGAGATGGGTCGCCGGTCCTCGCTATTCGGCCATGAGCGAGAAGCAGCGCAAGGCGCTGGCGTCGGAGGTGGAGTCCCGGTTCCTCACTACCCTGGCGGCGCAGCTTGCGAGATACGAAGGTCAACAGGTGCGTTACTTCCGTCCGCGGATGTCCCGGCGCGGTGCCGTGAGTGTGAACGTCGGCATCATGCGCCCAGGGAGCTATCCGTCGAAGCTCGACTTTCGCATGTATCACTCGGCTGACGGATGGAAGGTCTATGACGTAGTGGCCAATGGCCGGAGCGCCGCTGCATACTATCGCGTTCAGTTCAACCGCTCCGCCTTGAAGACGACGCCGGTGCCTTACAGGCGCTAACGGCAGGGACGTGCGCGGGCCGTTCCAGGCCCGCGCTCTGCGTGCCGCCGAAGCGACCGCATCGACCCCGCTCAGCATTCCGACAGTTCCGCTGCCTCCATCCGTCCTCCCAGCGTGCCCCAACCCTCCACAGAACCAGACTTGCGACGCCCATGAGCCCCGAGACGCCGAGGGCGCCTGATCTGGGCTCTCGCATCGGCAAGGGGATGCTGCTCTCCGCGTGGGTCATAGCCATTGTCCTCCTGGTCGCGCTGTTCGGCCGTCTGGTGAGTGACCAGAGGAACCCGAACCGGCAGCTGGACGTGACGCTCGATTCGGTGGGTACTCCGCAGGTGGTACTCCAGCGCAATCGGATCGGGCACTACGTGGCGAGCGGTCGGATCAACGGTGAGCCGGTCGTCTTCCTGGTCGACACGGGCGCCACCGACGTTGCCCTTCCGCTGCGTCTCGCACGCCGCCTCGAGCTCCCTTTGGGCGCGCCCGCAATCAGCCGCACGGCCAGCGGTGATGTACGCACCTGGAGCACGGTCCTCGACAGCGTTGATCTGAGCGGACTGGAGGCACGCGAGGTACGGGCCTCCGTGGTTCCGAGCATGCCCGACGGCGAGGTGCTGCTGGGAATGAGCTACCTGAAACGGTTCGAATTGATTCAGCGGGATGGGACGCTGACCGTTCGCGTGTCCCGGTGAGCGGCGGCAATCAGACGAAGCGTGCGACCCCGCCCCGCCTTGGGTCGCCGGCTCCGTCCAGGCCACCGTCAGCGCCGCGAGAGACGGAATGGGCGCCGCCGAAGAACACGCTCAGACCACTCCAAAGTCTGATTTGGGGCCAATGGGCGGTCAGCGCCTCGAGGGCGGCGGGAGGGACCGGCGGCTCGAGATTCAGTAGCTCGCCCTCGAAATGGATGCGCGGGGCCGCTACCGCCTGATCGAGAGGCAGGGCGAAGTCCACCAGGTTTGAGATTACTTGGAGCACGGCGCTGCGAATCCGATTCGAGCCACTGGATCCCGTGACAACAGCGGTCCCATCTGCTAGCTCCAGCAGGGTGGGGGACATCATGGAGCTGATGCGGCGGTTCGTCGGCCAGCGGTGGAACCCCTGGGGATTGATGTCCTCCTCGCCCAGCATGTTGTTGAGCACGATGCCCGTGCCCGGCACCACGTAGCCGGAGCCCTCCCCGTTGGAGATCGTCAAGCTGGCCAAGCTGCCCTCGGCATCGGCAACGCTGATCTGGGTGGTCCCGCGGGGGAATACGGCCTCGCGGCGCATCAGCCTGAGAATCTCAGTTTTCAACAGGTCTGTATCGGCGCCTGCCAAGCCCTCGCGGCGCAGCCGCTGGGTCAGACGCATCGCAGTCGCAACTGCGTGGATATGGCTAGCGTCGCCACGGGAGTGGGCGCTCAGCTCCGTTTCCCCAAGCAGCCGAAGCGCGAACAGAATGAGCGGCCCTCCCAGGGCGGGCGGAGGGTTCGTGAGAACGCGGCTGCCTCGGTAACCAAGCGTGAGCGGCGCGCGGCGCTCGACCCGATAGCCCGACAGGTCCTCTCTGGTGAGATGACCGCCCTCATGGGCGCAGTCAGTGACGACGCGCTCAGCCCATTCCCCCTCGTAGAAGAGCCCAGGACCTTCCGTAACCAACGCCTCGAGGGCATCCGCCAGTGCCGGCTGGCGAACTGTCTCGCCTGGCACAGCGAGATTGGCCGGGCGTTCCGGTGAGGCATGTGGCGCAAAGGCATCGGGGCTCGTGCGGATAATCGGCTCGACGATCGTCGCGAGCTGGTGCTGGGCATCGTTCAGAATCAGCCCGTGGCGAGCGAAGGCGCACGCCGGAGCCACGAGCTCTGCGAGAGGGATGCGACAAAGGTCGCGATGAACGGCGAAGAGTCCGGCGATGGCGCCTGGGGTAGCGATGGCCCCCAATCCAATGTGAAATTCTTGTGTTGCGTCGCCGAAGTCGACGATGACGGGTTTGAGGTTGGTCTCCCCTTCTGAACGCTTGCGGTGCGGAGTCTGAGTGAAGAAGTCGTAGAGGATCGGCTCCCCATTGGCGGGCTTGCCGAGCAGGAATCCGCCGCCGCCGAGTGAGGCGAGCACCGGCTCCGCCACGCAAGCGGCGCAGCACGCCGCGATGGCGGCGTCGAAGGCATTTCCCCCAGCCGCAAGAGCGGCGGTCGCAGCCTCGGCCGTCTTCGGATGACCTGCCGCAACGACGCCCCGGCTTGCCTTCATGTGATAGCTTTAACGATTTGGTTGGGTCGTTGCGGATAAGCTCTTGATCGGTCGGCGAGCATCCGCTCCCGGGACCACGTGGGCGGATGCGAGCCACGGCAATGTATCACGCCGATTGTAACCCTGATCGGTCCCGCGGCAGAACCGCGGAGGCCTGGAACGGCCTATGAACGATACGCACAGCGTTCAGGATGATGCACAGTCCCTGCGCGACCAGCTGGCGCGTGTCAGGGCAGAGGCGGAAGACGAGCTCGAGCACTTGCGGCGGGACCTGGCCGCCGTGCGAGAGCTGGCCCACCCGCAACGGGATGTGGACAAGGCTACGGAGGACGTGGCCTTGTGGCAGGAGCTGGACACGCTGCGCAAGGCACTGGGCGAGAAAGATCGCTTGGTCGACGTCACGGCTGCGCAGTGTCGCCGCCTCGAGGATGAGCTTGAAGATCACCACCAGGCCTATGACGGACTGAAGCAGAACCTCGAGCGCAATAAGCTCCTGCTTGCTGAGACCAGGGAGCTGGCGGCGAGCCTCAGTAAAGAGCGCCAGCAGATGGAGGAGCGGATCGCGGCGGTTGCTGCTGCCCCTGGCGGTATCGCGGCGCCGGCGAGGCGTCGGCCGCCGGTGCGGCGTCCAGTCCTCGTCGACCGTCGTTTCCTCGTGGGCGCCGCCCTAGGAGGCTTGCTCGCCGCCGCGGCCGCGGTCGGCGGTCTGCTGTGGCTGCGACCCGATTCAATCTTCGGTTCCACCCCTAGGGCGGGTAGCGACGGGGGGGCGGCTGCGGTCTCGCAGGGAGCCGACCAGCGGCAGCCGGACGCAGACACCACGATCAAGCAGGGTAGCGGAGTCGGGGCGCGGACGTTGCTGCGCAACGACGTCCTTGCGGTCGAGGCTCGCACCGAGCGCGATCGGTTGCGCGACGGCACTCCCGGTCCGTTAATGGTCCTGATGTCCGAGGGTGCCTTTGCGATGGGTAGGCCGCGGACACTGCCAACCGACGACGAGGGACCAGCCCACGAGGTCCGGGTGAGGGCCTTTCTGATCGGGGCCACCGAGGTCACCTTTGATGAGTACGACCGCTTTGCCCGTGCCACCGGGACGCGACTCCCAAAGGACTTCGGGTGGGGGCGTGGGCGTCGGCCGGTAGTCGGCGTCAGCTGGTCGGACGCCAAGGCGTATACGCGATGGCTTTCGCAACAGACTGGAAAGCATTATCGGCTCCCGAGTGAGGCGGAGTGGGAGTATGCCGCGCGCGCCGGACAACCTTCCTCGTTCTGGTGGGGTTATCGGAAGGGCCACGGCCGGACCGTGTGTTTCGACTGCGGAAGTCCGTGGGATAACCGCTTCACCGTGCCGGTCGCGAGCTTTCCGCCCAATCCATTCGGTCTCTACGATACGGCAAGCAATGTCATGGAGTGGGTGGAGGACTGCTATCACCCGTCCTATGCGGATGCCCCGACGGACGGGCGGCCCTGGGTGGATGCGAAATGCACCGCCCGGGTCGCCCGCGGCGGCGCGTTCAACAAGCCGGCTCAGTCGATGAGAACCGTTGCGCGCCACCAATTTGCCCCTGAGACCCGCATCAACGTGCTCGGATTTCGCATTGCGCGGGATGAGTGAGGCCGTCCGTGCCGATTGTCGGCGCATCCTCGGCGTGGGCATCGCCACGTTGGACATCATCTACGAGGTTGCCGCCTTCCCGAACGAGGATGAGGAGGTCCGCGCACTGAGTATGGCGCGTCGGCGCGGCGGCAATGTCACCAATACGCTCGTAGTGCTCAGTCAGCTCGGGCGCCAGTGCACTTGGATTGGAACGCTCGGCGACGACGCCAACAGCTCGGAGCTCGTCGCCGACCTCGATCGCTACCGCGTCGACAGTAGTCGCTGTGTGCGCGTTAGAGGCGGCGTGACGCCGACGTCTTGTGTTGTCCTCAGCCGCGCGAACGGGACCCGCACCATCGTTCACTACCGCGATCTGCCGGAGCTCACGGCAGGAGACTTCGCCAGGATCGACTTCGGCAGACACGACTGGGTTCACTTCGAGGGCCGCGAGCCCGCCGAGACTGCAGCCATGTTGCGCGACCTGCTTGATCGGCACCCCGATTGCCCCGTCTCGTTGGAGGTTGAGAAGTCTCGACCCGGAGTCGAGGACCTGCTTATGGGGCCTCAGGTCATCTTCTTCTCACGTGCCTATGCGTTGAGCGTCGGCCACACCGATCCGGACCGCTTCCTCGCGGCCCAGTGGGCGCATACGACGGCGGGCCTGATCGTCCTGCCATGGGGAGAGCGGGGCGCGTACGCCCAAGCGCGAGGGGACAGCGTCCATTTTGCTCCGCCCTATCCGCCCCCCAAAGTCCGTGACACCTTGGGTGCCGGGGACGTCTTCAATGCCGCCGTGATTGATGGCCTCCTGGCGGGCCTCGCCCCGCCTGACGTGCTTGCCCGCGCTAACCTCCTTGCGGGCCACAAATGCGGCCGAGACGGGCTGGCCGGTCTAGGGGAAAGCGCGCGGTCGGAGGGTTTGTTCCGCGCCCTCAGCGTCCGCTAAAGGTCTCGGGCTGCTGTCCGACAATAGTGATGGGATCAATTACTGTGCGGATGGGGTCTCTGTCCGAGCTCGGCTTGTGGATGTGACGGCTGCCCAGCGACACGCGGTCAAGACGTCCTCCTAGGCTCGAGAGAGGTTTCCATGTCGTCGACCGACCGCCAACCACTTCCCCAGTTCTCTGGAAGGCAAATTTCGGACCAATGCTGCTCCTTGTCGAAATGGCCCGGGACATCTTTTCCCGGTGCCGGTGTGACTGCGGCCACAAAGTGCGGTACTCCGGTGTGGTAAAAGTTGTGAGCTAAATCTCGCCTGGCCGGGTGAGCAACGTTGTTCGAGCAGTGTCTCGTAAGTGAGTGCAAGAGGTACGGCCCATGACTACCTGGATTCGTTGTCACGTCTCGAAGCCGATTCTGAGTGCGGGTACGCTTCTCTTGCTTGCGGTGGCGTGTGTCACGGCAGGTGCGGGGGATCTCGGCGATGTCAAGGCACGGGGTGTGTTGCACCACCTCGGGATTCCTTACGCGAACTTCGTCACCGGGAGCGGCGATGGCCTCGACGTCGAGGTGATCCAGCGGTTTGCGGCCTACTTGGGTGTCAAGTACGAGTACGTGGAGACCAGCTGGCAGCAGGTGATCGGGGACCTCACCGGAAAGGTCGTCAAGCCGCATGGAGAAAGCGTCGAGGTGTTGGATCAAGTGCCGATCAGGGGTGACCTGATCGCAAACGGGTTCACCATGCTTCCGTGGAGGAGACAGGTTGTCGACTTCTCCGTCCCTACCTTTCCGTCCGGGGTTTGGTTGATTGCGCGGGCTGATGCTGAGATGTCCCCCGTGGAAGGGACTGGTGATGCCGCGTCGGACGTTGTCGCTGTCAAGTCATTGCTGCGAGGACATCAGGTCCTGGCCATGAAGAACACCTGCCTGGATCCAGGCCTGTACGCCCTCGACAAGACGGGTGTGCGCGTCGCTCTTTACACGCGCAGCACGAACCTGAACGAAATGGTGCCGGCAATCCTGCAAGGTTCGGCGGAGGCTACCCTGCTCGATGTCCCCGATGCGCTAATCGCGCTCGACAAGTGGCCTGGCAGGATCAAGGTGATCGGTCCGGTATCCAGCCCCCAGCTGATGGGTGTTGGCTTTCCGAAGTCCTCGCCGGAGCTGCGAAAGGCGTTCGATGAATTCTTCGAAAGAATCTGGCGCGACGGCACCTACCGGAACCTGGTCAAGAAGTACTACCCTACGGTGCTGCTGTACTTTGGCGATTTTTTTGCTGCCCCGGTGCCAAAGATGGCAGCGTCGAAATGAAAGCCGTGAGGTGAGCGTTAGCGTCATTTCGTGCGGAGCGATCGCGTGACCATCCGCCCGGCATTTCAGCGCGCGGCCCTTCTCCTGGGTGGACTGGCACTCTGCCTCTATGTCGTCGTTCTCCTCAACAAGAACTATGAAGGGCAATTGCGGCTGCAAGACACGCTGCAGGAAAAGTTCCGCCTCGAGACGAATGGCCGTGCCAATGCGATTGCAAACTTTTTTGCCGAACGCCTCAATAACATCAAGTCCCTAGCCCAGTCGCGCGAGCTGTCGATCTTTTTTGCGAACAAGGCCCTGAAGATGTCCATGCAGTACGGGCTTCGGGGCAGCCTCCTTGCCGTTCGGCAACGTTTCGACGAGCTTATCGAAGAGACCTCGATCCAGGGCAAGCCCGTCTTCGACCGACTGCTCTTTGTTGCTGCCGATGGCTCCGTATTGGTGGATACGGACAGGTCCGAAGGTGAGCAGGAGGCCAGGGACTGGGTGCGATTCCTCACACCCGATCAAGACGGTCCCCGCTTCGTGCGCGCCGAGTCCGACAGCCAGGTGACGGTTACCGTGCCATACCGGTTTAAAGGGGCATTTGTCGGCGGGCTTGTCGGGCGGGTGTCCTTGAAGCGGATCTACTCTCATCTTCTCGAGCACCCGCTTTCCTCTCTGGTCCATCGGGAGGCGATTGTCCGCGAACCTGACGGCAGCCTGTTGCTTAGCCACATGGACGGCAAGACCGTCGAACGGGTTGCACGGGAGCTTGGTAGGCGACCCCAAGGGACATTGCTTGCGACCGTCCTGCCTGACGGCGCTGGGCGCGAGCTTCCGGTGGTGGCACTTCGTACGCCTATCGTAGGGGCGCCACTCAGCCTGCTGACGGTTCAGCCTAGGACCGAGCTGTTTGGAAATCAGGCAACGGCCCTGTTTTCCGTCATACTGCCAGGGGTCTTAGTGACCGTCTCCGTCCTGGTGCTCGTCCACTACTGGGGTCGACGCCGTCAAATCGAGTCCGAGCGCACGCACACGTTGGCGGAGGCCGCGGCGACCTATCGGTCGATGTTCGAATCGGCGAACGACGTCATCTTCGTCCTCGATGTCGAGACAGGCGACGTCGTCGATGTCAACGGTCAGGCGATGTGGCAGTTCGGTTACACGCCGGACGAGGTCAAGGTTCTTGGCATCGAGGCTCTGAGCGAGCAGGGGGAGGATGGCCGCCGTATGTCGGCCCGGAGCTGGATCGCACATTTGCGCGGGGGCGATTCCCACCTCTTGGAGTGGCGGTTCAAGAGCAAGTCCGGCGAGGTGCTCTGGGCGGAGGTCAGTCTGCGGGAAGGAGTCATCGGCGGCGAGCGCCGCATGCTTGCGGTGGCGCGTGAGATCGGGTGCCGCAAACGCACCGAGCTCGAGCTTCGCCAACTCAACGCGGAGCTGACAAAGCGGACGGAGGAGGCGCGCCGCATGGCGATGGAGGCGCAGGCCGCGGCGGAGACCAAGTCGCGTTTTCTCGCCACCATGAGCCACGAGATCCGGACGCCAATGAACGGGGTGCTGGGGATGGCGGAGCTGCTTGCCGACACTGAGCTGTCGGACCGCCAGCGGCGGTTCGTGGGCAACGTGCGGCGATCGGCCGAGTCGCTGCTAGGGATCATAAACGACGTGTTGGATTTCTCCAAGATGGAAGCCGACATGATCGAGCTGGACGATGCCCCCTTTGATCTGCGCGATCTGGTGGACGAGGTCGCGGAGCTGTTTGCCGAGCGTGCCCAACGCAAGGGATTAGAGCTCATCTGTGCGGTGGCCCCCGATCTCCATACGGCGCTGCGCGGGGACTTCGGTCGGCTGCGGCAGGTGCTGGCAAATCTGCTCAGCAACGCGGTCAAGTTCACCGAGACGGGCGAGGTGACAGTCAGGGTCTCGTGCTCAGAGGAGGACGAGGTCCAGAGCCTTCTCAGCTTCGAGGTGCGTGACACCGGAATAGGCATCCCTGCGGAGGCACAGGAGCGGATCTTTGACTCGTTCTCGCAGGCCGACAGCTCGACGACGCGCCGTTATGGTGGTACGGGGCTAGGTCTCGCGATCTGCAAACGCCTCGTGCATCTCCTCGGGGGAGAGATCGGACTGGAGAGTACCCTTGGGGCGGGGGCCAGGTTCCACTTCACTGCGCGTTTTGCCAAAGAGGCGGCCGTTGAACGAGGCAGCGGTCAGATCCTCGATGCCCTTCGCGCCATGCGGGTACTCGTGGTGGACGACAATGCCACCAATCGCGCCATCCTCGAAGAGCAGCTCGCCGCCTGGGGAATCGCCCATGCAAGCGCGGACGGCGCGGTGAGCGCCCTCGCCTGGATGCGGGAGGCGGCGGCAGCGAGGCAGCCCTTCGGTCTCGTCCTGCTCGACAAGGAGATGCCCGACATGGATGGCATCGCGCTGGCCAGGGAGATCCGCAGAGAAGCGACGGCGGAATGGCCGCCGATCGTGATGTTGAGCTCTATCTGGCGCGACCTCGACGACGCGGCCATGAGTGCGCTGGGTATCCGTGCGTATCTAACCAAGCCAGTACGCCAGTCACAGCTTTTCAACACCCTTGTGCGGGTCATACACGCGGAGCGCGCGGATACGCAGGAGCCGTTCCCGCCGCGTCCGGAGGCGCCATCCTCTCTCGCCGCTACAGGTCGGCGCGTTCTTCTGGTGGAGGACAACCCCGTCAACCAAGAGCTTGCCCGCGAGATGCTGCTCTCGCTCGGTCTGCAGGTGGACCTAGCGGAAGACGGGCGGCGCGCCTTGGCGCTGTGCGGCTCAGAGCACTACGCGCTGGTGCTGATGGACTGCCAGATGCCGGTGCTGGACGGCTTCGAGGCGACGCGTCGTCTGCGCGCGCTGGAGCAGGCCGGCAGCAAGGGCGCCCGCATACCCGTGATCGCCCTCACTGCAAACGCCCTGTCCGGAGACCGGGAGGCCTGCATCGACGCCGGCATGGACGATTACCTCAGTAAGCCCTTTACGCTGGCTCAGCTTGCGGAGACCGTGGGTCGTTGGCTTCCGACTGTGGCCGCCGACGAGGAGGCGTCGGGCAGCACGCCGCCTGAGCCAGAGCAGGTGCGGCTCGATCCTGCTGCGCTCGATGCGGTACGCGCACTGCAGCGTCCGGGTGCCCCCGATCTGGCGCAGAAGGTCATCACCCTTTACCTGCAGAGCGCCGAAGGCTTGGTGGTCGACCTCGAGAGGGCGGCCGTGAGCCGAGATGCAGGGGCCTTGACCTCTGCGGCACACAGTCTGAAGTCCGCCAGTGGAAACGTTGGGGCTACGCATCTGTGCAGCCTGTGTCGGTCGCTCGAGAGTGATGCCCGGGCCGGCGAGCTGGAAGGCGCTGAGGCCCGGGTCCGCGCGGTTGCTGCGGAGTTTAGTGCAGTGGCAGAAGCCCTCGATCGGCGTGCCGCTCCGGCCCCCGGCCGTGCAGAGGCGGTTGCATGAGCAATGCGGACCGGCAGTGGCCCATTGCGGCCTCGCCGCCCACCAAGGCGACGGAGCCGCCCCGGGTCCTCGTGGCCGAGGACGATCCCACGACACGCGTGGTCGTGACCGAATCCCTCCAGAGCGCCGGATTTACTGTCGATGAAGCAGCCGACGGCAAGGAGGCGCTCCAGCTGTTTGATCGCGTCCGCCCGCAGATCGTCCTGACTGACGCCGTGATGCCGCATGTGGACGGTTTCTCCCTTTGCACAGCGCTGCGGGAGCACCCAGAGGGTGCCCAGCTGCCGATTCTGATGATGACTGGTCTGGAAGACCACACATCCATCGCGCGAGCCTTTGCGGTGGGGGCGACCGACTTCATCACCAAACCGATCAACTGCGCCCTGCTCGGGCACCGAGTGCACTACCTGCTGCGCGCAAGTGAGGCGATGAACCGAGTGGCGAGCGACGAACGGCGGTTGGCAATGGCTCAGCGTATCGCCCGCCTGGGGCATTGGGACTGGCAGCCCGGCAACGACAGACTGGCGATTTCAGCAGAAGTCTGCCGTATCCTGGGGCTTGACCCGCAATGCCATGAGATAACTGTGTTCGCGTTCGTTGAACGGGCACCGGCAGAGGACAGGGCGAGAGTGCGCCTCTGGCTCTCGCAGATCGAGCAGGGCGAGGGTCAGCCATCCGTTACTCACCGCGTCCTGTCTGCGAATTCCGAAGTTCGACATGTCCGGCAGCAGGTCGAGATCGTCCGCGGACCGGACGGCCGTCCGACGCACATCTACGGGACGCTACAAGACATCACGGAGCTCCGCGAGGCCGAGCAACGGATTCACCAGCTGGCCTTCATCGACGGCCTGACGGGTCTGCCCAATCGGACGCTCTTCAAAGATCGGTTGTTCCGGGCGATCGCGCTCGCGGAGCGGCATGGGCGGCGGCTGGCGCTGCTCTTCCTGGACCTCGACAACTTCAAGCGCATCAACGATACGCTTGGTCATACGGTGGGTGACGAGCTGCTGCAGGCCACCGCGAAGCGTCTGGTGATGGCCCTTCGCGAGAGCGACAGCATCTCCCATGGCGACGGCCCCGACCCAATTCAGAACACGGCGCGGCTCGGCGGCGACGAGTTCACCGTGCTGTTGCCGGAGGTCAAGCGCAGCGAGGACGCCGCAGTTGTGGCGGAACGGATAAGGCACGTCTTGTCGCTTCCATTGACCCTCGCGGAGCATGAGATTGTCATCACGCCGAGTATTGGAATTGCCGTCTACCCGGAGGACGGGGAAGGGCCGGACGTCCTGCTGAAGAATGCAGACGGGGCGATGTACGTCGCCAAGCGACACGGAAAGAATACCTACTGCTTTTTTGACGGCAGCCTGAACGAATTGGCGTTGCGGCGCCTCAAGATGGAGAGCCTGCTGCGCAATGCGGTCGAGCGGGGTGAGCTCGATCTCCACTATCAGCCGCAGCTCGACCTGGATGCGGGGTGCGTCTGTGCAGTGGAGGCGTTGATTCGGTGGAACAGTCCTATCTTCGGCAGCGTGCCGCCGGTCGAGTTCATTCCGTTCGCGGAGGACACCGGACTCATCGTGCCAATTGGAGAGTGGGTCCTGCGGACCGCCTGCGCACAGGCAAAGGAGTGGCAGCAGGCGGGCATTCACCTGGAGCGGGTTGCGGTTAACATCTCGCCGCTCCAGTTCATCCAGCACGGCTTCACGAAGCTGGTTGCGCAGGTACTGAAAGAGACAGGGCTTGAGCCGAGTGTGCTCGAGCTGGAGGTTACGGAAAGTCTCCTCATGTCCGATCCCGATGGTGCGGTCACGGCCCTAGGTCAGCTCAAGGAGCTGGGTGTTCAGCTCGCGATCGACGACTTCGGCACGGGGTACTCGAGCCTCAGCCGGCTCAAGCAGTTTCCGATCAACCGCCTCAAGATCGACCGCACCTTCGTTCGCGACGTGCCCCAAAATCAGGACGACGTGGCGATCGCCATGGCCGTTATCGCGATGGCCAAGAGCATGGACTTGCGGGTCGTGGCCGAGGGTGTCGAGAACAAGGAGCAGAAGCAGTTCTTGCAGGACAAGCACTGCGATGAGGTCCAGGGGTACTATCTGAGCCGCCCATTACCCGCCGCCTCTATGGGTGCGGTGCTGCGCGATCTTCAGGCAGCGGGGGAACGTCCAGCTCCGCGCGCTCAGTGACGCCCTTGCGAGCTCGAATGGCGGCGGCCGGGCGGTCCCTGACCCGACAAGATAACCCATCGCGACGCTATCCAATCCTTTGGGCTCCCGTCTCGACACGAGCGCCAACTTCAGCGCCGCGTCCGTTTCTCCCGCGCAGCCAGGATACCCTTTGCGAAGACCGCATAAAGGGCCGTGAACGCCCTGCGTTGGGCCTGCTGATTCACGGTCGCCGGCTCCCCTAGGACCTCGATGCGCGCCTGGAAGTAGGCGAGATCGGCTTCAAGGCGAGCGAGTCTTACCCGCCGCAGCCTGTGGGAGCGCGTGTCGACGTTATCCCTCGGGAGCTCACTCATGGCCGTGGGATCGTGGGGAATTCCTGACCTGCTCGACCTGTCACTGTGAATCGACGGACGCCTGCTAGGTCCCTGCCCGGACGCTGCCTCGATGTGCTATACAGTGCCGACGTCGGCGCGTGCCCACGGTTGTTATTGCCGTTTACCATACCACTATGAGTGCACTTATCGAGTTATTCCGCGCGTCCACCCCCTTGTACGGAGGCAATGCGGCCTTCATCGAAGACCTCTACGAACGTTACCTCCAAGATCCGGAGAGCGTAGCCCTTGCTTGGCGCGAGCGCTTTGACGCCCTGCATCGCGAAGCGGCCAACGAGGTGCCGCACGGACCGGTGCGGGAGAACTTCCTGCGTTTGGCCCAAGAGAGCCGAACGCGGCCTCTTGCCCGTTCCACCAGCCGCCTGGAGCCCGCCGCGGCGGAGAAGCAGTCCGCCGTTCTGCGGCTGATCAACGCCTACCGCTTTCGGGGCCACCAGGTGGCCGACCTGGATCCCCTCAAGCTGCGGGAAACCCCGAAGATTGCGGACCTGGATACTGCTTACCACCACCTGGAAGAGGAGGAGCTGGACCAGGTCTTCCACACCGGCTCCCTGTATGCCCCCGACCGCATGACACTGCGCGACATCATTGCGCTCGTGCAACAGATCTATTGCGGGTCCGTAGGGTCCGAGTACATGCACATCACCAATACGGTCGAGAAGCGCTGGATACAGAAACGCGTCGAAGGCTATCGGGCACAGCCGGAGATCGACAATGCGGACCGGCGCTGGCTGCTGACGTTGCTCACGGCGGCGGAGGGGATAGAAAAGTACCTTCACGCGCGCTACGTGGGCCAAAAGCGCTTTTCACTGGAGGGGGGCGAGGCCCTGATCCCCCTGCTCGACGAGTTGATCCAGCGGGCCGGGCGAAAGGGCATAAAGGAGATCGTCATCGGTATGGCGCACCGGGGTCGGCTCAACGTGCTTACCAACATCCTCGGTAAGCCTCCCCAGGAGATCTTTGCCGAATTCGAGGGTCGGGCCCACGTGACTGGGCGCCAGCTCGCGGGCGACGTGAAGTACCACATGGGCTTCTCCACCGACATCGAGACCCCCGGCGGCATCGTGCATCTGGCGCTCGGCTTCAATCCATCGCACCTGGAGATCATCGATCCCGTCATCGAGGGCTCGGTGCGTGCGCGTCAGCAGCGGCGGCAGGACCGAACTGGCGACCAGGTGTTGCCGCTTCTGATTCACGGCGATGCCGCCTTTGCTGGTCAGGGCGTGGTGGCCGAGACCTTGCAGCTCTCTCAGGTCCGCGGATTCGGCACCGGCGGTACGGTGCACATCGTCATCAACAACCAGATCGGCTTCACGACCAGCAACCCGCTCGATACGCGCTCGACCCTCTATTGCACGGATGTGGCGAAGATGGTTCAGGCCCCGGTGTTTCACGTCAATGGCGAGGACCCCGAAGCCGTGATCTTCGTCACCCGCATGGCCCTGGATTTCCGCAATCAGTTCCACAAGGACGTGATCGTGGATCTCGTCTGCTATAGACGCTTGGGGCACAATGAGGCCGACGAGCCCGCGGTGACCCAGCCCGTGATGTACAGGAAGATCCGCAGTCGCCCCACCGCTCGCGCCCTTTACGCGGACCGACTGATCGCGGGCATGGCCATCGCAAAGGAGGACGCGGATCGGATGGTGGAGGATTATCGTTCGTCCATCGAGCAGGGTGTTGTGGTTGCGCGTCCCGTTCTGTGCAGTCTGGATAACACCTTCAAGGTGGACTGGAGGGCCGTTTACGGCATCCAGTGGGACACACCCGTGGACACGACCCTCCCGCGCGAGCGGCTACAGGAGATTGCCGAGCGCCTGGTCGCGGTGCCGGATGGTTTTGAGCTCCATCCCCGCGTGGCCAAGATCTGGGGAGAACGGCGCAAGATGGCGAGCGGTGATCAGATGGCCGACTGGGGGTTTGCCGAGACCTTGGCCTACGCGACCCTGGTGGACGCCGGCTACCCGGTGCGTCTCTCGGGTCAAGACTGCGGGCGTGGCACCTTCTTCCACCGTCATGCGGTCATCCACAATCAGGTCAACGGCGATAGCTACACACCCATCCAGCACATCAGCCCCGATCAGGCCAACTTCGTCGTTATCGATTCCATCCTCTCCGAGGAGGCCGTGCTGGGCTACGAGTACGGGTACGCGACGGCGGAACCCAACGCCCTGACATTGTGGGAGGCCCAGTTCGGTGACTTCGCCAACGGGGCGCAGGTTGTAGTCGATCAGTTCATCACCTCCGCGGGCACCAAGTGGGGGCTCGCCTGCGGTCTGGTGATGCTGTTGCCCCACGGGCTCGAGGGTCAGGGGGCCGAGCACTCGTCCGCCCGCCCGGAGCGCTATCTGCAACTGTGTGCGGAGCAGAACATCCAGGTCTGCGCACCCACCGGTCCGGCACAAATGTTCCATCTTCTGCGCCGCCAGCTGCTGCGCCCATACCGACGGCCGTTGATTGTCATGACCCCCAAGAGCCTGCTCCGTCACCGGCTCGCCACGTCCACGCTGGACGAGCTGGCGGGAGGCGGCTTTCAGCCGGTGATCGGCGAGGTGGATAGCCTGGATCCGGTGGACGTTGAGCGGGTCGTGATCTGCAGCGGAAAGGTGTTCTATGACCTGCTCGAGGCGCGGCGCGCGCGCGGTCTCTCCAACGTCGCGCTGGTGCGTATCGAGCAGCTCTATCCCTTCCCCAAAGATCAGTTCATCGCGGCCCTGGCGCCTTTCGTCGCCGCGGAGCAGGTCATCTGGTGCCAGGAGGAGCCGCAAAACCAGGGCGCCTGGGATCAGATCAAGCATCGCTTCCATTCGATCGTCCCGGAGAGCAGCGGCGTCTACTTCGTCGGGCGTTACTCATCGGCGGCCCCGGCGGTCGGCCACCGTGCGGTGCATGTAGAGCAGCAAGAACGCCTGATCGATGAGGCACTGACAGGGCGTATCAACCCGGTTCAAAACCGAAGGATCCCCGCATGAGTCACGAGGTCCGAGTTCCGACTCTTCCGGAGTCCGTCGCCGACGCGACCGTGCTGTCCTGGCACAAGCAGCCTGGGGACAGCGTGCGCAGGGAGGAGACTCTCGTGGAATTGGAGACAGACAAGGTCGTGCTCGAAGTCCCGGCGCCGGCCGACGGTGTGCTCGGCGAGATCCGGAGCAGGGAGGGAGCGGTGGTGCAGGCGGACACGGTTCTGGCCCTGATCGAGCCGGGCGAGACGCTCGCCCCGGCAACACCATCCGTCAAGGCGACCAACCGACAATCGCCGCCTGTCGGATCGCCTCCGCCGGCATCGGAAGCGGCCGGGCCCGTACTCGCTCCAGCCGCACGGCGTTTGGTCAAGGAGCTGGATCTCGATCCCGTCCAGATCCCAGGGAGCGGAAGGGACGGCCGCATACAGAAGGCCGACGTCGTGGCCTTTCTCGACGCGCGCGAGCGCTCACAGCCCCCAATGGATCCGGAGACAGCCCCAGCGTCCCGCCTGGAGCAGCCCCGCTTGAGCGGCGAGGCGGGTCGCCCCGAGCAACGGGTGCAGATGACGCGGCTGCGCGCGCGCGTCGCCGAGCGCTTGGTGCAGGCCCAGCAAAGCGCCGCCATTCTAACGACGTTCAACGAAGTGAACATGCAGGCCGTCATGGACCTGCGCCTCACCTACAGGGACCAGTTCGAGAAGACCTACGGGGTGCGACTGGGCTTCATGTCCTTCTTCGTGAAGGCGGCGGTCGAGGCGCTGCAGCGGTTTCCGATCGTCAATGCGTCGGTAGACGGAAGCGACATCATCTACCATGGCTACTACGACATCGGGATTGCGGTGAGCTCGCCGCGCGGACTTGTCGTGCCCATCTTGCGGAACTGCGACCAGTTGACCATGGCCGATATCGAGCAGGGCGTCGTGGAGTTCGGCCGCAAGGCGAAGGACGGGACTCTGAGCTTCGAGGAGCTGACCGGCGGGACCTTCTCGATCACCAATGGCGGTGTCTTCGGCTCACTCCTCTCCACACCCATTTTGAATCCGCCGCAGAGCGCGATTCTCGGCATGCACAAGATCCAGGAGCGGCCCATGGCGGAGAAGGGTCAGATCGTCGTGCGTCCCATGATGTACCTGGCCTTGTCCTACGACCACCGTATCATCGACGGTCGGGACGCGGTCCAGTTCCTGGTAACCGTCAAGGAGACTCTGGAAGATCCCGCGAGATTGCTGCTGCGGGTGTAGCTCAGCCACCAGCCGCAGGCGGCGCAGCGAAGAGAACGAAGGTATTCGATCAGGCCGTTGCGATCTCGCGGTCATCCTCTGGGCGGCGCCGGGTACCCGAGAGCTTCCTGTTGCCCGTCTGTTCTTCTTCGTGCTTCTTCCCCTTCGTGGTGACCTGCTCTTTGTGGGGCAATGGTGCGGTCCGTGTCCATGTTGTCCAGCGACCGCGACCCGCGCCGCGGCTCCGACCGGCTACAATGGCGGTCGATCTCCGCCTCTGAGCCCGCGTCATGCGCCTCTCTACCCGTCTGCTCTTCTTGCTCGCCGTCATTTGCCTAGTCGCCGTGCTTTGGTGGTACTTCGCGAGGTCAAAGCCCGTATCGGTGCGCGTTCAGGCGGTGGAGCGGGGGCTGGTCGAGGAGACGGTCGCCAACACGCGCGCCGGCACGGTGAAAGCCTGTCGGCGCGCACGCCTCGCTCCGAGCGTCGGAGGCCAGATCGCGACGCTGAAGGCACACAAGGGTGATCGGGTCAAGGCGGGCGACCTTCTGCTGGAGCTGTGGAACCAGGACCTGAAGGCCCAGGTCACGCTGGCCGATCGGGAGGCGGACGCGTCCGATGCGCGCGCCCGCGCCGCCTGCTTCAACGCGCAGAACGCCCAGCGCGAGGCGGACCGGCAGGTGAAGCTCAGCAAGCGCAACATGGCCTCCCAGGAGGCGGTCGACCGCGCCACCACCAGTGCCCAGGCCGGTTTGGCGGACTGCCAGGCGGCCGAGGCGACCGCCCGGGTGCAGGCAGCCCGCGTGGGGGTCGCCCAGGCGAACCTGGCAAAGACGCGGCTCGAAGCGCCCTTCGACGGGGTCATCGCGGAGGTCTCCGGCGAGCTCAACGAGTACGTCACGCCGTCGCCTCCGGGTATCCCCACGCCTCCCGCAGTGGATCTGATCGACGATAGCTGCTTCTACATCTCCGCGCCGATCGATGAGGTGGATGCGTCTAAGGTGCGCCTCGGGGCCGACGCCCGGGTGACCCTGGATGCCTTCCGCGACCACGCGTTCCCGGGCAAGGTGCGGCGTATCGCCCCCTACGTGCTGGACCTGGAGAAGCAGGCTCGCACCGTGGAGGTCGAGGTGGAGATCCTGGAGCGCCCAAAGGAGGCCCCGCTGCTGGCGGGCTACAGCGCCGACGTGGAGGTCATCGTCGACCGCCACGACAAGGTGCTGCGGGTGCCGACCGCAGCCGTGCGGGCGGAGGGCGGCGTATTGGTGCTCGATCCGGCGACGGGGCTGCTCGAAGCACGGGAGATTACCAAAGGCTTGAGCAACTGGGACGAGACGGAGGTGACGTCCGGCCTGAAGGAGGGGGAGCTCGTGGTGCTCTCCCTGGACCGCGAGGGGGTGAAGGAAGGTGCCCCGGCGAAGATCGAAGAGAAGGCGCCATGATCCGGCTCGAAGGCATCTCGCGCACCTTTCAGGTGGGCGACCAGCCGGTCCATGCCTTGCGCGAGATGGATCTCAGCGTGGACGACGGCGAGTACTTGGCCATCATGGGGCCGTCGGGCTCCGGCAAGAGCACGCTTCTCAATATCCTGGGTCTCCTTGACCGACCGGACGCGGGAAGCTATCGCCTGGACGACGTCGAAACGACGACCCTGGGGGAAGAGCAGCGGGCGCAGGTCCGGCGCGACCGGCTCGGCTTCGTCTTTCAGTCGTTCCACCTGATCCCGCGCCTGTCCGCCGCCGAGAATGTCGAGCTGCCCCTGGTGCTCGCCGGGCTGAGCCCCGGCGAGCGACATGAGCGGGTGAGCCGCGTCCTGGGTGCGCTCGGCCTCACCGATCGCGCGCACCACCGGCCGGACCAGCTCTCCGGCGGTCAGCGCCAGCGGGTGGCCATCGCCCGCGCGACCGTGATGGAGCCCCAGCTCATCCTGGCCGACGAGCCCACCGGCAATCTGGACCGGGCCTCGGGCGAGGACGTGGTGCATACGCTGGAGGCGCTCAACGGCCGCGGCCTCACCCTGCTCGTCGTGACCCACGACCCCCAAATCGGCGGGCGCGCGCGCCGGCGCGTCCGGATGGATGACGGCGCAGTCACGGAGGACACATGCGACTAGAAGACGACCTGCGCTTTGGGGTGCGCTCGCTCACCACCCACCGCGCCCGCACTTGGCTCACGCTGCTCGCCATGGGGCTGGGGACGGCGGCGGTGATCCTGCTCTCCTCCCTCGGCGAGGGCGCGCGGCGCTATGTCCTCGATGAGTTCACGCAGCTCGGAACCCATCTCCTCATCGTGCTGCCCGGGCGCAACGAGACCACCGGCGGGCCGCCGCCGCTGTTCGGTCAGACGCCGCGCGACCTGACGCTCGACGATGCCATCGCCTTGTCCCGCTCGCGTCTGGTGCAGCGTTTCGCGCCCATCGCGGTGGGATCGGCACCGGTCTCCCACGGCAGCCTGGAGCGCGAGGTGAGCGTCGTCGGCTCGACCAGCGACTTTCAAACCGTGCGCCAGCTGGAGCTGGCCCAGGGGCGTTTCCTTCCGTCCGGCGATCCGGGGCGGGCGCGGCCGGTAGCGGTGCTCGGAGAGAAGCTGGCGCGGGAGCTGTTCGGCAACCGTCAGGCCCTGGGGGATTGGGTGCGCATCGGCGACCGCCGCTTTCGTGTCATCGGTATCCTGGCGACGCAGGGAGAGTCTTTGGGTCAGAACCTCGGCGACCTGGCGATCATCCCCGTCGCGTCCGCTCAGGCCCTTTTCAACAGTCCGAGCCTGTTCCGCATCCTGGTCCAGGCACCGAGCCGGGGCGCCCTGCCTGCTGCAACGGAGGCGATCCGCGCCATCATCCGCGAGCGCCACGAGGGCGAGGATGATGTCACCGTCATCACGCAGGACGCCATGCTCTCCACCTTCGACAAGATCCTTCGGGCACTCACCCTGGCGGTGGCGGGGATCGCCGCGGTGAGCCTGACCGTGGCCGGGGTCTTGATCATGAATGTGATGCTGGTGGCGGTCTCTCAACGCACCCCGGAGGTGGGCCTCCTCAAGGCGCTCGGGGCTGCCAAGCGCCAGATCCTCGCGCTCTTCCTGACCGAGGCGCTTCTGCTGGCTGGGGGAGGCACCGTCAGCGGTCTGGTCCTGGCCTTCGCGGCCGTGGAGCTCGTGAACAGCCAGATGGATGCCTTCAAGCTTGTCGTGCCCCTGTGGGCGCCGCTGGCGGCAGCAGGGGTTTCCCTGGCGGCGGGGCTGGTCTTCGGGCTGCTTCCGGCCATGCGGGCGGCAAGACTGGATCCCGTGGTGTCCCTAGCCGATCGCTGACCATGCGCAGCGGGGATTTTGCCACTTTTACCCTGGCGGCCATTCGTGCCCATCGCACCCGCAGCCTCCTGACGGTGACGGGAATCGGCATCGGGGTCGCGGCCGTGGTCCTGCTGACCGCCATCGGCGAGGGTGTGCACCGCTTCGTGCTCGCCGAGTTCACCCAGTTCGGTACCAACCTGATCGCCATATCCCCGGGCAAGACGAGCACCTTCGGTATGTCCGGCGCCATCATCAGCAACGTGCGACCCCTGAGCTTGAATGACGCGGAGGCATTGCGCCGGTTGCCCGAGGTCGAGGCCGTCGTACCCATGGTCCAGGGCAACGCCGCGGTGGAGGCCGGGGAGCACAGTCGCCGGACCACAGTCTTCGGTGTCGGAGCGCGGGTCCCGGAGGTTTGGCAAATGCGTCCTGCCTTCGGCCGCTTCTTGCCCGAGGAGGAGTCGGGCCAAGCCCGCGCCTTTGCGGTCCTGGGGGCGAAGCTTCAGCGGGAGCTCTTCGCCCACGCATCACCCCTGGGACAAAGGGTCCGTGTCGGCGGAGAGCCCTTTCGGGTGCTCGGCGTTATGGAGCCGAAAGGGCAGATGCTCGGGTTCGACCTCGACGATTCGGTGTTCATCCCCATCAGCCGAGCGCTCGCCATGTTCAACCGGGACAGCCTGATGGAGATCGACGTCCTCTACGCAGCGGAGGCGAGCAGCGCCGCCGTGGCCACGCGTACACGTGAGATGTTGAAGCGCCGACACGGCGCGGAGGACTTCACCATCACCACCCAGGACCAGATGCTGGATGTGCTGGGCTCCGTGCTCGACGTCCTGACCATGGCGGTCGGTGCTCTGGGAGGCATCTCGCTTGCGGTCGGCGGCATCGGCATCCTCACCATCATGACCATCGCCGTGCGCGAGCGGCGCCGGGAGATCGGCCTGCTGCGCGCCCTCGGCGCCGCCCGCCGGCAGATTCTCGTCCTCTTTCTGTCCGAGGCGGTTGCGCTCGCAGTGCTCGGAGGGATAGCCGGGTTCGTGGTAGGTGCCGGCGGCGCCTGGCTCATCGGTCAAGCAGTTCCGGCGCTGCCCACCCACACCGCCTGGGACTTCGTCTTGCTCGCCGAGATCACCGCCGCTTTGATCGGGCTTGCAGCCGGGGTGCTGCCGGCACTCAACGCCGCGCGGCTGGACCCGGTGGCGGCACTGCACGACGAATAGCGGTTGAACCGCCACGGACGCCGAAGGGCTGTAGATCGTTCGAGCGGCGAACGGCAGCATGTCTCCGGTAAGCAGCTTCTTTGAGGAGCGCTTGGCGTCTTTGGCGCCTTGGCGGTTCTCGCTGCACTCTTTCTCTGCGGTTCAATTCGCGGGCTCACGTTTTGAGCCACCGGCTGCGGCATCCTGGTCCCGCAATCCACATCGACCCCGGAGGCTGCCATGACCACCCTTGCCAATCTGCTCGTGATTCTGCTCTTTCTTTCGGCACTCTATACCGTACTGGGCCTGCTCTGCGGCGTCCTAGAGATCGTGCAGGGGACGTTGGCGAAGCCGCATAGACGGCGGCTGGTCGAGCGTGGAGCGCGGCGCAAGAGACCTCGGCGCCGGGTTGATGCGGGCATGAGGCCGCAACGCGCCCCGAAATTGTCTTTGCGCGACAGTGCCTAGGAGCTCAGGCCGCCAGCCCTCGGCCTTGTAGCTCGCGGATACGGTCGCGTACCGCCGCGGCCTTCTCGAACTCCAGATTCTTCGCGTACTGGTACATCTCCTTCTCGAGCTCCTTGAGCTTTCGGGCCATTTGCGGCGGTGTAAGATGCGCGTACTCGGCCACCTCCTCCGCCACTCGGGCGTAGTCCCGGGCGCGCATGGGTGCCCCGGGGTAGGCCCCTTCCATGATGTCCGCGACCGCCTTGCGGATGGTCTGCGGCGTTATGCCCCGGGAGGCGTTGTGGGTGATCTGTTTGGTGCGGCGACGCTCGGTCTCGTCGATAGCACGGCGCATGGAGCCGGTGATGGTGTCCGCGTAGAGGATCGCCTTGCCGTTGGCGTTGCGGGCGGCGCGGCCAATGGTCTGAATGAGTGAGCCTTCCGAGCGCAGGAACCCCTCCTTGTCCGCGTCCAGGATGGCGACCAGCGACACCTCCGGCATGTCCAGCCCTTCTCGCAGGAGGTTGATCCCCACGAGGACGTCGAACTCCCCGAGGCGCAGGTCGCGAATGATCTCCACACGCTCCACGGTATCGATGTCCGAGTGCAGGTAGCGCACTCGGACACCGTGATCGTTGAGGTAGTCGGTAAGGTCCTCGGCCATGCGCTTCGTCAGCGTAGTGACAAGGACACGTTCGTCGTTCTGCAGCCGCAGGTTGATTTCCGAGAGCAGGTCGTCCACCTGAGTCAGGGCCGGGCGGACCTCCACCTGGGGGTCGACGAGGCCGGTTGGGCGCACCACTTGCTCCACAACTGCCCCCGAGTGTTGGATTTCATAGTCGCGCGGCGTGGCGGACACGTAGATCGTTTGGGGCTGCCGCTCCTGAAACTCCTCGAAGCGCAGGGGCCGGTTGTCGAGCGCCGAGGGCAGTCGAAATCCGTACTCCACCAGGTTCTCCTTGCGGGAACGGTCACCCCGGTACATGCCGCCGAGCTGAGGCACGGTCACGTGGCTCTCGTCGATCACGAGCAGGGCGTTGGCGGGCAGGTAGTCGAAGAGGGTGGGCGGGGGCTGGCCCGGCCCGCGTCCTGACAGGTAGCGGGAGTAGTTTTCGATCCCGGAGCAGTAGCCTACCTCCAGCATCATCTCAAGATCGAACAGGGTCCGCTGCTCCAGGCGCTGCGCCTCCACCAGCTTGTCGTGCTCGCGCAGCCAAGCCAGGCGCTCCACGAGCTCGAGCTTGATCTGCTCCACCGCGTTGACCACCGTCTCGCGCGGGGTCGCGTAGTGTGTCTTCGGGAAGACGGTGTAGCGCGGGACCTTGCGCAGGACCTCGCCGGTCAGAGGATCGAAGAGCGAGATCGCCTCGATCTCGTCGTCGAAGAGCTCAACCCGCACGGCCTCGGCGTCTGACTCCGCCGGATAGATGTCGATGACGTCTCCGCGTACTCGGTACGTGCCCCGGTGGAGCTCCACCTCGTTGCGCTTGTACTGCAGGGTCGCCAGGCGGCGCAGGATGGCGCGCTGATCGATCAGGTCGCCACGGGAGAGATGCAAGACCATCTGCAGGTAGGACTGGGGATCGCCCAGCCCGTAGATGGAGGACACGGTGGCCACGATGATGACGTCCGGGCGCTCCAGCAGGGCCTTGGTCGCGGACAGACGCATCTGCTCGATATGCTCATTGATCGAGGCGTCCTTCTCGATATAGGTGTCCGTGGAGGGGACATACGCCTCGGGCTGGTAGTAGTCGTAGTAAGAGACGAAGTACTCCACCGCGTTGTGGGGGAAGAACTCTCGCATCTCTCCGTAGAGCTGGGCCGCCAAGGTCTTGTTGGGGGCGAGGATCAGGGCCGGGCGCTGAACCGCCTGTATGACGTTGGCGACGGTAAAGGTCTTGCCGGATCCCGTGACCCCCAACAGCGTCATGGCGGCCTCGCCGTCGTTGAGTCCTTCCGCCAGTCGGCCGATGGCCTCCGGCTGGTCGCCCGCCGGGGCAAACTGAGACGCAAGCAGAAGCTCTCTAGACATCGAGGGATTCTTCTCCGCATACGGTTTGGCTATTATTGGACGCTTGCCCAGAAATCCCAAGCCGCCCCCAAGAACATCGAGAACCGACCGATGAGCATCAGACTTTCGGCACGCGTCCAGGCCGTCAAACCCTCCGCGACCCTTGCCATCACGGCCCGCGCCAAAGCGCTGCGGGCTGCGGGGAAGGACGTCATCGGCCTCGGTGCGGGAGAGCCGGACTTCGATACCCCTGATCACATCAAGGAGGCGGGAATCAGGGCAATCCGGGACGGCTTCACCAAGTACACGGCAGTGGACGGCACGCCCGAGCTCAAGCAGGCGGTGATTGCCAAGTTCCGGCGCGACAATGGTTTCGAATTCAAGCCGGATCAGGTCCTGGTCTCCTGCGGCGGCAAGCAGAGCTTCTACAACCTGGCCCAGGCGATCCTGGACCCCGGTGACGAGGTCATTATCCCTGCCCCGTATTGGGTGTCCTACCCGGACATGGCCCTCTTGGCGGGCGGCGCGCCCGTGCTCGTGCACGCGAACGCGGATCAGGAGTTCAAGATCACTCCGGCCCAGCTCAAGGCCGCGATCACGGAGAAGACCAAGCTGGTGGTCATCAACAGCCCGTCCAACCCGACGGGTATGGCCTATACGCGCGATGAGCTCGCGGCTCTGGGGGATGTGCTGCGCGAGGTCCCGCGGGCTGTCATCGCGACCGATGACATGTACGAGCACATCCTGTGGACGAACGAGCCCTTCGTGAACATCCTCAACGCCTGCCCGGACCTCGCCCCGCGCACCATGGTCTTGAACGGGGTGTCCAAGGCGTACTCCATGACCGGCTGGCGTATCGGCTATGCGGGCGGCCCGCAAGAGGTGGTCAAGGCCATGACGAAGGTGCAGTCGCAGAGCACCTCCAATCCGACCTCGATCTCTCAGGTGGCCGCTCAGGCGGCGCTCGACGGCCCGCAGGACTGCATCGAGCCCATGCGGACGGCATTCAAGCAGCGTCACGACTACGTCGTCGGGCGCCTGAACCAGATCCCGGGTGTTCAGTGCCTTCCGACTGACGGGACCTTCTACGTCTTTCCAAAGGTGCAGGGCATGATCGAGGCGCTGCACAGCGTGAGTAACGACCTTGATCTTGCTGAATTTCTGATCGAGCGGGCCGGTGTCGCCCTCGTGCCGGGGTCTGCATTCGGGCTCGGCGGTCACGTGCGCATCTCGATTGCCACCAGTCAGAGCAACTTGGAGGAGGCCCTCGATCGAATCGAGCGCGTGCTTGGGTAGCTGCCGGCGGCCGCGGCGGTCACCTGCCGTTCGGGGCGCGCAACCGCTAGACTTGTTATACGGTTTCAATTTGGGCTTTTCGTTTTTTGGGGACGGGCCGCTCCCGCCGGGGGGTGCCGTGAATACGTCCATGTAGGCTGGACGGCAGCGTCCCTGCTGCCGACACCGCCGGCGGGAGCGGCCCGTCCCCTCTGGCCCAGAAGCGAAAAATCCGAGTGGGTCCGGTATACAAGGCAGGCAGAGAAAGGTCTCATGCGAACCGTCCCTAGAAAGCGCCCGTCTCAGGGCGTAACCCTGGTCGAGCTTGTCGTTGCGATTGCCATCGCCGCCATCGTGCTCACGCTGGGAATCCCTGGGTTCGCGCGGCTGATTGCGAAAAGCCGCATGACTACGGCGATCAACACCTTCGTCACCAACCTTCAGCTGGCGCGTTCCGAGGCCGTCAAGCTGGGGTCTCGCGTTACCCTCTGCCCGGTCGAGCTTGGCAGCGACCCGCTGGCGTGCGCGGATAGCACGACCTGGCACACCGGCTACATCGTCTTCGCCAACCCGAACAATGCCGATACGCCGGACAGCGCCGATCAGGTAGTCCGGCACGTCCAAGGGGCTGCTGGCGCGCCCGTCACCATCACCACGAGCACGGGTGGCAAGAAGATAACCTATCAGACGGACGGCACCAGTCCCGGCAGCAACGCGACCTACACCTTTTGCGACGCGTATGACAGGATCGCGCCACGTGCGGTGATCATTTCCAATACGGGGCGCCCCCGAGTTTCACTCAAGAAGCCTGACGGCACTGGCCTTGTCTGCTCCTAGCCTCGAGGCTTGGCAAGCGGTGGGGGCGACGAACGGTCGAGCACGGCGCGTTTCCCCCCGAGCGGCAGCAAAATGACACTCACTCTGCGGGCGCTCGTCACTCGCGCGGCGGCCACGAACCGGGTCCCTCCAGCCTGTTTGGGAGCCTCAGCCAGTCTTGACTCCCCTCACATGGGTCCAGTAGACTGGCGCGCTTCGACTGATCCCCGGTAGCTCAGTCGGTAGAGCGGGTGACTGTTAATCACTAGGTCCGTGGTTCGAGTCCACGCCGGGGAGCCACAAAAAGAGAATATATGCAAGGGCTTAGGCAGTGATGCCAGGCCCTTTTTCTTTGTCCGCAGGTGTCATGGGACACTGGCGGGACATCGCCCGGTAATTTGCTACCATTATCCACGGCACCCGCCAAAATAAACGAGCCCCGAGGCGGCACCACCCGCGACGAGGCTCTGACCATCACCAACCTGTACCGGAGGTTCGGCAATGGCTACCGAGAATCGTAGCACGGCCGGGACCCCATCCACGCTGGAGGGCTGACCCGTGGCCACCATCGAGAAACGCACTGCCGAAGATGGCGCCCTGTCCTACCGCGTCAAGGTTCGCATCAAGGGGCACCCCACGGCTACAGCAACCTTCCCCCGGCTAACGGACGCCAAGAGGTGGGCTAGCCAGACCGAGGCCGCCATCCGCGAGCGGCGGTACTTCAAGACCGTCGAAGCGCAGAAGCACACCCTCGCGGAGCTGGTTGATCGCTACATCCGCGACGTGCTGCCCGCCAAACCCAAGTCCAGGGCGAAACAGACTCAGCAGCTTAACTGGTGGAAAGATGAGCTTGGCCCTTACGCGCTAGTCGATGTGACGCCGGCCCTAGTCGCTGAGGCTCGCGACAAGCTTGCCAGACGCGCGACCCCGCGCGGCCCAGCGCGTACCCCGGCAACGGTTACCCGCTACCTGGCCGCCTTGTCTCACGCCTTCACGGTCGCTGTAAAGGAATGGCAGTGGATCGAAGACAACCCAGTGCGCAGGGTCACCAAGCCCAAAGAGCCCCGCGGCCGGGTGCGGTTGCTGTCGGACGACGAACGCGGCCGGCTGTTGACCGCCTGCAAGAACTCATCGAGTCCGTGGCTCTATCCCGTGGTGGTCCTGGCATTGAGTACCGGCATGCGGGCGCAGGAGATCATGCAGCTGACCTGGGACCGCGTTGATTTGAAGCAGGGGCGCATGCTGTTGGAGCTCACCAAGAACGGCGAACGGCGGGCTGTCCCGCTGGCAGGTCACGCCCTGGACTTGCTGAAGGAGCACAACAAGGTCCGGCGGCTGGACACCAATTTGCTCTGGCCAGGTCACGTTCACGCAGACAAGCCCGTCGAGCTGCGCCAACCCTGGCTGGCGGCCCTTAAGGCGGCCGGCATCGAGGACTTCCGATTTCACGATCTGAGGCATAGCGCCGCGAGCTACATGCTCATGAACGGCGCGACCCTCGGCGAGCTCGCGGAGGTCCTCGGTCACCGGACCCTGCAGATGGTGCGGAGGTACTCGCACATCAGCGAGAGCCATGCGCACCGAGTCGTGGCGCGTATGACCAGTGCCATTTTCGGAGGGCAGTGAGCATGGGCGACTTGCAGGACTATCCCAAGCCGAACTATGAGTTTTGGGATGAACGGATCAAAGAGGATGAAGGTCTGGTCAGCTTGTGGAATGCAACCTGGCTATGGGAGGACAGAGAGCCACCCCCGGGAAAGCCTTGGTCAGGGGACCAGCTGCCGCCGTGGATAAGACTGACCTGGGACCGTCTACAGAAGCTCCCGTGCGTTAACCTCGCGGACTTCGAGAGAAAGGGGATAGAGCACGGGTGTGGTTGGATTGGCGGGCCGATTACACCGAATCAGTACCAGTGCATGCAGGTCTGGCACCTCCACATCGGCACCGAGAAAGACCTGATTCGCTATAGCGTCAGGACGCTGAGGCAATTCGCGGAGGAGACCGGCAAGCGGCCGCCATTCCTCTATGAAGAGGAGCGGGTCGCGCGTCCGACCACCAGGAACGCGTCGGCTGCCGTCTCGAAAAAAGAGGAGCCGTCCGTCCTCAGGATTTTGGCTGCGGTTCTCATAAAGGGCTGGGGGCCTGATATCGTTGAGAACTTGAAGGACGAAAAGTCAACAATGTTCGGCGCGGTTCATCAGTATGTCAGCAGTAGGTTCAGCATTTCCGAAGGCACCTTACGCAAGTATGTGAAGCGCCTACCGGATATCTAACAGGCCCCTCCTCAACCGTCCCGTAACTTGCGGGAGCGCTCCGTTAAGTTGCGGGACAGGTTCTCGACGGCTCGCTAGCCTTCTCCCCAACACGCGGCAACCCGTCGCGTCACCAGACGGAGCAAGGCATTTGTGTACACATCTCCGCAGAGCAGCCGAAGCCGTGGGAGCGGCTGCGGCTGAACAAGACCTCAACAACAAGCACAAACCATCGGCCAAGGCTTACGCCCAGCTGCCTATCCCGCCGCCCTCCCGCGTCCTCTTCACTGTCGACCGGCTGGCCGAACAACAACCAGGACTCACGAAGGGCAAGATTCGCTGGGATCTCTTTAACAGAAAGTCGAACGGCCTTGAGGAGTCTGGTGCTGTCGTCAATCGGGGTCGGCGCTTACTGCTTGACCAGGATCGCTATCTGGACTGGCTCGCCCGCGGCCAGAAGGGGGTGGCGTGAAGAGTTCCAGGTACTTCCGACGGAGCCCATGGTCACCGAGGTCACGCGCGACTGCCCGTATTGCTTCGCCCCAGCCGCCCGCTTGCGGCAGCAGTCCGGGCCCCGGCGTTACCCGCGAAGGCGGTACGAGACTACCGAACGGCGAGGTCGAAGAGCCGGGAGGTTGTCGAAGTGAAAAAGGACTCTGCCGCCGCCGGGGCCCTGTTGCCCCTCCTTAAGGGTGTGATCGACCGAGGCAATGGCCACCATTACGCTTTGTGTCCGGCTCATGACGACAAAGCACCGTCCCTCAGTATCGGTGCCGGCGCCGACGGGCGGACCCTGATCCACTGCCACGCCGGCTGCACACCCGACGCCATCCTCTCGGCGCTCGGCCTGCGCTGGACCGACCTGTATCCTGATCGGTGGGTCGCTGCCTGGGCGAGCGCCTGCGCACGCCCCACCACATCCGCATCGCCCGATCCCCTAGAGGTCGAGCGCATGGTCCTCAGGATCGCGGCGGCCGATCTGCGAGGCGGCAAAAAGCTCACGCTGGAGGATCGAGCGCGCCTTGAGGTGGCGAGGCAGCGGCTGGCGGAATCAAGGAGGCGCGCCGCATGAAGGTCAACGGCTTCGACCCCGAAGAGCTGGAGCGCGAGGCCGCCAGAGAGCCCTCGCAACAGGTATCCATCATCCCTGCCGCCGATATTCGGCCAGAGCCCATCGATTGGGTTTGGGATGGGTGGATCGCCCGGGGCAAGGTGCATGTGCTGGCAGGTGCCCCCGGCACCGGTAAGACCAGCCTGGCGCTGGCGATCGCCGCGACCCTCACGACAGGCGTGTGTTGGCCTGATCAGACCGCCGGGGTCATCGGGAGCGTGCTGATCTGGTCGGGCGAGGATGACCCCAAGGACACACTCGTACCCCGACTCATCGCCTGCGGGGCGGACCTTGCGCCGCGTGCATTTCATCGCGGGCGTCGTGGACCACACAGGGACGCGAGCCTTCGATCCCGCAACCGACGGGCAGGTACTCAGCGACGAGATTGCCCTGATGGATCCGCCGCCAACACTTCTGATCGTGGACCCGATCGTCGCGGCCGTGGCTGGGGACAGTCACAAGAACGCCGAGGTGCGCCGCGCGCTGCAGCCTTTGGTCGACTTGGCGCAGGTGCGGCGCTGTGCCGTCCTCGGCATTTCGCACTTCTCGAAAGGCACTGCGGGGCGGGACCCGGTGGAGCGAGTGACCGGCTCGCTCGCCTTCGGTGCCCTGGCGCGGGTGGTGTTGGCCGCAGCCAAGCTGCCGGACGCGGAAGGCGGCGGTAGGATGCTCGCCCGGGCAAAAAACAACATCGCCATGGATAGCGGCGGCTTCAAGTACGAGCTGGTGCCCCTGGAGCTGCCAGGATACCCCGGCGTGTTTACCACGCTGGTGCGCTGGGGTGAAGCCTTGAAGGGCACTGCCCGGGAGCTGCTGGGGAGGGCAGAGACTGCGGTCGACCCTGACGAGCGCAGCGCCACGGATGAGGCCGCCGAGTGGCTGCGGGAGCTCCTGTCGGCCGGCCCGATGAAAGCGGCCGATGTCCAGAAGGAAGCCCGCCAGGCTGGCATCAACGACAAGCCCCTGCGCACCGCCCGGGAGCGGCTTGGCGTCAAGCCCAAGAAGAGCGGATTCTCGGCAGGATGGTGGTGGTCACTGCCGGCCGCCGAAGATGCCCTCTCTGCCGAAGATGCCCAAGATGCCAAGGTTAGGATATCGGGCAGCTTCGAACCTGGTGAGGGCAACTTCGGGCCGGGCCCCTGCCCAGGAGATCCCGAAGGCGCCCAAGATGCCCCATCTTGCCCTTCTGAAAACGAAGGCACATTCGAGGATGGAGGGCATCTTCGCGAGCTTGCGACCACTTCCACCGGAGGTGCCCGCGATGGCGACGGGTGGGAGTCATTCTGATGGATGTCGCCGAACGGTTCCAACAGATGCTGGCTGCCGGTGTGCAGTTCCGCGTAGCGGGTGACCGGCTGGGCATCAAAGCCCCGGTTCCCCTCACCGATGAGCAGCGCGCATGGGTCCGTCAGCACAAGACCGAGCTCATCCGCCAAGTCGAGTCCCAGACTGCCCCTGATCTGCACGGCTGGACACTGGGGCAGATCCGCGACCATTGCCACCCCGCCGAGTGGGCGGAGATCAAGGACAATCGGCTGGCGCTGGAGTGCGTGGCGGCTGACCTGCGTCGACACCCCTTCCTTTGGTCCCCCAGCTTTCGCGGGTGCTACGAGAACCACCAGAACCGCCCGGACGAGGATGTCGATGGTTCGGTCAGGGGCGGTGTTCTCCCCCACGGCGGCGCTAGCACCGAGGCCCGCTGCACCCGCACAGGCCGCCACCGGACCCCGGACTGACGACGGCGGGACGGACTATGGGTCGCCGGCCCCTCCAATAAGTGGCATCAGGACATACCGACGCGGAGGTAGTCGCGGCGGGAGTCTAAGTCATCTTTGGCGGGCGACCCGTCGAGGTACGGATTGACATGTAGGAGATCGCGGAGTGAAAACAGTGCACCTGGAAGCTACGAATCGACTCGCCGAGGCCATCGACCTCATCGACGCCGCAATGTCGATCGCCCTCCGCGTGCAATCAGCCAGCGAACCGCCGGATCGGATCGACTCTGTTGCCTGGAGGCTCGCTGACGCGTTGCTGCTCATCGGCGAGTACGCGCACCAGCTGTTCCCGGGCAGCGAAACACCCGGCATCGACTATCCAACCGGTCGGGACGCCCAGCTCGCGACCCCTGTGTCGGCGCCAACGTTAACGGACGATGGCCCGTGAGCATAGCCGAGACAAGGGCAGCAGCGGCGACCCTCAAGGTTTCGACGGCTGCGTATCACGAGTTGGGCGTGTGCCTGCAGCGGCGCCGTGCCTACTGCCGGCAGAGCGCGAAACCCCGCGAGACCGGAGCGGGCGCCGCGTCTTGAAATCTAGGAAACGGCCCAGTGTTGTCTAACGCTGCTGCAGCGCAGCATAACCTGGTCCAACGTGCTCAGCCGAAAGCCGCACCAACTTGAAACCTGCTTGAAAAGAAACGGCGGCCGTTGCGCTCCGCCCGCATAAACCTGGTTTGGGATAGAGGTATCCGTGGCCCTTTGGTGCGCTCTGGCCCTATGTCCGGCTAAACTCAGTGCAGGTCGCCACCGCTTTGAGCAGCCACCATGACCCCCCGCCTCTCCTGCTGGCACTGCCTTTACTACATCCGCCCACGGGACGAGCCCGGGGTAGACGGCCCTCCCGCCGCCGTTTGTACGGTCGGCCGGGCAGTGGGGCCATACTACGCCGACGTCAACGGGCTGCATCCGGGAGACAAGCACTCACCGCCCAACGGCTGGTGCCCGCGCTTTGAGCTCGATCCGCCGCCGGAGCTGCCCGAGTACGGGACCTTCGACGGGAGCCGACCGGCGACGCGCGAGCAGATCAGGGCCTACGCGTACAAGTACGGCAAGCAAGGTGCAGCTGCCGGGCGGGGAGGTGATCAACCCCAACTTCGAGGTGGCGGACCCGCCACCTCCCGGCGACGGCTAAACCAGCGGCGGCGCCAGGAAGAGGAAAGGCTACAAATACGATGACCGTGTTTACGCTTTGCGCGCTCACCTTCAACGCCTGGGCAGCTGCATCGGGACGGTCATCATGGGGGCAGTGCCGAGGTAGCAGCGCGTCCTGGAACACCCACCCGTCGACCGTGCCCCCCTCTTCCCAGTCACGGGCCGTCGGGTAGTCCCCATGTTACGTGACGTTCAAGACAGCCCCCTACGCCGTGAAGAGAGAGGATCCGAACAATGCGGCGCGTCGGCGGGTAGATCAGGGCCACCAGGAGCCGACGTCGGTCAGCGCGCGAGCGGTACCGGCCAATACCTGCGCTCCGCCCGTCGCCGTGAGGACGGGTTCGTAGGCGCACAGATCCTGGAGCAGCCCGCGCCGGTCCAATTCCGACCTCTGGTGTAGCAATCCCTGCAAGACCGCGTAGAGCCGCTCCCTCCCGAGGTTGCGCAGGAAGGGTGCAATCCGAGCGATGGCCGCACGACGGTCCGAGTTGTCCGAAATCGTCCCGAGGATCTCGACTGCCTCCTCCAGCGTTCTGCCTTTCAGGTAGGGCACGAACAGCGCAAGGGCCTCAGCCCGCTTTCCGGGACGGTTCAATGCCCGCGGAATTGCTAGTGCGGCGGAGTGGTGCTCTTCCGACAAGACCGGCGCCAGTCGCCTCAGGGACATTACGCGATCTGTTTCGCACTCGAGCTCGCCGATCCTGTTCAGCTCGTCGGTTGCTCGGCGCCGGGACTCCGCCGGACGGGTGATAACGGGGGCCTTCGCCGCATCCTCGCATGCGCTGCGAACCGCCGCGTCTATCTCGCGCGCGCTCGGGGGCTCGGGCATTAGTTTGTGCTCCAGCTGAAGCGCCCGCCCGAGGGCGCGATTGGCGATGCTGTCCGCAATCGCCGCGACCTCACGCCGGACTTGGTCCGCGAAAGGGGTGGCGGCGGAGTTTGCCAGGAGTGCTAAGCCCTGGACGTATCGCTCACGCTCGTCGGGCAACGCTAGGATGTCCGATGCGCATTGTGAAAGCACGGCTGCTTGCTCACGCTCGGTCAGGGGCAGACCTAGCCGGCCTAACGTCCGGTTCCGGGTGGCGCTATCCGGAATGGCTCGCGCCTTCGCCAAGACCTTTGGAGCCAACGGGCCTGTGGCCACTGCCGACAGACGCTCAAGGAGCGCCCCCGCATATGCTTGGTGGCGGAATTGGTCCGCGGCGGCCAAAACGCCATCGAGCAGGCCAGGTTCGAGGCTGGGCAGCAGGAGACTGACGGCCTCGAGACGCACGAGTTCGGACTCGATCCCGTAGGCACTCTGCAGTGCGTCCGCGACGAGGTCTGCCGGAAGCAACGGGACAAGCGCCGCCGCTGCCTTCGCGCGATGCCACTGGTCGCGGATGCCGAACGCGGCGGACATGGCCGCCGACGCCGTCTGCGGGTCTAGATGGGGCGCCAGAGCCACCAGGGCCTGGCTGCGATACAAGCCGCTTCGGATAGCCCCGGCGACGTCGACTGCTTTGTCTCGCAAGGTGGGCGGCAGATAGGGTGCGAGCCGGGTTAGTGCCTGCGCGCGCAATACATCGGCGCGGATACGGGATACGGCGTCGAGGCCGGCGGAGAAGAGGTCGACGGGCAGTCGAGAGGCGAGCTCACCGAGCAGCGTCACCGAGTAGTCGTCCCGGCCGACCGCTAAAACGGCCGTCAGGGCGCTGCGCAGCACGGCCGGTGTCGTGGCCGCTGGCCTCAGCGCCATCTCGCGCAGCGCTTCCGCCCGATGCAATCTGCAGCCGATACTGGCGCAGGTGTCGAGTCCCTCCTTTAGTAGATACTCGTCCGGGTAGGCCGTCCCAGCGACCGCCAGCTCAGCGAGCAGGGCAGCCCGGTTGTGTTGGTCCGTCAACTCGCGGACGGCGGACAACAAGGCGTCCCGGAGTCCGAGCATACGAGGAACGAAGGCACGCAGGGTATCGGCGCGGACGAATTGGCCGGAAATACTTCGGGCGACGTCCAGTGCTTCGGGGAGAAGGGCCTCCGGAAGGTTGGGGATCAGCTTGCTCAGGATCTCCCCGCGGTACTCGTCGTTGAAGATTCTCCGTGTCTCGGCGAGGGCCTTGTGCAGGGCGGTCAGCGCAAGTCGTTGTCCGAGCCGCGGCGCAATTGCGCAGATCGATTCCAGGTAAGCGAAACCCTTGCCGATGCCATCGACGACGTCGAGCGCAGCCGGGAGCAGCCGATCCGGCAGGTGAGCCAGACAGCCGCGCAACGCCGTGGCTCGGAAGGATGCATGCGGTAAGGCGGCTACGGACGTCAGTGCTTCGCGCTGCATGTCCTCGCTCAGATAGGGGGTGAGTCCTTCCAGTGCAGCGGCACGGCAGGCCGGACAAGCCAAATCGCTCGTAGCGGCGAGCAAGCGCGCGCGCAGCGTCTCAGGCAAGTGCGGAGCGAGGGACCACATTGCGCCCACTCGTTGCGTTTCGTCCTCGATCTCCAAGGCGGCGCTTACCAGCTCGCCCAAGAGCTGTTGCGGGAGCACCGGAGCCAAGTCTCCGAGCGCCCCTACACGCGACTCCACAGCGGGGATCGACCGCGCCGTGGCCAGCGCCTCCGCCATCAGGACAAGGCATTCCTCGTGCCGCAATGTCTGTCCGAGCCTCCACAGCACCCTGGTCCGTTCTACGGGGTCGTCGATGGAGCGGATGGCAGCCAGGACCTCTGGGCCCCCGGTCTTGGCCATCATCGGCAGCAAGCGCTTGTAGACCGCGACCCGAAGACGTTCTTCCGGAATGGCCTGGGCCGCGCGGAACGCCCTGTCGAAGAGAGGATCGGGGAGGTAGGTGACCAGGTTGCCGAGGTAGCGCGCACGATGATCCGAAATGTTGAGCTGCCCTGCGAGGATCAGCGCCTTTATAAGCAGCTCCTCGAAGAGATGCGGAATCAGCCCACACAGGGCCTCCATGCTTGTCACGCCGTCGGGTAGGCTGACAGCGCAGCTTAGCGCCCGGTCTAGGCGGTCGAGACGCTCCGTCTTCGGGAGAAACGGCGCTAAGCGCGTAACGACGTCGAAACGCGCTGGGCCCGTAATGAAGCCGAGACCTCCTGCATCCGCCAGCGCCTCCCGCACCAGTGGCGCGAGCGACAATCTGTCGTCCGGGCGGCTGGGTGGAGCTCTGTACCTCCCGCCCCTGGCGCTCCTGAAGATCGTGAGGGAATCGGCCAGGCCGCCGGGATCGGGCAGCGGCCGACAGGGGACGAGGAGGCCTTCGAGCAGTGCCGCGACCCAGGTTCTGCGGACTGCATCCAGTGCCCTCGACAACAGGTATTTGGGAAGGTGGGGAATCAGCTCCAGGATCAGCCGCTGCCGATTCTGCAGTGTCACCTCGCTCCACCGATGGAATTCCTTCTGCTCCAATAGATCCAACGTCTCGGTGAGCAGCCTCTCAGTCGACTCCACGACGATGGGGACGAGTACCTTGAGCACCGACATGAGTTCCATTTCGCTTTGGATCTCGCGTGCGGCGGTGAGAGCGTCGGCGAGGACTTCCTCCCGGAGGTCCGGCGAGCAAAGACTTGCAATCTCACAAAGGACCCGGGCACGCTCCGGCACGGCAGCGATTTCGCCGGCGATCATGCGGGCGTTGTTCAGCAACTGCCGCCTGCTTGTCTGTTCGGACAGTTCGGCAGCCATCTGGATCAGCATTCGGGCGCGATTGACGTGATCGCCGATGTAGCGACTGACAGCTAGCGCCCGCTCCAACTGGGGTACGGACAGCAGTGAGGCCAGGGCGGAAATCTCCTGCGCCCTAACACCTTTTGCGGCGGTCTCAACATAGGCGGAGAGTGCATCCTCCACGGACTGTTTGCGAAGCCCTGGCTCAAGGTGGGGCGCAAGCGCACAGAGAAGGCGCATGCGCAGGTGCGGATCTTGCCAATTGCGCGCGAGATTGAGCTGCTCCACCAACATCTCCGCCGGAAGGCGCGGAGCCAGCGCCTCCAGCAGCGGTAACGACGGAACGACCAGGTTGCGAACCAGCGGCATAACCTCCACCAAATGCTCCTCGTGCACTTGCGGCGCTAGCTCGATCAAGGCCTGCGTCTGCGCGTCTTCATTCAGGTTGGAGGCCGCCAGCTCCCAGAGGCGGGCCAGGGTCTCCAGCCGCAACCGCCGGTCCTCGGGCAGGAGCGCGCCGACGGCGCGCAGGACAAAGCAGCGGTTTTTCGGTTGCAGGGACCCCTTGTTCCTCGTATATGCGAGCAACGCGTCGATTGCCTCGTCGTCCCTGGGGCTGGCCATCCGCGGGATTACCAATCGGAGGACCTCCACGCGGATCCTCTCGCTCTGCATGTCCCGCGCGGCCTCTACCGCCTCGCCCAGCAGGTGCCCCCTCAGGTGCGGCGCGAGCCTCCGCACTCGCGATGGGATCTCCTGCTCGAGCGAGGAGTTCAGCGCATCAACGAGCGCTGGCGCCAGCCATTCGACCTCACAGTCTTCCCTCCGAGGAGGCGGGAACCAGGGCTCCAGAACGGGAAAGAGAGCGATCCGCTTCTCGGCCGAGATCGCGCCGTCGTCGGCCTCCGAGAAGATGGCGCGAAGGGCGCGATCTCGCCTGGAATCCGGGAATTGCGGAAGCAGGAAACAGAGCAGATCAAGCCTGTCGGCGGCTGCCATGGTATGCAGCGTCTTGGCGAGAACGTCGTCGAGAATCGGTGGCGGGAGATGGGGCACGAAGGCGTTCAGGAGGCACTTGCGCTCGGCAAGAGACGAGGCTTGGGCAGCGCTCTTCCAGGCCGCCGTTAGAGAGGCTTCAGGCAACACGGGGGCGAGGTCGGTGAGGAGCCCGCACCTCGCCGCCCAGTCCGGCAGGCTCAGCGTCCGTGAAACGATGTCCTCGAGCACCATCTCCGCCGCGTGGGGCAAGAGCGACCTAACCAGCGGAACCCTGACTCTCTCGGACCGCTTCTCAAATGCGATGGCAACGAGCTTGGGCACCAGGGCATCTACCCAGGGCGCGGGACTCAGGGAGACGATTCTGCGCCAGAGAGCGGGCGCCCGGAGCCCGGCAGCAATGTCCGCTAAGTCCTGCGACGTCACGTCCGATGGTTCCGGAGGGTGGCTTAGGAGGAGCCTGGCGAAGGTCCGCACGCGGGCGTCTCCGGATCTGAGGATGGGAAAGAGCGCGTCGGGCTCCCCGAAGAGGTCGAACTCTTCCGGGACGATCTTCAGCAGCGGACCCGCAACGTACCGAAGGGCCTCGGTCGGAACCTCCGGGATTTCGGTAAGGGCGAGAGCGAGAATCCTGCTGCGCGTGGGCTCGTGGGCATGGAGGGCAATGGCACATAACACTCGCAAGCGCCGGTCCGGAGACGGAAGCTCGGCCGTCAGTGCGATGGCCGCTTCCGTCTGGTTAGCAGAGAGATGCGGGGCGAGTTCCAGCAGCAGAGCGACGGACGGATGCGCGATGCGTCGGAGGTGCTCCATCAGGACGTCGGGCACGGGCGCGCCAACGGAACGGATTATCGCGGTCAGTGCCCGGAGGTATTGCTCTACGTTTCCGATTGTAGCGGCCACGCGCAGTGCGGCGCTGACCCAGACCTGCCGGGCTTCCGAGCGTTGCGGCTCCGGCAGATAGCGCCAGACGCCTGCGAGCATGGTTGTGCGTTCGTCCGCACGGGTCGCTGCACGGGAGTCTGTCCAGATCAGCGTCGCCGCCTCCTGCTTGAGCTCATCCGGCACAAGCGGAAGGAGGATTCGGAGCAGCCGGGCGCGCATTTTCGCATCAGGGGAGCGAGTTGCCTCCGCCAGCGCACGCAGAAGGTCCGAATCGCGCAGGATGCATGCCACCTCCTCGAGGACCGCGGCGCGCAGCCTGGGATCCTCCAGGTCCAAGATCGCCGACAACCCCATGCCCAGGAACCGGTCGGGGAGCAGGAACATCAGCTCCCGTAGCACCGTCGCGCGCGACGGCTCATGCACGACGGCGCCGGCGCTCATCAGCGCTTCCTCGAACACTGCGTCCTGCTCCCCTTCCCGCAGCTCGAAGGCAAGCGTGCATAGCGCGGCGGCCCGGATGGGCCGCGCGCCTATGTGGCGCGCGGCCCCCAGTGCTGCGGACACTACCGGCACCGATGGGGGACGACACAATCGCGCGAGCTCCAGCAGCTCGCGGGTCTGGCGTTCGGGATTCTGATCCGGCATCGTTTCCAGCGCCGCTTCGAGCCAGGTGTCGTGCAAGGATTCTGGCAGGGAGGGCAGCAGCACCCGCAGGGGTTCCAGGCTGTTGTCCCCGCTGGTGGCACAAGCGGCCTTCAGGACGGCACGGATCGCTCCTAGGGCGGGGGCGCGAAGGCGCAGCCGCTGATTTGGCGGCACGACGCCGTCTAGCTCCACCAGCGTCGTCAGGCGCTCGTCGGGATCGGGTATCTGTGCGGCATAGGTGATTCCCTGGTCAGTTCCCCACAGGCCTTTCTCGATCAAGGCCTTGACCAAGTCCATGGATATCTTCGGCGGGGTGCCGACGCTGGCCTGGTATAGAACGCAGCGGATCTCCACGTCCAGGTAGGGCAGGGGCTCGCCGGCGCCAAGGGCTCGCCGATTCGCCTCTTGGGCGCAGCGCAGCACCCGTTTGGCGTCGTTGAGGAAACCCAGGTAACTCGTCTTGTCGACGGACTCCCACGCACTCCGCCAGCCGGCGCCGAGGAGTCCGAGCATACCTTGGACATCGGCCCCGCTGCGCTCGAGGTGTGCGCCGAAGTATTGGACGATGTAAGGGGGTGCCTCCGCCGGGTCCAAGCGGCCCTCATCGAGCGCGGTGAGTGTCCGATGCCCCCAGTCGACGAAACGAAGCTCCTCCTTGTGCGCCTGTCCGGAGCGTTGCAGCCTGTCGTAGAAGTAGTAGGCCAGGCGCGGGTGACTGAAGGTGTAACCCCGCGAGAGACCGTCGCCAATCACGAAACGTGCGAAGGGACGGAGCACCTCTTCCAGGGTCCAAGGGGTCAGGCACGCCTCGGGCGGTGCTAGTTCCAGGCAGTCGGTTTGGCGCAAGGGGCCGAGGGCGCAGGCAAACAGGTTCAGCAGGGCCTGTGCGGCGGGTTCCCGCAGCGGCGCCTGGTTTCCCCACAGCAGCCTTTGATCGTCCCACCAGCGAGCGAAGAAGCCCTCGATGCCGGGCCTGATCTGCCGCAGGTCCTCCGGCTGAAGCCGGATCGAGGCTTCGCCGCGGGCCCACAGATCTTCAACGTACAGCCTGACCAGCAAGGGGTCGCCCTCACTGAGCCGATGCAGCTCCGAGACGATGTCGACGCGCGCACCTAGCCGATCCAGCGGAAACGCCGTACGCCTGAGGACATCGGCGACGCCGTCGGCCGTCAGCGGCTCCAAAGCGAGCGAGTCGGCCTGGCCCGGCCGATCCCATCCGAGGCGCCGAAGCCATCCGGCCGCGTCCATGTCGCCGGCCAGGTAGCGCGCGGACAGGACGATGCGGTTTGCCTGGGGCAGCGAAAGGGGGAAGAGGTCGGAGCCGGGCTCCCAGTCCGCCGCCTCGTCGATGCCGTCCAGGACCACCAGGAGTCGCCGTTCGTGTGGCAGGGAACGAGCCAGATAGTTCGTTACCAGCGCGCGCCAGATCTCCACGGGTGCATCCTGGGACGCTGTCAGGTCCTCGCCGTGCAGGGCCGACAACTGGGCGGCGATCGTTGGGAACACGACGCTCGCTAGATTGGTTCGGAAACGGATGCTGACGGGGAAGAAGATGACGCTGAGCTCCCGCTCCTCTTCCAAGAGGCGCCGGCTCCAGTGGGCAAGCAGAGCGGACTTGCCGCGTCCCGCGGGTGCGGTGATGAGCACGCGCTGGGGTGCCACGGGGTCGCCGATCCACCGATCGAGGTTGGCCAGCGCCGTTTGGCGGCCGCCGAAGGGGACGGGTCGGCCATTGGGCTCGCCCAGGTATTCGACGAAGAAGCTTTGTACCCGGCTGGCGAAGTCGGCAGAAAGGGCTGCCACGCCCTGAACGACGATGTTGATGTCGCGTCCGGCGGCGACGCCGGTCAGTGCAACGGCAGCGGGGCCGGTCGGCCCGGCTGCCCTCAGGCGTTTGGGTCGCCGGTCCCTCCCGAGCCGGCGCGTACGCCGCTGATCTCGATCGCGCCCTCAATCTGCGCATTCTCCACGACCACCCCGGAGCCCCCCGAGCGAACGTCGGCGATGCTCAGGGAGGCCCCCTGGATGTCCTTGAGAGTGACACCGATGGCCTCGCCTAACATCGGCGCCTTGTGCTCGATCAGAGTGAGAAGCATCTCGGCCTGAGCAAGCAATTCCCCGTTGGTGACTGCGCCGGCTTTATCCAGATCCTCTTCGACCATGGCGCGCCTGGCCTTGGATTCGGGTGCCCGCTCCAGATGCTCGACGCTGGGCAGCACTGACGGAAGGTTGCTCGCAATCCATTTCTTGAGCGCCGCATACCCGTCGCCGATGGCGCGTGCTGTTACGTCCTTCAGTCCGGCGGCTGCGCCGAGGGCCAGTGCGGTGGCGATCGCGGATATTGCTTGCATCGTCCGACTCCGAAGTACGCTCGACTCTGATCTATCACGAAGAGTCCAATTGAAGTTGAAAGCAGTGCGCCGATGCGGCAATACGCAACGGTGGAACTGCGCCACGGGTGAAGATAAGAGCAAGAGGACGGAAAGCGCAAGCCAGGTGGCGGCTTGATGACGGGCAGCATGCAGTTGGCGAGAAAAACGACGCACCGCCAGACAGTACCTCGCAACAGGTAAGCGATCGCGTGGCGGTGAACTCCCGGACGTTCTGTTCTTCCGGCGTTATGCGTGGCATAGGAGGTAACGCTTTCCAATCAGCCAAACCGGAGGTCACCAGGCGAAAATGGCAATGACCGCCGCACTTGAAATGGCGCGGCAAGTAGCACGTCGAGTTTGTGTCGGCGTGTCAGCAGCGTGCCATCGGTGGGACGCTGCGCCAGCGTATCGGACGGATTCTGCCTGAGGTGTGCCAGGGGGCGCCGACTGAAGTGGTGGAGGGGCGCGCGATAGCGGATCACATTCACCCGTGCTTGAGCATTCCGCCCAGATATTGCGCTGCCAACTCAGCGGGCTTACCGGAAGGGAAGGTCGCCAACCATTTTCACGGGAGTGCTTCGTACAGAAGAGGATCTATGCCTAGCTGCACCTTTGGGTTTGGGTTACTTGCGTGAGCATCGCCGGTGTCACGGGGATCATCGGGGACTTCAACAATCGGGAAGGTCACGACGCTCCCGTCAGGTGCCGCAGAAATCCGGTCTGCCACTCCAAAAAGCGACAACGCTCACGCACGCCCCACCATCAAAAGCAAAACTTCGTCGCACTTTCAATTACCATAGGGCCGGCACGAAAATGACAAACCGTCAGCTGACCAACTGGGGAGGCCCCGCAACAAGCGTTGCCCGAGCTGGCACTGAGTTCGCCGCGCACGCTCTTTGCGTATGGAGTCGCCGCCGGTTAATGGTCGGCCGCATGAGCGTCTTGCGAGGCTTCGCCCGTTATGGCCATACCAACGATCTTTGATCTCTGTACACCGCGGCAAGACGTTCTCCAGGGCACGATCTCGGAGTCCGACTTCGCGGCCGACCTCGCGCAGGTCCTAAGGGGAGATGCGCCGGACGAGTACAAGGACCCGGTCAAGTTCTTCGCGAACACCCACCCGACGCGGGGCCTCAAGGACCTGCTGCGCAACGTCTGCCTCCGCCTCGCGGCCAGCCCGCATCAAGTTGCATCGATCTTCCGCCTGGATACCAACTACGGCGGCGGCAAGACCCACGCCCTGATCGCGCTGACTCACGCCGTCGCCGGCATGGAAGGGGTGAATAACGTCGCCGAGTTTGTCGATCCTGCGCTTCTGCCGAAGGGCAAGGTCCGGATCGCGGCCTTTGACGGCGAGAACGCCGATCCCCTCAACGGTCGGCCCCTTGAGCCTGGTCTGCGCGCCTACACCCCCTGGGGCGAGATTGCTTATCGGCTGGCCGGGCGGCAGGGCTACGAGCAGGTCCGGGCGAGCGACGAACGAGGGAGGCGCTCCGGGGGCAGAGACCATCAGGGAGCTGTTCGGCGGCGAGCCGACCTTGATCCTTATGGATGAGCTGTCGGTCTACCTGCGCAAGCTCAAGGTCAAGGAGCGCGACGCCGCCGGCGGCCAGCTCACGGCCTTCCTCACGGCCCTGTTCAAGGCGGTCGAGAGCACGCCGAACGCCGCCGTCGTCTATACGCTCGCGATCGGGAAGGGTGGGAAGGCCACCGACGCCTACAGCGACGAGAACCAATTCATCGCCGACAAGATGGAGGAGGCCGAGAGCGTCTCCGCCCGCAAGGCCGCGCTGCTTGACCCGACCGAGGAGGACGAGACGGTCAGGATTCTGCGGCGCCGCCTCTTCACCCACATCGACGATGCAAGGGCAACCGCCGTCATCGAGGCATACCGTCAGCTGTGGGAAGCGCACAAGGAACAGCTCCCGCCCGCGGGCTCCCACGACTCGCGCCTGGACGCATTCACCGCGGGTTTTCCGCTGCATCCGGAGCTGATCGACACCTTACGCGAGAAGACGTCCACCCTCGGCAATTTCCAGCGCGTGCGCGGCATGCTGCGGCTCCTCGCCCGCACCGTCGCCCGGATCTGGGACAAGCGCCCGACGGATGCCTACGCCATTCACCTGCACCACCTGGACCCCGGCTTCGAGCCCATCCGCCAGGAGATCGTCACCCGCCTCGGTCAGCGCCAGTTCGTGCCGGCGATCAAGTCGGATGTGGCGGCCGTCGAAGGCGATCAACCCGCCCTTGCCCAGCAGCTCGACGCCGCCCACTACACGGGTCTCGCTCCCTATGGCTCCTATGTCGGCCGGGCGATCCTGTTCCACACGCTCGCCTTCAACGAGAACCTGAAGGGCGCGACCGCGGAGGAGCTTCGCTACGCCGTCCTCTCACCCGGCACCGACATCAGCTTCATCGACGATGCCCGTCGGCGCTTCGTGCAGGAATCCGCCTATCTCGACGACCGACCGAACGTGCCCCTGCGCTTCTCGGCCGAGGCCAACCTCACGCAGATCCTCAGGCGCGAGGAGCAGCACGTCGACCCCGGCGAGGCCCGCGCGCAGCTCAACGACCGCATCAAGGCCATCTTCGGCGGGGCGGTGTTCAACCTCTACGCGTTTCCCGGCGGCCCCTACGACGTACCGGACGATACGGGCGACGGCAAGCCGGACCTCGCCCTGCTGGGCTACGACGCCGTGGAGGTCGCGGGCGACAACGTGGTCGTCCCCGAGCTGGTCGGCCGCATCTACCGGCAGAAGGGAGCCTCCGGAGACCTGCGTCTCAACCGCAACAACCTCGTGTTCCTGCTCGCCGACCAGGCCCGCAAGGATGAGATGAAGCACAAGATGGTCCGGCGCCTGGCCCTGAACGAGCTGCGCAAGCCCGAGCGGCTCAACGAGTTCGCCGAGCATCAGCGCGACCGCATCCTCGAATGGTATCGCCGCTCTGAGCAGGAGCTGGCGCTGGCCATCCAGCAGTGCTACCGCCACGTCCTCTACCCTTCGCGCAACCGCGTCGAAGGCGCCGAGCGTGGACCTCGCACACACCGCCATCGACGTGCAGACCGCCTCCGACAAGCCCGGCAACGGGCAGAAGCAGGTCGTCGAGGTCCTGCGCGCCAACAACAAGCTGCGGCTGCCCGAGGACGAGCCGGACTCGCCCACCTACATCCGGGACCGCACACCCCTGAAGAAGGGCACCATCACAACGGGCTCGCTGCGCGCCGAGTTCCGCCGCGATCCGGCCCTGCCCATCCTGGTGGGCGACGACGTGTTCGTGAAGGCCATCCGCAGCGGTATCGAGCTAAGCGAGTACGTCTACCAGAGCGGCGACCTGACCTGCGGCAAGGGCGATCCCTGGGCCAACATCCACATCGACGAGCAGTCCTTTGTCCACACCGCGGCCTACGCGAAAGAGCGAGGCATCTGGCCGAAGGTAGCCGAGCCCACGCCCGGACCGGGTCCCGCCCCAGGCCCGAGCCCCGGCCCAACCCCTGGCCCAGGACCCGGGCCGACACCCGGCCCAATTCCGGGACCTACACCCGGACCCGAGCCTACGCCCCCCGAGAAAACGCTGACCGAAGAGGGCGTGCTCAAGGAGGCCCTGACCAAGCTCTGGGAGCGGGCGCGATCGCACGCAAGCTCACCCACATCCGCGCCATGGACCTCAAGCTCTTCGACCCGTCGGACGCCTTCCGGCTGCTGGGCCTCGTCGGCGCCATCCAGCATGCGGACAAGAAGGTCGTCATGACCGGCGGCTACGAGACCACCGACGGCGGCATCATGGAGCTGAACTTCGAAGGACCACCCGCCGATGCCCAGCCCATCAAGGACTTTCTCGACCCGCAACTGCGCGCGGCCAAGGACAAGGACCTCTCCGTGACCTTCTCCATCGCCTTCGCCGAAGACGGCCTGGGCCTCGCCGGCGACGCGCCGGAGAAGCTCGCCGAGCGCCTGACCAAGTTCGGCACCGGTGCGTCCTACGTGGCGATCACCGCCGAGGGCGGCCAATGAACGCCCTGCCGACCAAGCTGCCCACAGGAGAGTCGGCCACCGCCACTCCTCGCTACGAGCTTCGCGTTCAGGCCCACGGCCCGGACGACACCGAGATGGAGGTGTGGCAGGTCCCCGCGCCGGCCACGCCCCACATCAAGGCCCCCGTGCGCATAGCCGGCCTGCGCGGGCGCAACCTCGCCCTGGTCGAGCACCGCGTGCTGCAACGGCTGGCCAAGGCGCGCATCAAGCCAGGCGGCCTGCTGCCCGGCGTCCGGCAGACGTTCGCCCTGGACGAAGACGTCGCCCTCAACCTCGGCCTGCTGTTTCGGGTGCTCGCCCCCATGCGCAACCGCGAGCACATGCGCGCCTGTACCGCCGGCATCGAAGAGATGGGCCGCGAGGAGGCCGCCTACTGGCTCGGCATGGCCATGCACCGCAAGTACCCGCGCCGCGTGCTCATGGCCCTGCGCTTCCTGCTGATCGACCCCAAGGCGTAGGTCGGGTTAGGCGCGCCCCTGCACCCCTTGCAGTTGGCACCGACGCTGCGGCGCGCCGTAACCCGACAACAACCGCTGCGAGCTGCGGAGAGCCCAAGACGGATGCGCCCGCCAGCCTTCTCGGCCATACTAAACGCAACAAAATCACGCATCTGCCGCGACCGCCATGAATGCGGTCGGAGTAAGTTTCATGCCGACACTGAGTCTTTCCATCCCCGATTCCGCGCTGTCCGCGCTGCGCCGCTCGCCGGCCGAGCTTGGACGCGAGCTGAAGCTCGCCGCGGCCATCCACTGGTACGAGCGGGGCTTGATGTCGCAGGAACGCGCTGCCGAGCTGGCCGGCATGAATCGACGGGATTTCCTCCATGCCCTGGCCCGCGAGGGCATGGACGTGTTCGTGCTGGATGAGGACAGCCTCGCACGCGAGCTTGGCCTCGGCGAATCGGGCGAGAATGCCGCCACATGAGCCGGCAGGACCTGCGGCTGGTAGCCAATACCTCGCCGCTCATTCACTTGGCGGAGGCCGGCCTCCTGCACCTGCTCAGCGACGCGGCGCCGACCATCTGGGTGCCCGAGCCCGTCGCGCGTGAGATTCGCGCATACGGGGACCAGGACCCGACGGCGCGGGCGCTGGCCGCCCATGCCTGGCTGGAAGTGCGGCCCGTCTCCGTACCGTCGCCGCAGCTCCTGGCGTGGGACCTGGGCGCGGGAGAGTCCGCGGTGATCGAGCTGGCGCGAGCCTCCTCCGGCAGCACGGCCGTGATCGACGACCTCGCCGGGCGCCGCTGCGCCGAGGCCCTGGGCATCCCGCTGCGCGGCACCGTGGGCCTCGTGCTCGCCGCCAAGCAGGCCGGCCGTCTGGATGCCGCCCGCCCGGTGCTCGAACGGCTCCGGGACAGTGGAATGTACCTGTCCGATGCGGTGCTCCAACGGGCACTGCGTCTGGTGGGAGAGTAACCGCGCTCTCGTGCCCGCACCGCAGGCAGGGGACGCGATTCGTGCGCATTTCTTCGGCAAGAATGCTCACTGGAATGCGCGCTTCCATTTTCTGCGTCATTCCGCGGGCCTAAATGGCTCGCGAATGGCTGCCTACCATTCGGCGACCCATGGATGCCCCGATGACCACCCGCCTGATCGAGACCTGGCTGCCCATCGCCGAGATCGGCATCGAGAGCCTGCGCGAGCGTACGCCGATGACCGCCCTTCCCGGCGCCCAACCGCCTGCATGTGTGGTGGGCGCGGCGGCCGCTGGTCGCCTCCCGCGCCGCAATCCTGGCCTCCCTCCTGCCGGCGGATGCCGACCGTGAGCGGTTCATGCATGTGCTGGGGATTCATGGGGACCCGGTGGCGGCCAAGCATCCGGATCGCGACGGCAACGCAGACGGGGGTGCGGCTCGGCGCCGACGCCTACGGATACCCCCGGGCCTTCAGCTACCTCCCGACCGCCGAGGACCGTGACTGGCTGCGGTACGAAGCTGCGCGCGCTCGGCTTGACGCACCCGAACGTTCTGGACCCGACGGCGGGCGGCGGGAGCATCCCCTTCGAAGCGGCACGCCTCGGCGCCGCCGACCATCGCCAACGACCTCAACCCAGTTGCGGCCCTCATCCTCAGGGCAACCGTCGAGTGGCCGCTCGGCTTTCGCTTGACGTTCACCGACGAGTTCGAGCGACTGGGCGCCGAGTTCGTTGGCAGCGCGCGGGAGCCGCTTGACTTGGGCCTTTCCCGCCGAGCCGGCGCACGACTGCCGTCCGGACGGCTACCTCTGGGCGCGCACCATCACCTGCCCCTACTGCGACGGCCTGATCCCCCTCTCGCCCAACTGGCGCCTCGCCCCGGACGGGACCGGGGTGCGGCTCAAGCCCCGCGTTCGGCCAAGGCCCGAACACCGAGGGCCGGGTCTGCGACTTCGAGATCGTCAGCCGCGCGGCGCAGCAGTCCAAGGGCACCGTGAAGGGCGGCGACGCCGAATGCCCCTATCCGGACTGCGAGCGCACCGTGGACGGCGACGAGATCAAGCGCCAGGCCCAGGCCGGCCAGATGGGCGAGCAGCTCTACGCGGTGGTCTACAAGCGGCGCGAGGAGACGACCACCAAGACCGGCCGGAAGCGCGAGAAGTGGGTGCGCGGCTACCGGGCGCCGCGTCCCGAGGACGATGTGTCGGCGCTGGTCGCCGAGCGGCTCGCCGAGAAGCTGCCGGAGTGGGAGGCGTTGGACTTGGTCCCTACGGAGGCGATCAGGATCCGTCGAACACGACAGACGAGCCCCGACGGTACGGCATGACCTACTGGCGCGACCTCTTCTCCCCTCGCCAGCTCTTGTGCCACGGCACCAGCGTCGGAGGTGTTCCGCGAGCTGCTGGAGGCGGAGCAGGCCAAGGGCGAGATGATCGGAGACGAGCCAAGGCCGCGTTCGGCTATCTCGCCTATCGCGCTGGACAAGCTGCTGAACTACAACTCGCGCATGCCGTCTGGGATGCCGACCCGCGAAGTGGTGGCTCAATACCTTCGACCGGCACGACTTCGCCTTCGTCTGGTCCTACGCCGAGATGGCCCCGCTGATCGTCGGCCTCGGCTACGACTGGGCCATCGAGCAGACCGGCGAAGTGCATCGAGCGAGCTGGTGGACCTGGTCCGCCCCGACATCGACGTGAAGGCGGCCAAGAAGAAGGGCGGCCACCCGGACCTGTTCGCCGCGCCGCCCTTCACCCCGCCGCCGGTCACCATCACCTGCAAGTCCGGCGACAACCTCGACCACCTGGAGACCGCCAGCGTGGATCTGGTGGTGATGGACCCGCCCTACTACGACAACGTGATGTACGCGGAGCTGTCGGACTTCTTCTACGTCTGGCTCAAGCGCACCGCGGGCTACGTCTACCCGGAGCTGTTCCGCCGCCCGCTGACGGACAAGGAGAACGAGGCGGTCGCCAACCCGTCCAAGTTCCGCGGCGAGAAGGGCGCCAAGGAGCTGGCCAACCAGGACTACAAGGACCGCATGGCCGCGATCTTCGCCGAGTGCCGGCGGGTGCTGAAGCCCGACGGCGTCATGACCCTGATGTTCACCCACAAGGCCACCGGCGCCTGGGACGCCCTCACCAAGGGGCTGATCGAGGCCGGCTTCGTCATCACCGCGAGCTGGCCGGTCAACACCGAGGCCGAGGGCTCCCTGCACATCAAGGACAAGTCCGCCGCCAACAGCACCGTCTTCCTGGTCTGCCGGCCGCGCACCGAGCGCGACCGAGGGCGACGAGGCGGTCTACTGGGAGGACCTGGAGCCCCGCGTGCAGGCCGCCGTGCGCGGCCGGATCAAGGACTTCCAGGACGGCGGCATCCGCGGCGTGGACCTCTACCTCTCCTGCTTCGGCCCGGCCCTGGAGGAGTTCTCCCGCCACTGGCCGGTGAAGCGCGGCACGCCCCGCCCGATGCCCGAGGCCAAGCGCCGCCAGCGCCAGGCCGAGCTGTTCGAGGCGGACTGGGACCCCTACGCCGCCACCCCGGAGGATGCGCTCGACGCCGCCCGCCGGGAGGTGAAGCGCTGGCGCATGGAGCAGCTCACCCACCTGCAGCGCCAGGCCGAGCTGGACCCGCTGCACCGAGTGGTTCGTGCTCGCGTGGGACGCCTTCCAGGCCCCCCAGTTCCCCTACGACGAGGCCCTGCGCCTGGCCCGCGTCGTGGGCGTGGACATGGACCGCGAGATCATCGGCCACCTCGCCGAGAAGAAGGCCAGCAACGTCATCCTCTGGGACAGCGGCACGCGCGCCGCCAAGGGCACCCTCGGCCCGCCCGACGGCTCCCGCGGCTGGATCGACGCCATCCACCACGCCGCCCACGCCGCCCGCACCCGCACCCTGCAGGCCGCCGGCGAGCTGCTCGAACGCTCCGGCGCCGCCCAAGAGCCGGTGTTCCTGTCGGCCCTGGAGGCCGTGCTGGAGGTCCTCCCCCCTCCCGCGCCTTCACCGGCTTCGACCCCGCCGACGCTGTCCTGCCCTCCGCCACCGACTTCGAGGTCCTGGAAAACCTCCGCCGGCTTGCATTCGCCGACCGGGTGGATGCGCCGACGCAACTGGAACTCTGGAAGGAGAATGAAACGTGAGCACCTTGAGCACCTTCGATACCACCAAGGAATTCCTCTCCGACAAGCTAAAGCAGTTGGGTGAAGGTAAGACCCAACTCCCTGACTTCCAGCGCGGTTGGTTTGGGACGATGACCATATCCGCTCGGTGCTCGCTAGCGTCGCCCGCTCCTTCCCGATCGGTGCGGTGATGATGCTCAAGATCGGGGGGGACGTGCGCTTTCAGCCTCGTCCCGTCCAGGGCGTTGAGTTCCCGCCCAGTGACCGGCCGAGCCTGAGCGTTTGGTCCTGGACGGCCAGCAACGCCTGACCTCCCTCTACCAGGCGCTGATGTTGGGGAAGGTCGTGGAGACCACCAATGCGAAGAAGCAGAAGATCAGGCGTTGGTACTACATCGACATGGAAAAGGCGCCTGCGGCAGCCTGAAGACCTGGAGGATGCCATCGTCGGTCTGCCTGAGAGCCGCCAGCTTCTGAACTTTCGCGGCGAGGTGATTGCCGACTATTCGACGCCGGAGCGAGAGTACGAGGCCAGCCTGTTCCCGATTCTGTCCGTTTTCGAAGACGACGACTGGCGCATGGCCTACTCGGAGTTCTGGGACTTCGACAAGGAGCGGATGAAGTTCTACAACGAGTTCAGCAAGCGGGTGCTGAACGCCTTCAAGCAGTATCAGGTCCCCTTGATCGCACTGCACCAGGATACCTCGAAGGAAGCGGTCTGCCAGGTCTTCGAGAAGGTCAACACGGGCGGCGTATCCCTCACCGCCTTCGAGCTACTCACCGCCACCTACGCGGCGGACGACTTCAATCTGCGCGACGACTGGTTCGGCAACAAAGAACGCGACGTTCCAGGCCGGGAACAGCGGCTGCACAAGATGCGGGTGCTTCAGCGCTTGGCGAACACGGATTTTCTCCAGGTCGTCGCACTGCTGCATACGACGGCCCGGCGCGAGGCGGACTTGGCCGCCGGCGTGAAGCCGGAAGACGCGACGGCGGTGAGCTGTAAGCGGGTAACCATCCTCAACCTGCCCCTCGATGCATACCGCCAGTGCGCGGACCCGGCCGTAGAGGGATTCGAGCGCGCCGCTCGGTTCCTGTTCCAGCAGAGGATCTTTTCTCCTTGGGACCTCCCCTACCAGACCCAGGCTGTTCCCCTGGCAGCCATCCTCATCAAGCTGGGGAAGCGGTGGGAGGATGACGGCATCCGGCGCAAGGTCGCCCAATGGTTCTGGTGCGGCGTCTTCGGAGAGCTGTACGGAGGTGGTATCGAATCACGCTTCGCCCGGGACGTGCCCGAGGTGCTTGCGTGGATCGATGGGGGCAAGGAGCCGCAGACCGTCATTGATGCGAACTTCACCAGAACTCGCCTGTTGACCCTCAGAACGCGGAACAGCGCGGCCTACAAGGGCCTGCATGCTTTGCTCATGCGCGATGGGGGCCAGGACTTTCGAACGGGCGTCACGATCGACGAGGCGACCTACTGGGACGAAGCGTAGACATTCACCACATCTTCCCGCGGGCCTGGTGCGACAAGAACGGGATACCTCCCCAGCGCTACAACTCCATCGTCAACAAGGCCGCGATCTCGGCCCGCACAAATCGGATCATTGGCGGTCAGGCGCCGAGCGTCTACCTGCAACGAGTTCAAGAACAGGCCGGGATCGACGCGCACCGCATGAACGCGATTCTTGCCAGCCATGTGATCGACCCCGACCATCTTCGGGACGACAACTTCGAGAGCTTCTTTGCCGCCCGCGAAGGCGCACTGGTCCAGCGCATTGCGGCCGCGATGGCAAACCGGTTCCGGACCAGGCCGCCGAGCAGGAGCCCGTCGGCGACCGAAACGGCACAAATGCCGAAAGCGGGGCCGACGAATGAATTTGCTCAAGGCCACGGATTGGCTGATCAAGTACACCCCCGAGCAGGGCGACCTGGTCAGCCTGTTCTACGTCCCCGCGCTCGAATGCGCGGTCCGCTACGACCGCTCCACAGGCTTCTTCTCCGCCTATGCGCTGGCACTGGCGGCCCGTGGGATCGAGGGCCTGGTCGGCAACCAGGGCCGTATGCGGCTGATCGTCGGCTGCACGCTGAGCGATCAGGACCTCGCAGCCATACAGAAGGGCGAGGACCTGCGTGACACGGTAGAGGCGGCGCTGCTGGCGACGCCGCTTCGAACCGAGGACGGCTCGGCCGTCGATGCGCTGGAGCTGCTCGCCTGGATGGTGGCTAAGCAGCTACCTGGACGTGAAGGTGGCCGTGCCGTGCGACGGCAAGCGCAGGCCCATCGCGGGCGCGGGACTCTTCCACGAGAAGGCGGGCATCATCGAGGATGCCGAGGGCAATCGGCTCGCCTTCAGCGGCAGCATCAACGAGACCGCAGTTCGGCTGGAAGCACAACTGGGAGAGCTTCCACGTCTATACCACCTGGACCGGCGGGACACCGCACGTCGAGGCCGAGGAGGAGAGCTTTCAGCGCCTCTGGGCCGACAAGGCCGCCAGCGCCATCGTCATGGACGTGCCGGCCGCGGTGCGGCAGGAGCTGCTGAAATTCCTGCCGAAGGACGACCTGCCTGGCCGCCTCAAGAAGATCCAGGCACGAGACCGAGCACCCGACCGAGCGCCGCCGAGGAGCGACCGAAGCCCGAATCACCCCCGAGCCTCCGCTCGACCGGCGACGCCTGGTCTGGGGCTTCATCCGGCACGCTCCGAGCTGGCCCAACGGCGGCGAGCGGGTCGGCGAGGCCACCAGCGCGGTGACGCCCTGGCCGCATCAGGTGCGCGCCTTCCAGCGCCTCTACGAGCACTGGCCGCCGCGGCTGCTGATCGCCGACGAGGTGGGCCTCGGCAAGACCATCCAGGCCGGCATGCTGCTGCGCCAAGCCTGGCTGTCGGGCCGCGCCAAGCGCATCCTGGTCCTCGCGCCCAAGGCGGTGCTGAGCCAGTGGCAGATCGAGCTGCGCGAGAAGTTCAACCTGAACTGGCCGATCTATGACGGCCAGCGCCTGAGCTGGTATCCGTCGCCCGGCTTCCAGGGCGCCGTGCAACGCGCGGTCGGCCCCGACGAGTGGCACCAGGAGCCCTGCGTGCTCGCCTCCAGCCAGCTCATGCGCCGCAGCGCTCGGGCGCAGGTGCTGGTGAACGAGGCGGAGCCCTGGGACCTGCTGGTGCTGGACGAGGCACACCACGCCCGCCGCGCCGGCGGCGGCCTCGGGCACGGACCAGCGCCCGAATCAGCTCCTGCGCCTGATGCAGGCCCTGCGCGATCGGGTCCAGGGCCTGGTGCTGCTGACCGCCACGCCGATGCAGGTCAGTCCGGTCGAGGTCTGGGACCTGCTCGCCCTGCTCGGGCTGCCGCCGGAGTGGCACACGCAGGCGTTCCTGGACTTCTTCGACTACGCCGCCAAGCCGAGTCCGTCGCATGCGCAGCTCGGCAGATGGCCGAGCTGTTCCGGGCGGCGGAGCATGCGCACGGCGCGCTTGTCCGACGACGAGGCGGCTCGGTTGCTGCCCGGCATGAGCAGGCTCAAGGTCCGCAAGATCCTGCGGGCGTTGCGCGACCGGGCGTCCATTCCCCTCAAGCAGCTTGAGACCGCCGAGCGCCAGGCGGCCATCCGGCTGATGAAGGCCAACACGCCCGCTGCGCCGCCTCATCTCCCGCCACACCCGCGAGCTGCTGCGCCGGTACCACAAGGCCGGCAAGCTCAAGACGCCGATTGCGGATCGGGACGTGCGAGGACCGGTTCGTGGAGATGACGGACGCCGAGCGCCGCGTCTACGAGCAGGTGGAGGACTACATCTCCAGCACCTACAACAACACCGCCGCCGAGGAGCGCACCGCGGTCGGCTTCGTCATGACGATCTACCGGCGCCGGCTGGCCAGCAGCTTCTTCGCCCTGGCCACGGACCCTGGAGGGGCGCCTCGCGGCGGTTGGCGGCCAGGTGAGCGCCATGACCTAGCTCCTGTCCACCACCCTGAGGAGGATGTGCTCGGACGACGAGCTGGCGGAAGAGGCGATGGACCCGGACGAGGCGGCGGACCTGGAGCTTCGCGCCCTGGCCGCGGAGGAGATGGTGGACATCAACGGCCTGCTGGCCGCAGTGAAGCGGCTGCCGCCCGACAGCAAGGCGGGCGTGCTGTTGGAGGAGCTGCGCGGGCCTGCGGGAGCAGGGCTACCGCCAGGTGATGGTGTTCACCCAGTACACCGACACCATGGACTTTCTGCGCACGCGCATCGCCGAGCGAGTTCGGTCCCGGCGTGATCTGCTTCTCCGGCCGCGGCGGCGAGGTTCTGTCCACCTCGGGGAAGTGGGAGACCATCTCCCGTGACGCGACCAAGCAACGCTTCCGCGACGGCCGCGCCGAGATCATGGTCTGCACCGATGCCGCGGCCGAGGGCCTGAACTTCCAGTTCTGCGGCGCCCTGGTGAACTACGACATGCCCTGGAACCCCATGCGGGTCGAGCAGCGCATCGGGCGCATCGACCGCCTCGGCCAGGAGCACCCGCACATCCGCATCATCAACCTGCACTACGCGGACACCGTGGAGGCCGATGTCTACCAGGCCCTGCGCGACCGCATCGACCTGTTCCAGACCTTCGTCGGCCGGCTGCAGCCCATCCTCGCGCGGCTGCCGCGGGTCATCACGGACGTGACCTTGGGCCGTGCTCAGGACCGCGCCATCGCCAGGGCCAATCTGGTGACCGAGATCCAGTCCGAGGTGGATGCCGCCGAGCAGGGCGGATTCGATCTCGACGAGGTGACCGCCGCGGAGCTGGAAGAGCCGCCGCGCCCACGGGCACTGTATGACCTAGCCGATCTAAGGAAGATCCTGGAAGACAACGCGGTCCTGCCGCCCGGCATCGAAATCAAGCCGATCGGGGCAAAGGACTTCTCTTACCTCGCTCCGGGCATGCCGGCGCCCGTGCGAGTCACGACGGACGCGGACTACTACGACCAACATCCCGACAGCACAGAGCTGTGGTCACCAGGCAGCCCGCTGTTTCCTGCGCCCGAAGTGATCGCCTCACCGCAGGAGCTTGAAGGGCTGGACTGGCGGGCACTCATCGCTGGACCAGGTTCCAACGCTGGTTGAGCATAGACGGCAGCGCTTTGCTCTCCAGCTGCGGAGACGGGAGCAGGGCACCCGGGTTTTGGAATAACAAGCCGATGGGAGATCCGCAGACGCGAGAAACGCCGGTTATGCAACGCGAGATTCAGGGCGCCGTGGCCACGTCCCAGCGGCAAGCCAAAGCTCTCCACTC
>CAWGNT010000025.1:0-57635 GCA_963824085.1 uncultured Gammaproteobacteria bacterium
AGCAATATCGCAATAGGCGGTGACTTGCTACCATTACTGACAATGGTTGGCGTTGTCGACGACGGTGCTCCCCAGCAGACCAACAAGCGGCTTTTTCTCCGACCCCATGGCAACGCTCACCCTGTCCTTCAAGGGACGGCTGCTCGCCGTTCACCACCTGGACGAGCGGCCGACGAGCGTCGGGCGTGATGCCGACTGCAGAATCCCTATCGACAGCCTTGCGGTCGCCCCAAGGAATGCCGAGATCATGACCACGGAGACGGGGTTCTTGCTCTTGGCCCTGGATCCCGATTACCCAGTCTTCCTGAACGGCGAGCAGGTGGATCAGGCGAGCCTACATCACGGGGATACGATCCAAGTAGGCAAGCACACCTTGGGCTTCTCGGAGGACAGTCTGCAGCCTGCGGCGCCGCTGCCCGGGATGGACATACCGGGGCTGGAGGCCGCGGATGTCGATCCCGCTACGCTCACGGCATATATTCAGCTTCAAAGCGGCCCCCAGATTGGACGCATCGTCGTCTTGCGCCGATCTGTGACCCGCTTGAGCCATGCGGGCGCGCACGATCTGATCGTGATCCGGCGGAAAGAGGGCTACCACCTGTCCCATTTGCAGGGACGGACGCCCTTCCGGGTCGACAGCAAAACCATCCAAGGCGACGGCGAGGCGCGCTTGCAGAATGGCAGCCTGATCGAGTTCGAAGATGTTCGGCTGCAGTTCTTCACAGAAGATCGGGGGCGAAGCGACGCCCGTACGGCGGCGCCCGACTAGTCTCCTCCCATCTGCTAGACGCTGTCGGCGTCAACGCAGTCCGAGTCCCCTGGCTAGATCGCGTCGATGGCCTCCCTCAGGCTGCGAGACTTGATGATCTCCAATCCCTCGACCCCGCCCTTTGGAACGTTCCCCGTAGGAGCGATCGCCCGCCGCACGCCGTGCTTGGCCATCTCCCGTAGGCGGTCCGGACCATTCGGCACCGGCCGGATCTCCCCCGACAGGCCAACCTCACCGAACACGGCGAGATCAATCGGCAGCGGCCGGTCCCGGTAGCTGGAAAGCACCGCCAGCAGGACAGCCAGGTCCGCCGCGGTCTCCGATATCCGAACGCCCCCCACCACGTTCACGAACACGTCCTGGTCGAACATGGCCACACCTCCGTGCCGGTGCAACACCGCGAGCAGCATGACCAGACGACTCTGGTCCAGGCCGATGGCCACTCGCCGCGGGTTGGCGAGCGGGCTCGCATCCACCAGAGCCTGGACCTCGACCATAAGGGGTCTGGTCCCTTCGCGCGTCACCATGACCACGCTGCCGGCCACCGGCTCCTGGTGGCGGGACAGGAAGATCGCGGACGGGTTCACCACCTCCCGCAAGCCCCGGTCGGTCATGGCGAACACGCCGAGCTCGTTGACCGCCCCAAATCGGTTCTTGATGGAGCGCACGAGCCGGAACGGCCCGCCGGCCTCACCCTCGAAGTAGAGCACCGTATCGACCATATGCTCCAGGACCCGCGGCCCCGCGAGGGCACCCTCCTTGGTCACGTGGCCGACGAGAAAGATCACCGTATGCGTCTGTTTTGCGTAGCGCACCAGCTGAGCCGCCGTCTCGCGCACCTGCGACACCGACCCCGGAGCGGACTGGAGGATCTCGGTGGCCAGGGTCTGGATCGAATCCACCACCATCACCTGCGGCCGCTCCGAGGCGGCTACCGCGATGATCCGCTCCACGTAGGTCTCCGCCAGCAGACGAATACCCCGCCCGTCGAGCCCCAGCCGCCGGGCACGGAGACCGACCTGTTGCGGGGACTCCTCTCCGCTCACGTACAGCACGGGGGAGTGACGACCCAGGTGAGAGCAAGCCTGAACCAGCAGTGTCGACTTCCCGATCCCCGGATCACCCCCCAACAACACGACGGAGCCTGGAACGAGCCCGCCTCCCAAGACGCGATCGAGCTCCGCGATGCCGCTGGGGGTGCGGGCGCGCTCCGCGGGTGAGACGTCTGCCAGGGACACGGCGGCTGCCGCACCGGCGACACCAGCGTAACCGGTCGATGCCGCGCCACGGCTCGGCGCATCCGGAACCTCCTCGATGGCATTCCAGGCACCACAGTCGGGACATTGCCCGCTCCACTTCGGAAGCCGGGCGCCGCAGGCGTTGCACACAAAAGCGGCGCGCACTTTGGCGGGGCGCGCGGCCATTGGCTCAGGATGCCCCCGTCGTCGGCGACCGGGGAAGGTGCTCGAAGCGAACCCGGCTCGTGACCCGGCACAAGAGCTCGTAGGAAATGGTGCCCGCCTGCTCGGCGATCCGATCCACCGGGAGGCCCTCGCCCCACAAGGTCACCTCGTCGCCTACGGCCGCATCGGGCACGGACCGGAGATCAACAGCGATCATGTCCATGGATACCCGCCCGACGAGCGAAACCTCACGCCCGCGCACAATGACAGGTGTCCCGGACGGAGCCTGCCGCGGGTACCCGTCCCCGTAGCCGATGGCCACGACGCCGACCGGCATGGACTCTGAGCACACGTAGGTCCCGCCATAGCCCACCGCATCCCCCCGACAGAGGTGCTTGACCGCGATGAGGCGACTGCGCAGCGTCATGACGGGCGCCAGCCCAAGATCTGCCGCGGAGCTTCGGACAAAAGGCGAGGCCCCGTAGAGCATGATCCCCGGTCGGACCCAGTCGGTGCGCGCTTGGGGAAAGGCCAGGATGCCGGCAGAGTTGCCAATGCTGAGGACCACGGGCCAGCCGCGCGCCAGGTCGGCCAGGCGCATGCACTGCCGAGCCGTCAGTCCGTCGTCGGGATCATCCGCATTGGCCAGATGGGTCATGAGCCCGATCGGTGCGCTGATCCGATCGTCGCTCGAAAGCCGCTCAAGGAGCGCCGGCACCAGATGCGGCCCAATGCCTAGCCGGTGCATGCCGGTGTCCACCTTCAGCCACACGCGGAGCGGTTGCACGACCCGGCACTGATCCAGCAGCGCCACCTGCTCCTCGTGGTGGACGGCAAGCTCGACCCGGCAGCGGGCTGCAGCCTCGAGCTCCTCGCCGGACGCCGCACCCTCGAGCACAAGCAGCGGCTTCTCGACACCGGCCTCGCGCAGACGTACCGCCTCCGAGACGCGCGCCAGCGCAAAGCCATCGGCAGCAGCCAGGGTCGCCGCCACCCGCTCCATCCCATGCCCGTAAGCGTCGGCCTTGATGACGGCCCACACGCGGCTGTGCGGGGCGTGCCGACGCACCACGGCGAGATTTGCACGCAGGGCCGCATGGTCGATCAGGGCACGGGGGCCTGCGAGCATTAATAGTCTTGCCCGTAGACGTCGGAGACGAAGTTCTCGAACTTGGTGTACTTGCCGAGGAAGGTCAACCGCACCGTGCCGATCGGCCCGTTTCGCTGCTTACCGATGATAATCTCCGCAAGTCCCTTGTCCTTGCTGTCCTCGTGGTATACCTCATCGCGGTAGATGAAGACGACAAGGTCGGCGTCCTGCTCGATGCTGCCCGACTCGCGCAGGTCGGACATCACCGGCCGTTTGTTCGGCCGCTGCTCAAGATTCCGGTTGAGCTGCGACAGGGCAACCACGGGCACGGCGAGCTCCTTGGCCAACGCCTTCAGGGAGCGCGAGATGGCCGAGATCTCGGTGGCCCGGTTCTCCCCTACGCCTGGTGCCTGCATGAGCTGCAGGTAATCGATCACGATGAGACCGAGACCACCGAGCTCCCGTTTCAAACGCCGGGCACGCGCCCGCACCTCGGTCGGACTCATCGCCGGAGTGTCGTCGATGAACATGGGCGCCTGCGCCAGCATGTTCACCGACGAGGTAAGTCTCGGCCACTCGTCGTCTTCCAGCTTGCCGGTCCGCACGCGATGCTGATCGATGCGTCCCAGGGAAGACATCATGCGCATGGCGAGCGCGTCCCCCGGCATCTCCATGCTGAACACGGCCACCGGCTGCTTGGTCTCGATCGCCACGTTCTCTGCGATATTCATCGCGAATGTCGTCTTCCCCATCGAAGGGCGTCCGGCGATGACGATGAGGTCCGAGGGCTGGAGCCCCGAGGTCATCATGTCGAAATCCGTGAATCCCGATGGGAGACCCGTGATGGGCTCGTTGCGCTGGAACAGGAGCTCGATACGGTTGACTGCCTTGCCGAGCAGCGCCTTGAGGGGCTGAAATCCACCACCCCCACGCGCGGCCTGCTCCGCGATCTCGAACACCCGCCGCTCCGCCTCGTCGAGGAGGTCTGCGGCTTCGCGCCCCTCCGGGCCGAAGGCCATATCGCTGATGGACGTGCCGACCGAGATCAGCTGGCGCTGCACCGAGTGCTCGCGCACGATCTTGGCATAGGCCTTGACGTTGGCCGCGCTCGGGGTCTCCTTGGCGATTGCACCCAGATAAGGGAGACCACCGGCATCCTCCAGCTCCCCATTGCGCTCCAGCGTCTCGGCCAGCGTCACCACGTCGAACGGCTGCTCGCTCTCCGCCAGCCGCTGCAATGCGGTGAAGATCAAACGGTGCTCGCGACGGTAGAAATCGGCCCCCCCCACCTTGTCGGCCACGTTGTCCCATGTCTGGTTGTCCAACATGAGACCGCCCAGCAGTGATTGCTCGGCCTGGATGTTGTGCGGGGGGATCCTCAGACTATCCGTCCCTCGCATCGGCCCCGACGGACTAGGAGAGAGGCGTGCTTCTGACATTTCCCCCTCTGTGATTGACACGTGAACAACGAGACGCCGCTGCCTCCACCCCAAGATTCAGGGGAAGGCGCGGCGGGCGGGAGCAGATGGCCCCAAAGACGACGGATCGATTCTCGTCCGGCCGGGAAGCGAACGCAATGGTCCTCCCCACCGGCGAGATTAACTTTCGGGGATGATCTCGAGCTTCAGGGTGGCGTCGACGTCTGGGTGCAGGTGGACTAAAATTTCGTATTCGCCGGCGGCACGGAACGGTCCTTCCGGCAACCGAACTTCCTGCTTCTCCACCTGCAGCCCCATCGCATGAGCGGCTTCGGCGATGTCCCCGGTTCCAACGGAGCCGAACAGCCGACCCTCGTCGCCGGCCTTGCGCGCGACCGTAACAGTGACACCGTCCAGCTTGGCGCGCCGCTCCTCCGCGGCCGCTAGTGCCTCGTTCGCCTCGCGCTCCAGCTCAGCCCGGCGCTCCTCGAATGCCTTCAGGTTCGCCTCGGTTGCGGGCACGGCCAGCCCCGAGGGGATGAGATAGTTGCGCCCGTACCCGGAACGCACGGATACCTTGTCCCCCAGACCGCCTAGGTGACCAACCTTCTTCAACAAAATGATTTCCACTTCGACACCCCCATAGCGTCTCTAGATTGGCGGCGCCCCGTCCACGAGGGTCGTCCGCGATTTAACCAACGGCCTTTCGCCAATTACTCAGCGGGACTGTATCGGTGGTCCTCCGCGTCGGACTCACCCGGCGTCGACCTCGCGTCGCCTACCGCCCCTCTGACGCACATTCGTGAGAATCGACCTCTGCCACGAAGCGCCCCACAAACGCCCGGCGCCCTCCAGAGATGCAGAGACACGACGAGCCTCGCAGTCCAGCGCACATTTCTGCCGCCGCCTACTCCTTCTTCGGGGCACGGCGGGCGACCTTCGCGCGCACGTTCGCCCAGACATCGGCCAGCCCCAGGCTCGCAACGACCACCTCGGCGTGGGGCATGGCGAACACCAACAGGATGTAGAAGCCGACCAGCCAGGCCCGATGCAGTGCGAAGGCCGCGGCCAGACCATGCACGACCGCAATCCCTTGGAGTAAGAACAAGGGCAAGAGCAGCAACAGCAGCTCCGCCGCCCACATCGCATCCCCCCGGAGTGCGACCACGGCGAATAGGGCGAGGGCCAAGAAGCCCAGAGCCGGGTGGACGCGCAAGCTGCGAAACTCCGCGCCGAACCCGCCGGGGTTGTAGAGCAGGGCCTGCCACCACCGGCCCAGCATGAGGGCCAGAAGCGTTTGAAAATAGAAGGCGGCAGCGAACATCCCGGTCATCCAACGGGAAATCTCGGCCACAAGGGCCTCGCTCTTAGCGGCGTCTACCACACCCCCTTGAACCAGATTCTGGCGCAGTGGCTCCAAGATACCCGCCCAGTAGTCTGCAGGGTTCGCGCTCTCCAGGTGCACTCCGGTCAGAATGACGAGGCCGAAAAGAGCGGCCAACTGAACCGTCATGCCGAGGGAGAGCGTGTGGCGAAGCACAACCCCGAGGATCCAAACGGGCAGCCAAAGGGCAACCGCGAAACCAACGGCGGGAAGCGGACTGCCCAGCGCCAGAAAGGCGAGCACCCCGCTGGCAAGGCCGGCAACGGCGCCGACGACCAGGCCTTCGGTGGAGCCCCTGCGGAGGGTCACGAGCGCCACGGCGGCCCCGCTGATCAAGCCGAACAGTGGCACGAGCAGCGACAACACGGCCGAAGCCGAGGCGACCAGCGCGGCCTGGGAGCGGCCGCGCATCGTGAAGCCGGCGAGCGCTTGCATCCAGGTGTCCTGTGATCCCCGGCGGCCCAGTCGAACGCCCGAACGGCAGCAGATGCTCAAGGCCCTCTCCGGGACGGCCTCGGTACCACTCGCGTGGGCTACTGGCGTGGCGCCGTCACGCGGGTGCGGGCGGAGCTCTCAGCGCTCGGGGCGATCCTGTGCTCTACTCTGGGTCTAATGACTATCGGTGTAGGGAAGGAGGGCGAGGAAACGAGCCCGCTTGATGGCCTGCGCCAGCTGCCGTTGGTACCTCGCCGATGTGCCTGTAATGCGGCTCGGGACGATCTTTCCAGACTCGCTTACAAAGGACTTGAGCAGGTTCAGATCCTTGTAGTCGATCTCGGTGATGCCCTCGGCCGTGAAGCGGCAGTAACGTCTGCGGCGGAAAAAACGTGACATGACGACCCCCTATTCCTCGTCCTCGTCGGAACCCTGATCCTCATTGCGGTCCGCCACGCTGGCACGGCGCTCCCGGCGCTCGCCGCCGGAAGAGTCATCGGACTGCTCCCGCTCATCACCCGACTTGGCAAGCGGTGACGGCTCTGTAACCGCCGCGTCGCGGCGCACGATGAGGTTGCGCAGTACCGCGTCGTTGAAGCGGAAGGCGCTCTCCAGCTCGTCAACGGCCTCCTTATCGCACTCGATGTTCATGAGGACGTAGTGGGCCTTGTGAATCTTATTGATAGGATAGGCCAGCTGCCGGCGTCCCCAGTCCTCGAGGCGATGGATCGTACCGCCGCGCTTCTCCAGGTTTCCCCGGTAGCGCTCAACCATGGCCGGCACCTGCTCGCTCTGACCTGGATGGACCAAGAACACCACTTCGTAATGTCGCATTTCGGCTCCTTTCGGTTTGACAGCCTCCCGCGGTGCGGTGAGGCAAGGAGGGCTCCCAAAGACCGGGAGAACGCGGCAGTTTACAGCAGGAGGCGGCCGCATCCAAGACAAAAATGTCTCCGCAAAAACGGCATCGTTCGTGGTCCGGGCCATCAGGCGCCGGTTACGCGGAAAATCCGGCCGTGAAATACCGGTATCGTGATAATGGATCGCTGGTTACTCTGGGCTACTACAGCACCGTTGGCAGCCTGATGGGAGCGCTCACGGGCAGCGTTATGGTGTCCGGCTACGTCTCCCGTCTGGTCTACTTGTCACTGCACAAGATGCATCAACTGGTGTTGCATGGCTGGCTGCGTACCGGTCTAATTTAGTGCCCGCCAACCTGCTCCGGCGCAGCGTGAATCCGCAGATCAAGCTGCACTGAGACATTCCTTTCCAGCCATTGCCGTGGAGGGGATCGACCGTCGGCCCGCTCCAGAGCCCGCTTTCGTATCGACCCGCAGGTTGGCGCGAGGGCCGAGCCCGGGGTTCTCCCCGCCCCCCTCTGCCCTCATCAGGTCGCACTGGCTATTGGAGGAGCGCTGGGGCCGCCACACGCGACCCGCCCAGACCAGCCAAAAGACGCTGATAGTCTGGATTGGCGCGCAGCAGCTCGTGGCCGGCCGCAATCAGCTTGTCCACCTGCTCGTCGCTCAAGGAGAAGCTCGTCGGGATGCGGTTGAAGAACTGCCGCCGCTCCGGCTGGCTTATGCCTCTAAAGCCAATCTGGATGAAGTACGGGGTCACGGGCCTCCCTGGTATCGACATCTCCCGCGCCCAGCGCTTCACGCTCTGCTGCATCAGCTCCAGGGTCGCCGCGTTGTAGCGGTGGAGCTGCACGTCCGTCACGGCCGCGATGGTCTCGTCGAGCGACGGCCGTCTCTTGCTCGCGTCCATCTCCGGCGCCGGATCGGTCGAGGCGTTGACCGAGATGATCACCAAGCGCTGCGGCGGCTTGCGGTCGAACTTTCGCAAATACTCCTTGCCGCCTCCCGCCACCTCGATGACCTCATACACTGCCCGTAGACCCAGGTTGTCGGTGATGCCGCCGTCCACGAAGTGGATGTACTTGCGACCGTCCCTCTTAGAATAGCTCTGGAGTCCATCGACGACCTGGGCCATCTGCGGGTTACTCGCGAGCCGCCGCTCTGCCGCGACAAGCCAGGGGGGAGTCACCCCCTTGCAGTCCTCGTAGTTCTCCACAACGACGGGGTTGAATACGACCGGCACAGCGGATGACGCCGTGACGGCCCGTGCCACCGGAAACGAGGAGATGTTCGAGCATAGGAGATTGAAGTACTCCTGAACAAAGGAGAAACGCACCCCGTAGCCTAGATCGGATGCGTTGATGACGATCAGCGGTGCGTCTTTGCGCTGCAGGTCCGCGAAGGTCGCGCCGTGAAAGACAGTCTCCTCGTAGAACTTCACCGCCATCTCGGTGCGCCCTGTCTCGCCGAACCACTGCAGCGGATTGAGCAGCCCACGGATCAGCTGACCCTGAACGTTCTGCCTCAGGAAGGCGTCCTCGAAGTCCTGGAAGATGCGCTCACCGTAAAGGCCATAGTACGCCGCCGTAAAGCTGCCTCCGGAGACCGAGCTGATGACGTCGATCTCGTCGAGCAGCCGCCGCCTGCGACCATCGATCAGCAGGTTCGAGTCGCGCAGCTCCTCCAGGGCGCCGTACGCCAGCGCAGCCGCCCGGGTACCGCCACCCGAGAAGGCCAAAACGAGTGAGATGTCGCCGGAGCCCCGGCCACCCCCATGGCTTCGAATTGAATAGCCGCCGGCGGCGCCCGTCGCCTTGAGCGGCACGTTGTCGATAACGCCGTAAGTGGCGCAGCCGCAAAGGATCAGGACCCCAAAGCCCAAGAGAAACTGCTTCACCGCGCCCCCTCGCTGCAGGCTCAACAAAACGCCGGGGACAGCCTCAGCCCCCCACCCTATGCATCCCGCTTGCGTCGCGACGAACGACCGCTGACTTCGCCGGCCGATCGGGAACGCGCACTCGCGTTCCTCGGCAAGACCGCCCGGTAGCTACTCTGTCTTGTTTGCGGGTAGGCTACCATTCAGGGCTGCGGACGGTCTACGGACAAGGACTTAGGCGGCCGGCGGGACCGCTGCGCTTGTCCCGCCCTGCAACCTGCACCGGTTGCTGTTGTTGGATTGTCACTCACGCGTCAACGTCTAGGTTCAGATCAGTGAGGCCCGAGGAACGCCAATCCTGGGATTCGGCAAGTTGCTGTGACGCAAGCGCTCGGAGCATCGTTACGAAGTCTCGACGGGCCAAGCGTTTCGGCAGGGGTAGACCGGCAGCCGGCAAGCCGCGCGATCGTGCGGCCTTGCTTGCGCACGGATAGCCGCGTCCACTATTACGCCCATGAAGATGCCAGTCCTTCAAGGTGTGCTGCCCCTCAAGGGATCGCAGGTCCCGACCGAGATCCTCGCCGGCATCACGCTTGCGGCGCTGGCCATCCCGGAGGTCATGGGCTACACCAAGATCGCTGGAACGCCGGTCATCACCGGGCTCTATACGATGCTGGTCCCGATGGCCCTGTTCGCTGTCGTTGGCTCCTCCCGGCACCTGGTGGTCGGCGCGGATTCGGCCACTGCGGCCATTCTCGCCGCGGGCCTGGTCGGGATCGCTGCGGTCGGCTCGGACGAGTACCTCGCCCTGGCCTCGGTTCTCGCTTTGATGGCGGCGGGCTTTCTGATCCTGGCCCGAGTGATTGGCCTCGGGTTCCTTGCGGACTTTCTGTCCCGCACCGTGCTCGTGGGGTTTCTGACGGGCGTGGGCATCCAGGTCGCGTTGGGTCAAATCTCGGGCATGCTGGGCCTACCGGGAGGCGGCCACGGCACCCTGGAAAAGATCTGGGCTGACGTGGAGCAGATCGGCGGGACGAATCCGTACGCCATGACCGTCTCCCTGTGCGCGCTGGGGGTGATCGTCGGCGCCAAGGGCATCTCCAAGAAGGTCCCGGGCGCCCTCGTCGCAGTGATCGGCGCCACGACGGCGAGCTGGGCGCTGGGACTGGGGAAGCACGCGGTACCTGTGCTGGGCGCGGTGCCGAGCGGCCTTCCGGACATCGGACTGCCGCAGATCGCCTGGAGCTGGGGGCTGATGCAGACGCTGGTTCCGACGGCATTCGCCATGTTCGTCGTGATTCTGGCCCAGAGCGCAGCGACCTCCCGCGCCTATGCCGCCCGCTACAACGACCGCTTCGACGAAGACATGGATCTCGTCGGTCTAGGTCTCGCCAACATCGGTGCCGGCCTCTCTGGCACCTTTGTCGTCAACGGCAGCCCCACCAAGACGGAGATGGTCGACGGGGCGGGCGGGCGGACGCAGCTCTCGCAGCTGACGACCGTCATCATCGTCTTGTTGGTGCTGCTGTTTCTGACGGGCCCCTTGGCCTACATGCCGGAAGCGGTGCTCGCGGCCGTCGTGTTCATGATCGGCGTAGACCTGATCGACCTCAGGGGTATGCGCCGGATTTACGCCGCGCGCCGCGGGGAGTTCTGGGTCGCATTGGCGACCACGGTAACGGTAGTGCTGGCAGGCGTGGAGCAGGGTATCGTGCTCGCCATGGCACTGTCGCTCATGGAGCACGTGCGCCACGGCTACCACCCCAAGAACGCCCTGATCGTCGCATCCCAGCGGGGGGGGCGACGGACGGTGCCCGTCGAGACAGGGCAGCAGCTCGAGCCGGGCCTCCTGGTCTACCGCTTCACCCACAGCATGTACTACGCGAATGCGCGGGTGCTCTCCTCGCAAGTCGTGGGGCTGGTCAAGAACGCCCGGCCGCCCCTGAAATGGTTCTGCATCGACGCCTCGGCCGTTGACGACGTGGACTTCTCCGCCGCGGAGACCCTGCGCTCACTCCATACGGTCCTGCATCAGAAAGGAGTTCGGCTTGTGCTCACCCAGGTGATGGACGACCTTAGCCCGGAAAGCCGCCGCGAGCTCGAAAAAGTGGTCGGCATTGATTGCTTCTACGCAACCACTGACGAGGTCGTGCATGCCTACCGGCATGCCGCGCCAACGCACGTTGCGCACAACCCGTGACTGCGCAGGAACCGCTCTGCTCATGTCGTGCGTCCCATCGTCCAGCGATCTCGATTTTTGGAAACGACATAGGTGGCCCGCACCACCATCCTGAGCATTCTCGCCACCCCCTGACCGAAAACCGATAGGTAACCGCGTTTGCCGTCATAACGGGAGGTGTTTGGGCGCAATTGCCTCCCTTCGGGGCGGACAAGCGATCCGATGCCCTCCTCCAGGACCCACGCCATGGCGCGACACATAACCGAGAAGGACAACTTCGCCTACCTCACCATCGGCTTGGTGCTTCTGCTCTTCGTCAGTGCGTTGGTGGACAACTTCCATATCACCCTCGGCGGCCATGTGATCGAGGCTGCCGTCACGATGACGTTGATCATCGGGGTCTGGAGCATCCGGACGGAGCGGCGGTGGTTCCGTACCGGCTTCGGGCTGATCGCCGCCATCGTCGTCATCTTTCTCGCCGGACTCTTTCTCGACCTGGCGGGGCTCTACATGATCCACTTGGTCCTGCTTCTCTGCTTCCTCGTCCTGAGCGTCTGGGTGGCCGCAAAACAAGCGCTCTTTGCCGGGCGCGTCGAGGCGAACACCATCATCGGCGCCGTCTGCATCTACTTGCTACTCGGCATCATCTGGGCCGTGCTCTACGTCTTTGTCAACCTCGCGCTGCCAGGCTCCTTCCACGGAGTGTCGGCAACCGATCCGCGCGATTGCTTTCACGCGCTCCTATACTTCAGCTTCGTATCGCTGACCACTCAGGGATTCGGGGACATCTCTGCCGCGTTGCCGCTCGCGCAGTTTCTTACCTACACGGAAGGCATCGTCGGCCAGCTCTACATGGCCATCGTAGTTGCAAGCCTGGTCGGAATCCGAATCTCAAGCCGTCAGCAGTGACGACGAAAGGCTGTTCTGGATCGGCGGCCGCAACAGAGGGCGTAACCTGTCGACCGCGGCGGCTCTCCCGTGTCGCTGACGAACGAAGCATGAGCATTGCGCAGCGCAACAACTTGGCTCGTTCGTGAGGGCGGATGTCCCTCAAGGAATCCCAGCAAAGAATCACGTCGCCGTTAGAACCCGATCTCAGGCTCGGCGCCAGACGCCATCTGGCATGACCGTTCGGACCACTTGTCGACCCTGCTGTCGGTAGACGCGGAGCTCATCGTCCAGGGTCATGACCGCGCTCTTCGCATGCTGCTCCGCCATGCGTACCAGACAGGCGTCAGCCAATGCCATCGGCACGGAGGCGTACCGGGTCAGAATGCGCGTGACGGGGTCTTGCTTCCTTCCCCTCCGCTCGCAACGCCTTCGCAACGGAGTCTCAGCAGCGAACGGACCTCAGCACGCCTCAGCAGGTACGACAATCACCGAAAAATCCTCCTCCTGCCAATGCCCGTCACTTCGCCAGCGGAAGGTGAAATTGATCCGCGTGCCCGGACGAAGCCCTTGTGTGTTGAGGCGGGCAAAATGCCCAAGCCCCCAGTCTTCCGTCTCCGTCTCCTGTACGCGCTGCCAGTCATCGATCCCCCAGTGCACCGCCGCCGGGGCGCGCAGGAGGAAGCGCAGCTCCTGCCCGGCACGCAGGGAACGCGGGCGTTGGCGGAAGCGCCAGATCACGTAGTCGAGCCGCGGGGCGCGTCCCCCGTAGCGCGCCCAGGTGCGCGGCGGCGCGTCGACGGGTCGCCCCTGCGCGCGGCTTAGGCAGAGCTTGATGAGCTCGCCGTGCGCCCACACCAGCGGCATGGCCCCGCCCGTGGGACGCCCGGGCTCCAGGCCCAGCTCGGGCATGGGCTCCGTGTCCCAAACCTGCTCGGGCAGCAGACCGCCGCGACCGGTCATCCCTGCCATGGCGCGCAGATACGGCATGACGTCCTCTCCCGCGAGCAGTGCGTGGTGGCCACGCTCGCCAGTCAGCAGCGGCCAGCCCCGTCCGCGGCCGGCGCCGTCGAAGGGCCTGCCGTCCAGGTGCTCGCCGTAGCCGTCGCCGTTGTAGCGGTGCCAGACCGGCCCCTGGGGCGTGTCGGTGCGCAGCAGCTTGTCCACCACCTCGATGCTGGCGAGGACGTGCGGATCGCGCGCGTCGCGCAAGCCGTAACGCACCAGCTGCAGAAAGTCGGTGGAGATCTGCTCGTCGGCGGGACGGTCGTAGTCGTGCGCCCGGTTCTTGATGAACAGATGTTCGGCCTTGGCCCCCTCGTTGATGAGCACGTCGGCCGGCGCCGCACGCAGGTAGTATCCGACGACGCCCAGCTCCCGCGCTAACCGGGTGTCGCTCGCCCAGCACCAGTGTTCGACGCGGGTGTTCCAGTAATCGGCCACCATCAGGGCCAGGTCGGCGGCGCGGCCACTCAGGAATTGCGCCCCCTCGACCAGGGCGGCGATGGCTACGGCCAGGGTGAAGGTGTTGACGCCGCGGTCTTCTTCCCAGCGATCCTGGCCCGTGCACGGCCCCTCGGCCAGGAGGAAGCGCAGGGCGCGGAGCACCATGTCGGCGACCGGAACGTCGCCCAGCGCATCCTGCGTCTGCAGCATCCCCGCCAGCAGCACGGGAAAGGCGGTCTCGTCGAGCTGGATGCCCTGCCAGAAGGGCTTGCCGCCCAGCCATTGGTTCTGCAGCCAGTGGCCGTCCTCCTGCTGGGTGGCGATCAGGTAGCTCAGCACGTCGCGCGCGTTGGCGAGATCCCCAAGCGCGGCCAGCGCCCCGGCGGACTCCACCAGGTCGCGCGACCAGACGAGGTGATAGCCGCCGCGGCTCTCGTTGGCCTCGCCCCAGGGCACGGCCAGACTCGCGACCATGGCGCCGGGATAGGTCCGGTCCTCGTGGATCTTGAGGACGCTGGCTGAACGCCGCAGCAGCATTTCCACCTCCGGCGGTAGGGTTCCTGCCTGGGCGACTCTGCCCAGGCAGGCCTCGCGCCACCTGTGCCATCCATCCACGTAAGCCGTCCACGCGGCATCGAACCCGCCGAGCAGGCTGCTCCAGGCCAGAGTATCGGCCGCCTCACGGCTGCTGCCCAGCCCCAACGCAAGCGTGCAGCGCCGCGGCACCCGGGCGGCGAGTGCCACCTCCCCGGGTCCCGACTCGGCATAGTGCCAGGTCATGCGCGCGTGGCGCTCGAAGTCCTGGCGCAGGTCGCTTGCGCCAACCTCGCCCACCGAGCGCTGCTCCAGCGCCGGCCTGCCCTGTTGGTCGCGGCACTGGAGTGCCAGGCCGAACGGTCCCTGCTCGGCCCAGAGCGTCGGCCGGCCGTCCCAGACGTCGGCCCAGGCGCGATTGCTCTCGGCATCCTCGCCCAGGCGGGCGGCGAGCACGAGGTATGGACGGAGATCCGCATCCCCGTCCAGATCCAGATCGACGAGCAGCACGTCGCGACGCGGATCGGTGCAAATCCGCAGACGCAACGTGAAACGGGCGTGCCGGTGAGTGATGGTCGCGGCGGGGATGTCGGTGTCCACCCATTCGACCCCATACCCGGCAAGGCCGCTGATACTTACCCAGAAGCCTTCGCCGTCCGCGACGATGATGTCGAGATCGCGAATCTGCGGGATGTCGATGCGCGGGTAGTAGACCTCGCTGACCGTCCCTTGCGCCAGGGTGAACCACACCCGGCTCTCGCCCAGGGCAGTACCGACCAAATCCTTGCGGGCGCTGGCCCAGACGGCCCGGCGCGCCATGGCGGGAGGGGCTTTGCCCCCGACGGCGGACGCAGACCTCGCAAGCTCACCCATGGGATACCCTCCTCAATTGTGATTGGTTGTCAGCATGACATCCGCGCGGGGAAGCCTCAGGACGACAGACGCACTCCCGACGCCAGCGACGCATAATTTACAGAGTAGCGCCGACGCCCATGCGCGTTGGCGCCCAAGCTAAGCAATTGCGTGGAGGTCGGCTCGGAGACGAGCCGCGATGACGCCCAGGCAGACACCACTCCGCCCGATCGCGAGAACCGTCGCAGCCGGTTTCCCTCAAATCAGGGACCAGCAAGCTGGCCCATGACCATCCCGCGATCGAGCAGGAAGCGCCCCAGGGTACGGGGAGCAGGCCAGGGTAAATGGGTCGGTGTCAAGGACGACCGACCCCCATCAGGCAGACCCCGATCGAATGCGCCGCAATCCTGAAGAGGCTGGGATCAGAAAAGCCCGTGATCAGAATAGATTAAACAGATCGTTGGCCAGGTCCTCGCCGACACCGATGCCGGCGCCGAGGCCAAGCCCCGTGGTGAGATTGCCCAGAAAACCGCCGCCGCCACCCCAGCCCCGGGTCTGGGCCATCTGCGCAGCCGGCGGGTGCGCGTCCACGGCCTGCTCCAGCTGCTGGATATGCTGCCCCATCTGCTGGAGCACAAACATGGTCTGCTGTTGCTGCTGCTGGAGCCCGAGCGCGATCTCGCGCAGATCCATGGCGAGGTCGCGCGCCGCGTCGTTATTGCCCACGGTGCTCCCGAGCTTCTGCGCGAACTGCTGGAGATGGTTCTTCACGTCCTGTGACTGCTGCTGGATCTGCGTGATTTCTTGTTCCGCCTGCATATACTCCATTCGAGGATTCTCCCTGTCTCTGTTCCTGTTTCGGTGAGACAGCCCCTCCCAGGCGTCGGTTCCACGGGCGATGAGCCGGCGGTGCCGACGGCATACATTCGGTGCATGCCGGGGCACTGCAAGAAGCTGTGCACGATCTGGGCGGATGGCGGCAACGCCGGCCGCTCGCGGCAGTGAGTGGCCGCTCATTTTCGCTTCCGCTTGTCCTACGTCCCAAGGACAGCCGCCGTTTCCTCTTGCCCCCCCGCCACTGCATCGTCGGGCAAACCTTTCCCTGGCTCAACCAGTCCCCTGATCGTCGCGGTAAATGGCCTCACGGCGGTCCCCGCGCGAGGTGACGTGATAGAGACCGCCCGCCAACTCGATGCACGGTGGTCTGGCCATAAGGAACAGTTCACAAATAAGCTGGACAAGTCTATTCGTTGTCGTTGTCGGTGCCGAAACTGTCGTAAGGGCCGGAATTCTCTCGCACCTCATGGTTTCGCTGTCCGAGCTTGGTGAGCATCGAAACGATCCGAGTCAGCATTGCCTTACCCTGTGCGTTTTGAGCAGCAGCCAGTACTTCGCGGGCGTCGAGACAGTCCTGAATCGATGCCCATTCCAACGCCGAACCGCGAGCGATCTCGAAGAAGCGGCGTCGATCGGCATTGGTCCCCTTACCGTTGCCTTCGGCGATGTTCAGCGGAATCGACTGCGAGGCACGCAGCAGTTGGTCCCGCGCGGGCCGATCAATGCCCTTCAAGCTCTTGGCCACTTGATATGCCCAAGTCACATACCGGACCGAAATCTGGTAGACATCGAGTTGCTCATGCCCGAATTGCATTTCTTTTCCGACAACGACAACGTTTGTATTCCTTGTGCAACTTATTGTTGATTCGCTACTAAGGACAACCTTAGACCCTTGATGCTGAATTAAAATGGTGACCCCTTGGCTCCTTCCATTATTGCGCTTAACGAGCGGCATGAGACGCGCGGTGTTTTGCGCGTCCTACTCTATGCCATTGTTCGGAGTTTTTAAAAGTTCTAAAGCTTCTGCATCAGCAAGATCTTTTGTTCTTCCTGTCGCTCTTTTATTGGTGATAAGGTCACCGATCGAAGGGATATGCACGTCAATTCCATCTAAGTTTACTAAAACTGCATTCTGATAGGTATGCTCAAATTTTAGCCCTGTTGCTGCGGTGATAATGTCAATGCGCCTCGGAGCGACCCCTATTTGGAAGACAGTTCCATCGTCCTCCAGGTCTTGTTTGGTAAGATTTTGCAATGATGCACCGAAACTACGCAGTGCTCGGAGGACGGCTTCTGCATTATCCGGGGATGGCATAACCCAGATGTCGATATCCATGGTAGCTCTGGGATATCCGTGGGCAGCAAGCGCATATGCTCCGATAAGGATAAACTTAACCTTTTCGTCGGATAAGGCTTGTAATATGTCTCTGTAGTCTTCGTTCAACATCGTGATTTATGCTAAGGGAGGCGATTTCTTTTGTTAATGGCCAAACAAGAAGAATGCGGTCTTCAGGAGTACCGGCAACATAATCTACACTTCGATTGTCGGTCATTTTGTATATTTCTGTATGTTTTCGATCCATGTTCATATTTCAAAACTAACATTTTAACCGTATGAGATCAATATGATATTCACTCCGAACGTTACGAATAAACCAGCCCAAAAGCCGCGCGATTACTGACTTGGAGAATTGCGCGGAGTCCGACGCGCGGTTTTTGGGTCGACTTCATTCAATTGCTGGGCGATGTCCGGGGGAGCGGTCTCCAAATGTGCCTCTATCGTGTCCGCGGATAGATCCGCTCCGCACGGCCACTCAACAAAATAGCCGCCGTTATGGACTGCCGAAAATTCTGCGTCATCTTGAAGATGCGCAAACACCTCCCCGCCGAGGTAGGGCTTAAGATCAACCACGCCCGTAGCGCCCTCTTCTGTTTCAACGAAAAGCATATGATCTCTGATCGGGACCACCTTGGCGATTTTCATTGATCAAGCCCTCGGATCTCGAAAGGCTTATTACCATTTACGGCCAAGTCCCAATCCGCCAGGAGCTCGTCTTCGTGTATTGCGATCCATGCGACTACCAATTTGTGCTTCTTTGGTGGAAGCTTGTCCGCAAGGAGCTCTCCGTCAGGAATCGAGTAAACGCCAACGTCCCCTTGGAACTCAGCGTGGACGTGCGGCACTCCGTGCTTGTCTGTGTCGTAGAAGAACATCCGTATCAGGATGCCGTAGAACATGGAGATTTTGGGCATCTAGGCGCGTTCTCTTCTCTCGTAAACCGTTAAGGCTGGCGCGGCAACGGGCGGTCACAGCCGAGCCTCTCGTTAGGCGATTTCATTCAGGGGCCGTCATGTTAATTGCGCCTGGCCCCTTTTTGCCTGGCCCCTTTTTGCCTTGAGTGTATGGCATCTGCTGCATTGATCATTCTTTTTGCACTACCGGTCTTTGTATCGATTCCAAAAACAGATGATGTTTTCAAGCATTGGAATTGAGTCTGGAATCAAACCAGTACCGTAATGTGGATTGTATTTTTCTACATAATTTCTTGTGGCATCGTAAGCGTACGATGCAGCGATATCCGTTTGCGATAAAAGACACTGCAGTATATTTTCTAAAATCAATAGCTCTGTACTGTTTATAATTCTGACCGTTGCCCATTTGACTCTTTTGTATTGATCTTGAAAATCCTTGAGTTGCGATAATGTTGCTTTCGCTACGATTATGTTTGTATTGCTACCGTCTCTCGCGACATTTTCAATAACGAGATACGCCTCTTGAATCAGTTTAATTATTTTCTCTACGTTGTCTTTTTCCGCGTGAATTTTTGCGTTATCCATTACTAAAGATGCCAAATATACGCAATATTGTTTTCTATAATCTTCATCCCTGCAAAGACTCTTCATGCTTGTCAGTTTTGTTATAGAATAATAGTTGCTATTTCCTTGCCGAAGATCTTCCAATGCATCTTCGAGTTTTTGCACCCTGCGAATATTTTCCCGCGACAAGGGATTGCTTATAGGCATGAGGCAATTTCTGCAGCTAACGTTTTAGGGGCAAAAGGCAAGAAGGGGCCAGGCTCGTATTTCTGCGGATCTCTTTCAGATCGGAAGCTCCTGCTGCCGCTTGTCCGCGAGCCGCTCCTCCGGCGGCTCCTTCTTCGGCCGGCCGCGCTTGCGCGGTTCGCGCCGCTGGCCCGTCACCGCCTCGATCTCGGCGTAAAAGCGGTCGTTGCCCAGCGGCTGATTTTGATTGAGCGCCAGTCGCAGATCGGCGAGCGGCGCGTCCGCCAGGGCGATACGGAACAGGTTTCGGTAGGCTTCCAAGCGCTCGCCCGGCTCGGGCCCGAGGGCCAGATACAGGGGATGAGGGGTCAGGATCGGGTTCGGCTCGCCCAAGGCATTGGCGCGGTAGCTCGACCAGGAATATTCGGCCGGGTCCGCCACCATGCCGGCGCGTACCGGATTGAGCTCGATATAGCGCTGGCAGAGCAGCAGATAGGTTTCGGCCTGGACCAGCGAGGATTTGTAGCGGCTGTCCCAGAGCGTGCCGGTGCGCCCGTAAGCGCGGTTGATGTGCTGCACGTAGCGCCGGCCCACCGCGATCGGCACCCGGGGAACCGCGTTGGCGTCCTGCGGGGTAAGCAGCGGGGGCACGTGGTTGGTCATCAGCACGTAGGCGTGCAGGCGGCAGCCCTCCCGCCGCAGGGCCTCGTGCAGCCAGCCGAGGTAGGCGTGCCGATCCTGGTCGTCGAAGAAGCAGGCACCGCGGTTGTGACCCCGCTGCACAATATGCACGGGCACCCAGTCGAGATGAACGCGCGGACGGCGCGGCATGCAAGCAGTCGAGCAGAATTCGAGCCTGGCCCCCTTTCCCGGCCCCCGCGTGAGGCCATTGCTAGCCATTCTGCGCCAGCTCTTCACGAATGATCTGGCGCACGACCTCCGCGGTAAGAGGCGCCGCATCAATTCCCAGGTGCGCCCGTAGCGCCTCGTTGATCAGAGTTTGATAGCCCTTGCCCGTTTGCTCGGAAAGGGCTTTGAACCGCTCGATCACGAGGTCATCCAGGTAGATGGTGATGCGGCTCTTCCCCGCAGAGGGCAGGACCGCGCCCCGCTTGGCATGGGAGAAGTCATAGGTCTTGCTCATAAGCTCGCACTTCCTTGGGGTCGGGTTTGCGGACCGAGATCAGGCGCACGCCCTCCGCCCGGTAGCTGTAGACAACCACGTGTAGTTGGCCGAAGACGTTCATGCCGATGCTGACGAAGCGTTGCTCGCCCTCGGCAGTCGCATCTTCGACGGTGAGGGCCAGCGGGTCATTGAGCACGCCGTCCCCTTCCGTGTGCGAAATCACGTGCTTACGAAGGTTAGCGGCGTTCTTGCTCGGGTCAAAAGCGCTGTCCACCCCCCATAGCGTATGCACGGAATGCATACAAAACAACCTACCTAGCGCTGGCTTGGTCCGGCCTCCGGCGCAGGGACTCCGGTTACCCGGAGCCCCCACCACAGGCAAAAAGAGGCAAAAAGGGGCCAGGCTCGTATTTCTGCTTATGGAGAGCCATAGCACCGAAATTATGTGCAGTAAACTTCGCACCGAGGGTGGACGAAGAGGCTGAGATGATGAGCTATTCTGCGGCCCGTGGAGGGTCACTTCACATAATCGGGTACTTCACATTCCATTATTTATGTGAAGCGTAACTACTCACCCGCCTCCGCATAGATCTGGCCAGAAAGGGCCATCTGGATGGCGACCAGCGGGTTGTATCCGCGGTTGGCCATGGTCTGGAGGTAGCTGGAGATGCGGCAATAGGCCTCGGCGTAGTGGCGGGTTCGGAAGCAACCGGACACCTTCTGCTTGACCTTGCTCATGCGCAGGTCCCGTTCGGCCCGATTGTTAGCTGCTATTGTAGACTGCAGACCGATGGCCAACTTTGACGACCATTACGATGAGCTCGTCTTCGCGGATTTCATAGACAATTCGGAAGACTCCCTGTCGAACCCGATAGCGTTCTTGCGCGGAAAGCTTTACGCACCCCTCTCCGCGTGGATCATCACGCAAAGCCTCAATCCGTTTCAGGATACGTGCAACATCCTTCTTTGGAATGTTCCGGAGATCTTTCGCGACCGATTTCTTGAATACCAGCTCATAACTTGCCATGCGATTTCAGATCTTTCAGCAGGGCCTCGTAGCTCAGCGTTGGCTCTTCGGCACGCTCTTCGAACACGCTCAAATCTTCTGCATCTTCACGCAACGCTAAACGAACCGCCTCGTTCACCACCTCGGACAATGATTGGTGGGTGTTTGCCGCTTTAACCCGCAAGGCGTGATGAATCTCAGGTTCGAAGTAAATCGTTGATCTTTTGGACATTTCTCTCATGACACCGCACCTCCGAGCTTGAAGATAACGTTATGACGCTAAAACGTCAACCGTGGCCTTCTGCAGCTAACGCCAGCGGTAACATGCAAGCGCAGCAAGCAGCAAGCGCAGAGCAAGGCAGCAAGCGCAGGGTCAGGTCTTGACTGTTGCCTCGGTCGCGTCGCGATCCCGGGATTGTCCGCGGACAATCCGGCTGACACGTGACAGGTGTAAGCCAAAGTAGTCACCGATCTCCTGCATCGTGTACCCTCCGCTGGCGTAGGCCGCCTTGATCGCTTCATTTCGGTGCGCGTGCGCCTGGTCATAGTCATGCAACGGGCGCGGGACCGGTCGCCTCCTTGCCTGAGGCACCTCGCGTAGGTCCAGTCGCGAAGGGACCCTCGACTGCATGGACTCAACAAACGTGTCGGTGCCAAGGAAGACCTGCCGCTTGATGTTCTCCCAGGGTGACGGCTCGCCGGGGTGCATCGTCGCGGGTCATGGCTCGATAGCTGCTCCACGGGTAATCTCCGGCGGACGCAACCATGTGCGCGCGCACCGGGTTGAGGACCCCGTATCGGGCCAGCTCAAGCAAATAGGTCTCCTTCTGGACCAGGATCGCCTTGTAGCGCCCCTGGAAGACATGACCGACCCGCTGATGGATCCGGTTGAACCGCTGTGTGTATAGACGCCGTTGAGCTCGCGCATCCCCTTGGCCAGATTGCCGTCCGGCGTCTGGACCAGGAGATGATAATGGTTGGTCATCAGGCAGTAGGCATGGATGACCCAGTTGAACCGCTCCCACACGCCCGCCAGCACGTCGAAAAACACCGGCCGGTCACCGTCGCCCCGGAAGATCGCCTCGCGCCCGTCACCGCGTGAAGTGACGTGATAAAGCGCGCCGGCAAACTCGAGTCGCAAAGGCCTCGCCATGACCGGAACGGTAGGTCAAAACCGGCAAGAGTCAAGACCCGCAGCACGGAGCTGCAAGAGGTGGATCACCAAAACTTGAGCTTCTGGGCCGCCGGGAACAACAAGCAGGCGGGGCTCGGTCTGATGGAACGCCAACGCGTGAAGGTCTGGACGCGCAAGGCGTACGACCAATTCGATGCGCTGGGAGCGTCACTGTTCTGCCGGCCCGTCGCCGGGCAGACGCGAGCCGAGCAAGAGGTTGTCGAGCCAGCTGCCGAGCCGGTCGTCGAACCCGTCATCTAGCCTCGACTTCCGGTCCCGGTCATACGGCGTCGAGTCGTGGACCGGACATTGACCGGTGAAGGTTACCCGCCGCGAGCCACGCCCGTGACGGGCGACCGTCAAGCGGTTTCCGCCGGCTTCTCGCCCAGAAAGTGCGGCGAGAGGGCGACCAGCTGCTTGGCCTGCTCGACGCATGCCTTCATGACGGCGCGGTCCAAGGTACGCATCCAGCGCCGGGGGATGGCGCCCACTCCATAGAACGCACCCGCGATCATGCCCAGGATGGCGCCGGTCGTGTCCGCGTCGCCGCCGCGATTCACGACGTCGATCAAAGCGGCCTCGAAATCGGTGGTGGCGAACAGGGACTGAAAGACGGCGCGCAGGGTTTCGACGATGTAGCCCCCCGGGTTTTCCATGCGCTTGCGGTCGTAGCCGTACCTGGCGTCTTCCGCCACCAGGGACTCGGTCAGCTCCTTGAGATCGGCCTTCGTCCCGCCAAGGAGGGCAGCCTGAACCATCCGGATGACGGTCAAAGTCCCGGCGTCAGCCAGTGCGTTGTGGTGCGTGACATGCGCCTGGGCCCGATTCGCCGCCCTCACCACATCCGCCTCCGCCCCGAGGGTGAACAGGGCGATCGGCAGGCAACGCATACAGGTGCCGTTTCCGGCATCGTACTCGTGCTCAGGCATCTCCGTATTCCCGGTCTGGCGGTAACGTGCGATACCTCGCCGAACCGTGTGGCCAATGTCCACCGGTTTGCCGCGCATCCACTCGCTGAAGGCCTCGGCCACCGCCGCGGGCTCCACTCGCCTGCGAGCAACGATGGTGCGGCCGAGCACCAGATTCATCTCGGTGTCGTCGGTGACCTGCCCCGACCTCAGGCGCAGCCAGCCGCCGCCAAGCATGTCTCTGTGCTCGCCGCAGGTCGCCCGGATCTCGCCTGGCGTCAGGAGCTCCACCGTCGCGCCAAGCGCGTCGCCAGCCGCAAGGCCCACGTATGCGCCGACGGCGCGCCGCTGCAGATCGCTGCCGAGGCGGGGTCCTACCGCCGCCTGTAATTCACTCGTCGGGTCCGAAACAAACACGGTAGTCGCTGCACACCTCGCAGGACGGGGAGCGGCAAGTATAGACCCCTTCCGCCTCGCACGGCTGTTTGTACAGGAAACGCTTCCACTTCATGTCCTTGACGTTGCGCGCCGCCAGCGCGGGGAAGTTGCGCCGCATGACGACCGCAAGGTCAGGCCGCGACCACAGTCCGAGGTCGTGCCACAGGTGATCGCTCGCCATGTTCTCCCGCGGCACCTTCCCCTCGAGCACCGATGGCTCGGTGAGATTGTTCCAGCCCTCCAGCACGTGCCACATGCGGGCTCGGGCGCACCCTTGTGGACGGCTAGCGAGACGCGGCTCTTCTGCCATACTTGACTCGTTGCCGAGATTTTGTCGGCAGCGGTCAGCCTGGGATGCCTGCACCAGGCTGATCCGCCGCCGTTGCAGGCAAGATAGGGTAGAACCACCCGGAGGAGAGATGGCGCTGAACCAAGCGGAGTTCCGCAGCCGCGTGATGCAAGCACGCATCATGCAAGGATTGGGAGAGCGTACGGCCTACTGGGAAGGGTACGAGCGAGGACTGAGACGGGCTTTCCTCGGTGACTTGTCGGTCAGTGACGACGAGGACCGCGTGCTGCGAGGAGCGGCCGTATCCGATGATACGCAGGAGCGCGAACGCGCAGTCGGCTATCATGCAGCGCTCAACCACTGAAACACTTGGACCCGATCCGGACCCGGCCAGCGCCGGGTCTTTTTTGTTCGGCGTTTGCACAAGAGCGCTCGAACTTCAACGTGGGGAGCGGCGACAGACCAATCGGGAGTCAACGCTCCACCGACTCCTCGGCCCGCGCTAAGCCGTTACGCGACGGGGAGGCTGGCTCCAAGAAATCGAAAAAGCGCGTGCGACCGGTATAGTTGGGCCCGGAGGGCTGCCCTTATGGGAACGAACGACCGCGAGACGACCGCCTCCGTCCGCGATTTCATGACGGCATTCGCCGAGCGCACGGGCCTCACCGGCGAAGGCATCCCCATGCGCTACCTGTGGACCGACGCCTTCGCCGTCTGCAATTTCCTGGAGCTCGAGCGGCGCACCCACGATAGGTCATACGGAGACCTCGCACTACGCCTCGTCAATCAGGTGCACCAGGTGCTCGGGCGGCATAGGGACGACGATCCGCGAACCGGGTGGATCAGCGGTCTCGCTGACGAGATCGGGAGGAAGCACCCGACGAGAGGAGGCCTGCGCATCGGCAAGCCGCTGAACGAGCGCGCACCCAGTGAGCCGATGGATGAGGATCTGGAGTGGAACAGGGACGGTCAATACTTCCACTACCTGACCAAATGGATGCATGCCCTCAGCCGGGCGGCGAGGCTATCGGGTGACGCTCGCTACATTCGGTGGGCGATCGAGCTCGCCGAGACGGCCTACGACCGATTCACGTACGTCCCCTCTTCCGGCGGTCGGGAGCAGATGCACTGGAAGATGAGCATCGATCTCTCCCGCCCGTTGGTGGAAGCCATGGGGCAGCATGACCCATTGGACGGACTGGTCACCTTGATGGAGCTGCGTGCCACGGCCAAGCACTTGCGAGAGCCGACAGCTATCGACTTGGACCCGAAAATCGCAAGCCTGGCGGCCATGTGCGAAGGCGAAAGCTTGGCTACCGCCGACCCCCTCGGAACCGGGGGCCTTCTCACGGCCATGTACACGCTCATGCAGCTTGAGCTGGCCGGAGCTGCTGGGCCTGAGGATCTCATCGCAACCCTGGCGGCGGCGGCCCTGCCGGGGCTCGAATACCAAGCGGCCAACCCGGATCTCCTGTCCCAGCCGCCGGACTACCGGCTCGCATTCCGCGAGCTGGGGCTCTCCATCGGCCTGCGGGCAGCACGGCAGACGCAGAGCCTTTTCGCCCGGAGCTCGGAGGCGTTCCAAGCGCGCGAGTTGCTGCGCGCCCGTATCGAGGCACTGACGCGCTTTGTGCCGCTGGTAGAAACTATCGAGACATTCTGGCTCGACCCGGCGAACCGGCGGTCCGGCACCTGGAGAGAGCACGAAGATATCAACGCCGTGATGCTGGCCACCAGCCTTGCGCCCGAGGGTTTCCTTTCGCTTTGACGGTCGGAAAACGGGTTCTGAACAGCCGAGTGAAGGTAGGTCTGACGCGCGCGGCGGCAACCCGAGTGCCGCTCTGTTCGCGGGGCCGCGGTTGAATCAAACGTTCTCGCCAGTAGAATTGACGAAGGCAATCGGGTTCCGGGGAGCAACTCGCCCCACTCCACCTCGGGCGCAGACTGCTCCCGCGACCGAGTGCGGGGTCATCGGCAGCCGCGCTCGGACCTGACGAATATACGTTTCGCACTTGGATTTTTTCCGCGGCCGGGTTGCACCCGCCGAGGGACGCCGTAAATACATCCCTGTAGGCTTGACGGCAGCCTCCCTGCTGCCGACACCCCAGAGGGGTGCAACCCGGCCCCTTCGGCGGAGAACGGAAAAAGCCACGTGAGCCGTGTATAACAACCACCCCAGTCGCTTCGCCAACCATCATGAGCAAAAAAACGGAACCGCGCCCCGTCGTCTTCGGAGAGGTCCTCTTCGATGTCTTCCCCGACGGCAGTGAAGTGATGGGCGGCGCGCCCTTCAATGTAGCCTGGCACCTGCAGGCATTCGGACTCAACCCGTTGTTCGTCAGCCGTGTCGGGGATGACGCCCTCGGCCACGCCATCCGCGATGCGATGGAGCAGTGGGGCATGGACGCCTCGGGGCTCCAGACGGATCCCGTTCACTCGACGGGGATGGTCACGGTCAGCCTGCGCGGCGGCGAGCCTACCTTCGACATCAAGGCCGACCGAGCCTACGACCGCATCGACACCGAGGAGCTGCCCGACATCCCCGCTAACCCCCTGCTCTACCATGGGAGCCTGGCCCTGCGGGACGAACACTCCCGCGCCGCACTCGCAAGGCTCAAGGAGCAGTCGAATCCGCGACCCTTCGTAGACGTCAACCTTCGCCCGCCCTGGTGGGACAAGGAGACAGTCCTCGGCTTGGTGGAGGATGCCTCGTGGGTCAAGATCAACGCCGACGAGCTGGCGTTGCTGGTTCCGGAGACTGACGAGCGCGCGGAGCAGGCACGCCTCCTTCAGGAACGATTTGGCTTGCAGGGCGTCTTCGTTACGGAAGGCGCGGCTGGCGCCTTTGCGCGTACACCCGAAGAGGAGATCCTTCGGGTTGCGCCTCAAGCAAATGTCCGCGTCGTGGACGCCGTGGGGGCAGGCGACGCCTTCGCGTCCGTCCTGATCCTCGGTCTCACTCGCAGCTGGCCCCTCCAACAGACGCTCGACCGCGCCCAGGCATTCGCCTCCGCCATGGTCGGTCAACGCGGCGCCACCGTGCAAGACCCGGCCTTCTATCAACCTTTCATCGCCACCTGGAGCCTCTAATACCCATGGAACGGACCGACCCGCTGGTCGGTGCGCTGCGGACCTTCGTTCGCGAGCAGCGCACCGCCGCCCATAGAGTGCTGCATTACCTCATTGCCCTGAACCGGCCTTTTCTGTTGCGCAGCGATCTGCAGGACGCCTTCGACCAGGTGTGCGCCATGGACGAGAGCCGAGCCCTGTGCGACACGCCCTTCGCCTCCGCTCTTGCCATCGCACAGGAAGCGGCGCTCGACCGCTCCTGGGTCTACCTCGCGCTGCGTCGAAGAGTTGCGGTCTGGTCTTATCTGCGCATCCACGTCGACGCGATGGATCTGGAAGAGGTACCCGTAGCCGACTACCTGCGATTCAAGGAGCGGCTGGCCAGCGGCGGGCAAGAGGATGCCTGGCCCCTGGAGATCGATCTGGAACCCTTCTCGCGGGAGTTCTATAAGCTGCAGGAGGAGAGCTCCATCGGTCGCGGGGTCGAGTTCCTGAACCGGCGCCTGTCGAGCCGTCTGTTCGAGGAGCTCGGTAAGGGCGACCGCCAGCTGCTCGACTTCCTAAGCGTCCATTGCTACCGCGGCCAGCAGCTCATGCTCAACCCGGGTATCCGGGACGTGGCGGGGCTGCGGAGCAGCCTGCGCCAGGCCCAGATCATGCTGCGCCGGCGCCCGTCCAGCACACCCTTCGCGGACCTCTCGGAGGATCTGCGGCGCCTGGGTTTCGAGCCGGGATGGGGCCGCGACGCCGGGCGTATCCGCGAAACCATGGGCCTGCTGCTGGAGATCCTGGAGGCCCCGGCGCCGGGGATACTGGAAGAGTTCTTGGGGCGGGTCCCCATGATCTTCTCGATCGCCATCTTGTCGATCCACGGCTGGTTCGGGCAATCCAACGTGCTTGGTCGACCGGACACCGGTGGTCAGGTGGTCTACATCCTAGACCAGGTGCGCGCCCTGGAGCGGGAGATGCAGGAGCGGCTGCTCGAGCAGGGGATCGACATCGAGCCCCAGGTCGTGGTCCTCACCCGCCTCATCCCCCAGGCGGAGGGCACGACTTCGGACGAGCGCATCGAGCCCATCGCGGGCACCCGCAACGCCCGCATCCTGCGCATCCCCTTCCGCAGCGAAGCCGGCGAGATCGTCCCCTATTGGATCTCCCGCTTCCATATCTGGCCCTACCTGGAGCGGTACGCCTTGGATGCGGAGCGGGAGCTGCTCGCCGAGCTGGGCGAGCGCCCCGACCTCATCGTCGGCAACTACACCGACGGAAACCTGGTGGCCTCCCTCATGTCCCAGCGCCTCGGCGTGAGCCAGTGCAACGTCGCCCATGCGCTGGAGAAGACCAAATACCTCTTCTCGGACCTCTACTGGCAGCACAACGAAGACCGCTATCATTTCTCGTGCCAGTTCACCGCCGATCTCATCGCCATGAACACGGCGGACTTCATCATCACCAGCACCTACCAGGAGATCGCCGGCACCGACGACGGTCTGGGGCAGTACGAGAGCCACATGAGCTTCACCATGCCGGGACTCTACCGCGTGGTGGCAGGCATCGACGTCTACGACCCCAAGTTCAACATCGTCTCCCCTGGCGCCGACGCCGACATTTATTTCCCCTACACCGAGCACGAGCGGCGGCTGGCCCACCTCGACGAGGAGATCCGGGACCTCGTTTTCGGCGGCGACCGCCCAGGTGAGAGCCGCGGAGTCCTGCAGGACCGGGACAAGCCTCTGCTCTTCACCATGGCACGCATGGACCATATCAAGAACCTCACGGGGCTGGTGGACTGGTATGGGCGTTCGCCGAAGCTGCGCGAGGAGGTCAATCTGCTGGTCGTCTCCGGACACGTGGACCCGAACCGCTCATCCGACGATGAGGAGCGCGACCAGATCGAGCGGATGCATGCCCTGATGAACGAGCACAGTCTCGACGGCCAGGTGCGCTGGCTAGGTGTCCATCTGGAGAAAGCGCTCGCGGGCGAGCTCTACCGCTTTGTCGCCGACGGCCGTGGCGCATTCGTCCAGCCCGCCCTCTTCGAGGCATTCGGACTCACGGTCGTCGAGGCGATGGGCTCCGGGCTGCCGACCTTCGCCACCTGCTTCGGCGGACCCCTGGAGATCGTCGAGGACGGCGTGTCCGGCTTTCACATCGACCCCAACCACGGCGAGCGCGCCGCCGAGATCATCACCGACTTCTTCGCCCGCTGTCGCGATGACCCAGCCCACTGGCAGGAGATCTCGCACGCCGGTCTCGCGCGCGTCCAGGAGCGCTACACCTGGAAACGGTACGCCGAGCGCATGATGACGCTCTCACGCATCTACGGCTTCTGGAAGTTCGTGACGAACCTGGAGCGAGCCGAAAGTCGGCGCTACCTTGAAATGTTCTATGCACTTCAATTTCGGCCGCTGGCCAAGGCGATGACGCAGTGACCGCGGATAAGGAGATTCATACCGACCTCGATCGGAGCACAGGATAGAGCACATGACGATTTTGCTCCCGTACCACGCAGCTTGTGAGGCTCCGCCCGATGCCCGACGACTTTCCTCCTCGCGCCGCTGAGCTGGTAGAAGCCGGACGCTTCCTGTTCGAGCGGGGGATGGTGCCCGCCACCAGCGGCAATCTCTCCGCGCGGCTCGATAACGGCTCGCTGGCGATCACGGTGTCGGGCCGACATAAGGGGCGCCTATCCGAAGCGGACATCATGCGGGTGGACGGTGAGGGCCGCTCCCTGGACGGCCGACGTCCGTCCGCGGAAACCCTTCTCCACTGCCAGATCTACCGACGCTTAGCAAACGCACAGGCGGTGCTCCATCCCCACTCGGTGAGCGCCACCGTACTCTCGCGCGTTGTGCGTGAGCGGCTGGTGCTTCAGGGCTACGAGCTGCTCAAGGCGTTCCCGGGTATCGACACCCATGATTGCAGCCTGGCCGTCCCCATATTCCCCAATGACCAGGATATTGCGCGCCTGGCCGCGGCGGTTGATGACTGGATGGATAGGAGCCCGCAGGTGCCCGGCTACCTGATTGCAGGCCATGGTTTCTACACCTGGGGCGAGGACGTGGCGGACGCCCTTCGTCACGTGGAGGCCCTCGACTTTCTATTCGAATGTGAGATGCGTATTCGGGAGTTGCGACATCATGAGCGCCTTGACCATCTATCGTGAGGACGGGACGCCGACGGGTGCCACCCTGCGGGACCATGCGGCCATCGCCGCCGCCCTCGGGCCCCTTTCGGTGCGTTTCGAGCGTTGGCAAGCGGACCGGCCCCTGAGTGCCGATGCCGGACAACAGGAGGTCCTCGCCGCCTACGATGAAGCGATCGGACGCCTCAGCGCCGAGTACGGCTTCCAGTCCATCGACGTGGTCGCGCTGCGACCGGACCACCCGCAGAAGGAGGAGATGCGGGGCAAGTTCCTCAGCGAGCACACGCACTCCGACTTCGAGGTGCGTTTCTTCGTCGACGGCAGCGGCGCCTTTTACCTGCACGTCGAGGACAGGGTCTATCTGGTTCTGTGCGAGAAGGGAGACCTGATCTCCGTACCCGCCAACACGACGCACTGGTTCGACATGGGGGAGAACCCGGACTTCAAGTGCATCCGCTTCTTCACCGTGCCGGACGGCTGGGTGGGCAGCTTCACGGGAAGCGAAATCGCCCGCCGCCTGCCGACCTTCGACGAGTATGTCGCCGGACCATGATCAGTGCCGTCCTCACCGATATCGAGGGCACCACCTCTTCCCTCTCCTTCGTCAAGGACGTGCTCTTCCCCTATGCGCGGGCACAGATCGGCACCTTCATCCGCGATCACCAGGACGAGCCAGAGGTGGTACGTCTGGTGAATGACACCCGCGCCGAGGCGGGCGATCCCGAGATGGATCTCGCGACCGTGACCTCCACCCTTGAACGCTGGATCGACGAGGACCGCAAGGCCACACCGCTAAAGGCGCTCCAGGGGCTGATCTGGGAGGCAGGCTACCGCGAGGGCGCCTTCCGCGGTCACATCTATCCGGACGCGGCAGCAGCCCTGCGGCGCTGGAAGGCGGAAGGGCTCAAGCTTTATGTCTATTCCTCGGGCTCGGTCTACGCCCAGAAGCTCCTCTTCGCCCACACGGCGTACGGCGACCTGACCCCCCTCTTCTCCGACTACTTCGACACCCGCATCGGCGCCAAGGGCGAAGCGGACTCCTACCGACGCATCGCCGCCGAGCTGGGGATGCCGGCCGACAGGATCCTGTTCTTGTCGGACGTCGAGAACGAGCTCAACGCGGCCCGCACCGCCGGCATAAAGACGCTGTGGCTGGTACGCGAAGCCGAGCTCGACCCCGCTCCAGCACATCACCAGGTGCGGGACTTCTCGCAAATCGAGCCGCAAGTGATTTGATCATCTTGCTTAGCTCAAGGTGATTGGTGACGAAGTCCAGCTGGAACCCCTCCCACTCCATCCCTGGGACCTGGATCTCGGAGCTCTCCCGGATCACGTCCGAGGCAGGCTCTGCCGGGACGACACCTACGCACGCATCACCGTCGATCGTTCCGGCAGGGAGTGCCGGAACCCAGTTGCCAAGGACGGCGAGCGACCCGGTCTCAGGTCAGCGCGCACGCACAACCGGCATGCATAGCGAGACACTGCGCCGGGGCTCATCCAGGCCGCTGTGACGATTCCTCCGCCGCCTTCGCCTGCTGGCGGGCGAACGCGACCGCGGACTCCGCCTCGATGAACACGCGTTTCACGAAGGGATAGGCCGCCTTGATAGAGCGGTCCAGGTCAGCAATCGCGCGCTCCACCTCGCCGACCTCCAGGTCGTCGTGGAAATCCAGGCTCAGGTTCACGAGGATGAACTCCGGACCCATGTGCACGGTCAGGACTTCGTTCACCTTCTCGACCGCCTTCGCGCTGGAGACAATGCGCCGGATACCCTGGACGACATGCCGGCCGGCCGCCTCCCCGATCAGCAGGCCCTTCGTCTCATAGGCCAGCCAGGCGGCCGTACCGCCGAGGATGATCCCGATCAGCAGCGCCCCTAGTCCATCGTACAAGGGATTGCCTGTGATCTGGCTAAGCAGGATGCCGAGGAATGCGACCCCCAGGCCCAGCATGGCGGCCGAGTCCTCGAACAGGACGACGAACAGGGTGGGGTCCTTTCCCCGGTGTACCGCCTCCGCGTACCCGAGGTCTCCCTTCCACTTCGCGAACTCTTTGCGGGCGACGCTCCAAGACGTGCCCTCGAAGATTAGAGCAAGGCCCAGGACGATGTAGTTGACCAGCGGGTCCTCCATCGGCACGGGGTTTAGGATGTGTTTGACCCCCTCGTATGCCGACACGCCGGCGCCGACGGCGAAGATCAGGATGGCGACGACGAAGCTCCAGAAATACACCTCCTTGCCGTGGCCGAAAGGGAAATCGTCGCTGGGCGGACGCTTGGCCCGGGCGAGACCGTGGAGCAAGAGCGCCTGGTTGCCGGTGTCGACCACCGAATGGATGCCCTCGGAGAGCATGGCAGAGCTTCCGGTGATCCCGGCGGCAACGAACTTGGTAATCGCGATCAGGGCGTTGCCCGCCAGGGCGGCGTAGATGACCTTCTTCGATGAGGCTGCCAAGGTTACCCCCAGAATGATCAGAGGCCGGGCGGAACCCGAGCGCTCGGCCCTGGGCCAGCCCCGGCGACGCGGCGACGCCATACGGACTCACGCCGTGTCGGTTCGAGGCAGAGCCTCGTCAGAACTTCCAGTTGTAGTACGCGGCGAGGAACAGGGTTCCGACGTTGTTGAAGGAGCCGTCGAGGTTTCCGCGCCCGCCGAGTGCGACCGGCAGGGTGCTCTGCAGCTTGGTGTCGAGCGTCCCGCCGTACATGTACTCCGCCGCGATGCCCCAGTACGTGCTCTTGCTCAGCTGTTGCTGTCCGCCAACGCCGAAGCGCCAAGCCGAGTTCACCGGCAGGAGGGGCGAGACATTCGAGCTGTCCTGGAAGTTGGAGTCGTAGGCGATACCGAAGTTGAGCGTCCAGGGGTCATTCAGGTGGTATTGGGCGCCCAGCGCGACGTGCCAGGTGTCTTTGAAGTCCAGGCTTGTCGTAACACCCCTCGGGTTGGTGGTATTGTCGATGCCGAGCTGCACCTGGCCGAACTTCGACCACTGCTGCCAGCCCACGCTGCCCAGCACCGCCCAGCGGTCGTTTACCTGTTTGAACAGACTGCCCATCACCTGCTGCGGGACCTTGATGCCGACCTTGAGCTGCGAGGACAGGAGTCCGCGATCGGCCAGCAGCGTAGCCAGACCTGGCGCCAAGCCCGAGAACTGCATCGACCCCTTGAAGTCGAGGTTGACCTGCGAGCTCCAGGTGAGTCCGAGCCGGGTGCCGGCGTCGATCTCGTAGAGGAGACCGAGGTTGCCGCCCCAGCCCCAGGTGTTGTCGTCCATCTTGAGCTGGCCGTCCCCGTAGCTGGGGAACGGGTTGTTGATTGCGACCTGGTTCTTGTAAATGCCGTACATGGCATTCACGCTCGCCCCGAGGGAAAGCTTGTCGGTCACCTTGTAGGCGATGGAGGGCAGGAGGGAGATCCCGAGCATCGTCGCCTTTTGCACGTAGTAGCGGCCCACCCAGTTGTCGTCGTAGCTCAAGGGGGCGCCAAAGTTGCCGGTCATAGCGAACCCGACCTTGAGGTCGGGCGACACGCTGTAGCTCAAGAACGGGCCGCCGCCAAGGAACCATCCGTCGGACCCAATCGCGTAGCCGCCGTCCCCATTGCCGAGCGCCAGCGAGGTACCGGAGTCGATCGAGAACTTGGTATTGCCCCAGAGCAGCTGCCCTGCGAGCAGGAATTGGTTTCCGTCCAGCCGCGTCATGCCGGCTGGATTAGTCAGCACCGTCGAGGCGTCCTGTGCACGCGCGCTGTACCCCGCCGATGCAAGGCCGACATCAGCGCTTCCGACTTCATAGGCGGTGAGTCCGCCGGCATTCACCTGACCGACAGCCAGCGAGCCCGCGCCCAGCGCGAGAAGCGCGGCCAAGCGGGGTGCTCCACCAATCGAAACTCGTGTGCTCGTCATGCGATTCTCCTGTGTCATCCGCTTACTCTTGAAGTTACGTTATCGGCCACCGGTCACCTCCTCATCTTGCCGCCGTCAAAGATGCCTCTGCCATACCCCCTGCATGAGAACAAACAGGAATGCCGTCGAGCAGCCGAACTTCAGTACCCCCGCGATCCCGATCAGCGGACCGATCTGGCGCCAAGGGGGCGGCAGAACCACGTCGCCGTACCCCAGGGTCGTGATCGTCGCCGCGGAGAAGTAGAGCCCCTCCGTGAAGGTCGGCACGAGCCTCTGCCAGCGCAGGAAAAGGCCCCACGCCGCCGCCTCCGCGACATGTGCAGCGAACAGGATGAGGAAGCACGCGAGAATGACGGTCTTGCCGATCCTGTGTTGGCCGAACAGCTCCACGAGCCGGGCCTGGGAGTGTATCAGCAACCCCGCGACGTCGAACAACACGACGGTGTGAAAGAAAAAGAGCCCCAGCACGAGCAACAACGCGAGGAGGTGTACCCGGCGCCGGCGACGGCGGCTGGGCGTCGCTCCTAAGTCAGCGTACATGATGCCTCCCGGTACGTATCGTCGTAAGCGCCCGCGACCTGAGCGCGCAAGCATCGAGGCCTGCTCCGGACGTGCGGCCACGCTGGCGGCCGTTCCGTGTCCGCAACGCCCTTGATACCGGGCAAACATGCCGCGCGACGAGAGCCACGCGGCCGCCGGTGACTGAAAGATCGAGCCGACAATCCAATTTATCAGGTCCGCGAATGGAATCTGCGTCATCACCACAGCAAGCAACGGGAATCCGGCCGCAAGCACGAGCTGGAGGACGGCTGGGAAATCCACGGGTATGAAGCACGGAGGGTTCCTCGGTCTTCGGCCAGTAGAGGCGCATGACGACGAACATCGGGCCGTCGGGCGCCGGCAGCCAGTTGGACTCCTTGTCCTTTCCGGGGGAGTCCTTCTGCACATAGATCGTCAGCGAGCCGTCCGGGTTCTTCTTCAGCCCCCGCAGCATGGGGGAATTGATGAGGTAGCGGTTGATCGGATTCTCGATCAGGAGCTGGGTGCGGCCGTCGTACATGGTGATGGACCAGAAGGCGTTCACCGGCGGGAGCTGTCCCGCCGGGAAGGTCATCTGGTAGGTGTGCTTCGAGCCGTCGAGCGCGATGCCGTTGGCGTCGTGGCGGGTGAAGGGGTAGACCGCCTCCGCCTCGCTGTTGCCGTAGATCCCGAGCTTGGCGGCGGCGGCGCGCAGAGCCCAGTCGCCGTGGTAAAAGTCGCGGCTGCCGGCGGCGGCGCCGATGTGCCAGCCGTTGACGTCGGTGCCGACGCTCTCGGCGGTCTTCCCGATCTTGGCGAAGGCCGCCTTCACGCCAGCCCCGATCGCCGCCTTGGCCTCGGTGGGAAGGGCCCCGTGTGCAGTCTTCTTGCCCGGGCCGATCCCGATCTTTGCGAATTTCTCACGCAGGGGATTCTCCACTGCGGCGGTGCCGACGGGCGGGCAGAACTGGAGCAGGAAGTCGAGATACTCGGGGAAGGCATTGGTGAAGGCGCTCTTCTCGAGCTTCGGCCAGTCGACGGTCGGCGCCTCGGGGGGTGCCGGCTGGCCCAGGAAGGCCGAGAGGGCCTCGATCTTGTAGCCCGCCTGAATCTTCTTCACGTTGTCCATGTCGGCCGGGTCGAAGAGCTGGGTACGGTAGATCACCAGGGTGAACTGGGTCTCGCTGCGGAAGGACTTGGCGATGCCCTTGGGCGTTTCCCCCTGCCAGTCGGGACCGGAGACCAGGTAGCAGCCGGCGCCGTTGCCGGTGGTGCGGCTGCCCATGTAGCCGTAGTTGTCGGTGTACAGGTCGACGAGCTGGACGTCGTAGTAGCGGCGCTTCTCGATCTCCGGCATGCACAGCACCATGGGCTCGGCGCGCAGGTCGAGGAGCGCCATCGAGTAGGGCGTGTCGCTGTTGGGCGTGCTGACGCCCGTATCCTTCGGCGTGTAGACCCGCGCCTCGTTGTGGATCTGGTTGATCGGGGCCTTGAACTGCCCCAAGTTGCGGTCGATGAAATATTTGTTGAGGACGTCGTAGCCGACAATCATTGGGAAGCCGTAGAGGTAGGCATCCTCGGCGATGGCCCGAAGCTCGTCGGTGGGGGAGCTCCCCGCCCGGGGCTCGCTCGTGGGTTTCGCCGGGACCGGAGCCGAGACGACGAGCTTCTGCCCCACCTCGATCAGATCGGATTTCAGCTTGTTGATGACCTTCAGCTCTGCCGGGCCAATGCCGAATCGCTCGGCAATCGCATCCAGGTCGTCGCCGCGGACCACGGTGTACGTAGCGCTGGCCTCGTCATAGAGACCCTCGGCATGATGGCGCGGGCCGGTATCCGCTGCCTCGCTCCGCGCCGAGACAGGCGATGACTGCCAACGCAGCCGCGATGCGCCGCCATGGGTTCGGCGCCATGTTCAAGAGCTCAGTCCCACGTTAATCCTCGTCGGTTTTTTGGAAGGTGATCACCGTTAAAGCTCAGTTGACCGCTTCGTATCCATTCCCGGGACCTGACGGCATGTTCGGGATGACAGCCTGGAAAACAGCGTCGTCGTTCCGGAAGGGATTCCGGAACCGAGCAGCCGCGGGGACGGGTCTTAGATGTAGCTCATGAACTTGCGTCGCGTCGTCATCTCTCCACCTCGTCGAATAAGAAAGTGAGCTCCGGACTCGGCAGGCACCGAATCGCCGAGCACTGCCTGCATTAACTTTAATGGTGCATGGAGCCATTTCGCCGCCGGCCGCAGTGTGTGCTACTGGCCACGTCGCGGCCGCCCACAGCATGGTCATGCGGACTCTTGCCCGCTGCCTGGACGCATTAGTGCTTCAGGTTTCTCGGAAGCGAACGCATTGTCTGTAATTCGGAACTAGCGCAATTGACATTTTGCGACAGTCGCCTGACCAGGCGGATGGAAGAGCAGACTGAGCGGGATCCGAACGCCGGGGGTGACCGGATCGAACGCGTGATTGAGATCAATAGGGGGCGTGTTCGGTGCGCCAGGCTGTTGGTGAGGTCCCCGACCAGCGGCGGAAGGCGCGCACAAAAGCGGCACATTCCGAGTAGTCGAGTGCGGCTGCGATATCCGACACCGGCAGGCGGGTATCGCGGAGAAGGTGGCGGGCAATGTCGTAGCGGGCCTCGTCAATCAGAACCCTGAAACTCGTCCCCTGCGCGCACAGGCGCCGGTTCAGGGTGCGCCGATGCAGCGCAAAGAGGTCCGCCATCTGCCCCAGTCGGGTCTCTCCTTGAGGGGTGCTGACGACAAGCATGCGGCGCAGCACGCGCCGAAGCTGAGTCACGAGATCACCCGCCCCCTGGGCCTCCAGGGACTCTATCTCTTGCATGATCCGGCGGTGTACCAACGCGTCGGCACCATCCAATCTGCGGTCGAGCCACGAAGCGGCAAAAACCACTGCCGAGTACTCAGCGCCGAAGATCAAGCGGGTGCGGAAGAATTGCCGGTATGGCTCGCAGTCGACAGGCTGGGGCCTGTGGAGGAGCACCTCGGTCGCCTTCCAATCAGGACCGGCCAGAGCCTTCACGATATTGAACGCGTTGGCTATGGCACCGTCGTAAATCTGCTCGGTCCCCGGTACGCCCGGCTGGTGGATCGAGTAGGCCAGCATCACGCGGTCGCCGCGTACCGAGAGGATCGGAATGGCCCCGCGGTCATGGAGGTGGAGGTACAGGATGATGTTGCGCAGGGCCGTTCCGACATCGGGGGAGTGGCGGGCAAGCTCTCCAACGAGGCCTAGAATTTCCAGGCCCGCATTGCGGCACACCAGTAGTCCGAAATGGGGACACCGGGTACGCTCCACGCAGAGCGCAACGAAGCGGCCAAGGTCTGCGAAGGGGATGATATTGTCCGGGTCGTCGAAGAGGACCAGATCGAGACCTGCCTCGGCGATCAACTGGTTGGGGTCCAACCCCATCCCTGCCAGCAGCCGCGGGATGCCGAGGATCGGTGCCACGCGCACGCCGCCCTCTCCCGGCAGGGGCAGATCGTTCGCCGAGCAGGACGCTTCAGGGAACGCTGCCAGACCGAGCCCTCCTGAGATCCAAGGTATGAGATTTAGAATCCGAGATATTGACCAAATGTCAAGGACATGCGTTGCGAAACCTGGTCCTACGACGGGCCCGACGTCATGGGAATCCGATACCAGCTATTGCTCCGGTGATGACATCGTATGAGCCCACACATCACGACGCCCGGGCCTGCGGGACGCGGTCTCTGTCCCCGGCCCAGTCCTCCGCATTCATCGGTTCGAATAATGGGCGCATGGCGTCGTCCACATAGGGCTCCCCAGCTCCGTCCTGTTCCCGCTTTACCCGCTTGTAAAGGCGCCAGACGCTCCATGCAAAGACGAGCATCCGCGAATATGTGCTCGCGAATTCGCTGACTCGCCGCGGATAGAAGGTGAGCGGATGTTCGAGCGCGAACGTCGGTCGCCTTTCGGTTCGAACCTTGCGCCGAATGAAGCCGCCTTGCAGCGGGTGAACACCCTCGAACTTGAAGCAGCCGTAGAACTCCAGGGCAATCTCCATAATCCGCTTTGGGTTGCGGCCGACGGTGGTGGCGCGGCGCATCAGAGTCTCCAAGTGCTCCAGAGAATAGTAGGCATCCCATGCCTTGCGATAGATCCCCTGCCACTCTTCCTTACTCATCCTGGGATGCGTCGTGCAGACGTGTTCCAGGTCATACGAGTTCATATCCGGCTCCAAGGGCGTACCTGCGGCGTGGAGACGTTTGTGATCCGCCGAGCCCGGTAGCGGGGTGAGACAGAAGAACTCGAGGATGTCCAGCGGCAGCTCGCGCTTGATGGTCTCGATATCGGCCAGGATGCGCTCGGGGGTGTCTCCCGGAAAGCCCAGGATATAGCCGCAGTAGGTGGTCACCTTTTTCCTCTGCCAAGCTAGGAGCATCTCGCGATAGTTCTCAATCTTGTTCTGCTTCTTCTTGGCGGCCTGCAGATTGTCGGGGTTGATGTTCTCGAGCCCGATAAAGACGCGCGAAACACCCGCCTTGCGAGCCTTGTCCACGAAATTCGGCAGCTTGTGGCACATGGTGTCGACTTGGATGGTGAAGTTGAACTTCACTCCGAGCTCCTCGCGCACCTGAGCAATACGGTCGAGGATGGCCTCCCAGTTGCGGTTGCGGGCAAAGTTGTCATCGGTGATGAAGTAGTGGCGGATGCCGTGCGCCAAGTTGGCTCGCAGCAGACCCTCGACGTCGTCCGGCGAGCGGTAGCGAGACTTGCGGCCTTGAACGTTGATGATGGTGCAAAAGCTGCACATGAAGGGACAACCGCGGCCCGCGTCGAAGGTCCCCGGCATGGGCGCATATCGGCGGGCCACGCGCGGTGGCAGGTAGGGCATTCGCTGAGCCTCCAGCCCCGGGAGGTCGTTCATGTAGTTGTAAAGGGGCTGCAAGCGGCGCTCGTAGGCGGCACGCAGGAAGTCGTCGAATCGGCCCTCGCATTCGCCGGCAAAGAGGGTGATGCCGAGGTCCAGAGCCTCCTTCAGGTCATCCGGCATCTCCGGCAGCATTGCCATGCAACCGCTGACGTGAAAACCGCCGATGGCGACCTGAACGCCCGCGGCGCGGAAACGCCGCGCCATGTCCATGGCTCGCGGGTACTGATTGGACTGCACCCCGACCATGCATACGATGCCGTGCCCATCCGCCGCCTGAATGCGTCTCAGGATGAAATCTGTCGGGACGACCGTATTGGTCTCGTCGTAGGCATTGACGAGGATCTCGACGCCCTCGCCCAACACCTTGTTCTGGGCCGCCTGGATGGCGAGACCGTAGAGACTGGCCAGCGAGTTTGAAGGAATCCATGCCTTGAACCACTGGATCACATAGCCGTCGTCATCATAGTGTGACGGCTTAATGAGCTCGACGTGGAATCGGTTGCTGGCGCATGTTGGGGTATGGGTCATAGAGACGAGCCACTGTGGTAGGGGCAATGAAGGCAGCATCCGAACAGAATACCTCCGCAAAGGAAAGCCACTTTAGTTGAGCTCCGACAGCAGCTGTGATGCCGTTCGTGCCTCACCGCATCTGCGCAAGCAGCGAAGCCGACGTCGTCGATCATGACCAGCGGGATGTTGTGCGCGCCCTCCGGTCGAGAGGCGAAAGGGCCGAGTGGGCCGGTAATATGCACCGCTTGTATCTGATTTTTTCGTTTTATCGGAGTCGGGTTGCGCCCGCCGGGGTACGCCGTGGATTCCTCCCTGAAGGCTTGACGGCCGCCTCCCTGCGGCCGACACCCCCGGCGGGCGCAACCCGACCCCTTCGGCCGAAAAGCGAAAAAATTGCGTGAGTTGGGCATATTTCGAGCGTAACCGCCCCGAAGGATACACCTAAGACCCCAGTGAGGGGCTCAAGAATCCTGGGCAAAAGCCGCCCGCTAACCGACAACCACCCCCGCATCGGGAGACGGATCGGCTCGCTCCCGCGAGGCTGCCCAGGTCAGCCATTCGCTGAGCACCAGAAGGGTCCAGAGCGGGCGGGCGTAATCGCCTTTGAGCTGGCGATGCTCCTGCAGCAGGGCGTCGGCCTCGGCGCGCCGGATGCCGACATCCTCGAACAACGGGTTCGCCAGCTGGGCCTCCGCCCACTGGTAGAGGGGGCCGCGCAGCCAAGCCGCAAGCGGCACGGAGAGTCCGCGCTTCCTGCGGTGCACGATTGCGCGCGGGAGCCAGCGCCGGGCGTAGCTCTTGAGGAATACCTTGGTGGTGACGCCTTTCACCCGCTGTCCCGACGACAGGCGGGCTGCGAAATCCATTACGTCGGGGTCGAGGAACGGCGCCCGAAGCTCGATCGCTGAGAGCATGCTCGCGCGGTCGGCCTTGGTGAGCAGCCCCTCCGCGAGAGTATTCTCGAGGTCGTAGCGTTGGAGCGCGTCGAGCAGTGCCTCGCCCGCCTGACCAGGGTCGACCCGCGGCGTAGCAGGCTCCACACCCAGGCGCTTGAGCAGCACCGGGTCGATGCTGGCGGTCCAGAGCAGGTGACGAGCCATGCCCTCGGTCTCCGCCCCCTCGACGAACTTCTTGAGCAGGAAGGACAGCGTCATCTTCTTCTCGCTCGGGGGCCAGCGTCTCACCAGGGCCTTGACTGCCGACTTCACGGCGTGCGGGAGCGCCGCGTAGCGGGCGCTGAACTGGGCACCGAGGTACGTGGGATAGCCACCGAACAGCTCATCTCCCCCCTCCCCTACCAAGGCGATCTTAGCGTCCCGAGCGGCGCGGCGCGCAAGCATTGCGGCCGGGATCCACGCGGGATCGGCCAGGGGCTCACCGGTATGCGCGATCAGTCCCGCAAGCTCGCGCGGGAAGTCCTCGGCCTGCACCCACACGGTCTCGCAGGGGATCGCAAGCATCTGCGCCACCTGCTGCGCGAACGAGCCCTCGTCGAAGGAACGCTCGTGAAAGCGCAGCGTGTACGCGGTGAGCGGGTATTCGGGCCGGAGGCTCCTCAACACCGCTGCGACGAGGGAGGAGTCGATCCCTCCGCTGAGAAAGACGCCGTACGGGACGTCCACCTCGCTCTGACGGCGCACCGCCTCCCGGAAGACTCCATCGAAGGTCTCGACATCGGCTCTCGGGCTCGCCGGCGCGGGGAAATCCCAGCGCCAGTACCGCCGCTGCTCCTGCGTATGCGGGCCGAAGGTCACGATCTCCCCGGGTCTGACCTTGCGCATGTTCTGGAACGGTGACAGGGGCGCGCCGAAGTAACCGCGCTGAAGGTAGTCGCGGATCCCCTGCATATCCCTCTGCAACGGGTTCCCGAGGGCCGTCACGAGCGAGGCAATCTCCGAGGCAAAGGTCACGCCGATCTGGTCGACGGCGTAAAAGAGGGGGCGCTCGCCCGCGCGGTCGCGTGCCAGCAGCAGCTGCTGTTCGGCCGGATCCCAGATCGCAAGCGCGAACGCGCCCTTGAGCTGCTGCACGCACTCCGCGCCGAGGAGCCCGTAGAGGTCCGCGATCACCGCCACATCGTTCTTGGCATCGACGGTGCGCCCTCGCGCAGCGAGAAACTCCTTCAGCTCGGGATGGTTGTCGATCTCGCCGTTGCAGACGACCACCACGCCGCTTCCCTCGTGCACCATCGGCTGGCCGCCGTCCTGGAGGCCGCGGATTGCCAGGCGCGCCGCGCCCAGCACAGCCGCACCGCTCTGCACGGTACGCCGGTCGTCCGGACCACGATGCGCCACGGCGTCGACCATGGTTTCGGTCTGCCGAACGCGTGCCGGCTCGCTCGCGGTCGCCTCCCACCTCACGTTTCCGGCGATTCCGCACATTCCTAATGCCCAGCGGGCGGGATCAGCGCGCCCCACCAGCGGCGCGTGAGCTCCCGGAGCGTCGTCCCCCGCGCCGCCGCCAGCTCCGCGACCCAGGGCTGCGGCGAGGCGCCGCGGCTCAATAGGAAAATTGGATCTTTCGTGGCAGCGATCCAGGCATCGGCATTATCCAGGCGCACCATTTGCTCCGGCCACGGGGAGGTCTTGAGGTAGAACGGAATGTAGTTGCTGGGAATCTCGTGCCCGTTGTTGGAGATGACGACGATAGAACGGCCGAGGTAGAAGGCCAGGCCCGGAGGGAAGCACCGGTAGCACGCCACCTCGACGCCGCCAGGGCTATCGCGCTGGATGGCCTGCGCGAGCGGGCGCGAGGATCTCCCGTCCGCATATGCCTGCAACTGGCCGGAGCCGACCGCCATGAGGAGGAACGGCGGCAGTGCGAACACGGTAAGCATTGCCGGTATCCGGCGGCTCGCGCGCGCCGCCGCCGCTGCACCGGCGATTCCGAGAAACCAAACTATAAGCGGTATGAGTGCGGCCTGAGCGCGCTCCAGCTCCGCGTCCGAGAGGTGGAACAGCGCCTGCAGCGGCACGAGGCGAAGTTGAACGCCCACCAGGAACACACCCGCAGCACCGCACACCGCCGTCAGAACCAGAGTGCCGCGTCGGATCAACGCCGCCGGGGCCCCCTCAGGGTAGGTCATCGCCAGGTCGAACACCCGCGCGACCAGCACACCCAACGCAACGATTGCGGGCAAAACGTACCCCGGTAGCTTGGATTTCGAGATGGAGAAGAAGACAACGACGACGAGCGCGAAGATTGCCAGCATCGCGTCCGCACCCAGTGCCGCACCTCGGCGGCGCCAGCCACGGACAATCATCTCGGGGAGTAGGATGCTCCATGGAAAGAAAGCCAGGGCGATCACGGGGATGTAATAGTAGACAGGCGCACCGCGTCGGAACTCGGCCGTGGATGTGAACCGCATCAGCGACTCCTTCACTAGGCCGTAGTACGGAAAGTCGGGCCTCTGAATCGAGAGGGCCACGAACCAGGCAAGGACGGGGACGAGGAAGACTGCGACGTTGAGCGGGGAGAAGAACCGCTTGCCGCCGCTGACCTTGCGGACGCGCGCGTAAACGAGCAGGCCGAGCAGCGGGAGCAGGAAGCCGACCGGACCCTTGATCAGGGTCGCCATGGCGGCCGCGAGCACGCTCAGCGTGTACCAGCGGCCGGCGCCCGGCTGGTCGCTGCTCTCCAGGGCGGTGAACCCCGCGAGCAGCGAAGCGCAGACGAAGAAAGTGAGCGCGCCGTCGAAGATGACGGTCCGTGAGAACACGATAAACAGTGGAACAGTCGCGATCACTACGACTGCGATTGCCGCGGTGCGCCCACCGTAGACACGTCGGCAGAAGGCCCACACGAGTAGCAGGGTCAGCAGCCCGAACACCGCCGATGGCAGCCGCGCCGCCGTCTCGGTGTCGCCGAGGGCGGCCAGCGACCCCGCCACCATGTCAAAGTAGAGCGCGGGCTTGTCCAGGTAGGGCATGCCGTTGTAAAGCGGGACGAGGAGCGAGCCGGTCTCCTTCATCTCGCGCGCGACCTCGGCGTTGCGCCCTTCATCCCCGTCCATCAAGGGCGGAGACCCCAGCCCAACAACGATCGCACCTGCCGCCACAACCCAGGCAAGTGCAAACACCCAGCTGGTCCTATGCACCGGCACCCTCTCCCGGCGCGATCGGTCCGCCGGCGGTACGGGCGCCATTGTCGTGGGGACTCGGCTCCGCGCTGCCGGCGAGGTCCATAAACGGCGTGAGCTTCATTCTCTTCCCCAGCCAGAGCACGCCGAACATGTCCACGATCCCCACCCACAGCCGGTCGTGCAAGCCGTAGTGCGAGCGGCCCTTGGTGCGATGCCGATGCGTCACTGGAACCGAGATGACCGCCCCGCCGGCGCGCTGAAACAGCGCTGGCAAAAACCGGTGCATGTGGTCGAATTGGGGAAGCTTCAGGAAGACGTCGCGTCGGAACACCTTCAGGCCGCAGCCCACGTCCGGCGTGTGGTCGTTCAAGATCCATCCACGCACGCCGTTGGCGATCTTGGAGGAGATTCGCTTGAGCCAGGTGTCTCTGCGCTCGACGCGCCAGCCGGCAATCATCGCCGGGGACTCGGCCTCTGCCGCCTCCCGGGTCCGCTCCAGCAGCGCGGGGATGTCCGCGGGGTCGTTTTGCCCATCACCGTCGAGCGTCACGATCCAGCGTGCGCGCGCCTCGCGTACACCCGTCGCCAGCGCCGCGCTCTGGCCGCTGTTGCGCTCGTGGCGCAACGGCCGCAGCCCTGGATAACGAGTGGCACACTCCTTCAGGACCCGCGGCGTGGCATCGGTGCTGCCATCGTCCACGACAACTACCTCGTATTGCGTCAAGCCCCGGAGAACAGCGCCGATTTCCGCCAGCAGTGGGGCGATGTTGTCGGCCTCGTTGTGCACGGGCACAACGACGGAGATATCAGGCACCCTGTTCGATTGGTGTCTGGCCATGAACGGTCCGGTTGACTGAGGCCCCAATAGCCCCAAAGCGGGTACGACGGCGACAATAGCCCCATGGACCGGGGCCGTAAAGGCCGATTTGACAGCTACCGGAGGTTACGCGCCGGTGGGAGTCGGGGGACGGACCGGTTCCCCTCAGGCGAGCGGTAAGACGGATGCGGTAAGCGAGCGAACCGCATCGGTCGGGTCATGCTCCGCTGTCTATTGGGAGGGCGGGGGCACATGCCCGGCACGTGCAGTAGCCGCCTCGCCCCCGAGATCCCGAGGACCCATCTGACCGGCGGCGACATGAGCGGCAGTGGCGTGGTGAGCCAGGCGCGCCGCGGCACCTGCCATGTGGCCGAACAGGGTCTTGTAGAGCTCGCAGTGGGGGTCCTTCTCGAATAGGGTGCCGTGCACAGTGAAGGTTCGCACCGGACACCCGCCGTGGCAGACCGCCAGATAGTCGCACGCGATACAGTCCCGCTGCACCAGGACCATGGGACGCTGGTGAAAGCGCTCCACGATTGCGCTCTGCGCGAGCAGCTCCCCGAGGCTCTCGCACTCGAAGATATTGCCGAACCAATGGTCCGGATAGCTGGTCACCCAGCAATCGCACTGGGCCACGTTGCCCCGGGCATCGATGGAGATGATGTGATTGGCGCAGTCATCGGTCCAGATGCACGGCAGCACCGCCTGCCCGCCGGAAAAGTAGGCTAGAAGCTCGTCGAACGGGCCGACGCGAACGCCGCTCTCGTAGCCGCGCTCCAGCCAAACCTCCGCCAGCTCCACGAAAAAGCGGGCCAGCGCACCAGTGTCGAGGGGCAAGAGTCGCTTTACCAGGTTGGTCTCACCCCCGGGAAACGGGGTGTTGACCTGGAAGCTGCGAATATCGAGCTCGTCGACGAGGTAGCTGTAGAAACGCTCGGCGCCGATCTCCAGCGTCGCCGCATTCGGCACCGAGATGACCTGCACATCGATGCCGGCATTGCGTGCCAGGCGGACGTTGTCCGTCCACACCGCGTTGTAGTCGGTGACATCCTGCCCGCGCCGGCGGCGGTAGAGATTCGGATAGTCGAGCGAGGTGCTGACGCTGTTGTCGAACATCTCGCCGATCACTCCGTCCCACTTCGGGCTGTAGCCGATCATGTTGGTCTGTAGACCATGGGTCACGGAGCGCCCCCGCGCCGTAGCCGCCTCGCGAATCAAGGCGTGTGCTTGGCTGAACCAGGACGGCGGCAGGGTCATGGCCTCCCCGCCCTGCCAATGGATCATGAGCCCGGCGATGTCCTTCTCGACCAGATGATCCAGGACCTTGTCGATCAGCACCTGCAGGCGCTCCAGGGACAGCCGGTCATTGGTCTTGTCCTCGAAGCAGTAGTCGCAGTCGGCGTTGCATTTCAGGGTCGGCAGCAGGATCAGTGAAAAGACCTTAGATCCCATGGCTCGCTCCTCCGCGGGACGCGTTGTAGTCAGCAAGACCCCGCTGCAGCTCGGCCGCCGCCGCGTGGACGTCCGCGACCAGTCGCTTCACACCGGTACAGCCATAATCCGTCCGGGGCCACTTGAAGTACCCGCCGCAGACCGACAGCCACTCGCATCCGCGGCACTCGGCCCCTGCGGCGACCAAGGCGTCGTGGAACGCCGTGACGGAAGCGGGTCCGAGGTTAGACAGCTCCTTGCCGCTGTCGTCGAATACTCGCATTCGTTCCGGGTCTCGTTCCAAGAGCGACCACAAGCTGAGCGGGGAATCGTGTAGGAAGGCGAGCAGCAAACCGTGGAAGGGCTCGACCGGCTGTGACACGGTGGGGTTATGGAGGTAACCGTCGAGCGCATGGCGGGCCTCTTCGACCGTCTCGGGCGTCGGTTGGTGACCGGACAGGCGGACCGCAAAACCGAGGGAGACGGCGAGCTTTACCGCCCGCGACACACCCGGCAGCAGCGGCACGGTCACACGGACAGGATGTCGGGCCAACAACCCCGTGCAGCGGTAGAGAAACGGGAGCTCCGCGGCCGGATCGGTCATCACCAGGTCGATGGCAAGCCCTTCGCCCCAGTCAGCCAACGGCTCCATGGTAGGTGTCAAATCGGTGAGCTGCAGCAGGACGACGCGCTCGGGGACGTCCATCCCCAGCAGGGCCGGAGGCTCCGTCGGATCGGCAGCTCGCAGCACCAGGTTTCCGCGGGGGAAGACGTGATACAGGGCCGCAGGGATGCTTACGGCGGGTTCACTCGCGGGATCCTCGGAAGGCATTGTCATGCGATTTGACACTTTGACCTAGGTGATTACCGTGACAGTCGCGCGCAGCGCGTCCCAATCTCCCTCGCCCTCCGGGAGAGGGCCGTGGTGAGGGAAACGGTCAGGGTGTCAGCGACTAACATTTACCGGGGTGGCGCTGGCGCCATGACCGTTAGTGACGATTCAAGAACAACTTGACCATTTTTCTGACCACCCAACGGTAGGGCGCAATAGGCCCCAGCCGTATTGCGCCGCAGGTCGCCGTTGATCCCAGTCGGTGCAATACGCTCCGCTATTGCACCCTACGCCGAACGAAGTGGTTCAGTTGTTTCCGAATCGTTCGTTAGTACTGAAACTCAGCCGGACCACTCCGCACTCCATCCATAGGGCCTTAATCGCGGCACTCCCTGCCGGGATGACGCCCAGGCACGAACCAACGTTATCGTTCCGGCATAGCCTACCCCGGACTTGATCCGGGGGAATGCCGGAAACCAGGTGCCACGGACGGCGAGCAGCCCGTGACAAAGCAGGCCGGTCGTAGCCGAGGAATGGCGCCAATCACCTTGACCTATACGGAACACCCGCACAGCTCGTGTTTGTCGGCGGCCTTCGTGGTGACCAGCACTCTGCGGGCGTACCGCTCACCACTGTGGCCGAGCGTCTGCGGCCCGCGCCTCATGTTGCAGCATCCGGCGCTGGCCGATCCGGGGTGATGAATCAGGGGTGATGAATCAAAAGCGTCGGTTGACCCAGGCACCGCCACCACCGCGCTTGTTCACCCAGGCACCACCGCCTCCGTAACGGTTGTTGACCCAGGCACCACCGCCCAAGCCGCCGCGGCGGTTGACCCAGGCGGCCGCCTCGGCATCCGATACCCTGCCGGCAATACCGCCGAGGACGGCCGCACCGATGACGATCTTCGACCAGCGGCCCAGGCCGATCAGGAAGTCCCGACGGCTTCGTAGCTCCTCGCGAGCAAGTTCCGTGCTGGGAGCATCCTCGATCAGGGGTTTGTCGCTCATGTCAGCCCTCTCAAGTGGACTTAGGGGATGTCAGGTTGGAGAAGTGCATGGTGCGCAGCTTCCAGGCCCCGTCGAGCTTCTGCAGCACGACCGAGACGTTAAGCGCATAGGCACGGGGTTTGTCATTGAGGGAGTCGTGGTATTCGCAGGTGGCGCTGATCCAGCCGACGTCGCCGCTGACATCGCCAACTTCCCACGGACAGGAACGCTTGAGCGTTCCGGCATCGAAGTCGGCGAAGAAATGCTTGTAGGCATCTTCGATCTGTGCCTTGCCGACCCAAACCTCGCCTGGACCAGTGCCCATCACCACGGCCTTGCCGCCTGACGCGTAAAGCTTCATCACCCCCGCCAGGTCGTGGCTGTTGAATGCCTTTTCATGGGCCTGGAACACCTCACGCACACCGGCGGCCGGCTCGTCTGCAGCAAGGGCCGGAATACAGGCCGCCGAGAGGGCGGCCGCGAGCAGCAACGGTCTCGATCTCATAGCAAAGTTCCTCTTGTTGATTTCGGCTAGTCGTTACTCAACGTCCTTGGGGCGCACGGATCCCGGCGTCCTCGCCGAGTTAAAGCAATAGAGACGCATCGAGGCCATCGCGCCGAGCAGCGAATACCGCGTCGCAGAAGCCACAGACAGCGCGTAGCCTGATAACCAAAGAGATCGCATGGGACGGCTCGAACCGGTGTTGTTTGCCTGGTTCTTGGGGCATCTTGAGCGAAACGGCTTTTCGGCACGTCCGACACACGTCGCAGAGGACGTTCGGGTCCCCAGCACGGTCTCGGAGAGATTAGTACATTGGTGCGATTGGCATCCTTACCTAACGGCCATGGGGACTCAGGCGATTGAGCGCCCGCACGGCGTTGGCGATGTCCTGGCTCAGGCGCGTGATCGCACGGCTATGTGCGGCGACCAGGGCTTCGTAGCCCTGCTGGTGAACGGTCTCGTGCAGTGCCGTTCGCCCCGTCTCGGACTTCCCGTCTTTCACTCGGCGTACGTTCCAGATGGCGTCCAGCGTCGTTCCCTCCCCGGGCGTTGACACGAACTTCTGCACCTCGATAACGGCGCGATATTGTGCGCTCGCGCCCAACATCTGCGAGGACAGAGTCACATTGGGGGTGCCGAGCATCAGGACTAGGTTTTCGGCGACTGCCCGGGCGATCTCGTCCTGCAGAGGCGCAGCCCAGCGATGAAACTCGTCGAGCCGCACCTGATTTGGCCCCTGGGTGACAACGAACTCGGGCCTGTCGACCGAGGCGGGAACGGAGACCGGGCCTACAACCACGGACAAGCGAGACGGCGGCGCGCCAGGTGTAGCGGCCGCGCTTAGGGTGTAGAACTGCGACGCGGGCGTCGACGCACAGGCTGCCAACAGGATAAGGGTTGAGCAGAGGATCGCGCGGGCGGCGAGGCGGTACATCAACGTTTCGCCCCTCCTTTGCCGCGGAGCAGGGCATCGGGATGACGCTCGAGAAAGTCGGTCAGCACGCGTAGGGATCGCGCCGCGGCCGAAATCTGCTGCAAAGCATCGCGCAGCTCCAGCTGACCGGGGGCGTCCTTGCCGATGAGGGTCGCGTCTGTGTTCTTGAGTACGCGGTCCGCCGAGGCAAGCGCACGGCGCAGCTCGACGACAGCGGGCTTCAAGGCAGGAGTGACCTGGGTGTCGAGGTGATCCACGGCCTTGTTGACCGTCTTGAGCGTGGCGTTGAGCGTTGCGAGCGCGTTCTTGAGATCGTTCCCAATTGCTTCGTATGGCAGCTTGTCAATCTTGGCGAGAATACCGGTGATCTTCGCCTCGACATCCGGGACCGTGCTCGGGACCGTAGGCACCACCGGCGTTTCCTGGCTCCAGTCCACCTTCGCCTTCGGGGCGTCCGGAAAGAAGTCGAGCGAGACATAAAGCTGTCCCGTGAGGAGGCTGCCCGTTCGAAGCTGAGCACGCAGACCTCGCTCCTCGACCAATCTCTGGAAAAACTCGCGGCGTTTCTGCTGCTTGTGGGCGATGGCCTCCCCAGCGGCGGCCTGCTGCGCGTGCAGGTGCGCGATGAGCCGTTCCGGGTAGGCCACGACCTCCACGCGCCCACGCAGCTTCGCTGTCTTCGGGTCGATATCGAACCCCACGCCGGTGACCTGGCCCGCGGTAAGACCGAGGAGGGTGACAGGCGCTCCCACGGACAGTCCGCGCAGCGATTCACTGAAGTAAAGCACGTAGTGCTGCTCCAGGGCCTCCGGCTGCTTCATTGCGGTGGCCTGGTCGCTGTAGAGGGTGAAAACGGTATTCGCGGCTGCGGGCTTCCCCGCTACGGCATCCGGCGGCGTCTCAAACGCAAGCCCGCCAATCAGCACGGACACGAGAGACTGCGTCCGCACGTCCACGCCGCCCGCTCCAATTGAGACGTCTAGCCCGCTGGCGTTCCAGAAGCGAGTCTCAGGGTTCACATACTGATCGTAAGGGGCATCGACGAAGACCTTGATACGGACCGCCTTCCCGTCGGCCGCGAGATCGTAAGCGATGACCTGACCAACCTGGAGACGCCGATAATAGATGGGCGAGCCGATCCCCAGCGAGCCCAGGTCATCGGCCTTGAGCACGAATTGCCGGCCAGGCTGCTCGATGGCGACGACCGGGGCCACCTCGAGCCCGGTGAAACTGCGCTGCTGCTTCTTCGACGTACCGGCCTCGAAGCCGATGTAGTTGCCGGAAAGCAGCGTCCCGAGGCCGGAGATCCCGCTTAGCGTGATGCGCGGCTGGACGATCCACAACTTCGCGTCCTCGACCATAAGCCCGCCGGCACTCTTGGCGATCTTCGCCGTCACCATGACCCTCGAGTAGTCATCGGACAACTGCACAGCTGTCACCTGTCCGATGTTCACGTCCTTATACTTGATGTAGGTCTTCCCGGCCTCGACACCTTGGGCAGACTTAAAGACGATCGTGATGGTCGGTCCCTCGCTCAGGATACGATCGACTGCAATCCCAATCGCCACGATGGCGGCGAAGATCGGGATGATCCAAATGATCGGTATCCGCCCACGCTTTCTTGGGACCAGAGTAGCCTGAGGTAGATCGTCGCGGTTGCTGGCCTCGGCCATGTCAGGCCACCTCCCCTGCACCAGCGTCCCAAATCAAACGGGGGTCGAAGGTCTCTGCCGCGATCATCGTGAGAACCACCACCGCCGCAAAAAATGCGACCCCGGCACCGGGCTCCACGGACATCAGCGGCTGGAGCTGCACGAGCGCGACCGTAAAGGTATCGACGAACACGTCCAACATCGACCAGCGCCCGATGAACTCGACCATGCGATAGAGCCGGGTCCGCTCCCGGTTGCTCGTGACCGAGCCGCGCTGCACCGTGATCAGGAGATAGCCGAGCGCAGTCAGCTTTCCGAGCGGGACCATCACGCTCGCGATCAGTACGATGAGCGCCAATGGCCAGGATCCCGAAGTGTAGAGGAACACGACCCCGCCCATGATGGTGTCGGACTCCGAAGAGCCCAGTGTCGTCGTGCTGAGCACCGGCAGGACATTCGCGGGGATGTAGCAAATCGCCGCCGCGATGACGAGCGCCCAGGTGTTCTGGACGGACTGGCGGCGGCGCCAAGCGAGCTCCGCGCCACAGCGCGGGCAGTAGCCCGGCTCGGCCGCGCTGGCCGGGTACGACAGCAAGCCGCAGGTGTGGCAGGACACAAGTCCCGCCTGAGCGCCGGTGAGCGAGGTCTCGGTCACTGTGTCGACTCGTCCGCGGGGCCGTCGGAGCCCAGCGGCGGTGGCACACCGTCGGCCCACTGGACCCGCCGCCAGATCTCGTCCGGATCAAAACTCGCCATGACTGCCGGAAAGAGCAGGACCAGCGCGCCGACCGCATACATGCCGATGCCAGCCTCCACTGTGGCCAGCTCGGCGATCTTGATGAGCGCAACGAGGATGCCGAGCAGCATCACCTCAGTCATGGACCACGGCTGCATGTAATCGGCCCAGCGCAGCATCTCGCCGACCCACTGCGGCGCCGGTGGCCGCTTTACGGCGAGCAGAACCGTCAGCATAAACAGGATGTAGACCGCAGGGGCAATGACCGCGCAGAAGGCGACGATCGCAGCCGTCACCTCTTGGCCGCGGAGCCACATCTCGTACGCGCCGCCGATAATGGTGGTGCTCGCGTGACGCCCCACTGCCGACAAATCCATAAGCGGCGCGGAGTTGGCGACGATCAGCGCAAGCAGCGCCGCGATGCTGAGCGCAAGGGGCCGATCGATCGGGTCCGACGGACGGCTCGCGAGTGTCCGACCGCAGCGCGCGCAGCGCGCTTTGCCACCAGGCGGGAGCTCTGGAAGATTCTGCAGCAGGTCGCAGTCGGAACAGGCAACCGTTTCCATTGGGGTTAGCACGCCCACGAAGACGTTAGGCGATCGCGCGCTCTTTAGTGGTTAATCAAATCTGGGACAGACCCTTGCCCACGGGGCAAGACGCCAGAGTGTACGCCTGCCCCGCGGCGCATGCTTGACATTTCACGACAGCCCGATGACGATTCGCGCCCGCGAGGCGCTGCAGCCACCAAATGCCTCTGAGCGCCACAGTTCGCGTTGCTCAGGATGCGCCCGATGGCGCGCTACTGCCAGGAGTAGCGCCTGTCTGGCCCGGGAAAGAAACAACCTCAATGTGCCCGAAGGCGCATGCTTGAGGCAAGCTCACCGAGATGACACCGGAGGGACGCGATGGACCTAACCGCGCTGAGGTGGCAATGGCGCGTCTTTGGCGACCGCTTCCCTAAAAAGAGCAGCTCACCACGAAGAACACGAAGAAACACGAAGAAAAACAACGGCGAACTAGGGAATGGGGGTACATCCGGCTTCACCCTCCGCCTGATGGTGCAATTGGAAGTAGCTAACTGAAACTCTTCGTGTTCTGCGTGTCCTTCGTCGTTCGACTTCCGAATCTAGGTATATCGATCAGCTGCTTCTGAGCGGGTGGAGGACGAGCTCCACGCGACCGTCCATGTACGCGCTATTGGGATTGCCGCTGGCCGAGATCAGGGCCGTCGGGACACCCATGCCTATAAGCTGGCTGCGGACCGCCTCAGCCCGCGCGTTGGCAAGCCGCGCGCGCTGTTGCGGGGAACCGGTGGCGTCCGGGTGCCCGATGACCGAAACAGTCATTTTCCCGTAAGTGCTGACGACATTCGCCACCTTACGCAACGTCGGGATGAACGCTGTGTTGACGACCTCCGACCCCGGCTTAAAGGCCGATCGCTCGGTCATGCTTATCAAGAGGGAGTGATCGGCGAGAATGCTGACGTTGGCCTGCCCCGCGTTGATCTGCGGCTGAAGCGCCCGCTCCAGATCCTGCTTGCGCTGGTCCATGAAGTGGCCGACCAGGCCGCCCGTCAAGGCACCACCGGCGGCACCGATGAGCGCTCCCGCCCAGGGGTTGGCACTATCGACTATCGCACCAATGGCAGCACCTCCGCCACCGCCGAGCAGTGCGCTCTTTCCGGTATCCGTTTTGATGACGTTCTCCATGCCGCCTTGTCCGGCACAACCCGAAACGATCAGCAGTGGAAGGACTGCCAGTGCAACCCCATGCCTGCACCCACGGAAAATAGCGATTTTCGATTTCAACAGAGTTTCCCCAATAGATGTCCGCTGCCTGGCGGACAGAAAAAAGGTCGATGAGCAAAACATTGCAGTTTGGGCTTGAGCGCTCGTCCGCGCGTAGTCGTTCACCTCCCCCCTTTCGAAAAGGGGGGCCGGGGGGATTTCGCGCTGGCAACCAAGCCAAAATCCCCCCTGCACCCCACTTTTTTAAAGGACTGAACGGTTACGGCGGAGCGTGACGCGCGTAACGTTCATCCGACGAATAAAGGCCACAGCTTTGCGTGCCGGATCAATAGCAAACAGCACGCCGCCACATCCGGCGCCGAGCGCCCGCAAACGACAGCGGAGTCAGCGGCATGCCGATGATGTCGATGAAGAGCGATGCCAACCCCCCTTCGGCCGGCACCTTACCCTCCAACACCTTCACTTTGTAGGTAAGGTTCTCGCCCTCGAGCACAGGATCTCGAAGCTCGATCACGGCGTCCTCAAGCTGTTTATCTTCGGCGAACGACAGGGTCGCGTTCGGCGGGTCCTTCAGGAAGCTGTCCTTGCCCTCCTTCCAAAATGGCACGAACCGCTTCGTGGCCATGTGACCGGCAATTCGCTCGGGGCGGTCGGAAAACATCACCGTCACAGGGTTCACGTCCTTTAAGGTCAGCTTGCCCTCCGAGTACGCGACGCCCCGGGCGTTCTGTACGAAGAGGAAATCCGCCATCCGTCGTTTCTCGGAATGATGCCCCTCCTTCTCGTGCCTTTCGTGTTTTTCCTTCTCGGACTCTTCGGCGGCTTGGGCCACCTTGAGCGTCAGTGACAGCGGCGCCAATAGGGCGGCCGCGGTGAGTACGTCTCGTCTAGTCGTCATCTCTTCGGATCTCCTCATCATGGACAATGGCATGGGTACTGCGGATCAGCTGTAGGGACAGAATCGAAAACAGGTCGCCTGGACACGCCGTGAATACGTCCGTGTCGGCGCCACGGCGCCTTTCCTTGCGCCGTTGGCTCAGCCGACCCGCTGCGTTCAGTCATAGGTGAGCAACGACATTCGTCACCCGGACCGCAGTGGGGCCGGGACGATAGTTACCCTCGGAGCGATGGCAGCTCTAGAGCCGGCGGCCATCGGATCTGAGCGCAGGACAACCTCGGGGCACCGCAACTTGGTCGGAGCCTGTAAGCCGATCACAATGACCGCGGCACGTAGACGTAGGCTGGCGCGACACCTGCGTCAGGCACCTTGATGGAGTTGCTCTCAAAGAGGCTTCCCAGGTTCACCGTCTCCCCGGCGGGGTAGGTCCCATACGTCATCCCGTCACCCGTCACCTTGTAGGTCCCCGATCCCTTCGGCATCTGGAAGAACACCCGGCAGGGGTTCGACTGGCAGTTGCCGGTCACCCCGGGCCCCACAGTAACTTGATCCCAGCCGCTCACATTCTTGCCGGTGGAGGCACAAGCGGCCACGAGCGACAGCAAGGCTCCGCACAGAAGCCAGGTCAGAGACCCAGTGGCGCAGCGGAGCCGCGAAACTGCATTCATGCTTTTCATCTCTCCTCTTTCACCTCTTTCACCTGAAAAATTCCGAAGGGGACTCCAATAAGGTCGAAGGCCCGCCTCACCACAGAGACAAGACCCACAGCGGCCGTCCTGTTCAATATCCGTCTTTAGCCTCTACGTCACCGAACCGCCTTCGTTTCCACTTGCCGCCCGTGGAGCTCGTCGAGCCTCCGACGGAACTGCTGCGCCCACTGGGCGAAAGCCTGATTGGCATAGTCCCAAGTCGTGAAGGCCTCCGCGTAGTCCGTGAAACCGGTCGTGACGGCGTTGACCATGCCCTTGCTGGTGTTCACCACATACTTGCGTCCCACCTGCGTGTCGGCATACTCCGCGACGATCTGATTGGTCTGGCTGTCGATGAGCTCAGCTGCGATCCCGGTGCGGCCCAGGTAGGGGGCAGAGCCAACAGGTCCTCCGCTCGCAGGGCCGGAGGCCATATCTGCTACGGTCGCATAGGGCACGAAGAAGATCACGGCGCTCACCTCCGGCTTGGTGGGCACAAGCTCGGTGAGCGCGATGCGCACCCGCAGCACCCCGGGGCCCGGCTTGTTGACGACCGGATAGGCGGGGCTGAGCGCCTTGACGATCGCCTGGCGGAAGGCGTCCGTCAACGTCTTCAGCTGGGTGGGGTCTACGGTCTTGTAGGAGGCGTCATCGGCCAGCCTGACCTGGATGCGCTCGAGCAGGATCTTGTTGTACTTGCCAAGGTCGGCGCCCGGCGCCACCCACAGCAGCGATCCGTCGGCCTGGCGTTGGAGTCGGGCGGGATAGGCCAGGAACTCGGCGTAAGGGGCCGTGACATGGGGCGCGCTGCCGGTCGACTCCATGGACGTGCACCCGCTAGCAAGCAGGGCCGTGCAGATTCCCGCAGCGGCCAATAAAGGTCCAAATTGCATCATTGCCTCTCTGGGTAGGAAAGACGAAAGACCCCGTCCGCAAAACCGGGGGCGGCCCGGGACTTCTAGACAGGAGACCACAATCGGCGCTCACTTCGGAAACATCAGCTGCAGCTGCAGGCGCCAGGTCCAGTCGCCCCCGTTGTCGGGCGACACTACGTTGTAGAACACCTGGGTCTGCAGGTTCACGGGGAGCCTTCCGAGGTGGACGATCTTTCCGATTCCGCCGCCGATGGGGACAGTCCAGCGGTTGCCGCTGTCGGCTTCCCAGTTGGCGGTAATGATCGGCGCCGAGCTCAGGTACAGACCGCCCTTGAAGTTGTAGTTGATGAACGGCTGCACCAGAAAGTTGTTGTAGTTGAGGTCGCTGCCCGAGCCCACCGACCAGACGTTGTTCACCAGTGCCCCGTACACCCAGGGGCCGTCCATGCGCAGCACCACGGCGGAAGGGCCGAGACCCCAATGATCGTTGCCCAGCGCGTCGCTGGTGTTGGTCGGCAGCTGGGCAACTGCGCCGACACCCCAGATCAACCCATGCGCTTTCGCCGGCGATAGAAAGGCGGTGAACTGGATGTCGCCGAGCCCATTCGTGCGGTCTTGATCAAACGTGAACGCAGGCTGGGAGATGACCGGGATGATCGTCCGGGTGATGAGGTTCCAGTCGGGGTTCAGACTGACCGGGATAACGGGCTGGATGTTCAGGACGTTCTGAGTCTTGTTTTCGGGCCCGACGTTGAAGTTGATATTGTCCTGAAAGGGAACGCTGATGAGGTTCGCCACCGGGTTCTGCGCGGCCCTGGCAAGCTCGCCCGCGCTTTGCTCCGCTCCGGCCGGTGTCCCATGCATGACGGCGAAGGCCAGCACGAGCAGCGGCCCGACCCGTGCCATTTGTTGCCTGCAACTCATTTCGATCTCCTGGTAACTTCTCATTTGGATCTCCTGGTAACTTCCATACATTCGCCGACGGCCGCATGACAGTGCCTAACCGTATTCCATTGCTGCAGCTACAGCGCCGCAATCCGAACCGCAGGCGCCGCGTCGAAGCTGCCGGCGAGGGCGAGATTCGGCTTGATGCGGTTCGCGCGATGCAGGTTGCTCGTCTTGATGACCGCGGCCTGGATCAGGAACAGGGTGAGGAAGGTCAGGTAGTCCCAAACGTCAAGCTCAAAGCCAAGCACCGTCGGCGCCTCCAAAATGCTCACAAATCATCATCCGATCTTAAGCTCGCTCTCTTGTATCAGGGAGGCGAATCGCCCTGGAGCGATTCGGAATTCGCATTTTCTTAGGCCGACCGCACCCAATCCAGGGCGCCTGCCCGCTTGGCCTTGGGGAAGTGCCGTACCTCGGCGGCCACGAAGTGGCCCGCGAGCTGCGGAAGGTGCGACAGCAGCGCGCTGTCGCTCACCACGGCCACACGCCGGATCAGGCGATGGTGGTCGCGCACGAAGCGCAGGTGCGCCG
>CAWGNT010000026.1:0-170847 GCA_963824085.1 uncultured Gammaproteobacteria bacterium
AGAGGTGTTTGTGTTTGCCGGAGCACATGTGAGCCGACGTGATTGGGCTTGAGCTCGGCTGCGCATAGGGGGTGAGGGGGGCCGGCGGAACACGCTGAGAACGCGTCCCTGGATGCTCAAAAGCGGCATCCCCGCCGGCCGCAACCTAACCCCTTACGATAGAGCCGAAAAGCTGCAGCCAATGTATCCCGCGTTGCTATCGGCACTTCCGCGCACGTGTACGAGGTAGCAGGACGGCTATGCCCGCAAGGGATCTTCGGATTGAATGCGCATGGCTATGGTTTGACTTTCTCGCACGCCATCACCAGCGACGCGTGCGGCAACTGAGCAGAGCGGAGGGTATTTAGATGGCAACACAGCAAGAACAGTCGCAGCGGTCACTGGTGGCGATGGAGCGGCTGCAGCAGCGTTATCCCGCGGAGACCGGGGCGCTGATGGCGCTTCTGCGCAACGAAGACTCGGAATCGGCATTGGACGAGCGCGACAAGGAGCTCATCAACGTGGCCCTGGCCATCGCGAGCCCTGGACGAGTTTTCTGACGGCTGATCCGCTCGCGGCCCGCGATCGGTCACTGCGCGCGATCCAGACGGCAACGCGTCGATCGGACGTGCCCATGGGTGCTCTCAAGGGCTTCGAAGATCGACGCGGCGCAAGTGCCCGGGAACCTAACCTCTCGCTCGGACTCACCCAGGGGCCGTCGGGTCTCGACCACCTTCGTGAGCTTGGTTCATCACGGAAAGTCCGAGGCAACAAGGTGCTTCGTTCTCGCTCCAACTTCTTGATGCTTCAATGCTGGCGGCTGACGCCAGATAACCCATTGATGCTAAACATCAGCTCGGAAGGAGTGTATGGGCAAACGCGATCGGAGTGTACTGTTGGTGGCGGATATCCAGCCGGATTTCCTGCCTGGCGGGGCCCTCGGCGTTGCCGAGGGTGACCGCATCCTGGACCCGCTCCGGGCCATGATGGCAGCCCGGAGATTTGGGCTCTGCGTGGCGACCCAGGACTGGCACCCGCCGGGCCATATCTCGTTCGCAAGCAGCCATGTCGGGGCCAGTGTCTTTCAGCAAATCGACCTCTACGGGCACCCTCAGACACTCTGGCCCGACCACTGTGTTCAGGGCAGCGCCGGGGCAGCCCTGCATCCCGAGCTGCCCTGGGAGCAAGCGGCGGCGATCGTCCGCAAGGCCATGGATCCGGAAGTGGATTCTTACAGCGCGTTCCGCAACAACTGGGACCGCACTGGCCAGCGGCCGCCGACTGGACTGGCGGGATACCTCAGGGAGCGCGGGATCGAGAGCTGCTTCATCTGCGGTCTGGCGCGGGACGTATGCGTCAAGCTCAGTGCCGAGGACTCGGCCCAGGCCGGCTTCAGCACCTACGTCCTGTGGGACCTCACCCGACCGATCGATCCGGATTCGGACGAGGCCGTGCGCCGTGCGCTGACAGCGTGTGGTGTCCGCATCATCCAATCGCAAGAGCTCGACCGCCTGTAGCGGCGAGTGCCGGCGGATCAGATGAGGGGAGGATTTTGATGCAGCGGACTCTCATCCTCGTCGGGATTGCAGTCATTCTTGTCGGTGTCCTGTGGCCCTGGCTCGGCAAGCTCCCCTTTGGCCGACTGCCGGGGGATATCGTTGTTCAGCGCGACAACTTCCGCCTCTTCTTCCCGATCACGACGATGGTGGTGATCAGCATCGTGCTCACCCTGATCCTTTGGCTGTTCAAGAGGTGAGCGCATAGGGTACGCACGCCGCCGCCTCTCGGTGCGACCCGATGCCATCGCACGACGCTCAGGGTGTAGCGCGGAATATCTCGCCCACCCAGTCGACGGCGCCCAGCAGGATCCCGTAACGTGCTCCCTTTCCGATTGCGGTGAGCACTAGGAATACATGGAGGCGCACCCGCATTAGACCCGCGATGAAGGTGAGCGCGTCGCCGCCGACGGGAGCCCAGGCCATCAGCAGGGACCAGACACCGTAGCGCTGGAACCAGCGCTGGGCAGGGCCGAGGCGGTTTGCGCTGAACGGAAACCAGCGCCGGTCCTGATACCGCAGCAGGTAGCGTCCGAGGACCCAGTTGAAGGCCGCGCCCAGCGTGTTTCCGGCGGTGGCCCAGGCCCAGAGGGCCGCCGGATCGTACCCGGCGCCTTGGAGGCCGGCGAACATCACTTCGGAGTATGCCGGCAAGAGGGTTGCCGCGAGAAAGGAGACTACGAAAAGTCCGAGATAGGCCTCCAAGGATCAGCCCCCGTCGACAGTGCCCGCCGCGTCAACCAGAGCGCGCAGCAAGCGTCGCTGACCGGCGGACAGCAGGAGAAACTCCGGGTGCCACTGAACGCCGAGGAGAAAGGGTGCGCTCGGGTCCTCCACCGCCTGCACGATGTTGTCCAGGTCCCTACCGGCGATGCGCAGCCCCTCTCCCAATCGAGAGATTCCCTGGTTGTGCAGGCTGTTGATGCGGCACCGCTCCTTGCCGAGCAGGGTGTGGAGGCGGGTACCGCGCTGCACTAGGAGGGTCTTGAGGGGTAACAGGGTGCGGCGGTTGGAGGTGTGCTTGCGCAGGGTCCTGAGCTCCTGGTACAGCCCCCCCCCCGCCGAACGTTGAGCAGCTGGGCGCCGCGGCAGATTCCGAGCAGCGGCAGGCCGCGCGCCAGGGCGTCGTCGATAACGGCGGACTCGAAGAGGTCACGCTCGCGGTCATAGCGCGGCGAGACCTGGGCCGACTCTTCGGCATAAAGGACCGGGTCGATGTCGTGACCCCCAGTGATGACCACGCCCTGATAGCGCCGCTGCGAGCCCGGTCTGCGCGGGGAAAGCTGCAGACAGCGCCCGCCCGCCAGGAGCACGCCGAGGTGGACCAGCAGCCGCGGCGCCAGGGCCCGCCTGTTGGGTCCGGTGATCGCGATCAGGGGTCTACTGGATCCGTCAGCCACGGATGGACCTGTGGTGCCCAGTCTTCCAGTAGCCGCCCGAACGGGCGGTCCAGAAAGTCGCAGTACGCCCTGCACAGCGCATCGAGCCGCCCTGGGTCGGCAGCCAGGTGCTCCACTTGCAGCCAGTCGTTCCACGCAATCTCGATACCCCAGCCAGCGCGGTCGATCTCACAATTGGGCAGCCGATAGTGCAGCGCGGGGCGAGGCCGGATGCGGGGATCCTCGACCGCGCGACGCACCCGGTCAGCGTCCAGGTGTGCGAACAGGGGGAGCATGTCCAGAGCCCGATTGCGGGTGGGGTTGAGGGCGAGATAGTCATCGACAAGCCCAGGGATGTCCGGCCAATAGCCGGTGTCCACCACCGGCCGTACGTAGTCGAGGGGAAACGGGTCGATGTAGGGTGTGAGCCGCCGGGCAAGGTCCACCTGAGCGCGCTCCTGCAACCAGTCGAAGAGACACAGAAACGCCTTGAGATAGCGGGCAATCACTACCGCTTCGGTCGATGGCATCTCGGGATTGAGCTGCAGCCCGAAGGCATAGGTCAAGCCGTAGGTGGTGCCGCGCGCCCCTTCCTCTCGCAGTCGCTCGACCAGGTCTTGGACCTCATGCAGGCGCTCGAGGGGCAGCGGCGGGCTTGCTACCTCCCAGGGTACCAGGCGCTCGGCACCTGCGCGCAACAGACCCTCGGCCGCCTCGTCCAGGAACCGCAGCGGGCCCTCGTTCGTCGGGCGCCGGCCGAGCTCCTTTAGGAGCTGAAAGTCCAGCTCGATGCACCAAAGGCCGGCGGCATCGCCGCGGATCTGGTGCTCGTAGCGGCTGATGTGCTCCGCACGGCCCTTCACCTGCTTGGCCACAATGTCTGCGACCTGCTCGCCGTCAAGGCCGCTTAGCTCCAGCTCGACCCCGACACGGCGGGTTGCGCCGCTCGTGGTCTGCCGCAGTGGCGGACGGCGGAGTCGGGCTGTCGTGGTCGCTTTCATGAGGAGAGGGGGCGTCCCGGCGGAAGGCGTTACCGATGTAACGCCTTTGGACTGCGTGTGCCCACGATGCGCAGGTGCGTGGCACCCTTGAGGATACTGCTGTCTAACCCGCCCTGGGCGAGGCGGTCGCGTACGGCGGGAAGTGTCGGCTTGCGCCGCTGGGCTTCGGGCAGCTGTCCGTACATTTAGTCCTCTATCGCGATAGCGTCTGTTCGTCGGAAGGTTGTCACAATACACGACTCCCCACCGTGGCTTTGACCCGCCGGGCCAAGTTTTCGTGAACAATCGCACTTTCTTTGCCAGCGGCAGCCCAACCCTTTCGTTTTGGTGTGAGCGCAGACATGGCGGCTCACATTCGCGGGGCCGACGGGTGGAGTGCGGTGGTCGTGCGTCGTACTCGTTTCGCTGGAAGCGACCCAATTTTGCACAGGGTATTCCATTGTGGCCGATCGTTCAGTGACCGCGGCCGGATCGGACCTTCGTCCTTCAAGCTAACATCGTTGCAGAACGCGCCTATCTCCAACGCGGTCTGCAGAACCGGCCGCTGCTCCAACGGCGCGCCCGCCCTGTCTTGCGTAAATTGAAGCTGGATTCGTCCCCGGCCCGCCGGTCCCGCCGCGAGCACCTGGCGGTTTAGGGTCATGCGGGTTTTCCATCGAGGTGCCCGTTTTTTTGGGGGAAAATCCCCATTGGCCGACCCGAGCGCCTACACGGCCGATAGCCTTTTGACCCCGGCGTTGCGCTTTGGAATGCTCCCCATGCCTTGAGCCAGCGCCAGGGTTGCTACAACCGGCCGGCCCTCTCGCACCGCGCTCGCAGGTTGCAGCTTCGCGGATGCTTCCGACATTGGTTGGGTGCAACGCCATCGGAGATTTCCGATGTCAAGCGTGGCAATCTGCTGTTCTGTCTGTGGTATTTCTCGTAACCTTCAGGCGATCCGGTGCGGTAGAAGTCCTGCCGTGCTACGCTGGAGCGAATAACGCCTCACAAGAGCAGGCCGCTCCGACGACAGCCCTTTCGCTGGCCTGCAATCCAACCGATGTTGGCGCCGGCACTATCTCGTGGAAGATGCGGATAGGAGCAACCTGAGAACTATGGGCGAGCGGGGGAAAGAGCGCGCGACCACGCGTCGTCGCGTAGCGCGCCAATTGGCGCGACCACCTAATCTCAGCTCCTCGAGCAAGGAGCACGCGGAAGACCTTCGATTGCACAGCGCCATGCTCGCAAACTTGGGCGAGGGGGTGATGCTCGTCCGTAAGGCGGACGGAGTGATTCTGGAGACGAATCCCGCTCAGGAGCGCTTATTCGGTTACGCCGCCGGCGAGCTGATCGGCCGTCAGGCGTGGGAGCTCAACGCCGCCGATGACGAAGCGCCCGAGGCTACCGCCGAGGGCATCATTGCTCCCCTGAACGCGACAGGGTGCTGGGAGGGGGAGATCCACAACCGCCGTAAGGATGGCTCCACCTTCTGGACGGCGGCCGCGGTCTCCACCTTTGATCATCCGATTCATGGAACCGTTTGGCTCAGTATCCAGCGTGACGTCACCGCCGATAGGCTGGCCGCGGCGCGGCTGCGCGAGAGTGAAAGCTTTGCCCGCGGTGTGCTCGATGCCCTTCCTGTCCATATCGCCGTGCTTGATGGCAATGGCCGTATCATCTGCGTGAATGACGCCTGGCGCCAGTTTGTCAGGGAAAACGGGGGCGCTGCGGACGTCATCGAGGGCGTCGGTATCGACTACCTCTCAGCCTGTCGATCCGGGGGGCTTCTCGCTTCCGCTTATGCCGATGAGGTCGAGGCTGGTATTCGATCCGTGATCGAGGGTGGGCGGAGCTCGTTCGCCGTCGAATACCCTTGTCACACTGCCACACTGACGCGCTGGTTTCTCATGTCCGCGACCCAGCCGGGCTTCGGCGCCGCTGGGGTCGTGGTCGCGCACACCGATGTGAGCGAGCTCAAGCGCCTCGAGGAGGATAGACTCCGACGCGGCGAGGCCCTCGCGCGGGCGTCGCGCCTCAACTCCGCGGCGATTCTGGCATCGTCGCTGGTCCATGAGCTGACTCAACCCTTGACCGCCGCGAGCCTGTACAGCGAGGCGGCCACCTCCCTCGTTGTCAAGGGGAGCGCCGATGATCCCGAGCTGGCCGAGGCCGTGCGTGCGTTCCGAGCTCAAGTTAAGCGTGCGTCCGACATCGTCCATCGGCTGCGCAACTTCATTCGGGGCCGCACTGCGTGCCTGGCGGCGGTATCCCCGCGTCACATCATCGTCCAGGCGATGAAGATGGTGGAGCCGATGGCACTCGAAAAAAAGGTCGAGCTCGTCCTCGAGCCCATGGCGCGGGGCGTTGAAGTGGAGGCTGACGCCGGGCAGATCGAGCAGGTGGTGGTTAACCTCTTGTGCAATGCCGTCGAGGCCGTCGAGGCGGCGGATATGGATCGGCGCGAGGTCCGGGTCCGTACCGAGTCCAGGACGGACGAGGTACTGGTGACAGTCGAGGATACGGGCAAGGGACTGACGCGGGAGCTGGCCGAGCGCGTCTTTGACGTCTTCGAGACCAGCAAGGAATCGGGCATGGGGATGGGACTCGCCATCTGCCGGGATATCGTCGAGGCCCATCGGGGTAGTCTGTGGGCAGACGCCCAGTCTCCAGCGGGGGGTGCGGCCTTCCATTTCACCCTGCCTCTGTCCACAAAGGGGACTCGATCCTCACGTTTGGCAGGCCGGTCGTCTTTGTCCTCGACATGACGAATCAAGGCGCAGCCGTGATGGAGATGATGCGGGCGGTGTACATTTGTCCTCCAGTGCCACGCGGCGGCGCATTGCGCTCCCAGGCAAGCACATCCGACGCACTGAGCCTCGGGTTCGGCGTTCGTACCTCAGCGGGCCCGCGGGTCCGGTCCACATGCTGATGGATCGGCAGCGCGCTGGGGCGCTGAGCCCCGGCGCTTTCTCGCTTGCGGGGATACTGGTACCATCCCGGGTCGTTTGCCGCGCCGTCTTCCTCGTTGGCAAGAATCGATTTTTAAATCAGCTAGATACGCTTTCTCTTCGGCGAAGGAGCCCGAGTTGTCCGAGATCCTCTACGATGCCAATCCCTCGATGGTCCGGATGAACCCGTTCGGGACCGTCCTGGCCATCCTTGCGATTCCCTTTGGCGCGGTCGGAAGCGTCCTCTTGGGGCCGCCCATCGCCTTTGCCCTCATCGCCGTCGCGGGGGGGGCCGTGCTCCTGCTTCTCTATTGGTATCTGGCTACCAAACTTGACCACCTGGTCATCAAGCAGGACGAGATCGTTCTCACCCACGGGCTGCTCAACAAGCAGTACACGGAGATCAACATGAGCTCTGTGCGCACGGTCAAGATCAGTCAGACGCTGCTCCAGCGCATCATGGATGCCGGAGACGTCGCGATCTACACCGCGGGCGACCAGCCGGAGCTGGTCGTGCGGGGGCTGCCCGATCCCAGTTCTATTCGCGAGCATATCAAGGGACAGGTGGCCATCAGAGAGGAGTGAGCGATGGGAGAGGGGACCGGCAGCGACCTCAAGACCCTGATCGTTCTGCTGGCAGCCGGGGCGGTAGCTATCGGGCTGGTGGTATTTTTCGCCCTGCCGCTCGCACAGGCGGCCGTGGCGGCTTTGGAGCCCGGCGTAGGTCTCAAAACCGCGGCGATCTGGTCGTTCGGAGTCACCGTCATACTGTTTATCGTCTTCGCGCTCGTCGCGGGCGACGGTTTGGTGGGTGAGCTTTCGGTCATGCTCGGCGGCTTTTTCTTCTTCTTTGCCCTGATTGCGCTACTCATTGCCTGGGTCTTTTAGCGGCGCCCCGACCTGGACGGCGATGGGCGCGCGCTCGGGTGATACGGGGGCGAGGTTTGGGAATCCTAGCCGCACCTGAGTAGATTCGATGAAGGTCCGTCGTCGTCGGGGCCAGGCTTTCTGCTCGGTAAGCGGCTGGTGCCGACGGTGGGGCTCCGGTTCTAAGGAGGGTGCAACGGGGTCTCGATCGAGATATCCATGGCGCGCTTGCTGGATGACGCACCGCGTTGGTGCGCAGTCCCGCGCGTGCACGTCACGTGCACGTCAACGGTGCGTACTTCTTCGTCACGTCCGCGACTTAGGCGCACCGATTCGTGGCATATCTGCCGCGCAGCGGCCTGTACGTGAGGCGAGGCGCGTGCGGTACGATTTCTGCTACTAGCGGGCGGGTTGCGGTCAATAGGAACAAATGATGGAAAAGCTGCAGGCAGGCACAGACGTCTTCTTTATGCTCATCGGAGCCGCCATGGTGCTCGCGATGCACGCCGGCTTTGCGTTTCTCGAGGTCGGGACGGTCCGAGCCAAGAATCAGGTCAACGCGCTGGTGAAGATCATGAGCGATTTCGCGATCTCTACGATCGCGTACTTCTTCGTGGGCTACACCATTGCCTATGGAATAGACTTCTTCGCCCCCGCCAGCGCCCTCACGGACCAGAACGGCTACGAGCTTGTCAAGTTCTTCTTTTTGCTAACGTTTGCCGCGGCTATTCCAGCCATCGTCTCCGGTGGGATCGCTGAGCGTGCGGCCTTCTATCCGCAACTGCTCGCGTCCGCGATCCTCGTCAGCCTCGTCTATCCCTTCTTCGAAGGGATCGTCTGGCACAGCAATTTCGGTGTTCAGGCCTGGATCGCACAAACCTTCGGTGCACCATTCCATGACTTTGCGGGCTCCGTTGTGGTGCACGCGATGGGAGGCTGGATTGCGCTGGCTGCTGTCCTGCTCCTGGGGCCTCGCTCAGGTCGCTATCGCAAGGATGGGGCCATGACGTCGCATCCGCCCTCGTCCATTCCATTCCTGTCCTTGGGCGCCTGGACGCTCACGGTGGGTTGGTTCGGATTCAACGTCATGTCGGCGCAGACAGTCGAGGCAGTGAGTGGCCTGGTCGCGGTCAACAGTCTGATGGCGATGGCGGGAGGCATCCTGGCCGCTCTGGTGGCAGGGAAGAACGACCCCGGCTTTCTGCACAACGGCCCCCTCGCCGGGCTGGTGGCCATTTGCGCGGGCTCGGATCTCATGCACCCTGTCGGTGCGCTGATCGTCGGCGGCGTGGCCGGTACGCTCTTCGTCTACGCCTTCACCCTGACCCAGAACAGGTGGAAGATAGACGACGTGCTTGGCGTGTGGCCGTTGCACGGGCTGTGCGGAGCCTGGGGCGGCGTTGCCGCCGGCATCTTCGGCCTAAAGGCGCTCGGCGGCGTCGGTGGCGTCACCTTTCTGGGTCAGCTCGCGGGTACCGTGCTAGGGATCGCCGTGGCGCTTGTCGGCGGTGCGGTCGTCTACGGCGCAATTAAGCTCACGACGGGGCTCCGGCTGTCTCAGGAGGGCGAGTATGCTGGTGCGGATCTCAGTGTCCACAAGATCACGGCCCAGCCGGATTACAATCGCGGGGAGGTTTGATGCGCAACGGCCTGGGCCCCTGCTTGGCCGTCGGTCCTATCTTTTCCGAAAACTGGCAAACGCGGACTCGGTCTCGTATACCGCTACCTCGGCGACGGGGTAGCCGCCTTGCTCCACGTGCTCGAAAATCGCTCGGGCGATGTTCTCTGCCGTGGGGTTCTCGTCCATGACGTAAACGCGCTCTCCCGCCTCTAACAGCAGGGGCAGCACTGGATCATCCCGGCACAGCAGCATGTTGTGGTCCATCCCGGTGGATAGCCACGCCTTGACGTAGTCGCCGATGTCGCCGAAGTCCGCCACCATCCCCTTCCCATCGAGGGTTGCGGCTTCCAGTCGAATAACCGCGCGCGCGTTGTGTCCGTGAAGGTGTCGGCATTTCCCTTTGTGATGGAGAAGTCGGTGGCCGTAGCAGAAATGGATCTCTTTGGTGACGCTGTACATGAGGGGTCTCGACAGGGGCGGCATGCGCGCCATTTCCGTGCCGCACCCACGTCCGGCACAGCGGCCTCTATCCTAACCGAACTAGGGTGTCGCGACGGCCACTGGTCGCGGTGATGGGGCGGACGGCCGGAGCGGTGCCGCCGTCGTGCGGCATTGGTGGCCAGTGACTGAAATTAGCCCAGCTCTGCCAGTCTGCGCGGCATTTCGATTCGATATCCTTGGGCGTAGTCGACCCCGATTTCACGCAGGTGCACCAGGATGTCGTCGTCTTCGACATATTCGGCAATGGTGCGTTTGCCCATGAAATGGCCGATTTCGTGGATGGACTTCACCACCCCGTAATCCGCAGGGTCTCTGTGGATGCCGCGAACGAACGCTCCGTCGATCTTCAGCCAGTCCACTGGGAGCTGCCTCAAATAGGAATAGGATGAAAAGCCGCTGCCGAAGTCGTCGAGCGCGAACGAGGAACCCATGCTTTTTATGGCGCGAATGATATGTGAGGCGCGGCTCAGGTTGGTGATTGCCACCGTTTCGGTGGCTTCGAAGCTGATCCTTTCGGGGGATACACCGGTCTCGGAAAACAGGGCATGAAGAAAGTCGACGATGCCCTCGTCGTTCATGCTCTGCCCGGAGAGGTTGATGGCCAATCCCCCCAGGCGCTCCAGCTCACCAGGGTGCTCTGCCGCCCACTCGAATGCCGTTCGAGCAACCCAGCGATCGACGGCCCACATGCGGTTGTAGCTTTCGGCGGCGGCGATGAAGTGGTTGATGTCGAGAGACTCCCCGTCCTCGTCATGGATGCCCAAGAGGACCTCGTAATGGAGCTCGAGACCAGAAGCGGGATCAACGGGGGCGATGCGCTGGCAGCGCAGATCCAGCGAGCCCCGATCCAATGCCTGATCCACCCGTTTCAGCCACTCCATCGAGCTCTTTCGCCGATGTATGACGCCATCGTTACCGCTGTAAAGGATGCAGCGGTTGCCTCCGCCACGCTTTGCCGCAAACAAGGTGGCGTCTGCCGTCTGGAGCACGTCCGCGCAGGAGGCATTGGTTTCGGCAAGATCGATCACGCCGACACTAACGGAGGCCGGGATCCCGGCCCCTTCCCAGGCAAAAGACATATCTGCGACGGAGCGCCGAAAAGCGTCCGCCAGCTGGAGGCCGCGGTCCTTCGCGCACCGCGTGATGGTGGCGGCGAACTGGTCACCGCCCAGGTTGGCCAAGATACCCTTTCCTGCGAACTGTTCTTTGAGCAAGCGAGAGATTGCAACCCGCAGCTGGTCTGCCGCTTCAAGGCCGAACGTGTTCCGCAACACCGTGAACTGGTCGACGTCTATCCAAAGGAGTACGTGGGGAATGCCGGCGCGCGCGTCTGCCAGGGTGCGTGCCAAGAGCGTTTGAAATCGTGAAGGATTGTTCAGGTCTGTGAGATCGTCGCTAGCGGCCTGGTGCTTGACCTGCTCGCGCAGGTTGTCGAGCATCTGATCGATGGCTCGCTCGGTGAGTGGACGCTCTTCCCCTGGCTCGATCTCTACCTGGCGGGAAGCGAGCTTCCTTGTCAGCTGATCCGCGGTCAGGTCGGCCGCCTTGAATCCGCGTTGATCCACCAGGGTGTACAGCCAGCCTCCCTCGCCGATCCACGCAAGTCTCAATCTCTTTCGGGCCTCCGGCGCGCCGCGGAGCACGATTGTGTCCCCGACGCGGACGTTCTTCACACCCTCAAGGGCGGAGTGCCATTCCTCGTCACCGCCGTCGGTCGGGGGCGTCGGCGCTGCTTGCGACAGCTTGTGCGATGGGGTGTAGGGTGCCAGGTCGATGACATCCGGGCTCGTCTCGGCCAGTACCCGACGCACCCGCTCCAACAAGGCGGCCCTCTTCAGGGGGTCGACCGTGGCGAAGTCCAGGCCGGCTGCCAGTCTTTCCATGAGCTTGTCGGCACCGGGCAGCTGGTTGACGATCCGGTGAGGCTCCCCTCCTAGCCGTTGCACCAGAGCGTCGAGTGTCTCCCAGTGGGCCTGGTACCCGGGACTATCCTCGCCCTGTTTGAGCAGCGTGATCTCTAACAGGGTTCGCCAGGCAGAATCCAACAGCTCAGCGAACACGGCAGGTACTCGTCTTCCTGCATAGCGCTGATCAAGCTCTGACTGGACGCGATCCCGGCAGTGGCGGAGGCGGTCGCGTCCGGCGCAGGCCTTGACCACACGTTCCACATTACGCTGATATTTTTGACTCTGACCCTCTGCCAGCTCCTCGACGGAGCTGGCCAACTGCCTCAGAAGGGTTCGATCGAGAATTGTCGGGCCGTTGAGCTGGGTCAGCACGTGCTCGACGGTGTCCCTGATGCTGCGTGTCAGCCCCGCATCGTCTGCAGAGTTGATCAGCCCGCCGAGCTCATCGAGTCGGTCGAGGAGGATACGTACCGGATGGTCGTCGCGAGTAAAGAACTCGGGATCCGTGGTCACGGCGGCCAAGAGGGGCAACTGCAATCGGCGGCGCCAAGACTCTGCAGACGAGGAGAGAGTCGCGTCCTCCTCGACGAGGTCCCACAGCTGGGTCGCAAGGTGAGCCCGTTGCCGGTCCCCACTCTCCAGACCCTTCTCGAATCCTTGCGCCCGGGCAGCGCGATCCAGCCCTTCGACGATGTCTGCGGAGCTTAGTTCTGCCGAGGGTTGGAGGTGGGTCCACAGCGTGCCGAGCGCAGACTTGGACGCGGGGGGGGGGTTGTCCCAGCAGGCCGTTGCCGAAGGTGGAAGGGTTGTTGCGGACTCGGGGGCTCGATCCCGAGGCCGAGGCGGCGGGGCTCCGGTCTCGCCTGTGGACTTGGGACCAGTTGCGGGTCTAGTTGCGCTGGTCGACTGCCGAGGCGTCGGAATTGTCCGGCTGCGCAGCCATTTGTCTCCTTCGCCCCCGAGCGCAGCCAAGAGATCCCAGTAGATAGCGCCCAAGTCCCGCTCGAACATCACCCTGGCGCATTCGAAGACAACCTGGCGAGACGGCGTTCCCATCTCCATGGCATCGGTCAGGTCGCTCAGGGACTGGGCGATGCGGGTAGGGCTGACGGGCAGCTCGTCCGCAATGGCGCTTGGCGACGGCGCTTCGCAATCCCGGAGCAGCTCCTCTAAGCCTGCCAGCTCTGAAGCGAAGCGCTGCGCAAGATGCTCGGCGAGTTTCTTCGCTTCCAGCGACCGCTCGAATGATTCCTTGTCGAGCAACGACAGCTCCTCTCCTTCGTCGGCGCAGCCGGTGGCACTGGTCTGATCGGATAGTCTGGGAGAGGGAGGTGCGAACAGCGAGCTCAGCAGATCCTCTTCGAACCGGTCTGCCCACCGATTGAGCGCGAACAGGTCCGTGGTCAGTTGCTGCAGCAAGACGTTGGATGTCGCATGGTTGGCGTGATCGACTAGCGCCCAGATGACCGCCTCTTTCGTCTTGCTGAGGATCCTTCGCAGTGGCTCGTAGCCCGTCCGGCGGAGGGTGTGAGCGATCCCCGCTGGCTCTACCGATCCGTCGTCCAATCTCAGTGAGCTTGGCTCAAGGCCCCCGGTGGGTCTACACCCCGGGTCAGCGCGTCGTAGGAGGACGTCATGAGCGTTAATAGGCATCGCTGTTCCCTCGCAGACCAATCATGTCGACGCGGCTCGCCCGATATCCAATAGAAGAGGTTGGCCGCCTTCTGTGACGCCGGTGACGCTCCGTCGTCTGGACTGTTGCACATCCGATCTGTACGAGGTATGCATGCCGTCATCCAAAATCGCAGATGCGGAGACGAACCGCTCCGCCGTCGCTGCGGCTATGGTCGCCATGAGCTAGCCCCTAAAGGGGGCGGAGCCTAGGTAGCACGGACTGGACGGCGTCGCTTTGCCGTTGGCACGCAAATCTAGCGCCACATCGAGAACATAAGGAAACTCAGCGGGATAGCTATCGTTGAATGTCCGCGCCAGCTCCCCAGTGTCGGCTTGTGACGTCAAGTGTCGAGTCCACTGCCGTAGGATCCGCAACATGGCGCTTCAGATCAAAGGATCGGCATTCCTCGCGCGAGCCGCGAAGAGCGTTTTCGAGGTATTGGGGCGATGAAGGTTGTAGGCCGGGGGTGGGAACGTTCTCGGCGCCATCTCGTGTCCGGTTTGCCCAGAGCTACTCGTCTATTTCTTGTACTGAGTCAATGCGCTACACCGGATTTTTCGAAGACCTGCTAAGATTAGGCTGCGGGTGCGGAGCAAGATTCGGTGCCCTGGCCGCCGCGCGTGGTGGCTCAGCGTCTTGGGGGATTGGCGTGAAGGGGGGAAGAAGATGCGCACGTTGGCATTGATCTCTTGTCTGGTCGCCGCTTGTGGTATCGCGCTAGGGGGGGCTTCCCAAGGCGCGGTCGCGTCCACGGCTCCGACGGCGAAGGACTGTATCCAGCACAAGCAAAGGGGACTTCAGCCCGGGGGAGGCTCGGGATCCCGGAAGCACGCAAGGGTCGCAGCGAAGAAGAACGGGGCCAGGGAGCAGGTGTCGGCGGGCCACCGGCGCCCCGTCAGCGTCCAAGACTCAGCCCACAAGACGAAGGCCAAACGGAAAACCAGTAGCAAGGCCAGTGTCCCGGTCCAGCCGCGCATACCCCGGATGGTCCCCGCGAAGGCCACCGCTCCAAACGGGAGTGTAAGCTTGAGGGCAAGCGTCTGGCACCAGCCTGCCCCCGAGCCGGGTTTGCGGACGCTCGATGAGATCGCGGGGCCGAGAGCCAGGTCCGCGAGACAGCCGAACCTAGGCTCCATGTCCGTGCTGGTGGTGGATCAGGACCGAGAGAATGTTCTCCTTGAGAAGAACAGCACTGTGCGGCGGCCGATCGCCTCTATCACCAAGCTCATGACTGCGATGGTGGTGCTGGACGCGAAGCAGCCATCGCAAGAGCTCTTGCGAATCACAGACGCGGACGTCGACCGACTAAAGCACTCCCGCTCCCGCTTGCCAGTGGGGACCAGGCTGACCCGCGCAGAGCTCTTGCACTTGGCCCTCTTGGCATCGGAGAACCGCGCCGCCTCGGCCTTGTCCCGCAACTACCCGGGAGGCAAACAGGCATTTGTCGCCGCCATGAATAGAAAGGCACGGTTCCTGGGCATGCTGTCGACCCATTTCGATGACCCCACCGGGCTGTTTCCGAGTGACACATCGACGGCTCGGGACCTGGAACGCATGGTGCGAGCCGCCTATACCTACCCGACCATTCGCCAGATCACCTCCAGCCCGGAGTACGTCCTTGACCACCAGGGACGACTCGACGGTGTCCATTTCCGCAATACCAACAGGTTGGTGAGGTCGGAGGACTGGACCATCGGCCTGAGCAAGACCGGCTATATCCAGGAAGCTGGCCGTTGTCTGGTGATGCAGGTGGATATAGCGGATCGCCCCATTCTAATCGTGCTGCTCCACAGCCAAGGCCGTGGCTCGCATTTCGTCGACGCCGCGCGGTTACGCCGGTGGATCGAGCGTCGGGTGCTGGTCTCGTCGAACGGTTCCTAGCAGAGCGGTACTGAAGTGCGGGTAACAACGCCGTACCTGTCGGCCGCAACTTTTCGGCTCTTGCGTGAGGGGTTGGGTTACGGGTATCGGGTGACGCCGTGAAAACCGCCATGTAGCTTGGCGGCACCATCCCTACTGCAGGCACCCCCGTCGCCCGTAACCCAACCCCGGAAAACCGACAACCGAATCGTGTTGCCGGGACTTCGGCGCGGCTGTACTAGCGAACCTGAGCGTTACCGACGAGGCTAACCGGCTTGCTCCTCGTACAAGATCAGCTCTGGGAAGTACGTCTTCTCCGGATCATTGGCGGCGAGCTCCTCGGCCTTCCGCTTCGCTTCGCTGTACGTCAGCTCGTTGTCGAAATGTCCCTTGGCGAATTTCGCCTTGTCGCGCCAACCGACCCGATAACCCGGGTCGTTCGCACGCCGCATCAGGGGGTCACCTTTTTGAGTGAGTTTGCCTGACATCACCGCTTCCCTCCTGGCTAAAGGACCGTAGGTGGTCTTTGCCGAATCATGTATCCGTTACCTGCTTTTTTCGCCCGCCTTTGGCGTCGAGCGGACAGTCGCGTAGGCTGCTATGCCTCCGCCGACACCCCTCGGAAGGCGAGCGAACATCCTACCCCATCCGCTATATCTTTTCCGGCAATTGCTGCTGATGCGTCCAGCCGGACGCTTGGTTACCGACGGATGGGGCGTCACACGCAGCCCGTGGGTTTCGGCAAGCCGCCCCACTTGCAAATGAGCTTCATGGGGCCCTTCTTGAAAGTTCCGTAAAGGTCCTTGGTCGACACGCCCATCTTCTTGGCGAAGATTCGGATAGGCGGGACAACGCCGTCGTTGTCGTACATCGCCCGGGCCTCGCGGATGTAGCCCATGATTTGATCCGTCATTTCGAAGTCGTCAACCTGGGCGAGCTCGACCGCAACCTCTTCGCTCCAGTCGTCCCGGTCCACCAGAAATCCTTCACTGTCCACGGGGACACTCAGCGGCATATGCAATCTCCTCTGCTAAAAGCCGACAAAAAAAGTATGTATTTTCCCTTCCTAGGGATATGGCCGGTTGGCGGGGAATCTACCTTGCGCAGCGCGCGGGTTTTGGTTCGAGATACTGAGCCGCCCGCTAGCCAGACCTCAAGCCGTTGCGCAGGTAGCCGTCGATCTCGGTCGCGGACATCAGGCTGCGTGGAAATGGGATGCGCCGGAGGCAATCGCCCCAGCGCAGGTCCATGCCCCAGGGGTCGAGTCCGACGACGCGCACGGGTTCAGTCGCAGGTCCCTCCACGGCGAGGGACAGCATCAGCGTGGGAGCGTCGACCGAGTCGACACACCGGATTACAGCCGTTCGCAGCGCTTCGTCGAAGGGCGACGCGCGCACGATGCGCTCGCTGCCTGCCCAGCGCGCGGTGGCGAAGCCCCCGTTGTAATGAAAGCGCAGGGGTCTGAGCCGATACATCCGGAAGTTGAGTGCCTCGAGATACATTCCGGCGCTCGGAAAATAGCGAACGTAACGGGCCGTCGCCACCGCGTCCTCCTGTGGGACGCGGGAGCATTGACCCAGGCAGGTGAGGCGCAGGCTCTGTTGGATGTCTTTGTCGGTGGGCTCGGCAACCGTGAACGCGCACCGGGGCTCGGCGTCCAGGTTCCGCGTGTGCTGGGCCAGGTGACTAAGCAGGAAGAGAGGAAGCCCCTCCGCATCCAGGCAATAAGGGACCACCGAGCCGAACGGATACCCCGGTTCGGCCAGGGACTGGGTAGAGAGGACGCCCTGAAAGCGGCCCGCCCAAAGCTGACGGGCGGGCTCGAACGGGTCCTCCTCTGGCTGCATCGTTACGAGCCCGACATCAGGCGTCCCGTCGTGCCTTGATGGCCTCTAGCACGCCGTCCCAGAAGCGGATGCGCGCACAGACGGCCTCTTCCGCTGCCGCTTCCGCCTCCTCGATCTTGTCGGCGTCATCCCCGCACAAGGTGTTGAGGAGCTGCATGGAGAGAGGCCCGTGAAAGTCTTCGTCGAGATGGATGTGGCGTTTGAGGTAGTAGTGAAACGAAGGCGCCTGCAGCTCGTTCACATGCATCTCGCGCAGGAAATGCCGGAACATTTCGGGGATCACCGTCTCGCGCCCGAGGGCCAACGCGGCGGCGACGGCGTGGGGCTTATCCTCGCGGATGAAGCAGAAGGTCGTCTCGGAGAAGTAACGGGCAGGCAGGGGAACGATTTCTGAGTAAAGGGCGTCGTCGATTCCCTGTTGCCGCACGAGCTCGAGGAAACGCCAGGGGATCTGATCGTCTGCACCGACCTCGCTCATCGCCGCACAGTAGTGCTCGAAGTGACTGCCGTAGCGGGGGGCACTGTCGACCCCAGGCGCAGTGTCCGATTCTTCCTCCAGCACCAGATGGTTGATGAAGTACCGCAGCGCGGGATCCCCGTGGGGCATCCAGGGCACCTGGATAGGGGCGATATGTTGCTGCAAGTATTTGATCAGAGTCATGAAGTCCCAGACAGCGAACACGTGGTGCTGCATGAAGACACGAAGGTCCTCAATGCTCCGGAGGGATTCGTAGATTGGATGCTGATTCAGCTCCTCCTGCAATGGGCGAATGTGCTCCAAGTTGAGTTTTGCCATCGACGCGGTCCTCGTACTTCACTCTGTCGCTCGACGGCAATCACTATACCGCCACGCCGCCGCGCCTGTCGTCCGCCTCAGCGCAGCGCAAAGTTGATCGGCACACGAAGCGCCCAGCGGGTGCGGCCGATTTTCGCGGGGATAGGCCTGAAGCGACCGAGGTTTTCCAGGGTCCGCACCGCCGCGCGATCGAGGGCGTCCGAGCCCGAGCTTTTGGCCACGCGAATACCCGTGATGCGTCCATCGGCTTGAATTACGAAGGATATCGTGACCTCCCCCTCGCGGCTGCGTCGTCGTGCCGCGCGCGGATAGAAGCGGTGCTTCGCAATCGCCCTTTGTAGCTCGGCCAGATAGAGGCCTTCCGCTGCCGCGCGTGCGGCCCCATCGCCAGCGGCACGCGCTTTGCCCGTCGCGCGGCCTCCTCGACGCGCGTGTGCTCGCGAGGACGATTTGGCGCCTGACGATGACATCTCCTTCGGACGCGATTCGTGCTGTTTCTTGGCGACGGTCCTGCGACGGCTCGTCGGGGGCGGCCGGGACGTCGTGGCGGTGGTCCTCCGGGGGGGCTTCGCCTTGGGTTGGGGGGGCGGTTTAGGCGCAGGGGCTGGAGCCGCGGTGTTGGGCTCCGGCGGCCGAGCTGATTCAGTGGGGCGCTTGGCCTGCCGTTCGGAGGCTGCCTCCAAGGGCTTCGCAGAGGGTATCGGCGGCAGCGCCTCCGGCTCCGGCTCGTCCTCGGCCTCTGCCGCTGCATCCTCTGTGGGAGCAGCTTCCTCTACGACGCTGGCCTCCCGGGAACTGGTAGGCCCGGTTTCCTGCGTCCCGGTGCGGAACATGGCCAAATTGACGTCGACGACCGTATCGTCGGCGACGCCACTCTCGCCTCCTGGATTGGGCAGTAGTAAGGCGGTTACCACCGTGAGGTGGAGGAGGGCGGAGATCAGAAAGGCCCACCGTCCACACGATGGGCAGTGCTCCAAGCCGGTCACGTTTGGCGCGTCAGGATGGTGAGCCTCTGAAGCCCTCTCGCCTTGAGCAAATCCACCACCGCAACGAAGCGGGCGAAACGGGTCTCGGCATCCACTCGCAGGACGATGGGCGTCTGTTTGGTGAGGGGGGTCAGTCGTTCGGCAAGGTCCTTCACGGAGAGGGGGTCGTCGCCGAAATAGATCTGTCCCGAGCTGTCGATGGCGATCTCCACCTGCTCCTGGGCGGCGCTCTCGGTCTTCGTCGTGGCCTGCGGCAGCTGGATGTCGAGTCGGCCCTCGACGATGAAGGTCGCGGTCGTCAGGACGATGGCCAACAAGACCAACATGATGTCGATGAAGGGAATGACGTTGATAGTGTCGATGCGTTTCATTGCGGACGCGATCTCCGCCAGCGTGTCGTGAGCACCTCTACCTTTCGCACCAGGCCGTTGTAGAAGATGATCGCAGGGATGGCAACCACGAGCCCCAGGGCGGTCGCCTTCAGGGCGAGGGCGAGGCCGAGCATGATGGTTGCGGTGTCGATGGAGCTGCCCTTACTGATGTCGTAGAAGGAGATTAAGATGCCGAGGACGGTGCCGAGCAAGCCCACGTAGGGCGCGTTGGCACCGATCGTGGCGATCGCGGTGAGATTTCGGGTCAGGGAGACGTTGAGCTCGCCTTCGTCGTCGAAACGGGCGAGATCCACCGATCTCAGGTAGAGAAAGCGCTCGATCACAAAACCGAGAAGCAGAAAGCTCATAAAACCGAGGACGCCGAAGACGCCGTAATCCAAATAGTCCTTCAACTGCTGCATTGGTATCTCGCTCGTTGATCGTCCTCAGTGTCCTGACGTGAACTCGGCCTTCGTCCTCGCCTTCGTTGTTGGCGTGTTCAGCGCCTTGCACTGTATCGGTATGTGTGGGGGCATCGTCGGCGCACTGAGTTTCTCGCTTCCCGACCAGACGCGGCGAAGCTGGGCGCGGCTCACCCTCTTCCTGTTGGCGTACAACACGGGTCGCACCGCGAGCTACGCAATCGCCGGCGCCCTTTTCGGCTCGCTTGGCGGCGTCCTGCTGGACGCCGGGCTCCGGTCGTCGCTGCATGTTGGACTGCGTTGGCTCGCGGCAGTTGTGGTGGTCGGCATCGGTCTTTACATCGCGGGATGGTTCCCCCGCATCACGCTGGTGGAGCGCTTCGGCGAACCGGTTTGGCGCCGGCTGGAGCCGTTCGGACGCCGACTGTTACCGATCAGAACCTTGCCGCGCGCGTTCCTGTACGGGTCGATCTGGGGCTGGCTGCCGTGCGGTCTGGTCTACACCATGCTGATCAGCGCCCCGGCCCAGGGTGGTGCGATGGCGGGGGCGCTTTACATGGCGCTGTTTGGGCTCGGTACCCTGCCAGTGATGGTGGCCACCGGCCTCGCCGCTGGCAGGTTATACCGGTTTGCCGGCGACGAGCGCCTCCGAGTGGCGTCCGGCCTCTCTGTGGTGGCGCTCGGCCTGTTCGCGCTATATTTTCCAAGCATACAATGACAGGCGGGCATGATCACGTATGAGGCCCATCACACTTTGGCTAGGCATACCGGTATGGGAAGTGGAAACGAGCAAGTAATGCTGGGTGACGCCCCGAGCTTTCGGCGGGTTCTCAATGCGGCTCAGGTGGTAGCGGCCACCGATGTGAACGTCCTGATTCTGGGGGAGAATGGGACGGGGAAGGAGCTGCTCGCGCGGTCTATCCACGGGCTCAGCCATCGCTGCGCCGGGCCGTTCGTGACACTCAAGTGCGCGGACATCGAGGAGGTGTCCTTCAAGGCCGAGTTGGCCGTCTGCCGCGACCGTGCTGCCGGGGGGACCCTCTTTCTCGACGAGATCTCGGAGGTGCCTCTCGCCTGCCAGGGCAGGCTGTTGGGGTTCGCTGAGGGCAGGAACCAGGCATCCGAGGTTCGTGTCATCGCCGCGAGCAGTCGCAGCCTGTGGTCCGCGGTCGAGAACGGCGATTTTCGTCGCGACCTCTACTACCGCCTGTGTGTGGTCCCCCTGGAGCTTCCGCCGATCCGGGAGCGAATACAGGACATCCCGCTCTTGCTCTCGCACTTTCTCGGTGATGCGTCCCAAGCGCATCGGCTCAAGCCGCCGCGCTTCAACGGCGGGGCAGAGCGACTGCTGCGCCGCTATCGTTGGCCTGGCAATGTGCGGGAGATTCGCAACTTTGCCGAGCGCATGGTGATACTGTTTTCCGGTCGGGACGTCGGCCCCGACAACTTGCCTTGGGAGATCCGACGGGGTGACGCCGTTTCTGACGACGGCGTTTCCTTCCGTCTGCCGGAGAGCGGGATCAACCTCGAGCAGTTGGAGGCGGAGGTGATTCGGCAGGCACTGGTACTCGCCGGCGGTAATAAGAGTCGCGCGGCACGATTGCTCGGGCTTACGCGGGATACCCTCCTCTACCGCATCCAGAAATATCTGATCAGGGTCTAGCGACCTACTCGTCTGGCCGGACCAGCGGGCGGGCACGCCCCGATCGTTGGTTGCTTCCAGCCGCCCGCAGGGCGCAAACCACCGCTTGTGGCCGCGGATACCCCATAGGAGTGACATCAATCGCCTGGGGGACGGCCATCCGGCGCCGCTGCGATGGCTGGCGCAGATCGTGCTTAGTTATCGCGAAGGCCGGGGCCGTAGGCACCGGTCCTAAGGTGGTGCAAGTGACCGGGAGACGTTAGGAAGACCGCACTTCCTCGGCCGTGAGCGCCAGCGGGCGGGACGGTCGCAGCAGCGGTTTCTTCGCGGCCAAGGGCCACGGAGCGCTCGTTTCCGGGCTCCGCGGGCCCGCGGGCGACCGCGTCTCACTAGCCTGCCGATTTCCCACACGCAATCGGATCGAAATCTGTGACGAACACACGTGATTTTAGGAATCGGCTGTGCTAGTGTATTAGTACATGCTGGAATACTGATGCTTCAGGAGGCTAAGATGTTAGCAGCACTCGCAGCAGTTGCATTGGTGGTTGGAGTGGTGGGGACGACCGTTGTCGTGACCGAGCCCCACCAAGGCGCGTCACACACGGCAAGCCAGCCAGTGGTGACGGTCCATGGAGTTCAGACCGACGACCAGAAGGCAAGCGAGCACAAGACGCGCTGAGCCACTATCCGGGCCTCGGAATCGAGGCCCTCGTTCCCTCGACGAGCCGGCCAGCAGGCCGGCTGTTCCGTTCTACGGTGTCTAGACGATCGTCCTCTTGTTGTGGCGCGGCGTCAGCGGTGTTTCTTGCCCACGCTCTCCATGTGCCTAACCCAAATCCGGAAAATATCGAGCGGGGAGCCGCTGTTGCGGCGTCCGCGAAATGTTCCGAAGCAGCGCTCGTTGTCGTCACCGAAGCGGGCGGAGCCAATGGCGAGGAAACCAAGGATCAAAAAGGCCACCGTGCCAAGGACGGCGACCAGGACGGCGCCGTGGAGGAGGGTGTTCTGCTGCAGCCACTGGAGCACAACGGGATGATACTCGAGGGTAGCCCAGACGGCGACAAACAATAGGGCAATCGCCAAGAGTGAGAAAAAGTCGGCGATTCTCTCGTGGCTGCGCGAGAATTTCGTGATGTTCTTGCAAACGGTCATGGGGCTCTCTCCCTAGGCGATCAGCGGGTACGGGGTCAGTCGCGGCGCATAGGCCAAAAGCATAAGCGCATTGGCCGGTTACCGTAAACTCGCAGTTTCCTCAGGGCGCAAGCTCTTAACGTGCTTGTCGTCCCAAGTCGCGAGACTGTATTCGTTTGGGTGGCTGCCCCTGTCCTGCCACCGCGCGCGTGGCCGCACTCGGCCCGCCGCAGCTGAGGTTCGATACGACTCACTCTCAGAGAGGCTCGGTGCTCGTCCATGAGCGGAAAGAAAAGGCTTACGGTCTCACTGGTGCTGGGTAGCGGGGGCGCGCGCGGCCTCGCTCACATCGGCATCATCCAGTACCTGACTGCGGGCGGTTACCGCATCGACTCCATCGCAGGGGCGTCGATGGGTGCGCTCGTGGGTGGCATCTACGCCGCTGGCGAGTTGGACGCCTACCGCAGCTGGGTGTGTGCTCTACGCCGCACCGACGTGCTCCGATTTCTCGACCTGTCTTTCAGCGCCGGGGGACTGTTCAAGGGAGACCGCATCATGGATACCCTCAAAGAGATGGTGGGGGAGCATCTCATCGAGGACCTGCCGATCAGCTATACCGCTGTCGCGACCGACATTGACCGACAGCGCGAGGTCTGGTTCTCCAAGGGTCCGCTATTCGATGCCATACGGGCCTCGATCGCTGTGCCTACAGTCTTTACCCCTCACAAGATCAAGGGCATGACACTGGTAGATGGGGGACTGCTCAACCCAGTGCCTATCGCTCCTACCTTCAAGGATGTCTCGGACCTGACCATTGCGGTGAACCTGAACGCCCAACCACGGCCGCGACGGACACCGCGCGGGGCTCCGGCGCGCCCGGCCGCTGATGTCGCGGAGGACGATCTGCGTGCCAGAATCCGGCAGTTTCTGGACACCATAGGCGACAACCTGCCGCAGCATCCGCGCGGCGACCTAGGGATGCTCGATCTCGTAAGCCGCTCTTTCGAGGCGATGCAAAACGCCATCGCGGCGATGAAGCTGGCCACCTACAGTCCCGACGCGGTGATCAACGTGCCGAGGGATGCGTGCGGTGCCCACGAGTTTCATCGTGCACGAGAGATGATCGAGCTCGGTTACCGCCTGGCGGAGGAGCAGATGTCTTTGTTGGAGCGGGCTTGAAACGTAAACCGCTGTGTCTCGTCGCGTGAGTGTTTAGAGCGCAGGAAGTTGCTGCCGGCAAGGCAAGATCGTTGCGCGACCGAACGCCAAGAGTGAGTGTCGCGTATCGGGGAGGCAACCGTTTCGCGGTAACCCGATGCTCAGCCTAGCGAGTCAGACGCTCCTCTGCCTCGCGGTACTTGGCCGCTGTCTTGTCAACGATCTCCTGCGGCAGCTCGGGGCCAGGCGGCGCCTTGTCCCAGTTCAGGGTCTCTAGGAAATCGCGCACGAACTGCTTGTCAAAGCTTGGCGGGCTGATGCCACGGCGGTACTGGTCCGCCGGCCAGAAGCGTGACGAATCGGGCGTGAGCAGCTCGTCGATCAGGTGTAGGCGGCCCCTCTCGTTCACGCCGAACTCAAGCTTGGTGTCGGCGACAATGATCCCGCGTTCGCGTGCATAGGCCGCGCACTCTCTGTAGATACGGAGGCTCGCCTCGCGGATTTGTTCGGCAAGCGGCTCGCCGAGCAGCGCCACGGTGCGAGCGAAGTCGATGTTCTCGTCGTGCGCGCCGACTGCGGCCTTGGTGGAGGGCGTGAAGATGGGCTCGGGGAGCTGGTCGGCCTGCTGTAGACCGGGGGGAAGCCGAATGCCGCAGACCTTACCGCTGCGTTGGTAGTCCTTCCAGCCGGAGCCGATGATGTAGCCGCGCACGATCGCTTCCACCGGTAGCGGTTTCATCTGGCGTACCACCACCGCCCGCTCGCCCAGCGAGGCACTCTCGGCGGGGTCCGCTACGACCTCGTCCACGGACAGATCGGAGAGATGGTTGGGGACGATGGCCCGGGTGCGGGCAAACCAGAAGTTGGAGAGCCGCGTCAGCACCTCGCCCTTGCCGGGGATCGGCTGGGGAAGCACCACGTCGAAGGCGGAGAGCCGGTCACTCGCAACGATCAGCATGTGCGTGTCGTCAACCCGGTAGATGTCGCGCACCTTGCCGCGGTTGATCAGCGCGAGACCTGCGAGCCTGGATTCGTACAGGGCTGACATGCCGGTTGCCTCCCCAGGGAAAGGTTGCAACTATATCAACCCCGCGACGCAACGGACCAGCAGAGCAGCGTCTCCCAGGCCTGCCGTTGGACCGTAAGATGGCATCCGAATATAGAGAGGGGACTAGCTTCATGGCCAGCGCAATCGAGCAGCAAGAGCCGTTTCTCCTGGCCTTTCGCGGCAGCTTCACCTCGGCGCTTCGTTGGCATCAGCTGGACGCGCTCTGGGAGCGGGTGCGGGCGCGGGCGGGGGTCGGCTGGTACATCTATGCGGTCGGCGAGACGCCACCGGCCGATCCGGCGGATGCGGCCGCGGTGGAGACCTTCATTGACGAGATCGACAAGCTGCTGCGGCAGGAGCACGACGAAGATTACTGCGGCATTGTCTATGCGGACGATCTCAAGGCGCCAACCTTCATCAAGATCTACGATCCCCACAATCTCGGGGTCTCCTGTGGGTACAGCGACAATCCGCCGCTTCCGGGGTGGGTCATGAGCTTGCTTCCGCCGGTGGACCTCCCGGCGGTCAGCGTCATCCCGAAGAGCCGTCGACGTTGGTGGCAGCGAATGTTCGGCTAGCTCGCCGCCGCCCTGGACTTAGTGGCTCTTCACCTCAGGCAGACCCCCTCCACAAACAGCGATTCCCATGGCACGAGAAATCATCCGCACCGATCAGGCCCCACAAGCAATCGGGACTTATTCGCAGGCGGTCAAGGTTCGGAACACCGTCTACCTATCCGGTCAGATCCCGCTGGTACCCGAGACCATGGCGTTGGTGGAAGGGGACATGGAGACCCAGATCCGCCGCGTGTTCGATAATCTGCAGGCAGTGGCCGGCGCCGCTGGCGGCAGCCTGCGGGACCTAGTCAAGCTAAACGTGTTTCTTACCGACCTCGCGCACTTCCCGGTTGTCAATCAGGTCATGGCAGAGTATTTCACGGAGCCCTACCCGGCGCGGGCGGCCGTCGGCGTCGCCGCCTTGCCCAAAGGCGCGGCGGTTGAGATGGACGCTGTGATGGTCGTTGGCGATGGCGGCTAGCCCCCTTCGCTTCATCTCGCGTGCTTCTTTAGAGGGTGATCAGCGTCGTGCCTCAGCTGGAACGTCCATGAGGCGGGTCGGCGGGACCGTCGGCGCCAGGGACGGCGCTGTCGAGCCTACATGGACGTATTCATGGCGTGTCCCGACGGCCCGTACCCGAACCCTGGCCCGGCAGCTGAGCTATCGTATCGTGCTGTTCGGCCTTTAAAGAAGCACTGAATCAATCCATTCTGGATTTCTCAGCGCACGGCGTCCGAAAAGTATGGTTTCCGGATGCCTTTATGCACAGGTCACCTCACTTTTCGCTTCGCCGCCGTAGGGGCCGGGTTGCACCTGCCGGGGGTGTCGGCAGCAAGGAGGCTGCCGCCAAGGCTACAGGGATGTATTCACGCCGTCCCCCGGCGGGTGCAACCCGGCCCCGAAAAACGAAAAACTCGGATGAGAACGGTATATTTTCGGCCTCTTGCAGGTGCCGAAAACGGCGGTGCAGGGCTGTGCCCGCCGGGGAACGCGGCGTTTGCTTTGCATTTCGTGATCTTCGCCGAATAAAGGCCCAAGAGCCTGTTGCGTTTTCGACCCATTGGGCTATGCTGCCGGGGCGTCGCGAGATCCGGGGGGCCCGCCATGCGCATGCGTTTGCTCGTCTGCTCTATCCTTGCGTTCCTGTCGCTCGCGGCCTGCAGCTCCGGACCGCGAAAGACCTCCGCGTCGACCGCCGGCGGACTTGTGAATGCGGCTGATGCGACATTCGAAAGCCGTGGAGGGAGGGCGAGCATCTCATCCTCTCGCGATACCGCGATCGCTCTCGAGACCGACAGCGCGGATGGCGGGGCCGTCCCGGTCACCGGCGACTATGCTGGCAACCCCCGAGTACAGGCATTCATTCGCCGCATGGAGCGTGAGCACGGCTTTGATCCCGTTTACCTGAATGGGGTGTTCTCGCGCGTTGACCGCCAGCAGTGGATTCTCGACTTCGTAAACCGGCCCAGGTCCCATGGGCCGATCGGGCCTACTGGTGCATGGACTCGCTATCGGGCCAAGTTCCTAACAGCTGCGAACATCTCCAACGGTGCGGATTTCTGGCGCCGCTACGAAGCGGCGCTCGATCGCGCCTATGCGCGCTATGGAGTTCCCCCCGAGTACGTAGTCGCCATCTTAGGGGTCGAGACCCGCTACGGGGGCTACGTGGGCAAGTATCGAGTGGTAGAGGCGCTCACGACCTTGGCCTTCGGTTATCCGCGCAGGTCCGAGTTCTTCACCGGCGAGCTGGAGGCCTTTTTGGTCATGGCGCGGGACGAGGGGTTCGATCCGTTTCAGCCGGTCGGCTCCTATGCCGGCGCCATGGGGCTCGGCCAGTTCATGCCGTCCAGCTTCCACCGGTTCGCGGTCGACTTCGACGGTGACGGGAAGCGTGACCTGTGGGACCCCGTCGACGCCATCGGTAGCGTCGCCAATTACTTTGCCGCTTACGGTTGGCAGAGCGGCGAGTTGGTTGCAGTCCCTGCCGACGTTAGCGGTTCGGCGCCTCACGCCATGAAGGCGGACTTTTCGACCAGCTACTCGATGGACGCCCTCAGGGTGCAGGGCATCACATCGAGTCTCACGAGCGGCCGGGACGTCAGCCTTCTGCGTCTGGATGCGCGAGGAGGATATGAATACTGGTTGGGTCTGAAGAATTTCTACGTGATCACCCGGTACAACCACAGCACTTACTACGCGATGGCGGTCCATCAGCTGGCCCAGGCCATCCGTGCCCGCCACGGCTCGTCACAGCGTCCAACGCTCACCCAGCGCTCCGACGACAACGCGCCGCCGTTCTTGTAGAGAGTCGAGCGAGGAGCGGAGCTCGGCTGAAGGATACGGCTGTCGTCGCTGGCTGCGCCCGGGCGGTGGGCTCATCAGGTCATCAGGAATCGCCGCTTACCGTCGCCGTGACCTCACGCCGGTGGCCTTGTGCCCGGTGCTCGTAGAGATAGATTCCTTGCCAGGTGCCGAGCGCACATCGGCCTTCGGCGACCGGCAGGGTCACGTCCGCCTTGGTTAGGATGGTCCGCGCGTGGGCAGACATATCATCCGGGCCCTCGGCCCTGTGCTCAAACAGGGGGTCTCCATCGGGAATCAAGTGCGCTAGGAACGCCTCCAGGTCGCGGCGAACAGTGGGGTCGGCGTTTTCGCATAGGATGAGCGAGGCGCTGGTGTGATGCACGAACACGTGGCAGAGCCCCACGCGAACGCCGGACTCCCGCACCGCCGCTTCCACCTCCTGGGTAATCTCGTAGGTCCCCCGCCCTCGGGTGGCGACCACAAGCCGCTTCTGTGCAATCATGATCCGTCTTTCGTCTCCGAGCTCAGTTTGGCAATCTCCAGCCGGACAGTTAACCAGACGGATCGGTATTGGAAAAGGTAGCGAACGCGGGGTTGGACGGGATGCCGGTCGCGGCGCTTCGCGGGGTTGGACCCCGAATTGCCGAGCGCCTGGCGCACCTCGGGGTCGACTCGGTCCAGGATCTACTCTTTCACCTTCCGCTCCGCTATCAGGATAGGACCCGCCTCGCCCCGATCTCCGAGCTGCGCCCGGGCGATGAGGCGTTGGTAGAGGGCGAGGTTCGCGCCGCGGAGATCGGCTTCGGACGCCGCCGATCCTTGAGAGTCTGGCTAACCGATGGGGGCGTCGGCGAGCTCCTCTTGCGCTTTTTCCACTTCTCCGGAAGTCAGGTGGCCGCGCTCCAACGCGGGGTACACCTGCGGTGCTTCGGCGAGGTGCGTCAGGGACCGCTGTCGCTCGAGATGGTCCATCCCGAGTACCAGCAGCGCGGCAGGAGCGATCCGCCTCCCCTCGAGTCAGCGCTCACACCCATCTATCCCACCACCGAGGGCCTTCAGCAGTCTTCCTGGCGTGCTCTCACAGACCAGGCACTGGCACGGCTCGATCACGGTGACCTTGTGCTGCCCGAGTGGCTGCCGGAGGCGGTGCTGCGGTGCTACGAGCTGCCGTCTCTGCGTCACGCGCTCCGGTTTCTGCATCGCCCGCCGGCCACGACGCCGGTTGCGGATTTGCGCGAGCGACGCCATCCCGCCTTCCGCCGCCTTGCCTTCGAGGAGCTCGTCGCTCATCAGCTCGCTCTGCGTCGGCTGCGCCGGCGCATGCAGCAGGTACGCGCGCCTTTGCTCGCGGGCGACGGCCGGTTGCGGGCAAGGCTGCTTGCTGGCCTTCCGTTCAGTCTCACCGTCGCTCAGCGCCGCGTGGCGCAGGAGATAGCCGTCGATCTGCAGCGCTCGCGGCCGATGCTGCGCCTGCTGCAAGGAGATGTCGGCTCCGGCAAGACGGTTGTCGCTGCCTTGGCGGCCGTTCAAGCCGTGGAGGCGGGCCTGCAAGCCGCCCTTATGGCGCCGACCGAGCTGCTCGCGGAACAGCATCGGCGAAACTTGAACGGTTGGCTTGCGCCCCTGGGCATCGAGCCCTTATGGCTCGCGGGCCGGCACAAGGGGCGGGAGCGGGCAGAGGTCGTAGCCCGCATCGCCGAGGGGAAGACGCCGATGATCGTCGGTACCCACGCCCTGTTCCAAGAGGATGTGACGTTCAACGACTTGGGGCTAGTCATCATCGACGAGCAGCACCGTTTCGGTGTGCACCAACGCATGCAGTTGCGCGAGAAGGGAGCGCGCGACGGCTACGCGCCCCACCAGCTCATCATGACCGCTACCCCCATTCCGCGCTCCCTGGCGATGACCTTGTACGCTGACCTCGATCTCTCGGTGATCGATGAGATGCCGCCTGGACGGACGCCCGTTAGGACAGTCGCAGTGCCGGACGCCCGCCGTGCGCAGGTGATCGATCGCGTCCGCGACGCCTGTGCCCAAGGGCGCCAGGCCTATTGGGTGTGCACCTTGATCGAGGAGTCCGAGGCCCTTCAGTGCCAGGCCGCTGAAGATGCCGCCAGGGCGCTCGCCCCGGCGCTGCCCGGCCTCAGGGTGGGGCTGGTTCACGGGCGCCAGAAGGCCGCGGATCGAGAGAGTGCGATGGCTGCCTTTGCCTCAGGAGACGTTGATCTATTGGTGGCTACCACTGTGATCGAGGTGGGCCTCGACGTGCCCAATGCGAGTCTAATGATCATCGAGAACCCGGAACGGCTTGGACTCGCCCAGCTGCACCAGTTGCGCGGCCGTGTGGGCCGCGGTGCGACGGAGAGTCACTGCGTCCTGCTCTACCGGGCCCCCCTGTCACGACAGGCGCGGGAGCGCCTCGCCACCCTGCGGGAGACGACGGACGGGTTTAAGATCGCGTACAAGGACTACCAGATGCGCGGTCCGGGTGAGGTCTTGGGCACAAGGCAGACGGGAGACATGCAGTTCCGGGTGGCCGATCCTACGCGGGATGAATCCCTGCTCGCGGCGGCTCAGCAGGCGGCGGATCTGATCCTCGACCGGTATCCCGACCATGCAGCTCCCCTCATCGCGCGTTGGCTCAGCGCCCGCGAAGGCTACGGCGGCGTTTAACGTCTTTCCGATTCGCCGCCCGGAGCTTTGTCGCTTCGCGCGAGGCCCGCGTCACCTCCATCGGAGTGTCGGGAGTCTGCGCCCGCCGACTGGCCTGTGTCATAATCCGCAGCCGCGTCCCCATACGAGCAGGTTCATCGCAGGATGCGAAACAGCCAGCAGCGAATTGCCATCCCTCAAGTCAAGCTCGCCAACGCGCGCCAACTCGGCTGGCGCGAGCGGTTGGATAGCTACGTCAAGTTGGCGCGCCTCAATCGCCCGATTGGCATATTCCTGCTGCTCTGGCCCGCCCTTTGGGCGCTATGGTTTGCCGGCAGCGGAAATCCGCCGTGGCAGATCGTCCTGATATTTCTGGCCGGCGTCGTTCTGATGCGCTCGGCGGGGTGTGCCATTAACGACTATGCAGACCGTTTCGTCGACGGCCATGTGGCGCGCACCAGGAGTCGTCCGATCGCGACCGGTTTGGTCAGCCCACGGGAAGCGATCGCGTTGTTCCTTGTGCTCAGTCTGGTCTCGTTCGCGCTCGTCCTGCTCCTCAACTGGCAGACCATCGCGCTTTCGGTCGTGGCGCTGGGGCTCGCGTTCGTCTATCCGTTCATGAAACGTTACACGCACTGGCCGCAGCTCTTCCTTGGTGCGGCCTTCGGGTGGGCCGTGCCCATGGCCTTCACGGCAGTGCAAGGTGAGGTACCGGCGGCAGGGTGGCTGCTGTTCGCCGCGACTGTGCTGTGGGCCCTCATCTACGACACCCAGTATGCGATGGTCGACCGAGCCGACGACCTCAAGGTCGGCATCAAGTCCACGGCCATTCTCTTCGGCCGCTTTGATCGCCTGATCATCGCGTTTCTCGAGGTTGCGCTGCTGACACTACTGGCACACATCGGAACGCTCACCGGGCGCGGGCCTTGGTTCTACGCTGGACTCGCTGTTTTCGGTGCGCTGGCTGCCTATCACCTGTACCTCATCCGCGACCGGGAGCCCGCGGCCTGCTTCAAGGCCTTCCTGCACAACAATTATTCCGGGATGGCCGTATTCCTCGGCCTAGTCCTCGACTACAGTCTAGGTCCATGAGGGTGATCCGTGTCGAGACGCGGCTGCGGCTCACCAGGTCGGGTCGGGTGAGGCGTGGCCAACGGTGTGCCCGACTGAATTGGCCTTTTCGCAGTCCGACCCGAGGGGTCGGGTTACGGGCGCCGAAGGCGTTGGCAGCAGAGAGGCCGCCGTCGAGCCTTCGCGACGAGTTTGCGGCGTCCCCCGACGGGGGCAACACGGCCCCGGAAAACAAACGACTCAAATGCGAATGGTGTATTTCGATTCGTGCGGTGCAGTTGCCCCGCCATTGATACAAGGTAGGAGAAAGATGATCGCAAGAGTGTTGTTGAAGACGGTGTTGGGACTCCTGGTTGTCGGTCAGGCTTGGGCGTTCGACGAGGGAGTCGACTACACGCGACTGACCCAGCCTCAGCCCACGGAGACGGGGGACAAGGTCGAGGTCCTGGAGTTTTTCTGGTACGGGTGTCCGCATTGCTTCCACCTCGAGCCGCTGCTGGAGAAGTGGCTGGCAAACAAGCCGGAAGACGCGGACTTCCGGCGCATGCCCGCCGTGCTCGGCCCCAACTGGGAGCCGCATGCGCGCGCGTACTTCGCCGCTGAGCTCCTCGGAGCTCAGGACAAGCTTCATGAGCCCTTGTTTCACGCCATGCAGGTCGAGAAGCGCAGACTGATGGACGAGGACCAACTGGTCGCATTCGCGGCGGAGCAGGGGATCAACGCAGACGAGTTCCGCAAGGCCTACGAGTCTTTCTATGTGAACATGAAGGTGCGCCGCGCAGCCGAGCTGGAGCGCCGCTACGGCATCGACGGTGTGCCGACCATCATTGTCAACGGCAAGTACCGCACCAGCGCGTCCCAGACCGGGAGCAACGAAAAGCTAATCGAGGTGATCAACTACTTGGTCAAGCTCGAGTCCGGGGCCGCGGGAAAGGGCGAGGCACCGGCGGCCAGCGGCTCTTGACGCGGGCTGAGGGGGCGCGATCGGTCCCCCCGTCCAGGGTTCCCCCTTCGCGCCCCTGTGCCCGATCGTCATGAGCTCATGCCATCAGCCGCTAGCTTCCAGCCTCCAGCAACTGTGGTGTGGTCGTCGCGTCGGGACCTGTGGTGCAGTCGCTCAGCGCACCCGCAACAGGTTGACTAGGTCCGACGCCACGTGATTCTGGGTTGCGGGGGCTGGCGGCTCGTTCCTAGGATACAGGGTGGTGCAGCGCCGCCTCCTCCGGCATCACCTTGGCCTGCGCATTGGGAAAGCGTTCTACCACCCAGCTTGGGAGCTTGGCCTGATTGGCATGGTAGAGGGCGTCCGACTCGATGATGATCAGGACCAGGACAGTCACCATCACGGGCAGGATGCCTACCCCGCCGATGAGCGCCCACACCGCCTCCCTCATCATGCCTCCGTAGGTGTAGCCGACCCATCCAAGCACCATGATCATGAGCAGCAGGGTGAGCATGAAGATGAATATCTTGCTTCGGCGTGCACAAACCTGCCAGTGGCACATGACGTACCAGGGATCGCGTCCGATGGAGCGTCGCGCGCGCCACAGCGTGAAGCCGAGGATGCTGAACGAAATGGCTGGGATCATGGCCATGACCCAGGGGAAGGTCCCGGCGATGCCGCCGGCGGCGACTGCCATGAGTACGTGGTTTCCGATCAGGTTGGTGAGGAACAGCTCATGGGGGACGTTGGCCTTCTTGATCTCGTCGTGACTGACTTCGAAGCGCATGAAATTCCGTGCCTGGGCTGGGGAAAATAAGCGCGCAACGATACACCATTCGAGGCCAGCGGTGCCAAGGCGGCGACTTCGCTCGTTTGGTGCCTTCACGGTTGTTCGGGCGCGATGGACCGACGTGCGGCCAATCGTCTGGTGTGTCCTCTTGGGCTATTGCCGTTGGTGGGCGTCTGGTACAGCCGCGCCGCAATCCCGGCAACGACACGATTCTCGTCTCGGTTGTCAGGCTAGAGCCGAAAAGTTGTAGCCGGTAGATACGGCGCTGTTAACGGCATCTTCGGTGCCGCTCTACTAGGGTTTGCTGAGCGGACCGCAGACCGGACAGCTCGGGTCGGGTGGGAGACGGACGGTTCGCCACTCCATGCCCATAGCATCGAGCAGCAGTAGTCGGCCGTAAAGGGGCTCTCCGGCGCCGACCAGCACCTTTATGGTTTCCGTAGCCTGGATGCTGCCGATAATCCCCACGATCGGGGCCAGTACCCCATTCGCGGAGCAGGTCTCGTCCAGGTCGGCCTGGCGCGGATAGAGGCATTGGTAGCAGGGACCGCCAGCCCGCCCCGAGAAGACGGCGACTTGCCCCTCGGTGCGGATTGCGGCACCTGAGATCAGGGGGATTCCGGCGTGGAAACAGGCGGCGTTGATCGCAAAGCGGGTGGCGAAATTGTCGCTTCCGTCCACGACTGCGTCCACGTCGGCTAGGAGAGTTGGAAGGGTCGACTCGGTAATGCTGCCTTTGTAGCCTTCGACGCGGGTGTCCGGGTTGAGGGCGGCGAGGGTCAGTCGCGCGGAATCCACCTTTGGCATGCCGATGCTTGCGGTCGTGTGCAAGATCTGGCGTTGCAGATTCGAGAGGTCCACCGCGTCGAAGTCGGCGACCACCAGGGTGCCAACTCCGGCCGCGGCGAGATACATGGCGACCGGGGACCCGAGTCCGCCGAGCCCGACGACGAGTACACGGGATTCCAAGAGCCGCTCTTGTCCCTCGACACCCACGGCCGGCAGCATGATCTGACGGCTGTAACGCAATAGTTGGTCGTCGGTCATCGCCCGAGCCTACCGGTTTGCGTCCCCGTCCTCCGGGGCCAATGAGCGAGTGTCGCGCGCTCGTGACCCGCGAGGTCGCGATGGGTCTCGATGTCCACATAGCCGGCAGCGGCGAGAATCCCTCGTACCGCAGGGCCCTGGTCGTAGCCGTGCTCCAGGACGACCAGTCCTCCCGGATGTAGACGGGTGGTGGCCTCGGCGGCAAGACGACGGATCGTACCGAGACCGTCCGGCCCGCCAACGAGGGCGGAGCGCGGCTCGAAGCGGAGGTCGCCTTGTGTCAGGTGCGGGTCCGCCTCCGCGATGTACGGGGGATTGCTGATCACCGCGTCGAGGGACCCGGGTGCGATAGCTTCCAGCCAATCGCCGCGCACGACCGGGGCGTTGCCGGGAGCGAAGCGGCGGAGGTTGTCCTGGGCGATCAGTGCAGCGGCCGCACCGTGCTCGGTAGCGATGAGCCACCAGTTGGGCCGCTCGTGGGCGATAGCCGCCGCGATCGCCCCGCTGCCGCTGCCGGCATCGGCGACCTTCAGCGGCCGTGCCGCCGGCAGCCGCGCAAGGACGAGCGCCACCAGCAGCTCGGTCTCCGGGCGAGGGATCAGGGTATCGGGCGTCACGCGCAGCTGCAGCGACCAGAAGTCCTGGTAACCCCGAATATAGGCGATAGGCTCACCGTTGCGGCGCCTATCCACCAGCGTCCAATAGGCTCCGAGGGTCGCCGGCTCCAGTGCTCGGTCCGGCCAGGTGAGGAGCCGGGTCCTCGAGAGGCCGGTTGCCTGCGCGAGGAGGAGCTCTGCTTCGAGGCGAGGCGCCGCGTCCGGAAGATGCGCGAGCCGGTCAGCCGCCTTGCAGAGGGTGGTGCCGATGCTCGGGTCCACAGGTGCAGAGCTCCTCGTGAATGCCCTTCTCCTTGTTGAATAGCCGGAACGCCGAGCGGCGACCCGGTCGCTGTGAGGCGCAGCCGAGATTGGGTGCCAATCGCTTTATTTCCCGCGGGAGGGGTCAGTCGGACATCATCGCAGCCAGCTGGTCTGCCTGATACTCCCTTGAGAGCGGGTCGATCACTTGGTCCAGATGGCCTAGCATGATTTCTTCAAGCTTATAGAGGGTGAGATTGATGCGGTGGTCCGTGACCCGGTTCTGCGGGAAGTTGTAAGTACGGATGCGCTCCGAGCGATCGCCGCTGCCTACCTGGAGCCGTCGGGACTGGGCCTGCTCCGAAGTTTGCGCTTCCTGGGCCTGCGATAGGAGCTTGGCTTGAAGCAGTGACAGGGCGCGAGCCTTGTTCTTGTGTTGGGAACGCTCGTCTTGACACTCGACGACAATCCCGGACGGTAGGTGGGTGATGCGTACTGCAGAGTCCGTCTTGTTGACGTGCTGACCCCCCGCACCGGAGGAGCGGTAGGTGTCGACACGCAGGTCGTTGCCGTTGATCTCGACCTCGTCGATGGCCTCCACTTCGGGCAGCACGGCAACCGTGCAGGCGGAGGTGTGGATGCGGCCCTGCGACTCGGTCTCCGGGACCCGCTGCACGCGATGGGTGCCGGGTTCGAACTTGACCCGTGAGTACACGCCGTCGCCCGCGATCCGGAGCACCAGCTCTTTGTACCCGCCGAGCTCGCCCTCGCTCTGGCTGATCGACTCGACCCGCCAGTCGCGGGCCTCCGCATAGCGCATATACATCCGTGCGAGGTCGGCGGCGAACAGGGCCGCCTCGGCTCCCCCGGTGCCGGCCCGAATCTCGAGGAAGACGTTGCGGTGGTCGTTGGGGTCGGGAGGCACCAGCAGGCGGTGCATTTCCGGTTCCAGCGCGTCCCGTCGAATGCGGGCGGCCGCGATCTCCTCGCGGGCGAGGGCTGCCATCTCCGGGTCTGCCAGCATCTCCTCAGCGCCCGCGATCTCTTCCTCGATGGCCCGGTAGCGGCGATAGGTGTCGACAAGGGCCTCGATCTGGGCATACTCCCTGCTCAGCTCGCGGAATCGCCGTTGATCCCCCTGCGTCTCAGGCTCGGCCAGCAGCGCCGTGATCTCGCTGAAGCGCTCTGACACCCGCTCCAGCTTGTCCTGAATGGAGGGGTTCATGACCGGACGTCGGCGCTCTTGGTGAGCTGCAACAGCTCGTTGGCCGCCTCGAGGAGCTCCGCGCGCCCTTCTCTCCCCGCTTGGCGAAGGCGCTCGCTGGGGGTGTGCAGCAGCTTGTTGGTCAAGGTGTGGGCGAGAAAGCCGATGACCTCCTCGGGCGCCTTGCCCGACTGCAGCTGGCGCAGGGCGCGCGCGACCACCTCATCGCGGATCAGCTCGGCGCCGCGGCGGTAATCCTGGATGAGGGTGACCGCGTCCAGGGAGCGCAGCCATGCCATGAACTCCTCGGTGTGGAAGTCCACGATCTCCGCCGCCGCCTCGGCCGCCGCCTGACGCGAGCGCATGCCTTCGTCTACGACCCCCTGCAGGTCGTCGACCGTGTATAGATAGACGTCGTTCAGGTCCGACACCTCGGGCTCGATATCCCGCGGCACCGCAATATCCACCATGAAGATGGGGCGGTGCTTGCGTCGCTTGAGCGCACGTTCCACGGCGCCCTTGCCGAGGACAGGCAGGGGGCTGGCGGTCGAGGAGATGAGGATGTCGGCCTCGGGCAGGTGGTTGGCGAGCTCGGTGAGCGCAATGGCGTAACCATTGAACTGCGCAGCCAGGGTATGGGCACGCTCCACGGTGCGGTTGGCGACGACGATACGGCCGACGCCGTGCTGGTGGAGGTGACGGGCGGCGAGCTCGATCGTTTCGCCGGCGCCGATGAGCAGTGCGGTCTGATCGGAGAGGTCGCTAAAGATTTGGCGTGCCAGGCTGACCGCAGCGAAGGCGATGGAGACCGGGCTGTTCCCTATTGCGGTGTCGGTGCGTACCTGTTTGGCGACGGAGAAGGCGTGCTGGAAGAGGCGGCCGAGCAGCTTGCCGGTGGCCCCGCTGTCGCAGGCCGATAGGAACGCCGCTTTCACCTGGCCAAGGATCTGCGGCTCGCCGAGGACCATGGAATCGAGACCGCAGGCGACTCGTAGCAGGTGTGCAACGGCGTTACGGTCCAGGTACGTGTAAAGATACGGGTCGAGGCGCTCCGGGTCGAGGCCGTGAAAGTGTCCGAGCCAGGGCGCTACCGGTGCGTCCTCGGTGGCATTCAGCGCACAATAGATCTCGGTCCGGTTGCAGGTCGAGACGATCACTCCTTCGCGGACATGCGGATGCTCCGTTAGGCTTCGCAAGGCGCCCACGAGGATGTCCGGACCAAACGAAATGCGCTCGCGCACATCTACGGGTGCAGACTTGTGGTTGAGACCGAGGACGAGAATCGTCATGGATTCGTGCGGGTGAGTTGAACCAGTCAATTGTTTTTCATCGCCGAAGCGGATGCAAGCCGTAGCGAGCGTGCAGTTATGGCGATCCGGTAACACGAATCCCCACTCAGGGCGATTTTAGCCGCGGAACTGTGCGGTTATACTTGAGTCAATTCTTTAGTTGTTTTGCACTCGCTCCTCAGTCCTATGAAGTCCCGTGCGCGACTCTCTGGTCTTTCCGCCGTCCTGTTTGCGGCAGCTCTCGCGTCGGCTACGTGTGCGACCGATGCCGTTGCGGACAGCTCGACAACCGTTAAGCAGACGGCCGTCCCAGATGGCTCGGTGCAGCCCGCCCCAGTGCAAGCTCGCCCTAAGCTGAAGCCGCCTAGGGAGCTGACTCCTGATCTGGTCTATTCCGTGCTGGTTGGTCAGATTGCCGCACAGCGCGGCGACCAGCGCATGGCGTTCACCCATTTCCTCCATGCAGCACAGCTGGCGGTGTCTCCGGATCTCGCCGAGCTTGCGACGCGCTCTGCCCTCGCGTTAGGCGACCGGGACGCGGTGCAACGGTCGCTCGACATCTGGCTCGAGCTCGCCCCCGAATCCCTCGCGGCACATCAGATTGCGGCCTACGCGTACTTGGAGGCCGACGACGTCCCCGGCGCCTTGAAGCACCTGCGGCAGGTCATCACGCTAGCCGGTAAGGAGGGGCGCGACGGCTTCATGCGGGTCGCAAGGCTCATCTCAAAGTTGCCCTCGCCCGAGCGACGTCTCGAGGTCATGAAGGCGCTGACGGCCGACCAATCTCAGAACGCCGACGCCTGGTTTGCAACCGCGATGGTTGCTGCGGGAGCGGAGCGTTACGACGAGGCGGTCGAGGCGGCACGACGGGCCTCCGACTTGCGTCCGGATTGGAACGAGCCGCGTGTCTTTCTGGTGCGCGTCCTCGTGGCTCAAGGCAAGAGCGACAAGGCGCGGGAAACCGCTGAGGCCTTTGTGGCCAAGAACCCGGACGACCATGCGCTGCGCCTTCTGTACGCTCAGCTCCTCGTTGAGGAGCAGGACTTCTCCCACGCTCGCAACGTCTTTGAGTACTTGCTTCGGGACAAGCCAAAGGAGCCGGATGTTCTCTTCGCCCTTGGCGTGCTCTCGCTGCAGCTCGACGATCTGGCCGCCGCACGGCAGTACTTCACGCGACTTCGGGACACTGGCAAGCGGCAGGGGGACTCCGCTTATTACCTGGGTCAGGTCGAAGAGATGGCCAAGAACGTGGAGACGGCGGTGTCGTGGTACGGCCGCGTCGAGGGTGAGCACGCCCTGGATGCCCAAGTGCGGATCGCCAGGGTACGTGCCGAGCAGGGCGATGTCGGGCGGGCGCGAGAGATCCTGCAGCAGCTGCGTGATCAGTACCCGGATGATGCGGTCAGCCTCTACCTGGCGGAGGCGGAGATCCTGCGCGGTATCAAGCAACCCCAAGAGGCGATGCGGGTATACGACCAGGCTATCGCAGCGAATCCCGGCGACGCAGACCTCCTTTATGCGCGCGCCTTACAGGCGGTCGCAATCGATCGAATGGACATCCTGGAGAGGGACCTGAAAACGATCATCGAGAATGACCCTCAGCACGCGGACGCCCTCAACGCGCTAGGCTACTCGCTGGCCGATCGCACTGAGCGCTACGACGAGGCGCTTTCCTATATCAAGCGGGCGCTGGCCCTCAAGCCCGATGATCCGGCCGTGCTGGATAGCATGGGTTGGGTGCAATTCCGCCTGGGCCACAAGAAGGAGGCGCTGAAGTACCTGCGCAGGGCTGCCGACAAGATGCCGGACGGTGAGATCGCAGCGCATCTGGGCGAGGTCCTGTGGTCGATGGGCCAGCACGATCAGGCCCAGGCCGTTTGGGACAAGGCGCTGACCGAGAATCCGGATCACGAATACCTGCTTAAGGTGATCGGTCGCCACCGCGTGACCAAGTCCGACGCCCAGCCTTGATGGGGGCGGAGGCCCCTTGGCCGGCGCCCGCCAAGCTCAATCTTATGTTGCGGGTGCTCGGTCGCCGGCCGGACGGCTACCATCGGCTGCAGACGGTTTTCCAATTCGTCGACCGGGCGGATCTGCTGCGTTTCGAGCCGCGGTCCGACGGACGCATCCGGCGCGTGTCGCATCTTCCAGAAGTCCCAGCGGCGGCAGATCTGGTCGTGCGGGCCGCTCGGCTGCTGAAGGAGCACTCCGGCTGCTCGCTCGGTGCCGACATTTGGGTGGACAAGCAGCTGCCCATGGGCGGGGGCCTTGGGGGCGGCAGCTCGGACGCGGCGACCACCCTGGTGGCGCTCAACCGTATCTGGGACACCGGGTTCTCGCTACGGGACCTCATGGGCCTCGGCCTTTCCCTGGGTGCGGACGTGCCGGTCTTCGTGCGCGGCCTCGCTGCCTGGGGGGAAGGGGTGGGCGAGGAGCTGTCACCAATCGAGCTGCCAGACTCTTGGTATCTGGTGCTCGTCCCTCCCTGCCATGTCTCAACGGCCGCGGTGTTCTCGGATGTGCGTTTGACAAGGGATTCGCTGCCCATCAGAATTGCGGACTTCTTTGCGGGCGACGACCGCAACGACTGTCTGTTGGTGACGCGTGCACGCTATCGGCCAGTGGCGGAAGCATTGGATTGGCTTGCGAACGTCGGGCGGGCGCGTCTGACGGGCACCGGCGGTTGTGTGTTCGCGGCCTTCCCGACGTTCGAAGAGGCCCGAGCGGCCTTTGATGAGGCGCGGCCGCGCTTCGATTGCTTCGTCGCCAGCGGGTTGAACCGCTCGCCGCTCTTGGAGCGTGCGCAAAGCCGACGTTTCACTGGGGCGTCGCCAAGCGGTTAAGGCACTGGGTTTTGATCCCAGCATTCCCAGGTTCGAATCCTGGCGCCCCAGCCATTCGCAAGGAGTCTCGCTTCAATCCGTGAAACGGCAGGGACGGGCTGTATTGCCTGGTCGCTGTGTTTGCGCCCACAGCGGCGTTCCCGCCAATGGCGGGCGGGCTTCAGCCGGGTGAGGCGCGCCGCTGTTGCTGAGTCTATGAAAACGGAGTTGACGGAGAGATCGGCCGTGTCCGCCACTCAGATGATGGTGTTCTCCGGGAATGCCAACCCGGACCTTGCGGCCGAGATCGTGTCTCATCTCAGCATCCCGCTTGGCAAGGCCGTGGTGGGACAGTTTAGCGACGGCGAGGTGATGACCGAGATTCAGGAGAACGTCCGCGGGCGGGACGTCTTCGTGCTTCAGTCGACCTGCGCGCCCACCAACGACAACCTAATGGAGTTGTTGGTCATGATCGACGCGCTGCGCTGGGCATCCGCCAAGCGCGTGACGGCGGTCATTCCGTATTTCGGTTACGCGCGCCAAGATCGCCGACCGCGCTCCGCCCGAGTGCCCATCACCGCACGACTGGTGGCGAAGATGATCGGTCAATCCGGTGCCGATCGAGTGCTCACGGTGGACCTGCACGCGGATCAGATCCAAGGGTTCTTCGATATTCCCGTGGATAACGTCTACGCGTCGCCTATCCTGCTAGGCGATGTATGGCGCCAGAAGTATCCCGATCTCATGGTGATCTCCCCCGACGTCGGCGGCGTGGTTCGTGCCCGAGCGCTGGCGAAGCGTCTCGACGATGCGGACCTTGCGATCATCGATAAGCGCCGGCCGCGAGCCAACGAGGCCAAGGTGATGAACATCATCGGTGATGTCGAGGGACGCTCCTGCGTGCTCATCGACGACCTGGTGGATACTGCGGGGACCTTGTGTCAGGCGGCGGCTGCGCTTAAGGCGCACGGGGCCGAGAAAGTGGTTGCTTACTGTACCCATGCGGTCCTGTCCGGCCCCGCCGTGGCAAACATCTCCGCCTCGCAGCTCGATGAGCTGGTGGTGACCAATACCATCCCGCTACGGCCGGAAGCCCATGCGTGCAGTCGAATTCGACAGCTGAGCATCGGCGAGCTCTTGGCGGAGACCATGCGCCGGGTATCGAATGAGGAGTCGGTCAGCACCCTCTTCGTGGACTGACTGGTCTCTTTGTATTTTGAACGCGGCGCCGGAGTCCTGGTCGCGGGTCTCCGGCGCCTTTTGTTGACAGCTCGATAGGAGAACGTCACATGAGCGAGAGCTTCGAGATTGATGCGAGGTCCCGCGCCGACGCAGGAAAGGGTGCGAGCCGCCGCCTGCGCCGCGAGGGCCTGGTCCCGGCCATCGTATACGGTGGTCATCAGGAGCCGGAAATGATCAGTCTGGTCCACAATGACCTCGTTCGTCACCTCCAGCACGAGGCATTCTATTCCCACGTGCTGGACCTGAAGGTGGGAGACAATGCCTCCAAGGTGGTGGTCAAGGACCTGCAGCGACACCCGGCGAAGCCGTTTATCCAGCACGTGGATTTCCAGCGGGTCAGCGCCGACGAGAAGATCCGGATGCTGGTGCCCCTGCACTTCCTGAACCAGGACACCGCCAAGGGGGTGAAGATGGGCGGAGCGGTGTCGCACAATGTTACCGAAGTCGAAATCGCCTGCCTGCCTAAGGACCTGCCGGAGTACATCGAGATCGATATGGCCGAGATGGTTATCGGCGACATCGTGCATCTCTCCGAGATCCCGATGCCCGACGGCGTTGCGCTCGCGCATGACCCGGATCCTGACCTGCCGGTCGTGATCCTCCACGGTGGGCACGCCGCCGGTCCCGAGGAGGGCGAGGGTGGCGAGGCGGCTCCCGGTGGAGAGACCCCGGCCTCGTCTTAGGCGGGACCAGCCCCGACGGAGCGCCGACTCGCCGGGGACGTAAAGCTTGAAAACGGCAGACCCGCCATCGTAGGAAGAGCCGCTGACCGACAAGGATCCGGCGTCGGCGGCGCGGCGTGGCCGGCATTTGCCGGTTGCGGCACCCACGGAGCGGCTGAACAACCAAATGGATAGCCCCGACGGGAGGTGGTTAGCCGTGACCTGCTGGTGGCTGGCGGCTGAAAGTTGATCGCCTTTCTTGCGTCATGGCAGACCAGGGCATCCGTCTCATCGTCGGCTTGGGTAACCCCGGTCCAGAATACGCGCAGACGCGCCACAACGTCGGCTTCTGGTTCGTTGATGCGTTGGCGGCCCGCAACGGGTGCCAATTCCGTCTCGAGAGCAAGCTGCATGGCCTGCTCTGCCGCCTTTTTGTCGGTACGAGAGATCTTCGTCTGCTGAAGCCCTCCACCTTCATGAACCGCAGCGGCCAATCTGTCGCGGCGGTGGTGCGTTACTTCGATATCCCCCCTGCCCAGATGCTGGTAGCGCATGACGAGCTGGATCTGCCAGTGGGAACCGTGCGGCTCAAGGAGGGCGGGGGGCATGCCGGCCACAACGGCCTGCGGGACATCACCAACGTACTCGGTACTCGGGACTTCTGGCGTCTGCGCATCGGCATCGATCATCCGGGCGATAGGCGGCAAGTGGTGGGCTACGTGCTAAGCCGTGCGTCCAAGGAGGACGAGCAGCGTACACTCGATGTTCTCGAGAATGTGCATCTCGCCTTGCCCGATTTGCTTGAAGGCCACTTTCAGAAGGCCATGAACCGCCTACACACGGCGCGCTAGGCCGGGCGTCGTTGGCTCCGTGGGCCCTGTCCGAGCGGTGTTCCGAGAGCGCCTGAGCGTCCCCTCCTAATTTCGCCCCCCCAGCCGTAGGTACCGGTCCTGCGGTATTGCGACGCCCGCACGTGTGCGTGTTCTCGAGCCTTGTCTACAGCCACGGTGTGGTCCCCCTGCTTGGCCGGTGCGTGGCTGCTACATTTTTCGCACGGGCAGTCGTCGAGCAATGCAGCGACGCAGCACATTAGCATTCGCTGAAATGCTAACGTAACGAAAAGATTGACAATTCTTAACACGTGGGCGACCATTGGCGCAAAGCATACAGCGTAGGTTGCACGCAACATATACAGCCCTTCGATTCCACCGGCATGTGTGTACGTGCGCGGTGTAGCGCGGCAAGGGATTTGTTTCACAGCAGTAACGTCTTGGGGATTCCGCACGTCGGGCCGGAAACATGGGTACCCATAGACGCGAGGCGACAGGCCCGTAACTCGTTTAGTCCTTCCGGGGAGGAAAATTGGTATGAAAGCAACGCTCAGACATTCGATTGCAGTCGCGCTGGCGGCTGGTATCACTGTGCCGGTTTCTGCACTGGCAACCAATGGTTACTTTTCGCACGGCTGGGGCACCAAATCCAAGGCCATGGCCGGTGTGGCCACTGCGCTGCCGCAGGATACATTGGTGTCCGCCACCAACCCGGCGGGCATGGCGTTCGTGGGAAACAGTATGGACATCGGTGTTTCCTTCTTCCATCCGTCTCCCCGGGGCTACGAGGCGAATGCCGATTTCCCGACCCAACAGGTGCCCGCTACGGATCCGTCCGGCACTGCGAACTTCAACGTCCCGTTCCCGACCGGTCCGTACGTGACGCCAGGAAAATACGACAGTAACAGGGACTGGTTCTACATTCCGAGCTTCGGCTACAACTACGAGATCGACAGTCGCCAAACCATCGGCGTCAGCATCTTTGGCAACGGCGGTATGAATACGAAGTATGCCGACCGGGCCGTGTGGGAGAACTTTGCGGTGGCGCCGAATCAGCGCGTGACGGCTGCCGGCCAGCCAGTCGTCGCAACGAACCCGCCGGTGCCGCTGGACCAGGGAGGGCGGGTCATCATTCAGAACGGACGGCCGATACCGGTGACAACACCGATCCCCGGTACCGTAAACGGCAACCCCGGGGGGATATTCACGGCCACCACGCCGACCGGCGTGGACCTGGAGCAGCTGTTCATCGAGATTCCGTACACCTACAAGCTTGGCAACGGGATGCAGTCGCTCGGTATTGCACCCGTGTTCGCCATTCAAAGGTTCAAGGCGGAAGGGCTGGAGCCGTTCCGCCAGCTCTCAACCGATCCTGAGAACGTGACGAACAACGGGTACGATTACAGCTACGGCGGTGGCGTACATCTTGGTTGGTACGGCCGGATGAACGATCAACTGGCCTTCGGCCTCTCCTATCGCACGACCGTGTGGATGACCAAGCTTAACGACTATGCAGGGCTGTTTGCGGACAGCGGAAGCTTCGACATCCCCCCGATGTTCAACGCTGGTGTCGCCTACAAGGTGCAGCCGAGACTCACGGTCGCCTTCGACTACCAGCACATCTTCTATGACGAGAGCCATTCGATTTCGAATCCGAACAACGTGGACATCACTCAATGCCAAGGGGCCGTGGTCAAGCCCTCCTATTGCCTGGGCGGCAACAGCGGGTTGGGCTTCGGCTGGGAGAGCATGGACGTCCTGAAGCTGGGTGTGCGCTGGGATCAGAGCGACAAGCTGAAGTTGTTCGGTGGTGTGAGCTGGAACACCAATTTCCTGAAGACGGATACCCAGAGTCTGTTCAACGTATTGGCGCCGGCGACGGTCCGTTGGACCCTGACCCTAGGGGCGACCTACGTTCACAGCCCAAAGGATGAGTTCAATCTTGCCTTTGCGTACATGCCGAAGGAGACCGTCGACGGGACGAGTCCCACCATCACCTCTAGCCAAACCGGCAGCCTCTATATGGAGCAGATGGACATCGAGGTGAGTTGGAGCCATCACTTCTAACGCAGGCGCGGCGCACCCCGACCAGGGTGCGCTCTGACGACCATCGAGGCGACGTGTTGGGACCCAGCACGTCGCCTTTTTCGTTGCTGTTCCATCGGCGACGCTCAGCTCTCCCCGAGTTGCCTGACGATGTCAGCCGCGTCGGGGAGAGGTGGTGTGGAGGTGCGGCTATCCCGCAAACAGCATGTGAACCGCCAAGAGTGCCAAGGTTTTCAGATGGGTGAGGACGTTCATGACCTCACGTGACGGGCGAGGACGGCCGTCAGCGTAACTTGGCGTCCTTTGTGTCTTGGCGGTTCGAGCTGCTCTTCGTGAAACTATGGGCAGGAAGCCTTATCGCCGGGAACCTTTCCCGTGAGCACCAGGAAGCTGTCGAACGGACCCATGACGGTCATGGCCTCGCCCTTGGGACCCTCGAACTTGAGCTTACCGGTCATCATGGCCCCCATGGCCCCGCAGCCGAACTTGCCTTCGCCCATGCAGATCCAATCCTCGTCCGTGGCATGCATGACGTAGTCGACGTCGGAGTTGAGGTCGGTATGCTTAACGGCGCCGCCGTAGGTGCACATCGCCTTCCCGTCCTTGTCCGCAATGTCTATCTCGACCTTGCTCTTCTCGCCGCACTTGGTGCGGTAGAGCTGGATCACTTTGTACCCTCGGCCGGCGTTGTTCTCCGCCCATTTACCACCGAGCTTCGTGGTCAAGGTGTCGGACTTGTTCCAGGCGTCGCACAACGAGGATGCCCACTGTGCGTCCATGAAGGTCGCCGACTGAGCGCCGGCCGAGAAGGCAACCGAGAGCACTGCGACGGCGGGGGTTAACTTTCGGATCATTTCGTTCTCCTCTTTCTCTCCAGCGGTTGAGCGCTTAAATCGCGCCGGTTTGGGGTTTGTTGTAGTCGAAAATGCGCCAATCGTAGCGGCGCGGACAGCGCTCGCGCAACTGACATTGCGGCGATCGCCCACACGGTATACGGCTTTCCGAGGTCGGGTTGCGCGCGCCGGGGGACGCCGTGGATTCTTCCCTGAAGGCTTGACGGCCGCCTCCCTGCGACCGACACCCCCGGCGCGCGCAACCCGACCCCTTCGGGCGAAAGGCGAAAAAAATCGCGTGAGCTGAGTAGAGCTGCTTGCCTTCCTAACCTCGGGAATTGTCAGCCGAGCGCGATCGGAGGGATGACGCGGGACGAACGACAGGCCACCCCACGTCGGAGACTCAGTCCGGACGCGCCGCCGACCGGCCAATGGAGTAATAGGTTAGTCCGCTCGCGGTGACCAGCTTCGGGTCGAACATGTTGCGGCCGTCGAACAGGACGGGATGCTTCAGCTTCGCCTTGATCGTTGGGAAGTCGGGACTGCGGAACTGGGTCCACTCGGTGAGGATGGCCAGGGCATCGGCGCCCTCCAGCGCGGTCATTGCGTCGTCGCACAGGACGAGCCCCGAACGCTCGCCATAGATGCGGCGGGTTTCCTCGATGGCGACCGGGTCGAAGGCATGGACACGGGCTCCGGCCTTCCAAAGCGACTCCAGGAGGCGGCGGCTGGATGCCTCCCGCATGTCATCGGTGTTGGGCTTGAACGCCAGACCCCAGACGGCGATGGCGCGCCCGTCGAGGTCGCCAGCAAAGTAGTCGCTGATCTTTTGAAACAGGACGTCCTTCTGGCGGTCGTTCACCGCCTCGACCGCCTGCAACAGCTGCGGGGAGTAGCCGATGGTGCGTGCCGTGTGCTCCAGTGCCCGCACGTCCTTGGGAAAGCAGGATCCGCCGTACCCGCAGCCGGGGTAGATGAATTGATAGCCGATACGCGGGTCGGACCCGACGCCGACGCGCACCCTCTCGATGTCCGCGCCAACAGCCTCGGCGATGTTCGATAGCTCGTTCATGAAGCTGATCTTGGTCGCCAGGATGGCGTTGGCGGCGTATTTCGTAAGCTCCGCGGAGCGCACGTCCATCACCATGACGCGATCGTGGCTGCGGTTGAACGGGGCGTAGAGCGCACGCAGCAGCTCAGCGGTGCGCGGGTTTTCAGTACCGACGATGATGCGGTCGGGACGCATGAAGTCCTCGATGGCGGCGCCTTCTTTAAGGAACTCCGGGTTCGAGACCACGTCAAATTCTACGTTCAACCCGCGGGCGATCAGGGCGGAGCGCACGGTCTCGCCCACCTTGTCGGCCGTGCCGACCGGGACGGTGGACTTGTCGACCAGGATTCGGTACGCGTCCATGTGCTCGCCGACTGTGCGCGCCACGGCGAGGACGTGTTTGAGGTCGGCGGAGCCGTCTTCGTCGGGCGGGGTTCCCACGGCGATGAACTGAAAGAGGCCGTGCTTGACACCCTCGGAGGGGTCGGTCGAAAAGGACAAACGGCCCGCCTCGCGGTTCGCTCGCACCATCGCTTCGAGTCCGGGCTCGTAGATGGGGACGCCGCCGCTGTTCAGGGTCGCAATCTTGTCTGAATCGACGTCGATACACAGCACGTTGTTGCCGACCTCGGCGAGACAGGCGCCGGTGACCAGGCCCACATAGCCGCTGCCGAAGATGGTTACGTCCATCGAGATCTCCAGGTGTGGGTGATACTTGCCGCGAGTAGCCAACCGAGGCGCTTAGCTCAGAGGCCCCTTGCCTTTTGTGCCGGGCGGGATGGTAGCAGCATTGGCGGGAGCCCGCCCAGGACGCGTCGCTGGCCGGGAAAGCCCGTTGACAGGGTCTCCCTCGCTTATTACGATAACGCGCTTGTTTCGGAGGGGTTCCCGAGCGGTCAAAGGGATCAGACTGTAAATCTGACGGCTCAGCCTTCGGAGGTTCGAATCCTCCCCCCTCCACCAGCAGCGTATCGCCCGGGTCTGGCGGATCGGCACGCATCGGGTTGAAAGCGGGTGTAGTTCAACGGTAGAACCTCAGCCTTCCAAGCTGATGACGTGGGTTCGATTCCCATCACCCGCTCCAGCACGGCGACTAAGGCTCCGCCCATGTAGCTCAGTTGGTAGAGCACACCCTTGGTAAGGGTGAGGTCATCGGTTCAATTCCGATCATGGGCTCCACATTGTTGTCGCTCGGGAGCGTGCCTACAAGCGCGCGGAACGCCACTTAAGCATTTGCGGGGAGACGTCCATGTCCAAACAGAAATTCCAACGCAAGAAGCCGCACGTCAACGTGGGGACGATCGGGCACGTGGACCATGGGAAGACGACGCTGACGGCGGCGATCACCAAGGTGCAGGCGCGCAAGTACGGAGGCGAGTTCCGCGCCTTCGACTCGATCGACAACGCCCCCGAGGAGCGTGCGCGCGGCATCACCATTGCGACGGCGCACGTGGAGTACGAGACCGACAAGCGCCACTACGCGCATGTGGACTGCCCGGGGCATGCCGACTACGTGAAGAACATGATCACCGGGGCGGCGCAGATGGACGGTGCGATCCTGGTGGTGTCGGCGGCCGACGGCCCGATGCCGCAGACGCGCGAGCATATTCTGCTGGCGCGCCAGGTGGGTGTGCCCTTCATCGTCGTGTACCTGAACAAGGCCGACATGGTCGATGACGCGGAGCTCTTGGAGCTGGTGGAGATGGAGGTGCGCGAGCTGTTGTCCTCCTACGACTTCCCGGGCGATGACACCCCGATCATCACCGGCTCGGCGCTCAAGGCGCTCGAAGGCGACAGCTCGGAGATTGGCGAGGGCTCGATTGCCAAGCTGGTGGAGGCGCTCGATGCCTACATTCCCGAGCCGGTGCGCGACGTCGAGAAGCCCTTCCTGATGCCGATCGAGGACGTCTTCTCCATCTCCGGGCGCGGCACCGTGGTGACCGGGCGCGTGGAGCGGGGCGTTATCAAGGTTGGCGAGGAGGTCGAGATCGTCGGCATCCGCGACACCAGCAAGACCACCTGCACGGGGGTGGAGATGTTTCGCAAGCTGCTCGACCAAGGGCAGGCGGGCGACAACATCGGGGTGCTGCTGCGCGGCACCAAGCGCGATGATGTCGAGCGTGGGCAGGTGTTGGCCAAGCCCGGCAGCATCACGCCGCACACCCACTTCGAGTGCGAGGTTTACGTGCTCTCGAAGGAAGAGGGCGGGCGTCACACCCCGTTCTTCAACGGCTACCGGCCGCAGTTCTACTTCCGCACCACGGACGTGACGGGGGCGTGTGAGCTGCCCGAGGGCATCGAGATGGTGATGCCGGGCGACAACGTGAAGATGACCGTGAAGCTGATTGCGCCGATTGCCATGGAAGAGGGGCTGCGCTTTGCCATCCGCGAGGGTGGGCGCACGGTCGGCGCCGGCGTGGTGTCCAAGGTCATCGAGTAGTTTCGCGGCCTAATGCCCCGGAGCGATTGGGACCGGTTGCCCTCGCTCCCGGCGCTCGGCCCTTGTTTTAGGCCAGTAGCTCAATTGGCAGAGCAGCGGTCTCCAAAACCGCAGGTTGGGGGTTCGAGTCCCTCCTGGCCTGCCACTTTGTACCTCGGCGTACATAGCGCATCAAGTTAATGAATGTACGAGCTGAGGCTGGCGCCACTAGTTTGGATACGATCAAGCTGGTGGTGGCGGCCGTTTTGCTAGTTTCCGGTATCTACGGCTTTTACTACTTCGCGGCCTATTCGACCTTGCTGCGGGTGATCGGCCTGCTCGTGATTGGCGGCGTCGCTGCGGCCGTGGCGATGCAGACCGATCCCGGGCGGCGACTGTGGCAGTTTGGCGTCGATTCCCGCAACGAAGTGCGCAAGGTCGTCTGGCCTAGTCGTCAGGAGACCGTTCAAACTACGCTCGTGGTCCTGGTCATGGTGCTCATCCTGGGCATCGTCCTCTGGCTGTTCGACATGGTGCTGATGGGAATACTACGGTTGCTGACCGGGCACGGGGGCTGAGGATGGCCAAGCGCTGGTACGTGATCCACGCTTACTCCAGCTTTGAAGGGCACGTAAAGCGCTCGTTGGAGGAGCGCATCAAGCGGGCCGGGATGGAAGACCTCTTCGGGCCCATTCTGGTCCCTACCGAAGAGGTCGTGGAGATGCGGGGGGGACAGCAGCGCAAGAGTGAGCGCAAGTTCTTCCCGGGGTACGTCCTGGTCAACATGGAGTTGACGGACGACACCTGGCATCTGGTCAAGAGCGTTCCAAAGGTTATGGGCTTTGTCGGCGGTACCGGCGACCGGCCCGCGCCGATTCCCGACAAGCAGGCCGAGGCGATTCTCCGGCGCGTGGAAGAGGGCGGGGAAAAGCCCCGGCCGAAGGTGCTCTACGAGCCGGGAGAGGTCGTTCGAGTTGTCGAAGGGCCGTTCACGGACTTCAACGGCGTTGTGGAAGAGGTCGACTACGAGAAGAGCCGGCTGAAGGTGTCGGTGCTCATCTTCGGCCGGTCCACCCCCGTGGATCTGGAGTTCGGTCAAATCGAGAAGGGCTGATGCCCGGGAAAGGCTTGGGGTGCCGTCAGGCACCCGAGCAGACGCGGTCAAAGATACTTCGGGCAGTCCGCCCGGAGAAGGGGAGCCAGGCTTAGAGTCTGGCGTTTGGACCCACAGGAGCAGCAGAGATGGCAAAGAAGATCACGGCCTACATCAAGTTGCAGGTCAAGGCGGGCGAGGCGAACCCGAGCCCGCCTGTCGGGCCCGCGCTCGGCCAGCACGGCGTCAACATCATGGAGTTCTGCAAGGCGTTCAACGCCAAGACGCAGAACCTGGAGAAAGGGCTGCCTACTCCGGTTGTCATCACCGTGTACTCGGATCGCAGCTTCACGTTTATCACCAAGACGCCCCCCGCCTCGGTCTTGCTGAAGAAGGCGCTTGGGCTCGGCAAGGGGAGCAGCGTGCCCAATACGAACAAGGTCGGCACGGTCACCCGGGCTCAGCTCGAGGAGATCGCCAACGCGAAGATGCCGGACCTGACGGCCGCGGACCTGGATGCGGCGGTGCGCACCATCGCCGGGAGCGCCCGTGCTATGGGACTTGAAGTAGAGGGGGTGGTTTGATGGCCAAGCTGTCCAAACGGATACGGAGCATCCGGGAAAGGGTCGAGAGGAGCAGGGTTTACGGTGCGGAAGAGGCTTTTCTCCTCCTCAAGGAACTGTCATCCGTGAAGTTCACCGAGAACGTGGACGTCGCGGTGAACCTCGGCGTCGATCCCCGCAAGTCGGATCAGGTGGTGCGCGGCTCCACCGTGCTGCCCCATGGCATTGGCAAGGAAGTGCGCGTGGCTGTCTTCGCGCAGGCGGCGGCTGCGGAGGCGGCGCTTGCCGCGGGCGCTGAACGAGTCGGAATGGAGGATCTGGCCGAGGACGTGAAGGCTGGAAACCTCGACTTCGACGTTGTCATCGCGGCGCCGGACGCGATGCGGGTGGTGGGTCAGCTCGGAAAGATACTCGGGCCGCGCGGCCTAATGCCAAATCCGAAGGTAGGCACGGTCACCCCGGATGTGGCTCAGGCGGTGCGAAACGCCAAGGCCGGCCAGGTGCGGTACCGCACCGACAAGGCAGGCATCATCCATTGCCCATTGGGGAAGGCGAGCTTCGAGACGCCGGCCTTGCGGGAGAATTTGGAGGCCTTGCTCGGAAACCTGATGAAGGCCAAACCGAGCACGTCGAAGGGTGTCTACATGAAGCGGGTTACGGTGTCCACGACGATGGGACCAGGGCTCGCAGTTGATCATCAGGCGCTGTCGTTCTAGCGCCGCACGAGCGGGGCCGTCCAACGCAGGCCCCGCAGATAGACTTGACGGCCTGTGCTCGCGGCGCTGCAAGCCGTGCCAGGCAGATGTTCTTTGGGCACCGGCATGGCTTGCCGGATGCCGTCAAAGACCGCAGGTGCTTGGGGGCTTCGACGAACGGGTCGGAGTCGTCCGGGCTTAATCCGCGCGGGCCTGCGCAGACGGTGCTCCCGAGTCGGTTGAGCTCCGCGCCCGAGAGGGGCCGGACTCCCCTGACGACGGTGCACGATTGAACCCGCCGCGCACGGAGATATCGTCTCCGAGGTGCGTTGGGAAGTGTGGGCAGGGGCCTTTTGGTCCCGCCTAAACCGTAGTCAGGAGGTGACGACTTTGGCACTGAGATTTGCGGAGAAAGAGGCCATTGTCGCCGAGGTTGCGGAAGTTGCGAAGAGCGCCTATTCGGCCATTGGGGCCGAGTACCGAGGCTTGACGGTGGCGCAGATGACGGCCTTGCGCGTCGAGGCGCGAAAGGCTGGCGTGTACGTCCGCGTGGTCAAGAACACGCTGGCCCAGCGTGCGCTGGACGGAACCGATTTCGCGTGCATGCGCGAGGCACTTACAGGACCCCTGGTCCTGGCATTCTCGCAGGCGGATCCCGGTTCAGCGGCGCGCGTAGCGGAGGCTTTCGCCAAGCAGAATGAGCGTTTCAAGGTCAAGCTTGTCTCCATCGGAGGCAAGCTGCTGGGACCCTCGGACCTCGGCACGCTGGCGAAGATGCCGACCTACGAGGAGGCGATCAGCCTGCTCATGGCCGTGATGAAGGCCCCGGTGCAGAAGCTGGCCGCCACCCTCAACGAGGTGCCCGGAAAGCTGGTGCGTACCGTCGCTGCGATCCGCGACGCAAAAGAGGCGGCATGACGATCAGGTATCAACCCAACAGATTTGGAGCTTAGGAGTTACGAATGGCCGTTTCCAAAGAAGAGATTCTGGAAGCCATCGCCAACATGACCGTCATGGAGGTCGTGGAGCTTATCAGTGCGATGGAAGAGAAGTTCGGTGTGACAGCGGCAGCCGCGGTGGCGGCTGCGCCTGCCGCGGCCGGGGGCGGCGAGGCCGCTGCCGCGGAAGAGCAGACCGAGTTCGATGTGGTGCTGACCTCGTTTGGCGCCAACAAGGTGTCCGTTATCAAGACGGTACGGGCGCTGACCGGTCTCGGGCTGAAGGAGGCAAAGGACGCCGTAGAAGGCGTTCCGACGACCGTCAAGGAGGCCGTCTCGAAGGCGGATGCGGAAGACGCCAAGAAGCAGCTTGAAGAGGCGGGAGCGACCGTCGAGATCAAATAACGGCGCCATTGCGCCGTTCTTCGTACGGTGCGGAAATTGGGCTGGCGGTCTGAGACCGCCGGCCTGTTGCTATTTCTCTAATGGCCGGTCCAGGGCGATTCGGCCGTCATCCCGATCGCAGCCGGCCAAATCCGCTAAGGCTTGGCCAGGCGAACCGCTGAGGTCGGCGCAGGGACGCCCAGGGTAGGGCAGGAACGCGCCGCCCGGCACATTCTCCAAGCATTTCTGAGGAAAGGCAGCATGGCCTATTCGTTCACCGAGAAGAAGCGCATTCGCAAAGACTTCGGGAAGCGTCCGACGATTTTGGACGTGCCCTTCCTGCTCGCGACGCAGATCGATTCCTATCGGGACTATCTTCAGGACCAAGTGCCTCCTGGCCAGCGCGCCGAGGTCGGTCTGCACGCTGCCTTTCGGAGTGTCTTCCCCATCGAGAGCTACTCCGGCAACGCGGTGTTGGAGTACGTCAGCTACCGCCTTGGTGAGCCGGCGTTCGACGTGCGTGAGTGCCACCTGCGCGGTGCAACCTACGCCGCGCCCTTGCGTGTGCTGCTTCGGTTGGTGATCTACGACAAGGAGGCACCTGCCGGCTCCAAGGTCGTCAAAGACATCAAGGAGCAAGAGGTCTACATGGGTGAGCTCCCGCTCATGACCGAGACCGGCACCTTCATTATCAACGGGACCGAGCGAGTGATCGTCTCCCAGCTGCACCGCTCGCCCGGTGTCTTCTTCGATCACGACAAGGGCAAGACCCATTCCTCGGGCAAGCTCCTGTTCTCGGCCCGTGTGATCCCCTATCGCGGGTCCTGGCTGGACTTCGAGTTCGATCCCAAGGACAACGTCTTCGTGCGCATCGATCGCAGGCGCAAGCTACCTGCCACCATCCTGCTGCGCGGGCTTGGGTACAACACCGAGCAGATTCTCGAGCGTTTTTTCGACACGGATGTCTTTCACCTCACCTCCGACGCCATTGAGCTGGAGCTCGTGCCCGAGCGTCTGAGGGGCGAGACGGTAGGCTTTGATGTCGTCATCGGGGATGAGGTGCTGGTCGAATCCGGGCGACGCGTAACGGCGCGCCACATCCGCGAGCTTCAGAAGGGAGGCATAGAACGTCTCGCCGTGCCCGGCGAATTCGTAATTGGGCGTACGATTGCGCGCACCTTGGTGGATACGGACACCGGTGAGGTTCTAGCCGAAGCCAATGCGGTACTGACGGGCGAGTTGCTGGAGACCTTGCGCGAAAAGGGCGTGCAGCGGGTCGAGACCCTTTTCGTCAACGATCTAGATCACGGGCCCTACATCTCCGAGACACTCCGCATCGATCCGACCACCACCGATCTGGAGGCCCAGGTCGAGATCTACCGGATGATGCGCCCGGGCGAGCCGCCCACGAAGGAGGCGGCCCAGAACCTCTTTCACAACCTCTTTTTCGCCCCCGACCGCTACGATCTCTCCGCGGTCGGACGCATGAAATTCAACCGCCGTCTGGCGCGTGGGACGGAAGAGGGACCGGGAATCCTGTATGACGGCTGCTACTTCGGCGGCCGTACCGACGACCTCTCGCAGCAGCTCAATCGCGAGTACGCCGATACCTCCGATATCATCGATGCGCTCAAGGTGCTGGTTGAGCTGCGCAACGGCCGCGGCAGCGTGGACGACATCGACCACCTCGGCAATCGGCGCATTCGCTGCGTGGGGGAGATGGCGGAGAACCAGTTCCGCGTTGGCCTCGTGCGCGTCGAGCGCGCCGTCAAAGAGCGTCTCTCGCTCGCCGAGTCCGAGGGGCTGATGCCCCAGGAGCTCATCAACGCGAAGCCGGTGTCGGCGGCGATCAAGGAGTTCTTCGGTTCGAGCCAGCTCAGCCAGTTCATGGACCAGAACAACCCGCTCTCCGAGGTAACCCACAAGCGCCGCGTCTCGGCCCTTGGTCCGGGCGGTCTCGCGCGGGAGCGGGCCGGGTTCGAGGTGCGCGACGTGCATCCGACCCATTACGGCCGCGTCTGCCCGATCGAGACCCCTGAAGGCCCCAACATCGGCTTGATCAACTCGTTGGCGGTGTTCGCCCGCACCAACAAGTACGGATTCCTCGAAACACCTTACCGGCGCGTCGAGGACGGGCGGGTGACCAACGACATCGAGTACCTCTCGGCGATCGAGGAGGGCAACTTCGTCATCGCCCAGGCGAACGCGACCCTGGACGGGGAGGGCAGGCTGGTGGATGCGCTGGTGTCTTGCCGCCACCAGAACGAGTTCACCCTGAAGGCGCCGGAGGAGGTCCAGTATATGGACGTCTCACCCCGCCAGATCGTGTCCGTGGCTGCCTCACTGATTCCCTTCCTGGAGCACGACGACGCCAACCGTGCACTCATGGGCTCCAACATGCAGCGTCAGGCGGTACCCACTTTGCGCGCCGAGAAGCCGCTGGTAGGAACCGGCATGGAGCGGGTGGTGGCGGTCGACTCCGGTGTCACCGTGGTGGCGAAGCGCGGCGGCCTGGTGGAATCGGTGGATGCCGCGCGCATCGTGGTGCGGGTCAACGACGAGGAGGCAGTTCCGGGCGTCCCGGGTGTAGACATCTACAACCTGACCAAGTACACGCGCTCCAATCAGAATACCTGCATCAATCAGCGGCCGCTGGTCAAACCCGGCGATGTCATTGCCCGCGGTGACGTATTGGCGGACGGACCCTCTACCGACATGGGTGAGCTGGCGCTGGGGCAGAATCTGCGCGTCGCCTTCATGCCTTGGAACGGCTACAACTTCGAGGACTCCATCCTCATCTCCGAGCGGGTGGTGAAGGAGGACCGCTTCACCAGCATCCACATCGAGGAGCTCACCTGTCTCGCCCGGGACACCAAGCTCGGACCGGAGGAGATCTCGGGGGACATCCCGAACGTGGGCGAGGCAGCCCTATCGAAGCTCGACGAGTCCGGCATCGTCTACGTGGGCGCCGAGGTGCGCGACGGCGACATCCTGGTGGGGAAAGTCACCCCGAAGGGGGAGACTCAGCTGACACCGGAAGAGAAGCTGCTGCGGGCCATCTTCGGCGAAAAGGCTTCCGACGTGAAGGACACCTCGCTGCGGCTGCCGTCGGGCATGTCCGGTACCGTAGTCGATGTACAGGTCTTTACCCGCGACGGCGTGGAGAAGGACAAGCGGGCGCTCCAGATCGAGGAGCAGGAGCTCGAGCGAGTGCGCAAGGACCTCGCCGACCAGCTGCGCATAATGGAGAACGACACCTTCGACCGCGTCGAGCGGATGTTGATCGGCAAGACGGCCGACGGCGGTCCGCGCGGGCTCAAGGCCGGGGCCAAGATCAGCAAGACCTATCTGCACGATCTCGCCGACAGCGACGGCAAGGACAAGTGGCTCGAGATCCGCTTGCGAAGCGAGGATTCAGCAGCGCAGCTCGAGGCGGTCGCGGGCCAGATCAAGCAGCAGCGCGAGGAGTTCCGCGAGCGGTTCGAGGCCAAGAGACGCAAGATTACGAGCGGTGACGACCTCGCTCCCGGCGTCCTCAAGATGGTGAAGGTCTACGTCGCCGTGAAGCGGCGCGTCCAACCGGGCGACAAGATGGCGGGCCGCCACGGGAACAAGGGCGTTATCTCGATGATCGTACCAGTTGAGGACATGCCCTTCTCCGCCGATGGCGAGCCGGTGGACATCGTGCTCAACCCGCTCGGTGTTCCTTCCCGTATGAACGTCGGCCAGGTACTCGAGACCCATCTCGGCTGGGCCGCCAAGGGATTGGGCTACAAGATCGGTCAGATGCTCCAGGCGCATGCGGCGGTTACGGAGCTGCGTGGGTACTTGGAGCAGATCTACAACGGAAGCGGGCGCAAGGAGGACCTAGCGACCCTGACCGAGGACGATCTGCTCGAATTATGCCGACACCTGACCGCCGGGGTTCCGCTTGCGACCCCAGTCTTCGACGGCGCCTCGGAGGACGAGATTCGGGCCATGCTGCGTCTGGCCAGCCTGCCCGAGCACGGGCAGACCGTGCTTTTCGACGGCCGCACGGGTGATCCCTTCGAGCGGCCGGTGACGGTGGGCTATATGTACATGCTGAAGCTCAATCACCTGGTCGACGACAAGATGCACGCGCGCTCGACCGGTCCATACAGTCTGGTCACTCAGCAGCCTCTGGGTGGCAAGGCGCAGTTCGGTGGGCAGCGCTTCGGCGAGATGGAGGTATGGGCGCTTGAGGCCTATGGAGCGGCCTACACCCTCCAGGAGATGCTCACGGTCAAGTCCGACGACGTGAACGGGCGCACTCGCATGTACAAGAACATCGTCGACGGAGATCACCGGATGGAGGCGGGTATGCCCGAGTCCTTCAACGTGCTGGTCAAGGAGATCCGCTCCCTGAGCATCAATGTGGAGTTGGAGCAGGATTGACTACATATGGTTTCGGTCTTCCTCGGCCTTCGGCCCTCGGCCGTAGCCCCTCTCCGCAGGAGACATTGCATTGAAAGATTTACTCAAGATTCTGAAGCAGCAGGGTCAGGCGCTCGAGTTCGACGCCATCAAGATTGGCCTCGCATCGCCGGACATGATCCGGTCGTGGTCCTACGGCGAGGTCAAGAAGCCCGAGACCATCAACTATCGGACGTTCAAGCCGGAGCGCGACGGACTGTTCTGCGCCAAGATCTTCGGGCCCATCAACGATTACGAGTGCCTGTGCGGCAAGTACAAGCGCCTGAAGCACCGTGGCGTGGTCTGTGAGAAGTGCGGCGTCGAGGTCACGCTGGCGAAGGTCCGCCGCGAGCGCATGGGGCACATCGATCTGGCGAGCCCGGTAGCCCATATCTGGTTCTTGAAGTCGCTGCCCTCCCGCATCGGGCTGCTGCTGGACATGACCCTGCGCGACATCGAGCGCATTCTCTACTTCGAGTCCTATGTCGTGGTCGATCCGGGGATGACCCAGCTAGAGCGGGGTCAGCTTCTGACCGACGAGCAATACTTGGAGGCCCTGGAGGAAAACGGCGACGAGTTCGATGCCCGCATGGGCGCAGAGGCCGTCTACGAGCTGCTGCGCACGCTCGACCTATCGGTCGAGATCCGCAAGATGCGCGAGGACATCGAGGGCACCAACTCCGAGACCAAGATCAAGAAGCTAACCAAGCGCCTCAAGCTCGCCGAGTCGCTCGTGGAGTCCGGTAATCGGCCGGAGTGGATGATCCTCACCGTGCTGCCGGTCCTGCCCCCGGAGCTGCGACCTCTGGTGCCGCTGGACGGTGGGCGCTTCGCGACCTCGGACCTGAACGACCTCTACCGGCGTGTGATCAACCGCAACAACCGCCTGAAGAGGCTGTTGGACCTGGTTGCCCCAGACATCATCGTGCGCAATGAAAAGCGCATGCTCCAGGAGTCGGTTGACGCCCTGCTGGACAACGGCCGCCGTGGGCGTGCCATTACCGGCACCAACAAGCGCCCGCTCAAGTCCCTCGCGGACATGATCAAGGGCAAGCAGGGGCGCTTTCGCCAGAACCTGCTCGGCAAGCGCGTGGACTACTCGGGCCGCTCGGTGATCGTGGTGGGTCCGACCCTAAAGCTCCACCAGTGCGGGCTGCCCAAGCGCATGGCCCTCGAGCTCTTCAAGCCCTTCATCTTCAGCAAGCTGCAGCTGCGCGGGCTGGCCACTACCATCAAGGCGGCGAAGAAGATGGTGGAGCGCGGTGCCCCTGAGGTGTGGGACATCCTGGAAGAGGTCATTCGCGAGCACCCGGTTATGCTAAACCGTGCGCCGACCCTACACCGGTTGGGTATTCAGGGCTTCGAGCCGGTGCTGATCGAGGGCAAGGCGATCCAGCTGCATCCGCTGGTGTGTACCGCATTCAACGCGGACTTCGACGGCGACCAGATGGCCGTTCACGTGCCCCTGTCGCTGGAGGCCCAGCTGGAGGCTCGGGCACTCATGATGGCATCGAACAATATCCTTTCGCCGGCGAATGGCGAGCCCATCATTGTGCCCTCCCAGGACGTGGTGCTGGGACTCTACTACATGACCCGCGAGCGAGTGGGCGTGCGCGGTGAAGGCAGGGTCTACTCCGGCATCCAGGAGGCTCGGCGAGCCTACGAGTCGGGTCACGCGGACTTGCATTCCCGCGCCAAGGTGCGCATCCGCGAGGTCCTGCTCGACGAGTCCGGACAGCGTCGGGAGGTAGTGAGTGTCAAGGACACGACGCTTGGTCGGGCACTGGTGTTCGATATCTTTCCGGATGGTCTTCCCTTCGAGCTTGCCAATCAGGCCCTCGGGAAGAAGCAGATCTCACGTCTGATCAACACCTGTTATCGGGTGCTGGGCCTGAAGGAGACCGTGGTCTTTGCCGACCAGGTGATGTATCTCGGGTTTCGCATGGCCACTCGGGCCGGTATCTCCATCGGCCTTGAGGATATGGCGGTACCCGAAGAGAAGGCGGAGATTCTCGCGCGTGCCGAAACGGAGGTGAAGGAGATCGAGGAGCAGTACGCCTCGGGTCTCGTCACCAATGGGGAGCGCTACAACAAGGTGGTGGACATCTGGTCGCACACCAACGATCAGGTTGCGAAGGCGATGATGGGCAAGCTCGGTAAGGACCGGCTGGTCGATCGCGACGGGAAGGAGGTCGAGCAAGATTCCTTCAACTCGATCTACATGATGGCCGACTCGGGCGCCCGCGGCTCGGCGGCACAGATTCGGCAGTTGGCCGGCATGCGCGGACTGATGGCGAAGCCGGACGGCTCGATCATCGAGACCCCCATTACGGCGAACTTCCGCGAGGGGCTCAACGTCATCCAGTACTTCATCTCCACCCATGGTGCTCGTAAGGGTCTCGCCGACACGGCCCTCAAGACTGCCAACTCCGGCTACCTGACCCGACGTCTGGTAGACGTGGCTCAGGACATGGTGGTCCTGGAGCAGGACTGCGGCACGGAGGATGGGCTGCTCATGGCGCCGATCATCGAGGGCGGCGATGTGGTGGAGCCTTTGCGTGAGCGCATTCTCGGTCGCGTGACGGCGCTCGACGTTTACAAGCCCGGGACCGACGAGGTGTTCTGTCCCGCCAGCACACTCCTCGACGAGGGCTGGGTGAAAGATCTCGAGAGCGCCGGTATCGACCAGGTACGGGTGCGCTCTCCGATCGCCTGCGAGGCCCGGGTCGGCGTGTGCGCACAGTGCTACGGCCGCGACCTGGCGCGCGGCTATCGGGTCAATATGGGTGAGGCGGTCGGTGTGATTGCCGCCCAGTCCATTGGCGAGCCGGGTACTCAGCTCACGATGCGCACCTTCCACATCGGGGGTGCGGCGTCCCGCGCGGCGGCGGTCAACAGCATCGAGATCAAGTCAGCCGGGTCGGTACGGCTGCACAACATCAAGACGGTGCAGCACGGGAGCGGCAACCTGGTTGCGGTATCTCGTTCGGGGGAGCTGACCGTGGTCGATGATCTGGGCCTTGAAAAGGAGCGCTACAAGGTGCCTTACGGCGCAACGCTGCGTGTTGCCGACGGCGATCACGTCAGGGGCGGCCAGATCGTCGCCACATGGGATCCGCACACCCACCCGGTCGTGACCGAGGTGGCAGGCTCCTTGCGCTTCGAGGATTTCATCGATGGCGTCACCGTTCAGGGGCAGACGGACGAGGTGACCGGATTGACATCGCTCGTCGTGATCGATCCCAAGCAGCGTCCAACGGCAGGCAAGGATTTGCGCCCGATGGTGAAGCTTCTCGACGAGAACGAGCAGGAGCTCAACATCGCCGGCACTGATATGCCCGCCCGCTACTTCTTGCCGTCGGGCGCTATCGTCAGCCTGGCGGACGGTACCCGAGTCGGGGTCGGTGACGTCCTCGCGCGCATTCCGCAGGAGTCGAGCAAGACGCGCGACATCACCGGCGGTCTGCCGCGGGTTGCCGACCTCTTCGAGGCGAGAAAACCGAAGGATCCGGCACTGCTCGCAGAGGCCTCCGGCACCATTAGCTTCGGCAAGGACACGAAGGGCAAGCAACGGCTCATCATCACGACGGACGACGGTGAGGCGGTGGAAGAGCTGATCCCCAAGTGGCGCCACGTGAACGTCTTCGAGGGCGAGCGCGTGGAGAGGGGCGAGATGATCTCGGACGGCGAGCTCAACCTGCACGACATCCTGCGCCTCAAGGGGGTGACAGAGCTCGCCGAGTACCTGGTGAAGGAGATCCAGGACGTATACCGCCTGCAAGGCGTCAAGATAAACGACAAGCACATCGAGGTTATCGTGCGCCAAATGCTGCGCAAGGTGGAGGTCACGGACCCGGGCGATACCAAGCTCCTGCGCGGCGAGCAGGCAGAGCACTCGGCGGTTCTCGCCGAGAACGAGCGGGTGCAGGCGGAAGACAAGTATCCGGCAAAGTTCCAGCCGCTGCTGCTGGGGATAACCAAGGCGTCTCTCGCGACGGAGTCGTTTATCTCCGCCGCCTCCTTCCAGGAGACCACGCGCGTGCTCACGGAAGCAGCGGTGCGCGGGTCTACGGACCGCCTCAACGGCCTAAAGGAGAATGTCATCGTGGGCCGTCTCATTCCGGCCGGTACGGGCCTTTCATCCCATAGCGAGCGGCGTCGCCGCCGACAGGCGGAGCGCGAGCTGGAATCCGAGACGCAGGGTCGGGTCGAGATGGCCGCGGAGGATCTGGAGCAGGCCCTCAAGCAGGCCCTCAATACCTCCGAGGCAGGAGGCTGAGGGTAGCCACCAGCTTCCAGCCGCCAGCCTCCAGCGGGCAGCACCGCTCGGGGGCCTGCAGCGGCTGGAGCAAGGTCGCACCCTTGAGGTCGGAATTGGGCGGATGCCTCGCATGTTGGGTGCCTGCACGGGATGCGGTCTGGCGCGGCAACGGGGTTGCCCGCCGACCACTATGCGTTATCGTTTGACGGTTCGTCCCCGTTGACACTCCATAACGCCGTCCTTATACTGCCGCGTCTTAGCTCAGCCGGCTTAGTGCCGGCTTGATTGTTTCCTGGGCCGGGCGAGTCATCGTCAGGTCACCCTCTGGGTCTACCGCGAGAGGCGTGAGCCCGCCGCCGACTGGTGGCTTTGCGGCCAATCGTCTGCTTGCCTCTCGGTCCGTTCGAGTCGAAGGCGCGAAGGCGCCGGTGGAGATCGTTTGCATGGCCACAGTAAACCAACTGGTGCGTAAGCCGCGGAAGCGGAGGGTCGTGAAGAGCGCAGTCCCCGCGCTGGAGTCGTGCCCGCAGAAGCGCGGGGTCTGCACGCGCGTTTATACGACGACGCCGAAGAAGCCGAACTCGGCGCTCCGCAAGGTGGCACGTGTCCGCCTCACCAACGGTTTCGAGGTGACGTCCTACATCGGCGGAGAGGGACACAACCTGCAGGAGCACTCCGTGGTGCTGATCCGGGGTGGGCGCGTCAAGGACTTGCCGGGTGTGCGCTATCACACCGTTCGGGGCACCCTGGATACGTCCGGTGTCGACAAGCGCCGCCAAGGGCGGTCCAAGTACGGCGCCAAGCGACCCAAGAGCTGACTGTTAGTAAGTCCAAGCCCTGGAGCCTTCAGAAATGCCGAGAAGACGCATAGTGTCCCGCCGCCAGGTGCTACCGGATCCGAAGTTCGGGAGCGATCTGCTGGCCAAGTTTATCAACATGCTCATGGAAGACGGCAAGAAGTCGGTCGCCGAGCGGATCATTTACGGGGCGTTGGACCAGGTGGCGGACAAGAAAGGCGGGGAGCCGCTCGAGTTCCTCCACCAGGCAATGGAGAACGTCCGCCCGGTGGTCGAGGTCAAATCTCGGCGCGTCGGCGGGGCCACCTATCAGGTGCCCGTGGAGGTGCGTCCCACGCGCCGCAACTCGCTGGCGATGCGCTGGCTCATCGACGCGGCGAGCAAACGCTCGGAAAAGTCCATGGCCCTGCGGCTCGCCGGAGAGCTCATGGATGCAGCGGATTCCCGGGGCTCCGCGGTGAAGAAGAAGGAAGATACCCATCGCATGGCGGAGGCCAACAAGGCCTTCTCCCATTATCGTTGGTGACGACCCTCAAGGGTTCTCCATTGATTCAGGGCGGTTAAGGTCGTGGCACGCAGTACACCAATCGAGCGCTATCGTAACGTTGGCATCATGGCGCATATCGATGCCGGCAAGACCACCACAACCGAGCGCGTCCTCTTCTATACCGGCGTCTCCCACAAGATCGGTGAGGTACACGACGGCGCCGCCACCATGGATTGGATGGAGCAGGAGCAAGAGCGTGGGATCACCATCACGTCGGCAGCGACCACCTGCTTCTGGAAGGGCATGGACCTGCAGCATCCGGAGCATCGCATCAACATCATCGATACGCCCGGCCACGTGGACTTCACCATCGAGGTGGAGCGCTCGCTGCGGGTACTCGATGGCGCGTGTGCGGTCTTCTGCGCGGTGGGTGGTGTCGAGCCGCAGTCCGAGACTGTCTGGCGGCAGGCCGACAAGTACAGGGTTCCACGGCTTGCCTTCGTCAACAAGATGGACCGCGTCGGCGCCAATTTTCTGAGGGTGGTCGAACAGGTCAAGCAGCGTCTGGGCAGCTATGCCGTGCCGGTCCAGCTCCCCATCGGCGCGGAGGACCAGTTCAAAGGCGTCGTCGACCTGGTACGCATGAAGGCCGTCTACTGGGACGACGAGTCCAAAGGAATTCGATACGACCTCAAGGACATCCCCGCCGACATGCTCGACGAGTGTAACGAGTGGCGCGAGCTGATGGTGGAGGCAGCCGCGGAGGCCAACGAGGAGCTGATGGAAAAGTACCTCGAAGGTGGCGAGTTGAGTACCGAAGAGATCAAGGAGGGCCTGCGCGAGCGCACCCTGCGGGTTGAAATCGTGCCCATGCTGTGCGGTTCTGCTTTCAAGAACAAGGGCGTGCAGGCCATGCTCGATGCGATGATCGATTACCTTCCGTCGCCGACGGAGGTGCCGCCGATCCGCGGGATGCTGGAAAACGGTGAGACGGAGGCGTCGCGCCCGTCGAAGGACGACGCACCCTTCGCTGCGCTTGCTTTCAAGATTGCGACCGATCCGTATGTCGGCACCCTGACCTTCTTCCGGGTCTATTCCGGGGTGCTGCGCTCAGGTGACAGCGTCCACAACCCGGTCAAGGGCAAGCGGGAGCGCATCGGCCGCATCCTCCAGATGCACGCCAACGACCGTAAGGAGATCAAGGAGGTGCGGGCCGGAGATATTGCGGCGGCGGTCGGGCTAAAGGACGTGACTACGGGCGACACCCTGTGCGCTCAGGACCACGTGATTACGCTGGAGCGGATGGAGTTCCCGGACCCCGTCATCTCGGTTGCCGTGGAGCCCAAGAGCAAGCGCGACCAGGAGAAGATGGGCATGGCGCTGTCCAAGCTCGCCCAGGAAGATCCCTCGTTTCGGGTCCGCACCGACGAGGAGTCGGGACAGACCATCATCTCCGGCATGGGCGAGCTCCACCTGGAGATCATCGTTGACCGCATGAAGCGGGAGTTCAGCGTCGAGGCCAACGTGGGCGCGCCCCAGGTCAGCTACCGCGAGACCATTCGCACCAAGCTCGAGCAGGAGGGCAAGTTCGTCCGCCAGTCGGGCGGCCGGGGCCAGTACGGCCACGTGTACTTGCGCCTGGAGCCCCAGGAGCCCGGCGCTGGATACGAGTTCGTCAACGAGATCGTCGGCGGAGTCGTGCCCAAGGAGTATATCCCAGCGGTAGACAAGGGAATTAAGGAGGCCATGATGAGCGGAGTGCTTGCGGGCTTCCCCATGGTGGACATCAAGGTCGCGCTCTACGACGGGTCGTACCACGAGGTGGACTCGAGCGAGATGGCCTTCAAGATCGCTGGCTCCATGTGCTTCAAGGAGGCTGCGCGCAAGGCCAAGCCCGTCCTGCTGGAGCCCATCATGAAGGTCGAGGTAGTGACGCCTGAGGATTTCATGGGTGATGTCATGGGAGACCTCAACAGCCGCCGCGGCATGATCCAGGGTATGGAAGACGCGCCTGCCGGGAAGATCATCCGGGCCGAGGTCCCGCTCGCCGAGATGTTCGGCTACGCCACGGATTTGCGCTCGGCGACCCAGGGTCGTGCCACCTACAGCATGGAGTTCGGCAAGTACAACGAGGTCCCGGCCAGCATCGCCGAGGCCATTGCCAAGAGACAGTAATCAGCGTCGAGGATAGAGCGGGATGTCCAAACAGAAATTCCAACGCAAGAAGCCGCACGTCAACGTGGGGACGATCGGGCACGTGGACCATGGGAAGACGACGCTGACGGCGGCGATCACCAAGGTGCAGGCGCGCAAGTACGGAGGCGAGTTCCGCGCCTTCGACTCGATCGACAACGCCCCCGAGGAGCGTGCGCGCGGCATCACCATTGCGACGGCGCACGTGGAGTACGAGACCGACAAGCGCCACTACGCGCATGTGGACTGCCCGGGGCATGCCGACTACGTGAAGAACATGATCACCGGGGCGGCGCAGATGGACGGTGCGATCCTGGTGGTGTCGGCGGCCGACGGCCCGATGCCGCAGACGCGCGAGCATATTCTGCTGGCGCGCCAGGTGGGTGTGCCCTTCATCGTCGTGTACCTGAACAAGGCCGACATGGTCGACGACGCGGAGCTCCTGGAGCTGGTGGAGATGGAGGTGCGCGAGCTGTTGTCCTCCTACGACTTCCCGGGCGATGACACCCCGATCATCACCGGCTCGGCGCTCAAGGCGCTCGAAGGCGACAGCTCGGAGATTGGCGAGGGCTCGATTGCCAAGCTGGTGGAGGCGCTCGATGCCTACATTCCCGAGCCGGTGCGCGACGTCGAGAAGCCCTTCCTGATGCCGATCGAGGACGTCTTCTCCATCTCCGGGCGCGGCACCGTGGTGACCGGGCGCGTGGAGCGGGGCGTTATCAAGGTTGGCGAGGAGGTCGAGATCGTCGGCATCCGCGACACCAGCAAGACCACCTGCACGGGGGTGGAGATGTTTCGCAAGCTGCTCGACCAAGGGCAGGCGGGCGACAACATCGGGGTGCTGCTGCGCGGCACCAAGCGCGATGATGTCGAGCGTGGGCAGGTGTTGGCCAAGCCCGGCAGCATCACGCCGCACACCCACTTCGAGTGCGAGGTTTACGTGCTCTCGAAGGAAGAGGGCGGGCGTCACACCCCGTTCTTCAACGGCTACCGGCCGCAGTTCTACTTCCGCACCACGGACGTGACGGGGGCGTGTGAGCTGCCCGAGGGCATCGAGATGGTGATGCCGGGCGACAACGTGAAGATGACCGTGAAGCTGATTGCGCCGATTGCCATGGAAGAGGGGCTGCGCTTTGCCATCCGCGAGGGTGGGCGCACGGTCGGCGCCGGCGTGGTGTCCAAGGTCATCGAGTAAGTACCATGGCAAATCAGAGAATACGGATCCGCCTCAAGGCGTTCGATCATCGGCTGATCGATCAGTCCGCGCGCGAGATCGTCGATACAGCGAAGCGCACTGGCGCCCAGGTACGGGGGCCCGTGCCGCTGCCGTCCAAAAAGGAGCGGTTTACCGTGCTCGTCTCTCCGCACGTCAACAAGGACGCCCGCGACCAGTACGAGCTGCGGACCCACAAGCGCCTCATGGATATCGTCGACCCGACAGACAAGACGGTGGATGCACTGATGAAGCTCGACTTGGCCGCGGGCGTCGACGTCCAGATCAAGCTGAGCTGAGGTAACGACGATGTCGATTGGTGTGATCGGACGCAAGGCCGGGATGACGCGGGTGTTCACGGAAGAAGGGGCGACAGTGCCCGTGACCGTCATCGAGGTTCCACCGAACCGCGTGAGCCAGCTCAAGACTGAGGAGACCGACGGGTACCGTGCCCTTCAGGTGACTGCCGGCGCGCGCAGGGCGTCGCGGGTGACCAAGCCGATGGCAGGCCACTTTCGCAAGGCGGGCGTGGAGGCCGGTCAATACATCCACGAGTTTCGCCTTGCCGCGGACGAAGGTGCGGACCTGGGAAACGGTGCGGAGATTGGGGTGTCGCTTTTTGCGCCCGGGCAAAAGGTCGATGTCCGGGGGGTGACGAAGGGCCGGGGATTTGCGGGTGTTATCCGTCGCCATCACTTCCGATCGCAAGACGCTACCCACGGCAACTCCCTGTCCCATCGGGCACCGGGCTCGATCGGCCAGAACCAGAGTCCCGGGCGCGTGTTCAAAGGTAAGCGGATGGCCGGGCACTTGGGTGATGCCGCTCGTTGCCAACAGAATCTCGAAGTGTTTCGAGTCGATGCCGACCGCAACCTGCTGCTTGTGCGCGGAGCCGTTCCAGGTCCCAGCGGCGGACGGCTGATCGTGGTGCCGTCCGTGAAACAGAAGAAGGGTTGATCAGTCATGGAGCTCGTAGTTCGCAGCGAGAGCGGGGGAACCGTGCAGGTCTCCGATGCGGTGTTCGGCGCCGAACTCAGGCCGGCCCTCGTACATCAGGTGGTGACCGCCTATATGGCCGGTGCACGCGCCGGGACCAAGGCCCAGAAGAACCGCGCGAGCGTGAGCGGCGGGGGCGCCAAGCCCTGGAGACAAAAGGGTACGGGACGCGCGCGAGCCGGTACCACTCGCGGGCCTCTGTGGCGGGGTGGCGGCCGCGCGTTCGCGGCGTCCCCACGTAGCTTTGAACAGAAGGTCAACCGCAAGATGTACCGCGGGGCGGTCCGCGCCATCCTATCGGAGCTGGCCCGCCAAGAGCGGTTGGTGGTGGTCCCCGACCTCTCGGTCGAGGCGCCGAAGACCAAGACGCTGGTGGCGAAGCTGCGGGCGCTTGGCGTATCCGACACGCTCATATTGACCGAGGGTTTCCAGGAATCCCTGCTCCTTGCTTCCCGCAACCTTCCGGGTGTGGATGTCTTGACCGTGCAAGAGGTCGACCCGGTGAGCCTGATCGCATTCGAGCATGTGGTGGTCACCGAAGCGGCGGTGAAGAGGCTTGAGGAGCGCCTGGTATGAACGAAGATCGGCTGATGCAGGTCCTGTTGGGCCCCGTGGTTTCCGAGAAGGCGGCTGCCGCGGCGGAGGCAAGTGGACAATACACGTTCCGCGTCCTCCCGGACGCGACCAAGCCGGAGATCGGACGCGCCGTGGAGTCCTTGTTCGGTGTCGAGGTCGACCATGTACAGGTCGTCAACGTGAAGGGTAAGCGCAAGCGCTTCGGACAGCGGTACGGCAAGCGGAAGGACTGGCGCAAGGCTTACGTTCGGCTCAAGGCCGGTCACGAGATCGACTTCGGGGGCGGCGCTTAGGGCTGAAGGATCGATTACACCGCCCGTCGCCCTTTTGACGGCCAGCCTGGCTGGAGAAGTGTTCGGTGGCGGCGAGGAATCATCTGATTTGGACGACGCAAGATGGCAATCGTTAAGACGAATCCGACCTCCGCTGGGCGACGGTTCATGGTCAAGGTGGTATCGCCGGATATCCACAAAGGCGGCCCTCACGAGCCCCTGCTCGACAAGAAGAGCAGGTCGGGCGGGCGCAACAACCATGGACGGATCACCGTGCGACACCGGGGCGGCGGTCACAAGCAGCACTACCGCATCGTCGACTTCAAACGGTCGAAGGAGGGCGTACCGGCTGTGGTGGAGCGGATCGAGTACGATCCGAATCGGAGCGCGCACCTCGCCCTGGTAAAGTATCTCGACGGCGAGCGAGCCTACATCATCGCCCCAAAATTGCTCACAGTGGGTCAGCGCATCCAGTCGGGTGAGGATGCGCCCATAAGCACGGGGAACTGTCTGCCGCTGCGCAATATCCCGGTGGGCACCCAGGTGCATTGCATCGAGATGCGTCCCGGAAAGGGGGCGCAGCTTGCGCGGGCGGCCGGCAGCTCCGCCCAGCTGATTGCGCGCGAAGGACGGTACGCAACCCTGCGCCTGCGCTCCGGCGAGATGCGTAAGATCCACGCGGAGTGTCGTGCCGTGATCGGCGAGGTTGGGAATGCCGAGAACAGCTTGCGCAAGCTCGGAAAAGCCGGCGCCGCGCGCTGGCGGGGAATTCGTCCGACGGTGCGCGGCGTGGTGATGAACCCGGTCGATCACCCGCACGGCGGAGGTGAGGGCCGCACCTCTGGTGGCCGCCATCCGGTCACGCCCTGGGGAGTGCCGACGAAGGGCCACAAGACCCGCAAGAACAAGCGGACGCAGAAAATGATCGTGCGGCGTCGCGGTCTGAAATAGTCAATCGAGGTTGAGCCAGTGCCACGTTCGATTCGAAAGGGACCCTTTGTGGACCACCACCTCTTGAAGAAGGTGGAAGAAGCGGTCGCCCAGAATAGCAAGCGACCGATCAAGACTTGGTCGCGGCGATCCATGGTGTTGCCGGAGATGGTCGGACTGACGATCGCGGTTCACAACGGGCGCCAGCATGTCCCCGTCCTGGTCAACGAGAACATGATCGGGCACAAGCTTGGCGAGTTTGCCCTCACTCGGAGCTTCCGCGGTCACGCCGCCGATAGGAAGGCGAAGAAGCGCTAAGCGAGGACGTGCACATGCAGGCTGAAGCGAAACTCAAGTACGCGCGCATCTCGGCGCAGAAGGCGCGCCTGGTTGCGGATCAGATCCGTGGTCTCAAGGTGGAAAAGGCACTCAACGTGCTCTCGTTCAGCGCCAGGAAGGGGGCCAGCATCATCAAGAAGGTCCTCGAATCGGCGATCGCCAATGCCGAGCACAACGAGGGAGCAGACATCGACGAGCTGAAGGTGGCCGTCGTCAAGATCGACGAGGGGCCGACGATGAAACGGATTCGCGCCCGCGCCAAGGGCCGCGCCAACCGGGTCATGAAGCGCACCAGCCACATCAGCCTGACTGTGGCGGAAGAATAGTTTTCGAGAGAGGCCAGCATGGGGCAGAAAGTACATCCAACAGGGATCCGATTGGGGATCGTCAAGGACTGGACCTCCAAGTGGTATGCCAGCACGCGCGATTACGCGGATGTGTTGAACAAGGATATGGAGGTGCGGGCCTTCCTGAAGAAGCGGCTGGCTCAGGCCTCCGTCAGCCGCATCCAGATCAATCGGCCGGCTAAGAACGCGCACATCACGATTCACACGGCCCGTCCCGGGGTGGTGATCGGCAAGAAGGGCGAGGACATCGATGCGCTGCGCAAGGTGGTGTCCCAGATGATGGGCATCCCGGTGCACATCAGCATCGAGGAGATACGCAAGCCAGAGCTCGATGCCCAGCTGGTGGCAGAGAGCATCGCGCAGCAACTCGAGCGGCGCATCATGTTCCGCCGGGCAATGAAAAGGGCCGTGCAGAACACAATGCGGCTGGGTGCCCAGGGCGTCAGGATCAACATCGCCGGCCGTCTGAACGGGGCGGAGATCGCGCGCAGCGAGTGGTATCGGGAGGGTCGGGTCCCATTGCATACCTTGCGTGCGGACATCGACTATGGGTTCGCCGAGGCGAAGACCACCTACGGCGTGCTCGGTGTGAAGGTGTGGATCTTCAAAGGTGAGGTGTTCCCCGGTCAGGAGGCCGAGGAGCCGGCGATCGCGAAGACGGCCGGAAGAAGGGGTTGATCCATGCTGCAACCGAAACGCACCAAGTTCAGAAAGCAACACACGGGTCGCAACCGCGGACTTGCGCAGTCCGGGAACCGAGTCAGCTTCGGGGAGTTCGGCCTCAAGGCGATTACTCGCGGGAGGCTTACTGCCCGGCAGATCGAGGCGGCGCGGCGCGCGATCACACGCCAAGTGCGGCGCGGCGGCAAGCTGTGGATACGGGTGTTTCCCGATAAGCCGGTCTCCAAGAAGCCCCTGGAGGTGCGCATGGGCAAGGGCAAGGGCAACGTCGAGTACTGGGTTGCCTTGGTTCAGCCGGGTAAGGTCCTCTATGAGATCGAGGGGGTACCCGAAGACCTCGCCCGCGAGGCCTTCCGGCTCGCCGCCGCAAAGCTGCCGGTGCAAACCACGTTTTCGAAGCGGACGGTGATCTGATGAAGGCCAGAGAACTGAGGCAGAGCTCTCCGGAGGATCTCCGCAAGCAGCTTACGGAGCTGCTGAAGGAGCAGTTCAACCTGCGGATGCAGAAGGCGACCGGACAGCTCTCGCGGCCGGCGCGAGTGAAGTCGGTGCGTCGTGAGATCGCCCGCATCAGAACCCTGATGCACGAACAGAAGGCGGGCAGCGGACTATGAGCGAAGAAGCAAAGAGCAACCGTAGGTTGACCGGGCGTGTCGTGAGCGATGCGATGGACAAGACCATTACCGTCCTCGTAGAGCGCCGCGTGCAGCATCCCCTCTACGGCAAGTTCATCCGCCGCACCACGAAGATTCACGCCCATGACGAGGAGAATGCCTGTGGGCGCGGCGACCTGGTGACGGTGGAGCAGTGCCGGCCCTTGTCCAAGACCAAGACGTGGCGCTTGCTCGCGATCGTCGAGAAGGCACGCTTGGCGTAGCCTTGGGCAGCAGCCTTCGAGCGGCCGACCTTGCTTAGCGACCCAACAGGACAATAACGATGATTCAGATGCAGACCAGTCTCAGCGTCGCCGACAACAGCGGCGCCAAGAGGGTGCAGTGCATAAAGGTGCTCGGCGGCTCGCATCGACGCTATGCCGGTATTGGTGACGTGATCAAGGTGACGGTCAAGGACGCAATCCCCCGCGGCAAGGTGAAGAAGGGGGACGTGTTCAATGCGGTCGTGGTGCGCACGCGCAAAGGGGTGCGCCGCCCCGACGGATCCCTGATTCGGTTCGACGGCAATGCGGCGGTGTTGCTCAACAACCAGCTGCAGCCCATCGGTACCCGTATCTTCGGACCGGTGACCAGGGAGCTGCGCAGTGAGCGCTTCATGAAGATCATTTCGCTTGCTCCGGAAGTTTTGTGAGGGTTTTGCGACATGCGCAAGATTAGAAAGGGTGACGACGTCGTCGTCCGAACCGGCAAGGACAAGGGCAAACGGGGTACCGTGCTGCGTGTCGTCGATGACGAGCACGTGATTGTCGAGAACGTCAACATGGCGAAGAAGCACCAGAAGCCGAATCCGCAACGCGGTGAGCCGGGTGGCATCGTCGATAAGGAGATGCCGTTGCACCTGTCCAATGTGGGCCTTTACAACCCAGTGAAGGGTGGCCCGGACCGGGTAGGATTCAAGGTCTTGGAGGACGGCCGCAAGGTGCGGGTCTTTCGGTCCGGCGGAGAAACGGTCGACGCCTAGGTGAGTGGGGTCATGTCCAGATTGCAGAGTGAATACCGCGAGAAGATCGTCGGGCAGCTGAAGGAGCGCTTCGGCTACGACAGCATCATGCAGGTACCCAGGATCGAGAAGGTCACCTTAAATATGGGCGTTGGCGAGGCCATCGCGGACAAGAAGGTGATGGACAACGCGGTGTCGGATCTGCGCCGGATCGCCGGCCAGCAGCCAATCGTGACCAACGCGCGCAAGTCGGTCGCTGCCTTCAAGATCCGCGAAGGCTGGCCTATCGGGTGCAAGGTTACGTTGCGGCGCGAGCGGATGTACGAGTTTCTCGATCGCCTCATCAACATCGCGATTCCCCGTATCCGTGACTTCCGAGGGCTGAATCCCAAGGCATTCGATGGGCGGGGCAATTACAGCATCGGCGTGCGCGAGCAGATCATCTTCCCCGAGATCGACTACGACAAGATCGATGCGCTGCGTGGGCTCGATATCACGATCACGACCACGGCCGGGAGCGACGAAGAGGGACGGGCGTTGCTCGATGCCTTCAAGTTTCCCTTTAGGAGCTGAGAACGGAACATGGCGAAAAAGAGCATGGTGGCGCGAGATGTCAAACGCGCCCGAATCATAGCCAAGTATGCCGCCAAGCGGGCGGCCTTGAAGGCGGTCGTCGACGATCGAAGCTCCACCCAGGAGCAAGTCGAAGAGGCGCTGCTTCGGCTGCAAAAGCTTCCGCGGGATGCGAGTCCCACGCGGCAGCAGCGCCGTTGTCGGGTGACTGGGCGGCCGCATGCCGTCTATCGCAAGTTTGGGCTGTCCCGCAACAAGCTGCGCGAAGCGGTCATGCGCGGTGATGTCCCTGGGGTCGTCAAGGCCAGTTGGTAGCGCCGTTGGTGCCGGGCCTGTCCAGCCCAGATGCGCGGGCGGATAGGGCGAAGACGCCACACGCGCCTTCGAGGTTGAACGAGTCATTGTCTGGACAGGTGGGTATCGCGTCGTAACGACGGGCTGACCCTAGGAGTCGCACATGAGTATGTCGGATCCCATTGCGGATATGCTGACCAGAATCCGCAACGCGCAGATTCGCGGCAAGGTCACCATCACCATGCCGTCTTCCAAGCAGAAGCTGGCCATCGCCAATCTCCTGAAGGACGAGGGATACGTCTCGGAGGTGTCCGTTGAGTCGGAAGGCGACAAGCCGCAGTTGGTGATCAAGCTCAAGTACCACCGAGGCAAGCCGGTTATCGAGTATTTGAAACGCGTGTCACGTCCGGGGCTGCGCGTCTATCGGGGGAAGGACGAGCTCCCGAACGTGTGGGCCGGGCTCGGCGTGGCTATCGTGTCCACCTCCCAGGGTTTGATGACCGATCGGGCGGCGCGTAAGGCTGGGCACGGGGGCGAGATCATCGCCTACGTGGCCTGATCGATAGGAGGCGCGACATGTCAAGAATTGCGAAGGCACCCATCGCCGTGCCCACGGCCGTCAAGGTAGACGTCTCCGGACAGGAGGTCACGGTCAGTGGCCCAAAGGGCTCTCTTGGTTGGACTGTGCACCCCAAGGTCAGCGTGGCGCACGAAGACGGACACCTGAAGGTGGCACCCGCGGTGCAAAGCCACCAGGCTTGGGCGCTGGCGGGGACGACCCGTGCGCTGTTGAGCAACATGGTGACCGGGGCGGGCAGCGGATTTGCGCGCAAGCTCACCCTGGTGGGCGTGGGATACCGCGCACAAGCGCAGGGTAAGGTCTTGAATCTGAGTCTCGGTTTCTCGCACCCGATCAACTATACGGTGCCGGAGGGTATCGAGATCACCACCCCGTCGCCAACGGAGATCGTGGTGAGCGGTGCGGACAAGCAGCGGGTCGGGCAGGTGGCCTCGGAGATTCGCGGATTTCGCCCGCCTGAGCCTTACAAGGGCAAAGGCGTCCGATACAGCGACGAGCGCGTCCTGCGCAAAGAAGCGAAGAAGAAGTAAGGAGCCGAGAGATGGACAAGAAGCAAGCCCGCATGCGCCGCGCGGCGCGAGCCCGGGCCAAGATTCGCGAGCTCGGTGTCTACCGTCTGTGCGTCCACCGCACGCCGCGGCACATGTACGCGCAGGTCATCGCTCCGGGCGGGGGCAAGGTAGTCGCGAGCGCATCGACAGTCGAGAAGGAGCTCCGTCCGACCGCCAAAGGGAGCTCGGGCAATATCACTGCGGCCACGGCCGTCGGCAAGACGATCGCGGAGCGCGCGCGCGCGGCTGGGGTCGAGCGGGTCGCCTTTGATCGCTCCGGGTTCCGCTACCACGGGCGTGTGAAGGCACTGGCTGACGCGGCACGGGAAGGCGGACTGCAAATCTAAGGGTTCCAAGATGGCGAGTTACAATCCGAAGCCGGAAGGCGATGAATTTCTGGAGAAGCTGGTAGCGGTCAACCGCGTCGCCAAGGTGGTGAAGGGCGGTCGCCAATTCGGTTTCTCGGCACTCACGGTCGTAGGCGACGGCAAGGGTCGCGTCGGGTTCGGTACCGGGAAGGCGCGCGAGGTCCCGGTGGCCATCCAGAAGGCCATGGAAAGTGCCCGCAAGAATCTGGTCGACATCCGCCTCAAAGGAACCACTCTGCAGTATCCGACGGTGGGTCGGCACGGGGCCGCGAAGGTCTTCATGCAGCCGGCCTCGGACGGTACAGGCATCATCGCCGGCGGTGCAATGCGCGCCGTGTTCGAGGTGCTCGGCGTGCAGAACGTGCTTGCCAAGTGTATCGGCACCAACAATCCCATGAACGTGGTTCAGGCTACGATCGGCGGCCTGCAGAACATGTCCGATGCGGAGAGCGTCGCCGCCAAACGCGGTAAGACCGTCGAGGAAATCCTGGGGTAACCGATGGCAGACAAGAAGACGATGAGGGTTAGTCTGGTGCGCAGCGTCCACGGTCGTTTGGCCTCGCACCAGGCTTGCGTGCGCGGGCTTGGCTTGCGGCGTATGCACCAGGTCGTCGAGGTCGAGGACACACCCGAGACCCGCGGCATGGTGAACAAGGTCTCCTATATGGTCCGGGTGTTGGAGGAATCCTCACATGCACCTCAATGAGCTCAAGCCCGCCGCAGGCGGGAAGCGCCCGGCGAAGCGCGTCGGCCGCGGCATCGGCAGCGGCCTCGGCAAGACCGCCGGGCGTGGCCACAAGGGCCAAAGGGCGCGCGCCGGCGGTTTTCACAAGGTCGGGTTCGAAGGCGGGCAGATGCCGCTACAGCGGCGCCTGCCGAAGATCGGCTTCCGCTCCCGAAAGTCGCAGGAGCGCGACCAGATTCGGCTGCACGAGTTGCGGCGAGTCGACGGCGACCTGGTGGACATGAAGGCGCTCCTCGCTGCCGGACTCATCGGCGCGGGCACCCGCGTGGTGAAGATCATCGCTTCCGGGTCCATCGACCGCGCCCTGACGGTGCGCGGAGTGGGCGTGACCAAAGGCGCTCGCGCCGCCATCGAGGCGGCGGGCGGTACCGTCGAGGCCTAACGAGAACACCCGCATAATCTGATGGCTCGCAACACCAATTCTATGGTCGGCGCGCTCAGCGGGATGGGGCGGCTCACCGAGCTGCGCCAGCGGCTGCTGTTCCTGTTGGGTGCGCTCCTCGTTTATCGCATCGGGACATTCATACCCGTGCCGGGGGTGAATCCCGAGGCGCTCGCGATCTTGTTCGAGCAGAACCAGGGATCCATCCTTGATATGTTCAACATGTTCTCGGGTGGCGCCCTACAGCGGGCGAGCCTTCTTGCGCTCGGGATCATGCCCTACATCTCCGCGTCCATCATCGTGCAGCTCATGAGCTCGGTCATTCCGAAGCTTGAGCAGCTAAAAAAGGAGGGGGAGCAGGGACGCCGCAAGATCACCCAGTACACGCGCTACGGGACCGTCTTCCTCGCGACCTTCCAGGCCATCGGCATCTCGATCGCCCTGCAGGGACAGTCGGCGGGCGGATCCGCTATCGTCACTCATACAGGGTACGGTTTCGTATTCACGGCCACCGTGTCGTTGGTCACAGGTACCATGTTCTTGATGTGGCTCGGCGAGCAGATCACCGAGCGCGGCATCGGCAACGGCATTTCACTCATCATCTTCGCGGGCATCGTTGCGGGCTTACCGCGGGCCATTGGCGGCACCCTCGAGCTCGTGCGCACCGGTGAGATGAACGCGCTCGCGGTGCTAGCGCTCTTTGCGCTGGTATTGGCCGTCACCGCCTTCGTTGTCTTCGTCGAGCGTGGTCAGCGACGAATTACGGTGAATTACGCACGGCGCCAGCAAGGCAGGCGAATGCTTGCCGCCCAGAGCACCCACCTCCCGCTCAAGCTCAATATGGCGGGCGTGATTCCGCCAATCTTCGCCTCGAGCATCATCCTGTTTCCGGGGACGCTGGGGAAGTGGTTCGGGACATCGGAGAACTTTCGCTGGCTGCAAGACTTCACGAGCAAACTCGCCCCCGGCGAGCCCATCTACGTCATCCTATATTCATTGGCCATCGTGTTTTTCTGCTTCTTCTACACGGCACTCGTGTTCAACGCGAAGGAGACGGCGGATAATCTGAAGCGCTCCGGCGCTTTTGTCCCAGGTATCCGTCCGGGCGAGCAGACGGCCCGCTACATCGACGGAGTCATGACGCGCCTCACCGCGGCGGGTGCCCTCTATATCACTGCGGTGTGTCTCTTGCCGGAGTTCCTCATCGTGGGCTGGAATGTGCCCTTCTATTTCGGCGGTACCTCGTTATTGATCGTTGTGGTCGTTGTCATGGACTTCATGGCACAGGTGCAGGCTCACCTCATGTCACACCAGTACGAGGGGCTGATGAAGAAGGCCAATCTCAAAGCACCGGGTGCGGGGATGATCCGCTAACGACCTGGGGCAACGGATACAAGTAGTTGACGGGAGTAGACGGTATGAAGGTCAGGGCTTCGGTAAAGCGGGTCTGTCGCCATTGCAAGGTCATACGCCGGAATGGGATTGTGCGGGTGATCTGTAAGGACCCAAAGCACAAGCAACGCCAGGGCTGACGCCTTTTCGTTGATTTTTCCTGTAGTTCTGGTATTCTGCGCTGTTTTCGCGCGCCGCGCGTGAACGGACTGGAGATCGTAGAGAATGGCCCGTATTGCCGGTGTCAATATTCCCGATAGGAAGCATGCCGTCATCGCCTTGACGGCGATTTACGGCGTCGGTCGTACCCGCGCTGCCGAGATTTGCAACGGCGCTGGGGTGGCTCTGGATGCCAGGATTCGGGACCTCACGGAGGAGGAGGTCGACAAGCTCCGCGCCGAAGTCGCCAAGCTTAGCGTCGAAGGCGATTTGCGCCGAGAGGTGTCGATGAACATCAAGCGTCTCATGGACCTCGGGTGCAACCGAGGCATCCGGCACCGGCGTGGGCTGCCGCTTCGCGGGCAGCGCACGCGGACCAACGCGCGCACCCGCAAGGGACCGCGGCGACCGATCAAGAGATAACAAGCGCTTGGGCTCAAGAGACCATTGGTAAGATTTGATGGCAAAACCGACCCGTACTCGCAAGAAGGTAAAGAAGCAGGTGGCCGATGGTATTGCCCACGTCCATGCTTCCTTCAATAACACCATCATTACCATCACGGACCGTCAAGGTAACGTGCTTGGCTGGGCGACGGCAGGGGGTTCCGGCTTCCGCGGCTCCAGGAAGAGCACTCCCTTTGCGGCGCAGGTGGCGGCGGATCGGGTTGGACAGGCCGTCAAGGAGTTCGGTCTTCGCAATCTCGATGTCAATGTGAAGGGCCCCGGACCCGGACGGGAGTCGTCCGTACGGGCACTCAACAATGCGGGTTTCAAGATCACCAGCATCACCGACGTGACGCCCATACCCCATAACGGGTGTCGACCGCCCAAGAAGCGGCGCGTCTAAGAATCGGGCAGGAATAGACATGGCAAGGTACACAGGTCCCACCTGCAAGCTGGCGCGGCGCGAGGGGACGGATCTCTCGCTCAAGAGCCGCGCCCGCTCGTTGGACACAAAGTGCAACTTGGAAAAGCTGCCGGGGCAGTCCGGTGATCGCCGCCGGCGATTGTCGGATTACGGGGGGCAGCTGCGGGAGAAACAGAAGGTCCGCCGCATCTACGGTGTGATGGAGAAGCAGTTCCGCAACTATTACCAGAAGGCTGCCGGTACCAAGGGCGCTACGGGCGAGAACCTGCTGCGGCTCCTGGAGCGGCGGCTCGACAACGTTGTTTACCGTATGGGGTTCGGCGCTACCCGTCCCGAGGCACGGCAGCTGGTCAGCCACAAGGGAATCCTGGTTAACGGGAAGACGGTCAATATTCCCTCTTATCTCGTCAGCGAAGAGGACCAGATCGAGGTCCGGGAAAAGGCCAAGAAGCAGGTCCGCGTGCAGAATGCCCTGGCCTTGGCCGAGCAATACGGCTTTGTCGACTGGATCGAAGTGGACACGAATGCCCTGAAGGGCGTTTTGAAGCGCATTCCCGACCGCTCGGACCTCCCGGCAGACATCAATGAATCGCTGATCGTGGAGTTGTACTCCAAGTAAGAAGGGACGGAGAGGGTTTTTTGCATGGCTGATGCTGTTAGCGACTTCCTCAAGCCGCGGATCGTCAAGGTAGAGCCGGTTGATGGGAAGCGCAGTCATGCTCGGGTTTCACTCGAGCCGCTCGAGCGCGGTTTCGGTCACACCCTGGGCAACGCACTGCGCCGTATCCTTCTGTCCTCCATGTCGGGCTGCGCGGTCACAGAGGTAGAGATCCAAGGGGTCCTGCATGAATACACCACCCTCGAGGGTGTGCAAGAGGATGTGCTGGAGATCCTGCTCAACCTTAAAGACCTCGCGATCTCGATGAAGGGTAAGGACGAGGCGACCTTTACCCTCTCCAAGAAGGGGCCTGGTCCGGTGCTGGCGGGGGATATCGCCCTCGACCATACGGCGGAGATCACCAATCCGGGGCTGGTAGTTGCCAACATCACCGGCGACACCACGCTCAGCATGACACTCACCGTGCGGCGCGGCCGCGGCTATGAGCCCGCTACTGCGAGGGAAGACGATTCCGCGGACCGTCCGATCGGAAAGCTGCAGCTTGATGCGTCATTCAGCCCGATCCGGCGCGTCGCAATCGACGTCCAATCCGCCCGTGTCGAGCAGCGTACGGACCTGGATCGACTGGTCATCGACCTAGAGACCAATGGCACGATCGATCCGAAGGGCGCGATTCAGAAGGCCGCGGCTATCTTGCGAGATCAGCTCTCCAGCTTCGTTGCCCTAGAGGGGTCGGCGCCTAGTGAGCTTGGCGAGGAGTTGAGCTCCGTCCAGCCGCCGATCGACCCCATATTGTTGAGGCCGGTGGACGACTTGGAGCTGACTGTGCGTTCTGCCAACTGTCTGAAGGCCGAGAACATCTATCTGATCGGCGATCTCATTCAGCGCACCGAAGTGGAGCTGCTCAAGACGCCGAACCTTGGCAAGAAGTCCCTCACGGAGATCAAAGACGTGCTGGCGACACGAGGCCTCTCGCTGGGTATGCGTTTGGAGAACTGGCCGCCTGAGAACATCGACGAGCTTGCCGTTAAATAAGCACGACCGTACCCCGGGGACAAGATCATGCGCCACCGCAAGACCGGAAGGCACCTGAACCGAACCAGCGCACATCGCGACGCTATGTTTCGCAACATGGCGTGCTCGCTTTTCCGCCACGAGCTCATCAGGACAACTGTTCCCAAGGCGAAGGAGCTGCGGCGGGTCGCCGAGCCTTTGATCACGATGGCGAAGACGGACTCCGTTCATAAGCGGAGGGTTGCCTTCTCCCGTCTGCGAGACAAAGAAGCGGTCGGCAAGCTCTTCGGCGAGCTCGGCCCTCGCTATGAGGCGCGTCCGGGCGGCTATCTGCGGATACTGAAATGTGGATTCCGAGCCGGAGATGCGGCGCCGATGGCCTATGTGGAGCTGGTAGATCGGCCCGCGCCTGCGGAGGGCGCGGCGACAGACGGGGATTAGTGTGCCGCCGCGTCTCAGCAACGACACCGGGCTTTGCCCGGTTTCTTGTCTCAGGGATTAACATGGAGGGGGTGAGGGGCATAGCACTCGTCACCGACTTCGGCGACGGGGGGCCCTATGTAGGACAGATGGAGCTGCGCCTCGCCGAGCTGGCTCCCGAAGTCCCGGTGACGCAGCTCGTATCGGACCTGCCGCCCTTTCGTCCCGACCTTGCCGCCTACCTGTTGCCCGCCCTGGCGCGAGACATCGCGGCGCCGACCTTGTATCTGTGTGTCGTCGATCCTGGCGTAGGCGGCGAGCGCGCGGTGCTGGCCGTGGAAGCGGACGGCAACTGGTTCGTCGGGCCCGACAACGGTCTTCTAGCTATCGTCGTTCGTCGTGCGATACGCTGTCAGGTGTTGCGGGTCGGTTGGCGTCCGGAGACCATGTCCGAGAGCTTTCACGGAAGGGATCTGTTCGCCCCGGTGGCGGCAATGCTGACCAAGGGAGAGTCGCTGGAAGCGCACGCTGTCGGCGACGACGACCATGGAGGGGAGCGGCTGGTCAGATGAGCTGTCGCGCATCGTCTACGCGGATCGCTACGGCAACCTGATGACGGGCTTGCGCGCCGCACGCTTGGACTGTCACGCAGCCATTCAGGCCGGCGGGCGAATCCTCCGTTTTGCCCGTACCTTTTGCGAGGTCCCGAGTGGTGGTGCCTTCTGGTACGAGAACGCTTTCGGTTTGGTCGAGTTGGCGGTCAATCAGGGCCGCGCGGACCGCCTGCTCGGCGTGACAGCTGGCGATCCGGTCACGGCCGTCGCCGCCTGAGGCTGGTTCCGACACGGCCTCGCTGATGCCCCGCGCTGCGGGGTAGAGTGGCGATGCGCGGCGGCCGTCCCTCGCCATCGTGTCGCCCCCAGCTTCGCGACGAGTTGGCACTTTCGCACGTCAAGCCTAGGGTGCGTTCAGCTGCCGTCAAAAGGCGCTCGGCGGTCCCCTCGGTTAGTCGTCGTCTTGGTCGCTCCGATGACGCCGATGCCAGCGCCGATCATGCCGCCCGCGGCCATGCGAGCCACCGTGGCCGTCCGGGTAGTAGACCACTGCCGGCGGTCCGCAGGGCTCCACGACCACTGGCGCGGGTGCGTAACGCGCTACGACAACCGGGGCGGTGGGTCATAGCGCTCGACAATGACGGGTCGTGTCTCGTAGACGGTGTAAGGGGGGGCGATGGCCGACCCGATGATGCCGCCAACGACGCCGCCAAGAACACCGCCGAGGACTGCGTCGCCATCGTCGCGCCCGTGGGCGAAGGCGTGGAGGGGTAGGATAGAGAGGACCGCGCAAGCGGTTAGAGCCACAATCCATTTCTTGATTTCGTTACTTCGTCGAAATGTCCGCATGCTGAACGAGCGCCCGAGATGCGTACGCGCTTGCGGACGCTTCCATAAGGGCTGATCGGCTCCTCTATCTATGTCCGGTTGACACGGAAACCGAAGATCACGAGGAGCCAGCGGGATTTCCAGATGACCTACAGCAAGTCCACGCATCGAGGTCGGCGCAGGTTCGGCGTCCTGGTTGTCTTGGTGTTCGGTGCTGTCTGCGGCGTATTGCTCGACCGTGTCTTTCTTGCGGGAGTTATCCCTGGCGCCCTGGTGCCGGCGGCCGCAATTGGCGAGTTCCGCCTCATGGCGCTGGCGTGGAATCTGATCGATGCGCGCTATGTCGACCGGCAGGCGATCAAGCCCGAGAAGATGACTTACGGTGCAATCAGTGGGATGGTGGACGCGCTGGGCGATACCGGCCACAGTAGCTTTCTAACCCCGGAGATGGTTGGCCTCGCGCAGGACGTGTCGACTGGCAACTTCGCCGGGATCGGGGCGGAAATCGGGGTCAAGAAGGGGCAGGTGGTCATCGTCTCGCCGATCGACGGCACTCCGGCGAGCCGAGCGGGGCTGCGGCCGGGCGACGCCATCCTGAAGGTCGATGGCCAAACCGTCGTCAGCCTGTCTCTGGCCGATGTGGTGGGACGCATCCGCGGCCCCGTCGGCACGCCAGTAACGCTGCAGATCCTCTCGCCCAACGCCGAGCGACCGAAAGAGGTGACGCTGGTGCGCGCTGAGATCCCTATCGATACGGTCCATTGGGCGATGATCCCTGGCACCCGCCAGGCCGACGTGCGCATCAGTAGCTTCTCCAAAGGCACCACCAGTGCGTTGTCCACTGCGCTGGCTCAGGCAAAGCAGGCCGGTACGACCGGCGTCGTCCTGGATCTTCGCGATGATCCAGGCGGACTGCTCGAGGAGGCTATCGGAGTGACCAGCCTGCTTGTCGCTCAAGGGAATGTGCTTGAGGACCGGGACCGCGCCGGTAAAATCACCCCTGTTCCCGTCGAGCCTGACCGGCAGCTGTGGAGAGGTCCAGTGGCCGTGCTGATCAATGGCGGCACGGCGAGCGCCGCGGAGATCGTCGCCGGTGCACTGCGTGACAATCGCAAGTCGGCGCTGATCGGTGAGAAGACCTTCGGTACCGGCACTGTGCTCCAGCAATTCCCGCTGCCCGACGGATCGGCGCTGCTGCTTGCGGTGGGCGAATGGTTGACCCCGGCGGGAGAGAGCTTCTGGCACAAAGGCCTCGAGCCGACCATCAAGGTGGCCCTGGCCGAAGATACCCTGCCGCTGACGCCGGTGGCGATGCGCGATCTGACCCCCGGGGAGCTGCGCAAGAGCCACGACGGCCAGCTGCTGGCGGCAACAGCGTGGCTTGACAAGCAGACGTCGTCAGGCAGACAACCGATCGCTCCGTAGGCAATAGGCGAGCTACCGGTAGTCGCCGGCCTTAAGGCGGTACGTCCTGAGCTTCATGTGCACGGCACGGGGCGTGATCCCCATTGCCCTGGCCACGGCGCTGACGTTGCCGCGAAAGCGTGTCAGCGCGTCTTCGATCACCTTGGCTTCAACGTCGCGCGCCGCGTCCCTCCTTATCTGCCGCAAGGGAATTGATTGGTCGCTGCCGGGTGGATCGCTTCCCTGTGGGGCCTCGACCGAGAGGTCATCGATAACCTGCCCCTGACAGAACAAGAAGGCGTGCTCCAGCACATTCTCCAGCTCTCGGACGTTTCCTGGCCAATGGTAGCCGAGCACTTTCCTCCAAGCGCGCTCGCCCAGCGCTTTCGCCGGTTGGTGGTATCGTTCCGAGAGGCGCCGCAGGACGTGAGTCACCAGGGCGGACAGGTCACTGCGGCGTTCCCGGAGCGGGGGGATATGTATGGGTACGACGTTTACCCGATAGTAGAGGTCCGTGCGGAAGGCCCCGGAGGCGACGCGATCCTTGATATCCTGATTTGACGCGGCAATGATTCGGACGTCCGTTGTCAGGGGCTGTCTTCCGCCCACCCTCTCGAACTCACCCTCCTGCAGCACGCGTAAGAGCCTGGCCTGCGCGGATACGGGCAAAGAGTCGATCTCATCAAGAAACAGAGTGCCGCCGTTCGCACGTTCGAAGAACCCATGGTGCACGGTATGGGCATCGGTAAATGCGCCTTTCTCGTGCCCGAACAGCGCGCTCTCGATGAGACTCTCGGGAATCGCCCCGCAGTTGACGGCAACGAGATCTCGATCCGCCCGGAGACTCAGAGCATGAATTGCCCGCGCAATGACCTCCTTCCCCACGCCCGTCTCGCCAGTGACCAAGACGGTCGCTGGAGTTGGGGCCACGATCGCGACGGCCTCGAGGGCGGCCTTCATTGCTGCAGATTCGGCGACGACTGTTGGCCTCTCGCGCCGAGCGGCCGCACCCCGTTGCCGAGGCGGACACCAAGCGCTTGCGAGCTTCGATTCCACGCGGGCCGTTATCTCCGCCGAGGCGGATCTTGAGATGATGGTGTCCCCGGTGTACTGGTATTCGTCGCCGTGCTTGTCCTTCGCCATGTCTCGGTCCGTGTACACGCAGACGTCACACGACCCGTCGCCGGTCGCAATCCGCTTGCGCAGCTCGACCTTGGCGTAGCCGAAGTTCCGGGCCGCGATCGCACCGAACACGCTCGCCGTCATGCGGCACAGCTCGGGGGCTTGACTGACTGTCTCCCCGAACGGGCAGCGTTCATTGCGGACCCGGATGACGCCAGGGTCGCTCGGCTCCCGCGAGAATTCGCCGCCGATACGATTCTTGATGTTGAGTATGACCGCAGCGTATTCCTCGGGCGTGATCTCGCCGGAGAGGCCGAGCTGCTGTCGTGCGACCGCCTCCAGGCAGTGGCTGGAGGCTAGCCCCAGGTGCTCGATATAGGTCCTCTTTTGCTGGGCACTCTTGAAGCAGTGCTGCTCGGCGGCCCTGATGCTGTGGGCGATGAAGGACTGGAGAAAGGAAACCTGATCAAGGCGGAGCGACGCATCGATATCCATCGATTGGACTTCCATTGGTAGCGCGGTCTCTTCAACAAGCTTAGCCGAAGCTGAGCGGTACCGAATCCCAGCTATGGCTGTTTGCGGATGGTCGGGTGCGGGTAGGCGGCCGGGCGCCAACGAGCCTCCACGGACGGAGTCGCGGTGAGTTCCGCAGCTGCCGCCTGGCATCGCAGGGGAGCGTTGGCGCAGGTCGCCTACCCGAAAAGGCGGGTGATCCTGGTGCCGTATGCGCTACCGTCGGAGATCAGGGCATTCAGTATGATGTGGCTTCCAGCGGCCCATCAGTGGCAACAGGGGCAGTCCTTGCCATGGCCGTTTTGCTCCGGTTGGAGCGAACGGACGGCCTCTTCACGTCCCCTGGCCATACTTCCGTGGACAGCCGGGGCCGATAGAATTAACCGATTCGTTTCGGCACCGCAAGCTGGACATGCCGGCCTGTCGGCATGTAGGGGATGCCAGAGCTCGAAGCGGTTGTTGCACGCGGGGCAGGCGTAGTTGTACGTAGGCATTCGGTTTCACCTGGCTTTGAGATTGGGGTCGAAGACGGAGGGTGTCGCACGAGGCGATAGGCCCCGCATGCGGGGCGGAGCGCGCATATACACGGCTCATATCTCGTTTTCGGTTCTCCGCGCTAAGGGGCCCGGAAGCTCGGTCGGGGGTGACGGCGGCACGGAGGATGCCATAAAGCCTACGAGGATGTAGTTACGGCGTTCCTCGGCGGGCGCAACCCGGCCCCGGAAAAGCGAAAGACCCAAGTACGAAACGTATAACCTCCAAGAGGGTTCAGTGGAAACCGCCCCTGGATGAGTCGTGCCGGACCCACACCAGGGGCAATCGTCCTGCCTCTAAGCGCTATTCCCAACGGGGAGGCTGTTGACCGCTCACTCCGAACTGCGTGGCGAGGACGTCTGTCCGCGCCCGCTTCTCCGGGTCTTGCGTGGGCGGGCGCAGGCGGCGTGTCTCCACCTCCCAGACCCAGCCGCTGATGGTGACATCCTTTGGTATCAGGGGATGGTTTCTGAAGGTCTCGATGGTCTTCATGCACGCCGTATCGACGTCATCCATCATGCCGATCCATTTGGCGAACGCACCCTGGTCGAGCCGGAGCTCGGGTAACGTCGGATCCAGGGTTAGGTTGTCGATGTCGACGCCCTTGTCACGCAGCACCTTTTCTAGATCGGCGGCGTTCGCAGACAACATGCCGCACTGGGTATGCTGGACGATGACAATCTCCTTCGTGCCGAAGAAGTTGCAGGTCAGCATCGCCGAACGGATCGCATCGTCGGTGACTATGCCGCCCGCATTACGAAAACAATGCGCATCGCCGCCGCCCACCGGGGTGTCGACGCGAATACCGAGGGCCTCATCGACGGGCAAGCGCTCGTCCATGCAGGCGAGGACCCACAAGCGGCGATTGTTGGGTCCCTCAGGTCCGTAACGGCGTCGAGTCGCCCAGTGGTCAAATTGTGTAGTTCTCGCCTCCAGTTCTTGCTTCAGCGTGGCCATTCTCCAAACCTCCTCGGGGATCGTGATGTGTCAGGTTCGCGTTCTGTGTTCGGATGCCGAACATCAGCATCTAAAGCACGCACTGTGCCAAAATAAAACACCTTGAAAAATCGGTAACTTAGGAAGGTGCGAAGCCTGTCCGTGAAGCGTTCGAACGACTTTGGCGCATGAGATCTCTGCTAACAGGTTGAAAAACGCCAGAAATCGTGATGACGCGGAAACTTCGCAGTGTGAAGAAGAGCTTCGCAGGCTCTTGGACGGACGAAGAATGAGCTAATACCGTTTCGATCTGGGCTCTTTCGTCTCCAGTGGACTGGCCGCTCCGACCGGGGGACGCCGTAAATACGTCCATGCAGGCTTGACGGCAGCCTTCCTGTTGCCGATACCCCTGGCGGGACCGGCCAGTCCCCTCTGGTCCGGAAGCGCAAAAGTCGGGCGAGCTCGGAATAGGACATCGACATAGTACAAAATTTGTACTGGCAGGCAGGTGCGCGAGACCGGTGTTGACGCGGCGCAGCGAGCAGGCGGGGAATCAGACCACAGCTGTTGGAATATGAGGCGGGTGCACGCGTGTCCATGAAGCGCTGATCGATGGTAGGTGCCAACGCTTCGCGCGGCGCGATGGCATGGAGGTCGTCGGCGTTTGCCATTCGCATGCAGACCACCCAGCGGAGCCATCGGAGCCGGACCGAAATTGCGTTGAGGATGGGTTGACGGACGCCAGATCATCGACAGATCGTCGATCGACCCGGGAGAAATGGATTTCTTGGTCTATATTAATTTCGTGGCGTGGGGTGTGGAATAAGAAGCACGTGTGAAACGCCACACCTGGGGGAAAACGAGAAGATCCATTGCCGACAGACAGGTCCCGTAGGCATCGGGATCGGCGGCGGGCCCGCGGCAATCCCTCCCCGGGACGAGGAGACCCGGGAACAGTCGGCACGTCGCCGAACACTTTGCGCTCAAGAAGCGAGCAGCGAGCAACGCGATCGTCCTCTGGCGGTGGCCGCCCAAGGCCCTAATTTCGTTGTGCACGCTCGACGTGCTTGCGGATTGGTCAGTGCTTGCTAAACCGTCGGGAACTGCGCTTTGGGCGCTGTCTGCAAGGCATCTTGCGCCGTCTGAGGGTGTTTGATCGACGTCCCGACGGTCCTGCAATCTCGGCATGCCACTCACCTGCCGGTGAGGCCGGGAGAAGGGGCAATGGTGCCGTCGTTGCCCTGTTCCGTGGCATCAAAGGGGAAATCGAAGACCTAACCAACCGAAGGAGAATCGACGTATGGCAAAAAACGTCATGGTCGCTGAGGACGAAGAGGCCCTCCAAAGCATGGGGTGGCGGGAGATCTGGTTGAAGGAGGACTGGTGGGCGATCTGGCTCGGCCTGGGTATCGTGATCGTGGCCTATCTGTTCTTCGCTAACGGCGCCTCGATCAAGTGGATCGCGATCACGCCGGGGAAATGGTCGACGTTTGATCAGGTGCTCGGCGACTTCAGGTCGCACATCATCCAATATATCGCCCAGTTCATCCTGTGGCTCGTCGTGTTCAGCGTGAGCATGCGCATCATGGGCCACAAGATGAGCGAGTTCATACCCGCGTTTGTGTTTATCTACTTGGTCTCGATCCTGATCTTCATGGTCGGGGCCTGGGACCAGGCGCATCACTACAACCTGGAGCCGCCGTTGGTCGCCTTGCTGCTGGGTATGGTGATCTCCAACCTCATTGGCCTGCCGCGCTGGATGGATACCGGGTTCCGTGTCGAGTACTACATCAAGGTAGGCATCGTGCTGCTGGGTGCCACCCTGCCGTTCACCCTGGTGATCTGGGCAGGCCCGGTGGCGATCTTCCAGGCATCGATCGTCTCGATCACCACTTTCCTCGTTATCTACTTCGTGGGGCGCCGCTTGGATCTCGATCGGCGCCTTTGCGCGACGCTCGGCGCCGGTGGAGCGGTCTGCGGAGTGTCCGGTGCCATCGCCATCGCCGGTGCCGTGGGCGCCAAGAAGGAACATGCACCGATCGCCATCACCATGGTGATCGGCTGGGCGATCGTGATGATCTTCTTCCTACCTCTGGTCTCACGTACGTTGCAGTTGTCGACCGGCGTCGCCGGTGCCTGGATCGGCACCTCGGAGTTCGCCGATGCAGCCGGTTTCGCCGCCGCTCAGGCCTACGGCAACCTGGCCGGAAACGTGCCGGGGATCAGCGGCACGGCCGATCAGTCGGTGTGGGCTTTCACCCTGATGAAGGTGGTAGGCCGCGACATCTGGATCGGGATCTGGGCCTTCGTGCTGGCCATCATCGCGACCACTCGCTGGGAGACCGAGACGGGCAGCAAGCCGCAGGCGGCAGAGATCTGGTGGCGCTTCCCGAAGTTCGTCATCGGTTTCGCGCTGGCTTCGATTCTGGTCACCTGGGTCACCAGCGGCTACTCCTTCGAGGACTTCAACAAGATCGTCAAGCCGGAGTTCGTGGGGCCGGTGAAGGCATTGCGCACCTGGGCCTTCATCTTCTGCTTCTTTTCCATCGGGCTGACCACCCGCTTCCGCGAGCTGGCCAGTGCCACCGGTAAGCCATTTTGGGCGTTCACCGTGGGTGTGGGATTCAACGTGGCATTGGGCTTCATACTTTCGGCGTTGGTGTTCGGCACGTACTGGACAAACCTCGCCCATTGATGGAGTCGACGGAGGTAGCGCCGGCTCCGCCGGCGCTACCCCAGTTTCCGAAACGAGTGAGACAAATGGGATGGACAAGCTCGCGCACACCTGCCTCTCCTGCCGTCATTTCCGCAACACGCCGCGCTACCTGGAGTCGGTCTACAAGGGACTGTCGAGCCTCGGCTCCGCCTACGCGTCGGTGCGCAAAGACGACGGAATCTGCCTAGAACGGGACCTGTATTTGTCGGCATCGGCATCCTGCGAACGCTATGCGGCACGCAAACCGGCGCAGTGAGCCGGCCCTAGCCGGACCAAGCAAACGCCATTGGTTTGGTGACTAGTCTCAGGTGACTAGAGTCGTGGCTCAGCAGGAACGTCCAGTAGGCGAGTCGGCGGGACGGTCGGCGCGGGCGCCGTCGAGCCTACATGGACGTATTCACAAGGAACATCTGCCCTTGGGGCATTGCCGCCCACCGAAAGCCGGACGCCTCGTCTGGTGATGGGTGGTCCCGCCCAGCCTGGCCCCATCGAACGTCACCTCCAACAAGTGCCCTTTCGTATTGCGCTTGCCTAATGCGCAATGCCGACTAGATTTCTCAGGTATGAGGGAGACGTAACGGAGTCGATTGGGACATCGTCGCTAGAGCTTATTCGTTCTTCACTTTGGGTCCATTGGAGGCCATCATGAGCATCACACGCAGGTTGTTTGTCGGGGCAGCCGTCAGCGGCGCCGCGGTTGTGACGAGTGTTGCTGCTGGTGTTCTTACATCCCGCGGGGTTAGAGCAGCGCTCCCGGCCGGGACCTTTTTTGCCGCATCCCCGGCCGAGGCCATCGGTGCAGTTCTTGGTACTGACCAGAGCACGCCGGACCCGGCCGTACAGCTGGGCATTACAGACACGGTAGAGATGGCGGACATGGTGCCTCTATCCGTGACGACGACGTTGGACAACGTGGAATCGATCACCATCGTCGCCGATAAGAACCCCAACCCCATCATTGCATACTACAGATTGGACCCGCAGTTGCAGCCGTACGTTGCGACGCGCGTGCGCTTGGCCGAGTCGGGCGACGTTCACGCGTTGGTCAAGTCTGGTGGAATTGTCCATCGAGCCACCAAGAACGTGAAAGTTGCCATTAGTGGCTGCGGCGACCCAGAGCCTGGGCCAAGCGATATCGTGATGTCCAATCGCTTCTTGATTAGGACGGCGAAGGATGGCGACGGCGTCGTAGTCCGTGCGCTGATCCATCACCCGATGACGCCGCCACGCAAGGACCCGGCGCGAGGGCTTCCGGTGTCCGGCCAGTTCATCCAAGAAGTCAAGGCGCAGGCCAACGGCAAGACCGTGCTAAACAGCGACTGGAGCGCGGGCGTGTCTCAGGATCCCTATCTGTCGTTCAAGATGCGGCACGCGGCGCAAGGCGACATCATCCGCATCACTTGGACTGACAATGCGGGACACAGCGCCTCATCGGAGGTGACGGTCAGCTAGTGCGCCGAGTCAGAAACCCAACCGGGGCGGTGACGACGGGCGAGTGTGATTTCGCCGTGTCGGGCATTGGCGGTGCAGGATGTCGACACCGCTTCGGCATGAAGGCAGGATCAGACGGTTCGACCTCACGAGGTAGCCGCATTGACTTCTCCAACCAGTGAAAAACCAGGTGCTCTTTGCGTTCTTAAAGGGCCAAATGCTTTTCTTTGGTTCATCGGTTTGGCGACCAGGTTGGCCAGGCGATCAGGAAGGCCAGCCAGCAGGTGCCGAAGCTGGTTGGCACCGAGCAGGACTCGGAGATCGTTTTCGCCTCGCGCGGCACCGGATCCGACTCGACTGCCATTTTGTCGGCGCTGAAGGCCCAGCCCGAGCGCAAGGAGATCATCGCCACAGTCGTAGAGCCTCCGGCCGTGCCGAACTGCTTTGTCACGGGTGATCCGGGCCACCGGTTGCCGAACACCAGCAACGTCGCTTTCGAGTACATCGAGGGCGAGGCTACCTTATTGCTGCTGAACAAGAGAGGGAGTGCCACCTCGTCCGGCTTAGTCCGCACCTCGGGTTCGCCGGAGCCTTCGCACGTCATGCGTGCTATGGGAGCTCCGTTGACCGTCGCCCACGGGACGATCCGTTTCTCCCTGTCCCGCTACAACTGGATGGAGGAGATCGAAAGGGTCATCTCGGCCGTGCCGCCGCTGTTGTGCAACTGCGTAAGCTCTCGCCGTATTGGAGCCAGAATGGACCGCTGGAGAACCGGCAGACGGCGTTTGTGCCGGCCTATGCATGACGGGTTTGAAGGTCAACGGGTATCCCTCCGACCGGACCAGGAGACGTGACGGCGCTCGGCGCCAAACAGCCTCTCTGGCCCCTTGAATGATGAGGAACCAGGCTTGACTACGGCCTGAGATGAGGGATGAAGAGCGTCCGAGGGGATCATGCGCCACTATTGCTTCATCATTATTCATAGCGAGAGTTGTGCACATTCGTAGTGCAGGAAGGATTGCGGCTACATCATTTCGCGGTACGAGTCAACAGGTGTTAATTAAGCATTCGGGAATATAGTGTAACGACCTGAAAATCTGACGGAAATCTGCCTGGTTAAATATTGGTCACTTTAATAAGATCGTAACAGTGATCTGGGCTTGGTCGAATGAGAAGGCCGGGTATTCACAGACTTATCCACAAGAGCGGTGGATAGAAAATGGTTTCTCGTCACTGACTTGGGCTTGTGAACCTGTTTCGAGAACCAACTTTAATAGCGGACTGCAACCCCTTCTGCGAAGCATCTCGCTGGCCCTATCCAACAACTTCCTCCGTTGACCCTTGGAGCAACTTGACGCGATACAAAAGTTCGCGTTTGCAACAACGGCAATCATGGGGGTCAGACGCGTTGCGCCCGATATACCCATCTATACCCAACGAACTTGGCTCTTTCGCTTCTCCACCGGAGGGGTCGGGTCGCACACGCCGGGGTGTCGGCAGCAGGGAGGCTGCGGTCCAGCCTTCAGGACGAATTCACGGCGTCCCGCGGCGGGTGCAACCCGGCCACGAAAAACGAAACGCCCGAATAGGACCGGCACAACGAGGCGTTGCGGCGAACCTGGTTCTGACGGGGCAGGGTTGTTCCGCCGACTCAGCTTACCGCCCTGAGCGGCGCGCATCGGAGTCTGCCGGTGGCGCCGCGTCGGATGGCCGGCAGGGATAGATCTGCGCGAGCATCTTGGTTACCACCGCGCTCGCATCCGCCGTGGGATCGGGATAGCGACGCAGCCGAGCAACGACCTTACGGACGGTGAGGTCGATTGTTTCGGTGTCAGGCACACACCAAGTCGGCGCGCCTTGGCCGACAAGACGGGCATGACACGCGCACGGAGCGGCATACCACTCGCACATCGCCGCGTCGAGGCCGGTGTTGCCCTGGGCGAATCCGCTGTCGCAAATCGAGACCAGCTTCGCGACGGTGGGCCCCGCAGCAGCGCTCTGACCGAGCATAGACAAAGGTAGGAGCAAGACCGCTGCCACAGGGGCTGCGCGGCGAAAGGGACTGCGAAGGTTGCCTATGGTCATCTCGATGGTCCTTTCTCTGTTAAGCGGTCGTGTCGTGACCTAAGGGTAGCGAGAGCTGGGCGGGGAGCAAAAGCCCTCTGCCAGGGGGTCGCGTCCAGTACCGGGTGTCCATCCGTCGACCGTGACTTCCCGCCGTGGGGTGCAATACCCGAAGGCGAATCCCATCGACCCAAAGCCCGCAAGCGCATGCCGTGAATACGTTCACATTGTCACTTCGGTACCGGCAGCGGCGCTGACTTGCCCCCGACTCCGCGTTGGCCGGCAGTCGACGCCGCTCACCTCGCGTCAAGAACAGCGTTCGGCCAAGTAACGAGCTGGTTTGTGCGACGGCTATCGCAGTCCGTTGCATCGGCGGATGCTGGCCGGTGTCGCTTCTTGCTAATGTCCCGCGTAGCTGTCGCCACGTTTTCCATCCCCGGTCATGCAGATCGGCGCGCCGACGACGGGCGCGTTCCCGGGCTGTCCCGGTGACAGGGGAGTGCTGACTTCACTTGGTCGAGAGGGACAAGAGTGCAATGAACGCCGCCGCAACCAGAGCCATGCCGCGTCGAAGCGTCTCGCGCCGCTTCAATCTGACCCTGTTGCTGCTCTATCTGCTGAGTATCGGCATCGGAGCGCCGGCAATATACGTCGTGACCGATCGCGAAGTGAATGCCCAGGCGGATCGAGAGCTCAGACTCCTGGTCGACATGGCGCGCTCCATACAAGGGTATGTGGCGGGACACATGAGGCCGTTCCTGTTGGAGCGCGGCCTGTTCTACTCCGCGGGCTTTTCCGGAATCGTCGCAACGTCACTGGTCGCCGAGCAGTTCAAGCGCCTGCAGCCGAGCTATTACATCAAGAGCGTATCCGACAATCCTTTGAATCCGGCGAACCGGCCCCAGCCGTTCGAGCAGCAGCTTCTGAACCGATTCCGAGGCGATCGCGCCTTAGGTGAAATCACCGGCGTGGGCTCGATAAACGACCGGCGCATGCTGGTCTCGGCGGCACCGAAGAAGAGTGCAAAGGGGTGTCTACGTTGTCACGGCGAGCCGGACAAGACGCCGCAAGAGATCAAGGACCAGTACGGCGTCACCTCCGGCTACCATTACAAGGACGGGGACGTAGTGGGCCTCAGTCTCGTAGGAGTGCCGCTGGAAGACGTCCAGGCGCTGGCGACTCGGCGCGGTCTGATCGCTGTTGGGTTGCTCACCGGTTTGTTCGCCGTCATCTTTCTCAGCATCAACGTTATGGTGCGGCGGTCCCTGGTACGCCCCCTGTTAGAGATATCCAAGGCCGCGCAGGACATCAGTCAGGGCCGCATGGATCGGCCGGTGGAGGTTCATCGGAATGACGAGGTGGGAGATCTGGCCCACTCCATCGAGCTATTGAGGCGGAGCTTCATCCAGGCGGTGAAGCGCCTGTCCGGCCGCAAGTGAGAGCCGACTGCCAAAGGTTGAGGGGCAGGACGCCCCGCCGGTTCCGGCGCCTTCAATCTACGGCGCCGGACACCATATCGCACGGATTTGGGTTCAGCGCCGGGTGATTAGTGCTGAACTTCAGCCGGAAAGCTTCGCACTCCATCCGTGGGGCCTAGATCCCGGCACTCCCTGCCGGGATGACGCCCAGGCACGGGTCAACTTCGTCGTTCCGGCAGGGAATGCCGGAACCCAGGTGCCACGGACGGCGAGCAGCCCCGTGATAAAGCAGGCACTTCGGCGTAGCTGAGGAATGGTGCTAATCACCCAGTGCCCTGTCAGGCCGCTCAATCGAGCAGGTCCTTGAGCGCCTGTTGTGCCACCCCGCGGAAGCGTTCGGCTTCAGCCGCATCTTCGATCTCCAACGCGAGGTTGTCGATCACCCGTCTCAGCTTCTCGCCGGATTCGATTCCGCCTGCGGCGGAGATGGCTTCGCTGCAGACTAGGGGCGCAATAGGTCCCAGATAGTTCGCCAATATCTTGCATAGGGCACCCTGGCCCCAATCGGTGCTGTGCTCGGAGGTATGCCCGTCCGCGCCCTCCGCGAGCATAGCTAGGAGTGCTTCGCTGGACGGCAGCTGGGCACCGAGCCGCCGGTGGTGCGTTGCTCCTTCCTCAAGACGGTAAGTCCCGCTCCGCATGCTGCGAATCAGGGGGATGGCCCGCTCGCCCTGCTTCGGTCCGCAGATCAGCGACACGACGTCGCCCGAGTTAAGGCCGATGAGGATCAAGTGGTTGTCGTCGGTTCGTACGTACAGGGTGCCGGTCTTCTTCCCCTCGATCAATGTTCTCAGCAATTCGACTAGCTGATTGCGACTGATTTCGCCGTTCATTCGCGTCGGTACCGGCTGGTTGGTGGCTATCAGCCGACGTCGTGGCGTCGGCCTTTGTGGTTCATCTCGCGGGAGCCCATGATACGGCCACCCGCGGTGGAGCCCTTGCGTCAAGCTGGAGTGCTAATTCTCTTCTCGTACTTTCTCCACACTGGACCCGGCGCCGGGGAATTATTCTCAACGGTTATGCCCATGGCCGGTGCGGTCGCCTTGGAATGGTAGCCCTACTTTCCGCTGCACGTCTGCCAACCGACGCACGCAATGGGACTAAGGACTTGGAACCGTTGAACCCAGTCGGCGAGCCGCGGCGTCGGAACTACGCAATCGATTCGGTCCCCTGAACGAATGCACTTGTGTCTGCCGTGAGCTCCCGCAGCATGGACTCCGGCACGGTATCGCCCCCTTGGGCGAGGGCCATCGCACGCATCACGAGCCCGGCCTGCTCTGGCGTGAGGGCACCCTTCGGGAGGGCTTCCCCGTACAGCCAGACGCCGGCCTGCTGGGGCGCCGGCGGGATCTCCTGTCCGGCACGGACCGCAGCGGCGGCCAGCAGGGCACTAAGCAGCAACTCCATCGCAGGGGCAGGGCATGCCTGCTGAATCAATACCTCGGCGCCCTGGAGCTTCTCGCGGGCCTGGCGCAGGAGCTGCGGCTCGCGCTGCGCTGCCGTTGTGGGCGGTGCCTCGAATAGGGTGCGGCTTTCGGCCACCGGAGAGCCGGCGCCCAGGCGCTGGAGTCCGTTGAGGGTGCGTAGGTCGATCAGGGCCACGGGGACCTGTTGAGAGATCGATGAGGCGGCACGGTCGACCTCTTCATCCACCTGGTCCACGACCGCAAGAAGGCCGCCGCCTGTGCTTAGGATGCGCTCGATACGGGGGCCGAAGGCGTCCTGGAGCGCCAGGATGGTGCGGCGTATCTCGGCCTCGATCTCGGACTCACCCCCCTGCTCGGGCGCAACGGCGGCAAAGGACGCGGCGGGTGCGACTTCGGGCTCCGGCCGCTCGTCGGGCGTTCCTCCGGCGTCCTCGGCGGCGCTCCTGGCTGCGGATGGGGCTTCGCCGGCGAGGTCCTCCGCCAGCACCTCCACCAGCTTCTTGGAGATGCCGACCACGTCCTCCGTCCCTTCCGGGTCCACCACATTGTCGAACAGATCGCGCTTGCCTTGGACCAGGGAAAGGACGCGCTCCTCGTACGAGCTCGCCGCCACGAGCAACAGGATCTGGACCTTCTCGGTCTGACCGAGCCGGTGGACGCGGGCGATGCGCTGATCGAGCACCGCCGGGTTCCAGGGAACGTCGAGGTTGACCAGGACGGAGGCGCACTGGAGGTTGAGCCCGACGCCTCCGGCGTCGGTGGAGATGAATACCTGAACCGAATCGTCCCCGTGAAAGCGATCGATGAGGTCGCCGCGCTTCGAGCTGGGGACGCCGCCGTGCAGCCGTACACAGCCGAGTCCCATGCGGCGCAGCCGGTGCTCGACCATCCGGGTCATCTGCTCCCATTGGGAGAAGACTACGGCCTTGAGGCCGGACTGGAGGCAAAGCTCCTCGAGGATGCTCTCCAGCTCATCGAGCTTGGGCGAGCCGACCGTCTCCTTGTCCACCAGTCCGGCCGCATCACACACCATGCGGGCCTGCTGGAGGGCGGCCAGCAGACGCTTCTCCTCGGACGGGGTGAGGGGGCGCTTCTTGGCGATTTGGGCGAGACGCCCCGCGTTGGCGACCGCGTCGTCGTGGAGCCCCTGTTGGATGGATGTCAGCTCCACGTCGATGCGCTGCTCGATGCGCTCGGGCAGCTGATCGCGCACCAGCCGCCGGTCGCGGCGCAACATTACCGGGGCGAGTCGTCGGCGAAGCGCGGACAGGTTGCGGTACGCCAGGACCTTGCCGCGCTCATCGGTGACATGGAAATCCACCAGATAGCGCCAGAGCGGACCGAGGAACTTCTGATCCACCACCTGCATCAGGCTGTAGAGATCCTCCAGCCGGTTCTCGAGGGGGGTGCCGGTGAGCACGAAGGCGTAACGCGAGACGATGCGCTTGACTGCCGAGGCGATCTTGGTGCGCCAGTTCTTGATGCGCTGGGCCTCGTCCAGGATCAGGAGGTCGGGGCGCAGGGACTCGTTGATGACGGCAACGTCCCGCAGCGCCAGCTCGTAATTGATGACGAAGAAGCTCGTGTCGCGCCGGTACTGGACCGCCCGCGCGGCGGCCGGGCCCTGAACCACCTGGGTCTCCTGTCCAGTAAACTTGCGGATCTCCCGCGCCCACTGCTGCTTGAGGGAGGCGGGACAGATGACCAGCACCCGCTCGGCCTCTGCCTCCCGTTTGAGCCAGGTCGCCGCCGCGATGGCCTGGAGCGTCTTGCCCAGGCCCATGTCATCCGCCAGCAGCGCGCGGCCGTTGCCCGCGAGAAAGGCGACCCCGTCCACCTGGTAAGGGTAGAGGCGGGCGCTGACACCTGGCAGCCTGCCTCCGGTGGCCCGGACGCGCTCGCCGATCTCGCGCGCCCGCACCTGCCGCGCCGCCGTCTCGGCGAGGTGGCGTACATGACCCAGGGCGTCCTCGCCGAGATCCAGGTCTTCGCGCTCGGCGACCAGGTCGGCGAAGCGTAGAAAGTCCTCCGGCAGCCGCCGTTGGAATGCGCCGGCGGCATCGAAAAAGTCGTCCAGCAGATTGGCGAGGGCCGAGTCCATCTCCATCGCTCGGTGAAGCCGGACGACGGGCGCATCGTTCGCTTGCCAGTCCAGATAGACGTAGGGGGCGGGCGGCGGCACATCCTTGATCTTTTTCGAGTCCCGCCGCTTTCTGATCTTGTGCAGGACCGCTTCGATGTGCTTGCAAGTGCCGAGCTGATTGGTGGCGAAATCGGGGCAGGTGCAGTAGTTCGCATTCCGATTGAGGGATCGAATGTGAACGCGGTAGCTGACCGGGAAATGGCTGGTGGAGGCGATGGAGCGGGCGCTCCAGGTACCGAACCACAGCTCGCCCGAAAGGTGCTCCACCTTGACCTCCGCCCGTCCGCGTTTGGCTCGCTCGTCGATGGCACTTGCGGCCGCGCCGGTGATCTTGCCAGGGGAGTCGTTTCTGGCAGCGTAGGCGAACAGGGCTGCCAGGGCATGGGCGCACGGACTGTCACCGTCCATGGTGCAGCCGCAGCTGGCGTGCAGGTGCCCTTCGGTATCGTAATCCAGCTCCAAGGAGAGGATCTCTTCGGTCTCCTCATCCTCCACCTCTGCCCACAAATGCTCCGCCTCCCAATCGAGGCTGGTGACCCGGTTATCCTTGAAGTGGCGCAGCCCCGCCCGGACCACATCGGGTTCCGCCAGGGCCTGGATCTGCTCACTGTCCAAGAGAAAGCTGGCCGGGTCGGAGACGGGGTTGGGATTGGAGCTCATAGGAGGACTGATGCGAAGTTATCCTGCAAGAGCCGAGATCTTATCATCGACCGCCCGGTGCGGTCGGGGCTGAGGAGACGCAGAGGTTGTGACTGTGTTCATTTGCCCCACCGGGCGTCGAACGTGTGGGCTTACTAATGGGGAAGGTCGATAGGGTCCCCAAGAAATGAAAAAATCCAAATCGAAACGGTATATATCGCGTTTGCGACAGCCTCTTGCCTTCATTCGAGGCCGGCAACCGTTTTTTGGTAGGCGGCTGGTTGGCCGGTGCTACTGATTCAGGGGGGACGTCTTGGGGCACGGACCGGTGAGTGACAGGACAGGCGGAACCCACGCAGAGCGGCTCCACGGGTCGGTGGAGCGCGTCACGTTCCACAGCGAAGAGAGCGGGTTTTGCGTCCTGCGGGTCAAGGTGAAGGGGCAGCGCGAGCTCGTCACGGTCGTGGGGATCGCCGCGACGATCACGCCGGGAGAATACGTCGAGTGCGAAGGCTCTTGGGAGAACGATCGCCAGCACGGGCTCCAGTTCAAGGCCGAGCATCTCCGTTCCGTTCCACCCACGACGCTCGAGGGGATCGAGCGATACCTGGGCTCGGGGATGGTCAAGGGCATAGGTCCGCATCTCGCCCGCACGCTGGTCAGGGCATTCGGCGAGCAGGTCTTCGACGTCATAGAGCGCGATCCCGACCGTCTGCTCGAGCTCGAGGGGATCGGCCCCAGGCGCAAGGAGCGGGTGACCACGGCTTGGGCCGAGCAGAAGGCGGTACGGGAGATCATGGTCTTCCTGCAGTCCTATGGGGTCGGTACTGCGCGGGCGGTTCGCATCTACAAGACCTATGGGGATGCGGCCCTCGAGCGGGTGCGGGAGAACCCCTACCGCCTGGCGCTCGATATCCACGGCATCGGCTTCAAGACGGCGGATACGATCGCCCAGCGCCTCGGCATCCCGAGGGATTCTCTAATCCGCGCGCAGGCCGGGGTTCGCCACGTGTTACAGGAGATTGCATCCGAGGGTCACTGCGCCGTCTTGCGTGAACGGGCGACCGAGACGGCCTCGAAGCTGCTGGAGATTGCGCCCCCCATCATCACGCAGGCCATTGCCGCGGAGCTCACCGCCGGGAACCTCGTCGAGGAGGCCATCGGGGGCGAGAACGCTCTCTTCCTGGCTGCCCTCCACCGTGCAGAGCTCGCGGTGGCGACGAACATCGCACGACTCAAGCACAGCGCTCCCTCCTGGGGTCGCATCGACGCCGAGAAGGCCATCCTTTGGGTCGAGGGGAACACGGGGCTCGAGCTGTCCGGGTCTCAACGCGCCGCAGTTGTGCAGGCCGTCAACGGCAAGGTCACCGTGATCACGGGCGGACCGGGTGTGGGGAAGACGACCGTAGTCAATAGCATCCTGCGGATACTGCGCGCCAAGGGGGTCAAAGTCCTCTTGTGCGCCCCGACCGGTCGTGCGGCCAAGCGGCTCTCCGAGTCGACAGGGGCGGAGGCCAAGACCATCCACCGGCTCCTGGAGTTCGATCCCAGGACCATGGGCTTCAAGCACGATCGCGAGTCCCCGCTCGATGCGGAGCTGGTGGTGGTGGATGAGGTGTCCATGGTGGATATCGGCCTGATGAACCAGCTCTTGCGGGCGGTGCCGGACGGAGCGAGCCTGGTGCTCGTCGGCGATGTAGACCAGCTGCCGTCGGTTGGTCCGGGCGCCGTGCTCTCCGATGTGATCGGCTCCGGTGTGGTCGAGACCGCTCGCCTCACCGACATCTTTCGGCAAGCGGCGACCTCCCGCATCATCGTCAACGCCCACCGCATAAACCAGGGCAAGCTTCCCGAGCGGCCCGCGGAGCAGCAGGCGGACAGCGACTTCTTCTTTATCGCCGCCGAAACGCCGGAGGTGATTCAGGAGAAGCTCTTCTTTGTCGTCACGGAGCGCATCCCCCGGCGATTCGGTATGCGCCCGATCGACGACATCCAGGTGCTGACGCCGATGAATAGGGGCGGACTCGGCGCACGCTCGCTCAACGTCGAGCTGCAGCAGCGGCTCAATCCGAACGCGGAGCCCCGTATCAGTCGGTTCGGCTGGACCTACGCCCCTGGGGACAAGGTGATCCAGATCGTGAACAACTACGATAAGGACGTGTTCAACGGGGACATTGGGCGCATCGCCCGTATCGACGAGGCGGAGGGGCTCGTGCGCGTGGAGTACGACGGCCGTCCCGTCGAGTACGAGCTGGGCGAGCTCGATGAGATCTCGCTCGCCTACGCCACTACTGTCCACAAGAGCCAGGGGTCAGAATACCCCGCCGTCGTCATACCTCTCGCTACGCAACATTACACGCTGCTCGAGCGCAACCTGCTTTACACGGCGGTGACGCGAGGCCGCAAGCTGGTCGTCGTTATCGGGCAGACGCAGGCCCTCGCCATGGCGGTGAAGCGTGTCGGCTCCGTCAAGCGGCTGACCAACCTAAGGTCACGGCTGCAGACGATGTTGGCGGGGAGGGACTCCCGGATCTGAGAGCGACGGAGTCGACCGGGGGCCAGGCGCACCCAAGGATCAGCCGGCGGCTGTGCGCATGTCGCGGCCCGAATGCCGGCGCCCGGAGTTTTCCCCCGCGGCTGTGGCCGCTCCTGTGGATAGCCTGTGAGATGCGAGGGCAACCGCCTGACGCACCATCGGTAGTTGCGCTTCTGACCAGAAATTGGTCAGTCTGAGTGTCGCGTGCGCTGGTTTGCGCGGCCCTGGTCTTTCCGCTGTGCAGAATCGCACCGAGCTGGATGCCAGCGTCGCTCAGGAAAGCGGCGAGGCGCTGGACGTCCCGCCGGCCTTGCTCACTGAGCGGGCGCCCGGGGTCGATGCTCCTTGGGCACAGCCAAGCCATGTTGGGTCAGATAGAGGTGCATAGCAGTCTCCGGTGCGAGAGCTTCAGGTGGAGGAGAGCCGGGTGTCGTCGCGGCGGCCGCTGTCGTACAGGGTCAGCTCCCAGCGGTCGCCCATCGTGTCGTGGCGCAGCAGGTAGATAGCGCCATCGTCGCCGCGCAGCTTGAAGTAGCGGTGGCTGGGGTCCAGCCAGCGGTCGATGATCGCGGTCACTCCCACCTCGCGCGCGCCGATGTGTAGGCGTCGGGGCTCGGTATCGGCACGGTGGCCGGCGTAGCACTCGACGCGAAGGAACGGGACGTCGTCCGTACCGGGGTTGTTCGCGCCAGGGTCATTCATCGCTTCTCCTCCAGGGAGATCAGCGGCTCGCTGGTCCAGGTCCCCTTGCAGCGCGGGCACTTGCCCGGCTTGTGCAGCTTGCGATCGTCAAAGCGAAAGCCGCACGTGCGGCAGCTTGCGGGGGTGATCACCGGGCAGAGCGGATCATTGCGCAGGGAGCGGAACAGGTGCTGCAGGTCCTCCTCGAGGTCCCGCGGCCGGATGTCGAGCAGCAGCGCCAGCTCGCGGAGCGCGATGGGCCTTGCCTTGAGGATGGCGATCAGGTCCTTGCGAAACATAGGTCCCCCGTTGAGCGAGCCTGAGCTTTCGCGCCGGAAGGCGCCGGCCGCAGATGGATAGTGGCGGAAGCACCGAGGGGGCCGTCCACGCCGATCTCGACCGGGAGAAACAGCCGAATCACCTCGGCATTGGTCAGCAGATGCGAGGTGACCGCGGCGGTGCGCAAGAGGGAAGGGCCGTCGGCCAAGGCGAGCGGCAACAGCAGCTGGTCGGCCAGCCAGGGGTCGACCGCGCCGTCGCCGCGAAGGTAAGCCGTGAGTGAATCCACCGCCTCGTCGGCCACCCGCTCCGCACGCTTACCCCGGGCGCCGAGGCCGAAGCAGCAGACCTGGCCGCAATCGAGCTCGGCGAGCAAGAGCAAGACGGTCCCCCGGCTGACCGCGGGGAGCTCTTCCAGAACAATCGCGGGCTCCGAATCCGGCAGGAGGGTCCGTAGACGGCGCAGGGCCTGGCGGCGCTGCCGCTCGGCAATCTCCCGCGGAAGGTTGGCGACGGCGGACAATCCGCGGACGCTGTGAAGCGCACCACGCTCGATCAGCTGCAGCGGGCGGGGCTTTGCGCCGCCGGGGATTCTGGCCTGCAGCTCGCCCCCGCCCTCGGGGTAGAAGCCCGCCATCGTCAGGGACAGATCGAAGGGGATGCCGACACGCAGGAGGAACGGGCGCCATTGCCAGTCGAGGTAGTGATAGCAAGGGCTTGCGGGCACATGAGTGCCGCCGCGGATGGTGATGCGGGAGCTGCCCGATGCCAGCGCCAGCGGCACCAGGAGGGTCTGGAGCACGAGCGCGGTGGCGCCGGCGGTACCGATGTCGAAGAAGTACTCACCGGGTCGCACAGGACCCGGTTCAAATGCAATCTCCTCGGAGCCCACCCGGTCGCCGCTTACCCGGGCACCGGAGATCCGGGCCGCGGACTGCACCGCCGCCAGGTGTTGGGGCCGCAGGCCCGGTCGGTCGCGGTTGGCGCGGATGCGTGAGAGGCGAAACGCTTGCCCGGTCAGTAACGATAGGCTGAGCGCGCTGCGCAACACCTGGCCGCCGCCTTCTCCCATGGCGCCGTTCACTTCGATCGGTGTCGTCACGGTTGTCGCCTTCCTGATCTCGAGTGGCCCTTTCTCGCACCTTTGTCCATGCATGTGATTTTAGGCGCTCGATCCATCCCCGCGGACCTGGCTCATCGTTTTGACGACCGGCTTAATCGCCGCTGGGCCGTAGCGTCCGAGGGGCGCCGACTTGAAGCGACAAGTGAGCCCCGCGACGATGCTCGCAAGAACGTGACCGGCGCAGCGGGTGCGGTTGGCAAATACCGGGAGATCGCTCCGGGTTGTTCGCGATCTTGTCATGGTCAAGCACCAGAGGGGCGTGTTCGACGAGAGGTCTGGAGGCGTTGTTCGGCCCGCCGGCGGCCCAAGACATGGACCGGAACGCGATTGGGCGTCAGGTGTCTGCTTTGGTGCAGCGGCATGGCGGAGTCACCAACGGCGTTCCGGCTCCCCAGTGGTTGGTGATGGATGGTCTCCTAAGTCCGCTCGGGACGTTCGAGAGGGGCGTCCTGCCGCCATTATGCTTGGTGATTCGTGCTGAAACTCAGCCGGAACACTTTGCACTCCATCCGTGGGGCCTAGATCCCGGCACTCCCTGCCGGGATGACGCCCAGGCGCGGATCAACGTCGTTCCGGCGGGGTGATTGGAACTGGAGCTCCGGAGGACGCTCCGAATCCCTTCCCTGGGGCCTGGACCCCGCCGGTCCTCGCAGCGGTGACAGGCAGGGCAGGACCGAGGTCGTCGTTCCGGGAGGGAACGTCCGGAGGGAACGTCCCCGAGGGAACGTCCCCGCGAGGGAACGTCCCCGGGGTCAGGTCTTGACTTTTGCCGGTTTTGGCCTACCGTTCCGGTCATGGCGAGGCCTTTGCGACTCGAATTTGCCGGCGCGCTTTATCACGTCACTTCACGCGGTGACGGGCGCGAGGCGATCTTCCGGGGCGACGGCGACCGGCCGGTGTTTTTCGACGTGCTGGCGGGCGTGTGGGAACGGTTCAACTGGGTCATCCATGCCTACTGCCTGATGACCAACCATTATCATCTCCTGGTCGAGACGCCGGACGGCAATCTGGCCAAGGGCATGCGCGAGCTCAACGGCGTCTATACACAGCGGTTCAACCGGATCCATCAGCGGGTCGGTCATGTCTTCCAGGGGCGCTACAAGGCGATCCTGGTCCAGAAGGAGACCTATTTGCTTGAGCTGGCCCGATACGTGGTCCTCAACCCGGTGCGCGCGCACATGGTTGCGTCCGCCGGAGATTACCCGTGGAGCAGCTATCGAGCCATGACCCGCGACGATGCACCCCCCGACTGGTTGGAGAGGCGGGCGATGCTTGCCATGTTCGGCCAGACCGAGGGGCAAGCCATCGCGAGTTACCGGAACTTTGTCGCTGCGGGCACCGGCGAGCCGTCACCCTGGGAGAACCTCAAACGGCAGGTCTTCCTTGGCACCGACACGTTTGTTGACTCCATGCAGTCGAGGGTCCCTTCGCGACTGGACCTACGCGAGGTGCCTCAGGCAAGGCGGCGACCGGTCCCGCGCCCGTTGCATGACTATAACCAGGCGCACGCGCACCGAAATGAAGCGATCAAGGCGGCCTACGCCAGCGGAGGGTACACGATGCAGGAGATCGGTGACTACTTTGGCTTACACCTGTCACGTGTCAGCCGGATTGTCCGCGGACAATCCCGGGATCGCGACGCGACCGAGGCAACAGTCAAGACCCTGGATGACCGCGGCAAAGGCAGCTAGAGCGCCAATCACGCATGTCGCGACGAAAGCGAGGACGACCAAGCCGAGTAGGGTGGCGTAGTGCTGGAGCAGGTTGACCGCGGCGGAAAAATCAGCTGCGTCGGCCGGTCCCTCGATCCGGACAAGCCAGTTCGCCGCCACCAGCAGCAGAACTGTTACCACGGTTGCCCAGGCGGCGAACCAATAGCGTAGCGACACGATATTTGCTCCCCTGTATTCTGCGCCGAGAACCCGCCCGGTGCTCGACTCGCGGTCGGCATCCGGAGCGGGGTCGATTCGCGGAGCGCCAGGAAAGCCTGGTCGCTTGGAATCGTCAAGCGGCGCGTGGCGTGAAGTTGCGTAAGGCGCCCGCCGGGCAACCAACTCCGCGCGGAATGGGTTGATCACCCACCGGAAGTGAGTCTTGCGTGGTCTCGGGTAACGGGCTCTGCGAAACGTAGACAGCGAGCGTGGGGGCCGTGTGATTGAGCCCGGAAATGATCGCAGCATCGGAGCGGTTACCTTCGTGAAGATGGAAGGCAACACCCAGTCCCCCGGTTGGCCTGGCGCCAGGGTCCCGCTCCGGTCGAATAGCTGGGAATCCACGCACGCCGACTGCCGCTCCTCAGGAATCGGGGACGCCCTGCCTCCTCCAGCGAAGCCGAGAAAGCGGAACGGGGACGCCGCACCTAAGGTCCCGCGCCCGAAGGACCGAGGGGTCAGAGCAGGACCACGCCGCTTTCGCGCACCGGGTCATTTTTCATTGCCATTCTGATCGGTATCGCTTTGAACGCCCAAACTCCCAGCCAACCGGTATCTGAGCCTATGTATGAGCGGATATCACCCGATTCTGCAGTGATCATCAGCTACGATTCCGCAGGAAATGCGGCGATTGCGCCGGAGTCCGAATGGGATTCCGAACAGGATGTCCGTGGATACATTCGTCTGGAGGTGCCAGGCACCTGTCTCGCTGTGGTGCACGCGAATGACAAGAACGATCTCCCGAAAAAGCGCCTCGAACGCATTACTCGTGCGTCCCGTTTTCTGCAAATAATCAGAAGCAACAACGACAAAGTTGTGATTGTCTCCCTGAACGACAAGGGGCAGCTGTACATCTCCAGAGACGGTTTCCATACCCTGGCCGAGGCTAAAGCACGATTGAGGGATCATAAGGGAAGCTGGGTGGTCGTCCACCTGAACCAATTTAACAGATTGCGACCTTTGCCGGAGCAGACGGATCCTTTCTCTCTGAGGCTGCCCGTGCAAGGAACTATCACGGTGGCTAATGGTGAAAATCTTTGCGGCTTGTTCTTAAAACCGCGCGGCCTGTTCGATAACCTGATTATTGACTGGGTCTTTTGGTATGCCTCAGGTGGTTTCGCCGTAAAAACAATTTTGGAGCGTATCGAGCTCGTGGATAACAGCATCCAAGCAGATGGGCAAACCAGCGTATTGAGCCGATTCGACGAGCCCGATGAATACCGTGTATTCGAAAAGCTTCAGGACGGCAAGATGCGTCTGGTGTTTCTCGGGACGAATCTGAACGAGGCCAGAGAATTCATGTACACGAGGTCCGGGTTGTTCCTGTTGGCGCAACAAATCGACTGCGTAGATACGCATTAGAATACCTGGGCGAACATCGGGGTTATGGATCGCAGGTAATATTGCCGCGGGCAGGAGAGATGGAAATAGACTCATTTGACAAGATGATCCTCAAAGGTGATTAGCGCTATTCCTCAGCTACGACGAAGGGCCTGCTTTGTCGGTGGCCTACGGATTCAAGCTCTACGTTGTCTGCAGGGGACCCACCATGAATGATGCCCCGCTCGATTTCGTCTTTGCTTGCACCCTGGAGGACCTGGAGACGACAGGCCGCTTCCTGCTTCGCGGCCGCCACCGCCCGGTCCTTTTGGTCCGCGACCAGGGTCGCATCTTTGCCCTCGATAACCGTTGCCCACACATGGGGTTTCCCCTCGACCGCGGCGGCGTCGATGACGGCATCCTCACCTGCCATTGGCACCACGCCTGCTTCGACCTCGCGAGCGGGTGCGCATTCGACCTGTGGGCCGACGACGTGCCGACCTGTCCCGTCGAGGTGCGGGGCGAGGAGGTTTGGGTCAAGCCGGCTTTCGGCCATACCGACCCGGTAGGCCATTGGAGCGGCCGGCTTGAAGATGGGATGGGCCACAACCTCGGCCTGGTCATTGCCAAGGCGATACGAGGTCTACTCGCCGCTGGTGTCGCTCCGCTCGCCGTACTGCGCCAGGCGGCGCTGTTCGGTGCCCGTAACCGCGATAGCTGGGGAACCGGGATGACCGTCCTGACCGCCCTGGGAAATCTGCTTCCCGTGCTACCGGAGGAGGATGTCTATCTCGCGCTTTTTCAGGGAGTGCGTCGTGTGGCGAACGATTGCGAGGGCGAGGCCCCGCGCCTTGACTCGACCGCGATGGCGAAGGCCCCGGATTCGGACACCGTAAAGCGCTGGTTTCGCCGTTGGTGCGCGGTGCGGCACCGCTCGGGCGCGGAGCGTACGCTGCACACGGCGGTTGCCGCCCGTCGCTCAATCGCCGGCCTTGCGGACCTGCTCTTCACAGCGGAGATAGACCGCGTGTTCGCCGACGGCGGCCATTCCCTCGACTTCACGAACAAGGCGTTCGAGTGTCTGGACCTCATCGGGTGGGAGCACGCCGCGGCCGTGCTGCCGGCCATCGTCGGCCAGATGGTGGCGGCGCGGGGCGCCGAGGAGTCTCCCCACTGGCGCCAGCCAGTGGACCTGGTCGCGCTCCTCGAGACCTGCTTCGCCGAGCTGCCCGTACTGTGGGCGGAAGGCGAGGGGAAAGCCCTTTGGCGGCAGCACACGGCTTTGGCGGAGGCGCTGCTCGGCGATGATCCGATCGGGGTCATGGATTCCCTTAAGGAGGCGATCCGGTCCGGCGCGGCACCGACCGACGTTAGCCGCGCACTCGCCTACGCGGCGGCCATGCGTATCGCCCGGTTCGGCACGTCAAACGAGCACGCCGACTGGGAGACCGCCCACCACACGTTCACCTACTGCAACGCCCTGCACCAGGCCATCAAGCGGGTCTCCGATGGTCGCGTCGAACGGGCGGGCTATACGGAGCTCGTGCGGGGCTTGTTCCACGGCGCCGTAGCCGTGTATCTAACTCGCTATCTCAACGTTCCTCCGGCCCGGATCCCCGGTGACATGGGCGATCGGCTCGACGATCTGCCCGCCGATCCCGAAGTCCTGCGCAGGCAGCTTCTCAATGCCTTCGACCGCCAGCAGGAGGTCGCCATGGCAGCCAGGGTCGTCGCTCGTTATCTCCTTCTCGGTTACCCGCCCGAGCCGCTCGTGGCGACGCTTGCCCGGGCGCTGTTGCGAGAGGACGCCGGTTTCCACGCCTTCCAGATGCTCGAAGCGGGCGTGCGCCAGTTCCAGGAATGGGGCAATAGTGACCCCGGCAGACACATCCTGGTCGGGGTGGCGCGGTATCTGGCGGCCCATTCGCCAACCGAGCGCGCCGCCTACCAGACCGCAGACATTGCACGCCGGCTCCTGGGCGGGCGCGCGCTCCATGAGCAGCCGGCGGCGGATTGAGCAGCGGCGTGGATACCGGCGCGGTTGGGCTCCGGCGGCAAGGTCCGTCGGGCCTCCGTGACCTCACGCATGGTCGCGCCTTCCAAGATCCGGCGAAAACCCCATTAGGAGAGCACTTGACGCGGCTAAAACAGCACTGTATTGGTACTCAATAGTACAGAGGAACACGACCCGTGCTGACGCTGAGCAGGCTGAGTGACTATGCGATCGTGGTGGTCTCCCGCCTGGCGGCTCGGGGCGGAGGTCAAGCGAGCGCGCGCGCTTTGGCGCAGGAGACGCGTATTCCGCTGCCGACGGTGATCAAGCTGCTGAAGCTCCTTACGGCCAAAGGGGCACTGGCGTCGATCCAGGGACGCAAGGGCGGTTACCGGCTGGCGCGCCCACCCGCCGCTATCTCGGTCATCGAGATCATCGAAGCGGTCGAAGGCCCCATCGCACTGACCGAATGCAACCGTGAGGCCTCTGCTTGCCGCATCGAGCCGACCTGCGGCGTGCACCGACACTGGCTGGTGATCAATACGGCGATCCGTGATGCGCTGACCCGCATCAGCGTCGCGGAGCTCGCAGGCCCCGTTGTTCCGCTCGCGAGCTGGATACCGGTCAGCGTGGGCGGCGTGCCCGCCGCCGGACCGGTGCTGAAGAGCCCTATCACATCCACCCGAGGCTAACCGACCATGCGACCTGAAGCTGTCGCCGAGAAGATCGCCCCAGCACCGGGCTGGGACCCGTTCGCGGTACGCGGCGACTTCCCGGCGCTCGACCAAGAGGTGCGCGGCGCCCCGCTCGCCTATCTCGACAATGCCGCCACGACCCAGAAGCCGCGCTCCGTCATTGCGGCGATCGACCACTACTATCGATACGACAACGCAAATGTGCACCGCGCCGTGCATGCCCTCTCGGCGCGGGCCACCGCCGCGTACGAAGGGGCGCGAACCAAGGCCGCTCGCTTCTTAAACGCCCGCTCGGCCGCGGAGATCGTGTTCCTGCGGGGCACGACCGAGGCCATCAACCTGGTGGCAAACGGGCTGCGTCTACGCGAAGGCGACGAGGTGGTGCTGACGCGCATGGAGCACCACGCCAATATCGTCCCCTGGCAGCTCCTGCAGCAGCGCTGCGGGGTCGTCTTGCGGGTGCTGCCGATCAGTCACCGCGGGGAGCTCGAGCTCGAGGGGCTCGAGGCGCTCTTCAGCGAGCGCACGCGCCTCGTAGCGCTCACCCATGTCTCCAACGCGCTGGGCACGGTGAATCCCGTCTCCGAGGTCATCCGGCATGCGCACCGACATGCGATTCCGGTGCTGATCGACGGCGCCCAGGCGGTTCCCCACATGGAGGTCGACGTCCAGGCGCTCGGCTGCGACTTCTACTGTTTCTCCGCACACAAGCTCTTCGGTCCCACGGGCATCGGGGTCCTTTACGGCAAGGCGGAGCGCCTCGCCGCTCTGCCGCCCTACCAGGGCGGGGGCGAGATGATCCGCCGCGTCAGCTTCGAGAAGAGCGAGTTTGCCGATCCGCCCCAGCGCTTCGAGGCCGGTACGCCCCACATCGCCGGGGCGGTGGGGCTCGCTGCCGCCATCGACTACCTCGAGGGCCTCGACCGCGCAGCAGCGGCGGAATACGAGCACGGCCTGCTCGAATATGCGACAGAGCGTCTGCGCGAGGTGCCGGGGCTTCGCGTCATCGGGGAGAGCCCCCGGAAGATCGCCGTCGTCTCCTTCGTCATGGACGGTGTGCATGCCCATGACATCGGCACCGTGCTCGACCACAAGGGGGTGGCGGTACGCGCCGGTCATCACTGCGCCATGCCCCTGATGGACTTCTACGGCGTCCCCGCGACGGCGCGCGCCTCGCTCGCCTTCTACAACACCCGCGAGGAGGTCGACCGCCTCGTGGAGGGTCTGCAGCTTGCGCGGAAGATCCTGGGATGAACGACGAGCTTACCGACCTGTACCAGGAGCTCATCTTGGACCACAGCCGCCACCCGCATAACTTTCGCGTCATGGAGGGGTCCAGCCGTGTCGTCGATGCCCACAACCCCCTGTGCGGCGATACGCTCAAGCTCTATGTGCGGCTCGCTGAGGGGCGCATCGTCGACGCGTCGTTCAAGGGCCGGGGCTGCGCTATCTCCATGGCCTCGGCATCCATGCTTACCGACCGGGTCAAGGGCTGTAGCGTCGAAGAAGCCAAGGGCCTGTTCGAGACGATGCACGATCTTTTGACCGGCGCGCAGCCGCCCACCGGGCGGGCTGACCTTGGCGAGTTGGAGTCGTTGGCAGGAGTGCGCAACTACCCCATGCGGGTCAAGTGCGCCACCCTGGGCTGGCATGCTCTCAAGGCGGCCCTGGGCGAGGACGAGCCGCAGAGCGTGAGCACCGAATAGGGCACCCTTCGACTCGCCCCGAAAGTTGGCGGGTCGCCAGGAGCTTCCATGAGCGCCCACATGCAGTGAGATGAACGCGATGAGCAGATGGGTCGATGCGGCGGCGCCCGAGGCGAGTGTCCCCAAGCAGCGGGTGGGGGTCGACCTGGAGGGCATGGCGGTCGTCGCGATCGGGTTCTTGGCGCATGGGGCATGGAGGCCAGTCGAGGATGGTCCGCCCGAGGTCGAACTGCTGTGGCGCATTCCCGGAGCATGTGCCGATGTTCATGAGGATCAAGAGTCCCGAACGGCCGATCCCCTCTCGCCCAGAAACGCAAAAGTTGGGCGAGTTCGGTATATCCTGCCGTCGGCCACGGCGGGCCGCGTGTCCAAAAAAGCCGTGCGTGCTTACCCACGAGAGAGAGCAGAATGAACGACACAGTCAGTGAAGCCCAAGAGAACCACGACCGCTTCGTGCGCGACGTGATATACAGCGGCGTGGTCTGGGGCCTCAAATCCGATCGCGGCTGGGCCGTTTGCGAGTCCGCGGAATACGAGGACACCGAGGTCTATCCCTTTTGGTCCGACGAGGCAGATGCCCGCATCCACTGCACCGACGACTGGGCGGATTATGTGCCGGCAACACTGGATCTCGACCTTTTCATTGACACCTGGCTCGCCGGCATGAGTGAGGACGGGGTGTTGGTCGGGACCAATTGGGACGCGGACCTGTCTGGCATGGAAGTGGAGCCCGGAGACCTGGCGGGGGAATTGTTGGGCGAAAATTTCCAGTCGGATCCGGACCGTGATAGCGGTACATCGTTGAACCACTGATGGCCTAAAGTGTTGTCGCTCACTTTATCCCACCGGATTTTCTCAGAATATTCCGCGCTGGATCTGGCGGGTTCGGCCACGGCTGTTGCCGAGGCTTGTGCGCCCTGACTATCCTGACTATCGTAAGGCGCTTGGGTCGTCGTTACGGCAGCAACCGGCCACAAGCAGACGTTCGAGCATGACGGAAATTCGTGGCCAGCGAGCTTCATCCCCGTTTTCGCTGGGCTAAGGTACGACTGTAACTTGGGAAGCCTTCCTTTCGCCCTTGTAGCCTCAAGCTACGGAATCTGCTGCAGCTCAAATTTGGCTTCCTTCACCGGAATTTAATATCAAGTACCTCCTGATCCCGCCAAGGGTCTAACCCAGTTCGATATTGGCAAGATATCTGATGGGTATCGCAGTAAGAGCAAGACCGGCGTCGGATCTTATCCTCTTGCTGGCTATTGTACCTATTAGTGGTGACCCTCTGGCGAGAGTCTTGCGGAACGGTTCTGATTGCGGCATCGTGACGACATGAATGAGCCGGATCACATTCCCATGATATTTCTTGCCGGTCCGCCAGGTGCCGGAAAGACCGTATTGGGAAACAACGTCTGTGCGGAACTCAACCTCAGATTCCTCGATTTTTCCCGTTCTAACAAGCCGCAGGCTATCGATGCTGAAAGGCAAGCCCTGGAAGCGGCCATCGGGGAACGTTCAGCCGATGTCATTGCTCTTTCCTGGGGACTCCAACAGCACGCAGGGGCGCTTACGTTGACACGGCGCTCTGGTGTTGTGCTCCTGCTCTGGGCTCACCCTCTGGACATGCAGACCCGCTCAGGCTATGCGCAACCCCTGTTTACCCCCCTCAAGAACCTGGAGACCCGAGGCGGTTTTGGACGCACTGGTAGCCGTTGTCGCGAGTTCCGGCGCCTGAATCGCGCCTGCCACGGAACCCTGATGCTGGTGGATGTTCCTCTGGGAAAAGCGGCTGAAGATCTGAAGGACTATATCCTCTGGATTGGGACGCAGCATTCGAAGCCGCCCGCGATTCGGGAGGGTCTGATAACCTGGGCCAGAGAGTGGCAACAGGATTTCAGCGCAAACCGATCAGCCGTAGAGATCATCGTCGATGCCATGGCGCGATACACCCTGCACCTCAAGTCGCAGGGCGTATCGCCTCGCAAGCTGTCAGAGGTATACGCAGATCTGAATGCAGCCGGTATGTTGGTCATGATGTACGATGCACCTAAAGGCAAGAACGCCGAGCGAATACTCAGCCGGTTTGATGGCCCCCCCTGGATCCTTGAGTTTGAGCGGAAGTTCTCCGATTCATCCAGTGCCATAACGCGATACGAAAGGAACCTAGAGGGATTTGGTCGGTTCCTACAACAATCTGGCCTGTTGCGTATGGAGGAAGAGGAATAGACGCGTTTCCGGATCGCTACCAGCTATGCTGCTAGATCCTTGCTATGTTTGAGTGTAGTGGAAGGCGGCACGTGGCCCGCTGAGCTTCGCGTTATCCGTAGATTGTGACGTGCGCTTTGGGTCGTCTCCTGCCTCTGGCGGTCTTTCGCGCCCCTCGCATCCCGCTGCCAACGGGCGCAACCGGCCAGAAGCGGACCTCGGACTCCCAAAGGACTCCCATTGTGAACAACGTATACTTGCGCAGGGGCCGCTTGACTCTTGGGACAGTCCGCGCGTTCGGGGTGGTCCAATTTTTCGGGATAGACTGATGTCCATCGAGCTCAGCCAGCATAGACATCAGTCCATTCCACTATTAGCTGCAACAGGAATCAGCAGTATGTACAACTTTCCAGAAACAAAAAAGAAGCTGAAAAGCCGAATATCGAGCTACAAATCCTCCTTATTGAAGGAGAAAAAGAAATTTGGCTATGTAGACGATGGTGAAGGAAAGAGATACTTGCTTTTTGCTTTGTATTTTGTATTGAATGATATTGAAGAAACGAAAGATTACATTAAATGGTATGAAAAAGAGTTTTCAGATGATATAGGAGAGCCAATCCAAAAACTGTGCTGGGCTTTAATCTTACGAAGAATGGGTAATGAGCTAGAAGCAAAAAAGATGTTGGCAGAAACAATGCTGTCGAATTTATACATCATACCAAAGCTTCTTGGTCACGAAATAAAGGAGTATGATATTCGGCACTCATCAAGTGATCAGGATATTGGATACTTTAGCTACCTGCCCAAGGAAGTAACTGCTTCCATAACAGAAATCGACACCAAATGGCTGCGTCAGGAGTATGACTCGCCTGAATTTCGGCACATAAGGCAGCGCTATATCGAAATTTACCATAAGCTAAAGTTTACTAAAGAAGTTGACGAGCGGGAACGTTTATTATCTGAGTCGCATTCGCTTCTGGATGCTTTTTCAGAAAAAGCAGCTTACCCGTGACGTTGGGCGACGGAACAGACCTTGCGCAGGAAGATGTGATGACGACCGCCGTATGGGCGGCGCTCGCCATCGCACTTGCCCTCGGATGGTTCGCGTGGCGCAATGCGTCTAGGCGTTTCCGTCTCCCGTGTCCCGCCTGGTTGTCCTGGCTTGTTGAATTGGACAATCCTGTCGCCCGAGAGAATCGGGCAAAACGAATCATTGAGCACCTATCCATTGTTCCCGGCATGACCATTGTCGATGCCGGATGTGGACCTGGCCGTTTGGCGATTCCGCTATCGGTTGCCACGGGGACGTGCGGTGAGGTCGTCGCCATGGATGCCCAGGAGGCAATGACGGCAATCGTTGGACGCAAGGCGCGCGACCGAGGGCTCCAGAACATCAGACTCATCTCGTCGCCGTTAGGGGGTGGAGCTCTGAAAGCGGAGCATTTCGATAGGGCTGTCTTGGTGACCGTACTTGGAGAAATACCAGATAGGGAATCCGCCATGTCGGAACTGTACCGGGCACTGAAACCTGGCGGGATCCTTTCTGTCACGGAGACCGTCTTCGATCCACACTATCAGAATCGGATAACGGTGCTTCGACTTGCCGAAGCAGTCGGATTTCGCCTACGGGCCACATTTGGGAATCGACTGGCGTACACAGTGCACTTCGAGAAGTAACGCCCAACCATCGGCTCCAGCCGCGTGGGCAAGCCGCCTAAGCCCTCACGTTAGCGGGATCATGAGCGTCTCCTCCGGGTCGGGTCCTGCCTCTGAGCGCCGTTCCAGCCCCAGACCCGTCGAACTAACGCAACTAGTCAAGTCCCGACGCCCACCTGCCGCTCTTGGGCGGCAGGCGCACGCAGTTGCGGGCTACAAAGATCCGGGCAGCTACTCACCGGAGAACAGGGCAAGGCCCCGCTCATCGTTCATCTCCAGTGCGCTCCCGCTGCCGCGCGCAACGCAGGTGAGGGGATCCTCGGCCACCACGACCGGCAGACCTGTCTCCTCCTGCAACAAGCGATCGAGGTCGCGCAGCAATGCACCGCCACCGGTAAGCACGATGCCCTGCTCGGCCACGTCAGCCCCCAGATCCGGAGGGGTCTGGTCCAACGTCGTTTTCACAGCCCCGATAATATGCGACAGCGGGTCTTGCAAGGCGTCCAAAATCTCGACGGTGTTCAGAGTGAACCTGCGCGGGATCCCCTCGGCGAGATTGCGGCCGATGACCTCCATCTCCCGGACCACTTTGCCGGGAAATGCGGAGCCGATTTCATGCTTGATACGCTCGGCAGTGGACTCGCCGATCAACGTGCCATGGTTGCGGCGCACGTAGTTGCGGATGGCCTCGTCAAAACGATCGCCGCCGACCCGAACGGAATTCGAGTAGACGATGCCGTCGCCCGAGGTGACCGCGACCTGCGAGATCCCTCCACCGATGTCCAGCACCATGGAGCCACGAGCCTCATCCACCGGAAGTCCGGCCCCCAAGGCCGCGGCCAACGGCTCTTCGAGCAGAAACACCTCCCGGGCGCCAGCGCCGGCCACGGACTCCTTGACGGCGCGGCGTTCCACCTGGCTCGCGCAGCAGGGGACACAGATCAGCACGTGCGGGCTAGGCCGGACGATCCGGCTCTTGTGCACCTTATGGATAAAGTACTGGAGCATCTTCTCGGTAATCGTGAAGTCGCCGATGAGGCCGCCCTTCAGGGGTCGTATGGGCGTCATGTTCTGCGGCGTACGACCGAGCATCTGCCTGGTCTCCTCCCCGACTGCGGCAACTGCCTTGGCCCCTGAAGAGCGGTCCTGCCGGATCGCCACAACCGACGGCTCGTTGAGCACAATGCCCTGTCCGCGAGCGTAGATGAGCGTGTTGGCGGTTCCGAGATCGATCGCCAGATCGCTGGAAAACACCGCTCGAAGGCCTCGCAGCAACATCACGGACTTACCCCAAGAAAGTCGCGCCGGAAGAAGTTCAGATCTCCGCCCTCTCGGAGCGGGCGGGACTGGTGGAAACCCTACAAAAGCGCGATCCGTACAAGAGGGAACAAAGTCACAAAGCAATCATTTGCTGTCGCCCACCCGGTTTCGCTTGGGGTTGGGGCAATCACAACTCGGTCGCGCCCCATGTGATCGGACATCAATTGGGCCGCGGCGGGCCGCTGGCTGTGGCGTTGGCCGACGACCGACAGCTCTGAGCTGATCGCTGCCACATGCGACCACAAGAGGTCTAATGCAGCGAGTTGGTACAGATGCGCCTCCGTCACCAAACCAGCAAAAGGGGTCGATTGACACCCAGCCGGAGCCAGCGATCCACATAGCTGGATCACAACGGCTGCCATTCCGTGGCCTGCAGCTGACGTTCAGCAGTCCCACTCTAGGAGACCGCAATGGCTCGTCAGCCGACAGCCAGATTCAACGCTCCATCGGAGCCGACCTCGGGCGAGCCCAGCCACCGCTGAAGCCGCGGGGAGGATCCACGTCGGAGACCGCGCACGCATCGAGCGCGATCGCAGTCTACGTCACCGGTCGAATCAACGAGGTGATTTTGTGCTCGTCCATGAGGGGAAGATGGCACCGACTGACCTGAAGATGGCGACCGGTCTGGACCCAGTGATCTCGCTGGTCCCGCTGACCCCAGAGGCCGAGCCCTACCGGGTAGCCTTGGTGGTCTTGGAGCCAGAGAACTATGCGGAGGCTGCAGTAGCCGCTGTGCGCGGTTCAGCTTGAAGGGTTCCGAATCCCCATGAGGGATTATGAGCTAAAGAAATTACTTGCGCCGACTGCGGCTCGCTAAGTTTCGAATCCCGATGGGGGCAATGAGTTGTGGCGAGCTATGGCCACCAAGGTCCAGGGGCCACGTTCCGAATCCCGAGGAGGGAAAGGAGACGACGTACAGGCTCTCGCGGTAGGTTCCGACCGGTCGATGGCCTTGGACGGTCGTGCCGCGCGCGGGCTTGGGGGGCGAAGACCGAATGGAGCCGCGCCCGGGTTCGGCAAATTGCCGCGGCCCGCCGAACTTCGCCTACCTCTTGGGTGCCTATGTGTGTGGTGGACATTGACAAGCACAGCCCATATACCGAGCTGGTGCGATTACCCCAAGGATCATTGCCGAATCCCTGTGACCCTCATGATCACCATGTGACAGATTAAGGGCGGGACCGCCGAGCGATTTACGATCGCGATGGGCCAGCGCGTGGCGGGTAGTGGGGTCGGCCCCGTATGCTCGGCGCGGGGATTACTGAGCAGGTCGACGAGCGTCTTTACAAGCAACGTTGCGGCGAGGTGTGCCAACATGGTGCTCGACAACGCCGATCTGGGTTCTTGGGATCCATCTGGAAAAATGATGGGTTGCGGCCGGCGAGCGCGAGCAGATCCAGTGGGCCCCCAGCGCTCAAGTGAACCTCACAGTGTGGGTGGCGTTTGGCGAATGCGGCTGGACTACGGTCGAGGTCGAGGCGACGACCGCCGCCCCTGTGGTGCTCGTCCGCCGCGACCGCGAGACGGTCCTCGCCGGTCGGCATCATCAAAGTCGCTGGTGCCTGGTCGAGATGACGCCAGAGCGGGGGTGGCCGCCCGCTGGACAACAACCACTGCGTGTTCGACCTGACCACGACAGCTGACTCCGCGCGGCTGACGTAGCTCCTTCAATCGACCGTGACGCCGTCTTCCGAGCCCGGGACGCAGGAGATTTGATCCTATGGCAAAGGACATCTTTGACATCATCCAGGAGCTGCGAACGAGCGGGCGGCCCTTTTCCGTCGCGACCGTGGTGGAGACGGTCGGTTCGGTTTCGGCCAAGACCGCCTCCAAGGCCGTTATCGATGAGCACGGTCGCGTCGTGGCGGGTTGGATTGGCGGCGGCTGTGCCGAGTCGGCGACTTGCCACAAGGCCGTGCAGTGCATGGACAGCGGGCAGCCCGCTATCCTCGAGCTCGATCTCGACGACGAGGTTTTGGGCGCCGGTATGCCGTGCGGGGGTCACATGCGGGTCTACGTCGAGCCCATGCTGCCGAGACCTACTCTCTGGATCATGGGCCACGGCCGTGTTGCCGAGTGCCTCTGCAGCATGGGAGATATGCTCGGGCTGGACGTGGTGGCGAACGACCCCATGGTGGACCGGGAACGCTATCCCGCCGCTGCGCGCCTGATCACGGACGATACGGATTACGACGAGCTGCGCCCCGAGGCGGGGGACTTCGTCGTGATCGCTACCCAGCACAAGGGGGATCACGAGTCGATGAAGCGCGCGCTTGCCTCGGATGCGCGGTATCTTGCCCTGATCGCGAGCCGCAAGCGTGCGCACCTGGTCCTGGATTACCTGCGGGGGGAAGGTATCCGCGACGAGGAGCTGGAGCGGGTGATGGCCCCTGCGGGTCTCGACCTCGGCGCACGCACCCCTGAGGAGATCGCGCTGTGCGTCATGAGCGAGATCGTGCTGGTGCGCCGCGGCGGCACTGGTATGAGGATGCGCGACAAGCTCGGAGGGGAGCAGGGACAGCCCCGATTGAAGTCTGTCGGTGTCTGATCGTGCCGGTCGAGGTCGCGCTTCGCCCGGTACGATTTCATGCAGTTGCGGGTGGCCGGCCTCCCCGCCGCGGGGCCGAAGGGTCCCCGCTGGACCGCCGCGGTGGCGGTGTACTGAGCGGCGGCGACTGACGGTACGCTTCCGGCGACTTGTAGTTTCTCCCTCGACGCCTATGCTAACGCCTGTATTCGTGATGGCGGTGGAGGCGTCGCTGACAGGCAGCCTAAACCGTTATCCCTGAGACGCGTTCGCCCAAACAACACAAATGGGGGCGAGGCGAGATGGACGGGATTTGGCTGGCGGGGGACTCGACGGCGTTTCGCAAGGCGCTGTCACTGATCGACAAGCTGGCGCAGTTCGACGCGCCGGTGCTGATCGAGGGCGAGACCGGTACGGGTAAGGAGATGGCGGCCCGTGCCATTCACTACCGTGGCCGCCGTTGCGAAAAGCCCTTCGTTCCGGTCAACTGCGGAGCCTTTCCCGATGCGTTGATCGAAAGCGAGCTCTTTGGCCATGTCAAAGGGGCGTTTACTGACGCACGCAGCGATCATCCGGGCATGGTGGGCATCGCTGCCGGTGGCACGCTGTTTCTCGACGAAGTGGACGGCCTGACCACCAAGGGTCAGGTGGCGTTGCTGCGTTTTCTCCAGGACTGTTGTTATCGGCCGGTTGGGGGGCGCACCGAACGTCGCGCGGACGTGCGGGTCATCGCTGCCAGCAATGCGCCGCTCGACCGACTGACGGAGTCGGGCAGCTTTCGCCTGGACTTGTTGTTTCGCCTTCGAATCATGAGCCTCCTTCTGCCGCCCTTACGCGACCGGGAGGGCGACGTGATGTTGCTGGCCCGCCTGTTTCTCAAGCGCTGTCATGAGGAGCACGGCTGCCCTGTGCGTCGACTCGACGAGGGCAGCTGTGAATGGTTCCCTCGCTATTGCTGGCCCGGCAACGTCCGCGAGCTGCAGAGCCTGGTCTACCGAGAAGCGCTGATCTGTGACCAGGACGTATTGCGCCTCCCGGCGCCCGATTCTCTAGCGCCGGAGCAGGAGGGGCATCGGGATCGCGCGTCCACCTTTGACGGCACTGATTTCGCGACAGCCAAGGCCAAGGCGGTGGCGCAATTCGAGCGCAGCTATCTGGTGCGGTTGATGCGGCAGGCGCAGGGAAATGTCACCCGCGCCGCTCGCCTGGCGGGAAAGGAGCGGCGGGCACTGGGTAAGCTCCTAAAAAAACACGGTATCGGCAATTGCGGTTCGCCCTCGGCGTAAGGAGCCGAGTCCGTAGGACCGTGGCGGTTCCGACAGTCTGCGCTGAACGAAACAGCACCCGCTGATTTGAGGCACGGCCCCGAGGACCTGGCAAGTCGCATCGGGCGCCGGCAGGCTGATTGCCCGGCGCTGCTTAGACCTTCAGCCCCAGCACCCCTGCGAACCGGGTCAACCGGTCCAGCTGTGCCATGGCGTCGGCCTTTTCCATTTCCATCGCGGCGATCTGGGCGTTCAGCTCCTCCACCTGATGTCTGTCCGCGCCGGTGGGGTCGGCGCCTTCGGTGACCCATTGCTGCCAGGTGTCGCGGACTTCGGTGATGTCGCGGATGTATTGCTCCATGCGCGGGATCCGGCCGCGCAGCTCGGGAACCCGGTACTTGAGCCAAGCGCCGACTTGGCTGCGGACCTGGCCCTGGAGGGCGATCAGGTCCGTGTCGTAGGAGCCGGCGCGGGCGTAGCCGGCTGCCTTGAGGCTGTGGGCGAAAGTGTCGAAGGAAGCGTTCGGGTCCGCCAGCGCGTTCCAGGCTCCGCCCCAGCGCTTCTGCAGTTGATCCAGATGGTGGGTGGCGGCGCGCTCCGGCGTGTCGTAGCCGAAGGTGGGACTGGTGCGGATGTCCTTCTTGCCTTTCTCCGTGGCCTCGTTCTGAGGGAGGTTGTAGAGATAGACGCCCTCGCTCTCCTGGCCGGGGACGATGCCGACGATCTTTCCGCCCTTGCGGATCATCGATGCCTGCTCGTTGAACAGCCGGTTGCGATGCCGCGACGGTAGGCCGACGGTACCCGGCGACTGCTCGCCGTAGGCCTGGGTGATCAGCCACAGGGCCCGTTTCAGGCTCACCTTGTTGTTGCTCTCCACCGCGGCAAGTACCGCGGGCACCACTTCGTCGAAATAGTCGGTCCAGGGCGGCGGCTTGGCGGCCTTGACGGCGGCCGCGCTCGGGGGCGGCATGCGGGCGGGTTCCGGCTTGGGCCCGGCAGGCTGGCGCTGGACTATGCCGGCGGGCGCCGAGCCCGGCCGCGGCGCGGCCGCCAGTTCCGCGACGGCGTCGGCTTCCCGTTCGTGGCGGTCGCCCGGGGTACTCACCAGCAGGCCGTCGGCCGCTGGCTTCGCCGAGACGGGGCCGGCCGACTGCTGCACGGTGTGCGCCAGCTCGTGGGCCAGCAGCTGGCGGCCGTCGGCCCCTTCCGGATCGTAGCGGCCGGCGCGGAAGAAGATGTCGCGGCCGACGGTGAAAGCCTTGGCACGCAGCTCGCGGGCCAGGCCGTCGGCAGCGGCGCCGTGGTGGATGCGGACCGCTGACAGGTCCGCGCCCAGGGCCGGCTCCAGTCGCCGCCGCAGGGCGGGTTCGAGGCTCCGGCCGCCGCCCTGGTGGGTGCGGATGCGGCCGGCCAAGTGGTCACCGGGGCCTTCGCCGGCAGCCGGTTCCGCGTCCCGCTGCACGGGACCGGGACCCGGTTCCGGCTGGGGTGGCCCACCGATGGGGTGGAAGGAGGCGGGGCCGAACCCCCAGGAGCCGGGCAGCAGCTGGCCCACGTCCACATGGACGCCGACCATGATGCTGGAAGTACCGAAGTTGAACTCGACGCCGTAGCCAGGCAGCAGCGGTACGGGGATCACCCGGCCATTCAGCAGCGGCAGAATCTCCTGCCGCGAGCTTGGGTGGATTAGCAGCGGCGCCAGCGTGCCGGCGGCGACACTCACCGATGCGGCCACGAAAGCGGCCCGCTCGCCGGTGTCCGCGCCATGCCAATAGCGGCTCAGTTGGCCCAGGGCTTGCGCGCGCGCCTGGTCCAGAACCAGCCGCACTTGAGGCAGGGCGGCGACGGCTCCAAGGACGTCGCCGACGCTGCCGGCTCTCGGGCCGCCGGATTCGCCTTCGGCGTGGCCGCCGGCCGCAGCGGCCGGTGTCACGGCCGGGGTGGGCGAGGTCGCGCTCGACGGGACGGGCGTCGCACCTGGCCCGGTGGTGCCCGCCGCCGGCACAGCGGCGCCGCTGGCGGCGGCCGCCTGCAGCTGGGGTTGCAAGCGGGCCGGGTCCAGCAGTTGGCTGAGCAGGGGCAACGGGTCTTCCCCGCCGAAGCGGTACTGCAGCTCCAGGTGGGGGCGGAAGGCGGCATAGGGGTCCGGCGCTTGCAGCAACGACGGCCGGGGCAGCTGCAGCGGCCGGGCGGCGGGCGACGGCGTTGGGCCGTCGCCGTCACGCTGCACCGTCAGGTCGCTGCGGCCGGTGTGGCGCAGGAAGCGGGGTGTGCCCGTTGCCGTTTGGCGGCGCCGTTCGCCACCTGCGTGCGGGCGTGTGTTCCCGAGCCGGGGAGCAGCGGGTCTTGTCTCACGGTACACCGGCATGGTTGTCCTCCAATCCAGACAGGGTCGGCGGGGTTTTGCATACTAAGGCTTCGCAATCCAAGGACGCCGACGCGACGTCCGCCGCACGCGGAAGCTGCGCCATGGTGAACGGTGGAGACCAGAACCCTCAGCAGCGGGGCGTCGGCGGCATGGGCCCGCTCTCCGGTCGCAGCCAGCCCGGTCGCCCGCCGCCTCCGGAATCTCAGTGTAGTCATGGGGCCGCCGGCTGTCGGCGCGCCGCATTCGGGACGCCATGGCGCGTTCCGACACGGCTTTCAACCATGGGACACCGCCGCCCGCACCGCCGCGGCAAAGTCCGGGCCGGGCGACTCCAGGTGCAGAGTTTTCCCCACCACCAGCGCCGGGCGGCGGCTGCGGGGCACGCCGCAGGTATCCAGGATGGCCAGTTGCCGAAGCACGCCGTCGGTGCGCGGATCGTCCGGGTAGTACAGTGGCGGCGCGACGGACGGCACGGGTTCGCGCAGGACCGCCGCGACCACCTCGACGGGGGCATCCCGCAGCCGGGCAAGCTGTTCCTGGCGGTGGAAGGCTTGCAGGACGGCCTGCGGGGTCTCGCTTCGGGGAGCGTGCATCCAGACCCAGCGCACCTGGGTTGCCTGCGGTGCGATCAGGGCTGCGGCGGCCTCCAGCATGCGGGGCAGGCGGTCGTCCTGGGGGTCGCCGACGACGATGATGGGCGTCTCCCCAGCGCCGAAACTCACCGCGTCGTCCGGGGGTCCCGGCGCCTCCACCAGGTCCGGCTCGGGGGGCAGGCCGGCGAGCTTGCGGCGGGCGCCGAACACCAGGGAGAGCACTTCCACCGCCGTGCGCGCCGGGAAGGGCAGTTGCACCAGGGGGGAACCGAGGCGATAGGGGGCATCGCCTATGCGCTTCAGGGTTTCCGCGCGCCAGCCTTCCAGCAGCGCATCTTCGTCGCCGCCTGCCAGGTAGTCCGCCGTGACGGCGGCCAGCGCGTCCGACAAGGCGCCATCCAGCACCGCCACCTCGGCGCTGTCGGCCACCCGCGCTCGCAGATCCGCTTCGAGGCGTATGGTGCCGAGGTTTTCCCACAGTACCGACGGGTGGCCGCGGAACCCCGGGGTCTCGTGCAGCGCGCACAGCAGCCGCAGGGCGAGGTGGTCTGCGCCCAGTTCGCGCAGCCGGGTGGCGGTGAGGTAGACAGGTGACATCAGTAGATTACGCCTCGCATGATGCGGCGCACCGCCGTCTCGAAACTGGCCGCATCCGCCGCTGTGGCTCCGTCGGGCGGGGCGCCCACCGGCCAGCGCGCATACAGGGCCTGCAGCACGGCCAGGCGATCGCCTTCGGGTGTGTTGCGCACGATGGAACCGACGAGGTCGTCGGTGAGGCGGGGCACGTTCTCCAGCGGTCGTCCGCCCATCCGGCTGGCGTAGCCCTCCAGGTAGAGCACGGTGCGGCGCGGCAGGCCCATGCCCGCCGAGGCGGCCAAGAAGGCGGTTTCCGTGGGCAGGTCGGTGCGGTGGATGGCCGGGTTGTCGGTGGCCGCCACCACCCGCAGGTCCGGTTGGTCGGCCAGCATCTGGCCGACCGGGTGGCGCAGCGGCGGAAGGCCGGAGAGCACGATGTTGGAAGTGGGTGGCACCTCGACCGCGATGCGCAGCTGGGCGATGCGCGCCAGGGCCGCCAGCCGTCGCGCCTCCAGTCGGGCCACCTCGTCGGCGCGGATGACCTGCTCGACCTGGGCGCCCCGGTTGCTGTCCACAGTGCGGCGCCAGCTGCCGTCGGGCTGCTCGTGGAAACCCAGCTGGGGCAGGTCCTGGGGAAAGCGGAGGCCGAGCACCGTGCCGTGGCCGATGCGGTCCGCGCCGGCGGTGATGGCCGATTCGACGTTGCTCAGCAACTGGCTCATTTCGACGTTGCCGCTGGCAAGCTGTTCGCCAGCGTGGATGGTGATGTCCTTCATGCCCGTTGGCATCGCGCCGGTGGCCAGTTCGCCCTCCACGCCGGGGTATTGCGCCCGGTCCGCCGCGACTTGGGCGATGGCCTCGCGCAGCGCGCGCACCCGGGCGGCGAAATCCGCCACCGGTGCGGTGGGCAGGTCCGGTGGCAGCGGCTGCGTCTGGGATTCGATAGCCTCGCGCCTGGCGGCCTGTTCGGCCAGCACCTGCTCGAACAGGCCGGCGGTTTCCGGACCCAAGGGGTCGTAGCCCAACACCCGCGTCGCCGCCGCCGCGGTGTTGGGCCGCGTGCCCAGCCACCCGGCCAGGATACAGTAATTCATGGCGTGGGCCGCCAGGCTGGCGTCTGTCATCACCCCCAGACCCTGGAGCGATTCCAGCCCCGCCTTGTCGAACCCGACCACGTCGGAGCGGGCCAGGTCGGAAAACACCTGCTGGAGCAGGACCTGGTTCTGTTCCCGGGTGGCTCCGCCGAGCACGCCGCCGGTGCGGGTGATGATGCGGCGGGTTCCGCCGGTGATGGGGTCGGTGGCCGGCAGGCGCTCGCCGGTGCGGATCTCCAGGCCGCCCGTACCGCGTCTGACGAGCTCCGGCAGGATGGCCGGTAGGCCCTCGGTGCGGAAGGTGCCGGTGATGAGGTTGTAGAGGCGGAAGAAGCGCTGCAACTGGGGCCGGCTGGCGCGCTCGATGCCCAGGTGCAGCGAGGACTCGATCTGCTCGCCTAGCGTCTGGGCCCGCTGGCGCAGGGCACGGGGAACGCGCCCGGCAGGGGTGCTTCCAAGGTCGGTGCCCAGGGTTTCGAGCTGCGGCCGCAGCGCCGCCCACTGGCTTTGCACGGGATGGTTGGGATCGTCCAGTTCCGCCGCCATGGCGTCGCCAAATGCTAGGCGGTTGGCCAGCACCCGGGCACGGTCGCGGGGCGGCGCCTCCACCACGTCGGTGGCCATGCGCCGCGCGTAGGCCATGGCGCCGGCGCCGTGCAGGTGCGGCTCGTAAAGCGGCAGGCCGCGGGTCTCGCCCAGGGTGCGCAGGAAGACCGCGGCGTTGCCCGGGTCGCTGCGGAAGGCCGAGACCATGAGCGGGTTGTTCAGCATGTCCGACACCCGGGAGGTGTCCCACTCCGCCATGACTTCGATGGCCTGCTGGACCTCGAAGGGCAGCGCGTTTGCGACAGGGACCAGTTCCGGGGGCAGGGCGGCGAGCGGGTCGTTCGGGTCGCAGGCCGGCGCCTCCGGGGCGGTAGTGGTCGTCGACGCAACGATGGCCGGCTCGCGCAGCGGGTGGTGTGCCAGCGCGTTCATGAGCGGGATCTGGTCCGGCGGCACGCCGGCGCGCAGGCTCAGCAGTGGGTCCAGCTCGGCCAGGGGCGCGTCGGAACGTGCCAGCTCCGTGCGCGCGCTGGCTTCATCCGGCGCGTTGCGCACGGCGGTGAGCACCTCCCGCAGGGCGGCCATGTCGATGCTGACCGGCACCCGCTCGACGACGGTGTTGTCGGCGTCGAGTCGCAGCAGGCGGGTGATCTCGCCTTCCTCCCGTTCCATCACCCAGCGCGAGCCGCCGTGCTGGAATGTGCTGTAGCGCGCCCCCGGTTTCCGTTCGCCCTCCAGCGCGGTGGTGAGCGCGTCCGAGTGGGTGGGCGTGGGGGTGTCTGCGGCGTGCATGGCCGGCCCGCTGGGTGCGGTGAACTGCACTTCGCTCGGGACCACCGACTCGGCCCGCCGGTCCAGCAGCTCGCCCGCCTCGGCCACGCCGGAGACCTCCATGGTGCCGCGCCAGGACATGACGTCACGGAAGTCGTCGAGGAAATCGCCGGCCTGGCCGTCCGGGTGGCGTTGGGCCCACGCGTCGTACCAGACCTTGATGTGGTGGGGACCGACGTCCGACACCGCCGCCAGTTGCCGCGGAGACGCAGCCAGCGTGCGAATGAGCGGCAGCGGCAGACCTTCGTTGGCGACGGCAGCGCCCACTTCCGGGCGCGCCATCCAGGTGATGAAGGCGGCCCCGCGTCCGGGCGGCAGTCCGCCCACGAAGCTCGGCAGATCCGGCCAGCCGCCCCCGCGCAAATGCACTAGGGCCTGGCTGCGCGTGGCCTCCGGAACGTCCGGGGCGGCGGCCTGGACCGATTCGTCTACCACGTCGATGACCACGGGGGACTCCCGCCCCTGAGGGAAAAACCACTGCAGCGAACCGTCCGCGGTGCGCACGGAGAAGACGCCGCCGGACTCCGGCCGGATCTCGGTGACGCGGCCCTGCTGCTGCAGGCGCGCCAGATAGGCCGCCACGTTGTCCGCGCTGCCCTGGTACGACCATGTCTCGCCAGTGACCGGCCGCACACCCAGACGCACCTCGTCCCGGGCGTTGCGGATCATCTCCTGCATCGCGGTGGTATGGGCCTCGAGCTGGGTGCGCTGGTCGGCGGTGATCTCCCCCATCTGTTCGAACAGCCGGGCGAACCCACGGGTGCGGCCCACCTGCTCGTGGGCCTGCTTCATCAGGGCGTCGCCCGCGGCCACGTCCTCGCGGCTGCTTTCCAACCAGTTGCGCAGGTTTCTGCCCGTTTCCTGCAGTTCCGCGCGGTGGGCGTCCCAGGCACGCATGACCCGGCTGCGCTCCTCGGCGGCCCTCCTCGGTCCATCAAGGCGTCGCTGGGCATCTCCGGCGCGCGCATCAGGGCGCCGGCGATGGTGAGCACCGCTAGGTCGACGCCGGTCTGCAGCAGGATCTCGCCGGTCGAAGCCGGCTTGGCCCCGGGAGGCAGTGGCGGCGGCGTGATCTTGTTCCACACCAGGGCCCGAGCCGCCAGGGTGCCGTAGGCGCCGCCCAGACGCGCGGCGTTGGCCAGCAGCCCGGATTCGCCGAGGCGGGCGGTGATGCGCGCATCCACGCCGCCCAGCAGGCGGAACAGGAAGTAGTCCTTGACCGCTTCGCCCGCCACGCCGCCCACCGACCAGGGCCGGCCCTGGTTGTTGGTCAGGACCAGGCGGGTACCGGTGAAGGTGAGCGAGCCGACGATACCCGCGCCGGTGCGCCCCAGGGCGGCCACTTCGGGAACGGCCATGACCGCGCGCATGGCGCCGATGCCGATCAGCGTGGCGGCGATGTTGGTGAACCACGTGACCCGCCGCTCGTAGGTGGCGATGGACTCGATGCGCTCGCCGGCAAAGTTGAATGCCGTTTCGGACGAGCTGCGCAGGCGGTCCATGCCGTCGCGGGTCGGTACGCCGCCGACGATTTTGGCCAGGGCGGAGGCGACCATGTTCAGGGCGGCCGCGTTGTCCTGGTTGATCTGGTAGGACTCCAAGGTGTTGTCGGCCAGCAGCTTCCCCTGCTCGCACAGGCTGCGCCCGAGCACCACGGAATCGGCCTGCAGCTGCAGTTTGTTCAGGTTCTCGGAGTGGGCCGTGACGTAACCCATGCGCGCCTCCAGGCTCTGGGAGGCGTCCGGCGCCGCGTCGATGAAGGCGTCCAGCGCGTGCACGGTGGCGGACCGGCGCTCCTCCAGGCTGGCGATGTTGTCGCGCTGCCGACAGGATGTGATAGGGCAGGCCATCGGAGAACTGGCCGTAATCGTCCGGCGAAATCTCCGTCGCGATGTCCTTGCGCATTTCCATGGCGGTACCCACGAAAGCGTCCGCCACGTTGTTCAGCCAGTCGTCCCGCGCGGTGTCCACCTCGGTCAGGCTGGCGGCCAGGTCGGTGGTCAGCAGCGCGCCGAGCAGGTTGGTGAGCTTCTCGTTAAGGGTCGCGATGGCAGCGGTCACGCCCTGGTTGCCGCCCGGATCGACCGCCACGCGCTTGATCGTGCGGCCGTCTCCAGGGCGCTGACACTGGCATCCAGCGCCAGCTGCGCCTCTTGCAGCGCATCGCCGCTCAGCCACGGGTAGAGCCGCCGGTAGCCCTCGAACTTCGCTTTAAGCCAGACAACGTCCTGGGGGAAGTCGCGCTCTGCCATGGCCTTCATGAGGTCCAGGCGGGCGTTCATGGCGAACAGGGTGTCGCTGCCGGCATTCGGCGCGGCGCTCGCCGGCAGGCGGCTGAGCAAGTTGTCGCCCAGGTCGATGCGGCGCGCCATGGCGGCGTCGATCAGCAGGCCCAGGTTGGGCATCCGGATTCCCGTTCCGAGTCGTCCAGGTCGGTCGGCTCCAGGTGGTTGAGCAGCATCTCGATGCCCATGACGATGTCGAAATCGTTCCAGGTATACAGTTCGGCAGGGGACAGCGAACTCTGGGTGGGGTCCATCCAGCGTTGCACCCCGGCGCGGCCCGCCGCTGCCTGCTGGGCGGCATGGGCGCCCTCGTGGGCGACCACCCGGCTGGATGCGCCGTGGCCCAGGTATATGTCCGCCCCGTAGGTTAAGGCGCGGGCGCCGAGCGTTCGGGCGAGGTGGGGGGCGTAGTGCACGCGAACTGTGGCCAAGTTCACCCCGGTGAGCGCCTCCAGGGGGCGGCGCAAGGTGCCGAGGTCGTTGCCGCCAGGCCGCGGCGGCCGGGGGGGCGGCGGCCCCGGGGCTGTGCCCGCGTTCGGGGCGACGGCGTTGCGGGCGTCGCCGGGCGGCGGCAACGGCGGGGGCGTCGTCCCGCCGCCGCTCGTCAGCAAGACGGCGGCGGCTAGCCGGTCGGCTTCGGCCTCGTCGTCGTCCGCCGCGCCGCCGCGGTCTGCCGCCGCGCCACCGTCGGCTGGCGCGTCGTCGCCGTCCCCATCGCTGTCCAGGTCCGGCATTTCGGTCGCCGTCGGCCGTTCCGACTCGGGGTTGGCTTCTTCCCTTGTCGGCATAAGGGCGGCCAGGGCCTCGTCGGGCCCCTTGAGATCACGTTCGGGCGCGAGCGATTCGGGTGAGATGACGGTCGTGGCCGTATCGGAGCGACGTGCTCCATGGATGGATCTTGCAGCCGATTCAGTGGTGGGACGCGAGTATTCGGCCGCCGCTGTAGCCGCCCCGTGGGCAACGGCCTCATTGGGGTTCGTCGGTTCTTCGAGGCGTTCGCCTTCGGCTTCACTCGCCGCGACGTCCGAACGCGGCGGGACCGTCTCCCGCGTGCGGCCCGCCGGCCCGAGCCACGGCTGCTCGGTGGGTCCGCCGGACGATTCAGGGCCGTCACGCGGCTGCCTGGACCAGCCCGTTTGTCCCGCCAGGAAACGGGGCAGGCCGCTCGCCGCACCGATCTCCTGTTCTTCCGGCCGCGCCGTATCGGTCTTCGTGCGGCGGTCGCAGGCGTGGTCCCGTTTGACGTGCCGAGGTGCGGCGAAACTCATCTGCTATCGGCTTCCATGACGGTCGACACGTCCAGGGCGGGTGGGGGCACCTTGCCCAGCTTCCGGTACTCCGCCACCGTCCCGGCGAGCAGGTGTCCGAGCCCTATCCGGCAGCCTCGCGCCCGGGCAAAGGCGGCGGCGGCGAGGACCACGTTGCGGATATGGCCTCCGGCCAGGTCGCAGTTGGCGGCTACCCGGTTCAGCTCGGCGACGCCGAGGTCGTGCTGGTGACCCAGGTGAGCCTGCCACAGGGCGCGCCGCTCCTCCGGCGCCGGCAGGGGAAACTCGACGATGGCGTCGAGGCGGCGGGTGAAGGCGCTGTCGAAGCGGGCGCGGCTGTTGCTGGTCAGCACCGCGATGCCCTCGAAGGACTCGATGCGCTGCAGCAGGTAGTTCGTCTGGGCGTTGGCAAAGCGGTCGTTGGCGTCCTTGACCTCGGTGCGCTTGCCGAACAAGGCGTCGGCCTCGTCGAACATCAGGATCACCTCGGCGTGCTCGGCCCGGGCGAAGAGCTTGGCCAAGTTCTTCTCGGTCTCGCCGATGTACTTGCTGGTGACGCTGGCCAGGTCCACCCGGTACAGGGGCAAACCGAGGCGGGTGGCGAGCCAGCCCACCGCCAGCGTCTTGCCGGTGCCCGAGGGGCCGTAGAAGAGTGCGCGGACGCCCGGCCTGTGGCGGGCACGGGCGGCGGGGCCCAGGCTTGCCGCGACGCCGTCGCGGCCGGTGCAGCGCTGCTCCAGTGCCAGTAACTCGGCCCCCAGCGAGGGGGGCAGCACCAGGGCGTCGTCGGCGATGGCCTCCGGGAGCAGCTGGGCGAGGGTGCCCAGGTCGGCGGCGGCGCCGCTGCGGGCGGTGCGGGCGAGGGTGGGGAAGGTCAGCCCGACGTCGCCCCGGAGGGCGCTCTCTAAGCGTCCCGCCTGGGCAAGGTCGTGGATACGCGCGCTGGAGTGGCGATAGCGGCGGCCGAGGGCGGCGGCCAGGGCCGGGTCACCGGTAGCCGTTTGCCACAGGGCGATGCGCTCCCCGGCGGCGGGGACCCCGACGCGCCAGTTTGTCACCGGCGTGCCGTCGCGCTCGAAACCGCCGTCGGGGCCGGCGGCTACCAGCAGCGGGCCGGCATAGCCGTGCAGGGCCGGCAGGCTTGCCTGTTCCCCCGGGGCCAGCTCGCGGCACAGGACGGGCACCCGGCCGGTGAGCCAGAGCCAGGGGCCGAGACCCGCGGGCGGCTCGCCCTCGATCAGTGCTACCTCGGCGTCCAACCCCCGGGCCACGGTGCGGGCCAGGGCCTGGGCCTCTTTGGGGTGGCCGCAGCGGATCGCGAGGTTGCTGGCGCCCCCCTCGACCCCAACGCCGGCGGCGAGGGCGCGAGCATAGCAGGCCGCCGCCTGTTGCAGCGACGGCGGTAGTGGCGGTTCGTCGCCGGCGGCGGTGCGCACCCCGGGCCAGAGCGACGACAGGCCCCCCAGAGCGAGAGCCAGGGGTGTGGGCACGCGCAAGGCCTGCTCGGGAAGGGGCCGGGCATCGCCGGCGAGCTGAAGGGCGCCGGCTTCCCTGGCCGGGCCCGTGGCGAGCTCGGCCAGATAGGACGTAACTCGGGCATCTCCTATGCGGTTCGCCACTGTGGCCACCAAGCCGGCGCCAGGCCAGGCGCCGCCGGTGGGCGTCTGCAGCCAAGCAAGAGCGCGGCCGGCCATCAGGTCCAGCTCGACCGAGGTTGCCAGGGCCAGGGCCAGCAGCTCGGCAAGCCCGAGCTCAAGGTGAACGGCGAGGGCATGGAGCGGCACGTCGGATTCCGGTGGAGCCTCCGCCCAGCGGTGCCAGAAAGTGGCGACGTCGCCCTCGGCACCCTCGGCCTCCAGGACCTGGCGGCGCCAGCCTGCGAGCCACTCGGCCTCGGCGCCGCCCTCGGCCCCGTCGCCCGCCAGCACGGCGTAAGCCAGCCCCGCCAGAGACGGTGCTGCCGCGGCCGGCGGGCGGTCGCGTGCGTTCACGGGCGGCCCCTCTGTACGTAGTGGTAGGTGACGACCCGCCCCATCCAGGGTACCCAGCCCGGATCCAGGTCGAGCCCCGTCCGGCGCAGGCGCAGGTCGGCCTGGCGGTGGTCGAAGACCAGGTCGGCATGCGTGCGGCTCAGGGCAAGCTCGGCGGGGCGCCGGACCAGGTCGGCAAGCCCGGTGCGGGCGAAGCGGCGCAGCCAGCGGCGGCAGGCGGTGAGCCAGGCCGCGGTCGCCAGCGCGACCAAGTCTGTGTCGGCGGCGGCGCCTTCGTCGCGCGCCGTACGCAGCAGCGGCACCAAGGGGCGCGGCTGCGGACCGCGCCAGGCGCCGAGTGGCAGGTGGCCCGCGGCGTCGGTTAGGCATCCCGCGCCGCTGCCGCCCCAGCGGCGCAATGGACCGCGTCCGCGTGTCAGGCCGGTGTGCCAGCGCTGCGGCGCGACGAAACGGCGCGGTGGCCGACCTGTGGCGGCGGCGCGGGCCACGAGGCGCCAGGCCGGGTCCGTGGGGGCGATATCCAGGCGTGTGAGGATTCGGGCGAAGAGGCGGCAAGGAAGCTCCTGGCGCGCCCACTCCGGGTGCTCGGCCAGCCAGTTCGGATAGCCGAGGTGGACCAGGACCGGGATCAGAAACAGCAGTCCACCGGCGGCCGTGGGCTGGCCGGAGAAATCGAAACAAACGGCTGTGCCGGGGAAGCGCCGCGTGCCGGCGGCGGCGAGCGCGGGCGCCGAGGCGGAAGTACCCCACCGCGCGTCCGGGCTGCCAACACGTCCTGATCGCGGCCGCAGCGCTGCGGGACTCCCGGCCCCCATCAGTGGCATCCCTGGCTGCACCTGCTGCACTGCGGCGCCGGCATCGGCCGTGGACAGCGGGGCGCTCGTGGTCGGCTTGGCACTGGCACCGGCGGAACGGGCTCGTGCCGCCCCCGGGGGCGGCATCCGCCCAGTCGCCGGTGGCGTCGATGGTCGCTCCTTCGGCCTTTGGCCGAAGATCGATGTTCCCGCTCGCTGGGCCGGCACTTCTCCGGGTACGCCCGCGGCGTCCAGCAGGCGGCAGATCAGTAGCCAGCGCGGGTCGACGGCAGCTGTCCGAGCACCGAGCCCCTCGGCGGCGGCGTTCGGCGCCGCCCGGTCCATCGCGGCCGGGAGCGGAGGCGACAGCCCCGCGTACCGTGCCAGCAGCGGCACGTCGACGGCTTCCAAGGCGGTGGCCAGGGTCTCGGCATGGCCGGCGGCCGCCAGCGCCGCGGTCCACGCCGGCAGGGCAGTCGGGGCTTCCGGACGGGCCGCCAAGTCGTGGGCCAGCGCGCGCAGCGCTTGGGGCAGGGACATGGTGGGGCGCCAGGAGGGAACGGCCAGGGCCCAGTACCACGCGCCGGGTGATCGGCCCTCGGCCAGCACGAGGGCCAGGCTGGTGACGGCGTCCAGATGGTCGTGGAACCACACGGCGGGTGCTGCCTCGGCGCCGGCGGCGCCACCATGGACGGCGGCCGCCGCCAGCGGCGCCACCCGCCGCTCCAGGGCCAAAGCCACGGTCTGGGGCGGCGCCTCGGTGTCGATGGGGGCCAGGGCCAGCCGCCGCACCAGCAGCAGGCGGCCCCCGCGGTCTGGCAGGCTGGCGGTGCGCAAGGCATCCTCAAGGAGCAGGGCGGCTCGCTGTACGCCCGCCCGGTCCCTACCGCGCAGGCGCAGTTGATGCACGGTGCGGGTGGCGGCGATCACGGCGGCGGCCTCAGGCGCTCAGGCGCAGCGGTGTGGTGGCGAAGGTGATGCCGGCGGAGTCGGCGAACTGCACCCGGGCCGTGGTGTCGAGGTCCACCGAATCCTGGCTGGTCTGCAGCACCCGGGCCGACGCCTCGGCACCGCCGACGTCCTCCACTACCGCCCGCACCACTAGCTTGCTGGCCTGGTACACCACGGCCTGCATGCCCACCCGCAGCCCACCCGCCTGCAGGGGTAGCAAGGGGATGCGCAGCCCCGGGCGGGCGGTTACCGGGCGTGGGATGCGCCCGGCGATGATGCGGTCCACTGGGGCGTCGCTGGCCAGCAGCAGGCACATGCGGACGATGTCGTTCACCAGGGATTGGGCCCGGGCCTCGGTGGCCGAAGCCTGCGAGAACAGCCAGTCCGCCAGGCCCTGCATCCGCTGCCGGTCTCCGTAGGCGATCTCGGACCAGCGTGGCAGGTTGGCCAGATTGCGCAAGTTGGGGGCGCTGTCGAGCTCGGACAGGGTGGTGGCCCAGTCGAGTCGGATCGCCGGCAACACGCCCGAGAGCTCGGCGTGGAGGCAGGCGCACACCTCGGCGAAGCCGTTGTAGAAGGCGGCGGCGCGGCGGGTCGAAGCACCGGTGCCGTGGCTGCCGGCCATCAGGTCGCCCAGGGAGACCACCTGCACCGCCTGCTGGAAGGCACCTTGCCACGTCAGGGCGCCCAGGCGTACCGAGTCGATCCGCAGGGCGCCGGCGCGCACCCTGGTCACCGCCTCGAGGTGCTTGGCGGTGATGCTGGCGACAGCCGCCGCCAAGCCGGTTTCCGTCGTCGCGGAAACGGTCGCCGCCGGCGCCGCGATGGCGAGGCGGGTGCGTGACTGCGCCGTCTGCACCGCCTTTACCAGCAGGTCCACCCGCGTCAGCTCGTCTAGCCAGGTCGTGCCCTGGTCGAACCAGGATGCCGGGGCGTCCCGCAGCACCACCAGCATATCGGCCAACTGGTCGGGGATGTCCGGATGGCTGCGCCGGCAGGCGGGCACCGCCGGCTCCACCAGACCCGGGTCGATGCTGCGCGCCGGCGACGCCAGGAGGTTGTCGGCGTCCCGCGGGCGGGCAAAGGCGAGGAAGCGCACTTCGGACGCCAACACCGCTTTGCGTCGTGCGTTGACGGCGTCGAGCCGGTCCTGCTCCTCGGCCATCAGGGCGCGGGTGACGGCCACGTCGTGGCGTGCCTCGCCGAGCGTATCGGACCAGGCGCGCTCGGCGGCCGCCGCCGCTTGGTAGTCAGACTGCAGGCGGCTGAGCGCCTGCCGGGAGGCGGCGATCGCGTCCCGGTACCGCCGCACCCGGCCCTCCACCTGGCGCAGCAGCGCCACCGTGGTGTCCGAGGTGTCGGCGGCGTCGGAGAATTGTAGAGACTCGTCGGCGTCGACGGGGTTGCCATCGGGGTCGTGGTGCGGTGGTGCCAGCACCAGCTTGGAGAGCAGCGCCGCGCGCTGGGTGAGGTCGAGGAAGTTGGCGAAGGGCAGCCGGCGCGCCGCTAGGGCCGCCCCGTCGTCGCCGAGGAAGGGGTCGTCGCGGACGCCGATCACCGCCAGGTCGGTGAACAGGCCCGATGTCTCGCCCGGCTGCCCCGGCGTGGCGCTATCCTCCTCGCGAAGGTCGTCGGCGAGGGCCAGCAGCCGGTTCACGGCGTCCTGGCGCGAGGCGCCGGTGTAGTCGCGGGACTCCTTGGCCTTTGGCTCGGCCAGCCGCTGGGCGATGCTCATGGTGCGGATGGTGGCGCTGCCCACGAGCGGGTTGGCGTTGGCGATATCGATGGGGGTGAAGCCGGTACCGGCTTGATGACCGGTGTGATCCCGGTGTCGAGCCGGACGTCGGCCGGGGTGGTTTCGGTCAGCTTGAGGCGGGTATCGATGGTGCGGACGGTTCCGACGGTGCCGCCGAGGCTGATCGACCTGGACCGCGGCGCCGATATTGAGGGCGCTGTGGGCGGCCCGGTGGTGCCGCCGGTACCGGAGCTCGCCGGCGATCGGATGCCGGCGCCCGCTGCTGCTACCGCCGACTCGCCGACGATCGGGTGCGGGAGGTCGTTGCCTGGGCACCCTTGAGGGCATCGTAGAAGGTGGAGATCTGCTGCTGCGAGGCCACCGCCGTCTCCGACTGGGCGATGCCGGCCAGGGTCGGCGATACCGCCAGCCGCGTCGCGTCGCTGGAGCCGAGCACCAGTTGCCGGATCCGGTAGATGTCGGTCTGCACCTTGAGGAAGCCGTAGTCCACCACGTCATCGGCCCGGTCGGTGCGGTCGCTCAGGTAAGTGATGAAGCCCCTGAGTCCGCGCGCCGCGAGCTGGGCGCGCTCGTGGTTCGACAGTGTCGCCAGGGCACCTCCGGTGACCAGGCCCTGGATCGCTGCGCTTACGCCCGCATCCGGCGGCGCCGCGTTGCCGGGCGGTGGCATGACTAGGCCGAAGGCCGGCTCGAAAGGCGCCCACAGTGCGTTGGGGGTGAGGAAATCCCAGGCGTAGTCGCCCTGCTCGACGGCACCGGCGGGCAGGGTGCGAGCGAACCACAGAGTTTCGTTGCCCGCGGCCAGGCCGCCGGTCGCGCCGTAGGCGGCACGGCCGTCGTAGAGGGTGAAGGACATGCCGTCGATGGCTTGGCCGGCGACGCCGACGGCGGCCGCCGGAACCTCCAGCCGCAGCCACTGGCCGGCGGTGGGCAGGTCGCCCGCGCGGTGGCGGGAGACGGTGCCGTCGGCGCCCAGCTCGATCAGGTTCTCCCCCCAGTAGGCCCGGTGCTCCCAGTCCCCGGCGTGCCATTGCAGCATCAGGGTCCGGGACGGATGGTCCGGGTCGAGGCAGACCCAGGCGTAGAGGGATTCCCCCGTGCCCGGCGTGAGGGTGGCGGTGGCGCCATCGAAGAAGTGCTGGTGGCGCCCGTTGGCGACCGCCGCCCGATGGCCGCCACCGGCCGGTGGCGGTCCCCAGGGGGCATAGCTTTCCGCCTCCAGGGCCAGGGGATCGTCCCCCGGTGCCGGGATCGCTGGCGGCGTCGCGTCGATCGCCTGGCGCAGCGCCGCCTCGGCCACCCGCAGGCCCTGGCGGCCACCGAGGGCGCGGCTGCGGTCCAACAGGTAGTCGTCCAGCGTCTGGCGGAACAGGGGGTCCAGGGTCTCGGTCAGCAGCAGCCGCGGTTCCCACGAGGCCTGGCTCACCGGCACCATCACCCGCAGTCGCTCGCCGAGGGAGAAGTCGAAGGGCGCAAGCGGGGCGGCGTCGTGCACCGCCAGGTCGAGCTGATCCAGAGGCACCGGCACCGCGTCGAGGTCGAAGCCTGCGGGGAAGAAGCCGCTCCGCAGGGTATCCAGGTCGAGGACATTGGTCGGCAGCAGGCCGCAGGGCGGCAGGCGAGCGAAGGATCGAGCCAAGGTGGCGGCGTCCGGCGCCGTGTCACCCAGGTCGGCGATTTGGCCCGCCAGCTGTTCGATGCGGGCCTGCCACATCGGTGCTAGGCGGGGGCTGGCCACCAGGTCGAGCAGGGGGCCGCCGCTGCGGAGGCAAAGGCGGCTGTCGCGGCCCCGGCCGCCGCTCCGGACCACTGCCGCCCGGTCGCTGAAGGCGGGCACGTAGGCGCTGTCTGTGCCGATCAGGGCGATCGGCACGCCGAATTCCTCCCACGGCAGGGTGGCCGCCGGGTCCGCCGCTTCGGCATCGAAGACGGCATACGCCAGCGCGTTGCGGAAGCCGGGCCCGGCGGTTGGCACCGCCGCCCAGTCCACGGGCCAGGCGTACCAGAGCAGGCGGACGCAGTCGGCGAGGCGCCAGTCCTCGAAGCTGACGTTGCCCTCGGCGCAGCCGCAGCGGTCGCAGGGATCGTTGGGGTCGATTGGCGCGACGTCCACCGCTGCCGGCTGCAGCACCAGCACGCCGGCCGGCGGCAGGACGCCGGCGTGGTTCGTCAGCAGGTCGCCGAGGGCGGGGCCGATGGCCCGAGGCAACAAGGTGCCCGGGGTGGCCGCGTTGAGATTGTCGCCGTCGAACACACCCGGAGGCGCCACCACGGGCAGGCCGTAGAAGTCTACTTCGACACCCCGGGGAATGCGCAGGTCCTCGCCGCTGGCGGCCAGGCCGCGGCCGGCGGCGACCTGGAGCCTGACCGTCGGGCGGCCGGAGTCGCCGGCCGGGGTCACGGTGTAACCGGTTTCCAGGCCGTCCACCACCCCGGGCGTGAAGGCCTGGCCGCGCAGCACTACCTGCCCCGTGGCCCACTTGCTGCGGGCCTCCAAGGTCGGCGCGGTGAGCGCACGGCCGGCGAAGAGGTTGGGCCGGCGCATCCAGGTGACGGTCGCGGTGGCCGCGTCGGCGGGCCACAGGTCGACAACCTGCTCCCCGCCCAGCGGGGTCGTGATCGGCGAAATGCTCACGTTCGTGGTCCTCGTTCAGGAGATGGCCGGGATGCCGCTCAGCCGCCGCCCCCGGGCCGAGTCGGTGACAACGGCGACCGCGCCACGACGTCGGGTGACAGAGTCTTGGCCAGCTGCGGCACCTTGCGCGCCGGAGCCACGGCAGCGGCCTTATCGAGGGCCTTCCAGTCGCTGCTGGTCGCGAGCTTCTGCAGTGCCGCGGCGTCGCTGGCGACGCTGGTGTCGGCCTCCATGCGGGTGAGGCCGGCGCCGGCGCCCGCGGCGGTGACAGCGGCTGCCGCTCGGAGGGCGCCGGCCTGGTCCAGGGTAGCGGTGCTGTTGAGCTGGGATAGGGCGGCCGCGGTGAGGGTCGGCGAGGCGGCGAAGCGCGGCGACGCCAGCAGGTTGTTGACCTCCAGCCGTGCCGCGGGAGTCGCCCGTTCGAGGAGGGCGCTGAGGTTGGTGCCAAGGCCGAGGCTGCCGAGACGGTCGGCGACAGTTCCGCTGTTGTCGGCCCCGGCGAAGCGCACGGCGGCGCCGCTAAGGTCCTCGCGGTAGGGGATGTTGCGCCGGCGCACGTACCACAGGGTGGGCAGCTGGGCCAGCCGCTGCCATTCGGCGTCCGACGGGCTGGTGGGGTCGAGGGGCACGACGACCGGCCGCGGCAGGCGAAGACGCTGGAGGATCTCCAGAGGCTTGCGCGCGGCGACCAGGTTGGGGGCGGCGGGGAGGATCGCCCGTCTCAGGGTCTGCAGCCGGGCGACCACGGCGCGCCATTCGTTGCGTGGCACCGGCGCCAGCAGCAGCACCGCGGTGGAGGTTAGGCTGTCGTCGGTAGCGGCCAGGTCTATGCCGGGCAGGGCCAGGGACTCATCTACCAAGGCCGGTAGCTCGTCGTCGGGGATGATGGCGAGCTCGATGTCGATGCTCGCAGGGAAGTAGCTCTGGGTGAAGTCGTTGGGGTCTATGGCCCCTGGCGGCAGCGGCCCGGCCGGCGGCAGGGCCGGAAAATGGCTGGCGGCGGGGAAGCTGCGACTGCCGGCGGCCTGTACCACCTCGGCCAGGTGGCCCTGGTGCTGCAGCACGTGGGCCAGCCGCAGCGCGCGCGGGGCGAATCCCAGGCCCGGCAGGTCACCGCGGTCGGCGCCGAGCTCGCGGCGGACCATCGGCGCGTCGATCCAGGCCAGGCTGTTGTTGGCCAGGGCGATCATGGCCAGGGGCAGGACGTTGGCCGAGAGACCGCGGTCTAGGCCGCCCACGAAGATGGCCCGGGCGGCCTGGCCGCGGCGGGCTTCGAGGGAATCGCTGCTGCCGTCCTCGGGCCAGGGGATCAGCACGATGGCGGCGGCCTCGATGATGTCGCCATCCTCCACCGTGCGCTGGCCGGTGATCGAGGTAGGGTAGGCGCCGATCGGGTTGGCGGTGAACTCCACTGGCCGCAGGGCGAGGACAAACAGGCCGGCGCGGCTGCGAGCTGGCGGCAGGGGCAGGCGCCCGAGGCCGAACTTGGCGGTGTATCGCTCGGCGCGGGGGATGTCGGCCAGATTCACGGTGACCTCGGTCTGCAGCAGCACCAGCTCGCCGGCCGGCGTGACGCCATGGCCGGCGCCGATGACCAGGGTCTGGGGGCTGCCGCCGTCCGCCACCTGCAGCCCGTCGGCGACGCCGCTGCCGGCGTCCCGTCCGAGGTCGGCCTCGCGGTTGAGGAAGTAGTTTTGCTCGCGGACGAGGTCGCGGGCGGCGAGAAAACGGCCGTCGAACCAGCGCGGCCGTTGCCGCCGGTCGTCCTCTACCAGCACGCCGGCCTGGCGCAGGGCGGTCACGTCTTCCGGCGCGATGCGTTCGCGGTTGCTTCCCTGGGTCAAGTTCATGGCGGTCTCCGGTCGGGTGGTTTCAGATGCCGAGCCAGCGCTGCAGTAGCGCCACCGCGGGAACGAAGTGGCGGCCCCAGTTGTCGACGAGCACGCCGTCGCCTTGCCGTTCGGGCGGGTCGTCGGCGGTCACCGGCAGGACCACGCGGGCGAGGAAGAGGGCGGTCGGGTCCAGGTTCGGCGGATGTTCGGGCGCGGGCGCGAGCGAGCCCTGCTGGCCGCTGCGGCCGCTGGCGCTCCAGGCGCCGAGGACGGCGTCCTGCAGGGCGGCGCGCCGGGCGTCGGCGTCGGCGATGGCCGCCAGATCCGGGCCCGGGTCGGGCAGGCCGTCGAAGGCGTCATCCAGCCCTTCGCGGGCGATCAGCAGCAGCTCGTAGGCGTCGCGCAGGCGGGAGGTGGCGACGGCGTCCAGGGCGTCGTAGGGGCCGTTGGCAAAGCTCGGAGTTAGCCCCTCCTCGCAGGCGACGAAGCGCAGGAAGACGTCGGCCACGACGCCGCGGGCCGGGATCGCCGGGACGTCGCCGCTGCCGGCGGCGGCTGCGAGGCGCGCGCTGAGGAAGCGGTTCAGGTTGTCGTAGGCGGCGCGCCGCAGGGTGTCGCCGCCGTCGCCGGCGACGCTGGCATCCCACCAGCGCTGCAGACGCAGGCAGGCCGGACGGGGGACTTCCACCAGGCGGCCGAGGCGGTCCACGGCGACGCCGGGCGCGACCCGGACCTCCTCGGGGGTGTCGCTGGCGGTATCGGCGGCTTGGTGGGAGACGGCGAGGCCGGCCAGGGTGCCGCCGCCGGAGAGGAAGGCGACGGCCTGGGCCAGGCGGCCCCGGTGATAGGTCTGCTCGTCGCCGAAGTCCCGAGCGTCGAGGAGCATGCCCGTGGCGTAGAAGGGGCGCGCAGGCAGGGGCCTGGCGTACAGCGGATCGGCGTCGGGTAGGCGTTGGGCGGCGCTCATGACGGCGTTCTCCGGGGCGAGACGGGAGTCGGGGTGGTAATAATGGGGCTGACCACAGGGCGGACAGGGGTGACCGGCGGCGCCGGTGTGGGCACGGGCCTGGTGGGCCGCTCCGGGTTCACGATCACCCGGCGTTGCACCGTCACCGTCACCAGGCTGGGCTTGCTGCGCAGCCCGCTGTCGTCGACGACCTCGAGCTGGAAGCGGTGGTCGCCCACGGCCAGTCCCGCGTCCACCGTGATGGTGGGCGTGCGGGTGGTGACCGGCTTGTCGACCGTGAAGGCGGCCATGGCGGTATCAGCCAATAGGACCGCCGAGGTAAGTCCACACGTACTGGACCACCTTGCCGCCGCCAGCGTCGAAGGATTTGCTGCCGTCTAGGTTGAAGCTGGTGCCGAACGCCACGGTCCTCGGCGCATTGAGGACAGCGGTCGGCGCCGTGGTGTCGGCGATGATCACCTCGACCACGTCGGCCGCCGACTTGTTGCCGGAGTCGTCCACCACGACGAGCTGGAAGCGCTGGCGGCCCACGGGCAACGGCTTGTCGGGGCTGAGGGTGACCTCGACCGCTGGGGTCGTGGTGGCGATGTCCTTGTTGAGCACGAATTCGGCCATTGCGGTTCTCCTTGATGGAGCGGTTCAGGGTTGCGGCAGGCGCCGCCAGACGTAGCGGCTCAGGCTGTGGCCGGGGGCCGCGAAGGAGCGGCTGCCGTCCAGCGTGAACGAGGTGCCCCAGGGGGCCGCGAAGCCGTCGCCGGCGTCGGCGGTGGGCGGCACCGGCGGCGGCGCGGCGCCGGCCAGCCTGGGGTCGAGGGAGGCAGGGCCGGTCACGTAGTCACGGCCGAGGGTGCTGGCGTCGACCCGGGCCGGCTGCGACGTCCGCGGCGGGCCGAGGTAGGTGTCGCTACCGATCAGGCTGGCGATGCCCACCAGGAACGGCCAATCGGCGGTGAGTACCCGGGTCAGCACATGGGCCGGCGCCTCCAGCTCCACCACCCGGCGCAGCAGGCCCAGGTCCTGGGGTGTCACCGCCTGGTGCACCAGCACCGTCGCCCGGTTCGCGAGGCGGTCGAGGAAGTCGCTGACCTGACGGTTCTCCTCGGCGCTGGCCACCTCGCTGCGGAACAGGGCCAACAGCTCGACACCAGCCTTCTCGCCGAGCGTCAGGGTGTCGCCGATCACCGAGTTGCCGCTGACCACCAGGCCAGGGAGGAGCGGATCGTTCTCGTCGTTGAGATCCACCCCGAGCAGGGTCGCGAGGATGCGGCGCAGGCGGTAATCCTCGAGGACGACGATGGCGCCGCTAGAGACGCCGCCGCCGCTGGCGATGTCCAGGGCCAGCTGCAGTCCGGCCCGGGTGCCGTGCAGCCGTGCCAGGTAGGGCGCCGCGGCGAGCCAGGCCCGCCGCCGTGCCGCGGGCAGGGCCGGGTCGAAGGCGACGCCGATCCAGCTGCCGAGCCAGTCAAGGTCGGCCTCGGGCGACACCGTCGGGTGGCTCAGCAGGTGGGCGGACGCGATGCCGTCCTCGAGGGGCGTCAGCAGACCCTCGAAGTTGTCCAACAGGCGTTCGAGGAAGTCGGCCGGCGTCGCCTGGGGGCGGTAGATGTCGATGCCGGCCGGGGTGACCTGCAGCCGCCAAGCGCGGCCGCCGCCGACTTCACGCAGCAGCCAGCGCTGGCCGGTGGCTTCGGCGGTCACCGTCGCCACCTCGCTGACGTCGATGCCCGCCACGCGCAGGCGGGCGCGCAGGGCGGCGTCCGGGTTGCCGCCGGCGTCCAAGGCGGCGGCGAAGCCGGCGTCGATGGTGCCCACCGCTACGCCGGGCAGGGCGGCCGGGGCGCCGAACAGGGTTTCGCGGTAGAGCCGCGGCAGGTACTGGTCGCGGTAGGAGAAGCGGCTGGCGTAGGCGCGCAGGGCGGCGATCCGAGGCCCGCTGCGGCCGTCGCCGGTGAGGGTGACCCGCACCCACAGGTAGCGGCCGGTGAGCGCCCGCACCCGGCGCCGGGCGTCCTGGATCAGCACCGACAGCAGGCCGGCCTTGCCGGGCTCGTGGTCCCAGGGGCCGAGGCCCGGGTGGTTCGGCAGCTCGGAGGGCGCGTGCTCCCAGGCCGCTCGCGGCGTCTGGGGTTCGTTGTCCACCGCCGGTTCGCCGAAGCGGTGGGGCAGCCAGGCGGCGGTGTCGGTGGCATCCGGGGGGGTCGGCTCGGCGGTGGCGGCGAGCCAGGCGACGAAGCCGGTGCCGGCGGGGAGCTGGGCCTCCGCGTAGAGGCGGTGCCAGACCGTCGTCTGGGAACCGCTGTCGAGCAGGTAGGGGGCGCCGGTGCCGAAGTTGGCGGCCTCGCCGCTGCGCGCCAGGTTGGCGATGGAGAGCCGGTAGAGGGGCGCGGTGCCGCGCACGCCGTCGGCGATGGCCACGGGGTAGCGGGGCGGCGACTCGAGGTGGTGGGCGAAGGATTCCTCTTCGGCATCGGCGGCGAGCGGGTAGACGTCGCCGCTGGGCAGCACCGTGCCGTTCGTATCGGCGGCGGCCGGGTCGAAGGCCGGCGCGTCGCGGCGGTCTGGCATGCGCACGGCGATGCGGCCGCCGTCGAGCCAGGCCAGGGAATAGGCATAGCGGGCACCGGCGAGGTCGAGAGCCGGCTGCAGGCGTTCGGCGACGGTGTCCACCGGCCGTAGCCGGGCGTTGCCGTCACCGGCCCAGGCGAGCAGCGCGAGGGTGCCGTCGGCGGCGCAGGCCAGGGCCACCGGCCGCTCGCCGGACGGCCAGCCGAGGTCGGGAAGGAGGCGCAGAGTCGGCGGGTGGCAGTTCTCCGGTTCGGGGCGAAAAACGGTGCCGGCGTAGTCCACAAAAGGGCCGAGTGCTAGGGGGGCGCCGGTGAGGCGGGCGAGGCGGCCGCCGGCCCGCTCCAGCAGCCACACCCCGCCGGCCGGTGCGGGGGCGACGCGCCAGGGTATGAAACCGGCGGTGGGCACCGTGACGTCGGCCCAGCGGCCGCGCAGGTCGTGCATGACGACGCTGTCGGCGAGGGCGCAGTAGAGGATACCGTCAAAGCCAACGGCCAGGTCGGTCGGGGCTGTCGCCAGGGGCAGGGTGACGGCCTCGCCGGGCAGGTGGCTGCGGCTGACGACGGCGTTTGCCGAGGGTTCCCAGCGGGCGACGGCGCCGCTGCCGTCCAGCGCCCGAGGCACCGCCTCGAGAGCGGCGTTGGCGGCGGCGAAGGCGGCGGTCGGGTCGCCCGGCGGCGGCAGGGTGCGCTCGCTGGCCAGGCACAGCACGCGGCAGCCCGCGTCCCAGCGCGCGCGGGTGTCGGAGCGCCAGTGCGCGGCGTCTCCCAGCAGCCAGAAGCGCAGGCCGTTGGTGTCCATCAGCAGACGTCCGGCACCACCGGCACCGCCACCGCGCTGGCGTCGGCGAACGGGTTGGGCAGGGCGCGCAGGTTGTCCGGCGCCGTAGTGTCCTCCACGGCCACCACGGACAGCAGTTCCGGGAGCTGCCATTCGCGCAGGGCGAGGGTGCGAGTGCCGTCGGCGGGGTTGCGGGCGAGCAGGCGCCAGTCGTCGCCATCGTCGAGGGTGATCCGGCCGAACAGGTGGAGACCGTTCACCTGGAGCACGCCGGCGACCCGGGAGATCTCCACGTCCAGTTCCCGCTCGTGCACGTCCCGGCCCAGGGGCCAGCCGTTGCCGTCGGGGCCGCCCGGTGACAGGGGCCAGAGCAGGCGGCGCAGGGCCTGGCGGATGTCCGCCAGCACCGCGTCGCGGCCGTAGCCGTCGCGTATGCTGACGGCGACGGCGAGGCCGAGTGCGACGTATTCGCAGCCGATCACGTAGAGCTCGGTGGACAGAGGCACCCGCGTGCCGAGCCAGGCATGCACCTTCTCGATGAAGGGACGGTCGGGCCGCGGGTTTCCGGCGCTGGTGGCGGCCGGGTCGAAGGCCTGGCCGGGCAGGGCCATGACACTCACCACCCCGGCGACGTCGAAACGGCGGTCGCGGGGCTTGAAGCGGGGCAGCACCTCGACCCGGCCGACGTCGGTGGCCGGCGTCTCCGCGGCCAGGCGGCCGTAGTCGTCGGCGGTCACGGCCCGGTCGCGGTGGCGCAGGAAAGCCGGAATGCGTCGCTCGGCCAGGTCCGGGGGCTCGGCATCGGTACCGCCGTCGCTGGGCAGGGGCTGCAATACCTTCAGCGGTGGCGCCGGCCGGCCGTCCACCCGGTTCGCGGTAATGCCGGTGAGGCTGCCGGCGGGCAGATTGCCGGCGACGCCGCCGCCGAAGCGGCCGCTCGCAAGGCGGATGCGCATCTGCACCTCGGGAATGCGGCCGCGCACGCCGTCGCCGAAGCGGATGCTGCCGGCCTCGGCGTCCAGCTGGTAGGCGGCGGCGGTGCGCGCCACCTGGGGGTCGGGGCTGATCGCGGCGAGGTCGTCGACCCGGTACCACGCACGGTAGCCGAGGCCGGGCTCCTCCACCTGGACGTGCAGGGTGTCCGCATCCACCGAGGGCAGGGGCAGGGCGAAGCTCTGGTCGGCGGCGCCAGTGGAAACACCGAGGACGCGCCCGGCGAGGGTGACCCGTTGGTCGATGGCCACGGCGTTGATGCCGATCCACGACAGGGGCAGACTGGTCACCGCCTGGTCCGGCTGGGGCCGCAGCCGCAGCCACGCCACCAGCCGCGCCGCCTTGGCGGTGTCGTCGAGCCGGGGCGGTGTGTCGCCGACGCCGGCGGCCGGGTTGTCGCCGACGTCGTTGCTCGGGGCCCAGATCAGGGATTCGTCCGGCAAAGTCAGACGCAGCACGCCGGGGCGGGTGAGGCCGGCAGTAGTGTCGCTGCCGGTCTGTGGCGTCAGGGTGAGGTAGTCGGTGGCATTCGCGCCCTGCCCCTGGGTGGTCATCTCCCAGAGCACCGGCACCGCCGCCGGCGGGTTGGCGGCGGCGATGAAGTCGTCGAAGTTCGTCGGCAGGGCCTGTGCCGGGACCACGCCGAGGGACAGCAAGGCGGGCGCGCCGGCATCACCGCCGCCGAGGACGGCGCGGACGCCGTCGTTCACCGCCGCCTGATGGGGCGGCTGCGGCGCCTTGGGGGCGAGCAGGGCCAGCCACAGGGCGCGGTCGGAGCTGCGGGCGAAGACGTCCACCCCGGCCGGTTCGGCGCGGCCGCCGTCGAACAGGGGCGTGGTCTCGTAGCCCTTGGCGTCGGAGAGCCGGTGCACGGATTTCAGGCCCTCGATGACGTCGCCCAGGCGGGCGCTCTCGGCGTCGTCGAGGGCACGCTTGTAGTAGGCCTCGGCGGCGATTGGCAGCACGGTGGTCTCGCCCATGGTCTCGAAGGGCACGGGGCCGGCGAGGCGGGCGCCGGGCGCCAGGCTGACGGCCCCCAGCTCCGTGTCCTGGGCAAAGGCGAGGCCGACGACGGTGGTGGCCGGCAGCGCCGGGCGCAGGGTCTGGCCCAGGAGCTTGAGGAACACCAGCCGCTGGCGCTCGGGGACCAGGTTCGCGCGGTAGAGCAGGGTGTCGGCGAGCCACGCGAAGAGCTCGATCAGGGTGCGTCCGGGGTCGCCCAGGCGTGGGTTGGTCCATTCCGGCGTGTGGGCAGGGATGCGGGCCAGCATCTCCTCGACCAGATCGTCGAAGCGGCGGTCGTCCAGGCTCGGAGGCAGGATCGGCATGGCGGCTCTCCGTCAGGGTTCCAGCTGCACGGTGAGGCCCATCTGGGCCGCGGCGCCGGTTCGGGCCAGGCGGTAGGCGATCTCCACGCGCACGTGGCTGGGCTCGCCGTCGACCTCCCACACCTCGACCCGGTCGAGCAGGATGCGGCGTTCCCAGCGCGTCATGGCGTCCTGCACCAGGTCGCGGATGCGGCGGCGGGTGACCAGGGTGTTGGGCTCGTTGAGCAGGGTGTCCAGGCCGCCGCCGAAGTCGGGGCGCATCAGCTGCTCGCCGGGGCGGGTGGATAGGATTACCCGGATCAGCTGGCGCACGCTGGTCTCCAGGTCGGGATAGTCGAGGCGACCGTATTCGTCGGGCTGCGAGAACAGCGGCCAACCGATGAGGGGGCGGGCGGTAACGGCCATGTCAGCTGTCCTTGCTCTTGGGGAAGGGGATGCAGATCTTGATGAACAGCATCCAGCGGAAGAAGAGGTCGAACAGGGACAGGAAGATGTTCAGCACGATGAAGGCGCAGAGGGTGATGATCGGGATGCTGAAGCTGCAGATCCAGCCGAGTCCGATGCCGCCGCCGCTCTTGCAGCTCGACGGGAAGGAGCCCTTGATCATGTCGTCGGGGCTGCCGCCGAGCATGCACTGAAGACTGGGCGGCAGGACGAAGGAGACGTTGGGCTTGAGCGACTTGAGCAGCTTGCGGTCGGTGACGTCCGGCATCGGGATCTGGGCCGGGGTGCCGCCGCCCTCGTACCAGGGGGCGATGACGAAGGGCTCGCTGTAGTCGCTCCACAGGGTCTTGCCCGGGCAGTCGCTGTCAGGCTTGAGGCGCAGGAACGCTCGTAGCACGTAGCGCGCGCCGGGCTCGTCGAAGCGTCCCGGGCGGCCCTTGACGGCGGTGAAGCGCGCTTGCACCGCCTGTGACATGGCGCCTGCCAGGCGCGCGGCGGCGGCGGTCTCCAGGGCGGGCCAGGACCGGGGCATCTCCAGACTGCCGAGGCTGGTGTCGCCTTCGAGCAGGACGCTCGCCGCGTTCTTCAGGAAGGTGCCTGCGGCCACCGTGCGCGGCGTCGTCTCGCCTGACTGCAACACGTAGTCGAGGGAGATCGTCTGCAGCTCGGCGAACACCGCCTGGCCCTCGGCGCCGGTGCCGAAGGCGTCGAACTCCACGGCCACCTGGCGCAGCAGGCTTGAGGAAGCGCTGCTGGCCGCTGTCGGTGCTGCGCAGCAGGGTCTCGAACCAGGTCGTGTCGAAGCGCACGCCTGCGTTCGGAAAGCTGTAGGCGATGCCGCGCAGGGGCTGCACCAGATGGTCGGTGAAGGACTGGCTGTCGGGGCCGAAGCCCTGGAAGACGGCGGCGGTGTCCGGCGGCGTGCCGGCCAGCTCGCTGCTGGAGGTCTGGACCACGCCGTAGTAGAGACTGCGGCCGGCTTCGGCGCAGACGTCCGGGGGCGCCACGAACATGGGGACCACGTGCTCGTCGAGCACCGCCGGGTCGGTGCCGGCCGAGCGTTTGACCAGGGCGCGGTCGATCTGGGGCTGGCCGGTGGCGCGCCGCCGAAGACGTATCGTTGGACGCGGATCGGCGTCGGCGGGGCCGAGGCTGGCGATGGGCACCCAGCCGCGCAGTCGGCCGGCGGCGCGCATCCAGCCCTGGAGCACGCGGTTGCCGTCGGCGTCCTGACCGATACGGCGCAGCACCATGCCGGCGGCGTCCACCCTGGCCGGGTCGAGGCGGGGCCTGCCCGGGGTGTCGCACCAGGCTTCCAGCAAGGCCAGGTGGTAGCGGCGCTGGATCGGCTGGAACAGCTTCAGCGTGCCGTCAGCCGCGCGCTCCGACGCCACCGAGGCGGCGAGGCTAGCGCGGCCGCTGTCGCTGCGGTAGTCCTCGAGGACGGCGGTGACGAAGTCGTCGTCGTCCCGATCGAGGATCGTCGGCGCTTTGGGGACCGCGTTGCCGGGCACCATGCCCCGGGGGGCGCCGATGGCGATGGGATGGCGGATGGTCATGGTGGCATCACCAGATGTTGCCGGCGCCTGGCGTGTAGCTGGTGGACACCACCGAGGTGGCGATCAGGGTTTGGCACTGGACGATGCCCGAGAACCTGGCCATTGCCGTGTCCACGTTCACCATCCCCGCCGAGACATCCACCTTGGCCGCGGTCACCTTGACATTGGCGGCGGCGGTGACGGTGATCCCCGAGGTGTCGAGCTTCACGCTGTTACCGTTGCTGTCCTCGATGGTGACGGTGCCGGGACCGTCCTCGAGAGTGACCTTCTGCCCGGCCGGGGTCTCGACGACGAAGGTTTCCTGGCCCTGCTGGTCGTCCATCGTCAGCTTTACGCCATTTTTCGAGCGGATGACCTTGTAGCGGTTCTGGCCGGACTCGAAATCGGCCGGAGGTGTGCTGGCGCCGTTCCACAGGCCGCCGAGCACGAGCGGGTGGGAGGGGTCGCCGTTGTGGAATCCGACCAGCACCTCGTCGCCGACATCGGGCATGAAGAAAGCGCCCCGGTCCCTACCGGCGAAGGGGCACACCACCCGTGCCCACATGGCGGCGTCCTGGTTGGCGCACTCTGCGAACCCCACCAGCTCTACCTGCACCCGCTGCCGACCCTCCGGGTCGTCGAGGGATTTCACGCTGGCCAGGTAGATGGCGTGGAGCCAGGCGATCGGGCGCTGCTCGATGAAGGTTGCGCGGTCCACGTCAGCTGGTCCCCAGGTAGGCGCACTCGCCCCGGAATTCGGTGCGATAGCCCTGATGCACGTCGAACAGGTGGCAGGCGTGCACCAGGTAGTAGCTGTTGTCGTAAGGAGCGCCGAGGCCGGTGAGGCTGACGGTGCAGCCGACCCGCAGGCTGGCGTTTCCCTCGGCGATACCATCCACCCGCAGGAAGCGCCGGGCGCGGCGATCGAATGCGGCCTGGGTCAAGGCCGTGGCCTCGGCGTCGCTGGCGACGGCGAAGTGGCCGACGTGTTCCGAGCGCTCGCCGAAGGCCTCGCGCAGCACGTCGGCGCCGGTGCGGCCGCTGCCGGGGCCGAGGTGGGTGCCGCTGTTGGTTTCCGATCTCACGGCGCTGCCGTCCGCCGGATTCCAGCCGCGAATGGTCACCCCGGTCACCTGGTCCGCCAGGTCGGCGGTGACCCGGGCCCGGGCGAGTTGGCTGTAGAGGGCGAGGTCGATGCTGCCACGCCGGACGTCGCCCCGCGGCGACACCTGCAGCTCGTCCCCGACGATCTGCAGGTCGGCGTCGAAGCGCGACAGCAGGCGGCGCAGGAAGCCGAGACCAGTCTCGTTGAGCTGGGCCCAGGTGGCGGCCGGCGCCGTCAGGCCGGTGATCACGGGAGTCAGGCCCAGGTCGGCGGCGACAGCGCGGACGATGTCGGCGGGCGACTGGTCCGTATAGATCTTGCTCTGCCTCGCGAGGCGTGCCTGCTGCAGGGCGTCCTCGGCGAGGACCAGCAGCTCCGGGGGCGCACCGCTGTTGAAGTCGGCCTCCAGGGCGCTGATCTTGCCGCGGAAGATCTCCCGCGGCTCGGTCTGGTCGCCAGCGTAGACCGCAATGTCGGCGCCCAGGTGGAGAGCGGAATCGGCGGGAAACGCGATCTCGGCGCCGCCGTCATGGGTGCTGGCCACGTTGGAGAAGCGCAGCTCCAGCGCGCTCAGCCCGCCTTCGGACTCTTCCATCTTCATGCCGATCAGCAGGTTGCTGACCCGCACGTCCTCCCGCCCCGCCAGTCGGACGGTGGGACGGGCGCTATAGACGGCGGCCTGGCTGACGGAGGTCTCGGGCATTTCTGGCGTTCCCATGCAAGCGTGCTTTATTCGAATACTGAATCAGTAAAGGAATAGTTGTGATGTTTTACGTGAGTTGTGCGGCGTCGGACTTGAGGTAATTTCTCACTCGGCGCACAGGCGCTTTTCCCTTTCCCTGATGAGCTGCAGCTCGCGGCGGACGAGCTCTGCGGGGTCGGTATCCGGCTTTTCGGGCGCGGCGTCCTGCTCCGGCCGTTCCTGTCCCCGCCGGGGAGCGACTTCGCCGTGGATCTCTTCGAACACGATGGGCATGGTGGGTCTCCTCAGGTGAAGCTGATGCGGGCGTCGAGCTCGGCTCCGGCGCCGACGTCGGCACCGAGGCTGGAACCGGCCCGGGCCTCGGCCCGGCCGCCGGCGGCGAACTGGGCGTTGGCGCCCGTCGAGATTCGAGCGTCGGCGCTGAACAGGGCGCGGCCGCTCGGCAGGCTGTAGCTGGCGCCGCTGCTGGTGGTACGGATTTGCGAGAAGGCGGCGCTCGTCGAGTAGGCGGCCGAAGCGCCGGCCGAGAAACCCGCCGATGCGTCGGCCGAGAAGTCGGCGGAGGCCCCGGCGGAGAACCCGATCCCGGCCGAAGCGCCGGCGCCGATCGTGAACCCGGCGCCTGCGGAGGCACCGATGCCGCCGCCGATGCTGATCCCGCCCCCGACGCTCGCCCCGGTGGCGAAGGCGGCTGCCGCCTGCAGGTTGACACTGCCGCCGACGGACAGCTCGGCGCTGCCGCCGAAGCGCAGGGATGCCGCGCCGTTGGCGCTGGCGATGGCCCGGGCCGCCCGCGGGTCGCCGAGGGCGTTGGCCAGGCCCGAGGCGCCGCCCGGGCCGCTGCTCTGGCCTGGACTGGCCGCCTGGCGGTGCATCGTCGGTTCCTGGGTGGAGAGGTTCTGGTCCACGCTCGCCGACGGGTTGTGGCCGCTGTCGAAGGTGACCTCCTGGCTGGCGAGGGTGATATCTACGCTCGAGCGCAGGGGCACCCCGCCGGCGGCGAAGAAGTCGATGGTCTCCTTGTACTGCTCGACCAGCCCGGTGAACTTGTAGAGTCCCCAGTTGAAGCCGACCTGCGGTGGGGCGTCGGCGTTGCCCTCCTTGTAGGGCTGCAGCAGCTTCGCCATTTCGTCGGTGTAGACGCGCACGTCCTCGCCGGTGTCGGTGGTGTCGAACACCAGCTGCATTGTCAGCTTGGCCGTGGTTTGGCTGACGTGCTGTTTCTTCTTCGAGCCCCGGCCTTCCTCCTTGATGGTGTTCTGCACCGTGTATTGGAGGGACTCGGGGTTGAAGTGGACGTGCGTCTTTGCCTTCTTGTTCGGACCGCTCAGGGTCTCGAAGTAGGCGAGCTCCAGTGCTTGGTCGGGTGGTTTCTGTGGCATGGCGGCTCCTCAGCCGGCGTTGCCAAGGGTCAGCCCCTCGTGCGCCAGGTGCAGCTCCTCGATGCCCACCTCGTTGGCCTTGGCGTTGAGGTCGGCGGCCTTGAACTTGACGGGCAGGGCGCGGGCCAGATGCCAGGTGAGCACCGGCTGGCCCTTGCCGTCGCGCATCTCGATGTCCACCGCTAGCCGGTAGGCATAGGCGCCGCCGGCGACGAGCTGGAACCAGTTCCACAGGTCGCGGGTGGTGGTCATGCCGCGCTTGAGCACGACGGTGGCGAAGCTGACCCGGCCCATGCGCTGGGCGGCGCCGTAGTTGGCGCCGCCAGCCTTGATCACCTTCGGCTCCACGGTCGCCTCCAGGCCCGTGCACTCGGCGAAGGCGCCGCTGCAGATCTTCACCTCGTCGCTGCCGGCGGGCACCAGCAGGGTGTCGCGCTTGAAGCTGACGTGGAACTTGAAGACGTTAAGCGGCGCCAGCTGGTTTTCGTTGAGGTCGTCGGGATTGGGCATTCAGGCCACCTCGCGGACGGCGGCGGCGCCGGTGGGCGCCGCCTGCAGGGCCAGCACCACCGTGATGCGGTCGATGGCGGCGGCGGGCTGGACGGTGATCACGGCCACCAGGCGGCCGTTGTCGAGGTCGTTCTGGCTCATGGTGCTGTGGTCGCAGCGCACCTTGAAGGCGTCGGCGGCACTGCTGCCGATGAAGGCGCCCTCGCGCCAGAAGGCGGTGAGCAGGGTCTCAAGGGTGCCCTGCAGCCGGGCCCACAGGGCCGGGCCGTTGGGATCGAAGACGTGGGCGTCGCCGAAGCGGCGCGCGGCGCGCAGGATCGCCGCCATCAGCCGGCTGCTGCCGCCGAAGCGCCAGGCGGCGTCGGGCGAGGTGGTGACGTCCGATTCCAGTGTGATGCCTCCGGGCTCGGGAGCGAATACGCAGAGCCGCTCGGCGAGCCGCCCGGTGGGGCTGTCGGGGCCCAGCCCCATGGCGGGCAGAGGCACCAGCCCAACGACGTCGTCGAGGACCGTGCCGCCCACCGAGCGGAAGGTGCCGCGGACCAGGGCGTTGCTTGCCAGGACGCCGGCCAGCAGGCCGTCGGCGGGCTCGATCGACTCGGGCAGGTCGCCGGAACGGTTGGTGAGCAGCCAGGGCCAGGCGAGCTGGACGAAGGCGCTGGCGGTGCTGCCAACGGGAGCCGACGGGGCACCGTCGGCGGCACGGTAGCCGACCGGCTCGAGGGCGCCGATGGCGCGCAGGAAGGGAAGAAGGTCGGCCTCGGCGTGGGCGCTGCCGCCCCTGGCGTCGGCCCGGGGCAGGGGCAGGGCGCCGACGAATAGGGCGTCGCGCCGTTGCGCCGCGAGGAAGTCCTTCACGTGCGCCACCGCCGCGCGCCAGGCGGCGAAGCCGTCGGCATCGCAGCGCGGCGCCTGCTGGTGGCGCAGGCCGTCGTCGGCCGGCAGGGGCGGCTCGTCGGCGCTGCATTCGACGAACACGTCGGCGGCCGGCGACGGGGTGAACGCGTTGGGCGCGGGCTCTGGTTCCGCGGCGCAGATGTCCGGCAGGTCCGGCAGGCAGACGTGGTTGACCTCGGGAAGGCCGTAGAGGTGCTGGATGCCGCGCCAGGTGCTCGGGTCGGTGGGGTCGAACGGCAGGGACGGCGGACCGTCGCCGGCGAAGGCCGGCACCAGCCGCTGCAGCCGCTCGCCGCGGCTGTTCGGGCGGCCGCCGCCGCTCTCCAGAAAGGGGAAGGGGTCGGCTACCCGGATGATCACGGCGCGCCGGCCGCCGCTGGCGAAGAAGCTCCTCACCGCGGCGCCCAAGTAGGTGGTGCAGGCGGCGCTGGCGGCGGCGCCCAGGGGCCGCTGCTCCCAGGCGAAGAGGTCGGCGAAGTGGTCCCAAGATTCGCAGGTCACGGGCAGCTGCTCGAGGGCCTCGATCGCGTCGGCGGGGGGTTCCCAGGGGCCGTCGATCCAGCCGCCGGAATGCAGGGCGTCACGCACCGCGACCGGCAGGGCGACGCCGGGGCGCCTCGCCACAAAGCCGATGAAACAGACGATGTCGGTCCGCTCCGGCGCCACGCCGGGGGCGGGCGCCGGGACATCGAAGGTCAGGCCGCTCAGCATGCGCCGTGCTCCCCGTGTCGCCTCAGGCGTCGATCTCGAAGGCTTCGGCGGAGAAGACGATCTCTTCCATCGCCACGTCCCCGCCGCCCTTGCCGGCCAGGGTGGGGCCGGTGTACTTCATCGGGATGACGCCGCGCAGGACCCAGGCCTGGACCGGCTGCTGGGCCTCGTCGAGGAGGGTGATCTTCATCGTCTTCTGGGCGGCGGGGCCGTCGGTGCGGGCAGACTTGATCCAGTCGAACAATGCCTTGGAGTTGATGATGCCGCGCTTGCCGGTGACGTCGGCGGCGGTGTGGATGCCGGCCACCTTGCGGGTGTGGTTCTCCTTCTCGTTGCCGTTGCGGTATTCGGCTACCTTGATCTCGCTGCCGATGCCGGAGACGTCGGAGAAGCCGCCGAGGATCTCGCCGCCGTCGAACTCGACGATGTAGTTGAAGGCGCCGTAGGGAGTGTTCCGGTTTGCCATGTCAGGGCTCCTTGGGTCACTGGATCAGGACGGGGCGATCAGGAACGGGCGTCCGCGGTCTTCTGGCCGATACGGAAGATCACAAACTCCGCCGGCTTGATCACGGCGACGCCGATCAGGCAGATCAGACGGCCGTTGTCCAGGTCGTTCTGGGTCATGGTGCTGCGGTCGCAGCGGACGAAATAGGCCTGGTCGGTGGTGGTGCCGAGGAGTGCCCCGTTGCGCCATTCGTTGTAGAGGAAGTCTGAAACCGTCTGCCTGACGTTGCCCCAGAGGCGCTCGCCGTTGGGCTCGAACACCGCCCACTGGGTGCCCCGGTCGATCGAGTCCTCCAGATAGTTGAAGTAGCGGCGGTCGCTGACGTACTTCCACTCCGGATCGGAGGAGATCAGGCGCGCGCCCCAGACGCGGTAGCCGCGGCCGGCGAGTAGGCGCAGGCAGTTCACGCCGAGCGGGTTGAGCAGCTGCTGCTGGCCGAAGTTCACGTCCAGCTCGAAGCGCAGGGCGCTGCGCACCACCTCGTTGGCAGGCGCCTTGGACACGCCGCGGTTGACGTCGTTGCGGGCGTAGATGCCGGTGACGAAGCCGGAAGGTGGAAGGGCAATCTCGCTGGGGATGTCGTCGCGACCGGGGCGGGCGTTGGGATTGCTCACCACCACCCACGGGTAGTAGAGGGCGGCGTAGGTGGAATCCATTTGCCCGCGCAGCGTCTGCACCTGGCTCGGCAGCTGGGCCGGCGGCGTATCCAGGACCGCGATGCGGTAGGCCCGGCGCGCCTCGGCGTGAGCGATCAGGTTGCCGGCCACCGCCTGGGCATCGGCGTAGGCCGAGGAGCCGGGGGCGGCGACGATAGAGACGTCCTCCAGGGCGGCGATCTCGGCCAGGGCGCGGGCGTATTCGGCCGCCGTCGTGGCGGCACCGTCGCTGCCGCCGCCGAGGGTGAAGCTGTTCTCCTGCGCGCCCTGGGCGTTGGTCGTGGCGCCGGTGAACAGGGCGGTGTGCAGGTCGAGGGCGGTGACGGAGCCACCGATGTCGATGGCGAAGCTGTTTTGCAGGTGGTCGGCGCGGCGCGACGGCGCCGTCGCCAGGATGTGGCCGATCCAGCGCGGATGGGTGGCGTCGTAGCCGAGACCGTCCCAGGACATCTCGTTGCCGTCACCGTCAGCGGTGAGCACTTGCAGCATCACCAGGCGCGGCGTGTCGGCCGCCAGGGTGGCGGTCGTCTCGGCGGCGTCGGCCGGATTGGTGGCCGGGTGCCAGGCGTCGTCCACCTTGACGTGGAAGGCGAGGGTGCCGCCGGCACCGGTGGCCAGCAGGCTCCCAGGCGGGGCGCTTGCCATGGTGGTGGTGGAGGCCGGCGAGAGGAGCTCGCGAACGACCACGGTGCCGTTGCCGGCGGTTCCCGGGAACCGTGCGACGAAGGCGACCGCGTCGGCGGCGGCCGTGCCTTCGGCGGTGACATCCACGTGGGCCGCGGCGGCGGAGGCGCTCACCGCGCGCGAGACGTAGAGCCGGGAGCCGCCCTCGTTGAAGAAGGCGAGCACCGCATGGGCCAGGTAGTTGGTGCGCGGCGCGCTGCCGCTCAGGGCCAGGTCGGCGTAGCCGCCGTAGATGCGCTGGAAGTCGCCGAAGCTGGTGAGCAGCTCGGGGACTTCCTGGTCGGAATCCGTGGCGCGGTAGGGTCCCTTGCGGGTGGGGCCCACGAAGGCCGTAGTACTGGTTCCCACTCCCTCGATCGACTTGGCGCGAAAACTGGTCTCCTCGACGTAGACGCCCGGCGCGAGGTATTCAGGCATGGCGGCTCTCCTTCTTCCAAACGTTGATGGGGAGGATTCGACCGGCGCGATTCATGGCGGGTGTCAGGGCAGGTCGAGCGTCAGGGCGGCGCTTTGCCGGCGGCGAGCGGCGATGTTCAGGGAGAGGTTCGCCCGCTGCAGGGTGGCGAAGCGCGTATCCAGGGAAATCGGGTCCACTAGCGGCAGGTCCGCGGGCGCGCGCCCGGCGCGTACGTCGGCGGCCGGGGTGCGGCTGCCGGCGGCCGGATCGAAGCCCGCCTCCAGGGCGACGCCGATCTCGGAGATGACGACCGCGTTGGCGTCCTCGGAGAAGGTGGTTGCCGGGACGCCGACCACCGGCACCAGGGCCTCGCCGCGCCAGTCGGTGAGGCCGCGGGCGAGCACGTTGCCGTTTGCCCGGACCCTCAGGAGGGCGCCGCCGAGGGCGTCGCCGGTGTGGGTCTCTGCCAGGCTGACGTGGAGCACCGCCCAGTTGGCGCCGACCGCCGCGGCGGCGGCGGGATAGACGGCGATGACCAGGGGCTCGAACAGGGAATCTGGACTGTCACCCTGGGTCGGGTCGGGGTCACGCGGCAGGCTGAGCGTGGCGGCGATGGGTAGGTAGGCGCCGCTTGGATCACTGACCCTGATCGGCAGGATCAGGGAGCGGGTTGCGGGTGTCGCCGGCGGCGTTTCGAAAGTGGCCTCGTGCTCGGCGAGGGGCGCCCAGCTCCGGATCACGTAGAGGCCGCTGCGGTTGCGCACGAGCTCGGCGCCGTCGCCTTCCACCTGAAGCGGCTGGTCCACCGGCGTGCCGGTGGGGGCGTCGATGAAGCGCAGGGCGCCCAGCACCCGCCACTCGACCCGCTCGAGCTCGCGCAGCGAGCGCATCACGGCTGGTCCTCCCGCCCATAGGCGAAGCGCCCGGCGACCACCCGGCGGCTGCTCCCGGCCTCGCTGTCGGGATCGAGCCGGACCAAGCGCGCCACGTAGGAGACAGAGATTCGGTAGGCCGGGTCGAGGGCGTCCCAGATGCGCATGATGTCCTCGTTGCTGAGCTCGGCCGGGATCACCTGGATCACCTCGTCGCCGCCCCAGTCCGCCTCGGGCGACAGGGACGATGCGTCGAGCACCGGGAACTGGTGCAGCTGGCGCATCGACCACGCCAGGGTCACCTGTTCGTCGAGGGGATTGCCGGCCCAGGCGGTGAGCAGGTAGTGCAAGTCCACGCCGAGGGGGACGAAGCCATCGTCTGGGGCAGCGGGGCGCCGGGACTGGCGGCTATGCTCGTTCACCGTCACCCGGTAGAGGTAGAGCGTGATCCGTGTCGTCTCGTCGATCTCCCCTGCCAGCTGGCCGCTGGAGGTCAGCTCGAAGGTGCAGGCGGGCATGTTGCGGCCGCCGATTTGTTGCGGGTAGGTGTTGCGCAGGAAGGTCACGATCGAGCTGCCTACCGAGTGTACCGCGAAGAGGTTGGCCATCGCCGGCTTCGGCTTCTACAGTCAATGGGCTGCATCGGGTTGGTCGCGGCTGGCGCGGTATACCTTTCGGCCGTCAACCATGACCTGAACCTCGACAACGCCTTCTTGCATGAGAAGCTCCAGAGCCTTACGCACATCGCTTACGGAGGCATTGAGACCCGTTTCCAGGACCCACCAATCGGCGATGCCCTGGGCGCTGTCGGCCGCAGCAGGGTGGGCGCTCAAGTAAGCCTCGATGGCCGTCGCAAGTTGCTGGCAAGAGTCGGTCGGCTTCGGCATTGCACAGCTCCCTTGGACGGTACCGGTCAGGGGGGCAAACCGCGTGCCTTCATCAGCTGATGTCGTAACCTGCAGAAGTAGAAAGAAAAATGATTCAGGAGTGCAATTATGGTCAGAGCGGCGGGTCCTGGGTGACCCAGACGGTGGGCGCGCGCCGGCGGCCGCTACTTGGCTCTTGGCGGGCGAGAGACCTGGCTCCGAGGCCGTGGTTCCCCGCTGACCCGGGCGGGTCCGCGGCGACCCAGGGCCTTGTGCACTTGGCGGTCGCTCGCGACGCCAGCCGCGGGGCGCTTCAGTACGTGCCGCGGACTCGTCGGCCGGGTGCGGGGGTTATGCTCTGATGGAGACTTGGCGCGTGCAGCCGAAGGAGACGCTTGTGATCGAATTCGCGGTGCTACCATCGCGCAGGGGCTTAGGGTCGCAGTGGACAGGGTGCTGTTCATCCCCTCTTGTCGTCACCGATTCCGCAGCCGAACAGGGGCACCGTGACACCGCAACAAACCTACGCGGCCCTGAGCGCTAACCTGACCCGAGTTGTGCGCGGCCAGTCAACGGCCATCCGCCGGCTGCTGGCCGCATTGACGGCAGGGGGCCATGTCCTGCTCGAAGATGTCCCCGGGACCGGCAAGACCTCTCTGGCCAAGGCGCTCGCGCGCTCGGTACGCGCAGACTTCAAGCGCATCCAGTTCACCCCGGACCTGCTGCCGTCGGACATCCTGGGTGTTTCGGTCTTCGATCCGGCAGAGCGGTCCTTTCGCTTTCGCCCCGGGCCGGTCTTTTGCCAGATCCTGCTGGCAGACGAGATCAATCGAGCCTCGCCGCGCACGCAATCGGCCCTGTTGGAGGCCATGGGCGAGGCTCAGGTGAGCGTGGATGGGGATGTGCGTCCGTTGGGTGAGCTGTTCTTCGTCATCGCCACCGAGAACCCGGTGGAGTTCCACGGCACCTACCCCCTGCCCGAGGCACAAATGGATCGCTTCGCCCTGTGCTTCAGCCTGGGCTATCTATCCACCGAGGACGAGGCGGCGGTGTTGGAAGCCCAGACCCGCGGTCATCCCCTCGACGACCTCCAACCCTGTGTAGAGGTGGCGGACGTGCTGGCCCTGCGTTCCGCGGCAAGCGAGGTGCGGGTGAGCCAGCGGCTGCGCCGCTACATCGTGGAGCTGGTAGCCGCCACGCGCCAGGCCGACGGTGTCGCCCTGGGGGCAAGCCCGCGGGCGTCTCTGACCCTCATGAAGGTGGCCCAGGCCCTGGCCCTCTTCGACGGTGAGGACTTTCTCACCCCAGAGCCGGTGCAGGAGGCGGCCATCTCCGTGATCGCCCATCGGCTGACTCTGGATCCCCAGGCCCGTTTCGCCGGGCGCAGTGCCGAGACTGTGGTGCGGGAGTGCTTGCAGCGGGTGCCCCCGCCGGCCTGATCCATGGCGGCCTGGGTGCAGCGCCTGAGCTGGCGGGGTCTTCACCTGCTGAGCGGATTGCAGGAACGGCTGCGGCGCCGCTTCACGCCGGCGGGGCGGGTGCTGCTGTCCGCTACGCTGGTGGCGGGCATGTTCGGACTGGATACGCGCCAGACCTTGGCCTTCCAGGCATTCAGCCTCGGAACGGCCCTATTGCTCTCGGCCTGGCTCTTGAGCACGCGTCGGCCGCGGGTGCTGCGCGGCGAGCGCCGCTTGCCGCGCCATGCCACCGTCGGGGTGCCGTTGCACTACCGCGTGGAGCTGGAGAATCCAAGCCGGCGAGCGGCGCGCCGTCTGCGCGTCGCGGAGAGGCTGCCTGACCCCCGTCCGGATCTGGTCAGCTTCCTGACCATGCGCGCCCCCGGTGAACAGCGGGTCAACCCGCTGGACCGCCTGTTCGGCTATCCACGCTGGCGCTGGCTGGTGCAGCAGGGGCGCCGTGCGGATGCCGCGCGGGAAGTGTCTCTGCCGGATCTGGCGGCGGGCCAGCGCACCAGTCTGGAGCTGGAGCTGGTTCCGCGGCGACGGGGGTTCTTGCGCCTGGAGGAGCTCGAGGTCAGCCGCAGTGATCCGCTTGGGCTCGCTCGGCGGGCGATCTCGGTGGCGCCACCCCAACGCCTGCTGGTGTTGCCCCGCCGTTACGCTGTCCCGCCCCAGCGACCGCCGGGGCATCGGCGTCTGCAGCCCGGCGGCGTGAGCCTCGCCTCATCGGTGGGGGATTCTCGCGAGCTCGTGGGGCTTCGCGACTACCGACCCGGCGATTCCCGGCGCCACATCCACTGGGCGGCCTGGGCGCGCTGCGGGGAGCCGGTGGTGAAGGAGTACCAGAACGAGTATTTCAGTCGCCAAGCCCTAATCCTGGATACCTTCCCCGCGCCGGATCGCGGCGCGGACTTCGAGACTGCGGTGTCGGTGGCGGCCTCGTTCGTGGAGCCTATGCAAGGCGGCGACGCGCTCCTGGACCTGATGTTCGTCGCGGACAGGACCTATACCCTGACCGGCGGGCGCGGCCTGATGTCCGGCCAGTCCCTACTGGAGGTCCTTGCTTGCGTGGAGCCAGCGCCGCCGAGTGGTTTTGGCGACCTGGCGCGCGCGGTGCTCGGCCACGCCCCTGTGCTCAGCGCCTGCCTGTGCGTGCTCTTGGATTGGGACCGGCCACGTTGGGAGCTGGCGGGACGGCTTCGCGCCCTGGGCCTGCCGGTGCGGGTGCTGGTGGTGGGTGGTCCGCCATTGCTGGAGCCCGGCCCGCTGGCGGATCTGCCCGGCAGCCTGCAGCGAGTAGATCCGGCGGCTCCCGCCGCAGGGTTGGCGACGCTGTGAGCCTACCGCCCTTCCTTGTCGGCACGGCGCTGGTGTTTTGGGGCTGGCACATTGGTCTGTGGTGGCTCGGTCTGCCGCTTGCGTTGCTCGCGGAGCTGCCGCGTTTCCTTGGCTGGCGCTGGCAGCTCGATTTGCGGGAGCGTCAGCGGGTGGCGGACCTGGTGAGCCTGTTGTTGGTCCTCGCCGGGGTGTACCTCTATCTGACGCAGCCCCGTCTGGGAAATGCCCTGATCCTGCTGGTGCAATGGGCACCGGCCCTGCTGTTTCCGGTGCTGGCGCTACAGCTGTACGGGGAGCGCGGCGGCGTAGAGCGCGCGGTGCTGATGCTGAGCCTGCGCGGCGGGCGGCCGGGCGGGGAGGAGCTGATTGATCTTGCGCCCGCCTATCTGCTCACGTGCCTGCTGGCATCTGCCATGCTGCCGCCGCCAGGGGCCTACTATTACCCGCTCTTGACCTTCCTCGCGGCCTGGGCGCTGTGGCCCTTACGTTCGCACAAGGGTCGTCCCTGGGCGTGGGGCTTGGTTCTCCTCTCAGCGGCAGGTGTCGGCCATGTCATCGGCGTCGGCCTGCAGCAAGCCCAGGTACGTCTGGAAGACATGGCGGTGGAGTGGTTGTCCGGCTGGCTTGGAGGAGATCTGGACCCCTACCGCGTCACCACCGCGATTGGCGAGGTCGGCTGGCTCAAGCAGTCCGAGCGTATCGTCCTGCGGGTATACCTTGACCGTTCGTTGGACCGACCGTTGCTGCTGCGCAGTGCAAGCTACGACCGGTACCTGAATGGCACCTGGCTGGCGGATGCTACTCCCTTTAAGCCGCTTGTCCTGAAGGCCGGCGGCTGGCCGCTCCCTGGCGACGCCGCAGCCAGTGACGAGGTCCGAGTGTTCATGGACCTGAAGGGGGGCAAAGGGATTCTTCCGCTGCCCGCGGGGAGCCGTATTATCGAGGGTTTGCAGGGCGCCCGACTAAGCCGCAACGGCTCCGGGGCGGTCAAGGTGGTGGAGGGGCCGGCCGTGGCCGCCTATCGCGTGCTCTACGGTGGTCCTTCCGCGGCCGCCCCGCCCGGTGAGACGGACTTGCGCATTCCGCCAAACGAGCGCCGCGCCCTCGCGCAAGTGGTCGATGAGCTGGGCCTGGAGGGGCTGCCCGCGGCTCGGGTACTCGGGCACTTGGAGCATTGGTTCGGTCGCTTCTTCCGCTACACCTTGCGCCTGGAGGCGCCTCCTCGCGGGCGGTCGGCGCTTTCCGATTTCCTGCTGGAACGCCGTGCCGGACATTGTGAATACTTTGCCAGCGCCGCCGTCTTGCTGCTGCGCCGGATCGGCATCCCGGCGCGCTATGTCCGGGGCTGGTCCGTGCAGGAATACAGCGCCCTGGAGGATGCCTACCTGGCCCGGGCTCGGCATGCCCACGCCTGGGTGCTGGCCTGGGTGGATGGGGAGTGGCGGGACTTTGACCCCACGCCGCCGGTGTGGTCCATGCTGGAAGCGGATGACCGCCCCTGGTGGGGGCCGATCCAGGACCTGTGGGCACGGCTTGGCTTTCTGTTGGCCCGGAAGGAAGGCGACGCGGGCGAAGGCCAGGTGTGGTTGGCCGCCCTCTTGTTACCCCTCACGGGTATTCTGGCGTGGCGCATCGCCCGACGGGGGCGGCGCCATGTCCGTCGCACTGGGAGGGCCACCAGGACCGGCGGCGCCGCCTCTGTCTTCACACCGGTGGAGCAAGCCCTGGAACGTCGAGATCGTGGCCGTCACCCCGGGGAAACCCTTCGCCATTGGGTCTCTCGCCTCGATCGCGAGGGCGAGCCGGCGGTTGCGGAGCTGATCCCTGCTCTCGACCTTTACTATCGCCGGCAGTTCGATCCGCGCGGCTTGGCGCCGGGACAGGATGCGGAGCTGGACTGTCTGATTGGCCATTGGTTGCAGCACCACGGCGCGGGAACGACACCTCACCTGCGGCGGGGTGCTGGCGGGGCGGGCTGAAGGGTGCGCCCGCGCTTGGCGAGGCGGCTGAAACGCGACGAGTCGAGCGCGCATACTATCGTTCGCTGCGCCTCTTCGCAGTGACCGAGCACGGACCAACACCTGGGCCAGGAGCCGGACCAGAGCGACGCCTGATGCGGACGCGAGGCCCTTTCGGTCCCGATACCGAGGTGGAACCTCGGAACGCTGCCCGATCCCTCAGTCCGGACCCGCGGCAAGGAGCTCCGGGCGAATCATCCAGACCAGCACCCAGCCACCATTCGCGTCTCTTTCCAGGCAGGCCATGCTCCCCGGCTGAAAAGCGAGCGTGGCCCGATCCGGGTCCGCTGCGAGCAGAAGCGACGCCAAGCGCCCGAGACACGGCAAGTGGCCGACGATGAGCGTATCTTCGGACCAGAATGCAATGTCGGCGACGAGTGTCTCCAGGGGGTCCGTCGGGCCAAGACCGGAACGTGCCTGCGGCTGACCGCTGGCGAGCAGGGATTCCGCGAGTAGCGCCGCAGTCTGTTCGGCCCTGGTTTTGCCGCTGTGCAGGATGGCTGCGACTCGCACGCCCGCGCCTTTCAGGAAATCGGCGAGGCGCCGCACGTCTTGGCGGCCAGGCTCACTCAAGGGGCGGTCAGGGTCGAGGTCCTTGGGTACGGCCAAGCCGTGTTGTGTCAGGTAGATGCGCATATCAGGCTCCGGATAAGGTCGTTCATCGCTTCTCTTTGGGGGGGACCAGCGGCTCCCCGAGCTAGCGCCCCTGATGCTAGTACAGCCGCGTCGAAAACCCTGCAACTACAGTATTCTCATCTCGGTTTTCGGGGGTCGGGTTGCGCCCGCCGGGGGACGCTGTGGATTCCTCTCTGAATGCTTGACGGCCGCATCCCTGCGGCCGACACCCCCGGCCGGCGCAACCCGACCCCTCGAGCCAATGAGCATAAGAAATCGCGTGAGTTGGGTATATGCTGAATGGACGTCGGGAGCAGCGCAGCGCGCCTCTCGGAGTTGAAAATTGCGGGCGGGGCTCTACGCTTGTGATGGCGATTTCGAGTACTGAGAGGAGATGTCTTATGGGCGAGAAGGAGAAGAAGGCGATCCGTACGCGGCCCGAACCAAGCACAGGGGAGCTCAGCCCCTTCGACGAGATGGACCGTTTCTTCGAAGACTTCATACCGCGCGGCTGGATGCGGCGCATGCGCCGAGGCTGGCCTGCCTGGGCGGACCTCGAGGCGCCGTTCGAGGGTCGGACTCCGCACGTCGACGTGATCGAGCGCGACGAAGAGGTCGTTGTCAACGCTGAGCTTCCAGGCGTGAAGAAGGACGACCTGGAAGTCTCTCTCGCGGGCGACCGGCTCACGATCAAGGCCACCGCGAAGCAGGAGGTGGAAGAGACCAAGGGTGAGTACCACAGACGCGAGATTTCGCGTGGTGAATTCACGCGGACCCTGCAGCTCCCTGCCGCGGTCGATGCGGAAAGGGCGCAGGCCAAGTTCGCAGACGGTATCTTGGAGCTGACGCTCCCCAAGGCGGTGCCGGCAAAGCGGCACGCCATCAAGGTGGACTGATTTCCCCCCCCCCGGATGCGCCCGTTGGAGGATGTCCGCGGGCGCTTTCGTCCCCAAGGTCGGTAGGAGAGGGGTTCCTGTGCGCAAGCTGGAAGAGGTGAGTGAAGAATTGAGCCACGCCTGGGAGGCGCTGGTGGAAGGCTGGCGGAGGCTGTACCGGCGGGCCGCTGGCGCCCTGACGCAGTTTCATCGAAGCTCACGCGGGGGCGAGCTGCAGTCCGCCGACGAGCGGGAGATTGCCATGCGCAGCATCGGCTGGGGAGTCCTGGCCGCAGAGCTGCGCGACGACGGGGACAAGATCGTCGTGCGCCTGGAGGCGCCGGGCATGGCGCGAGAGGACTTCGATCTTCAGGTCGTGGGTGAGCATCTCGTCATACGCGGCGAGAAGCACGTCGAGCGTGAGCGCTCCAGCGGGCGCTATCATATCTGCGAATGTGCGTACGGCAGCTTCGAGCGGGCCATCGCTTTGCCCGACGCGGTGGTGGAGGACCGGGCCAAGGCAAAGTACAAGAGCGGTGTGTTGCGGGTGGAGCTGCCCAAGGCGCACCCTGGACGCAGCAAGGCGGTAAGGCTCACTCTGGACTGAGGCAAGAGCTCACTTAGGAACAGTTCACTAACAAGCTGGACAAGTCTACTCGTTGTCGTTGTCGAAACCGTCGTAAGGCCCGGAATTCTCTCGCACCTCATGGTTTCGCTGTCCGAGCTTGGTGAGCATCGAAACGCTCCGAGTCAGCATTGCCTTACCCTGGGCGTTTCGAGCAGCAGCCAGTAGTTGGCAGGCTTCCAGACAGTCCTGAATCGATGCGCATTCCAACGCCGAACCGCGAGCGATCTCGAAGAAGCGGCGCCGATGTTGGCATTGGTCCCCTTATCCTTGCCTTCAGCGATGTTCAGCGGGATCGACTGCCCGGCATGCAGCAGTTGGTCCCGCGCGGGCCGATCGATGCCCTTCAAGCTCTTGGCCACTTGGTAGGCCCAAGTCACATAACGGATCGAAATCCGGTAGCCATCGCGTTGCTCATGCCCGAATTGCATTTCTTTTCCGATTACGACAACGACAACGTTTAAGCTCGTGCCGAAGCTCCGCTTCGGTACGTCTTCTCTCGAAGCTCCGCTTCCCAAGGCCAGCTGAGTGCGAGGACATCAGCTCTTCAGCACCCGCCGGCGCTGTGCAGGGCCGGCGAGCTCCCGCGCCATTTCGCCTGGGCGCAGGGCAGAGAGGAAGCCGAGCTTCGAGGAGAAGAGGTGCCCAAGCAGGAGCTTGGGCACCAGGAGCGTAAGCCTCTAACTCTCCGAGGGCCACATTTTGGCGAAGGGGGTCTGAACTGTTGCTGCGCGTGAACCGTCTCTGCGAGGGTGCTCTCGGCCGCGATTGCCGTGCTCCCCGGGATCGGTGAGGTAGCAGGAGCGAAAGACCCCTCCCTGTGACATTGCGCAGGGCCTTCGGGTCTTCATCCCGTCGCCGGGCACCTGCAGGTGACCAGAGTGCCGCCTTCCCTTGGCGTCTCGATGGTGAGCTGCCCTCTGACGATGCCTGCGCGGTAGCGCATGACGTGCAGGCCGAGCCCCCCCTTCCGCTCCTCGACCGGCCGGATGCCGATGCCGTCGTCGTAGACCGAAAGGACGAGGTCTTGGTCCTCCTGCACGAGGCGGACCTCGATCTTGCGGGGCTGGCCGTGCCGCAGGGCGTTGTGCAGCGCCTCCTGGGCGATGCGGTACAGGTGCACGGCGAAGATCTCGTCGGCGACCTTGAGCGCGGGGTCAGCGATCAGACGGCAGTCGACACCGGCGCTCGTGTGTATCCGCTCGGTCAGCTCAGAGAGGGCATCGACCAGGCCCTCGGGGTCGATCTCCACCGGCGAGAGACCGCGCGCCAGCGCGCGGGTCTGGTCCAAGCTGTCCTGGAGGTGGCCGATGAGGGCCTTGACCTCCTTTGCCTCTTTGGGGCGCTGGGCCGCAGTCAGCTTGTTCTCGATGCTGCCCGCGAGCATGGTCAGCGCGGTCAGCTGCTGGCCGATGCCGTCGTGGATGTCCCGCCCGATGCGCTCCTGCTCGGCGGTGCTGACCTCGATGATCTCACGCTCCAGGGCCCGGCGCTCGCTGATGTCGCGCACCAGGGCCACGTACAGGCTGAGGTCATCGATCTCGCTGACCATGATCTCCATCGGGAAGAGCGTGTCGTCCTGGCGGCGGCCCATCAGCTCCTGCGGGCGATGCGTCCCGTGTAGGCATCGTCCTACGCGGAAGCACGCAGGGTAGTCGGGGCAGTCGCGGCAGGTGGGCGGGAGGAGGAGGCTCGCGCCTTGGCCGATGACCGCCGCGGCGGGACGTCCGAACATGCGCTCGGCCGTCGGATTATAGTCTTGAACGACCCCCTGGTGGTCGACGGTGATGATGGCATCGCCCGCGGTATCGACGATGGCCCGCAGCCGTTGCTCCCTGTCACGGAGCTTTCTCTCCAGTGCCTTGCGTGCGGTAATGTCGTGCACCAGCGTGAAGAAGCCCTTGGTGCGGCCGTCGGCATCCTTCTCCGGGACGAGCACCACGTCCATCGTATGCACCCCGTCGGGGAACTGGAAGGTGGCCTCGTAGCGTTCGGTCTCGCCCCCCAGCACCTTGTCGATATGGGGCTTGACGATGGCGTAGTTGGCGGTGCCGAGCAGCTCGCGCACGCTCTTCCCGACCATCTGCTCCGCAGAGAGACCGTACCGCCGCTCGTAGAGCCGGTTGACGTAGCGATAGACCTCGCCGGCATCGACGTAGGAGAACATGGCCGGCACGTTGGCAGCCAGTGTGCTCAGCTCTCCTTCGCGCCGCGCGAGCTCGGCGGTGCGCTGCTCGAGGCCCCTGTTCGTCTCCTTGAGCTTTGCCTCGCTCTCGCGCAGCTGCTGCTCGGCCCGGATGCGGCTGGTGACGTCGACAAAGGTGATGACGACCCCGTCGATGCGCTTGTCCTGCATGCGGTAAGGCTGGATGCGGCGCAGGAAGTGCCGGCCCTCACCGGTCAGCACCGCCTTCTCCAGCGGCACGAGCCGCTCCAGCACGGCCTCGGCATCGGCCAAGAGTTTGTCGTCGCTGAAATTCGGTGAGAAGTCACTGAGCGGCCGCTCGATGTCCGACGGGCGCAGGTTGAACAGCCGGGCGGCGGGCGGTGTGAAGAGCTTGATGCGCATGGCGCTGTCGAGAAACAGGGTGGAGATATCCGTATTGCTCAACAGGTTGGTGATGTCATTGTTGCTGCGCTCCAGCTCCGCGACCTTGTCCTGGAGCTGGCTGTTCGCAGTGGAGAGCTCCTCGTTCAGGGATTGCAGCTCTTCCTTTGAGCTCTCCAGCTCCTCATTGGCCGACTGGAGCTCCTCGTTCATCGACATCACTTCCTCGTTCGAGGCCTTGAGCTCCTCGTTGGAGCTCTCCAGCTCCTCGATGGTGCTCTGGAGATCCTCGCGGGTCGCTTTCAGCTCCAGATCCAGGTGCCTGACCACCGACGACTCGTCCATGGCCTCCCGAGTGAGGGCGGCGTCGGCTGGCGCCTGGGCCTCCGGTGCCCGGTCCGCGAAGGTCACCAGCAGCAGCCCCTCCGTGTAATCCGGCTCCAGCACGGGCCTGACCCGCACCTCCACAGGCGCGAAGCCGCCGTTACGCTCGACGGCGGCATCACCGATGGCGATCGGGACACGCTCCCGCAGCGCCTTGTGGCAGGCCGCACGCAGCTTGGTGCGCAGCCCCTCGCGGGCCATGGCCATGAGGTCGCGGCTCGGCTCCCCGGTCGGCTGGTCCAGAAAGCGCATCGTCGGGCCGAAGAAGTAGAGGATCTCGTACTTGTGGTTGACCAGCACCGCGGCGGGGGCATAGTCCTCCAGCAGGAGGCGCTGGGTGAGCGCGGCCGCGCGCTTCGCGGGGGCGGCCGACTGCTCGGGCAGCGGCGCAAGCAGACCAGTCCCTGCAGAGGCGGCGACGATGGGAAACTCCAGGAGATCGTGCCGTGTGGCGCCGATGCGCCGAAACAGCCGCCACTTCTTCGAGACGATCTCGAACAGGTCGGACCGCTGACCGCCCGACTCCGACGCGCCCAGAAACAGATGGCCGCCGTCCTTGAGCGCGAAGTGGAACAGGGCCATGACCTTCCGCTGCACCTCGGGCTCCAGATAGATCAAGAGGTTGCGGCAGCTGATGAGGTCCAGCCTGGAGAACGGGGCATCGCTGAGAAGGTTTTGCGGCGCGAACGTGACCGCGTCGCGCAGCTGCTTGGCGACCTGGTAGCGGTGCTCGCCCGTATTGACAAAGAAGCGTTGCAGCCGCTCGCGACTCACATCCTCGGCGATGCTCTCCGGGTAGACTCCCTGGCGCCCGGCCTCCAGCGCCTCCTCGTCGATGTCGGTGGCGAAGATCCGGATATTGCAGGGTCGCTGGCGGCGCAGAAAGCCCTCAACCAACAGGATGGCGATGGAGTAGGCCTCCTCTCCCGTCGAGCAGCCCGGCACCCACACCCGCACTGGGCAGTCTGCGTCTGCTTGCTCCACCAGCGGGACGATGACCTGTTGCTCCAGCACCGCGTACGCGTCTGGCTCACGGAAGAAGCCGGTCACGCCGATGAGCAGATCGCGGAATAGCCGCCCCGGCTCTTCGGCGTCTGACCGCAGCCGCTCAAGATAATCGCCGAGACGGTCCACGTGGCAGACGCTCATGCGCCGCTGCACCCGCCGCAGAAGCATCTTCTTGCGGTAGCAGCAGAAATCGTATTTGGTGCGCGCGCGCAGAAGTGCCAGGACCTGGCCCAGCTCGCCGAGCTCTTCGCCGGCCGGCGATGGCCGTCGCCAGGTGCCGCTGCGACAGGCGTGGGCGACGTATTGGACCAGGGCCTCCGGCATGGCCTCCGGCGCCAGAACGTAGTCGGCCAGGCCGGCGGCGATGGCGCTCTGCGGCATCTGGTCGTATTCGGCGCTGCTCGGCTCTTGCACCATGGTCAGGCCGTCCCGGCCCTTGATGGCCTGTAGGCCCAGGGTACCGTGAGAGCCCGTCCCGGAGAGCACAATGCCGATCGCCCGTTCCCGATAGGCATCGGCCAACGAGCGCAGGAAGAAGTTGATGGCCGTCGGGCGGCCGGCGGATTTGGGCGGGTCCGAGAGCCGCAGCACGCCGTCGTCCGCGGCTAGATAGCGATTGGGCGGAATGACGTAGACCCGATCGCCCTCGACCGCCATGCCGTCCTGCGCCTCCCGTACTGGCATCGAGGTGTGCCGGGCGAGAAGCTCCACCATGAGGCTCTTGTGGCTGGGATCGAGATGCGGCACCAGCACCAAGGCGAGGCCGGTGTCGGCAGGCATCGCCTGCAGGAAGCGCTTGAAGGCATCCAGCCCGCCGGCGGATGCGCCGATTCCGACCACTGCGACAGCGGCAGCCTGTTCGTTCCCGGTGGGACGAGCTGTCTCTTCATCCCTTCGTTCACCCTCCGTGCGGCCGCTTGTTGGCTTCTTCATGGGACGACCATCTCAGCGCTGCTCAAGCGCCCACTGCACCGCGTAACGCGTTAGCTCGCGGCCGGAGCCCAGATTGAGCTTTCTCTTGATCTTCGCCCGGTGCGCCTCGACGGTCTTGACGCTCAGATGGAGCTGCTCGGCGATTTGGGAGGAGGAGAGTCCCCGGCCGATCAGGTCGAACACCTCCAGCTCCCGGTCGCTGAGGTCGCGAATGGACGGCATGGCCTTTACCGAAGAACCTCGGGCGGTAATACGGTTGAGCAGCCGCTCGGTCATGGACCCACTCAGATAGATCTTGCCCGAGAGTACCCGTCGGATGGCCTCGATGACGTTCGAGGTGGCCTCTTGCTTGTTGATATAGCCCATGGCGCCGGCATTGAGCGCGCGCTGAGCGAATAGGGATTCCTCATGCATGGAGCAGACGAGGACGCGTGTGCGGCTCTGAGGGGCGGTGAGCCGCCTCACAAGCTCCAGGCCGCTGCCCTCTGCCAGAGATAGATCCACGATCGCCAGGTCTGGCTCGGTCTCGCGGAAGAGCTCCAAGGCCCCGCTGAACGCCCCGGTCTCGCCGCAAACTTCCAGGTCCGGCTCGGCTTGGATCAGGGCCGCAAGTCCCGCTCGCACCAACGGGTGATCGTCCACGATCAGGATGCGCGGTTTTGTCCGCTCCACCCCAGATTCGCTGCAGCTCATGAATGTCCCACTCCTCTATCCCCAATGACGCGTTCTTATCCCATATGCAGCGCCAAGGCACGATCCGGCACAGCCCCTGCCGCGTTATCGGTATCCGAAAATCCCGCCGTGGGCTTTCCCCGACTGGGGTATCGGTGATTCCCCGATCGCGTCCCGGGGATACATTCGAGAAGATATCACGACTGAGTTGCAGCTAAGGGTGCATACCGTAGACCGGTATGCGAGTGAAGCCTCGGATGCCAACCTTACGCGGAAATCCTATCCCTGGAGACGAACCCTATTATGGAGCACCGCTACAGCCCGAGAGTGCAGGGGGCGTTGGATGTCGAGATCTCTTGCAAGGGGCGGCACTTGGGTCGATTCCGAACCCGCGATGTCAGCTTCGAGGGAATGTTCTTCGAGACCGGTGCGGCCGATCTCGAGCCGAATGACTTTCTCGGCTTGAGCCTCAAGGTGAATGGGCAATCCTACAGCATGCGCGGGGTTGTGGTGCACGGCTCGCGCGAAGGGGTCGGTGTGATGCTGGTAGGAGAGTATCTAGGCTATTGCCGCCTCATTCTTGACGCCATCGACCGGGGTGCACTGCATGTCCCGGCACAGCCCGTAACCACCCCTGCCGCCGCGGCGCTCAGAGACCAAGCACGGAATCCAGGGCTCGCCCCGCTTAGAGCGGAGAGGCAGGGACTTACGCCTGGCGATGCGTCAGGCCGTGACCCGGAGGATTAGATCGTGACCTAATGGTGAGCGCTTGCGATGGCGGGATCAACGCAAGCCCACGAGTCGCGAGTAGGTTTCCGCAAGCCCATTGCCTGCGATGAGTGGTAGAGCGTGCCGGAAGCGGCGAAATCGCGTTATGGCAAGACGTACATACGCGGATATGACAGACTGGTCCAAAAGTCATCGGCTGGACGACCATGCTGAGAACCGCCTGGTCCGATTTGAGCCGAAGGCTGGGCGGCGTCCGCCGTGCTTCGCCACGAGTTCGGTGTACAGCTGCGACGATCCCGACTGCCCCTACCGTTCTGCCTGCGAGGAGGCTGTTTCACCTTGGTTTCCTTACCCGTGAATCAAGCTTGCCGGGTGTGCAGCACTGAAACCGATCTCGCAACAGAACATCGCCCTTGTCCTGCTGCAATTCATGCCCCTCAGGCCGGAGCCGAAGAGTGGCGGCCGATCGGTACGGCGTTGTTACCGGCGCTCCTGTGCCGCTCCACTAGACCACAGCGACGCTAAGCACGTGCTTGTCGGCTGAGCGCTGGAAATCGTAACGTCCCGCCGCAGGCTTTCCCCGATTGCAGTAGTGGGCTATTCCCCGATCCCGCGCGGGACACTTTGCGCACATAATTAATTAGTGAAACATGAATGGGTACAAACGGGGAGAGGTATGCCAGGGACGGCCCAGGGACGGCGCGGATAGCATCCTGGATCGGAAGCCTCGGTGCGGATAACCGTGCCGCGCCCAAGGCACCGAAGGGCCACGACGGCTCCGAGAGGTGGGCGTTGCCCGCAACGCCACTGCGGATCGAGGGCAAGCAGACACTGCTTGATCGCCGCGGGCGCGATGTTGACCGAAGGTATCGAGCGCGGAGGTGCACGATGAAGAGCGGCTACGAAGATGACGACGGGACGCCCCGCCGGAATTTGCCGCTGTTCTTCCGCTCGGAGGCGGAGGCGGCTTGGCTGAGGGACGCGGTGTTTGGGGGCTCTGACCACACCTATCCCGCATCCGCTCTAATGGATGAGCGCAAGCGGCGCATCCGGGAGGCGGCCTACTTCAAGGCGGAGCGGCGCGGCTTTGCCCCTGGCCATGACCTGGATGACTGGATAGAGGCCGA
>CAWGNT010000027.1:0-70768 GCA_963824085.1 uncultured Gammaproteobacteria bacterium
TGGCCACAGGGTCAGGTCTTGTTCCGTGCGTCGATGGGGTGGGCTTCGCACATGGCGAGACCCCTGCGGATCGAGTTTGCCGGCGCGCTCTACCACGTCACCTCGCGGGGAGACGGGCGGGAGGCCATTTATCTCCAGGATCAGGATCACCACGCGTGGCTGGAGGTGCTGGGCCATGTCTGCGAGCGCTTCTACTGGGTCGTCCATGCGTGGCAGCAAGGGACAGACGTCGGCTATCCGCTGCCCTTAATCAGCTCGATCGACCAATGGGCCGGCAGCCCGCTTCGGTTTTTCAAGCCTCAACTCGGCCCCTGCGCGCTCGGCTCGGCCAATGCACGGCTGATGCAATCGAGAAACCGCGCGGCAGTTTCGATTGCCGCCTCCGCCCGTTCGCGAGGCACTACGGCGTTCGACCCTGTTTCATAATCCGCAACCTCCTTAAGGGCATAAGCCCTGGCGAGAAATGCCGACAAATCCCGATCAAATGCCGGGTCATCTTTTGTCAGCCGGGCAAATTCGCTACGCACGCCACTGTGCGTCTTCGCTATAGTCCCAGCTCGCTGAAAGATCAGAGCCTGCGCTGCATGGAACGCGGCAAGGTAGGCGGCGCGGCCTGCCGCCTCCGTCAAATCGATGTCCAACACTGCCTTGGCCTCCGTCAAGGCCCGCCGAGCCTTGTCCAGATACGCCAGTGCCTCAGGGCTCACACGTCCACCCCATCCCGACGAATTTCATGCATAAGGGGAGTTCGATTGGAGTACTCCTTCGCCTGGAAAGGCAGCGCATTTATGACCGCTCCGGTGTCGAAGAGGATATCGATGCCGACCTCCACAAGCCGGTCCAGTTCATCCCATCGGTTGGGCAGGTCCTTCAAGAAAACGGCAACGTCATAGTCAGAATCGGGCGCCGCGTCCCCCCGCGCCCGTGAGCCATAAAGGACGACGCGCTCTAGGCGTTTACCGTAAACATGGCCAAGCGCTGCGCGATAACGGTTTAGGATCGGATCAAAGCTGAGCATGCCCGGCATTGTCGAGCGCTATTGAAATTGCGGAGTTCCAGAGCTGATCCGCTGTGGGGACGCGGAGGACACTGATTATACTGCGGGCTGCAACGAAGGGGCCAAACGGGGCCAGGTCTTGTCCCGTGCGTCGCACTGAGGCAGGGTTTGCACATGGCAAGACCCCTGCGCATCGAGTTTGCCGGCGCGCTCTACCATGTCACCTCGCGGGGAGACGGGCGGGTGGCCATTTATGTCCAGGATCAGGATCGGCACGTGTGGCTGGAGGTGCTGGGCCATGTCTGCGAGCGCTTCAACTGGGTCGTCCATGCGTATTGCCAGATCGGGAACCACTACCACTTGCTGGTGGAGACCCCGGACGGCAATCTCGCCAAGGGCATGCGCCAGCTCAACGGTGTCTACACCCAACGCTTCAACCAAGCCCACGCCCGCGTGGGTCACGTCTTTCAAGGCCGCTACCAGGCGATCCTAGTGCAGAAAGAGGCGTATCTCCTCGAGGTGTCCCGCTACGTCGTGCTCAATCCCGTACGCGCCCGCATGGTGCCGGAGGCGGCCGACTGGCCGTGGAGCAACTATCGAGCAACGGCCGGTATGTCACCCGTCCCCGATTTTCCTGGTACCCAAGCTCCGGCTTGGGTTGGGTGCTTCCCTCCCTGAAGCTTTGCTTCCACCGCACCGGCGGTGGCACGCGGAAAGGCCTGAGGAAGCAGAGCCTTGGGAGAGAGCGTAAACCGACGCCATCGTCCGGGCGGCATACTGTTCGAGCGGTGCAAGAGCGGCCTCAGCTGTTAGCTGGCTGACAGAAGGCGGCTCTCAGGTATGGAAAGATAAGCCCATTCGTGTTCCGAAAAGCGGTCCTCTCCGGGCGCAGGCAGTCACCACAGCGTCCGGCCGCCGAAGGTGTCAAATACGGGATCCCGAGTGATCAGCGTGAGCGCTTCTAGCTCGCTCTGAGCGGCAAGCATGCGGTCGAACGGATCACGATGGGGAACCTCGTACGCGCCCGCGCGAAGGCTATGCAGATAGGTGATAGGCAAATGCTGAAAACCGTCTGCGGCAACCAACTCGCCAAAGCGCTTTATCGCGTCGGCCATGCCGCTCAGTTTGCCGATCCGGTGCTTGGTGGAGATTTCCCAGGCCGAAGCCGCGCTTACGAAAACCTCGTTAACGTCGTCTGCCACCGCTGTCCGCGCCCGCAACGAGAGGCGCTTGTCGTCGGTAAACCACCACAACAGAGTGTGCGTATCCAGCAGCAGCCTCATCGGCCTTCCCACGCATTGAGCTCTTCTTCCGGCAATGGCTCGAAGAATTCGTCGTCGACGCTGCCCCTAAGTCTACCCGGCTGGCGACGAGCCGGCTCTGCGGCCAGCGGCATGAGCCGAGCATACGGCTTGCCAGCCTTGGCAAGGATTATCTCCTGTCCGGCGTGGGCCTGCTCCAAAAGTTTCGAGAAGTGCGTCTTTGCTTCGTGTACGTTCACGACGAGGGCCACAGGTCTCTCCGCACCGACTTGGTCCATGGACTAAGTCTACCGCTGGCGGTGAGTGTTGGGAAGCAGCGCGATATCTCATAGTCTCGCGCAGCCGAGTGGGTGCCGGCCGGTGGGCGGTTCACGGAGGGGTTCTTGGGAGGGGTTCTAGGGGTCAGGGTTCTAGGGGTCATTCTAGGTCTTGTTCCGTGCATCGCACTGAGGTAGGCTTTGCACATGGCGAGACCCCTGCGGATCGAGTTTGCCGGCGCGCTCTACCATGTCACCTCGCGCAGAGACGGGCGGGAGGCCATTTATGTCCAGGATCAGGATCGGCACGTGTGGCTGGAGGTGCTGGGTCATGTCTGCGAGCGCTTCAACTGGGTCGTCCATGCGTATTGCCAGATGGCGAACCACTACCACTTGCTGGTGGAGACCCCGGACGGCAATCTCGCCAAGGGCATGCGCCAGCTGTAATCGGGGGACAGAGAGACCCCATTTCCGCATAGACTTCTCTGCCAAGCATGGCGCCGGCCAGAGGAATCAACCGGCTGATTCGATTTCAAGGCCGGTCAATTGCGGCCGGTGTCCGTCCCTTTCCGCTGCAGGGCAAACCCGGCCTGCTTGAGGACGGCATTTGCCGTGTGACGAGATAAGACTTTGCTGTCCACCACAAATCGGCGCTCTGTGAGCGGGCTGTACCAGATTTCGTGATCGCCCCTGCCGTGCCTCTCGAAGTGGCAGCCTGCCGCGACGAGCAGTCGTTTGAGCTCCGGGTTTAGCTACGGCCCATCAAGCGGCACTTCGCCTAGCAGTGTCGAAGCGACGCATCAGGATCTCGAACGGAACCTCCTCTTGATGCGGCCAGCCGTTTAGCTCCAGTAACTCGGGAATCATAACCTCAAGCTTTGCAATCAAGCGCTCTACCGTTTCTGCTTCGGTCGCAAGCCCCGGGACGTCATCGCTATCGGCAACCCATGGGTTTGCCTCGGGGTCCCAATCTGCTCGCACCAATAGGACTTTGTTCATCAACTTCCCTTCGACGTTAGGGTAAGTCCGCTGCCTGCGCCCGGGCGCAGCGGCCGCTGCGCTGCTAGGCGGCGCCAGCGTCGGTCTTCCACCGTAGGACCGCCTTCGTGGATGACACTGATGGGATACGACCTTTCTTCCGCCCAACTTCCTCGGAGGATGCCTTGACGCCTCGGCGACACGCGGAGACGTCCCCGCATCTCCCGCGCATGACAAGAGCGCCGGTTCTCGGGCCAGTGGCAACTCCTAAGGTTCTCGGACTGGACTTTGTCGACATGGGCGCCGACGGCCGCTGCGGCGGGCAAGGCCGTGGCAGACTCGATCATCATCCAATCTCCACGTGCCATGGCGGCAAGTGTTTCGCGCACCGCAGGGCCAGCAGGGACAAGAGCAGTTTTCTATGGCCGCTCCAACCGCCGGCTGTCAGCGCCGACAGGAACGCTCTGCCGGCTACGGCGATTCGTCGCCTGCTATGGCGCCTGCCAAGCTGTCCGCAGGTCTTCGAGGAACGAATCAGAGAGCCATAGACCACCACGGATGCGCAGCTCGTCGAGTACCGCGAACGGCTCGTCGATTAGGCGACATTCGGCTGCCGCCAAGACGACGCCCACGGTCCCGGTGATCGTCAACCCCAGCCGTCGTGCGACACGGCGAGCTGCCAGGTCGTCGATGATCAAGAGATCACTGTTCAGCCGCCGTGCCAGGGCGATGGCTGCCGCCTCGCCGGGATCGAGCTCTGCGACCAGCAGCCTCATGACGGGATCATCCCCGGCAGGCACCACCGCCTCCCGAACGAAGCCGAGCTGGGCGCGCCACCCCTCATGAATCGGTCCGGCCTCGTCCAGCTCGGCGGCCACCTCCGACGGAATCGTAAGCGTCCCGTAGAGGGCTTGGAGAAGGTTTGCCTTCCCGATTTTCAGCAGAGACGACAGCGGTGTCGTGTTGGAGACGATCACACCGGCTTAGAGCGCACCGCAGCGCGCGCCGTCAAGAGGTCATGGATTGCATCGTCGAGCGAGCCGCCCCACTCGACCTTGCGCCGGGCCAGCAGCTCTTGGAACTGCACACGGCCCATCTTGGCGATGGTTCTCGCTTGCGCAGGGTGCAGCAGCCCTTCCTTCACTAGAAACACGGCAAACTCATGCTGAAGCGCCTCTTCGGCACGACCGGGGGGCAACTTTAGCGCCTCGTATGCTTCATCGGGTATCTGAAGGCAGCGCATCATCATTGAAAATCTGGGATCTGCGACAATGCTGAAGTCTAACCTATTACCCAGGTCATGGCGGAGATCCTAAAGGGCATCAGCTTCAGTCACGGGGTCCGGTCAGTCAGGGCCGAGGAAAGGAGGGGAAAGGGGTCAGCTAGATGATTATCAGGTCTTGTTGCGTGCATCGCACTGGGGTAGGCTTCGCACATGGCGAGACCCCTGCGGATCGAGTTTGCCGGCGCGCTCTACCATGTCACCTCGCGGGGAGACGGGCAGGAGGCCATTTATGTCCCGGATCAGGATCGGCACGTGTGGCTGGAGGTGCTGGGCCATGTCTGCGAGCGCTTCAACTGGGTCGTTCATGCGTATTGCCAGATGACGAACAATAGGGGCAGACCCTGAGATATCCCCAAAATATATTCAATTAAAATGATAGCCTGTAGCGCATTTTTCGCAAAGGATTGAGCATACATGGGGGGATGTGGTCCACTCCAGGCGACAAAACCTTCGGAGGACCGCCCCCATGCATGCGCTGACGATTCTACAACGCTGCCTTGGCCCGCTGCTCACCGGCATCCACGCGCGGCGACTGGCGGCGCTGCTGGAGGCGGTGGCGGCAACGGTGTGTGGCCCTCGACTGACGCTGACCGACATCGGCCGGCGCTTGGGCGGGGAGGCGAGCCTGCGCAACAAGATCAAGCGCTCGGATCGGCTGCTCGGCAACCGCCATCTACAGGGTCAGGCACGAACGATCTATGGCGCGCTCGCCCCGGTGCTGCTGCGCGGGCTCGCCGCGCCGCTGATCGTCATCGACTGGTCGGATTTGAAGGCGGACCAGTCGCTGCATCTGCTGCGCGCCTCAGTGCCGGTGGGCGGTCGTAGCCTGACGCTGTACGAGGAGGTCCACCCGCAAGGCAAGCTGGGCAATCGCCAAGTGCAGCATCGGTTCCTGCAGCGTCTGGCCCAGATGCTGCCGGCCTCTGCCGAGCCGATCATCGTCGCCGACTCCGGCTTCAAGGTGCCGTTCTTCCGCGAGGTCGAGCGGCTGGGTTGGCGTTGGGTCGGGCGGGTACGCGGGCGCGACTACATCAAGCTCAAGTGGCGTTGGCGCAGCTGCAAGCGCCTGTTCGAGGAAGCGACCACCACGCCGAGCTGCCTCGGCAGCGGGCAGTGGGTGCGCAGCAACCCGCTGCGCGCGCTCTTCGTGCTGGTGCGCCGGCCCAAGCAGGGACGCCAGGCCAAGACTGCTGCCGGCAAGCGGGCACGCTCCAAGAAGAGCCAGCAGGCTGCACGCTCGGCCCGCGAGCCTTGGTTGCTCGTCGCCTCGACGCGCTTTGCCGACTGGCCGGCGAAGCGACTGGTGCGGGTCTATCGCCAGCGGATGCAGATTGAGCTCAGCTTCCGCGACATGAAGAGCGAGCACTTCGGCGAGGGCCTTGAGCGCAGCGCCTCCAGCGGTACCGGTCGGTTCACCGTGCTGGTGCTGATCGCCTCGCTGGCGGCAATCCTGCTCTGGCTGATCGGGACGGCAGCCGAGCGCACGGGGCTGCACGAGCGGTTGCGTCCGTGCAGTGGTAAACGCCGCGCCTACTCGCGCCTGTTCCTGGCTCGGCTGTTGCTGACGGTGGAGCACTGCAAAGCGGCCGCGGTGGACCTGGCCGATGCCATCGGACCACTGACCAATGGGTTGCGAGTGATCACGCCGCCCTGCTCGCCGACTGACTCCGGGCGGCCGGATTTGTGGGGATATCTCAGGGGCAGACCCCGTTTATCCCCGACGATGAAATCGCCCGGGCGCTCAAGGAGAGCCTGGGCGCCAGCGCTCGCTTGACCTCCCTCGCCTGCTCAAGAGTCCCCAGCAGCTTGGCAATTTCACGCACTAGACGAGGCGCCCGCCGGGGAAAACCTCTGGGCCATCGCCCGCTTCAAGGAGCTATGCAGCGTCGAAGTGTATCTGCTCGACTTTAGATAGATCTGTAGATTGACGAGCTACCCACAAATCATGCGCATGTTGCATCGTCAGCCAACTTTCCGGAGAGCGCCCGAGCGTCTTGGAAAGCCTAAGAGCCATTTCCGGACTTACACCACTGCGACCATTGATCAGGCGCGTAACCGTCGAAGCTGCAACTCCAAGGCACTCAGCAAGCAAGCGGATACTAACCCCGTAAGGCAGGAGGTAGGTTTCCCGAATAAACTCACCAGGATGGGGAGGATCAAGCATAGACATTAGTGATAATCCTCGTAGTCCAATATGTGAACATCTCTTTCAACAAACTCGAAGGTAAGGCGCCAATTACCGCTCACACAGATAGACCAGCGTCTCTTGGCCTTCCCTTTCAACTGATGCAGCTGATAACCGGGGATATTCAAATCTTCGATTGTATGAGCGGTATCCAGGGCCGCGAGCTGCATCCTCAGCCGGTTGGCATGTTTAGACTGAATACCTGATTTTGAGCCGCTTTCGTAGAAGCGATGAAGCCCTTTGTGGCGAAACGACCTGATCACGCAACTAGCGTAGCACGTTGCGCACTACGCAACAATACCCGTAGCGCCAAAGCTAAGCCGACGCCGGACCGACCTTGCCGGTTTCCTAGCGCCTGCTGGGACCGGACGTGGGTTGCAGCCTTGTTGTCGGTGCTGCGCGCTGGCGGAGCGTGGCTCAAACCGTATTGGATGTTCCCACGAGCCGGCTCGAGTGGCTGGTGGACACTGGCACGCTCATGGTGCTCCTTGCCTGAAGACGAGGTCGGAAAGCTGGGGCTCAGCCAGGGAGGGCGCGTCATCGTGACCTATGCGGATGACCGTCGCGAGGAGTTGCCGACGGCACGGGGCCTGGAGGTATCTCTCCTGGGCCGCTCGATGGTCACTGACTGCGTAATCGGCCCCCCTTGTGCGAGCCCGTGACCGGCCAACTGGTGCTCGAGGAGCTCGATTTGGTCGTTGACTGTGCCCGCAATACGCGGAAAACGGCTCTTGCCCGCGAGTGCCCCTTCGGCGCACCCTCGCCCCTCTCTGGCCCGCCAAATGGTACTGATTGTCCGTACCTATGCAAAGTGCTATGTTCGCGTGGGACGACGCAAAGGCCGAGGCCAACTGGCGGGCGCATGGCGTAGCCTTCTATCAGGCTATCCAAGCGTTTCGCGATCCCTTCGCGCTTGAGCGTATCGACGACCGGCAGGACTACGGCGAGGAGCGCATCAACCTAATCGGCATGGCCGAGGGCGTTCTCCTGCATGTGACCTACACCGAGCGCGGCGAGCGCATCCGGTTAATCTCGCCAAGAAGGGCGGAGCGCCATGAGCGAGACGACTACTACCGCGAAAATTCGGGCTGACGGCGAGGCGGTCGAGGTGCTTAAGGACGGCAGCGAGCGCCTGTTTCCCGATACCCCTATGCGGCCTATGACCGAGGCGGAGATTGCGGCGGCCGCTGCGGCCGACCCCGACGCGCGGCCGATGACGAAGGAGGAACTGCAAAAGGCCCGGCGCATCCCCCGCGTCAAGACGTTGCGCCGCGCCTTGGGGCTCACGCAGGAAGAATTTGCGGCCCGGTACCATGTGCCGCTCGGCACGTTGCGCGATTGGGAGCAAGGGCGCACGGAGCCGGATCAACCGGCGCGGGCCTACCTCACCGTGATCGCCCGTGACCCCGAAGGCGTGCGCCGCGCCTTGGAGAAGCCAAAAGCGGGTTGATAGGGACAATAGCGGCGGATAATAGGGGACAGACCCTGAGGTATCCCCACAAACCCACGCTTGGAAATCAATCGAGTACGAGCGCATCGTGATGGCTCGCAACCCACAATTGCGCGTCGCCGACGGCGGCGAGGATCTCATCGAGCACGGGGCGCCAGCTCTCGATGGTCAGGAGCAAGCGGGCCAGAAAGAGCCGCGAGTAGGCCCGATGGTTGGGTGGTCCGGGACGCATGCGCTTCTCGAAGCCCACGGACTCTGCCGCCGTGCCCAGCAGCCACAGGAGGAAGGCGGCCAGAGAGGCGATGAGCACAAGCACCGTGAATCGCCCGACGCCGCTGGAGCGGCTGCGCTCCAGACCCTCGCCGAAGTGCTGGCTCTTCATGTCGCGGAACGCCTCTTCGATTTGCATCCGCTGACGATAGAGTTTGACCAAGTGCCTGGGCGGCTCGTCGGCGAAGCGCGTGGAGGCCACCAGCAGCCAGGGCTCGCGCGCCCCGCGGGCCGCCTGCTGGCTCTTCTTCGAGCGCGATCGCCTGCCGTTGGCGTTCTTGCCGCGGCGGCCCTTGTTGGCTTGGCGCACCAGCACGAAGATCGCCCGCAGCGGATTGCTGCGCACCCACTCGCCCTCGCCAAGCGCTGTCGGAGTTGCGGTGGCGCGGCGGAAGATCGTCCGGCAGCTCGCCCAGCGCCGCTTCAGGCGCACGAAGTCGCGCCCGCGCACACGTCCGACCCAGCGCCAGCCCAGCCGCTCGACCTCGCGATAGAACGGCACCTTGAAGCCGGAATCGGCCACGATGATCGGTGCCGCACCCCGGGGCAACAGCTGCGAGAGGCGTTGCAGAAAGCGGTGCTGCACCGTGCGGTTGGCCAGCTTCTTCTGTGGGTGAACCTCCTCGTAGAGCGTCAATGCCCGCCCACCGACCGGCAGCGAGGCGCGCAACAGATGTAGCGACTGGTCGGCCTTGAGGTCCGACCAGTCGATCAAGATCACCGGCGCGCCGATCCGTGCCAGTGCAATCCGGCACAGCGCCCCATAGATCCCGCGCGCATCGTTTTGCAGGCGCCGGTTGCCCAGCAAGCGGTCGGCGCGCTTGATCTTGTGGCGCAGCAACGTGCCGCCCGCGAAGCGCCGCCCGATGTCCGTCAGCGACAGCGCCGGGCCACTCACGCAGGAGGCCACCGCCTCCAAGAGGGTTGCCAGGCGTCGGCTGTGTATGTCCGCCAGCAGTGGCAGCAAGCATCGTTGTAAGATCGTGATCGCGTGCATGGGGCGGTTCCTGGTCGGTTTGCTCACCTCCTAGGTACCACAACTCCCCGTGTACGGTAACTGCTCAATAACTCACGGCACAGCGGACGCGGCCCGCGTCCGTTCACGGACGATGTCTGGCAAGGGTGGGATGGCGCCAGTCTGGTGGATGCGGTCGTTGAGGTAGTGCCAGAACGAGATGCCGAGCTTGCGGCAGGTCTTCTTGAGACTGGCAAAGGTGTCGCGGCAGCGGCGGCCCAGGTCGCTGCGGGTCCCGCCGCTGATCTTGCGCCATTTGACATAGTCGCGGATGTCGTTCTCGCTGCCGTTAGTATGCAGCGGGATGTCCGGGCGCAGCAGGACCAGGAGCAGCTCGCGCTGATGGCGATACAGCCGCTGCAGGGTCGCATTGAGGGTGGCAAAGGCGGTCTTTTGCGTGAAAATCGCCTCAAAGCGTGTCTGCAGCGACGCCACCGCCGCCGGGTCGGGGGCGCGCTGGTAGGCTTTGAGGTCGGCGTAGAGCGCCCACAGCTCGCCGCGCACCCGTTCCAAATCCTGGCGATGGCGCTCATTGAGCGGGATGAGCTTGTGAATCAGCCGTTCGGCGTGCACCCAGCACAAGGCGTGGAGCAGGATCGCAAATTGCCCCGCCCCGTCGCTGACGATGACCAGCTCGCGTGAGAACCCGTTGGCCAGCAGCCCACCGAGCAACGCCCCCTCGGTGGCGATGCGCCGATGCCGCTGCTGGGTGATCGTGAGCGCATCGAGGTGCTTGTCCCACTCCTCGGTCGCGGGGAGCACCCGCATGGGCGAGGCCATCAGCGCCTGGCGCATGGCCTCAGGGAGACCCTGCGTGCGCCAGTAGCTGAACGTCTCCTCAGTGAGGGCGTAGACGGGCGTGCCGGCCTGCAGGAGCTGAAGAAAATTGATCCGGCTCTTGCGCTCGGTGCTGGCAAACCAGGCGAAGAAGTCATTGCCAATCTGCGTGACGTAGCCGTTGCGACCTTGATGGCGCGCCCCCGAGTCATCGACCGTGATGAAGGAGCTGACCTCCAGGCCGACCTCCAACAGCTGATCCTTTTCGGCCACGAACGCCTGCGTGTGCCCGCTGAGCAGGGCATCGAGCTGCCCCGCCGAGATGTCGATGCCCCACTCGCGCAGCTGCTCGCCCAAGAGCGGCTGGGTGACGTGGCAGTGATGGTGCTGGTAGAGCACATACGCCCGCAAGCCCGGACCAAAGTGACCGCCATGCAGCGTTGCCGGCAGCTCCCCGCACCGCCACTGCCCCTGCGGGGTCTGCCAGACCTCCAGTCGATAGCGGATGTTGTGGGGCTGGATCTTCAGCTCCTGCACGACGAAGTCACGATAGCCCTTGAAGCGCGAGCCCGCGGGCAGCGGCTCCCTGGGCGCGATCGGACACTCCTCGTGGATCGTCAGCTGCGCTGTCTTGTGTCGTTTGGCCGAGCCCGGCCGTTTGCCCTTTCCCTTGCCCGCGGCGTCGTCCGGCGTGTCGCCATCGCGCTTGCCCTCCATCCCGCTGGGCTTGAATTGCGGCTTTGCCTTCTCGCCCTTGAGCACCGCGATCTCATCGCGCAGCTGCTGGATGGTTTCGGCCTGCCGCTGGTTATCCTCGGCCAGCGTCTCGATCAGCACCACCAACTGCTCCACCAGCGCGGTGCGCTCCGCGTCGGGAATGTCCGGTAGGTGAATCGGGGTGGGCATGGCCGGGCAATCAGTCGATGTCAATCTTGGCGCGATACTTTAACTCACATCGCCACCTGATTGATATAGTTGCCATGCCTTATTGAGAAGTTACCGTGTACGCGCTATTCGGCACTTAAAAACATATTCTATCTAACTGTTTCACAACGCGATATTTTGGGGATACTTCAGGGACAGACCCTGTTTTCCTGCTGCCCTTTTCCAAACGCCGTTGCAAGTCCGTCCGGATACCATCGTCTCGTGCGCCGGCCAAGGCATAAACCTAAAAAGAGCAGTTCACCCCGAAATCGGGGCGCTCTAGCACGCGTCGGCGCCCACCCGGCGAGATCAAAAGGGAGACTAAGGGGGTGCGGGTAAGAGCACTGGCGCTCGCAGCTGGCGGCCGTTGAGGTACTTCACCAGGGCGCGCGAGAGCACGCAGCACCAACGTTGGAAGGCAGTCAACTGCTCCGCAGTTTGGCGCAGCAGCTTGAAGAACCCCGCGATCTCGCGGCAGGCCGCCTCCACCCAGGCCGCCTCGGCGTGGGGATGGCTGATGGTCAGGCGAGTCTGTCCGCCATGGCGGGTTTGCCGCGCGGGGGCATGCAGCAACAGCGGTCGGCTGGTGATGGCCTCGGTGTGCTGGTTGGGATCGGCGAGGCGCACGAACAGGCTCCACCAGTTGTAGACCAGGGCGGTCAGGCGCGCCATGAACCGACAGCGCTTGAGGTCACGGGTAGTGAACCCGCCCCAGCCCCAGTGGTTCTTCAGCTCATCGAAGGGGTTCTCGCAGTCGGCCCGGTCACGGTAATGCTGGGCGACGCTGAGGATCTCATCAGGCAGCGAGGTGACCAGCACGGCATATTCGTAGACACTCACCTCATCGCTCACCTCGGCAAAGCTCAGGCGCAGCTGCTGCGGGTCACTCTCATCGACGACGGCCAAGTCTTTTTGCACGCGCCGGCGCAGGACCACGGCACGCCGGGCGCGGCTCCAGCCCGAGAGGCGCAGCGGCGTCTCAGCCCCTTGCCAGCCTTGACCGGCGTCGCTCCACTCGGCTCCGCGCATCAGCCGCTCGATGACCTTCTTCACGCCGCTGGTCAGGCGCAGCTTGAACAGGTAGTCAATCCCTTCTTGCTCGGCACGCGCCATGTTGGCTTGGGTGCCCCAGTCGCGGTCGCCGCGAATGAAGGCTGGCCAGTCGGCCCGAGCGATGCGCCCGAGCAGCTCCCACAGCCCCGGCGAGCTGTGCTTGGAGGCGCTTTGATTGCCCGGTTGCACCTCAACGTCCAACACCAGACGCAGGTTGGCGATGAAGTAGGTGTGGTAGGTATGCGATGGACGCCCGGGCTTGTGTGGGTTGTAGCCCACCACCGCCCCCTCCTGATGACCGTACAGTGGCTTGACGGTGACATCGGCATCGAGCACCCACGGCTCGCCCAACAGCGGCGCCAGCACGTAGTCGAGATGCGCCTGCAGCCACTTGACCCCTTCGGTTTCGTCAAGCTTGGCAAAATTGCGCCGCACCGAGTCCTCACTGACCACCTCGCTCATGCCCAACAAGCGCGGATTGATCGTGTCGCCGCGCAGTGCGCTAATGTGTGCATAGCGCTGATGGCCGGAGAGAATCGCCAGCACGGCAGTGCCCAGCACATCGCGGTTGCTTGGTGCGTTGGGACTGGTCAGCGCCAGGGGACAGCTCTCCACCCACGGATCAAACAGTCCGCTCACGTGGAGAAACTCGGTGAAGAACGGCAGCTGACCGAGCGGGGTGACCGCTGCCTGCGGATCCCACTCGACGTGGACTCTGCCACCAAAGGTATCCACCGCCACCGGCCCCAACGCGGGGGCCAGCGCGGTGTCCTGGGCTTCACCCGCTGGGTGAAAGATTTCATCGTTCATGGGCACCTCCTTGTGCCAGGATTTCAGCCGGTTAAATCAGCTAGCGCAAGCATTAACTGCTCTTTCTAGGATAAAGGGCCGATGCGCACATGGGCTGGAGCGCCATATCCAATTCGGCCGCCCGCAGCCGGGTGGACACCGGCACGCTCATGATGCTCCTGCCTGAAGACGAGGTCGGGAATCTGGGTCTCAGCCGGGGAGAGCGCGTCATTGTTGTGGTTCCGTTAGAAACATGAGCACAGCATCACGCCTCGGCAAGTAACGGTGCAGAAATAATCGGTACAGATCGCGCCGGCTTTCTCCCCTCTCCCCGCTGGCCCCCCGCAAGGAAGCGTCGTTTCAGTTGTTTTTGAACCGTCACCAACCTGGACCGGCTTCGTTCGTCGCCGGAACTCCCCATCTCCACCAAGGGCAACCTCGACGACCAGCGCGATGGTGGCCTGGGCAGTTCCTGCACCACCGGCCCTCAAACAGGCCCGAGCGATGCGCAGCCTGCTATTTTAGCCCGACTTCCGCTATTCACTCCCCCGCTGTGCCAATTTCGGGCGGTTTTCGGCCCTGACGTGTTCGCAAGTGGCCGTGGTCGCATCGGGCCAAGGCGTCTGTAGTGCCGACCTAAGCCATTGACTGGTTAAGATTTTGGCCGACACTGTCGACATGTTCCTGCGCTCAAAGACACGCAAGAAGGACCGCAAAGAGCACCATATATGGGTGCATGGGCCCCTGCAGCGAGGGACCCAGCGTGCTGGTCTATCCGGAAGGCGTCATGTACGCCAAGGTCCAAAAGGCGAACGTGGCCGATATCTTCGACCAGCACCTGGTGGGCGGAGACCCCATCGAGTCCCTCAGGCCTCGCCGGAGTTCTGGTGATGAGCGATTTGCTGATCCGACGCATGGAGGAGGCCGCGGGCCTGGCCCATGCCATTTGCCGGGCCATGCAGGAAGAGGTTCGCAAACTGGGCCTCGCGGACGTGCACATCCGCGACCCCCAGTCCGCCGTCTACCGCTTGTCCACGGACCTCGCGTCGGGTCTCGACAGCCTGCTCGGCGAGTGGCGAGATCAGAAGGGCCAGAAACAGGGCGAGCTGACCTTCCACGCGAACGGCACCTTCTACGCCGAGCTCGACATCATCCGCACCCATCCGAAGAACGAGCCTCTGTTCGTCGACGCGGTCAACGCCTGGGGGCGGGGCAGGGACATCCGCGCCGAGCCCCGTTTTATGCCCATGGTCTCGTGACGGAGGAAGAGTCCACGGTGCCGACGTACGGACGGTTACGGCCGCTCGCAGGAGCGGCCGGAAGTCAGCGAAGACGTGGTTGGGTTGGGCAAGTCCGACCCGATGGAAAGGCCGTTTGTCTCCGATAGGTCACGGAGACTCGCCGAGCTCCTTCAGCAGCGCCTCTAACGTTGCGTGTAGGCCAGGTAGGTCACGCGTAGCGGCCTGCCAAACGATCGCGTGGTCGACTTTGGTGTAGCCGTGGATGAGCACGTTGCGAAAGCCGATCACCTTGCCCGCGTCGGTGAGTCGGGCGGCAAGCTTGGGGTCGGCCTTGCTCAACTGGGACAATGCCTCGCCGACAATTTCGAATTGTCGCTCAACTGCCGAACGCAGAATTTCGTCCGCAAGGTAGCCCTGGAAGCTCTTTCCGCGGATGAAACGTGCGATCGCATCCGCGCTGTTGCGGGCATCCCAAAGAAACGCACGTGGCTCACGCACCATCACTCAAGCTCCAAATATCCTCTCGCGGGTCTGATCGATGGATGCCCGTACGAATGGATTGGATATTGCCGTGGGCATGACCAAGTCGATCGGCCGTCCCAGTAGCGCCTCCAAACCGTGCTGTAACCCGAGATACGCGTCGAGCAGGCTCATCGAGGAATCAGTTTCCAGCTCGACGAGAAAATCTGCGTCACTGTGCTGGGGGTCGAAATCCGCGCCGCGGGCGGCTGATCCGAAGACTTCCAGTCGCCGGACGTGAAACCGCCGGCACAACTCCGCAATCTCGGGTTGCTTGGCTGCGATCGATGGGTGCATGGCTGGGACCTTGAGGCTCGGCGAAGTCGGGGCAACTCCGGGTAACGGCCGGAGCACCGATAGTTTAGTGCGGCGTAGAAACCCACGTCCCGTCCTGCAAACAGAATAGGGGATAGTCCCTGAGGTATCGCCAGAATATCTTTTTATATAATAGCCTGTTGCGGCGCGTTTTTTACGAGACATTGAGAATGCATGGGGGAATATGGTCCACTGGGGGCGACGAAACCTTCAGAGGCCCCCCCATGCATGCGCTGACGATTCTACACCGCTGCCTCGGCCCGCTGCTCAGTGGCATACACGCTCGGCGCCTGGCGGCGCTGCTGGAGGCGGTGGCGGCAACGGTGTGTGGCCCTCGACTGACGCTGACCGACATCGGCCGGCGCTTGGGCGGGGAGGCGAGCCTGCGCAACAAGATCAAGCGCGCGGATCGGCTGCTCGGCAACCGCCATCTACAGGGTCAGGCACGAACGATCTATGGCGCGCTGGCCCCGGTGCTGCTGCGCGGGCTCGCCGCGCCGCTGATCGTCATCGACTGGTCGGATTTGAAGGCGGACCAGTCGCTGCATCTGCTGCGCGCCTCGCTGCCGGTGGGCGGTCGCAGCCTGACGCTGTACGAGGAGGTCCACCCGCAAGGCAAGCTGGGCAATCGCCAAGTGCAGCATCGGTTCCTGCAGCGTCTGGCCCAGCTGCTGCCGGCCTCTGCCGAGCCGATCATCGTCGCCGACTCCGGCTTCAAGGTGCCGTTCTTCCGCGAGGTCGAGCGGCTGGGTTGGCGTTGGGTCGGGCGGGTACGCGGGCGCGACTACATCAAGCTCAAGTGGCGTTGGCGCAGCTGCAAGCGCCTGTTCGAGGAAGCGACCACCACGCCGAGCTGCCTCGGCAGCGGGCAGTGGGTGCGCAGCAACCCGCTGCGCGCGCTCTTCGTGCTGGTGCGCCGGCCCAAGCAGGGACGCCAGGCCAAGACCGCTGCCGGCAAGCGGGCACGCTCCAAGAAGAGCCAGCAGGCCGCACGCTCGGCCCGCGAGCCTTGGTTGCTGGTGGCCTCCACGCGCTTTGCCGACTGGCCGGCGAAGCGCCTGGTGCGGGTCTATCGCCAGCGGATGCAAATTGAACTCAGCTTTCGCGACATGAAGAGCGAGCACTTCGGCGAGGGCCTTGAGCGCAGCGCCTCCAGCGGTACCGGTCGGTTCACCGTGCTGGTGCTGATCGCCTCGCTGGCCGCAATTCTGCTCTGGCTGATCGGGACGGCAGCCGAGCGCACGGGGCTGCACGAGCGGCTGCGTCCGTGCAGTGGTAAACGCCGTGCGTACTCGCGCCTGTTCCTGGCTCGGCTGCTGCTGACGCTGGAACACTGCCAGAGGGCCGCCGCGGACCTCGTCGAGGCGATCGGGCCACTAGACCAATGGGTAGCGAGTGATCACGGTGCCCTGCTCGCCGAGTGACTTCGGCTGCCGGATTTGTGGGGATACCTCAGGGACAGACCGCATTTATCCGGCCCCCGGCTACGCCTCAGACCACCCGCACACTCGTCCCGTATTGGGCCAACTTGGGGTCCCCCGTCAGCAGGATCAGCGGCTCAGTCAGGCTCTGAGCTACCAACAGCCGATCGAAGGGGTCCTTGTGATCTTCAAATACAGGCAGGTTCACCACCGCAAACAGATGCTGGTTGGTGATGCCCAGCCACTGAAACCCGTGCTGTTCGGTTTCTTTTACAAACCGCTCCAGGTCCACTCGCAGCCTTCCGAGGGAAAGCTTGATGGCCATCTCCCAAAGGGAGGCCCGGCTGACGTAGACCCCCTGATCGTTGTTCTCAATCAAGTCCCGCGCCTGAGCGGGGAGGGACGCGTGGCCCATCTCCCACCAGAGAATCAGCTGGGTATCGAGCAACAACCTCACGTTGTCTGGCCTGCGAGGCACTTGAATTGGTCATCCAAAGTGACGATTCAAGAACAACTTGACCATTTTCTGACCACCCAACGGTAGGGCGCAATAGGCCGCAGCCGTATTGCGCCGCAGGTCGCCGTTGATCCCAGTCGGTGCAATACGCTCCGCTATTGCACCCTACGCCGAACGAAGTGGTTCAGTTGTTTCCGAATCGTTCCAAAGGCAAGTCGAAATCTTCCGCCATCCATATCTCGCCCGCCATGGCGCCCATGCCCGAAACCGCTTGGGCGATGGGCTTGTAGGCGACCAGGCGTGCAATCGGATGCCCTGCCTTCGCAATGATGATCTCGTCTCCATCCTGCACCTGCTCAAGCAGTTTGGAGAAATGGGTCTTGGCCTCATGAACATTCACGGACTGCATCGCTCAACGCCCCCGGCTAGACTAAGGGTTAGTCTATCTTCTTGGTGCCATGTAAACAACTTGAAAATAGACAGGGTCGGACACGATTCATCTAGGCGCCCGGCACGGCGACGCCCCTGTAAGCAACATGCTCCCTCCCCACCACCCCGGAGACGATCTCTAACGGTTGCTGGCGACACAGTGGAACACCGCGGCCGCAGGACTCCTTACCTCACCCATATCGATATGGCTTACAGAGTCATGAGCGAGGAGCTGCCGCAGCTCCGCAGGATTGCGGAGCGCGGCAGGTCGTATGTACGGCACTCCACTTTTCACGGGGCACGCCGGACACGACCGGAACCCCGGAAGAGTGTGTCCACGGTCGGTCCAGCCCTTGCCAGTAAGATTGCGTAGCGCGCACGTCCATTTGACCAGGTCGATCTGTCCGGCAAAGGGGCAAGGATCCCACACGTTTGCGCCCGTTCCCAGGCGTGTTGAGCGCGCGGCCCTGTACCGTGCCATCAACATGCCCTCGATCACCGGGCTGCTGTGGGCGACCGCCTGCCGCCGGCAAGCCACAGCAGGAGGACATGCAGCGCAACGAATGCGTCCGGCGATGATCCCTTGTACAAAAGGTGTCAGATTCCGTTTCCCTTGGTGGATGGACGACGGCGCAACGGCACCCGGGCATTCACCGTCGACCGTGCGCCCCTGGAATCTCTCGGGCTGCCCTATAATTAGCGAAGTCCGAGACCATGGAGCACATGCGATGTCGCTACAGCCCAAACCGACCCTGAGCTTCGAGGAGTGGCTCGAAGGCGAGCGCGCCGCCCTCGAGGGCCGCAGCGAGTTCGTCGACGGCGAGATCTTCGCCATGACCGGCGGGAGCCTCGCCCATAGCGCCCTCGTGAGCAACATCAATCGCGAAATCAGCATTCAGCTCAAGGGCCGTCCCTGCCAGGTTTACGCCAGTGACGTGAAAGTGCTGATCCGCGCCGCCAACGCGGGCAAGTATCCGGATCTGGTTGCGTTATGCGGCGAGCCGGAGCTGCTGGACGAGCGCCGCGACGTGCTGCTCAACCCGAACCTGATTGTCGAGGTGCTCTCCGACTCCACCGAGGCGTACGACCGCGGCGAAAAATTTGCCCTGTACCGCCAGCTCCCAAGCCTCCAGGAGTATCTGCTTGTGTCCCAGAGCCGTGTGGGCGTTGAGCTATACACAAGGGGCCAGGACGACCGCTGGACGCTGACGGACTACTCCGCCCTCACCGACCGCGTCCCGCTTGCGAGCATCGATTGCACGCTCGCATTAGCTGAGGTCTATGACAAGCTGGAGATCGCGTAGGGTGAGATAAGACGCAAGCGCACGAATCGCCTCCGCAGCCGCCACAGGGTCCGCACCCTCTGATGTGGAGCCGTGGCGTGATAGCGACAGGCTCGCGCACCAGCCCCTACCTGTGGGGAACGCATTGAGCCGCATCACCCTACAGATTTATCCCCAATCGATACGTTTCGCTTCCGCGTGCGTTCTGTCGACCTCGTATCCGCCCCTGGCGCCTAAGGGGCCACGCCCGCTTCGCGGCGATGACACGCAGGCATACAACATCAGACTCGTCATTCCGGACACCAGACGGCCAACTCCTCAATCCTCGTAGTGGTAGCGAAGTTGAGCGATAAAAATATGGTCGTCCACAACTTTGTAGACAACCCTATGTTCATCGTTGATGCGTCGAGACCAATAGCCCGATAAACCGTGTTTCAAAGGCTCAGGTTTACCGATCCCTGCAAAAGGCTCACGCTGAATATCCTTAATCAAGGCATTAATCCGTTTAAGCATGACCTTATTGGTTCTTTGCCAGTAGAGGTAGTTCTCCCAGCCTTTGCTGGAAAAAGTGAGTTTCACTCTATTAACTCGTGCTCGGTACCCTTCCCTGCCTCAAGCTCAGCGATTGACTCCAGTAAATGGCGAGCATTTGCAGGAGACCGCAGCAAGTATGCAGTTTCTTCCATGGCCTGGAAGTCTTCTAAAGAAATCATCACTACGGCGGACTCTCTCTTTCGAGTAATAATCACGGGATCGTGGTCATTGCAGACTTTTTCCATAGTTTTCGCTAGGTTAGCGCGCGCTGCGGTGTAACTTATGGCGTCCACGGCAACCTCTCTAGAATCATTATGTACGCAAAAATGTACAGCAATAGTAGGGGCACACAACAGGACCGTCAACTCGAACTGTCGGACATGCCGGACGGACGGTGCAGCTGTGCGCCTGCTATCGAGCCGATCCAAGGTGCCGTTCCGCTCGATCACCAGGTCGATCTCTCGTTTGCCTTTGTCGCGATAGTGGTGAAAGGGAGCGTGGTGGCCGTTGTGCCAGTCGCACTTGAGCAGATCCGTGAAGAGCTTCGTCTTCGGCATGGGGCGCTTCATGGACGCCAGTCTTCCGCGTCTCCGAGCTGCTCTACGCGGTGGGATAGCCGCAGAGGCCCGTGTCGGGCAGATACAGCTTGGGCGTACTGACGAGCCGCTGGTCAGGTCCGAGTGGTAGGGCTCCAACAGGTGAACGGCTCCGGCGCTCCGGAGTATCGACAGCCAATGCTTAGCGGTGTTGGCGGCGACGTCGGCGTCCCTGGCAAGATCGGACAGGGTGGGCATCTCTCCGGTCCGTGCCGCGCACGCGCGAAGAAAGCAAACGAAAGCGCCCTCGTCGCCGACCCGGGCAAAATCACGGACATCGCGCTGCAGATAGGCCCGGACGTTCGGGCTGACTCTCGGCGGCGGCCCGAGTGGTTGATCACGCCGCGGATTCTGCAATTATATCCCACCCGGGAAATACGAGTACGGCGGGATGGCATTTCAGCGCCCTAGCCAGAATCTTCGCCCGCTCTACCCCCAGATTAACCCGATCATTTTCGATGGCAGAGATAGTAGATTGAGAAATGCCCGTTAGCTCAGCGAGCTCATTCTGGCTCAGTTCCTGCAGCTCCCGAAGGATCCGAACCGATTCTCCGACCGAGACATCCACCAGCTTTTTCGCCCTTTGATAGTCTTTCATGTTATTTTCTCCGATAATCGTGCGGGGTGACACTAACGACCTGAACGAGGACGAGGTTCTTATCGATCTTATAGATGACGCGATACTGAACACTTAGACGGCACGAACGATGCCCTTTCCACTCACCACGAAGCGCTTCGTCTCTGAACCCTTTAATCTGCCTCAATCCAACAGGACCGCTTATCGATACCACATCTTTCCACTTCTCATAGCGTTTGAGCACGTCAATCGGCAGCGACTCGAGCTGTTTAACAGCATTCCTGTGCTCAAAGATCTCCCACATAACTCAAGCTGTTGAGTACGTTATATTGAGGCCGTACCCTCTGCGAGTGGCGCGATTCGCTCCTCGCTCCATCGTATGTGCGGCTGTAAGCGCCCGCGAGCTCGGTCACGACAGGGATAGCGGGTTCGCCAGCCGCCGCACATGAGCGGGCCTATAGACGGAAGGGTCGCGCCGGTCGGTTGTGGCGACCTCTGTGCAGCGCAACCGCTCGGACAGTGCCACCCAAGCGAGGCGTCGGTGAAGTCCGCTGGTAGGTCGCGGTAGCGCTCCATGAACTCCCGGATGCGGGGCAGATCCGGCATGAGGTTCTCGACCGACCATCCCGGCTTTCCCAGGAATTCAAGAAACAGGACTTGGTGATCGACAGTGCACCAGCGCCCCAGCAAATAAGTGACTTCGGTTACAAGCGCCGGATTGGTGATCAGCGGCTTCCGGTTCGCCGCGAAAGGATCTTGGAGTCCACAACGAACCGGCGTTGCGTGATCGGACTGCACCAGATTTCGTGATCACCTTTCGCCTGCCGCTCAAAGCGACAGCCAGACGCCATCAGAAGCCGTTTGAGCTGCGGCGTAAAGCTGTCACCCATCAGGCCGCCTGTCGCCGGGCCGTCTCGAACCGACGGATCAAGATCTCGAACGGCACTTCATCTTGATCAGGCCATCCGTTCAGCTCAAGCAACTCCGGGATCATAACCTCCAGCCTTGACATCAGGCCCTCGACCGTTGTGGCCTCGGTGGCCAATCCCGGCACATCCTCGCTATCGGCTATCCAGACTTTCGCTTCCGGGTCCCAATCTGCCCGCACGAGTAGCACTGTCTTCATTCGGTTTCCCTCGGCTTCGCATCTACTCTTGCCGTCGTGCCCTCTCTTTCGCGCAGTATAACGCCAGCCAACGGGCCATATCCTGCGCCAGGCAGATCACTCCGCCGGGGCCGATCGGCAGACCGAGCCGCTCCAGTGCAGCGAAGTGTCCGAGACCCCGAACCGATGGAGCGGCCGTTCGCTTGATCTCAAGCGGATACAGGTCACCGTCGCACACGTTCACCAAGTCGATCTCTCGCTTGTCTTCGTCGCGATAGTAGTGGAAGCGAGGCCAGCGGCCGTTGTGCCAGTATATAGCTTGTACTTGACTTTTTCGCTATCCCGCCGGGGTCGCCCGCCGGGGGACGCCGTGGATTCCTCCCTGAAGGCTTGAAGGGGCCCGTTCTGTCAAACCCCTCCGGAGCTGCGGCGGACACGGAAGGAGCCAGGACGATGTACATTAATACCCTGACCTTGGCAGCTTCTCGACGGACGTAGATCAATTGCTACAGGCATCACGGCGAACCCCGAGATTTTCGGCGGGAAGCCGATTATCCGAGGGCATCGGTCGGCCGTGGAGCATGTCTTGGGGATGTTGGCTGCCGGCGACGATTTTGCCACCCTGCTGGAAGGGTACCCATGGAGCGCGAAGACATTCTTGCCTGTCTCACGCAACTGTAGGGCGCAATAGGCGTCAGCCGTATTGCGCCGCAGGTCGCCGTTGATCCCAGTCGGTGCAATACGCTCCGCTATTGCACCCTACGCCGAACGAAGTGGTTCAGTTGTTTCCGAATCGTTCCTTGGCGAGGAAGGTCGAAAAGCCTCGGTCAATTTCTGGATCATCCTTCGTCAGACGGGCAAATTCGCTCCGCACGCCACTGTGCGTCTTCGCCACAAGTCCCGTACGATAAAAAGATTAGAGCTTGCGCAGCATGGAACCCGGCGAGATAGGCCGCGCGGCCGGCCGCTTCCGTGAGGTCGATGGCAAGGACGGCCTTGGCCTCATTCAACACCCGCCGAGCCTTGTCGAGATAATCCGCCGTTTCGGGGGTCACACGTCGAGCCCTTCCCGCCGAATCTCGGACATCAAAGGCGTCCGCTCCAGGTACGCATTGGCACGGAAAGGCAACGCGTTTATGACCATGCCCGTGGCAAAGAGGATGTCGGTGCCGACCTCGGCAAGCCGGTCGATTTCCGCCCAACGGTTGCGCAGGTCCTTCAAGAACACCGCTACATCATAATCAGAATCGGTGCCCGCATCACCACGCGCCCGGGAACCGTATAGCACTACGCGCTCGATGCGTCCGTCATATATCTCATCGAGCTTGGCGCGATACTGGGCCAGGATTGGATCGGCTGTTGCCATAAATTCTTCCGTGAGGTCGAGCGGCTGGGCTGGCGCTGGGTTGGTCGGGTGCGCGGGCGCGACTGCGTGCGCCTGAAGCGGCGTTGGGCGAGCTGCCGGACGATCTTCCGCCGCGCCACCGCAACTCCGACAGCGCTTGGCGAGGGCGACTGGGTGCGCAGCAATCCGTTGCGGGCGATCTTTCCTGGTACCCAAGCTCCGGCTTGGGCGCTCCCTCCCTGAAGCTCTGCTTCCACGGCGCCGGCGGTGGCTCGCGGAAAGGCCCGAGGAAGCAGAGCTTCGGGAGAGACCGTACCGCAGCGGAGCTGCGGTACGAGAGTGAGAAGTATTTTCGGATACCTCAAGGACGAAGGCGGCCTCGTCGCCGACCCGGGCAAGATCGCGGACATCGCGCTGCAGATAGGTCTGGACGTACGAGCCGTAGAAGAGGTCGCGGTCCATTGCCGGGTTGAGAGCGATCTCAGGCATCGCACCGCGCCAGATGATGCGATAAAGCGAGTGCAGGTCGAGCGGATCGGCGCCGCGCAGGCGCTCGTCGATCTCGCTCTCAGTCGGGAGAAAGGGGGCCGCATGCAGATTGTGTTGGCAGCGCTCCGCACGGGAGAGTCCGAGCAGCTGAACCACGGCCACACGCCCCGCAAGCGACTCCGAAACCCCGCGCATCAGGTGAAACTGCTGCGAGCCTGTCAGCCAGAACAGTCCGGCCTCGCGCCTGGCGTCGACCCGCAGCTTTATTTGGGGGAGCAGGCCCGGGGCGTACTGGATCTCGTCGATAAGCACCGGCGGCGGGAAACGCTGTAAGAAGAGTGCCGGATCCGACTGCGCCAGCTCGAGTGCCAGCGGGTCGTCCAACGTCACGTAGCGACGCTCGGGCCCAGCCATCTTCCTCAACAGGGTGGTCTTTCCCACTTGACGAGCGCCCGTAAGCAACAGCACGGGGAACTGGTGCCCGGCGCTCTCAATGAACGATTCCAGCGTGCGATCGATCAACATGACGTGTTTCGTCCATTTCGCAGTATGTTTGCAAATTGGCCGGTTTCGCCTCACTGTCAACGGGCCCATCATTCTTTGAAGTCCCGTTCTTGAGCTTCCGAACATATGCTCGGCAAGTTCAACGTCTTCACCGCGTTTGCCCAATCACACAGCTGAGACACCATCTAGAATCTGCAATTCGAGCAACACCGTGCTGTCCATTGCCGCTTAGTGCAGCGAGCGCGGGGCTATTTGCGCGCGATACCGCCCCCGAAGGTGGCGCGCTGACGGTTGGGAAGGGCTGGATGGGATTGAGAACGCGAAGGCTCACATCGCAGGAGACGATCAGATCGGCGTGTCCGTTGACCGCCACCTCGCAACATCCGTCGTCAGGCGGGTCTCAGTACGCGAGGATATGGTCGGTGAGTGTGACCCGCCGCCACCGATGCGCGTTGCTGCGCTCTGCACATCCTATGGTCACTGGGCTTGGCAACGAAGGTATTCCGGAAGAAAGCACCCGCTACAGAGAAGGCGACCTCCGAACGACCCATGTTCCGAGCTCGAAACGCGGGTGGCCGGATTCACCGGAATCTCCAGCCGCTTTCCTTCGGATTGGGTGGCCGGATGCAATCGGAACAGGTAGCCACCTTCGCCGGAATACGCAAGAGAGGGAATGGACGCCAATGACACCAGACGACGGCGCAACGGCCCCGGGCATTCACCGTCGATGATGTGCCCGGGAATCTCCCGGGCTGCCCTATAATCAACGAAGTCCCAGACCATGGAGCCCATGCGATGTCTCTGCAGCCCAAACCGACTCTGAGCTTCGAGGAGTGGCTGGAAGGCGAGCGCGCCGCCCGTGAGGGCCGCAGCGAGTTCGTCGACGGCGAGGTGTTCGCCATGACCGGCGGGAGCCTCGCCCACAATGCCATTGTGATCAATATCAGCGGCGAGCTGCGCAACCAGATGAAAGGCCGTCCATGCCAGGTTTACGCCAGTGACGTGAAAGTGCTGATCCGCGCCGCCAACGCGGGCAAGTATCCGGATCTGGTTGCGTTATGCGGCGAGCCGGAGCTGCTGGACGAGCGCCGCGACGTGCTGCTCAACCCGAACCTGATTGTCGAGGTGCTCTCCGACTCCACCGAGGCGTACGACCGCGGCGAAAAATTTGCCCTGTACCGCCAGCTCCCAAGCCTCCAGGAGTATCTGCTTGTGTCCCAGAGCCGTGTGGGCGTTGAGCTATACACAAGGGGCCAGGACGACCGCTGGACTCTGACGGACTACTCCACCCTCACCGACCGCGTTCCGCTTGCGAGCATCGAGTGCACGCTCGCACTCGCTGAGGTCTACGACAAGCTGGAGATCGGGTAGGGTGAGATAAGACGCAAGCGCACGAATCGCCTCCGCAGCCGCCACCGGGTCCGCACCCTCTGATGTGGAGCCGTGGCGTGATAGCGACAGGCTCGCGCACCAGCCCCTACCTGTGGGGAACGCATTGAGCCGCATCACCCTACAGATTTATCCCCAATCGATACGTTTCGCTTCCGCGTGCGTTCTGTCGACCTCGTATCCGCCCCTGGCACCTAAGGGGCCACGCCCGCTTCGCGGCGACGACGCGCAGGCATACAACATCAGACTCGCCATTCCCGTATGCATTACCGTATCGACGGCGTAGACATTCGCGCGGCGTCCCCACCCACCCAGGCTTTCATCCCAGTAGCGCCTGGTCCGCGCTGGATCTGTGGGATTGCGCGGATGCAGGGACTATGGATCCCAGAGGACTGTTCACATCGGGCGATGTGCCCTCCATGGCATCCGGGTTCCGGCAGCCCATGCCGGAACGACGGTTCCGACTATGCTCAGCCCGTCATCAGGGAAAAAACGGCGGACAGATCCCATGGGGCACGGAGAGAGGAAGTCACGCGAGATACAGCTCTGGGTAGGGCGGCTCCTCAGTACCACACGCCGGCTAGGGTCAGACCCCGAGGCCGTCGGGTCGACTCGTCGTTCCTGCGCAGGCAGAAACCACGATCAGGGGCCTTGCTCATCGCTCAACTCCAGCCGCCGCTCGATGCGGTCGATCCGCTCCTTCATCCGATCGATGGTCGCCTGCTGTCGTGCGATGTCTTCGGCAGTGCCGGCCTCATCCCGCCGGATTCCGGCGGCTGCCGACTCCAACCGACTGATGCGATGCTTAACGTCACTAAATTCGGTCCGCATCTCCGATTGCATCGACGCCATCTGATTCCGCAGGCCCCGTAGCTGCTCAAGGATCAGGTTTTCGATGTTGTCGGTCATGAAGATCTCCACCGGCTTCACGCCTGTTTGGTCCCGGTGACACCCGCACGGCCTTTACGCTTAGCAGCAGGCCGGCAACCACACAGACACTCAAATACAGGGTGCCCCAGCTCCTTCGTCCCCTTCAGAACAGTGCTAGAGTGCCACGGTCTGAAGGTTATCAACGCTGCATCTCGGTCGAAGTCTGCAACACTACAGCATTGCAGTCCTTGGATCTGCGCCCCTGGGAACCGACCTTACCGCAACGCGGCGCATTACAGCCATTAATTGAGGCCATCGGGCCAGCAAAGCATGCCGAACTCAGATCGCAGGTCATGTGCAACTGGTAAATAATACCGCGGCTTTGAACTGCTCCAGCAGCTTGACGAGCCACTCCGTGACGGCGGCGGGCGCGGTCGATCACCATGGCGTGTCCGTCCCATTCGCAGGATAACTGCAAGTTGGCCGGTTTCCCGCTCGGTGGCGAGGGTCGGTTATCTTCCGAAGTCCGTTCCTTGGGCTTCCGAACGTGGCCGCCGCGGGATCAACCTCGCCACCGATTCCCCCCACAATGGCCGAGATACTCGCGGGGATGTGCAATTCCGCCAGCACTGTGCCGTCCAGGGCCACTTCCTGAAGCGTCGCGCGGCTGTTTCCCCGCGACGCCGCGCAAGAAGGTGGCTCAGGTTACTGTCGGACTGGTGCGGAACGGATCGAGCGGGCGAAGGTCCGCGTCCCCGGAGACGGTCCGATCGGCGTGTCGGTTGACCGCCACCTCGGAACATCCGTCGTCATGCGGGTCTCAGAACGCGACGATCTGGTCGGTGAGTGTGACCAGCCGCGACCGATGCACTTGCTGCGCTCTCCACATCCTATGGTCACTGGGCTTTGTAACGAAGGTATTCCGGGAGAAAGCATCCGCTACAGAGAGAGAGTGACCTTCGTGATTACCGAAAGTCGCGCGCAGCGCGCTCCCAATCTTCCTCGCCCTCTGGGAGAGGGTCGGGGTGAGGGAACGCTTTGCACTCCATCCGTGGGGCCTAGATCCCGGCACTCCCTGCCGGGATGACGTTCAGGCGCGGATCAACGTCGTCGTTGCGGCAGAGCCTGCTCCGAAGCTGATCCGTGGGAATGCCGGAGACCAGTTGCCAGGGTCGCCGAGCAGCTCGGTGACAACGCAGGCCCTTCGTCGTAACTGAGAAATAGTGCTGATCACCTCGTGAAATGACCGGGATTCTCATGCCGTGCATGGCTCCCAAGGCCCGTTGTCGCTCTCCGCCAGCAGCCGGGCTTACCGCGCGCTCCCGTGCTTCAGCGGGGACTTGTAGGCTCTGTCGGCTCGAGGTCTTCTTCGCTGCAGAGATCCTGGACTGTCACCTGCTCCAGTGCCCTGCCGACCGCCCGATCAACACGCATGATCGTCTCATCGACCGTTGCGACCGGGCGCAGGTGACGCATTGCGATCCCGTGCTGTTCGCCCTGCATTCGCACCGCCTGCAGGGCGTCCTTCACGGGGATTGCCTCAAGGGCACGACTCGGAAGAAAACGCGGAGGATTATCTCCGGTCGGCAGGAGAACCCGCTGCCGCTGGAGCGCACTCACGACCTCGGCGATCGTCTCCCGCGGGATGTCGAGGTGAGCGGACAGCTGCTCGACTCCCCATGCCTGCTCCCCCTGTCGGTAGCGCACGCCGACGAGATAGGTCACCAGCAGGGCCAGCTTCTCACTCACCCTGCCACTCAACCTGGGCGGCTTGCTGCGGACCCGCAAATATTGCGGATACTGAAAGTAGAAGGACACGCTCGCCCCCATGAGGAGAATGAGCCACCCGATGTAGATCCAGATCAAGAACATGATCAGGATCGCGAAGCTGGAATAGATGGCCGCGTAGCGGGTGGAGCCGACCACGAGAGACGTGAAAACCGCCCCGGCCAGCTGCCAAAGCACGCCCGCGACTACGCCTCCGGTCAGGGCCGCCAGGAGACGCACGCGGGTATTGGGCATCAAGACATAGACGAAGGTGAAGGCGGCAACGGCAAGCAGGTAGGGGACGAATTGGCTCGCCACATACGCGATGTCCCCGAACGGATGGACCGTGAGCAGCCACTGCACGACTCGGGCACTGCTGATGGATGCGGTGATTCCGATCGCGGCAACCACCAGAATTGGACCGATCAGCAACACGCTGACGTACTTACTGAAGCGTTGCGACCAGCTGCGTGGCTCCTCGACTCGCCATATGGAGTTGAGCGAGTCCTCCATCTGCCCGATCAGGGCCACGACCGTATAGATCAGGAATACGAGCCCCAAGGATCCCAAGACACCGACCCGCATGTTCTGAACGAACTCGAGGATCCGCGACGCCACCTCGCCCCCCTTCTCCCCCAGAGGGGCGAGCAGATGATGCAGGACGGGCGCGATGATGTTGTTGACGCCAAACGCCTTGACCACCGAGAAGGTGAAGGCGAGCAGCGGGACTATCGACAGCAGTGTCGTATAGACCAGGCTGGTCGCACGCATGGATATCTGGCCGTCCCACCAGTCACGCCCCACTGCAACGGCTGTCCGGAGCGCTCTCAGCAACACCGCCCGCCAGCGCGGCAGCTCATCGAGTGAGCTGTCCCAGATTTCCTGTCTCAGTCGGTCGAATAACGCGGGCGTATCCATAGCGCTCAGGCCAATCCGCGTGTCAGGTAGTCCGCAAACAGCAGCACCACCAAGAAGCTCAGAAAGAACACGCCGCCGATAGCGGTGACGCGCACCAGCGGGCTCGACCACCTGAGCCCCATGAAGACAGCCATGATCATTCCCGCTTGTAGTACCGCGATACCCAGGTTCGCGACCGCATTGAAGATCCCCAGGTGGACGTAGGTCACCGCCAAACTCATCGCCAGCAAAGCGAGCAGGAGCACATAGACGGTCACCAGCCCGACCACACTCGCGTGATCACCCTCAGCCATTACACGCCTCCCGGACGATCGATCAGATACAGGCTACTGTAAATAAAGAGCCAGGCCACGTCGATAAAGGCCCAGAAGAATGCCACCCCCACCAGCATCCGGCGAAAACCAAAGGGCGACCGCCACAGCAACGCACGCCCGAGCAGGATCGTGAGCAAGACAATGCCGATGACCATGTGGGTCGCGTGCAGGCCCGTCAAGAGGAAATAGAAGTTGAAGAACAGGGCGGCATGGGTTGGATCCGGGCCCCCGTAGTGCCAGCCGCCTACGAGGAAGGGCACGCTCCCCTCCACATAGTCGGCGTGGTACTCCACCCCTTTCAGGACGAGGAAGGTGATGCCGAGCACGATCGTCAGACCGAGCGTCACCATGACCGCGCGGCGTCTCAGCCCCAAGGCATAGTGATCGCTCAGGGCCATGGTGAGGCCGGAGGAGAGCAGCACCACTGTATTCACTGCCTCCAGCTCCCAGGCAAGGCTGCGGGAGGCCGGCGAGAACGCCTCGGGGTACAGGTGATGGTAGAGCCCGAAGGCGGTGAAGATGGCGCCGAAGAGAAGGGTCTCCGTCGCCAGGAACAGCCAGATCCCCATACGGGCCGCGTCATGCTGCTGCTCCAGGCTCTCGAAGTGCTCGAAGGGGACCTCGACCTTGGCGCTAGCCATGGGCCTCCCCCTCCAGGACTGGCCTGCGGTGGAAATTGTGCAGCGGCGGCGGAGAGCTCGTCTGCCACTCGAATCCCTTCGCCTCCCACGGGTTGTCCGGGGCCTTGGGGCCGTAGCGCAGCGACCACAGCAGATAGGCAAGCGGCAATAAGTACCCGATGCCGAGCACAACCGCTCCCGCGGAGGACAGGATATTGAGCGGTTGGAACTCCACGGGGTAGGTCGCATAGCGCCGCGGCATGCCAGCCAGGCCCAGCATGAACTGCGGGAAGAACGTGATGTTGAAGCCAACGAACAGCAGTACCGCCGCGAAGCGCGCCCATATCTCCGGGTACATGCGCCCGGTCATCTTGGGCCACCAGAAATGGGCGGCCGCCAGGAAGCCCGACACCGCGCCTCCCACCATGATGTAGTGGAAATGGGCAATCACGAAATAGGTGGCATGGAGCTGGATGTCGGCTGAGAGGGTGGCGAGAAAGAGGCCAGTCAGTCCGCCGATCAGGAACAGGCCGATAAAGCTGAAGGCGTAGAGCATCGGGGCCTCATACGTGATCCGCCCCTTGTAGAGCGTGGCCGTCCAGTTGAACACCTTCACGGCCGACGGCACGGAGACCAGGAACGAGAGCAGCGAGAAGACGATCCCCGCGTAGACCGACTGGCTGGTGACGAACAAATGGTGACCCCAGACCAGGAAGCCGATGAAGGCGATGGCCAGAGTCGACATCGCGATGAACTTGTAGCCGAAGATGCGATTATGCGCATACGCCGGGATCACCATGCTCATCACCCCCATGGAGGGGAGGATCATGATGTAGACGGCCGGGTGGGAGTAGAACCAGAACAGGTGCTGGAACAGCACCGGATCACCGCCGAGCTGAGGGTTGAACACCGCGAGGCCCAGAAACCGATCCAGGAAGATCAGGAGCATGGCGAGGCCGAGAACAGGGGTGGCCAGCACCTGGACGAAGCTGGTCCCGTACAGCGTCCAGACGAAGAGCGGCAGGCGAAACCAGGTGAGGCCCGGCGCCCGCATCTTGTGCACCGTCACCATGAAGTTCAGCCCGGTTAGGATCGAGGAGAATCCCACCGTGAACACGGCAAGCACCGCCAGCACAACGGCACTGTTGGAATAGACGCTGCTGTAGGGGGTATAGAAGGTCCAGCCGGTATCGACGCCGCCCGCGAGCAGGGCGAGCACCACGAAGATGCCGCCGATCGAGTACAGGTACCAGGAGAAGAGGTTGATGCGGGGGAAGGCGACGTCGCGTGCCCCGATCATCAGCGGCAGAAGGAAATTGCCGAAGGTCGTGGGAATCGAAGGCACCAGAAAGAAGAAGACCATGACGATGCCGTGCACGGTAAACGCACGGTTGTATGCGGAGGCGTCGAGCAGGCCGTCAGGTGACAAGAGATCGAGCCGGATCAGGGCGGCACTGATGCCCCCGACGGCAAACAGAACGGTCAGGGAGACCAGGTAGAGCCAGGCAACGCGCTTGTGGTCCATCGTCAGGAGCCAGGAGCGCAGACCGTAGCCCGCGTGTAGGTAGTTATCCTCGGAGTAAGCCCGCTCGACGGACCCGAGGTCGGTTGCTGTGGCGTTGCTCACGGGCTTGACGCCCTCCGGTTTGGCTTCAAAGTCTCGAGATAGGCGATCAGGGCGAGGACCTGCGACTCGTCCATCTGACCCTTGTAGCTCGGCATGATGGGCTGGAACCCCGCCACCACGTCCTGATTCGGCTCGACGATGGCGCGGCGCAGGTAATCCCTGTCGGCACGCACCTCGGCGCCGCCCTCGAGCCCGACCCTGGTGCCGTACAGCCCGGCCAGGACAGGTGCGCGTGCGTTGGCTCCCGGCGCATGGCACGCGGCACAACCGTACGCCTTGTACAGCGCTGCGCCCTGCTCCACCAGGCTGCGCTCCGGGTGCTGGCGCGCCAGCCAAGCCGCGTACTCGGTCGGACGCATGGCGACGACGTGACCCCGCATACGCGAGTGGTTGAGACCGCAGTACTGGGTACAGAAGAGGTGATAGGTCCCGGGACGGGTCGCCTCGAACCAAAGCTGGGTGTAGGTGCCCGGAATGACGTCCCGCTTCACGCGAAACGCCGGCAGGGACAGGCTGTGGACGACGTCCTCGGAGGTCATGGTCACGACCACCTTGCGCCCGACCGGAACATGGATCTCGTTGATCTCGAGCACCCCGTCCGGATGCTGAACCTTCCACATCCACTGCTTGCCCACCACGTTGATCGCGAGCGAATCGCTTCCGGTGGGCGGCGTGTAGGCGTCGTAGTAAACGTAACCGCCCCAGAGGAAGAACAGCACGAAGACCACGGCGGTCGGGATAATCCAGGTGATCTCGATGCGGGTGGCGGTGGCCTCGTCCACCGGCGTACGGTCCACTTGCGACCCGCGCCGATACCTGATGCCGAGGTACATCATGGCGCCCACGATGGCCAAGGTGACCACGGCGCTCAGCAAGATCCAGCCGATCAGGACGGCGTCCGCCTTTCCGGCGATGGTCGATGCCTGCTCGGGGAGGAAGAAGAGCTCGTGGGCGATACTGCTCATGGATTGCCCTGTCCCACCGTTCGCGTCAGGTGCACCAGCCAAACGGCCAAGACGAAGACGAACCCGAGGCCCAGGTAACGCAGCAGGTTGAGAATCTGCAGGGTGTAGCGGCCTGTATGGGGGTCGTAGCTGTAGCAATGAGTGATCAGGTACTCCAAGGGGCCGCCGACACTTCCCTGCCCCGCCTCCACCACGGCCTTGCGCAGACTGTCGGCGGGAAACAGGAGCCCCGTCAGGTACTGGGAGACCTCGCCCTTGGGAGTCAGGACCGTCACCACTGCCGGATGGGCGTACTGTTTGATGCGTGCGTCGTAGGCATATCGGTAGCCCAGGCGGTCCGCCAGGGCGCGAACGCCCGGCTCATCCGCGGTCAGGACGTCGAGACCCGGCGCCAGCCCCGGAAAGGCGCGCAACATGAGCTTCCGGGTCTTCTGCGCCTCGACGGCACCGTCGTGGGGGTCGATGCTCAAGGTCGCGACGCGGTAGTCCTTGCTCGGGGCCAGATCGAGCTGTGCAAGACTGGTGGCCAGATCCCGGAGCTGGACGCTGCAGATGTTGGGACAGCTGTACCAGGCGAGCACCAACAGGACCGGGACGTCCCGGAACGCATCACGCAGCCGTCCGGACACGGACTGGACGTCCTGCACGCGCATGTCCAAAGCGATGCGGGTGCCGAGCTGGGGCACGAGACCCACCTTGTCCCGGATCTGATCCGCCGTTGGCCCCGCAGCGGAAGCGGGCACGCAGACGACAAGCGCAACCAGAAGCACGGCGAATCCCATCACGATCCGTCGCCCTGCGTTCCTTGGTGTCCCTTGGCGGCGCGCTCCTTCGCCACCAGCTCCATCGCCCGCTCGATCGGGATATGAACGATGCCGGCCTTGCGGTCGACCCAGCCGTAGCTCGTCAGCCGCCGCTCGTCGCGCTCCCGCAATGCGATGAGCCGGTTCTTCGGGTCCACCTCCAGGTGGAAGGGGGCACGGGGGGCGGGGCTTAGCATGCTTGGCGTCGGCACCTCCGGCTCGACCCACGGGTTATGGACCAGGTACATCGCCAGCAGGATCGTCAACACGACCATAAGGAGGGCGCCGACCCCAACCAGGGTCGGGAAGCGGGGATCCACGTCCGTGCGCTCGACACCAAAATGGACGATGTCGTCTTCTTCGCTCATGCCGCCTCTCCGCGGGGCCGCACCCCGCCCACGTTGTAATACATCAGCCCCCAGAGCCCGCCCAGGGAAAGCATCGCGAGACCCGTGAGCCAGTAGGTGGAAGGCTTCACCGGCGCGAAGGCGGGCAATATCATCCAGACCACCAACAGCGCCTCGCCGATGAGCAGCACCCAGCCGAGCACCGCAGTACCCGCCCCCGCCAGCAGACGCGGCCAGACGAGGCCTGCCGCTCCGGCGATCCCGAGGAGACAGAAGGCGGCGATACCGAGATCCGGCCAAGGCCCGCCCTCCCGCGCGAGGTACCAGGTCACCTGATCCGGCAGGTTGCCCGTCCATACCACGAGGTACTGGAGAAAGAGCAGATACAGCAGGAGCAGCACCCCACCGCACAGCCACCGAGCCAGCCCGAAGGCTCCAGGGGCACCGCTGAGCGCGAGCAGGGTCGGGGCCGTCAGACCCAGGCCGACGGCGAGGACCAGGGGAAACAACTCGGTGCTCCAGCGCGGGGTCAGTCCCAAGACCCAGTCCACCAGGAAGAGCAGCAGCGTGATCAGCGCGACCAGCAGGGCCGCGACGGCGGCCCGGGGCGGCATCGGCCCGCGGATCGCCCACCAGGCAAGCCCCAGCCACACCACGAAGATGGCACCGGTGCGGACCAGGAGGAGCGGCGCGGTCATCCAGGGGGCACGCTGGGCGGCCAGACCGGCCAGGTCGGGAGCCGGAATCACCCAGGGCAAGAGAACCGACAGCCCAAAGCCCAAGGGCACGAAGGCCAACAGGGACAAAGGCAAGGTCGCGGTCAGGGCCGCCAGGGGCGCTGCCGCGGGCGACGCCCACTTGCCGGCGCTGATCCGCTGCACGATGAGGAGCAGCAGCCCGCCGAGGGCGGGCCCCAGCCAGAACAGCACGGCGACGAGCCAGGCATGAAGCCAGAGCACCTGGCCCCTCTCCGCCCCAGCGAGGAAGACAAAGGCCCCGCCGGCGGCCAGCCCGACGATGAGCAGCAGTACCCTCATTGGCCTGGCTCCGGGAGCTTGGTCCCCGTCGGAACATCGGACAGGCTCGCGTGCTGGGAGCGCTGCAAGGCCCGGATGTAAGCGACGATCGCCCACCGGTCCGGCGGCGAGACTCGATCCGCGTAGGAATACATCTTGTCCTTGCCCTTGGTGATCACCTCGTAGAAGTGACGATCCGGCGCGGCGAGGAGCTTCGGCTTGAAATAGGAAGGAGGATTCGGGAATCCGTACTCCGGGAGTATCCCCTGGCCGTTCCCCACCGGTCCATGGCAGGGAGCACAATAGATGCCGTAGCGTTCCTGGCCGCGCTTCAACAGGGCCATGGTCATCGGCACCGGGATCGACTCCGGGACCTTCTCGACAATCGCGGAGCCCTTGGGCTGCACCCCCGGCACCAGGCGGCGCGCCGAGGCCCCCTTGGGGGCCTGGGGGTCGGGCGCATAGGTCACGAGCTTCGGCTGGGTGTACATGCTCTGATCGCAGCCCGCGAGGACTACCGCCAGGCACAGGCCGAGCGCGACGGCCCTCACAGCCGCACCTCTTCGATCCGCTCGGCCCCCAGAGCCTCCAGCCAAGGTCGCAGCTGGTACAGCTCCGCCTCCCTCGCCGTGAGGGCCAGGACGTAGCACTCGTCCTCGGCGAGGTCGAACCGGCCGGCGTCGAATACGGGGTGGTACAGCCTCGGAAGACCCGCGTCCCGCAGCATCACGACCAGCGCGACGACGGCTCCCGCCATCAGCCCTAGCACCGCCGCGGCGGGGGTGAGGGGGGCCCAGGCATCGACCGGCTTGCCGCTCACGTCCATCGGATAGGCCCAAACCGCCGCATAGTACTGGATCAGAAATGCGAGACCGGCGACCAGCACCGCAACCGCAAGTGCCAGCCCATACCTGGGCCGCACGCCGCGCGCCTGCAGGGCGGGCAGCGGGTGAGAGCTCAGGGCCTCCAGATGCTGGTGACCCGCCCGCCAGGCGGCGTCGAAGGCCGCGGCCAGTGCATCGGCGGACGGCAGCGCGGCGACGACCAAAAGCCGGTCAGCCATGCGCCGCCCTTCCCTGCTCGCGAACGGGGAGCGCATAGACCGCCAGGACGGGCAGCAGGCGCGCCTGCAGGATGATGAGACAGGCAAAGAGCCCCACCGACCCCGCAAGCAGCAGCCAGTCCCAGGTGGTCGCGGAGAAGCTGCGCCAGGCGGAGGTCATGAAGCCGCGCTCCTGCGTGGTGATGGTAACGAGGTAATGGTCCAGCCAAGCCCCGATGTTCACCAGCAGGCCGAGCGTTGCCAGCAGCCAGGGCAAGGAGCGGAGTCGACGCCACACCAGCAGAAGGGGCAGCGCCACCATGAGGGCGATCCAGCTCCAGTACCAAGGGGCAAAGGCCCCGGTCAGGGATTGGGACAATCGGTAGCGGTCGAAGGGGTTGGCGCCGTACCAGGCCATGTAACCCTCGTACAGGGCGAAGAATCCCACGGCCATCGCGCTGCCGAGGAGCACACGTGCCAGGGTCTCCAGCTCCGCTATGGGAATCAGGTCTCGGAGCGCGAAGGTCGAACGGAATATCACCGCCACCGTCAGCGCCATCCCGGCGGCCGTCGCCAGGGCAGCGGCGATGGCGTCCACCGGGGTCAGGGTCGAGTGGTATCCGGCCGAGATGCCGCCGGCGAAGTCCAGTGCGGAAACACCCGTGGACACGACCGCCAAGGGCAAGGCGAGACCGGCGAGAACCCTGCGGGCGCTGGTCCAGGCGGCCCATTGCCGGTGGTTGCCGCGCCAGCCGAGGGCGAGGAGTCCGTAGAAGATTTGCCGGCCTCGGCCCTGGGCGCGGTCCCGCAGCACCGCAAGGTCGGGCAACATTCCGACGGACCAGACGATCAGGGCGACGACAAGGAAGGCAATGATGGCAAAGAAGTCCCACATCAGGGGGCTGCGCCACTGGGGCCACTGATCGAGCGTGTTGGGGTAGGTGAACAGGAAGTAGACGTACTGCGGACGCCCAGTGTGCAGTATGGCAAAGGTGCCCCCTACGACCCCGGCGAAGAGGGCAATGCTCTCGCTGACCCGTGAGATGGCAGGCCACCTGTCTCCAGCCAGGATCGCGCCGGCCGCGATGAGGAGGGCGCCGTGGCCCAGGTCGATCCACCACGCGATGTTGACGATCGGAAAACCCCACCCCACCGGGATGTTGTTGCCGAAGATGCCGATGCCGTTCCGAAAAAGCACCAGCACGCTGCTGACGTAGGCGAGGAGCAGCAGGACGGATACCGTCGCGGCCAGGCTCCAGCCCCAAGGCCGATGGACGCTGAGCGCCACCGCAGCGACGCGCCCCGCGGAGCCCGCCGGAGCCGGGCTCACGTGTCGATCTCCGGATTCGGGTCTTCCACACGAGCCAGGTAGCTGGTCCGCGGCTGGGTACCGAGCTCCGGGAGCAGCACGTAGTTCAGCGCATGACGCCTGGCCTGGGCGACTGCACTGTCCTTCGCATGGATATCGCCGAACTGGATGGCCCGGGTCGGGCAGGCGCGCTGGCAGGCGGTCTCCACCTCGCCCTCCGTCAAGGTCCGGTCCTCCCGTCCCGCGCGGATCTCCGCCTCGCGGATGCGCTGCACGCAGTAGGTGCATTTCTCCATGACGCCGCGGCCGCGGACGGTGACATTCGGGTTCGCGACCTCCTGCGGTGCAGGAAATTCCGCCTGCGTATAGTCCAGCCAGTTGAAGCGGCGCACCTTGTAGGGACAGTTCTGGGAGCAGAAGCGGGTGCCGATGCAGCGGTTGTAGACCATGTCGTTCAGGCCGTCGTGACTGTGGACGGTCGCCCCGACGGGACAGGCGTACTCGCAGGGTGCCTGCTCGCACTGCATGCAGGGCACCGGCTGAAACAGGGTGCGGGGCGCATCCGCGCCGCCCTGATAGTAGCGGTCGACCCGAATCCAGTGCATCGCGTGACCCCGGGCGACCCCTTCCCGCCCCACCACGGGGGTGTTGTTCTCGTTCTGACAGGCCGCTACGCAAGCCGTGCAGCCGATACAGGCGGAGAGATCGATAACCATCCCCCAAGCGGGTCCCGTATCCCGCCGTTCCGGGTAGAGCGAAGGGCGAGGCGCCGGCGGCGGCACGACCTGGGCACCCGACTCGAGCCGCGCCAAGGTCGTGGTGCGCACGAAGTCGCGGCCCTCCATGCTGTGGTGCAGCTGCGTGCTCACGGGAAGCACGCCCGCCCCCTCCCGCTTGATGGTCAGCCCCGCTGCCTGCCAACGCGCCTGCGTCGTGCGTAAGACGTACGCGTCCACCCCGATGCCGTTGCCCACCGCCCCGGCGCGCCGCCGCCCGTAGCCCAGATGGAGGGTGACGGTGTCACGGGGCTCGCCCGGCTGAACCCACACGGGCGCCATCAACGCGCGCTGGCCCAGGGTCAGGGTAACCAGGTCGCCGTTGGCCAGGTTCTGGGACTCGGCGGTCGCCGGAGCGATCACCGCCGCGTTGCCCCACGCCAGCTTCGACAAGGGTCGCGGCAGCTCCTGAAGCCAGGCGTTGTTCGCGTAGCGCCCGTCCGAGACCCAGGGGTCTGGTCGCAGCTGCAGCTCCAGACCGTCGGCAGAGGCCGAGGCAGCGGGGGCGCCCAGGTCTTCCGCCGCCGACGCGCCCGGATGGGGACGGACCAGAGGCGCGGCGCTGTCGGCGACCACGCCCTTGGCCAGGGCGTGCCGCCACCAGGCGTCGAAATCCCGGGGGCCTTGCTGCGTTTGCCAGTGCGCCCGCACCAGGTCCTGAGCGCTCGGCCCCTTGCCGCCGCCCGCGAGCAGGGCGACGACTTCAGCCGGGGTCTTGCCGTCGTACAGCGGGGCAATCAGCGGCTGCACCAGACTCGCCGTGCCGTCGAAGGCGCGCGCATCGCCCCAGCTCTCCAGGGGATGGGCCATGGGGAGGTGCCAATGCGAGCGGGCGGCCGTCTCGTCCGCATACAGCCCGAGGTGCACGCGCAGGCCCACCCGGTCCAACTGCCGCGTAAACTCGAGGTCGGCTGGGGCGTCGTAGACCGGATTGCAGTCCAGCATCACCAGACCCGCGACGGTGCCCGCCTCCATCGCCGCAACCAGGTTTCCCAGGTCCTCTCCCCCTTGAGCACTGACCGGCTCGGTGTGACGAACGGCCGTTCCGAAGACACCGAGCTGGTAGTTGATGAGCTGCGCAAGGGCGTGCACCGCCGGCGGCTGACTGTACCCCGCCGCGACCATGCAGGCGCCAGGATGGCTGCGCAGGTCGCTCGCCAGGGCATCGAGCCAGGAATCCGCTACGGGCGCGCTGCCTGCTGGTACGGATAGGCCGAGGCGAGAAGCGAGGGTGCGGGCTACCGCCTCTACTTCCGAGGCACGAACCGCCTGCCGGTGGTCTGCACTCGCCCCCGTAATGGTGGCCGTGCTCTCGACAACATAGAGCCGGGACATCGCCTGACCACCCCCTGCGGTCACCCGCCTGCCGGCGGCGAACTGCCGCGCATAGCGCAGGTGCCCCGGCTCGTCGCCGAAGAGGTCCGCATCCAGGGACAGGATGACCCGCGCCGAGCTCAGGTCGTAGTGGGTATCGAGCGCGCGCCCGAGGGCCAGCCGCGCGCCATCTTTCGCCGCGCTGCGGTCGACGGGATCGTAGGTGTACCAGCGTGAGCCGGGGTAGCGCGTCTGCAGTGCGGCGATCTGGGCGGCCAGGGTCGGAGAGTTGACGGACGGCGTGAGCAGCGCCAGACCCTGCCCGCGGCGCGCGTCCCACGCCGGTTGGATCTGCTTGACCAGGGCGGCAAAGGACTGCCAAGGCGCGATCTCGCCGCCCTGCAAGAGCGACTGCGAGCGGTCCGGATCGTAGAGGCCGAGCACCTGGGCCTGAAGGCGCGGGTCCATGCCGCCGAGGCTTGCCGGATGATCGGGGTTCCCCTCGATGAAGGTCGGCCGTCCGGTGTGGCTCTTGGCGAGAACGCCGCATCCGTAGCCGTCGCAGCTCAGGGTCGTTGCGAACCACAAGGGGCGGCCGGGGATGACCTCCTCGGGGCGTTTGACGTACGGCACCAGGGTCTCCTGCGGCAGACGCCCGCAGGCGGTCGCCCCCGCAAGGGCGAGGGAGGCGCCCATCAGCTTCAGCGCCAAGCGCCGGTCCACCGGCTCCCCCAGTAGCCCAGCGTCGCCGGCCGATTCGCCGTGCTGTGGGCCACTTGGCCCTTTCGACCCCGTCAGCTCCTCCAGGCCGCGCCACAGATCCGGACTGTCGTCGAGGCCGGGATGCATCAGTCGCTTATCCATGACCACCAAATGAGACCTCAACGATGACAGGTGGAGCAGCTGGTAAGCCCGGCCGTTCTCACCCCGTACTGGGTCATCAGCCGCTCGCCCAATGCTCGGCGGTCCTTCGGCGGCTGCCAGTCCATCTGGGTCACGGCGTCCTTCGGCCGCAGGTGCGGAGCCGGGTCCCGGTGGCAGTCCAGGCAGAAATCCATCTCGAAGGCGTGCGACTGCCGCGTGAGCGGCATCCGCTCGATCTGGCCATGACAGCTCTCACACCCCACCCCCTTCGCCACGTGGATGCTGTGGTCGAAGTAGACGTAGCCCGGTAAATTATTGACCCGTACCCAATGAATCGGCTTGCCCTGGTCCAGGCTCTCACGGAGCTTCCCCAGCATCCCGACAGTCGAGAGAAACTGCGAGTGGCACGTCATGCAGGTATAGGTCGGTGGTATGCCCGCGAACGCCGAGTCTTCCACCGACGTGTGACAGTACCGGCAGTCCAGACCGACCTCCCTCACGTGATGCTTGTGGCTGAAGGGTAACGGCTGCTCCGGAGTAATGCCCACGCGTGTCGCCTTTGGGACCATTCCGACCGCGGTCACGTAGGGAAGAAGCACCATGGTCTCGACTGCCCCCAAAGCAATGACGATCAACACTCCGACTGCAACTAGCACAGAGCGGCTGATGTCGTTCGCGCGCGGCTTGAAGATCTGCGGCATCTCCCCCCCGAGGAGCCTCCAGCCCTGGACTCTCCAAAATGTCGGTGACCAGCGAAGCAACAGCGGTGCCAGACTGCCTTGTTCATCTATACCCGTTCACCAACGTATCGCAACCCGTCCCTACAGGACGGCGAGCGAGTGCAATTGGGGATTTGTGCCCGAAGGCGGTGGATATGCACCAGTAGACGATCGGCGGCGCCGGGGATATGCAGCGCCTCAGCTGCCCGCCTGGTCGCGGAGAGATGCACAGAGCAGAAGCATTGGCATCGGCAACCGGTCGTTGGCGGTGGGGCTAGGCCGAGCCCGGCCGACGTCCCGACGGGCCATCCCGAACCCGCTCTAGCCCTGTCCGCCGCACTTCCCTGGTGTTCTTGCCTTGCCCGCTCCAGATCTTTAGCTCGTCATGGCGCCAAACCTGCATGCACAGCTCGGCTATCCTCACCCCGCAGACATCTCGGCTTCACAAACGGGAGACATCCACAAGATGACCATACACCTGAGAACCATTCTCGTTGGGGCATCAATGGCACTGGCGCTCGGGGCTTGGCCGGCTGCAGAAGCTGCCGACACGATGGAGGCTTCGACGCCCGACCTGGCAACGCCGACCACTGACCTGGGCCAAGCACTCGTAGGTTACGATCTCGACACGCAGGAACCCTTCACGCAACGAAAGTCGGTACCCAAGAAGGAGTGGGAATGGTTGCGCCAAGGCGACCGCGAGCCGACCTGGGTCCGCAGCCTCCTCCCATAGCAAGGGATCTCGGGGCCGAGCAAAAAAGCGGCACCCTACGCTACACACTGCTGACGCCGTGCTGGCCCGGATCGGTCGGCAGGTCGCCACGCTCGTCGCTGTTGTCGGGGAACCCGACCCTCACGTACACTGTCATAGGTTTCACCAGGGGGCGACATGGTTTCGACGTGGGTCGCAAAACCTGAGGTGCATGCCGAGGTGCGGGTTACCTCGTAAATCCATCCGCAACCTTAATAGTTGCCAACGACGACAACTACGCTCTGGCCGCTTAAACCGGCCAGCCTCTGACCGGCGCTTGCCTGTGGGCACGGGTTCCAGGGGTCAAATCACACGGGATCGCGGTGACGGAAGTCCGGGCCTGATCCGCTAAAACCTAACGGAATCGCCGACTGATCGCCCTGCCCGTTGGGCGACGGAAGGTTAAAAACAATAAACAGGGCTAAGCATGTAGATCCAATGGCAGAGGGCTTGCGGACGCGGGTTCGATTCCCGCCGCCTCCACCACATTCTTTAATTAACTCAATTAGTTAAATAACATATGGCCGCTCACGATGCGGCCTTTTCGTTGCTCAGTGTCCTTCAATGTGATTTCCAGTTTCGCAATCTCAGTCCCCCGCTGGCGAAGAATGCCCCGTCCCGAACAGTCGTGACGGCACTTCAGTTTAAGGTCAGCTCGAGACGGATTGCGGCGTCCGCAGATGAGAGCTCACGCCTGGTCTCGAGATTGTTGAGACCGACTATCGCGGCGCACATGAAGCTGGCCTGCTCTACGACGGTTTCAGGAACTGAGTAGCGTTTCCCTGAACCGGTCGTTACGCCGTACATGCTCGTATTGTCGTCAGGTGGGTTTGCCATAATCGTGTTTGCCTTGGAAACGCCTGTTCGGACACAGTGCAACACCTCTTAGCTCATCAAGACGGCCGCTGCGGTTGCGAGAACGAATTGACCAGCGTTTCGAATCCTCGGGAGTTGTCGGCATTCTCCGAGCTTTCGGAACCGCGGACGCGGCGAAGTGCGTCCTAAGCCGGAGATCGCACGCAGGTTTATATCGACGCCGAGATGTTGCCTTGGAGTAGACACACCGTCGGCAAACTGCACCACACCACCGGTCTGCGTGCTCGCCAAGAGCGCGGCAGCCGCTCTTGACGGACTCCGACGCGCGGCATGTGCTTTGGCATATGTCTGCATGGAGGGCGCAGCATGGCTGAAACCGAGCGTCACGTCCGCCTGTTCCGCAACGGCCGTAATCAGGCCTTGCGCATTCCCCGCGAATTCGAGCTGGAGGGGGATGAGGCCATCCTGCGCAAAGACGGTGACCGACTGATCATCGAGCCGATGCGTAAGGGCCGGTTGCTGGCACTGCTGACCTCGCTGGAGCCACTGGAAGGAGAATTCCCCGGCGTCGACGAAGACCTGGCGCCCCTGGACGACGTGGACCTCTGAGCGTGTCGCTCCGCTATCTGCTCGACACGAACATCATCTCGGAACTCGTCCGACGTCCACGAGGCCAGGTGGCCAGCCGGATTGCCAAGGTCGGCGAGGATTCGATCTGCACCAGCATCGTCGTGGCCGCCGAGCTCCGCTGCGGCGCGGAGAAATCGGCATCAAAGCAACTTTCCGAACGGTTTGACCTGTTGATGTCCGCGCTGGAGGTCCTGTCGCCGGAGCCGCCGGCGGATCGCTGCTACGGAGAGCTCCGTAACCACCTCACTCGGCAGGGCACGCCCATCGGCCCAAACGATCTGTTGATCGCAGCACACGCGCTGGCTGCGGGCCTGACGCTCGTCACTGCCAATACGCGCGAATTTGCGCGTGTCCCGTCCCTGCGGATTGAGAACTGGTTACTCGAGTGAACGGACAGCGTCGCGCGAGGTCCACGGCCGGCCTGATACAAATGCTTGTCGCTGAGGGCCTGCGGTCTGAGGATTCGTATCACGTGGTGTGGGCAGGACTGCATCGGTACTGCGAGCTCTACAACTCCAAACGCCGTCACAGCTCACTGGACCGACGCACCCCGGATGCGGTGTACTTCAACCAGACCGCCAGCGATTTGGCAGCCTGAAATCTGAGCAAGATTTCACTTACAGCACTGTCCAACTCTTGGGGTCCATTTCTCCGGTGAGCCACGAACCGCATTGATCGAGACCTCAGCCGGAGCGACGACATTGCGTGATCCCGCCTGCCGGCGAAGGGCGGCAAGGTGATAAGCATCGCGCCACCCGTGCGCCATGCGAGACCAGGCCCCCGCCAATACACCCCGCCAGAGAACAACCGAAGCACTCGTGACACCGCGCCCGCAGTGTCACGCATCTCCCTGGCGCTCTGCGCCCACCCGCCGAGCACAATACGAGCCCTGACCCCGCTCCTCCCCTCGCTTCTCCCTGGCGCTCTGCGCCCACCCGCCGAGCACAATACGAGCCCTGACCCCGCTCCTCCTGCTTTAGTCACGCCTGACGGCGGCGACGGGCGCATTGATCATGTGCGGCGAGCCTCTTCGTAGGCGGTGCGCAATATCTCCTCATCGCCAGGATCAGCTGGCGTAGCCCCTATCCATTTAACATCGCGTCCTGCCGCAGCTAGTACTTCGACGGCGCCGTCCCAGACGCAGGTATCCAGCAGAAGTCTCAAGCCACAGACCGCTCCGAGCTCACCCCAACCTGCCAAGAGAATGTCCGTAGATGGGTAGCCCGCGCAGGATGCGCTGCGGAACGAACCGCATCGATCAAGCCTACTGCGGCACAAACCTCCCCAGCGGCCCCCCGAGGCTCGCGGCAAAACCCTGCAGCCGCCCGTCCGCCTGCGACCAGCTCTCCCCGGGCCCCAGCACCGTCGTCAGCCGCACCAGCGCCCCATCGGTGCGGTGGCGCGTCAGGGCGTCCCAGAAGAGGTAGAGCTTCACCAGATACTCGTTGGTGATGTCGCGGCCCCGCTGCTGGAACCAGTAGTACACAAGCTGCCGATCGTCGCCCTTCTGGATCTCCACCCGATTCACCCAGTAGGGCCCGACCCGCTGACCCCCGTAGGAGCGGCCTTGGCCGCGACCCGACACCGCACCCGGGTCTCGTGCAAGGCCCGGCGCCTCCCCTCCCCCCAGCGTCACCTGCCGCAAATCCTTAATCTCCCATCCGCCCCCGGGGATGCACGAGCGCGGCGAGTGGGCCGACTCCCCCTTGCGCTGGCTGGCATAGTAGGCCACATAGAAATTGACGACGTCCCCGGCCGGGTTCGCGTAATCGGCCAGCAGGTAGTCATCGAACTTGAGGGCGTCGATGTAGATCGGCTCCATCGGCTCCCGGCGGCCCTGCCAGTCGCCGAGCTTCAGGGGAAAATCCTCAAACACCGCCCGCTCGGGGACGATCTCCTGACGCGCGGGAAGCAGCAGCGAAGCAGCGGCGGCCAGCCCAAGCAGCACCAACGCGGCGACAAACGGCCGCGACAGCCGGCGGTAACGCACCTCCGCATCCGCCGGCGCCGGCGTGGGAAGCTCCAGGGCAAACACCTCGCGAAACGCCCGTCGATCCCTCCCGATCAAGCTCAGCGCCCACACCTCAACAAACAGGATGGCGAAGCACGCCATGAAGACCGCCCACCCCTCGAAGTCGTGCAGAAAGCCCTCCGCCATCTCCTCTCCCCAGTACTGCACCGTGATCCCGATCACCGCGATGCGCAGGCTGTTCATGAACACCGTGATCGGAATGGTGGAGAGGAACACCACCGCCCGCTTCCAGAAGGCCGCCTTGTAGACATAGGCGACGACGAAGCCGATGGTCATCAGCGGGAACAGGTAGCGCAGCCCGTTGCAGGCCTCCACCACCTGAAGCTTCATCACCCCCAGGTCGATCACGTTGCCGTCCAGGTACACCGGCACGCCGAACAGGCGGATGATCCCGACCCCGTACTGGGAGGAGAGCAGCTGCAGGCTCTGCGAGAGGTTGTTGTAGAGGAAATTCGGCAGCGGGATCATGAAAAAGAGGATCAGAGCGGAACCGCCACCACGCGGAAGCCCCGCCATCCGAGAAGGGCCAGCGCCAACCCCAGGAGCACGATCAGGAAGCCGTACTGGATGACCGTGTAGAGGGTGCTGAGCTCTCCGGCAAAGTACAGGAGCAGCCCGAACGCCACCACCAGGGCCCCGCCCCAGGAGCCGGCCAGCTCCCTTCGGGCCAGCCGGTCCTTCTGCTGCCAGATGAGGAACAGGGAGACCAATGGGATCAGGTAGCCGTGGCTGTACTCGTCCCGGCCCCATCCCTTTACCATGGGCTCCAGGCCGTCGAAGAACAGGAAGACCGCGAAAGCCAATTCGGCGGCCAGGGCAGCCCAGGCGAGGGGCAGCTCCCTCCAGACCATAGCGCGGACAGCCATCCCGATGATCTGCTAGCCGTCGGCGTCGGCCGCCGGCTCGGCGGCCCCGTACGCAGCGACCACGACCGCCAGAGTCTCCTCGTAGCGCTTCGCCATCACCGCCCGGCTGTAGTACTCGGTCACGAAGCGCCGCCCGCTCCGCCCCAGGGCGCGGGTCCGCTCGGGAGCGCGGGCAAGCGCCTGCACGGCCTCTGCCAGCTCGGCGGGGGACTCCGGCTCGATACAGACACCGGCCCCCGCCTCCTCGACCAGCGCCTTCGCCTCTCCTTCCACACCCAGGATCAGCGGCCGCTCCATCGCCATCGCCTCGAAGATCTTCGAGGGGATCACCGTCTTGAAGAGGTCCGAGCGCTTCAGCAGCACCAGGCTCACGTCCGCCGCTGCCCAGAGCACCGGCATCCGCTCCTTGGGCTGCTGCCCCAGCATGATGACGTTGGCGAGCCCCATGGTCTCCTTGCGCTCCACCAGCCGCGCCCGCTGCGCTCCGTCCCCCACGAACAGAAACACGACTCCCGGCTCATCTCGCAGCCGCTCCGCCGCCTCCAGCACCGTCTCCAAGTGATGGGCCATGCCGTGGGTGCCAAAATAGGCCGCCACGAACTTGCCCTCCAGACCCAGCTCCCGCGCCAGCGCAGGATCCTTGGCCGCAGGCACGTACCGCTCCAGGTCAGCGCCGTTCTTCACCACGGTGATCTTCGCCGCCGGCACCCCCTTGTCGATCATGTAGCGGCGGAAGGCGTCCGTATTGGGCACGATATGGTCCGCCTTGCGGTAGGCGAACATCTCCAGCCAGCTCAGGAAGCGGATGATGGTCTTATTCCGGACCGCGCCGACCGTCAGGATGGACTCGGGCCACAGGTCGCGAATCTCCAGCACCCACGGCACTCGTTTCAGCCGGCCGACGAAGTAGCCCGCAAGCCCATTGAAGAACTGCGGCGAGGTGGTGATCACGACGTCGACCTTGGGGAAGCGCGGGATCGCCATCACCGCGGAGACCATGAAGGAGACGTAGTTGAGGGTGCGCTTGGCAAAGCCCTCGTTCGCGGCCATGTAGGTCCAGATGCGGATGACGCGGATCCCCTCCATCCGCCCCTCCTGCCACAGCCGGTTGCGGTAGCCCGGATACACCTGCCCGCGCGGGTGATTGGGCGCGCAGGTCACCACCGTTACCTCATGCCCCGAGCGCACCTACTCCCGGCAGTGCCCGAAGGTCCGGCTCGCCGGCGCGTTCACTTCCGGAGGGAAGTAATGAGATAGAAACAAGATCCTCATCGGCCTTCCATCAGTAGGAGCAGCCTCCGGCCGCGACCCAGCGCCAACCACCTCGCGGAGCCAACCTGCACCGCAGCAGCGCCACCCCAAACGCCTCCACCTGCCCCCATCGCGACCTAAGGTCGCTCCTACACCCCCAAACCAATGCTCGAACCCGTAGGAGCGGCCTTGGCCGCGACCCAGGGCCAACCGCCACGAGGGAACCGCCTGCTGGCGTAAGCCACCAGCAATTCAGCTCCCCGTCGCGACCTAACGGTCGCTCCTACAGCCCGAACCGAAAGGAACTGTCGGAACTGCCTTGCCCCCGATGCATCGCCGGCATCGAGGCCCCAATGGCCTCACCCCATCCGCCGCAACACATACCCCAACCCCACCGGCAACCCTGCCTCACGCCGCAACACCACCACCACATTCTCCCGCTTCACCCCGAACTCGGGAAAATACCATCCCGTTTCGAGCACCGGCACCACACCCTCCGCCGGCATCACCGTCAGCAGGACCCGTCCAGACGCCTCGGCAACCGCCGCCACCCCGCCGTCGAGCCTCACCTGTAGATCGGGGTGGAAATGAAGCCGGCTCTCCACGAGGTGCCGGCCTCGTCCTTCAACCGTGTCCATCACCCGCCAGACCCCATCCCAGGCATACTCGATGACCCGCCGATGGACAATGCCGCCCCCAAGGGTCGGAAAGCCACGAATCGCCCCGTCGAAGCGCACACCGTCCGCCGTCTCTCGCACCTCACTGCGCAACGGCCGCGCCCGCCGTGCGACCCGAAGCGGGCGCCGAAGTAGCCCGATGCCGGAAACCGCAAGACTTCGCGCTCCAGCTGGACGACGCGCGGCCATAGACTGTCCAGCAGGCGATGAAGATCCCTCAGGTACATGTTTCCTAAGCGGATGTGAACGACCTGCGGCGGAGGGACGCTGACCATGACGCGGTCTGAGAAATCAGCATCCTTCGAAACAATCACCATGTTGCGATCGCGGGCGTACTGCCAGATTTGGGTATCGGTCCACGTCTCGCCGATGTCGCGCACGTGCACGCAGTCATCGCCGGACCAGAGCGAAAACCGATACGGCAAATTCACGTCGATCAGAAAACGCTGCATCAGGCCACGGCCTGGAGGGTATAACGACGGGCCATGAGGTCAGCCGCGAAACGCAAACAGGCATCGATATCTGCCGGCTCCAAGGAGGGGTACTGGTCCAAGATCTCCTGCGGGGAATCGCCGGCGCTCAAGAAACCGAGCACAGTCTCGACTGTGATCCGCATGCCGCGGATGGTCGGCCGTCCGTTGCAGATGTCCGGATGCACCGTGATGCGACCGTCCAAATATTCAAGAGGCGCCATCGTTCCAGGCATAGCGTTCATAGCAAGCGACTCCGAGGCTTAGCAGAGACTACGAGTCTAGCCCTTCTGGCGGCCGTAAGCCTGAGCGCGCTCGTGGTTCCAGCCGCCCAAGCCATCCGGCGCACAGCGGAGGAAGAGGAGTACACGACCGAGATAGGTCTCGATGGGCAAAGCGCAGCGCGCCCATCAAGCCCGCCGCACCACATCTCCCACCACCGCTCACGCCCGCCCCGAAGCCGCCTCCGCCACTTCGAAGCTCACCCGCGTCACCTCGACCAGCTCATCAAAGGGGATCGGCAGAGGCCCACCTCCCTTCACCGCCTTCACAAAAGCCGCCGCACAGGCCTTCTGCCCCTTGTCCTGACGCCACAGCCCCATGCTGCGGAAGCCCGGCCAGATACCGCAGGAGATCGATGAAGTGGCACCCCTCCCCAATGATGCGGCCGCCGCCTCATCCGACACCGCATGCGGGATCTTGGCGCAGAGATTCTGCGGCACGCTCACCACCTCGGTATGCTTGCCGTTGGAGACCACCCGGTCGCCCACCGAAAAGGCACTCACCCCGGCCCCCAGCTCCGCCACCAATCCGACATTGCAGTAGCCGAGCGCCAAGGGCTGCTCCAGCTTATTGCGCACCGCTTCCAGCGTGGGCGCCAAGCCGTCCGTCTTTACCTTGTCCAACACCATGCGGCCCTTGTCCGGCTGCTGGCGAGCCTTCTCGACGAGATTGGCCTTGCCAAAATCCACCAACATACGCTCCGTGCCGGCCGAGACCAACGAACAGGATGTCCGGAGCAAGAGCGCCCCGCTTCACACCCGGGGGCAGGGCACCTCCGCCACCTCGGTGTGGCCTTCTCTCAAGTTCTGCAGGATCTGTTTCACACAACGACTCCGTAGAGGTCAGGCACTTGCCATATGTATGGGCATGTGTATTATCAACGGATATGCGCTTCACCTGGGACGAGACGAAACGCCAGGCCAACCTGAGCAAGCACGGGCTTGATTTCGCCGATGCGGAGAAGGTCTTTGCCGGGCCACTGGTCCTCGTCGAGGATAACCGCCACGAGTATGTTGAGCAGCGCATGATCGGCATCGGCCTGCTGGACTTCCTCGTCGTGCTGATCGTCCACGTCGAATCCGACCACGACATCCGAATCATCTCGATGCGCAAGGCAACCAGTGATGAAACCGACCTCTTCTACAGAAACGCAGGATACTTTTGACGACGACGCCCCCAAGCTGAGTCAGGCGGACTTCGATCGCGGCCGCTTACGCATTGGCGGCCAGGACGTGAGCCGCGCGGACTGGCAGGCGGCAGTGCGTGCGCGGGTCAGCAAGCAACGCATCAACATCATGCTCGACGTCCCCATCGTCGAGCACTTCAAGGCGCTCGCCGGAGAGCGCGGCTACCAGACGCTGATTAACGACACACTGCGTCGCATGATCGAGTCGGAACACCTCGAGGCCGACCTCCGCCGCATCATCCGTGAAGAGATTCGCGCGGCCGATATCGAATATCCCGAATGACTAGCGTCAGAACAAATCAGTCACCTTTTACCAGCTTCACCCCGGACCGTTGATCACCTCGTCGAGTGTCGCGCACTCCAGAACACGGTCGGCCCAAACCTCCAGCTCGGCCTCGCTCGCCCGCTCCAGGCGCGCCTCAACCGAGGCGGGCAAGGCTCCAAAGCGCCGCATCAGTAGCCGGCGCAGCAGCTTAGCCTCGCCCTGGGGAACCCCCTGTTCAAGGCCTTGCTGTAAGCCTTGCTCCACGCCCTGCTGCTTCCACTGCTCAGTCCAAGTCTTTACCCGTTCGGCTAACATGGCATGCATCTCCTGAAGATCGGTCACCTCGGGCATCTCCGCTCCTGGCACCCGCGCGGGCAGCAGCACCCGCTTGAGCCAGACCACGACGGCGCGGCGCAGACCCGCCTGCGCGGGGTCGGCCAGCCACTCGACCAGCGTGCCCAGCACACGCTCGATGTCGGCAGGCTCGCGGCTATTCTCCAGCCGAAACAAGGCGGCCGCCACATTGCGCTGCCCGGCGACCTCCGTCTCGGCCAAGCGCTGCTCGTCTAGCAGGAGATAGCGGATCTGCGGCTGCCAGCGGCGCAAAGGCGCGGGCAGATCCGTTGCGATCAGCTCGTCCAGACTCGTCTTCGCCCACCAGGTTGGCTCGCCATTGTAGAGCACGATCGGGAGCACTGGCGGGAGCGGGCTTCCGGCCGGGATCTCCCCTGCGGCTGCCAGATCCTGATAGAGCAGCCCGACGTAGGTCAGCAACCGCACCGCCATGAAGCGGTCCACGCTCGACTGGAACTCCAGCAGCAGGTAGACGTAGACCCAGCGCTCACCCCAGCGCAGCCGCCAGATCATGTCGTCCTCGCGCTCGCGCAGATCATGGCTGACGCTGATCTCGCTGACGCGCTGCAGGGTGGAGAAGTCGAGGTCGGCGACCCAGTCCTCGTGCACGAAGCCGCGGATCAGATCGGCGACCAGGTCGCGATGCGAGAAGAGGAGCTTGTAGGAAGGGTCGTGGATGGCCATCGGGGGCTCATGCCGCCTTTGCTGGACACTCTACTCCAGCGGACATAAATCGGTCACCTTTACGGTCCCTCTGGTCAGCGCCAGCGGCTTCTCCACGAAGATGTGCTTGCCCGCCGCCAGCGCGTCGCACACATACCGCGCGTGACTGTCGTGACGCGTGGCGACCACCAGCGTATTGATGGCCGGATCCCGCACCACACTGGCGGCATCGGTACTTGCCTGCTCGAAGCCGTACTTGCGCCCCGCGTGCACTGCCGAGACGCCGCCGCTCGACACCACCGCACCCAGTGCCGCACCGGCCGCCTTGAAGGCCGGGATCAGGACACCGGTTGCGTAGTTTCCGAGCCGATGAAGCCCACCCGCACGTCACTGTCCGCGCGCGTCGCGGGAGAAAGCCGCACCGTACGATCCAATAACGCCGCATCGGGCTTCTCCTCCCGCGACGGATACTCCAGCAGAATGCCGAGGGAGGGCTCGGAGCCCCCCACGACCTCGTAGGCCTTCTCGGCATCCTCGATCGAGAACCGATGCGTGACGAGCGGTTTCACGTCCAGCCGCCCATCCGCCATCATGTCGAGCACCGCCTCGAAGTTGCGCTGCTCGGTCCAGCGCACGAAGCCGACCGGATAGTCGTGCCCGCCCTCCTCGTAGGCGGGATCGTAACGCCCGGGCCCGTAAGAGCAAGACACCTGAAAGGTGAGCTCCTTCTCGTAGAAGTCCGCGCGCGAGAGCTCGAGCCCCACGACGCCCACCAGCACGATGCGCCCGCGCTTGCGGCACATGAGCGCGGCCTGGTGCACCGGCTCGTTGCTCTTGGTGGAGGCGGTGATCAGCACCGCGTCGACGCCCCGGCCGCGCGAGAACGCCTGCGCAGCCGCCACCGGATCCTGCCCCGCCGACAGATCGACCGTCTCCGCCCCGAACCGCCGGGCCATGGCAAGCTTGGCCGGATCGAGATCGATCCCGAGCACCCGACAGCCGTGCGCTCGGAGCAACTGCACCGTGATCAGCCCGATCAGGCCAAGGCCGGTGACCACCACCGACTCGCCTAGCGTCGGCCGCACCAACCGGATCCCCTGCTATGCAATGGCGCCGATCACTGTAAAGGCCGCCGCCTCATCCGACACCGCATGCGGGATCTTGGCGCAGAGATTCTGCGGCACGCTCACCACCTCGGCATGCTTGCCGTTGGAGACCACCCGGTCGCCCACCGAAAAGGCACTCACCCCGGCCCCCAGCTCCGCCACCAATCCGACATTGCAGTAGCCGAGCGCCAAGGGCTGCTCCAGCTTATTGCCCACCGCTTCCAGCGTGGGCGCCAAGCCGTCCGTCTTTACCTTGTCCAACACCATGCGGACCTTGTCCGGCTGCTGGCGTGCCTTCTCGACGAGATTGGCCTTGCCAAAGTCCACCAACATACGCTCCGTACCGGCCGAGACCAACGAACAGGATGTCCGGAGCAAGAGCGCCCCGCTTCACACCCGGGGGCAGGGCACCTCCGCCACCTCGGTGTGGCCTTCTCTCAAGTTCTGCAGGATCTGTTTCACACAACGACTCCGTAGAGGCCGACTTCGATCGCGGCCGCTTACGCATTGGCGGCCAGGACGTGAGCCGCGCGGACTGGCAGGCGGCAGTGCGTGCGCGGGTCGGCAAGCAACGCATCGACTCGATAAGAGCTCAAGTCGGGTGCCATCGGCAACCTCCGGCATCCCAGCAGGATAGGTTGCCCGGATGGGGCCTCGGGGAGATTGGGAACAGCCGCAGACCGCGCGTAATCCACCCTCACATTCCAAGCACGAGCCTTTCGACCTTGGCCGCGAAAAACCGCTCGCTCCATAGCGTCAGCCCCGCCTGCTCAGGCCCGCCAAGAAACGGCTCCACGTCCTTCGCTGCCGCGGGCCAATCGATCGATCGTATACGCTCGAGCAAAGCGGCTTCCAACCAGGCCTTATCGACCGCAAGTGCCTTCCCCTGCCAAGGACCGTATTGATCGAGGGCCGCTTCGAGTAGAGGCAGATTAGGCATCGCGCCTTGCGCCACATACCAAGCGAAATCGAACCAATCCCGACCTTTGGTATATGGGCGGCACAGTAGCGCGTGGACCTTAAGGGCAAAATTGCTCGGCAGATCCTGAATGCAAACCTCAAAATCCAACGGAAAATCGAGATAGCGATAATCGAATCTCGAGCCACTGGGCGGACGAGTATCGACCTCCAGTTTAATCTTGAGCTTGCGCCCCCTCTCGCCGCGATAAAAAGACAGATCGAGCTGTCGCCCAATAGAGTCGTCTTTCAACATCGCCTGTCTGACGGCACGATCCATCTTACCGCGATCGACCAGCTCGCACCGCACGCCGAGCTCGGCGAGCACATCGACCATCACCGCAAAATAGCGCTTCCAATCGAATCCTGGATCCGCCTCCCGCAGGATAAAATCGAGATCTTCCGAGAAGCGGCGCAGGCCGTACAGTAGCCGCAAGCTCGTCCCTCCCTGAAACGCCGCAACCTCGAAAAAACCGGCCCGCCAGAGGCCATACAAAGCCACCTCCTGGAGGATCTCCTTCAGCGCCTGTTCTTCTTGCCGAGCATCGGCCGCGGCATAGCTGTCGAGCCGTTGTCGCAGCAGGTCGATCATGCCGCAAGCTCCCGCTGCATCGCCTCGATGGAAGATCGCATACGTCCATGTCGATAGACCGAGCGCAACGGCTCCAAAGCCTCCGGCGACAGCGTGGCCAACGCATCCGGATCGATGCGCATGTCCTGGGCCAAAACGGCCAGTCCTGGCCAGTCCTGCTTGCGGAGACAACAGCGATCGAGCAAGGCGCGAAGCGGCTGGGCCACCAGCGCCGCCTGCCCGTCGACCAGGACCCGATCGACCGCTTCGAGAAAGAAGCCGCGGTTAAGCGCCAATGGCGAGAAACGAAACTGCCCCAGAGCGGGGACTTGCACCTCGTCGCCCCGCCGCCCGGGAACGATGGAGAGCGTCGACGGTACCGCTTCCGGAATCCATCCGTGGTAGCCCAGAGCCGACTCGAGCGACACATACGACCCCGCAACCAGCGCCTGGGCAACAACGAAGGGGTGCGGCAACCGCCCGTTGACCGAAGGCGCCAACCGGTAGCGTCCGCGCCGCAGACGCATCAGCTCGCCGGAACGCAGTGCCCGGTTGACCAGGTTATAGCGCCTCTGCGCCGAGCCCTCGAGCAGCCGAGATAATTGCGCCTCGCTCAGGATACGGTCCTGCAATCCAGCCCCTACAATAGCCTCGGTCAGCGCGCCCATAAATGCAGGATACTTTCATTTTGTGAAAGTTTCCAACATTATTAAGTCGCCCCGCCGACGTAGCGGCCCGGAGCGCCCCTCCCACAAGATCGAGCTCAGGCAGGGCCTGCAGGAAGAACCCAGCAGATACCAACAGACCCCCCACTGTGGGAGGGCCGCTCCGCGGGGCGACCAGGCGTCAGCCTCCGGGGTCTTCGTCGGACCCCGTGGAACAGCGCACCGCACAGCCCTCTCCCGCCGCCGCTCGATACAACCGTCCGCAGCGCCGCCCCCGTCGCCTTGAAGGCCGGGATCAGGACACCGGTTGCATAGTTTCCCGAGCCGATGAAGCCCACCCGCACGTCACTGTCCGCGCGCGTCGCGGGAGAAAGCCGCACCGTACGTTCCAATAACGCCGCATCGGGCTTCTCCTCCCGCGACGGGTATTCCAGCAGAATGCCGAGGGACGGCTCGGAGCCCCCCACGACCTCGTAGGCCTTCTCGGCATCCTCGATCGAGAACCGATGCGTGACGAGCGGTTTCACGTCCAGCCGCCCATCCGCCATCATGTCGAGCACCGCCTCGAAGTTGCGCTGCTCGGTCCAGCGCACGAAGCCGACCGGATAGTCGTGCCCGCCCTCCTCGTAGGCGGGATCGTAACGCCCGGGCCCGTAAGAGCAAGACACCTGGAAGGTGAGCTCCTTCTCGTAGAAGTCCGCGCGCGAGAGCTCGAGCCCCACGACGCCCACCAGCACGATGCGCCCGCGCTTGCGGCACATGAGCGCGGCCTGGTGCACCGGCTCGTTGCTCTTGGTGGAGGCGGTGATCAGCACCGCGTCGACGCCCCGGCCGCGCGAGAACGCCTGCGCAGCCGCCACCGGATCCTGCCCCGCCGACAGATCGACCGTCTCCGCGCCGAACCGCCGGGCCATGGCTCAGCTTGACCGGATCGAGATCGATCCCGAGCACCCGACAGCCGTGCGCTCGGAGCAACTGCACCGTGATCAGCCCGATCAGGCCAAGGCCGGTGACCACCACCGACTCGCCTAGCGTCGGCCGCACCAACCGGATCCCCTGCTATGCAATGGCGCCGATCACTGTAAAGGCCGCCGCCTCATCCGACACCGCATGCGGGATCTTGGCGCAGAGATTCTGCGGCACGCTCACCACCTCGGCATGCTTGCCGTTGGATACCACCCGGTCGCCCACCGAAAAGGCACTCACCCCGGCCCCCAGCTCCGCCACCAATCCGACATTGCAGTAGCCGAGCGCCAAGGGCTGCTCCAGCTTATTGCGCACCGCTTCCAGCGTCGGCGCCAAGCCGTCCGTCTTTACCTTGTCCAACACCATGCGGACCTTGTCCGGCTGCTGGCGAGCCTTCTCGACGAGATTGGCCTTGCCAAAATCCACCAACATACGCTCCGTGCCGGCCGAGACCAACGAACAGGATGTCCGGAGCAAGAGCGCCCCGCTTCACACCCGGGGGCAGGGCACCTCCGCCACCTCGGTGTGGCCTTCTCTCAAGTTCTGCAGGATCTGTTTCACAGAACGACTCCGTAGAGGCCGACTTCGATCGCGGCCGCTTACGCATTGGCGGCCAGGACGTGAGCCGCGCGGACTGGCAGGCGGCAGTGCGTGCGCGGGTCAGCAAGCAACGCATCAACATCATGCTCGACGTCCCCATCGTCGAGCACTTCAAGGCGCTCGCCGGAGAGCGCGGCTACCAGACGCTGATTAACGACACACTGCGTCGCATGATCGAGTCGGAACACCTCGAAGCCGACCTCCGCCGCATCATCCGTGAAGAGATTCGCGCGGCCGATGGCTTATAGCTTCTGCCAGACCTGGCGAGGGCCGGTGATTTGTGGGTGCCCAACCCTTACCGAGCGGGATGCTCACCCGCCGGACTCCTCCTCGCCATTTCACGCCAAGCTCCGCTTCCCGATCCCAAGCGGCCATGCCTGGACGAGCTCCCATCTCCATTCCGGCCGCACGAAGAGCGTCACCCAGTTCACGATGCGCAGCGACACCGTGTGGGGCTCCCACGCATCGGTAGTATCCGGGGGATTGGCCGCGATCCAACCCGCGACCAGCTGGGCGTGGCTGATCGGCGATAGCCGCGGCATCAGGCCGCTTCAGCCCCGATCTCAGCAATCTCGGCATCGCCGAGCTTCGGGATAGGCAGCGAGCGTTTGACGCTGAGCAGAATCCAACCCTCCAGGGTATGTTTAAGCTCGCGACGGCAGCTCTCCAAAGTCGCCGCGCTCGCCCAAACCCCGGGCAGCTCCGGGATCTCACCGTAGAAGGGTGCTTCAGGATCCTCAATGAGCTCGTAGCGTGCGCGCTTCATGGCCTCCTCGATGTACTCGGTCAGCATGCGCTCATCTCCGGGTCTAGGCAGGCGATTGCCAGGCAGTGTCGACATCCAAACCTCAATGGTCAAGCCAAGCGCGATGCGTCCCCACGAGCCCCACAACTCGCTTCAGGGCAACCGACCACTCGCCACTTCACCACTCGTGACACACTGCCGCGGTGTCACGCATCTCCCCGGCGCTCCGCGCCCACCACCGGACGCACAATGCGAGCCCCACCTCCCCTATTCGACGCCATCCGGCCAGAAATCGGGATCACTGAAGACCTCGTATTTCCAAGGACATTGATGGGGAAAGGTGCTCGCGGGCAACCCCGTCTCCTTTTCCGCGCCAGTTCTGGCGAAGTCGTAGGCATCCGCGATGGAGATGTCGAGCCTGCTCTTCAGGCCGGGGTTTTCGCGCAGATGTTTTTGGAGTCGCTTGCGCTGCTCGATGATGGTCAGCCGCCAGCTACGTCCGCGGAAAGACGGTTGGTACACCCACTTAAGGAGGTGGATGAGCAGAGCTTCCAGATAGGACTCAAGCGCCCGCTGCTCCGATTTGCCCATATCCTCAATCTCCTCGACGATATGTACGAGGTCGATTTGGTCAAACTTGCGCTCCCGCAATAAAGCGGCCTGCTCTTGCGACCAGGTGTAAAGGTCTCGATCGTAATCGGTGGCCATAACGGGTTTGCCTTTCTGAAGAGATGCAGAGGAGATGTCCAAAGTATATCCAATCAGTAGGGTAGGATGCGCTGAGGAACGAACCGCATTGATCGAGACTCCTCCCGCACGACCCTACTCCGGCACAAACCGCTCCAGCCGCCCGCCGAGGTTCGCCGCGAAATCCTTCAGCCGCCCGTCGCCGTGCGACCAGCTCTCCCCGGGCCTGAGCACCGTCGTCAGCCGCACCAGCGCCCCATCGGTGCGGTTGCGCGTCAGGGCGTCCCAGAAGAGGTAGAGCTTCACCACGTACTCGTTGGTGATGTCGCGGCCCCGCTGCTGGAACCAGTAGTACACAACCTCCCGATCGTCGCCCTTCTGGATCTCCACCCGATTCACCCGGTAGGGCCCGACTCGCTGACCCCCGTAGGAGCGGCCTTGGCCGCGACCCGACGCCGCACCCGGGTCTCGTGCAAGGCCCAGCGCCTCCCCTCCCCCCAGCGTCCTGTCTATTACCCATACTGGAGACAGGGCAGGGGGAGGGGGTTACTGCGATTGATTGCATCTCCATCAGCTCTCCCATCTTGAGGCGCTCGCCGATGCGCTGGCTATCCGATGTCGTCGGCCCAGGCCGTGGCGAGCGCGTCATGCAGGGCGCGGAAGGCCTGCGCGTACCCTGGCAGGCGGGAATAGATGGCTCGCGCGAGGGCCTCGTCGTACGTGTGTGATGTTAGGTTGCGGTCCTCGAGGGCGGTAAGCCATGTTGTTTCGTCAGCGACCCAGCCCTGCTTGAAGGCATCCCGCAGGCAGCCGCGCGGCGAGGTGCAGCTTAGCCCTTGATGGACGAGGGCTTCCCGCACGGCTTTCCATGCCAATTCGAAGCAAAACTCAAATCGCTGAATCGCCGCGTCCCGCGTAACGTCGGTTTCCGCGAGCGCCAACGCCTCGTCCAGACGGGTGAGGGCCTTGCCGAGACTGGTCAGGCGTGCGGCGCTCACAGGGCGACCCCGTGCGCTTGAATCCTGGCCCGGAATTCGTCGCTGACCTCATGCAGGTCGACGAGGTCGATTGAGTAGAGGGTCGCCAGGTCATCCACCCACGCTCGAAGCGCTGCCAGGTCTTCCACGCTAAACGGCGCGGGGGCGTCCAAGGCAAGGTCTATGTCGGAATGGGGTTGCGCCGTGCCTTGAACCCAAGAGCCGAACCAGATCACCCGCGCGTTTGCGCCGAGGCGGCGGCGGGCCTCTGCGGCAACGGTCTTGGCCAGCGCTTCCACGCGCGCACTTTGGCGGTCGGGCGCGGCGGCTTGCGGTTTGGGGGACATCAGGTTTGAGCGTGGGTTGTCACGTTGTTAGGCATACACACGCTGCCAAATACATGAGCGCCTTGAAATCACGCTACTTTTCCGAAGGTTTCAGATAGGTTTCTCTTGGTCACTGAAAGAACCTCTATACCTACAAGATGCCCCTCGGCGTCGTAGTCAGCGTTGATGCCGGGTTCGATTTCTTCTGTTCTCTCTACCGGTGCAGAAGAAATCTCGAAATAGGCCGCATCCGCCGTTGGATCAAATTCGAGTTTCATCGTGCTTTAGCCTTTGCATCGAAGAATGCAGTAACCACGGCAACGGGATGTACCGTTTCATTGTAGATAACCCGCAGAATGCGAAATCCCTTTTCTGGAACAGGCCAGAGGGCATGAACAAGATCCGAATCGTTTATGTCCCGCTCGACTGCTGCGGGATCCTCCAATGCTCGGCGTATCCACGCTTCCTCTATACCTCGGGGGTGCAACCCGCCTTCCGCGCATCTAACCAGTTGATTTATTGTTAACCGGTGGGGGTGCGACCAGACGCGGGCGGGCTATTGACAGGTGTAAAGACGGGCTCGAAAAGAGCGGACTAGACAACGGGGCTCCTTCCCGCCAAGCTATGGCGGGAAGTTAGGTCTAGCCAAGCGGAGAGCCCACGATGAAGAGCATGAACGACGCCACGAGTGAGATCAAGCGTCAGGCCCTGCTGGACGAATTTTTCGAGGTCTTGGGGTTCGTGCAGGCGGCGTTTGAACAAGGGCGAACGGCGCACGAAGTGGAGACGGGGCTGTGGGAGCGGATGCTCAAGCTCGGTGGCAGCATCTTTGGCGCCTGGTTGGCCCTTTTCGGCGATGGCGATGCCGGGGATCGGGTGGTCTTGGAAGATGGCCGCGAGGCGCGCCGGCTCGACATGTTGCATCGACGTGAGATCCAGAACGTGTTCGGTCTGTTCGAGCTGACTCGGGCGGTCTACGGGACGCGGGAGGGCCAGAAGATCGAGGCGGTGCCGCTGGACGAACGCCTCGGGCTGCCACAGGGCAAGTACTCGTACCTGCTGCAGGACTGGGATCAGCACTTGGCGGTGGAGATGCCCTATGCGACGGTCAGCGCGGCCCTGACCCGCATCCTCGGCTTCACCCAATCGGTGCACACCCTGGAACGTAACCAACGCGAGCTGGTCACGGCGGTCGGGGCGTTCTGGGAAGAGCGCCCGACCCCGTCGGGCGAGGAGGAAGGGGCACTGTTGGTGTGCACGGGCGACGGCAAGGGGGTCCCGATGCGCGGCGGTGCCAAGGCACCCAAGGCAGTCGAGCCCCCGTCAACCGCCGGGGTGCGTCCCGGAACCAAGAAGATGGCCTTGATCGGGGCGGTCTATACGGTGGACCCGTTCGTGCGCACGCCCGATGAGGTGTTGGACGCCCTGTTTCGGGAAGCGCCCGTCGGCCTGCCACCGTCGCGCCCGCGCCCTTGCTTCAAGTACGTCCGCGCCGCCTTGGAGCGCGACGATCGGGACGCCACCGAGGCGCAAACGCGAACGATCTTCGATTGGATGGGCGCGCAGGTGAGACAGCGCAATCCCGACGGCGACAAGCCGGTCGTCCTCGTCATGGACGGTCAGCAGTCGCTGTGGAAGGCGGGCGGGGTGCATCTGCCAGATGCGCTTGCGGAGGTCACCGAGATCCTCGATCTGCTCCACGCCCTCGGTTACCTGTGGGAGGCCGCGTTCCTGTTCCATCCCAACGGCAGCAACGCCGCCCGCACCTTCGTCAAAGACCAAGCGCGACGCATGCTCCACGGCGACATCGCTGCCGTGATCCGCGCCTTGCGTTGGCTCGCGACGCACCACAAGCTCAAAGGCAAGCGTCGCGATGCGCTACAGCGCATCTGCGGATACTTCCACAACAATGCCCATCGCATGGCCTATGACGCCTACCTCGAGCACGGCTTCCCGATCGCCTCCGGTGTCATCGAAGGGGCCTGCCGATGCGTTGTCAAAGACCGCATGGAACGTTCCGGCATGCGCCGGGTCATGACCGGCGCTCGCGCCATGCTCGACCTGCGCTGCGTCTACCTCAGCGACCTGTGGGAGGAATTCATGCGCTTTCGCATCCAGCGCGAATCCCGCCGCCTCTACCCGGGATCTGCCGCCAATGACCCGGATTTCAGCCAGCCACTGGCAGCGTAGCGGGCGCGGAGGACGGGTTGCACCCATACCTCGGTGCGCGCATCTCTTGCGTGCGTGATCTGTCAGAATGAAATCCATGATCGTCTAGCTGCTGGGTCGGCTTGAAGCTATCTTTCCCCGCTTTCGTACCCCTCGTTTGGGGTGGTCGCGACCAGAGGTCGCTCCTACGGGGATGGGTGAGGTTGGGAGGTTGGTGATGATCTGGACATGGCAGACCGATGTCGAGACTGCTTCCTTGCTGAGGCCTTCCGGCGCGTTCTACGCCAACGATCATCATGGCCGCCACTCGCACACCCCGACGCTGCCGCGTCTGCAGCTACTGGTCCGGAAAATCCTCAGAAAGCGTGCACATTCAACCGATACAGGTCTCGCCGGCTCTGTCCCCTCACCCCAACTCTCTCCCCGCTGGGTCGAGGGGCTAGAAAAACGCTGTTTCACGTGTTTTTGAACCGTTCACTCAAAGCTCGACTGAGATCAAATCGTCGAGGGTAACGCCCAGAGCCGCACCCAATCGGCTCATGACCTTGACGGACGCGCTCTTGCGGCCCGCCTCGATCTGCGAGATGTAGGTCTTGTCTACGCCGGCTCGCTCCGCCAACACCGCTTGTGTGAGACCACGGTGCTCGCGCCAGACCCGCAACGGGGACTCACCCTCGACCAGGCGCCGCATAACTTCATGCGGAACCGCTTCCCCTTCGTCTGCCATCGCCATGTCATAGGCGCGCACGTCCTCCGCCTCCTCCGCCAGGCGACACAGGCGCTCAAACTCGGCATAGGGCACGACCGCGTACTCCGGTTTGCCGTCTCGTTCAATGATCTGGATATTTCGGTTCATTTGTAGATGCCTCCCCGCGGCCCGATCTCTGCGACGAGTATTACCAGCCGCTCGGGTTCGGGGACATAGGTCGCTCGCCAGGCGCCAATTCGTAAACGATACCCCGGCCGGCCCTGCAGAGGTTCGACATCGAGGTCCTGGCGTCCAGGGTCCTGTGCGAGGGCCTCGAAGGCATCGAGAAAACGCCGCGCCGTTTCCGTAGGCATCCGCTGCAACGTCTTGCGCGCGGGACGCTTGTACTCGATGCTCCACATGAGCCGTCAGACTACGGCGAGGTTGACTGTGAGTCAACCACAGCACATCCCGTTTGGCCACCTTCCCGAGGAAGGGGGTTCGAAGTCGGTAAGGGGTTGCGGAGCGAAGGGCTGGGCGTTGTGCCGCGGTCGGTGTTCGATCCCATCCTCGGTCTTCCCCCTGCCTGGGGGTGGGCGTTTTCGCGACCTGAGGGTCGCTCCTACGGGTCTGGCTTGTCCGGGAAGTGGCCGTCTCCGCTGCGGGTTGGTGTCGGTGTGGGAGGTAAAGGGTTGCGGAGCTACGGGATGCGCGTTGTGCCGCGGTCGGTGTTCGACCCCATCCTCGGTCCTCTCCATGCCTGGGGGTGGGAGTTTTCGCGACCTGAGGGTCGCTCCTACGGGTCTGGCTTGTCGTGGAAGCGGCCGTCCCCGCTGCGGTTTGGTGTCGGTGCGGGCGGCAAGGGGTTGCCGACCTACGGAGAGTGGGGCGGGCGATGCCTTTCATTTCTTGCGGAGCTGGCTGAATAGCTCGCGTGCCATGTTGCGGTCGAAGATGACGACGGCAGGCTCATTGTTGGCCGCGGCCGGCGGCAGTTTCCGGTCTTACGGACCGCCCTTGGTTTGGCGGATGCCGCCTGCCCGGTCGTCGATGACAGCCTGCACGAGCGCTTCGTCAATCGCTTGCGCCCTTTCGGCATAGCCGTAGACGAGGGCCATGTCGCACAGGGCGTTGATCAGGCGCGAAACGCCGCCTGTGGCTTGGTGGATCAGCTCGCACGCGGCGTCCGAGAAGAGGACTGTTTGGGCACCGGCTCGCTCCGGCCGGTGTTGGATGTACCTTGGCGTCTCCAGCTCGTTAAGTGCGCTCAGGTGATAGTTAACGACCACGCGCTGGGCGAACTGCTGGAGGTCGGGCAGCTCCAGCTTGAGCCTGAGCTCGGGCTGGCCGACCAGGATGAGCTGCAGGACCTGGTCCTTGTCGGCATTGATGTTGGAGAGGAGACGCAACTCCTCGAGCGTGTCGATGGGGAGGTTCTGCGCCTCGTCGACGATGAGGACGGTGCGTCGGCCGCGCCCGTACTCGCGGATGAGGAAGTGCTCGAAGGTCTCGTGGAGCTCCACGATGTCTTTGTTCTTGTAGTCCTGCCGGAAGGCGAGCAGGACCCATTTGAGCAGGTTGTTGCGCGCGTTGGCGGTGTTCGTGATGAGGCCGACGGTGACGCCCTGGGTGATCTGGTTCAGCAGGTGACGGATGAGGGTGGTCTTGCCGCAGCCCGCCTCGCCGGTGATGACGGTGAACCCGGCCTGACTGAGAACGGCGTACTCCAGCAGGGAATAGGCCGTGCTGTGCTGGCGGCCCAGGTAGAGGAAGCCCGGGTCCGGCAGCAGGGAGAAGGGCTTTTCCTTAAATCCGTAGAAGGTCTTGTACATGACTTCCTTGCTGTCGCTCCTAACGGCCTCCCGGCGAGGCCTCAGCCGTACGCGTGCCCGTAGGCGGAGGTCGCATCGTCCGCCTTGTTGAGTACGACCCCGATGATTCTTTCCCCGTCGAGCAGCTCCCAGGCGCGGCGCAGGTCTTCTTTCGCGGTCTTGCCGTCCTCCACCACCAGCATGACGGCGTCGATGTACGGGGAGAAGGCGATTACGTCGTCGCCGCTGAGAAGCGGCGGCATGTCGAACAGCACAATGCGGTCGGGATAGCGGGTCTTGAGCTCCTCCACCAAGCGGACCATGCGCGGCGTGGAGAGCATCTCGGAGGAGTTGGTGAAGGAGGTGTGGCCGGGGAGGATGACCAGGCGCTCGATGCCGGGGTTGATGAGGATCTCGGCAAGCTCGCGCTGATCGATGAGGTAATCGATCACCCCCGGCATGTCCTCGTCGGTGAAGTAGTGGATAACCGACGGGCGCCGCAGATCGCGTGTGATAGCTTGCGAAAACGACTCATTGGTCTACTCCTCGTTCGAGACTGTGGGGACAGCTCAAACGCTGGAGTACCGCTGAGTCGTGCTACCGGCAAAGCCTCCGCACTCTGACCACGTCCACAGGACGTGGTTTTCTACACCGCAATAATGAGCACGGATGCCGCCTTTGGGCGTACCCACCGGTAGGAGATTAGGCGATCAGTCTCGAACGTCAGCTTTGGCTTCTGGTTCGGGTCGGGTGCGGAACGGCGGTACCCACGGCGCCAAGGGCGGCGCCGTGGACGTTACGCGGACACGCTCACGGCGCAGCCCGATACGCAGTACCCGCGACCCCGGGTAGCCTTGTCAAAACACCAGCCAGGCCTGCAGATAAAAGGTGTCGTTGTCGGATGCCCCGCTGGTCGTCCCGTCGAAGCGGTTGTACGCAATGTACTGCGCCGAAAACTTCGGGTTGAACCAGGGCCACAGGGACGGCCCGCCGTGCTTGTTGTAAGGCAGCCAGTCGAGCTGGAGGGTCACCCAGCTGCTGTCTGGGGAGCCGTTGTCGGTCCCGTAGTAGGCGGGATCCGCGTCGCCGCGCAGGTTCGAATAGCCGGCGGTGAACCCCCAGGTCTTGTCATACAGATAGTTGACGTTACCGTTGAAGGTGCTCAGGTCGTTGGACCCGTTGCTCGCGGCCCCGAGCTGTTGGCTCGCGTTCAGGTCCTGGTCCTCGTGGATCCAGGACAGCCGCAGGGCGATGTCGTCACGTGCCCCGGTGTATTGGTACTGCAGATCCAACCCGATGTCCGTGAAGCGATCGTTTCCAGCCGAGCGATCATTGCCGGGGAAGGTGTCTGCGACCATTCCGAAGGTGCCGCCCGCCAGGTAGTGCGGACCCCATTCGTGCTGCAGCGCGACGCGCCAATAGGGTGCCGTGCCGTCGATCTTGGCGCCCACCTCCGAAGGGGACACACCGAGTGCCCGCAGGGCATCGTCTCCCAGAGATCGGTACCCGTCGAGCTCCAGGTACACCAGGCCGTTCCACAAAGTATAGGCACCGAGACCGGCGACCTGACCGCCAAGCCCCTGAATGAGCGTGGAGGCCGCGGGCGTCGACGCAATGCCGGAGGACGAGAACGGATAGCTCCACGCCGGCGTCGTGTTCCAGAGATCCTGCACCGTGGGGTTGTTGTTGAGATCGATCCCGTAGACGAGCGGCTTGCCCTTGACCGTCGCGGTGTCGGCGAAGCGGAAGTCCGTATTGTCCCAGGAGAACACCTTGCCGACCCCATCGTAGGTCGCCTGCACGAACCCGCCGACCTTGCCCGCGATCTGTCCGCCGAAGAACAGGCTCGACTGCGTGAAGGCGAGGTTGTTGTTCGCGCCGAAGTCCTCCGGCGGATCCGAGATGTCCGCCGAGGTATGGGTGAAGGACGGCTCGGTCATGAAGGCGAACTTCTTGTACCAGGGGACATTGCCTGCGCTCAGGGTGTAGCCCGTCAGCTTGAACTCGCGCCCGAAGGCGTTGAGCTCCGGGTAGGCGGTGTGACACGCTGAGCACTCGACGCCCATCTGACGCGCGAACGCCGGGATCGCCTCGGCCGGGGTGGAAACCATAAGCAGCGAGGCCAGGGTCGAGACCATGACCACCCACGCACCGATTGTCGAGCCTCGGACCAGGCCGCCTGCGGCGGCCCTACTGTTGCATATCTCCAACATGATGATTCTCCCATCTCACTTCTCGATAAGGCGATTGCCGGAACATCATGTGCCAGATTGCACGGGATCTTCGTTCGCCTTCAAGCAGCGCTGGCAGGAGCATAGCCGAGCTATGTGACTGCCGGTGCGACGCCGAAGGCGGGCGAAAGGACCCGCAAGGTGGTACGCGACTTGACAGAAATCGCCTCCGCCCCGCATCGGAGAAGGTCATCGGCCCATCAGGAAACGACACGCAAGCAGCTGGATCCAGAATGACCCCGACCCGTTCGTGACGATGCAGGCTCCCTAAAGCATCCTTGCCGATCGCACCGGCTCGCCGATTGCTTTGCGGCCCGGTGTATGATCAAGACAACTGTACGCCAAATCACACAGTGGGAACAGCCAATGCGGTCAGGGAAGATGCAGTTTTTCCGTCGCCCCTTGCCGCAGCGCAAGACAAAGCAGCTCAACGCCGCCGCTTGCGTCCGCATCTTGCGGATGCGTACGACCCCCCGCATCCCGGACTGGGTTGGACCGACTGGTACCGGTCAGCGCGGCTCGATCGGTGTGAGGCGAAAGAGATTGGGCCGATCCGTCTCGTGGTTATCGACCGCGACCCAAGGATGCATCCCACCGTCGATGGCGAGACCCTCCGCATGCTCGAAGTCGTGCGGCAGCTGCCAGAGCGCGCTCGCGTGAACCTTGTCCTCATCAGGCCGGAGGGTGCTTTCCAGGCGGATCAATAGGGCACTCTTCTGAGAGAGCATGTAGAGGCGCCGGTCCGGACCCACGGCAAGCTCGCTACCGTCGTCGGCGATTGCGGCAAGGCTGTCCGCGAGCTCCCACACCTTCAGCGCCACCAGGACATGAGATGCTGGGGTCATGAATTCCTGGCCGTCGCCAAGAAGACTATCCGCGCTCCACCCCATGGGCGTCTCGCCCAGGGGACCAAACTCGATGATCAGGGCCGGCTTCTTTTCCTTGAGCAAGAGCACATGACCCCTTCGCAACAGAACCATCCCCTCACCGCGGGAGTTCGGCTCGTTCGACCAAGAGCTTTCCAGACTCGGGATGTTCGTCACGTCCAGCTCGAATTCCGCGACCACGCGCGCCAGATCGCCTCCGAGGCAGGTCACCCGAGCGGAGTCCTCGGCCAAGGCGCAGATCATGGGGGACGCGTCCGTCGCAACGGCCTCCCACTGGGAGACGGCTTGAGTCCCGGCCGACATCGCGCCGGCCACGTCGCGGACATCGATGCTCACTACGTGTGGTGATTCGCGAGTACGGAAACGACCAACCTCATAGTCGGCATCTCCCACCGCATAGATGTCGATGCCGTCTGCGCCCCCTTGGGCCAGTGCGAGACCCGAAACCTCGCGCATCGGGAGGCTGTATTGCTCCAGGACGTCCAGTCGTTCCCGTGCCTCGCGCAATCCGCCGTTATTGCTATCGGATGCGCGACCGGCACCGACGGGCCAGACGCAAGCCAGAAGGGCGAGCATCCCCACCCATCCTGCCGCGGACCAATGATGTCCAGTACCCGGCATGACGACGGTCTTCAACTGGCATCATCCTCAGTGTCACTGCTGTGAGATCTGCTCCTGGAGCACACGGTAGCGCGTCTTCGTGTAGTCGAGCATCTCCCGGGCGCGATCGAGATTCTGGCGCTCGCCGCTGACGAGCTCCCCGTTCATCTTGGCGATGTACTGGTCGCGCACCCGGATGATCTCGTCCCTGATCGGGCCTTTCCCCTGATCATCGTAGATGGTGGACAGATAGGCCCCTAGGCGTTGCTTCAGACGGGCATTCAGCTCCGGAAGGTCAAAGAGCTTGTCGAACAGGATGCGCGGCTCCTTGGCGACGTCCGCGTAGCTGTACAAGTGCCCCGGCCCGCCGGGCCCGTCGTAGTCCATCGTGTTGTCCATGTCCCAGATGATCAGCTTCCACTTTCCGCTCGGCGCGTGAAAGTAGAGCAGGTCGTTATTGAAGTTGCCGTAAGCGCTGTCCCAGTGGCCGACGGTCGTCGCGACCGAGGCGTAGTTCATGACGTTGTCGAGATCCAGGACCTCTCCCACCTCCGCAGCCGTGCCGGCAGCGTCCAGGCGCGTCTTGAGCCCCTTCGGCCCGGTGAGATAGCTCAGGGCCCTCGCCTCCTGCTCATCATCCCCATCGTGAAGCTTCTTGCCCTCGATGTACTCGGGCTGCACACAACGCAGGCTGAAGCCGTCATCACCCTTCAATGCGCACCCGTGGGACATGGCAAAGACCGTTGGGTTGCGGTCGTCGTAGCGCATGCGGAAGAATGCCTTGTCGAGGGACTCGGCGACGACGTAGGCACGTCGGAAGCGGTTTGCGCACTTGCTGTCGGCGTCGCTCGAGCACAGCTGGAACTCCACCAGCGCGTAGGCGGTGCGGTAGACCGGGGGCCCGCGGACCGTGGTCGATGCCACCTTCTCGGCCTCGGCGGCGGCCCAGGTCGCGACCGGCTCTCGCGCCAACATGCCGTTGCCGGAGTCGTTCTTGGAGCTGGAGTCGTTGAAGCTCCGACGCAGGTTCAGCTCATCGAGACCGTAGAGGGTACGGTCCTTTATAACGGCCTTGGCGGCGTCATCGTATTGCACCTCGTGCCACGGCTCGTTGCCTTGCCGGGAGTAGACGCCGTGGGTACGGTCGAACGACACCCTGAACTGCAGGCGCGGAATACAGCGCGAGGTGTTGCCGCGCACCTTCATCGCCACGTCCTTCATGGGAATGTCGTCGAAGACAAAATAGCGGGCGTGGACCCACTTCACGTCGTCCGACTTTTCGCAATGGTTGTTCTTCTCGTCGTCGTGCAGCTGATTCCAGCTCGCCTGGTTCATCTTGATATAGATGGTGTGGATCTGGCCGTTGAAGAGCTTGCTCTGAGTCTCGTTCCAAAGCACCTCTCCGGATGTTGTATGGCCGCTGTCCGCGATCGCCGGACCGGGTTGCCCAAAGGCGCAGGCGACAACGAGGCTCAGCACGGCCAGGGCCGCGGTCCGGCAATAGGGTAAGCTCAGCTGGGACGCCATATGACTCTCCTTGCAGGCAGATTCCGGAACACGGAAGGTCAGCGACTGGTGCGAAGCCGGCATTCTCGCAAGTGTAGTCGCATGCGCGCCGACCGCTACGAAAACAACCGCAATACAACGTGCGCGGGGAATCGTGTGGAGCTTCTGGTGCGGTCCCGTCAAGGGGGTACGACGTTGTGCTGGGCCGCGTGGCTTGCGGGCAGTGAACCATTCGGTACCCCAAAGATTCACGGCTTGGCGAGAGAACTGAGCAGAGAGCTCGCTGGCAGAACGGCTGACAAAGCCTGCCGCGTTTGGTTGATGCAGCCGTTGCTCCCGACGAATCAGTGGATCCAGTCGAGTGGATTTTCCTCGGCGCTGGGGCGGTTCGCCGCTCCGTCAAGGAGCATGCCGTGCCAGGTTGCGAACTGAGCCAGCTGTAGGAGGTGGCGCGTTGCTCTCCCGGTCTTGGTTTGCAGCCCGACCAGATCCGATACGACCCGCGGGGTAAACCACTCCTTGATGATGCGGCTGCCTTGCAGCTTGTCGCCCAGCTGTTTCAGCAGCTTCCCACGAAGCAAGCCTCCCAGCGGGACGCCAAATCCGCGTTTCCTGCCTTCTAGCTGCTCCCTGGGCAACCAACGACTCGCCCAGCGCCGAAGAAGCACCTTGCCGATGCGGCCTCGAACCTTGAGCCGGTCCGGCAAGGCCAACCCGAGCTCGACGATGCGATGATCGAGAAAGGGGACTCGGCCCTCCAATCCGAATGCCATCAGCGTACGGTCGACCTTCACGAGCAGATTGTCCTCCAGCTCGGTCCGAATATCGGTGAGCTGCGCCTTGCGCAGGTATGACCAAGCGCCAGGCGCTGATCGCCATGCCTGTCTAAATGGCTCGCTGCCTGCTCTCCCGGCCATCGTCAGGGTGGTGCCAAACCCCTTGTCGCGCATCGGGCTTGGCCAGCGGCCTGCAAAACGGTAGCCCCCGCCCAGCCAATCGGGCATACCTTTCAGAAGCTGTTGAAGCCGGCTGCGGCGATAACGCCCATAGCCGCCGAAGCTCTCGTCTCCCCCTTCACCGGTAAAGACAACCTTCAGCTCACGAGCGGCGCGTTGGGCCAACAGCACGGTCGGCAAAGATGCGGCGTCGTACATGAGGTCGTCCGCCGACCAGACGCTCAAAGGCAGTGCCCACAGGGCGCGCCAAGGATCTAGCCGCAGCTCCGTGTGCTCGCTCCGAAAGAGCGTGGCGACCCTACGCGCCTGGACCAACTCGTCGGAGTCCTCCAGGCCTTCGTAACCCACGGAGAAGGTCTGAATCGGCCGGTCGTGGTAGGCGGACAGCCGTGCGAGGAGACTCCCCGAGTCCAGCCCTCCCGATAGAAAAAGGCCGTAGGGAACGTCGGAGCGCATATGTTGGCGCAGAACCTGGTCGAACAGGGAATCAAACTCCTCGAGTGCTTCGTCCATGGTTAGATCGCGGGGAGAGATCTCCTGAGGTGACCAATAGGTTACGGTCACGGTGTCCAGCTCACCATTGATGACGAGCGCAGTGCCCGGCTCCAACCGGTGGACGCCCTTGAAAATGGATTCCTCCATGCTGTTGAAGCCGAAGTCCAGGAAGCTCGCCAGGGCAGGGACGGAAAGGTCGGGGACTCGGGGCAGCAGCGGCAGTAGGCCCTTCAGCTCCGACGCGAAGGCGATGCGGTCGGGAAGTTGGGTGTAGTAGAGGGGTTTGATGCCGAGGCGGTCCCGCGCCAGTATCAAGGAGCGGTCGCGCGCGGAATACAAGGCGAAGGCGAACATGCCGTGCAGCCGGCTAAGCCCCCCGACGCCGTACCGATCGAAGACGTGCAGAATGGTTTCCGAATCGGAGCCGGTTGCGAAACGACATCCGCTTGCCTCGAGCTCCTCGCGCAGCTCGACGAAGTTGTAGATCTCTCCGTTAGCAACCAGCACATTGTTGCTTCGGGGATCAACGATCGGCTGGTGCCCGCCCTGGAGGTCGATGATGGACAGTCGCGTGTGGGCCAACCCGACTGAATCGACGATATGTACCCCGCGCTCATCTGGACCGCGATGCTTCAAGAGCTCGGCTGCCCTGAAGAGCTGCGAAGCGTCGGGTCGGCCCCGCCGAACGATCACACCCGCGATCCCGCACATCCGCTAACACGCCTCTCCGCTAGTTGTCGAGTGAGCCGCCAAAGGACGCGAGCTCATTGGTGCTGCGGACCCGCCACTTTGCAGCTGCCACAGTTTCGCTGACGCGGGATTGCGGCAGAGTTGCCGCTAGGTTACCGGATGACAGGTCTGGGCT